>NZ_JADKPR010000004.1 GCF_015351475.1 Flavobacterium sp. HJJ | reverse complement strand
GAGGAACTTATAGCACTTTTGTTGTTGTAATGAAAAAGATAAAAGGGAAATGGGTTCAAAAGTATTATATAAGTCCTCCTTGGCACAATTAGATTCAAAACTAGAAAAAGAAAATGAATAGCCCCAACCTATTGTTGCTTGGAAACATTTAACAAAAGAAGAACGTTTGCAGATTCTAGCAATTATCGATAATTTTATAAACACAAATTCGCCATGCCAATAGTATTAAGAAAAATATTAGTTTTATTTTGTTTGGTTAATTCTTGTTTATCCTTTTCTCAAGAAATAAAAAAGCAAGAATCAACAACGGTAGTTATAGACCTAAAAGACAAAAAAATAGCTAGTTACTTTATAAATAAAGACACTACAACTGCACAATTTAATTTTTATCTTAAGGGCTATGAAACAAAACAAGCAAGACACATAGGGTTAAAAAAATATAAAAACATATATCCTAGCCCAGGAAAACCAACTTTTATCTGTTTTTTTTTATAGTTCTTCTACCTTTTCATTAAATATCAAAAAGCCAGAAAAATTAAAAACTTTAGAAGGAATAAATTACATTTCATTAAAAGAATTTCAAAAAAACAATTATGAATGCACTCGTAGTATTTATATAATTCACCGACTGAAAGATGGAACTTATTTAAATTGGGAAAAGCGAGATTGTTAAAAATGCGATCCCAGAGGAAACCTACCTAAAACATGGTAATAAGTTTTGTCCCAAACATTTCACATTGGCAATAGCCAGACTTTTTTCTTCTATTTCAATTTCAGACAGTTCATTTCGCAGTGTCTTATACTTTGTCCGTAATGTTTTTTTTAACATAAAGTGTTTTTTTTAGATCGTCTATAAAAGTACTCAAATGATCTACTTCTACATGATCCATAATCACAATTTTATACCATGAATTTTCGCCGTTGTGTTTTTGTGGGACTAAATCAAATTTTTTGACCAAAGATTCTTTGATAAATTGCGCCTGAATAGTAACGATATTCATAAATGGCTCTCTAAAATAGGCAACGCCTAATTCGTCCAATTGATCACAAAGCCACTGCGTTCTCATTTGCAGAACCCGTATTTTTTCGCACCATCCGAAGGGTCCGTAAGCGAACAGAATCATCCATGTTGCAACTGCATTAGATCCTGACCGGCTGCCGCAAAGGGTTAGATCCATTCCTTCTATATATTCTGCTTCTTTGGTCAAAACGTTTTCTATTAATCCTTTACGGCAAAGAAAAATTCCGGTTCCATAAGGTGCCTGCAGCATTTTGTGAGCATCGATAGTTATGGAACTGATTTTTGGATTTTCGAAATTCAGCTCTGAATCCCGATTGCTGAAAGGATAGATAAAACCGCCATAGGCTGCATCAAGGTGTATTTTATAAATGAGATGGTGTTTTTCCAGAACCTGGACATAATCATTTGGATTGTCAATTGCCCCAAACATAGTAGTTCCCATATTTGAGATGATGATGAAATATTTTTTTCCTTGTTTTTTTGCCTTTATGATGATGTTTTCCAATCGAAAAGTATCAATTTCTCTCGTTTCAAAATCGACAGGTACTTTCAGCCAGTCCAGCATCAATATGTTAGATGCTTTTGGGATGGAGTAATGGGTGTCTTCAGATGCTAAAATCGCAATTTCATAAGGATTTGCGCCAAGTTTGTCAATAAAATAATTTCGGTACATCCAGACGGCCTGAATGTTGGCCTCGGTTCCTCCTGGTGAAATGTACCCATCATAGGATTTTGGCTGGGCTTTAAAAATATCTGCTGCAAGGACATCCAGTACTTCGCGTTCCATTTCCTGAGTGCCTTTGAATGCTTTTTCTGAACTGCCTAAAGTGTGGCATCCAATATGGTTTGGATTGGCCACATATGTTTTTAAAGTAGGGGCATCGGCTAAGAATGAGGCTTCCTCATAATATACCTTACTGTCTAATTTTGAAGCTGGATAACCCAAAGAAGTATCCAAAGTAAAGTTTACGTTTTCTTCAAGGGCTTTTTCGATTCGGGCTTGTCTTTCTTTTTGGGATAACTTTTTCCAATACAGCATAATCTCTATTTTTATTCAAAAATAAGAGTATTGACTGTTGAAAAATATGATAATTGTTAGGTTTTACTCGCTGTCTTCTTCGGCAGTGTTCGAAAGATGGTAAATAGCATCTCCTTGATACACGATGGGTGAGTGGTTGGCATTGAGTACATAACCGTCATTTGGAGCTTTTATTTTTCGTTCAAATTTTCCAAAAGGATCGGTTATCATTCCTAAAACGGTTCCTTTTTTTACAAATTCTCCAACCAGATTATTATCGATGAGCAGACCCGAACATTTAGCACGCAGCCAGCCCGATTTTTCAATATAAATTGTTGGTTTTTTTTGTGTGGGAGCATGATGTTTTGAATCCAGCATATCCAAATGTTTTAAAAGACGCTTTACCCCATTGATGCCTTCCTGTGCCACCTCATGATTTATGTCTAATGATTTCCCGCCTTCAAACAGCAGCATTTTCACATTCAGTTTTTCGCTTGCACTTCGAAACGAACCTGCTATATTTTTTGAGAATAAGGTAAAAGGCGCATTAAAAGCATCGGCTAATAACTGCACGCTGGGGTTATTTGGCGTAAGCCTGATCTGAGGGGCGTTAAAGCGGCCAGCACCGCCAGCATGAAAATCGACAGCATAATCTACAAGAGGCATAATGTCGGAAAGAATATGATAGGCAAACCGGCTGGCCAGTGATCCTTTTTTACTTCCAGGGAAAACACGGTTCAAATCTCTTCCATCCGGAAACTCTCTGGATTTGTTGATAAAGCCATAAATGTTTACAATGGGTATGCAAATGATGGTTCCTTTTTTGGGCTTATTTATTTTTTTTGTAATGAGCTGTCTCACGATTTCGATCCCATTAAACTCGTCACCATGAATCCCTGCCGAAAAAAGCACTACAGGTCCTTCTAATTTGGAACGTTTTACAATTATTGGAATCGTCAGTTTGGTAGTGGTATGCAATCGGGCAATTTCCAGCTGAATGGTTTTGCTTTCTCCCGGCAAAACAATTTCGCCAAAAATTATTAATGGTTTTGTGTCTTTCATCCTGTAAAATAAAAGCCTAAATATAGAAATTATTTTTTAGGCCAAATTACCAGATTACAGATAGAAACATAAATATTTAAAAAAGTTAAAAAACATGTACTCCGGCAAGGAATTGATTGTCATAGGAGCTTTTAGATCTTCTTTTTGGTTATTCCTGTCCGGGGAAAAAAACCTATCATATCTTCAATTTTTCTTTCATAGCCATATTCAGAAGCAAACCTGTTTTTGTATTTGGCATATTGATAATCTCTCAGGGCATCACTATAATTGTCGTAATCGCCCAGTATTTTAATATTTATGAGCTGTTTTTCGATAGATTTAATTTTGGATAGCATCTGCGAAACTTGGAAACGATTGTTATAATCACGATTAAACTCATCCCAGTCCACCTCGGGAGAGCTCAATTGGGGTTCGTTATCATGGTAGTTTTTTACCTTGTCAATGAGTAATTTGTTTTTCTCTTTTACGCGTCCATATTTTTGATGCTCTGATGGGCTCAGATTTACAGACATATTCTCTAGAGCAGCCGTTAAGACTGCCAAGGCTTGATTTATATCCTCAATCTGTGTATTCGAAAAATGAACTTTGCCTAAATTATCTATCGGCATACTGTATTGAATTTAAATATTTTATCTAAAATTATAAAAATTATTTAAAATTTTAATGTTACATTATAATATTTATTGTTTATAATTAAAAATTTTAAATAAAATAACTAAATTTTTAATTCTAGTTATTAAAAAATTAAAATTTATTATTAAAATTTTAAATAGGATTTATAATATTTTAATAATGAAAATTTAAAAATGGCGTTATTTATTGATATATCTTTCTGAAACATCTTATGAATGTTTTGGCAAAGACAGAGTTCGAACCAAAAAAGATTAATGATTATATTTGTATACTGAAAGTTAATCTGCATTCATAAAATCCAATGATCAACCCTAATGTAGCCCTGCAAATACAAACCCTGCCCGATGGTCCCGGGGTGTATCAATATTATGACAAGGAAGGGAAAATTTTATATGTCGGAAAAGCCAAGAATCTAAAAAAAAGGGTTGCTTCCTACTTTAATAAAATTCATGATACGGCAAAGACCAATGTGCTTGTAAAGAAAATTGTTACTATCAAACACATAGTTGTGCCTACAGAAACAGATGCGCTTTTATTAGAAAATAATCTGATAAAAACGCTTTTGCCAAGATATAATGTGCTATTGAAAGATGATAAAAGCTACCCTTGGCTATGTATCAAGAAAGAACCTTTTTCCCGAATTTTTGCCACCCGAAGAATGGTCAAGGACGGATCGGAATATTTTGGACCTTATACCAATTTCAAAACAGTGCACACGATTCTGGATTTAATAAAGGAACTTTATCCGTTAAGAACCTGCAACTATGATTTGAATCAGAGTAATATTGACAATGGTAAATTCAAAGTGTGTCTGGAATTTCATATCGGTAATTGCAAAGGACCTTGTGAAGGTTTTGAAACATTAGAACATTATCAAAAGCAGGTTGATGCCATCCGTGAAATCCTAAAAGGAAATTTCAAGGAGAGCATGAGAGATTTTAAACGTTTGATGACCAGTCTGGCGCAGGATATGCGATTTGAAGAAGCACAGAAAATAAAGGAAAAAATAGAAATTCTCGAGAATTATCAATCCCGTTCTACTATTGTAAATCCTAAGATTACCAATATTGATGTTTTTTCGATAGTTTCGGATGAGAGTGCAGCTTTTGTCAATTTTCTTCAGATATCACATGGTTCAATCATTCGATCCCATACAATGGAAATCAAGAAGAAACTTGAAGAAACGGATGAAGAATTATTAGAATTGGCAATTATTGAACTTAGAGAACGTTTCCAATTACTATCCAAAGAAGTTATTGTTCCGTTTGAAGTAGATTTAGGTGAAAAAATAAAGATTACGGTACCGCAGCTGGGGGATAAAAAACAAATATTGGATTTGTCGATTCGTAACGCCAAATTCTACAGAATTGAACAGCTGAAACAATTACAGATAGTAGACCCAGACCGTCATACCAACAGAATAATGGCACAGATGAAAAGCGATCTGCGTTTGCCGGTAGAACCAAGACATATAGAATGTTTTGATAATTCGAACATTCAGGGAACTAATCCTGTTGCTGCCTGTGTGGTGTTCAAGGACGGAAAACCCAGTAAGAAAGATTACAGGCATTTTAATGTGAAAACCGTAGTGGGGCCTGACGATTTTGCTTCGATGGAAGAAATTGTCTATCGCCGTTACAAAAGACTGCTGGATGAAAGTGAACCTTTGCCTAACCTGATTATCATTGACGGTGGAAAAGGACAATTGTCATCGGCCTTAAAAAGTATTGATGCCTTGGGACTGCGGGGTAAAATTGCTATTATAGGAATTGCAAAAAGACTTGAAGAATTATTCTATCCAGGAGATTCCATTCCATTGTATTTAGATAAAAAGTCGGAAACCTTGAAAGTTATTCAGCAGCTGCGAAATGAAGCACACCGTTTTGGGATAACATTTCACAGGGATAAAAGAAGTAAATCGGCACTAAATTCTTCGATTGAAAGCATTCCAGGAATCGGCGAAAAAACAATGCTTACCTTGATTCAGCATTTTAAAAGTGTAAAAAGATTGAAACTGGCGACAGAAAAAGAAATTTCGGAGGTTGTAGGTGTATCAAAAGCCAAAAAAATTACCGACTTTTACAATAAAAATACTTAATATGAGAATTGAGGCAACAGCCAAAAGGCAACAGCCAAAAGTAAAAATTGATTTTGTCTGCATTGAATGGGCAAAGGTTGGCAGCAGCCTGTTTTTTATATTAAAAGCCTTTTTTATCATTGCCTATTGCTTATTGCCTATTGCCTCAAACGCTCAGGATGCACCCAAAAGACCTAAAATAGGTTTGGTGCTAAGTGGAGGAGGAGCCAAAGGATTTGCGCATATAGGAGTATTAAACGTATTGGAAGATGCCGGAATAAAAATAGACTACATTGGCGGGACCAGTATGGGGGCTGTAATTGGAGGTCTTTATGCTATGGGATACAATGCAAAACAAATTGATTCTATTATTGATACTACTAATTTTAGTAATGTTATTAATGACTTTATTCCTCGGTCTTCCAAAAATTTCTATGAAAAACGAAATGATGAATTGTATGCTTTAATACTTCCATTCAATAAATTTAGTATTGGTACTCCCGAGGGATTGTCCAAGGGAATGTACAATTTTAATTTATTGAGCCGTTTGACATTTCCTGTAAGGCATGTTCGTAATTTTAATGAGCTGCCAATTCCTTTTGTATGTGTTGGAACCAATATCGCTCTAGGAGAGCAGGTGGTTTTTGACAAAGGAATTTTGTCTCAGGCCATAACAGGCAGTGCATCCCTTCCTTCCATATTTGCGCCTATTATCATTGATAACAATCTAATTATTGATGGAGGCGTAATTAATAATTATCCGATTGATGAGGTTCGTAAGATGGGTGCTGATATTATAATAGGAGTCGATGTTCAATCTGGATTATTGAGTAAAGATGAACTTAGAAGTGCCTCAAAAGTTTTTTTTCAGATTACCAATCTGCAGATGATTGAAAGAATGAAAAAAAATGCAAATCTGACTGAAATCTATATAAAGCCTGATGTTAAAAATTATGGAGTAGTATCTTTTGAAAAAGCGGCAGAAATTATTAAAAAAGGCGAGGACGCGGCTTTTTCTATATATGAAAAAATAGATCTTTTGGTAGATAAGGCTAATCCATATCACAAACCCAAACTGAAAGTGCAGACCGACAGCTTGAATATTGTCAGCATAAAAATAAATGAACTCAAAAATTATTCAAGGGATTATATTATTGGTAAATTAAATTTTAAGCCCAAGTCTAAAATTAGCTTTAGAGATTTGGAAACAGGAATAAATAACCTGAATGCCACACAGAATTTTAGCAATGTCAGTTATTATTTTGACAAAAACGGAGAATACGATGACTTGGTTCTTACTTTAACGGAAAGTCCTGTAAAGACAAATTTAAAATTTGCACTGCATTACGATGGCTTGTACAAAAGTGCTGTTCTTGCTAATATTACCAATAAAAAAACATTTTTTAAAAATGACTTTTTATCTGCCGATTTGGTTTTGGGAGATAACCTAAGGTATTATTTTGATTATTATATTGATAACGGATTTCAATTGAGTTATGGTTTTAAATCACAATTGAACCAGTTTAATAAAAATGTACCTGTCAGCGTAATAACATACAATATTAACGGTATAAATTCTATAAATATTGATTATTTAAATTTGTCAAATCAAGTATACATTCAATCCTTATTTGCGCAAAAATTTCTTATTGGTGTTGGAGCAGAGTTCGAATATCTTGACATTTCTTCGGAAACACTTGAGCTGAATTCAAATATTACAAAGAGTACATACGGCAGTGTTTTCGGGTATATCAAATACGATTCCTACGATAATAAATACTTCCCAAAAAAGGGATGGTATTTCTCAGCAAACCCTCAGTTTTATATGTTTTCTTCAGAGAGTGATGCTAATTTTAATCCTTTTTTTATAGTAAAAGGCGAAGCAGGTATTGCAAAAACAGTTTTTAAAAATGCAACCATTAAATTTCAAACCGAGGCAGGAACACCTGTTGGTGATAAAAGCATACCTTATTTCGATTTTATTTTAGGGGGTTATGGATATTATAATACCAACAATTTCAAGTATTTTTATGGTTATGATTTCTTAAGTATTTCAGGAAGCGGTTATTTGGAATCAACCATTACATTTGATTATGAAGTTTTCAAAAAAAACCATATTAATTTTTCTGCTAATTATGCTAATCTAGGCGATGATCTTTATAAATCGTTAGATTGGATTTCTTTGCCAAAGTATTCAGGATATGCTTTGGGTTATGGATTGGAAACTGTTATTGGACCAGTTGAGATAAAATATTCATGGTCACCGGAAATCTCCAATTCTTATCTTTGGTTTTCTGTTGGATTTATTTTTTGATTTACATTTTTTATTAAAAAAAATTACGACATTTGTAATTATGAAAGCAAATTGGAAAGGTTTATTAGAATATCTTCAATTCTTAATCAAGAGAAATCCAGAGTGATTTTTTTTAATTGGTTAATTCTTCAATTAGAAAATTAGATAATTCTATAAGGAGATCTGATTTGTAAAAACAGTTTTTAATTGTTTTCATTTCTTTTTTCAATGATATAGTAATTGTTATAATTTTCTAATTAACACATTTTCTAATTTTCTAATTTAAAAAGTCATGCCAATATATCATAAACTGGGAAATATCCCTCCAAAGCGGCACACCCAATTTGAAAATCCAAAAGGAGGACTGTATTATGAACAGCTTTTTGGGACAGAGGGTTTTCATGGCAATTCTTCATTGTCATATCATATTCACAGACCTACTCAGGTCAAGGAAATTTTAAAATCATATTCAGTCGAACCCAAAATAGCCATTGGGAAAAATATAAAATCACTATTATTAAAAGGTTTCGAATTAAAACCCGAAGACGATTTTTTGGACAGCCGTAAGCCCATGCTGGTCAATAGAGACTGCATCATCGGACTGGCCGCACCTAGAAGATCTCTAACCGCATATTTCTATAAAAATGCTGATGCCGACGAAATGATTTTCATTCACAAAGGCAAAGGAAAACTCCGCACCATGCTTGGAAATATCCCTTTTGAGTACGGCGATTATCTGATTATTCCGCGCGGTATTATTTACCAGATTGAATTTAATTCAGAAGTAAACCGCTTATTTTATGTAGAATCTTATTCTCCGTTTTACACGCCAAAACGTTACAAAAATGCATCGGGACAGCATTTGGAACATTCGCCTTTTTGCGAACGCGATTTTATTTTGCCTAACGAACTAGAATCTAATGACGAAAAAGGAGATTTCATCATCAAAATAAAAAAGGAAGGAATGATGCACGAAGTGGTTTATGCCACGCATCCTTTTGATGTTGTGGGCTGGGATGGTTATAATTTTCCATACGGTTTCAGTATACACAACTTCGAGCCTATAACTGGACGCGTACATCAGCCGCCGCCAGTTCATCAAACTTTTGAAACGGGAACTTTTGTGGTTTGCTCATTTGTGCCAAGATTATACGATTATCATCCAAAATCCATTCCGGCGCCATACAATCACAGCAATATTGACAGCGATGAGGTTTTGTATTATGTAGACGGCGATTTCATGAGCCGAAATAATATAGAGCAGGGACACATTACTCTGCATCCAAAAGGAATTCCTCACGGACCAGCACCCGGCGCGATGGAGCGAAGCATCGGACATAAGGAAACTCAGGAATTAGCCGTAATGGTCGATACTTTTCACCCGCTTATGGTGACCGAAGAAGCAATGGGAATAGACGATGGACAGTATTATAAATCTTGGACAGAATAAAAAAAATATTTAACCGCAAAGAGCTCAAGAAAAGTACACGCAAAGAACACAAAGCTTTGCGGAACTTTGCGTAAAACTTTGCGCTCTTTGCGGTAAGAAAAACACAATCTACAACAATATTTCGGTTCGTCAAATAAACGATTGACCGATTAAACAAATAAACATCATGAGTAAAGAAATAAAATCAGTAGAATACGGATTAGAGAAAATATTTGAAGGAGCACAGGATTTCCTTCCGTTATTAGGAACCGATTATGTAGAATTTTACGTAGGCAACGCAAAACAATCGGCTCATTATTATAAAACCGCTTTTGGTTATCAGTCATTGGCGTATGCCGGTTTAGAAACAGGCGTAAAAGACAAAGCTTCATATGTTTTGAGACAAGACAAAATCCGAATTGTTTTGACAACTCCTTTAACGCAGGACTCTCCAATCCATGATCATTTGAAAAAGCACGGTGACGGCGTAAAAGTAGCCGCACTTTGGGTAGAAGATGCCCGAAGCGCTTATGAAGAAACAATGAAACGCGGCGCTCGTTCTTTTATGGAGCCAACAGTAGAACAGGATGAGTATGGAGAAGTAGTGCGTTCAGGAATCTACACTTATGGAGAAACGGTTCATATTTTTGTGGAACGAAGAAATTATAAAGGTGTTTTCCTGCCAGGTTACAAAGAGTGGAAATCCGATTATAATCCAGAACCAACGGGGCTTAAATATATAGATCACATGGTAGGAAATGTGGGCTGGAACGAAATGAATACTTGGGTTAAATTTTATGAAGATGTGATGGGATTTGTAAATTTCCTGTCATTTGATGACAAACAAATCAATACCGAATACTCAGCTTTGATGAGTAAAGTAATGTCCAATGGGAACGGAAGAATCAAATTTCCTATCAATGAACCAGCCGAAGGAAAGAAAAAATCGCAAATCGAAGAATACCTGGATTTTTACGGAGGACCAGGAATTCAGCACATCGCCATTGCTACTGATGATATTATAAAAACAGTTTCGGAGTTGAAAGCGAGAGGAGTGGAGTTTTTATCATCCCCTCCTCACGCTTACTATGAAGCCATTCCCGAGAGATTGGGCGTACACATGAGTATGATGAAAGAAGATTTGAATGAAATAGAAAAACTGGCGATTATGGTTGATGCCGATGAAGACGGTTATTTATTGCAGATTTTTACCAAACCTGTTCAAGACCGTCCTACCTTGTTTTTTGAAATTATTCAGCGAATGGGAGCCAAAGGATTTGGTGCGGGGAACTTTAAAGCGCTTTTTGAATCTATTGAGCGTGAACAGGAATTACGAGGAACTCTGTAAAATTCAATTATTTTTACATTATCAAAAAAAATAATAGTTAAAGAACCCTTAAAGGTGCAAATGTTGTGTTAAACTTGGTTTTTTGCTAAAAATAATTCGATTTATGCAATAACTTTGCACCTGTAAACAACGAAGGGGTGGTTTCCTTCTTAGTTTCATATAAATTTTCATAATTTATAGTTTTTTGGTTAGTTAATAGCATAAAAACTCAGTCATTAATTTGACTGAGTTTTTTTGTTTTAATACATTTGAGATTTATTTTTTATAATATATCGAAATCCAATGAAAAAAATTATAATTTTCTTGTTAGTGATTATCACTTTAGGTTTCGATACACAAAAGGAAGAAGCTTTTGCTGCAGGCGAATTTCTAAAGTTTAGAGTTCATTACGGTATTATAAATGCAGGTTATGCAACTATCGAAGTTAAGGATGAAACACTGAATAATGAGCCAGTTTTTCATGTAATAGGAAAAGGCTTTTCAACAGGTATGACCAAATTCTTTTTTGAAGTTGAGGATGTTTATGAAAGCTATATAGACAAAGAAACCAGGAACCCGTATCGTTTTGTTCGAAAAATCAATGAAGGCGGTTATACCAAAAATCAGGAAGGATTTTTCAATCAGAGAACTAACAGGATATTGGTAAAAGATTATAAACACAAAACAGAAAAGGCTTTCGATTTTCCCAAAAACGCGCAGGATATTCTTTCCTCATTTTATTATCTGCGCAATTATCCCAATATCAATAAAATAAAAGCTGGAGAATCTGTTATTATCGACATGTTTTTTGATGGAGAGATTACAAAATTTAAGTTAAAATTTATAGGTAGAGAAGATATTAAAACTAAATTTGGAGTCGTTTCGACCATGATTTTTAGACCTTTGGTGCAGTCTGGACGTATATTTAAAGAAGAGGAAAGTTTAACTTTATGGATTTCAGACGACTATAATAAGATCCCCGTTCGGATAAAAGCAACACTTTTGGTAGGGTCTTTAAAAGCGGATTTGGAAGATTACAAAGGGTTAAATAATCCGTTTAAATTAAAAGCAAAATGACAATAAATGATACCACAGCATCAATTTTAGATGAAATTGATCAAAAATTCCAGCAGATTAATCAAAAAACGGAAACCCATCTTGAAGGATTGCTTTGGTCAAAACCAATAACATATTGGGATTATATACAGACAGATGCTTTATTGAATCTGCAGATTCAGAGAACAACACTGCCCGATGAAATGGTTTTTATAATGTATCATCAAGTCAATGAACTGCTTTTTAAAATGATACTTTGGGAAATGCATCAGATTTCCTATGCTGAAAAATTGACGGCAGTTTTTTTTACCGAAAGGTTAATGAGAATCAGCCGATACTTTGATATGCTTACCACTTCTTTTGATATTATGGGCGATGGAATGGAGGTAGAGCAATACATGAAGTTTAGAAATACGCTGACTCCGGCAAGCGGTTTTCAAAGCGCACAGTACAGAATGATAGAGATTGCTTCCACGGATTTAATTAATCTTATCGATTACCGTTTTCGTTCCACTATTGACCGAAATACGCCTTATGAACACGCCTTGGATCATATGTATTGGCAGGCTGCGGGAAAGGATCATCAAACAGGCGAGAAGTCCTATTTACTTTTAGAATTTGAACGTAAATACAAAGCGGCATTTATAACTCAAATGAAAGAATACAACACGATAAACCTTTGGCAGAAATTCAAACAGCTGCCAGATACTGACCGTGAAAATCCCGAATTAGTTAAGGCGATGCGTCATTATGACCATACAGTAAATGTTACTTGGGTTATGGGACATCTGAATGCTACCAGAAAATATATTGATAACGGTAAAGGAGACGGTGAAGCCACCGGCGGGAGCGATTGGAAAAAATATATGCACCCTAGATACCAAAGAAGGATTTTTTTTCCTGAGCTTTGGAGTAAGGAAGAACTAGCTAATTGGGGTGTAGAAAACTAAAGATAAAAAGAGATAATTTGAAAAAGATAATTGTAATTGCGGCAGTCCTTTTTTCCTTAATTTCTTGTGATAAAGATAAGGAAGCTGTAGAAAATCATGTGATTCCAAAATCTAAAAAAAGTGATTTTGGATTTAAGTTTTCGGATTTTAATGTTGTTCTGGATTCGGTAAAACCTGGAGATACTTTTGGAAGCATTCTGCAGAATCAAAATATTGGCGATAAAAAAGTATTTGATATTGTAGCTCAGGTAAAAGATACTTTTGATGTGCGTACCATTAGAATTAATAAAAAGTATACACTGCTTCGTTCCAAGAATAAAACGAACACTTTAAATGTTTTTATCTACCAGCCCGATGCGCTTCATTATTATGTAATAGATTTAAGGGATTCAATTGCAAAAGCTTCTAAAAAAACAAAACCTTTAACATTAAAACGCAGAACCATTGGCGGTGTATTAAAAGGATCCTTATCTGAAACTTTAGATAACGCAAAAGTGGAAGGTGCTCTAGCGAGTAAAATTTCTAAGATTTTTGCATGGTCTATTGATTTCTTTAAAGTTAAAAAAGGAGACCGTTTTGGTTTGACTTTTACTGAGCGCTATATTAACGATTCTATTTATGACGGTGTTGACAGTCTTCAGGCAGCTTTTTTTGAATATAAAGGCAAAATTATTTATGCTTTTCCATTCGAACAAAATCAAGGGTCAGGAAGTGTCGATTATTATGATGAAGATGGAAAAACACTGAAGAATTTCTTTCTTAAGACACCAATTAAATTTAGTCACATTACCTCTCATTTTAGTGCTAATCGTTTTCATCCTGTACAGCAGATCTGGAAAGCGCATAAAGGAACTGATTATGCAGCACCATATGGAACACCTATCTCAACTACAGCAGCAGGTATTGTAGAGCAAACAGGTTATACTGCGGGTAATGGAAATTTTGTAAAAGTGAAGCATAATAAGGTCTATTCGACTCAATATTTACATATGTCCAGAATATTAGTGCGACGCGGACAACATGTGACTCAAGGACAGACTATTGGTTTAGTAGGAAGTACAGGGCTGGCTACAGGACCGCATGTATGTTACCGTTTTTGGAAAAATGGAGTGCAAGTCGATGCTTTACGATTAAAATTGCCTAATGGAGAACCAATGAATCCAAAAAATAAAGCAAGATTTTTGAAGAAAATAGAGCATTTAAAATTTGAATTGGATAGCGTATCTAATTTGTAATAAAAAATTTCAGGGTATTTCAAGAGTTAAATTGTTATTCTCAAATTGAATTTATTTTTAGGGGGTTTAAGTGTTCTCACTTTCGAAAAATATTTTAGCCACAGATTCACAGATTAAAAAGGATTTAAAATTTGTGTATCTGAGGCTGTTTTTTTATTGTTATATAATTGTCTGATTTTAGTCCATTCAAACTTAATTCAGTAAATTTGCACAACATAAAAAATAAGAATAAAATGGCTTTAAATACAATAAACCCAACCGAAACTTCTGCCTGGAAAAAACTTCAGGCACACTATACTGAAATACAAAATGCTTCAATGGCAGCAATGTTTCAAGCTGACTCATCAAGAACCGAAAAGTTTCATTTGAAATGGAATGATTTTTTAGTTGATTACTCTAAAAACAGAATTAGTCAAGAAACTATTGATTTGCTGCTTGAATTAGCAGATGAAACTGGTTTGAAAAGTGCTGTTGCTGATTATTTTGGCGGAGAAATTATCAATCAAACGGAAGGCAGAGCTGTTCTGCACACTGCTTTGAGAGCTCCGGCATCTGCTGTAATCAATGTAGACGGCGTGAATGTGATGCCAGAAGTATATGAAGTAAAGAATAAAGTAAAATCGTTTACTAACGAAGTTACTTCAGGACAAAGAACAGGTTATACAGGAAAAGCATTTACTGATGTTGTTAATATAGGTATCGGCGGTTCTGATTTGGGGCCAGTTATGGCTGTTGAAGCTCTGCAATACTATAAAAATCATTTAAACGTACATTTTGCATCGAATGTTGATGGAGATCACGTAAATGAAATCATTAAAAAACTAAATCCTGAAACTACTTTATTTGTTATTGTTTCTAAAACTTTTACAACTCAGGAAACTTTAACTAACTCAGAAACTATAAAGGCTTGGTTTTTAAAATCAGCTAAGCAGGAAGATGTCGCTAAACACTTTGTGGCTGTTTCTACTAATATTCAAAAAGTAACTGAATTTGGTATCAACCCAGAAAACGTATTCCCAATGTGGGATTGGGTTGGAGGACGTTTTTCTTTATGGAGTGCAGTAGGTCTTTCAATAAGTCTGGCAGTTGGTTTTGACAACTTTAATGATTTGTTGGTTGGAGCTAATGAAATGGATGAGCATTTCAAAACAGCTGATTTTGACAAAAACATCCCAGTAACATTAGCATTGTTAAGCGTTTGGTACAATAATTTCTTTGGAGCCGAAAGTGAAGCCTTGATTCCTTATACACAATATTTACAGAAACTGGCTCCTTATTTACAGCAGGGAACAATGGAAAGTAATGGTAAAAGTGTTGGACGTGACGGGAAGCCTGTAAATTATGAAACAGGGACTATTATTTGGGGTGAACCAGGAACAAATGCACAGCACGCGTTTTTTCAGTTAATTCACCAAGGGACTAAATTGATTCCTTCGGATTTTATTGGATTCGTAAAACCATTATACGGAGATGAAGATCACCATGACAAATTAATGTCGAACTTTTTTGCGCAGACAGAAGCTTTGATGAATGGAAAATCTCAAGAACAGGTTCAGGCAGAATTTGATAAACAAGGATTAAGCGCAGAAAAGGCAAGTGCACTTTTGCCTTTCAAAGTATTTACAGGAAATAAACCAACTAATACAATTTTGATTCAAAAGCTGACGCCAAAATCTTTAGGTTCATTGATTGCTATGTATGAGCATAAAATTTTCGTACAGGGAATTATATGGAACATTTTTAGTTTTGACCAATGGGGAGTTGAACTAGGGAAGCAGTTAGCCAATTCAATATTGGATGAAATTAATTCTAAAGAAGTTAAAAATCACGATAGTTCTACACAATTTTTATTGAATCATTTTTTAAAAAACAAGTAGGTTTATTTGTTAACACAAATAATTAAAAAAGCCCTGATTTTTAAATATCAGGGCTTTTTTTTATGCAAAAAAAAGAGTGAATCTTTAAATAATTCAAATCAAAACGATTATTAACGAAATTTTAATTATGACATTCTTATTATTTACGCTTAAATTATGGTAAAAAAATAAAATATTAATTAATAAATATGGATATGCTTATTTAGTATGCATGTATAGTAAAATGAGCAATTTCTTAAAGTATTGTTAACATTTATTGCTTTAAATGTTATAATTTTGCCAAACTAAACAAACAAAATAATATGAAAAAAATCACCTTTATTTTTATTTTTTTCCTGTCTGTTATCGGTTATTCTCAGGTAACTACTTCAGGAATTTCAGGAACAGTGAAGTCTGTTACTGGCGAGAACATAGCGGGAGCGTCGGTGCAAGTGATTCACTTACCTACAGGAACAAAGTATAATGCAATTACAAATTATACAGGCGGTTACTCAGTACAGGCTATACGTCCTGGAGGTCCATACACTGTTAAATTTACCTTCATAGGTTCAAAACCGAGTGAAATTACTGATATTACAGCTCCATTAGGAAGTACAGTTACTGTAAACATAGTTCTTGTAGACGAAACAAGTCAACTAAAAGAAGTTGTTGTTTCATCATCAAAATCTAATGGTGCTTTTTCTAAAGGAAAAACAGGAGCGTCCCAACAGTTTTCTAACAGACAAATTAATGCTGTACCGATTATTGGAGCTCGTTCTATAAATGCTATTACAAAATATAATGCCAATGCAGGAAGCGGTGGTACTTTTGGAGGACAAGATTCAAGATTAAACAACTTTACAATTGATGGTTCTGTTTTTAATAATGGTTTTGGTTTAGGGAGTGATGCACAAGCGGGTGGTAGAACGGGTTCTACTGCAATTTCTCTAGATGCTATTGAACAATTACAAGTAAATATTGCTCCTTTTGATGTACGTCAAACTGGTTTTACAGGATCTGGAATCAACGCAGTAACTCGCAGTGGAACAAACGAAGTCGAAGGTTCAGTTTATAATTCTACTAGGAGTAATAAAAAAAGTTTTATAGGAACAAAGGCTGGTGAAGTAAGAATTGTTCCAGCTACTTTTGATGAAACAATTTGGGGCGCTAGGATTGGTGCTCCAATCATTAAAGATAAATTATTCTTTTTTGGTAATTTTGAAACTATTGATAATACAAGTCCTGCAACTAATTGGACTTCTACTAATTCTCCAAATGGAAGCGCTCAAGTTTCTGCACCAACATATGATCAAATGCAGGTACTTTCTGATTACATGCAAAAAAACTTCAATTATACTACAGGACCTTGGGAGAATTTTGATTCTAAAAAAGAGTCTAAAAAATTCTTAGGAAGAGTAGATTGGAATATAAATGATGATCATAAACTTTCTGTGCGTTATGTTCATAGTGATTCTTCTGCAGATCAAGGTGTTTCAAATTCAAGTTCTTTAGGCTTTGGAAATAGAACTGGGAATGTTAATTCTATGGCTTTTAAAAATAGTGGATATGTGATTGAAGATAACACTAGATCTATTGTTTTGCAATTGGATTCTAAGTTGTCTGAAACATGGAGTAATAACTTTATTGCGGGTTATGACAAGCAAATAGAAGACAGATCACTTCAAGGAGGAGGTCTGTTTCCAACTATTGATATTAAAAATGGCGCAGCAATTCCTGCTCCCGGAACAGGATATAGTGCAGGAAACACAAATTTTATCTCAGTAGGGTTAGATCCTTTTACGCAAGGAAATAAATTAAATTATTCTACTTTGCATTTTACAGATAACGTTACTAAATATTTAGGAAAGCATACTTTACTATTTGGTGCCAACTATGAAAATTTTAAATCAGAAAATTTATTTTATTCTGGTTCAAACGGAGTATTTATTTTTAACTCTTTAGACGAATTTTACAACGCCGCAAATGAATCTCTAGCTTTGGGTGGAGCTCCATCAAAAAATAATTTGCCAGTTAGAACTCAATTTAGATATTCTGCTTTATCAGGAGGCGCAGATCCATGGCAATTACTAGAGTCTAATAAAATTGATTTATACTTACAAGATGATTTTAAGGTAAATGATCAGTTTAAAATTATTTTTGGTTTGAGAGCTACAACAGTTTTCTTTAAAAACACAGCCATTGAAAATAAAGCTGTTACTGCTATGACTTTTGCAGATGGTGAAAAATTCAACACAGGTGAAATGCCAGATACACAGTATTTATTTGAACCAAGAGTTGGTTTCAATTTAGATGTTGCAGGAGATTCAAAAACTCAAGTACGAGGAGGAACAGGAATCTTTACAGGAAGACCTCCTTATGTATATTTGTCAAATGCTATTGGAAATAATGGAGTATTAACAGGTTTTGTTGATGCCAGCAATGCTTCAGTAGGTGCAGGAGGATATGGTTTTACAACTAGTCCAGCTCAGTATTTTACACCAGCTACACCAACTTTACCTTCTACTTTTGATTTGGCTTTCACAGACAAGGATTATAAATTTCCTCAAGTATGGAAAACTACTGTTGCAGTAGATCAAAAATTACCATTTGGTTTTGTTGGAACTGTAGAAGGAATATTTAGTAAAAATATTAATGAAGTAGGATATTATAATGCCAATTTAGCCAATCCGGTAGGATCAATCGCAGGGCCAGACAACAGACCGTTATTTGCAGGTACTGATAATGGAACTAGAATAAACAACAATGTTTCAAATGCAATTGTACTTACAAATACTAATCAAGGCTATTTTTATTCTACTACCTTTAAATTGGAATACCCATTTAAAAATGGACTTTGGGGGTCATTTGCCTATACGCATTCTGCTGCTTATGATTTGATTTCTCCGGGATCAACAGCTTCTGGTACTTGGCAGACAGGAACGAAGTCAGTTTATGGAAATAATGTTCAGGATTTAAGCATTTCTAATAACAATACACCAAACAGATATGTTGGTATTGTTGGATACAAAATTGATTATGGTAAAAAATATGGAGGAGCAACAACTATTAACTTAGGATATATCGGGGAACAAGCAAGCCCATTCTCTTATTCGTATGGAGGTGATTTGAATGGAGATTTAGTTACTGGAAATGATTTGCTTTTTGTTCCAGTAAAAGCAACAGATATTAGGTTTAATCCAATTACTCAAAATTTAGGAGGTTCAACATTAGTATTGTACACAGAAGCTCAACAACAAGAAGCTTTTGATAAATTTATTGATCAGGATCCTTATTTGTCTAAAAGAAGAGGGCAGTATGTGGAGAGAAATTCAAACATCTTACCAATGTTACACAGAGTTGATTTGTCAGTTACTCAAGATTTCTACGTGACTATTGCTGGTAAGAAAAACAGCTTTCAGTTTAGAGCGGATATCTTGAACTTTACAAACTTCGTCAATAGAGATTGGGGTATTTCTCAACGTGCTACCGCAACTAATATTTTGGCGGTGTCATCAGCTCCAAGTGTCGCTAATAATTTCACTCCTTTCTATACGATGGCTTTACAGACAGATAATGAGGGAAAAAGATTTTTAGCGAGAGATACGTTCCAAAAAAATACTTCAGTATCTGATGTTTGGCAGGCGCAATTTACATTAAGATATACTTTCGGTAAATAAAAAATATTTTTAAAAACTAGACGAATACTTTATAAACATAAAATAAATAATTATGAAAATTAAAAATCAAATTCTATATTTTGTTACCATTTTAGCGGTTGTATTAATGACATTTTCTTGTACTAATGATGACACTAAAGATGTAGTGAAACTTCCTTCTATACTTGAAATAGCAAAAGCAGATCCTAATTTTAGTATTTTGGTAGATGCATTAAAGAAAACAGGTTTAGATGTAACTTTAGGAAATCCAGGTTCATATACTGTTTTTGCACCAACTAATGCTGCGTTTACTGCTGCTGGAATTACAAGTGCTTCTATAAACTCATTGAATCCCCTTGTTTCTGCTGATGCTATTATAATTGCTAACTTAAAATTATCATTGCAGAATCACGTTATTGGTGTTGGAACTAGAACTTCTGATTTATTGGAGGTTGGGTATTATAAAACTTTTGGATATTACAAATCTACAACTACAGCTACTTCTGGTGCTAACTTGAATATATATTTTAATAAACCAGCAGCAGATATTTTAATAAATGGAGGTTCTGCAAATGGCGGAGCTAAAATCATAAAAGAAAATGTTGATGCAAGTAATGGTGTGGTACATGTTATAGATGCAGTTTTGTTATTGCCAACAATTGTAAATCAAATTGCTGCAAACCCAAGTTTGACTTCTTTGTTAGGACTAGTTAAAAGTGCTCCTCAAGCAAGTGTATTGGCTACTTTGAACGCAGCAACAGGAGTGGCTCCAGTTAGTGTTTTTGCTCCAAATAATGATGCATTTACTGCAGCATCAGGGACTGGCGGTTATTTAGTAGGTAAAACGGATGCTGACATTACTAAAATCTTAAACTATCATTTAGAGAAAAGTAATAGGGTTGCTGCTTCTACAACGGCTTTTTCAACTTCTGCAGATATAACTGTTACAACATTGTTTCCTACTTATACATTTGTGATAACTAAATCAACTTTGAAAATTGTTGACAAATCTGCACCGGCAGTAAATGCTAATGCAAAAGTTCTTAACATACAAGGTTCAAACGGTTCTATTCAGATAACCGACAAAGTTTTGCAGTCATTGTAATAAATAATTTTTTTATCAAAAACCCAGAATTAATTTCTGGGTTTTTTTATGGTCTTTTTTGCTATATTTGTTTAAATTAAAATAACATTTATGTACACGATTTTACAAAAATTTCACTCAGGCTGGGCTTATATTGCATTGTTAGTTCTTGTTATTGCAGTTGTTAATGCTATAATAGGAATGTCATCCAAAAAAGAATTTACCCCAAAAGACAGAAAAATTGGCTTATTCGGATTAATTGGAATACATGTTCAATTACTAGCTGGTATAATACTTTATTTTGTTTCTCCGGTGGGATTGGCATCTTTTGGACAAATGTCTGACAAAGCTTTACGCTTAACTTCTTTGGAACACCCGCTGATCAACTTAATTGCAGTCGCCCTAATTACAATTGGCTGGTCAAAACATAAAAAATTAACTTCAAGCGAATCAAAATTTAAAACCTTTTCTATTTTTTATGGTTTAGGATTGTTGCTTATTTTAAGCAGGATTCCTTGGTCATTGTGGTTATAAACCAAATTTAAAAATCCTGAAAAGGATTTTTTTTTACCCATATTTTTTTTGCCTTTCAAAGTTTCACCTAATAAACTATAAATGAAAAAAATAATCACACTTTCATTTTTACTAGCCAATGTTTGGGTAGTAAGCAGTCAAAGTACTATTATTACAAGCAAAAAATTTTCCATTAATAAAGACACTGTAAAAAAAACTGTAAAAGTTGCAGAAAAAGTTATTGAACCAGTTGCTATCGCCCCAGATACTGTAATTGTTGAAACTGGAAAGTTTGTATTTTTTAAAAAAGATGCCCACGCCTCTTATTACCATGATAAATTTAATGGTAAAAAAACGGCTAGCGGAAAACGGTTTGATAACCAAAAGTTATCAGCTGCACATCGAAAATTCCCCTTTGGAACCAAACTGCGGATTACCAATGAAGCCAATGGTAAATCTGTAATTGTGGAGGTAATTGACAGAGGTCCTTTTGCAAGAGGAAGAGAAATCGACTTAAGCAAAAGAGCTTTTATGGAAATTGCATCCAATAAAAGCAGCGGAGCCGTAATCGTAAAAATTGAAGAGTTACGAAAATGATAGTTTTTTAGTGATTTATGAAAAACTAATTACTAAGGATGCAGCCAGCTTTTAAACGGATTTTTGCTCAAATAAGCATTGTAATATCTTTTGTCACTGGTAACTTCTTTATCCAGCCAGATTGGTTTTTTGAAAGATTCAGTTTCTGACTTTAATTCGATTTCGGCCATAATTAAACCTTCGTTCTCACCATAAAATTCATCAATTTCTATAATATGACTGCCCGATTTTACTTCAAATCGGGTTTTGTCGATTACGCCTGTTTCGCATAATAGCAATAATTTTTCGGCATCGGCTGCAGGAATCTCTTTTTCCCATTCAAAACGTGACATGCCAGATTCATTAGAAATTCCTTTTATAGTCAAAAAACCTTTACTGCCTTTTATACGTACCCGAACAGTTCTTTCGGGAACAGAACTCAAATAGCCTTGCTTTATTCGGTTCTGAGCAAAAGCTTCTGCCTTAAATGCATCTGATGTAACCAAAAATTTTCTTTCTATTTCTATCATTTTGAATATTTTTTTAGGAGTTTTATCCAGCTGTACACTATGTCTTTTTTTTTAAAATAAAAAGGTAATTGCGAAAGTAATTTTGCATCTGGACTAGTAAAAATTCCAGAGCATTCGCTTTTAAAAGTTTCTGACACGAATTACACTAATTTGCACGAATTAAGATTGCTGTTTAATTACACAAAATATTCGAAACTGTAAAAGTTGTAAAATTTGATTTCAATTTTGATAAGAATTAGTGTTAATTGGTGAAATTCGTGTTTATCTTTTTTAAAAGCGAATGCCGTGTAAAAGCTCAAAGGTATTCATTTATTTTTTAACAGTTTTATCATTCTATCTCGTTTAAAACGTTTCTAAATTTGTGATATGCCAGAACCAATTCCACATAGAAAGATTATACACATCGATATGGATGCGTTTTATGCATCGGTGGAGCAGATGGATAATCCTGAATTACGTGGAAAGCCTATTGCTGTTGGAGGTGAAGAAAACCGCGGAGTAGTTTCGGCAGCAAGTTATGAAGCTCGGAAGTTTGGTGTTCGGAGTGCAATAAGCGGTGTTTTGGCCAAAAAAAACTGTCCTGAACTTATTTTTGTAAGACCCCGTTTTGATCGGTACAGAGAAATTTCAAAAAAAATACATACGATTTTCCAAGATTATACAGATTTGATAGAACCTTTATCTCTGGATGAAGCTTATTTAGATGTAACCAAAAATAAAAAAGGAAATCCCAGTGCTACATTATTGGCACAGGAAATTAGGATGCGGATATTTAAGGAAGTCGGCTTAACAGCTTCGGCTGGGATTTCGGTTAATAAATTTGTTGCCAAAATAGCAAGTGATTATAATAAGCCAAATGGGCAGAAAACGGTTAATCCTGATGAAGTTATTGCTTTCTTGGAACAGCTGCCTATTCAAAAGTTTTATGGAGTAGGGAAAGTCACGGCCGAAAAAATGTTTCAGCTTGGTATTTTTAGCGGTTTGGATCTTAAAAACAGACCTATCGAATTTCTAGAAAAGCACTTTGGCAAATCGGGAAGTTTTTATTATAATGTAGTGAGAGGCATTCACAACAGTGAAGTAAAATCCAATCGTATCGCCAAATCGGTTGCGGCCGAATACACTTTTGACAGCAACCTTTCTTCAGAGATATTTATGGTGGAAAAACTCGAGAAAATAGCATCTGAACTGGAACGCCGTTTAAAAAAGCATAAAATTTCAGGAAAAACAGTCACTCTCAAAATCAAATACAGCGATTTTACCCAGCAGACGCGCAGTAAAACCATGCCTTATTTTATTTCTGATAAATCATTGATTTTTGAAACAGTCAAAGAGTTATTGTATCAGGAAAGAATGAAGGATTCGGTACGGCTGTTAGGTATTTCTTTGAGCAATTTGAATACTGAAATCAAGAAAACAATTGTGGTACAGCTTAAATTTGATTTCTAGCCGAAGCTGTGAATTTCTTTATTGCTGTTGCTGCTGTTCGATATAACTTATCTGCTCGTTTATTTCCTGAGGGATTTTTTCGAGCTGAACATCATTCATTTCTTCATAATGACGCCCGTCTTCGTATCCTATTGAAACACTAACGGACAGCGTTTGCCTTGCTAATCCCTTGAAAGTCCCTTTGATTAAAGTACAATCATAAAAATTTCTGCCGACTGATAGTTTTACATGGTTGTCCATTGTCCAGATATTATTGGTCGGATCCAGTCCAAGCCAGCCTTGGATTGGGGAATAAATTTCGACCCAGGCATGTGTGGCACCTTCACCTCTTAGCCCGCTTTCGTTGGGGCATACATAACCGCTTACATATCGGGAAGGAATTCCGGCAGTTCTTAAAAACTGCAGTAAGATGTGAGCAAAATCCTGGCAGACACCTTTTTTTAACTCCAAAATTTCATCTATAGTCGTTTCTATATTGGTGATTCCTTTGGTATAGGTAAAATGGTTAAATATATATTCATTGCACAACTGGGCAACGGTAATAATTGAGCTGTTGGCGAGATCAAAACCTGCCAAAACAGTGTCTATATCCTGTTGTTTTGTGATCGTTTCGGGATAGCTGAGTCTTAATAAGGTGATGTCGTTATTTTTTTCTTTTTCTAAATCTTTTACAGTAATGGCATCGATTTCAGGAATTTTGAGCGAATGGCTTACCTTGACAGTCATTCGGGATTCGATAGCCATTTCATTATGAGATTCCAGATTATTGAAATTAGCGGCTAGGTTGCCGTAATAATCTCTAAAATAAGCTATTTCGGGATCATGTGAAATCAAGAGCTGATGGTCAAGTACTTCCTGGCCCTTAAAATGATGAGGAAATAAACGGATTTCGTTTATACTTTCTTTTATAGGCAAGCTGTATTGATATTTAGTGATATGTGTTATTTTAAATATTGCCATAAAATGTTAAGTATAGGAGAAAAATAATTTTGAAAAATCGACAGAAAACTGATTGAGCTGTGTTTTGGTAGTTTCTAAAACCTCTTCTAATTGTTTGTTGGTCATGTGATGATAATCCGTATAAACGATGTAGCTTTTTAACCTTCCAAATTGATTGTACAATGTTCGGGCTTCACTTATTTCGCTGTCTTTTACAAGGCTGTCCAAATATTTATTGATCAAGTCCAATGTAAAAATTACAGAATGTGCAAAATCATAATTAAAAATAACATGTTCAACTATTTTTCGGTTATGTTTAATGTTGCTGTAGCTCTTCAGATACAGTTCATAGCCAGATAATGAAAGCAAGAGCCTTTTCCAGTACATTACATCTTCGTTTCCGTCCAGATTGTAATTGATAGGAATATAATAGGCCTGCGTCATGGAAATCGTCTGCAGACATCGTTCAATTAATTTTCCAATATTCGAAAAACTCCAACCAAGCCCTCTAGGCATAGTAACATGGAAAATTCCGTTGTAAAGCAATAGTTCTTTATTGAGTTTGTTTACAACCTTTAAAGCATCGGAGCTTTCCAGTTTTCTAGGAAGATCGGGTGAATTCATATAATGGTAGAGCGAATTGATATGCTCCCAAAGTTCTTTGGTAATTTTATCCTGTGATCCTCTTGCATTTTCACGTGCTTTTACAACCAGATTTTTAACCGAATTATGATTTTGACTGTCACAAATAATATATTTCAAAATAAAGGCAGTATCATTTTGTACTTCTTCTATCTGATTGTACGTTAAATTGGTGTAATAGTTTAACAGGGGTTTGTAACCTTGACAATCATCGGTTTCTTTGTCAAATGACAGTATGTAACTTGTGTTAAGAGTAAGCAGCATGCCATCAGTTCTTTCCATATATCT
Organism: Flavobacterium sp. HJJ; assembly: GCF_015351475.1. Classification (GTDB taxonomy): domain Bacteria; phylum Bacteroidota; class Bacteroidia; order Flavobacteriales; family Flavobacteriaceae; genus Flavobacterium; species Flavobacterium marginilacus. Next base: position 202,865 of record NZ_JADKPR010000004.1, on the reverse strand, counting down.
GTTGAGCCAGAACATTCCGTCTGCAACACGGCTTAGCATATTTGCTTTCATTAGAATCGATTTTTAAAATTGGGATAAATTGCGTTAGATTTTTAGAAATCGTATGATTGTATTTTCTTCTGATGTTTCAAACTAGATTCATCAGAAGAAAATTAAGCTAAAACCAATCCTTTGTTTTAGCATTTGTATATAATCGGTTCGACTATAGTTTCGATAATGGATTCTATAATTGGATTATTCGATTCCATTTTAACTGTTATTTCTTTTTTCATCGAATGATTTGAAATGATTGAGGTTTCTGTGTTGAGTAAAAACATCCCGTTTGTAGCTCCGCTTGTCATAATTGTTTTCATAGATAAAAAATTTATTGGTTATAATTTATATTGAAATACTGTTTTGGTTTATTGCTGTTTAAAAATTAAAAAAGCTGCATTTGATTTTCTTTACAAATTCTATGATTTTATTTTCTGAAGTGTTGGTTGTGATAGTTTCCAATTTTGGTACAGTTACCGTTTCAGTAAACTTTATTTTCTGCTTTTTTATTTTTTTTGCTTTTTTTTTGCGTGGTTCTATTTCTATATTTATTCCGTCAAAAGGATCTGCAAGAGGATCAAAAACTATATTTTGTGATAATGTTGCATTTGAGGTTTCATCATCTTTTACATCATTAGTGATGACTTTAATTTTTTTTGGTTCAGGATGATTTATATGTTCAATAACCATCTCTGGTAAAAAGGCAAACATTGTTTTGTCTTTTTTTTCTGTGTTTGTTGTATTCTTTTCCATTTTGATTCATTTTAAAAAATTAAAACGAAATTACTTTATGATCCAAGTGTCTTTACTCCCTCCTCCCTGCGAAGAATTTACCACCAATGAACCTTCGGTTAGTGCGACTCGAGTAAGGCCTCCAGGTACAATTTCCACTCCATTGGGTCCGCATAAAGCGTAAGGTCTTAAATCAACATGGCGTAATTTCAATTGGCCGTCGATTAAACATGGGACAGTGCTAAGCTGAATAATAGGTTGTGCTATAAAATTTCTAGGGTTTGCAAGAATGGCAGTTTTTCCATTTTCAAGTTCTTCTTGTGTTGCTTTGTTTCCCATAATCATTCCGTATCCGCCGCTTCCATTGGTTTCTTTGATTACCATATTTTCCATGTCGGCAAATACTAGTTCTCTTTCTTCTGGGTTTTCCATTTGGTATGTTGGAACATTTTTAAGAATGGGTTCTTCGTTGAGATAATATTTTATCATATCCGGAACATAAGCATAGACAGCCTTGTCATCGGCAACACCATTGCCTACAGCATTTACCAGAGCTACATTTCCGTGACGATAGGCGCTGATTAGTCCTGGGACTCCCAGTGTACTTTCGGGTTTAAAAACCAATGGATCGAGATAATCATCATCCAGACGTCTGTAAATCACATCCACCTGCTGTAAGCCCGAAGTGGTTTTCATATAGACTTTGTTATTATTAACCACTAGATCCCTTCCTTCTACAAGCGGAATTCCCATTTGTCTTGCCAGAAAAGTATGTTCATAGTATGCCGAATTATAAACGCCAGGCGTAAGCAGCACCACATTGGGTTTAGATACATTTCGGGGTGAAAGCGAAATCAATATGTTGTGGAAAATATTTGGATAGTTTCCAACAGTGCTTACTTTATTGGTTGCAAGCATGTCAGGGAAAATACGTTTTGTAATTTCTCTATTTTCCAGCATATAGCTTACACCGCTTGGGCATCTGAGATTGTCTTCCAGAACATAGAATTCTCCTTTGGCACCGCGTATTAAGTCGATTCCAGCGATATGGACGTGTATGTTATGAGGCACTTTTATTCCGTGAACTTCTTGTATATAATGTGGGCACGAGGCAACTAATGAAGCGGGAATTACTCCTGCTTTTATAATATGCTGTCCGTTATAAACATCTTCCAAAAATAAATTAAGTGCTTTTAACCGCTGTTTGATTCCTGCTTCTACTTCGCTCCATTCCGTTTTTGTGATGATTCTGGGAATAATGTCAAAGGGAAAAATTCGTTCTATTCCTTGGTTGTCATCACTGTAAACAGTAAATGTTATCCCTTGGTTCATGAATAAATCTGAAGCTTGCAGCTGTTTGTCATTTAAATTTTCCTGGCTTAAGTTTTGCAGAGTATGCAGTACTTGAGTATAAGAATTTCTTACTCCTTCATTAGAGAACATTTCGTCCCAGCCTTTTGGGTTTAATTGCGGCATCAGTTTCATCATGTTTCCCTAGTATTAAATAATTAACAATTTCGTGTAAAAGGGTCTATTTTGCCTAGTCTTTGGTCTAAGTTATTAAATTATTATTAGTAAAAATGATATTTGTGTGATTATTTTTTAATTTATGTTATTTTGTGTTTTAAGCTGTTTTTTTTTAATAATTCTAATTTTTTTGATTGCATTTTTTTTAGAATTCGCATTATAAAGTTTTGGAAACCAGAAGATCTTTTGTTTTAATAAACGAATGGAATATATCTTTGGGACTAATGTTTTTACAAGGAAACAAGAGAAATGAAACAGGAAGTATATTATTTACTTGTATGTTATAATGTTGAATTTTTACTGTTCCATCTTGCTGAGTTTTGGTATAAGAAGATTGACTGCAATGCGGAACTAGATTTATAAGTTAGCAAATTCTTCACAGAAAACGTATGGACAGTACTTCGTTTTTGGAGTAAGGAAATAAATAAAGATTTGGATGCATGCTTGTCTGTGATAAAAGTGCTTCTTGATAAATAGCATAACTTTTGTTCTTGATCTTATTTTTGCCTAATCCCCAACTTTTGCTCCTGATCCGATGTATTTTTGTTCTTTAGCGTTTAAACAAAAAAAGACCATCATTGCTGATAGTCTTTTTTGCTCCCCCTCTTGGGCTCGAACCAAGGACCCTCTGATTAACAGTCAGATGCTCTAACCAACTGAGCTAAGGAGGAATTACCTTAAAGGTATGTATGTTTGCTAAAAAAAGTTTGCTCCCCCTCTTGGGCTCGAACCAAGGACCCTCTGATTAACAGTCAGATGCTCTAACCAACTGAGCTAAGGAGGAAGTTGTTGCTCTTTTTAGCGAGTGCAAATATAGTCGAATTTTTAATTCTCCAAAAATATTTTCACTCTTTTTTTAAATATTTTTATTTGCCTGCGATTGCCTTGTAAATATCATTCCCATTAGCAAACAAAAGCAATGAGATAAGAAGTACAAAACCAACCATTTGGGCATTTTCAAGGAATTTGTCGCTTGGTTTTTTACCGCTTACGATTTCAAACAATAAAAACATTACATGACCGCCATCAAGCGCAGGAATAGGCAATAAGTTCATTACACCAAGGGCAATTGATAAAAATGCTGTTAATTTCCAGAAAATTTCCCAACTCCATGTGTCTGGAAAAGCTTTGTAAATAGCATGAAAACCGCCTACTTGTTTATAAGCTTTGGTTTCTGGATTGAACATCATTTTTAATTGTTTCCCATATCCTAAGAATTGATCTTTTCCTCTTTTCAATCCTGCAGGAATTGATTCAGCAAAGCTGTATTCTATTTTAGTAACTTTAAATAGACCTAATTTTTTTAGAGAATCCAAATCAAGATTTAGCATAACGCCCAGTTTACCTTCCTTGGTAACCTTCACCTCAATTGGAACTACTTTATTGTCTCGTAAAACCGTTGCTGATAGTGTTTTTCCTTTATTTTCCTTTAAAATTGAAGTGACCTCATCATAATATCTGGCTGGTTTGCCATTTAATGTCTGCATAATGTCTTTTTCCTTCAATTGTTTATTTTGTGATGATGAAACATCCGAAATAACAAATGGCATTCTAATAGAAAACAATGATCCTTTTTCTTCTTTCGATAATTTATCTACCAAATCGATTGGCATTTTTATCGTTTGCTCTGCACCGTTTCTTTCAATCAAAACTTGTTTTGCAGTCAAGACTTTCATAGGCATATCGCTGTCAAACTTTAGAATTTTTTCACCGTCAACAGCAACAACTTTATCCCCAGTTTTAAATCCTGCATTTATCAAGGCTTTATTTTCTATCAAAAGACCGTCTTTCATATCAGCATTCGCAATGTAGGAATCCCCATAAACAAAAGCCATACCTATATATATAATGAAAGCCAGTATAAAGTTTACTGTTACCCCGCCCAGCATAATAATCAAACGCTGCCAAGCCGGTTTAGAACGAAATTCCCAAGGCTGTGCAGGCAGGGCCATTTGTTCTTTGTCCATGCTTTCGTCAATCATTCCCGATATTTTCACGTAACCACCAAGAGGCAGCCATCCGATTCCGTATTCGGTTTCACCAATTTTCTTTTTAAACAGTGAATATTTTACGTCAAAAAATAAATAAAATTTTTCAACTCTGGTTTTGAATGCTTTGGCGGGAAGGAAATGCCCTAATTCGTGAAGTATAATAAGTAATGATAAGCTCAATAAAAATTGAGAAAGCTTGATAACTATTTCCATTTTTTAATTTTCGGTTCTTTAATGACGGACAAAAGTACTGTTTTCTATTTTATTAATTACGCAATATTTTTTGGTATCGCTTTAAAACTTTGTTAATTAATGTATTTTTCATTTTTAATTTGGCGTTAGTGCAATAACTTTGTTACAACTGGACTCTTATATTTTTTTAGGAGCTGAAAGATTTGGCATTTTAGGAATAATGGTTCCCGCTCTTCGTTACAATCTTTTTATTTTTAAAGAAAAAATAAAAAGGATTTCCACTTCGATCGGGGCTAAAGATAAACATACTGCCTTTTTGCCAGTATCTACAATTACAATCAAATTCAGGTTTAAGTACTAACTATAATTTCATTTATGGCATCACAATTATTTTCTCCACTGCAAATAAAGAGTATCACGCTCAAAAATAGAATAGCAATTTCCCCAATGTGCCAGTATTCCGCCGATGAGGGTTTTGCCAACAATTGGCACTTAGTGCATCTTGGAAGCCGTGCCACAGGAGGTGCGGGTTTAATCATTCAGGAAGCGACAGCCGTTTCTCCCGAAGCCAGAATTTCTCCCTCCGATTTGGGTTTATGGAGCGATGACCACATCAAAAAGCTAAAAAAAATTACCAAATTTATTATCAGTCAGGACTCCGTTCCTGGAATTCAACTCGCTCATGCCGGCCGAAAAGCCAGTGTTTCATCACCTTGGTACGGTAATAAAAAACTAGCTCAAAATCAAGGCGGGTGGGAAACTTTTGCTCCAAGTGCTATTGGTTATCATGACAATGTGCCGGCTCCTACAGCCTTGGACAAAGAAGGCATTCAAAAAGTAATCACCGATTTCAAACTGGCAACCCGAAGAGCAGTTGTTGCAGGTTATCAAGTATTGGAAATTCATGGAGCACACGGTTATTTACTGCACCAGTTTTTGTCTCCTTTAACAAATACAAGAACTGATGAATACGGAGGCAGTTTTGAAAACCGAATCCGATTTACACTAGAAATTCTCAAAGCAGTACAATCAGAATGGCCGAAAGAATTACCATTACTTGTACGAATCTCCGCTAGCGATTGGGCTGAAGGCGGATGGAATGTCGAAGAATCTATTGAATTATCCAAAATCTTAAAAGAAAGAGGAGTTGATTTAATAGATGTATCTTCAGGCGGATTGGTGTCGCATCAGCAGATTATTTTAGAACCAAGTTACCAAGTTCCTTTTGCCGAGCAAATAAAAAAGGAATCCAAAATAATGACAGGAGCCGTTGGTTTGATTACTACTTCGCAACAGGCTGAAGATATTGTAGCAAGCGGTAAAGCAGATTTAGTTTTGTTTGCCAGAGAGTCATTAAGAAACCCAAATATGGGCTTGGATTTTGCCCGTGAATTAGGAGTTGATGTTCAATGGCCGAAACAATACGAACGAGCAAAAAAGCAATAAGTGATTTTCCTGCAAGGTTTCCAAAACCTTGTAGGTATTAAAATTTAAAAGTACACCTACAAGGTTTTCGAAACCTTGCAGGATTGCAAACTAATAATAAAATATATGCAAAAAATAAAAACCGCACTATTATCATACGGGATGTCTGGAAAAGTTTTCCATGCACCATTTTTAGAACTGCATGAAGGATTTGAGTTGCTTGGTTCTTGGGAAAGAAGCAAACAATTAATTCAATTGGATTACCCAAATGTAAAAAGTTTTGCCACGTTTGAAGAAGTGCTTCAAAGCGATGCTGACTTGGTTATTGTAAATACGCCAACCAGCACTCATTTCGATTACACAAAACAGGTTTTACTCGCAGGAAAACACGCCATTGTCGAAAAAGCATTTACCTCTACGGTTGCCGAAGCTCAGGAATTGGCAGATATAGCCAAAGAAAAAGGAATGAAACTTTCGGTATTCCAAAACCGCAGATGGGACAGTGATTTGAAAACTGTACAGCAGATTGTTTCGAGCGACGTTCTTGGAGAATTAGTCGAAGCCGAGTTTCATTTCGATCGTTACAATCCAATTTTGAGTCCCAAAGTGCATAAAGAAACTGCTAATGCTGGAGCTGGAATTCTAAAGGATTTAGGACCGCATATCATTGATCAGGCATTGTATTTATTTGGATTTCCAAAAAGTGTTTTTGCCGATATCCGCATAACGAGAGAACATTCGTTGGTAGATGATTGGTTTGATATTCTGCTTTTTTATTCGGATTTTAGAGTGAGATTAAAAGCTGGTTTTTTTGTTAGAGAAGCCAATCCGGCCTATGTTGTTCATGGCAAAAAGGGTACGTTCCTGAAACCTCGCGGTGATGTGCAGGAAGACGAATTGAAATTGGGCAAAAAACCAAACTTGGATACTTGGGGAACCGAACCAAAGGAACTGGAAGGCTTTTTGCATACCGAAATTAATGGCGAAATCATTAAGAAAAAAGTTCCAACACTTCAAGGGAATTATTATGATTATTTTGATGGTGTTTATCAGTCGATTGTAAATGATTCGTTCGAACCTGTCACAGCGCAGGACGGCACACGTGTAATGCAGATTATCGAGGCTTCCATTCAAAGCAGTGAACAGAAAAAAGCAATCGGCTTATAAAATTAAATATTTTGGATTCTAAAAATAGTCGACCACAGATTAGTTGATGGAAATTCTTTAAATCTGGCGGCAGATTACGAACTCGAATCATTGCTTTTTTTTCAAATTCTAAAAAAGCAAAATGTTGATTTTTAGCCCCGATGGAAGTGAAAATCCTTGTGGGCTGGGGTTCAGCCCACAAGATTGCAGCGGACAGCGGGAACCATATCTCCTAAAAATGACCCAAGCTTTCTGCTTCAAAAAAATTAACAATCAAATTATTGTCATTATTAAAAGTCCGTTATAAAAACCTTAAAAAAATCACTCAAAGAACTAATTTCGTTATAAAAGTTTCTATTTTTGAAGATTAAATACCAAAAATCATTTTCTTATGAAATATCATCAAATTGACTCTGCTCTTTTTATTAAAAACAGAGCAAAATTCATGTCTGCAATGAAACCTAATAGTGTAGCTGTATTTAATTCTAACGATATTTATCCAGTTTCTGCCGACAGCACCCTGCCTTTTGCACAGCATCGCGATATATTTTATTTGTCGGGAGTTGATCAGGAAGAGAGCGTTTTACTGCTTTTTCCAGATGCTCCGTATGAGAACCAAAGAGAAATTTTATTCCTAAAAGAAACCAGTGAGCATATTGCTATTTGGGAGGGCGAAAAACTAACCAAAGAGCACGCTTTTGAAGTTTCGGGAGTTAAAACGGTTTATTGGCTGCAGGATTTCGAGAAAATCCTGAACGAAATGATGACTTATGCCGATACGATGTACATCAATACCAACGAACACTACCGTGCTTCGGTCGAAACGGAAACCCGTGAGGCACGCTTTGTAAAATGGTGGAAAGACAAATATCCTGCGCATCAGGTTGCGAAAAGTAATCCAATATTACAGCGCATTCGTTCTGTAAAAGAATCGGAAGAATTAGATTTAATTCAAAATGCCTGTAATATTACCGAAAAAGGATTCAGAAGATTACTTTCATTTGTAAAACCAAACGTAACCGAATATGAAATTGAAGCAGAATTGATTCACGAATTCATACGTAACCGTTCCAAGGGTTTTGCCTACACGCCGATTATTGCTTCTGGAAATAATGCCAATGTTCTGCATTACATCGAAAACAATCAGCAATGCAAAGCAGGTGATTTAGTATTACTTGACGTTGCCGCCGAATACGCCAATTATTCGAGTGATTTAACACGTACAATTCCAGTTTCGGGACGTTATTCTGACAGACAGAAAGCGGTTTACAATGCGGTTTTGAGAGTTAAAAATGAAGCCACCAAAATGCTCACACCGGGAACACTCTGGAAACAATATCATGTAGAAGTGGGTAAAATCATGACATCGGAATTGCTTGGTTTGGGATTGATTGATAAAGCTGATGTGCAAAATGAAAACCCAGATTGGCCGGCTTACAAGAAATATTTCATGCACGGAACCTCGCACCACATGGGCTTAGATACGCATGATTACGGACTGTTGCACGAACCAATGAAAGCTAATATGGTTTTTACGGTTGAACCAGGAATTTACATTCCGGCAGAAGGCTTCGGAATCCGTTTGGAAGATGATGTCGTGGTTCAGGAAAAAGGAGAGCCTTTCAACTTGATGAGAAACATCCCGATTGAAGCAGAGGAAATCGAAAGTTTGATGAATTCTTAGTTTTATAGAAAATAGATTTTAGATAATAGACGGCTTGCGGTAATGCGAGCCGTTTTTTTTCAATAAACCCAAATTTTTCATTTGAATTAATCACTTTTTCTATTTGCTGTATTATTTGTTTCACAAAGTCTCACAAAGAACATTCAGAGAAACACAAAGAATTAATGTGAATATTTTAAAGAAGCCTTTCTTTGAGAATCTTCATTTTTCTTTGTGTATCTCTGTGAAATAATTTCATCATTAAGAAATTTTGAAATTAATTCACATGCTGTTTTGTAACATTATAAATTCATTCCCGACTCATTCATAAAATCAAAACACAGAAATCATGCAAGCACACGAAATAGATTATCAAATATTTGGGGAAGAAATGCAGTATGTCGAAATAGAGCTGGATCCGCAGGAAATAGTAATTGCCGAAGCGGGCAGTTTCATGATGATGGGAAACAACATACAAATGGAAACCATATTTGGCGATGGTTCACAACAGCAGGGTTCGGGTTTGTTTGGCAAGCTTTTAAACGCAGGAAAGAGAGTCCTTACTGGCGAAAGCTTGTTCATGACGGCATTCCTAAACCAAGGCTACACTAAAAGCAAAGTTTCGTTTGCCTCACCCTATCCCGGAAAAATTCTCCCAATAGATTTAACGCAGTTTCAAGGGAAATTTATCTGCCAAAAAAGTTCTTTTTTATGCGCTGCCAAAGGCGTCTCGGTAGGGATTGAATTTTCCCAAAAACTAGGACGTGGTCTTTTTGGCGGTGAAGGTTTTATTATGCAAAAGATAGAAGGAGACGGAATGGCATTCGTACATTCGGGAGGAACAATGGCTAAAAAAGAACTGGCTCACGGCGAAGTCCTGAAAGTCGATACGGGCTGTATTATTGGTTTTACTAAAGATGTCGATTATGATATCGAATTTATAGGCGGCATCAAGAATTCCATCTTTGGAGGCGAAGGCTTGTTTTACGCAACCCTTCGCGGTCCGGGAACTGTTTATATTCAATCTTTACCTTTCAGCAGATTGGCGGACAGAATCATCGCTTCGGCACCAAGAGCGGGCGGCAACAGCCGTGACGAAGGAAGTTTACTTGGCGGGCTAGGAAATCTTTTAGACGGCGATAATCGGTTTTAATTTTTTACAAATAACAACAAGAACGGCTTTCAGAAAATGGAAGCCGTTTTTATTTTTTAGGTAATTGAATTTGAGGTAATGGCTGACAAAGAGTTTTGTTGACTATTTTTTCTCTCATCAATTTTTTCTTATTGAAATGTCTAGAGATATTTTGAATGATCTCTGTATAATTATCAGTTCCATCTTCTCTTTGATGATAAAAAACCTTTATCGACCTACAATTTGGATGCTCAAAAATAGTATTAAGCATTGTTCTATCTGACAACCCACAAGAATGTCCCATTATATAAACTTGAAATTTTTGATCACTTTCTACAAAATCTAGAAGCTGTTTATAATTTGAATTTTGTAAATATTGAAAAGATTTAAAATTCTTTAAATATTCATTATCATCTAAATTTTCAATTGTCTTGTAATCATCATCCATTTCATCTCCAAAACCGAAATTAATTTTATTTTCAATAATATTCCCAATTTCTCCATGAATAAAATTAATAGATGTTTCAACCTTCTCATTATATTTCCCATTATGTAGATAACGATATAAAGTTGGAGTATAATTAAAGTTTAAAAAAAATAACTTTGTTTCTGTCATTCCTAACTTTTCCTTATTTAGTTGACTTGTAATTTCGGCATGATCCTCTTTTGAAAATTCTTCTAGTATTTTATCTTCATTACTAAATATTGAAATTGGCTTTATAACATTTGAAAATTTAAAAATTTCTCCTTTCGGATCCTTGAAATTTCCTAACTGAAACGAATTTAAAACATTATCTTTTAAATATTTTTCTAAAAGAGCTTTAACTTGGTCAAATTCTTGGTTTAAAATTATAGTTTGTTTCTTTTTTTCTTTCGATGACGATGCTAATTTTACTATTCTTTTTAAGTCTCTGTAATATTCATTTTCAATATCAACCCAATTCTCAATTGAATTTTCACAAATTTTCTTAAAAAATGAATTTTTAAAACCTATTTCAAAATTACCTGAAATATCTTCTCTATTCCTTTCACGAAATTGTTTTAATTCTTTATAAGAATTTATATTATCAATAGTTAAATTATACCTCCCACGTAACTCACAATTGATTTTGACAAAATCATCTATATGTTCTATTTTTTTACCCCCATTTGTGTTGCATGCTTTTTTCCAATAATCATCAATAAAATTTTTATAAGAAGTTGGCAATCCATGAGCCAAATCAAAACCGTTTCCAATAATTACAAGTCTGTTCATATTCTATTAAATGCTTTCTTCAAATGTAGCATTTTGGATTATAAAGAATTAATTTTGCAGATATAAATTCTCACTTAATTAATTTTACTTTGGAAACGCTTCTCTACAAAAACACACAAATATCCTATACTGATAACGGAAAAGGCACTGCAGTAGTCATGCTTCATGGATTTTTGGAAAATAAAACGATGTGGGATGTTTATGTTTCCGAATTAAGTAAAAAAAACCGAATCATAACCATCGATTTATTAGGTCACGGAGAAACCGAAAGTTTGGGCTACATCCAAACCATGGAAGAAAATGCCGATGTGGTTCATGCCGTTTTATCCAAATTAAAAATTCGAAAAGCAATTCTTGTAGGACATTCGATGGGTGGCTATGTTTCTTTGGCTTTCGCCGAATTGTATCCGGAGAAAATGAAAGGATTGGTGTTGCTCAATTCCACTTCCAAAGAAGACAGCTCCGAAAGAAAGAAAAACAGAGACCGTGCCATCAAAGCGGTCAAAAAAGATTACGAAACTTTCATCAGGCTTTCCATCGCTAATTTATTCAGTGAAGACAATAGAGAAAAACTAATCAAAAAAATCGAAGAAGTAAAAATTCAGGCTTTAAAAACACCTTTACAAGGAATAGTAGCGTCTCTAGAAGGAATGAAAATCCGTAAAGACAGGGAATTTCTGTTGCATACAACCACTTATCCAAAATTATTGATTTTAGGAAAAAAAGATCCTGTTCTCAATTATGAAGAAAATCTCGAGCAAATAAAAGGTACCCATATCGAATTGGTGACTTTTGGTGATGGTCACATGAGTTCGATAGAAAACCGAGAAGAATTACTTGCAGTTTTAAGTTCTTTTATCAAAAACAATCTAAAGCATTCCTTTTTTTAGATATCCTTTTTCAATCAATTCTTCTTTGCAAAGCAAATGGTGTGCTTTGGCTTCTTTGAGCAAAATCAATCTGTTTGACACTTTGATTACATTTTCATAATTATGATCGGAAATGATTATCCCTTTTATTTTTGAATTTTCCATTATCAATTCATTTACCTTTTCGACCATCAAAGGAGATAAACCATTATAAGGTTCATCGAGCAGAATAAATTTAGAAGAATTATTGAGAATAATTTTTATTTCTAAATACCGTAATTCACCACCAGATAAATGGGAGATTTTCTTCTCTAGCATCGTACTAATCAATTGATCAGTATAAAACTCGGAAATCCTATCTTTGGAAACGGACAGTTCTATTGCTTTTTTTACTGAAAATACTTTAGGAATATAATTGTCCTGTGGCAAATAACTAATCTCGTTAAATAAATCCTTGGTCTTAGTTTTTACACTGCCATCAATTCTAACAAATTTAAAATCGGCAGATTCAATTCCGAAAATAATTTTTAGCAAAGTTGATTTGCCCGAACCATTTCTGCCCAAAAGGCCAATGATATCACTTGTCTCGCATTTCAAATAAACATCTGACAATATGTTTTTATTCTCAAAAGTTTTCTGAACACTGTCTATCTCCAATAAATGCTTTTTCAAAACAATAGCTTTATTAGATTAAAAACACACACAGAAATCAATAAAAAGACAAACGTAATACACCATGATGAAACCCAAAGCTGTATTCTGGAAATTTGATTGTTAAAATAAAACACGTATTCATTTTTAGAATATACTTCTTTAAAAAGCAGACTTAAAACAAAACCAAAACTGAGAATTGAATAATTAAAAGCGATAGATCCTCCAAAAAGAAAAACAAAAAAACTAGCCACAAGATTAATTGAAATTGTGCTTTTGAAAAACTCAAATAAGTTGAACCATTTCTTACTCATTTTTTATACAATTTTCTCCTCAAAAGGAATCGTCTGATCCAATATTTCACTCAATAACGAAACAATCTGCTCCAAATAATTCGATTGAATTTCACTGTTGATAATAGCGATACTTTCCTTATCTTCTTTAAAATTAAAAGGCAGAAAACCAGATTTTAAATTTTTAAAAGAGACAATTCCGGCTTCTATTGGTTTCCCATTAGCATTTGCTTCATACATGTAAGCGTAAGCCAAAACTTGGATAATTTTATCGTTTTTAATATCATCTGCCAATCCTTTCCAAGATTTAAGGGTAACATTCGTTTTTTCAACTTTACCGGTTTTGTAATCAATGATTCTGATGTTTCCGTTGCGTTCTTCAATTCTGTCCACATTCCCTTTTATCAAAACCGGAAATGGCAAACTTGGGTGTTCTAACTTTCTTTCAAAAGTCTTTTCAAGCTCTAGAATTTTTATGGCATCTCCACTTTTAATGCTTTCCAATTCCGTTTTCAGGAAATTGAAGACATTGCGTTTTGCTACTTCAAAAGCCAATAAATTTCGCCCCTTTTTTATTTCACCTTCTTTGTAAACCAATTTGAATTGAATCAAAACTTCGGAATCAATTTTCTCGATACAATTTTTAATATCGATTTCCGAAATAAATTTGCCAATAAAAGGTTCATACAAAACACGCAAAGTCTCGTGAATAATTGTCCCCAAAGTGTTCAACGCAATATTTTCTTCAACCTCTTCCACTTCACTAATCCGCAGAATCTTTTGAAAATAAAACTGAATCGGATTCCGTATATAACTCGTCAACGCTGAAGGCGAAAACCCTTTTTCTGCAATTTCCTTCAAACGTTCCATTACCTTTTCTGATTTTGGAATTACCATTGGTGAATAGGCAGTGTCCGGCAAAACGGCATTATAAATTTCGTGAGTCAAAGTGTGATTGGGTTGTTTTTCAACTTCCAATTGCGTAATAAAACGGCTTTTTTCACCAGCATCCAACCCTTCGCTTTCGGTATTGTAAAGCAGATAAATGTTTTTGGCCCGTTGCAGCAAATGATAGAAATGGTAAGTATAAATAGCATCCTTTTCCTTGAAAGTAGGCAATCCCAACTCTCGCTTTACATCATAAGGAATGAATGAATTTTGCGATTTACCCGCTGGAAATTTCCCTTCATTCATCGAAGTTATAATCACGGTTTCAAAATCCAAAACCCTGCTTTCAAGTACACCCATAATCTGTAATCCATTTAAAGGTTCTCCCTCAAAAGAGACTTCTGCTAAATCAATTATTTGTTTATAAATTGCATAAAGTGTCTCTATTGAATCAATTACATTGTATTTGGAAAAGTAATTAATAAGTTTGTTAATCACTTTAAAAATAGCATACACAAAAGTTTTAGCTATTTTTTCCTCTTCATTTTCATTATTTAAATTATTCTTAACCTTTAACAGCAAACTAGAAATAATTTCAAGAACGGCAATTGAACCGTTCTCCCATTTTTGAAATAAAAACAAAAATAAATCATCCGCATTATTGTTTAAGTCCAATAATTTGTGATGGCTGATAAACGTATAGTTATTTGAATTGATAATTCCAACTAATGCTTTAGTATTTGCATAAGGCTCAATCAAGGGATGGGTTAACACATCCAAAACATCCTTATAATAAAAAACATAACTGCTGTTTGTTCTGGACAATGCATTGGTATGCATTTTGAACAACTTGGCAATTAAAATTTGTGCAGGATTGTTTTTCCCGGAATAACCCATAGTAATGTTTAACGCATTAACTGTAGTAGGTAATGAATATAACAGCGGAATTAACAAATTCTCCTCACCCAAAACAATGGCCACGTTATCTAGAGACTCCCTTGGATTATCTTTATTGATGCTTTCTATAATACTTCCAGCTATTTTGGCTTGACCAATTGTTTTTGGAGTACCGATAACTTGAATATTTTTAGTATTCGAAAAATCATCAGCTATCCATTCAAAAGGGTTTGACTTATAATGTTTCCAGCTTTCTTTAAAACGGCGGACAAATAAACCAGCATCATGATAAGGATCATTGAGAAATGTTTGATCAGCATCCCAATAAATTTTTGCCTGATCTGAAGCGATAAGATGCTGAATAATTTTTTCTTCAGAAGCATTCAAAGCGTTAAATCCAGCAAAAATAAATTGTTTGCCCGTTATCGATTTTGAAAAATTATTACTGTTTTTAACTGCCTCCCTATATATTAACCCTTGATAACCAATGCCTTTTTCGAGTAAATGATCATAGAGAGAATTATAATATTTAGGCAATAGTTTCCAGAAATCAATGTAATTTTCCAATAATTGGGTCTTGTTTTCAACTTCAATACCCCATTTCTTGATGTCCTCAATATCTTTTAAATAAGAAAGAACGTGATCTGGATCTAACAAATAGCGATCTATTTCATTAAAATCTTGCAGTAAAGTTTTTGCCCAATTGGCAAAAAGCTCAAAAGACTGTTGGTTTTTTTCTGTAATAGACAAATAGACTGCGTAAAATTCAAATAACAATTCTATGGGATCAATTGCTCTTATTCCGGAAATATCTTGTACAAAATCCTCAATACTTATAATTTCAGGTGAAAATATATTCTCTTCTGTTTGATTTTTTAATGCTTCTACAAGAAATATTTTTGCTCGTTTATTAGGTAAAACTATAACTGTTTCAGTTAGCTTATCATTATAATCTTGTAGTATTACCGTTGCTATTTTGTCTAAAAAAGAAGTATTTGTCATTTTATAAATATAAAAAAAGCCATTCAATTAAGAATGGCTTTTTAAAATTATTTAGATAATTGATTACAATTTACCTTCGGATATTGTACCAATGTGTCTAATTTCAGTTCTTCTGTTTAATGCTTTACCTTCTTTAGTTTTGTTGTCAGCAACTGGCTTAGTAGATCCAAAACCAGCTGAAGTTAAGTTAGCAGGATTAACACCTTTTTCGATTAACTTATCCATAACAACTTTTGCTCTGTCTTCAGAAAGTTTTTGGTTCACTTTAGCGCTACCAGTGTTATCTGTGTGACCTTCGATAGCGAATTTAGCATTTGGATAGTTTTTAAGGATTTCTTTAATCGCTTCTAATCTGCCATCTGTTGCTCCTTTATCAGCTGTTTCAAGAACTGCTTTACCAGTTACAAAATACACAGCTCTAGCTTGAACTTTTAGTTCTTGCAATACTTGCTCAGTTACTTCTGGACATCCTTTATTACTTGCAGGACCAGATACTGTAGGACAAGCATCTTCTTTGTCAATTACACCGTCTTTATCAGAGTCTAATTCAGGACATCCTCCATTTGAAACTGGACCAGCTACAGTAGGACATTTGTCTGAAGCATCAGTAACACCGTCACCGTCAGTATCAGGACAACCTTGGAATTGTTTCAAACCAGCAACTGAAGGACAAGCGTCATCAGGATCTGCTACACCGTCACCATCTGTATCAGCACAACCTTGGAATTCTGCTGTACCTGCAGTCGTAGGACATTTATCTTTAGAATCTTCGATACCATCAGCATCAGTATCTGGACAACCGTTAAATTGTTTTAAACCAGCAACTTCTGGGCAAGCATCATCTTTATCATAGATTCCGTCACCGTCAGTATCTTTAGCGCCAAACTTGAAAGTAAGACCTGCAGAATATTGAGAATAAGATGGAGAGTCCGGTGTTTTTCCGTCAGCATATGTTCTGTCTCCGAAAGATGTTTTATATGTACCTAGCAATGAAAGACCAACATTCTCAGTAAACCAAATATTTAATCCAATTCCTGGATTAACTGTACCGTAGCTCTCATCTCCTAAGAAAGTATATCCAGCTCCAACACTTAATGTAGGCTCTAATACTTTAGATTTAATCAACTCCATAAAGCTATATGTAACTGTTGCATCAATACCATAGTACATCAAATCACCAGGATTTACAACAACATTGGGAGCAGTTACAAATTTATCAATCTTATTGATTGAACCTGTAAGCCCTACAATAAAATTACTCCCCACATATCTAGAAACGTTTATGTAAGAAACAGAAGGAAGGATATTCCAGTTATCACTTACATTAAATGGCTGATCAAAATGACTCTTAAAGTCACCACCTGCACTAGATCTGTAGTCAACCGCATTTACTCCAAAACCGATTGCCCATTTATTGTTACTGTCCTG
Source organism: Flavobacterium sp. HJJ (assembly GCF_015351475.1). Taxonomy (GTDB): domain Bacteria; phylum Bacteroidota; class Bacteroidia; order Flavobacteriales; family Flavobacteriaceae; genus Flavobacterium; species Flavobacterium marginilacus. The sequence goes on along the minus strand of NZ_JADKPR010000004.1, from coordinate 185,741 downwards.
TGCCTGAGAGCTTAATCCCATCACCATCGTTACAGCAACTAAAAGTTTGTTAAGATGTTTCATACTTTGTTATTTTAATTACAATTAGTTAATTTCAAACAAAAATAGCATGATTTTCTGTAATATCAAAATAATTTGTTAAATAAAACGCTTCTCAAATTGAAATTTTAACAATTATATTACAGCAAGTCTTTGTCCTACGATTATAAAAGCATCTATTGCTTTATCCAAATGTTCTTTTGTATGTGCTGCTGATAACTGCACTCGTATTCTCGCTTTCTCTTTAGGAACAACAGGAAAAAAGAATCCAATTACATACACTCCTTCTTTCAGCAGTTCATTAGCCATAGTTTGAGCTAATTTTGCATCATATAACATTACTGGCACTATAGCCGAATCTCCTTCTACTATATCAAAACCAGCTTTTTTCATACCCGCTTTAAAGTAATTAGTATTCCACTCTAATTGATCTCTTAAAACTGTATTCTTTTCTAATAATTCAAATACTTTTATAGACGCACCAACAATAGCTGGCGCCAATGAATTTGAGAACAAATACGGCCTGGAACGCTGACGCAGCAATTCAATTATTTCTTTTTTGGCTGTTGTATAACCTCCCATAGCACCTCCCAAAGCTTTTCCCAGTGTACCAGTAATAATATCAACACGACCCATCACTCCTTTAGCTTCGAGAGTACCTTTTCCCTTCGCTCCAATAAACCCAGCCGCATGGCATTCATCAACCATAACCAAAGCATCATACTTATCAGCCAGATCGCAAATTTTATCCAATGGAGCTACCAATCCGTCCATAGAAAAAACACCATCAGTAACAATTATTTTGAAACGGGCTCCTGATTCATTTGCTTTAATTAACTGCTGTTCTAAATCTTCCATGTTACTGTTCTCATAACGATACCGAGCTGCTTTACACAAACGCACTCCGTCTATAATAGAGGCATGATTTAAACTATCTGATATAATAGCGTCATTTTCTCCAAACAAAGGCTCAAAAACACCTCCATTTGCATCAAAAGCTGCAGCATATAGTATAGTATCTTCTGTTCCATAAAAATCCGCTATCTTTTTTTCTAATGTTTTATGAATATCCTGCGTTCCGCAAATAAAACGAACAGATGACATTCCAAAACCATGAGTATCCATCGCATCCTTTGCGGCTTGAATCACTTCGGGATGAGAAGAAAGTCCTAAATAATTATTGGCACAAAAATTTAGAACAGTTTCTCCTGTCGAAATGGTAATTTCTGCTCCTTGTGCAGAAGTTATAATTCTTTCTTTTTTAAAAATTCCGTTTTCTTCAATAGTTTGAAGCTCCGACTGCAAGTGTTGCTGAATTTTACCGTACATTTTTATTAATTTTTAAAAATCTAAAGACAAATAAGCTTTAAATTTAATTATTTGATAAATTATTTGTTTTTCACAAATGTACTATATCGATTTTGGTTCCAATGTATACCAGTGCTTTTTTTAATACTTTAAAGCCCATTTTTTCAATAGCCATTTGATAATTTTCTAATTGATATTTATATTTCTGATTAGGAAGCCCTGTTTTATAATCCAGCAAAAAAACTTCTTTTGCTTTATTAATCACAATCCGGTCAGGTTTAATAGTACCACTCTCTTTTTGAATAATCGTTTTTTCATTTAAAACTTCATTCCCTTCAGCAAAATGCTCAGCTAAATCCTGATGATTTACTATTTCAGTTATTGCATTATAAACTATTTCCTTTTGAAGTATTGTAATTAACCCATTTTCGATTGCTTTATTAATTGCCAATTCAACATCGTTTCTTGTCGCTACAAAAGAAAGTATTTCGTGTATTACATTACCAAACTCAATTGCCTCCAACTGATGAGTACCCCACATTAATGCTTCTCTTTGAGCTATTTTTATGTTTTTAGGATTCAGGACTTCCAAAACTGCAGGAATATTTTTGGTAGTGTCAATATGTATTTCTTTATCTGATAACTTTGTTGAATTACCAAATTGATATTCTAATTTATTCTCCTCATAAAGTCTTTGCTGCATCAGATATTTTATAAAAAAAGAAGCCATATTACTTGGATATTCACCATCTTTTCTAGGCTTTACATTTTGAGAAATAATATACAATTGTTCTTCTGCCCTTGTCAAAGCAACGTACAGCACATTAATATTATCCAGCAGTTCTTCCTGTTTTTTTAAATTATAAACAGCAGAAGCCTCCTCGCCAAATTCCTCAATAGCACTGCTGTTATCTACCAATACTTTCGGCATATTAAGATCTTGCTCTTCAGAATTGAGCCATAACTTGTCTTTTGGTTTTCTATTATAATCTTCTTCAGCAAAAGGCATAATCACGACCGGAAACTCCAACCCTTTCGATTTATGAATGGTCATAATCCTTACCGCATTTGTTCCCTCGGGAGAAGGAATACTGAATTTCTCGGAGTTTTTATCCCAATAATTCAAAAAATCTGAAATCCCTGCCTGATTACGAACATCACGCTCAAGAACAATATCCAAAAAATACTGAACATAAGCTGTCCCTACAGATTGATCTGCTTCATTTTTATTCATTGTTAGAAACTTAGAAATAATAACTTCAGCTGCTTCATACAAAGATTTTTTTCTAATATTTTGAAAAGAGAGTTCAATATTACAGTTCTCGAGCCATTTTTCGAAAGTTGTTTCTTCTTTCAATTCCATTCCTTTGGCGATGAAATCATGAACAGGCAATTCATTTTGTTTATTTTGTGCCAAATACTGCAAAAAATTGGCTTTCGACTCTAAATCGGAGCTGTTTTTTAAATATTTCAGAATATGGATTATCAGCCGGACTTCAGTTGCATTTTGAATCATCAGTGTTTCGGAAGACAAAAGCGGAACCCCTTGTTCCGTCAAATAATTGGCAACTGCAATTCCCTGACTTCTTTTTCGAGTCAGGATTACAATATCTTTATATTCGAAACCCTCTTTTAATACTTTTTGAATCGTATTTAATGTCGCCAAAACATATAGTTCTGATTTATCGAGAGTTTCTTCATCATCTTCCGAAGATTCTATTTCGGGTAAAAATGAAATATTCACATAACCGCCTACTTTATTATTTATCTTTTGATGACTATGGTTTTCGTATAGATCTTTGTAATCTGGATTATCGAATTCACCTGATAACAATTTAAAAAAACTATTATTAAATTCGATTACCTGCGAATAACTTCTATAATTTTTATCTAAATGTTCTAATTTTTTTTCAGGATTACTGAACGGATTTTGATCTTTACTAAGCTCAATAAACTGTTCGGCTTTACCGCCACGCCAGCGATAAATAGACTGTTTTGGATCACCAACTATCATCAAAGTTCCTTTTTGGCCGGAATCATCCTGACCAGCAAGCGCATTATCAATAAGCGGAATCAAATTTTGCCACTGCATTTCGGAAGTATCCTGAAATTCGTCAATAAAAAAGTGACGGTAGCGCTCTCCCAATCTTTCATATATAAAAGGAGCCGGCTGATTTTGGATTTCACGGTGAATAATAGCATTGAATTCGGTAATAGACAACGTATTTTGCTCGTTTTGAATTTTTGTCAATTCATTACTTACCGTATTCAACAATGACAAAGGTGTAATGTTCTTCAAGAAAGCTTTATAGAAATTTCGTTTTTCGAAGTTTTTGTAAATTCCCGAAAGACTCTGCAGCAAATCAGGAATAATATTTTCTATTAAAGCGCGGTCTTTTGCCGTTTTATTAATTGCAATATCATCAAACTCCCGAAACATTTTATTCTTGGAATTAAATCTTCCATCCGTTATGCTTTGAAGATGATTAGGAAAAGTTCCTCTGGAGAATGATTTCAAATCAATTCCGTTTTTATCAATTAATTGCAGCAATTCACTAGAACACGCCGCATTTTCTTTTTCCAAATTTTTGCAGACCTGAACTAATTTATCTTTTACAGCTATAAAATCACTTATTGATTTATCTTGAAAATGGACAATTTCGTTTCGGTTATTTTCATTGAGTACTAATTTTCCTGTTTCCAGAATTTCCCGCGAGATGTCCCAAGATTTATCATCATCGGTTTTTTCCATCGTGAAATCGATAAGTAATTTGGTCAGCGTTTCATCTTCGCCCGCTTGTGCAATTATCGCATCCACGGCTTCGATTAATAAATTTTCGGTATCCAAAGTCACCTCAAAAGTCATAGGCAGTCCCAAATCGTGTGCAAAAGCCCGAATCACTTTGTGGGTGAATTTATCAATCGTAGATATATCAAAAGCTGCATAATTATGAATAATATGCTTGATAATCTGCTGTGATTTGGTCTTAATCTGAATTATAGAAAGTCCGGTATCTACGGATAAATCCTGCATTAAATCAGAAGCTTTTGCATTTGGTTCATCTTTAGCAAATTCGGACAAACTGCCTACAATACGGCTTTTCATTTCATGAACCGCTTTATTGGTAAAAGTAATGGCAAGAATATTTCGATAGGCATCATTCTTGTTTGCCGTTAAAATAATTTTTAGATATTCTTTGACAAGTGCATATGTTTTTCCGGAACCTGCTGAGGCATCATAAATGGCGAAAGATGGTCTTTCCATATATTAAGTACTGTTTTTATTTTTGAAAACAAATTTTGTTGAAATCACAAAATCCCAAGCCCCGATAGAAGTGGAAATCCTTTTTGTCTCGGCTTTTGGGACGAGATAAAAAGATTGAAACGAATAGCGGGAAACAGCTCCAAATTACTGTTTTTTTGACCGCCAAAAGGAACTATCATTTTATTTGATAAAATTATAACAAAATAGAATTTTCAATTCCAAAGTTAAATGTTTAATTTTGAAATTATTTATAAATCATTAAACAACTATACTATGGCTTTTGAATTACCACAATTACCTTATGCGTATGACGCATTAGAACCACATATTGATGCCCGTACAATGGAAATACACCATTCAAAACATCACAACGCTTACACTACAAATTTGAATGCAGCTATAGCAGGAACTGATTTGGAAGGAAAAACAATTGAAAATATCTTGATTAACTTAGATAAATCTAATGCTGCTGTTCGTAATAATGGTGGTGGTTTTTACAATCATAACTTATTTTGGACTGTTATGTCAGCTGATGGAGGCGGATTACCAACTGGTGAACTGTTAGAGGCTATCGAAAGCTCTTTTGGAACTTTTGAAGAATTTAAAGCAAAATTTGCTAAAGCTGGTGCTACACAATTTGGCTCTGGATGGGCTTGGCTATGTGTACAAAAAGGAGGTAAATTAGACGTTTGCGGTACTCCAAATCAAGACAATCCATTAATGCCTGAAGTAGGCTGCGGAGGAACTCCAATTTTAGGTATGGATGTTTGGGAACATGCTTATTATTTGAATTATCAAAACAGAAGACCTGATTATATTGAAGCTTTTTTCAGTGTAATTAACTGGACTGAAGTATCTAGACGTTTTGCTTTAGAGAAGTAAGAAAATAGAATAAAGGACATACAATACATGATAGACGGACGAACCTAGAGTTTGTTCGTCTATTTTTTTTAAGACACTTTTAATTTTATTTCTATTTTCTTTTTTGACTTTATTCCAATAAAAAAGGTGAAATGTTACTTTCACCCTTTTTGCCCCAAATCTACCATAAACTTAACCTACTAAAAATTATGGTACTCAAATTTACTTTGTAAAAACGTATTTCTAAATTATTCTCGATAAATACCCAATAAAGTCGTTTAACTAAAGAATTTGCTCATATTCAGTAAATTTTATTACTGAATATTCTATTTGTACGATATAAAACAGAATCATAAAAAGCAAAAACCTGACTTTATTCCAATAAAAAAGGTGAAATGTTACTTTCACCCTTTTTGCCCCAAATCTACCATAAACTTAACCTACTAAAAATTATGGTACTCAAATGTACTTTATAAAAACGTATTTCTAAATTATTCTCGATAAATACCCAATAAAGTCGTTTAACTAAAGAATTTGCCAGAATTCAGTAATTTTATTACTGAATATTCTATTCGTACGATATAAAACAGAATCACAAAAAGCAAAAACCTGACTTTATTCCAATAAAAAAGGTGAAATGTTACTTTCACCCTTTTTGCCCCAAATCTACCATAAACTTAACCTACTAAAAATTATGGTACTCAAATGTACTTTATAAAAACGTATTTCTAAATTATTCTCGATAAATACCCAATAAAGTCGTTTAACTAAAGAATTTGCCAGAATTCAGTAATTTTATTACTGAATATTCTATTCGTACGATATAAAACAGAATCACAAAAAGCAAAAACCTGACTTTATTCCAATAAAAAAGGTGAAATGTTACTTTCACCCTTTTTGCCCCAAATCTACCATAAACTTAACCTACTAAAAATTATGGTACTCAAATGTACTTTGTAAAAATGTATTTCTAAATTATTCTCGATAAATGCCCAATAAAGTCGTTTAACTAAAGAATTTACCCATATTCAGTAAATCTTATTACTGAATATTCTATTTGTACAATATAAAATAGAATCATAAAAAGCAAAACCTGACTTTATTCCAATAAAAAAGGTGAAATGTTACTTTCACCCTTTTTGCCCCAAATCTACCATAAACTTAACCTACTAAATTATGGTAGAGCAAACATAATTTGATATTAATGATTTTTAAAATAAATTCGACAAAGTACCTACATACCCGATAATCGGACAATTTAGTATGCTCTGGCGTCTTTACCTTCATAAAAATTCATAAAAGCTCTATTTACTACACGATTACCGCCTGGAGTAGGATAATCACCTGTAAAGTACCAATCTCCTAGGTTTTTTGGACAAGCTACATGTAAATCTTCTACTGTTTGGAAAATAATTTTTACTTCAGCATTAATATCCGATGAACTAAGCATTTCGGCAATTTTATCTGAGATTTCCTGGGAAGTGAAAGAATCATATATTGCTGTAACATAATTTACAACATCTGTATCATGATAATTTTCCTGCGCTTTACATTTAGCATACACTTCATCAACAATATGATACAGATTTCTTTCTTTCAATAACTCTAAAGCTGCTCTAAATGCAACAAGTCCTTCTAATTTTGCCATGTCAATTCCATAACAATCAGGAAAACGTATCTGCGGTGCAGACGAAACGATTACAATTCTTTTTGGTTTTAAACGATCCATCATTTTAATGATACTCATTTTAAGAGTTGTTCCTCTTACAATACTATCATCAATAATAACAAGATTATCCGTTGGCTTGATTACTCCATAAGTTACATCATAAACGTGAGCCACTAAATCATCCCTGCTGCTGTCTTCGGTAATAAAAGTTCTAAGTTTAGCATCTTTTATAGCAACTTTTTCAGTTCTAATTTTTACTGAAAGTAATTTTTCTAAAGAATCAACTGTTAATGTATCCTTATTTTCAAGAATAAAATTTTTCTTTCTTTGATTTAAAAAATCCTGAGCCGCTTCTACCAGACCATAAAAGGAAGTTTCAGCTGTATTTGGTATGTATGAAAAAACAGTGTTGTCAGTATCGTTATCAATAGACTCTAATACTGCAGGCAAAATCAATTTCCCTAAATCTTTTCTTTCCTGATAAATCTCTGCGTCGCTTCCTCTTGAGAAATAGATGCGTTCGAATGAACATGCTTTTTTTACAGTTGGAGTTAAAATTTCTTTCATCGAAATATCTCCATTTTTTTTGATGATTAAAGCATTACCAGGATCAATTTCTTTTACTTTTTCAAACGGAACATTAAAGACTGTCTGAATCACAGGGCGTTCAGAGGCTACCACCACAATTTCATCATCTTGATAATAATAAGCCGGACGTATTCCTGCAGGATCTCTAAATACAAATGCATCTCCATGACCCAAAAGACCTGCCATAGCATATCCTCCATCAAGATTTTTGGCAGAACGCATAAGTATTTTAGCGATATCCAAACGCTCTGCAATTACTGGAGAAGCATCTCTTTTAGAATAACCTTCGGCTTTACAGTCCTGATATAACTGCATTACTTCTTTATCCAAAAAATGGCCGATTTTTTCCATTACAGTAACAGTATCTGCCATTTCTTTTGGATGCTGTCCTAATTCAACCAGATTCTGAAAAAGTTCTTTAACGTTAGTCATATTAAAGTTTCCAGCCAAAATCAAATTCCTGTGCATCCAGTTGCTTTGACGCAAAAACGGGTGCACGCTTTCTATACTATTTTTACCAAAAGTTCCATAACGGACGTGTCCTAAATACAGTTCACCTATATAAGGAATATTTGCTTTCAGCTGTGCAACATCATCCGAATATTCAGGATGAGCCGCCATCACTTCGTTTACTCTTTCGTTTATCTGTTTGAAAACATCCTGAATAGGCTGTGCATGATTAGAACGGACACGGCTTATGTATCTTTCACCCGGTTCTACATCCATTTTAATGCTTGCAAAACCAGCACCGTCCTGACCGCGGTTGTGCTGTTTCTCCATCATCAGGTACATTTTCTGTATACCATAGAATGCGGTACCATACTTTTCTTTATAAAATTCAAGAGGTTTTAAAAGTCTGACTAAAGCTATTCCACATTCGTGTTTTAAAGCGTCGCTCATTGTTTTGTTGTTTGTAGTTGTTGGTATTTATTGGTATCTGTATAACTTTTCTTTAAACCAAATACGAAGCAAATTCGTACTGTTTCTTATAAATATTAACTGTGTTAATTAAAAAAAGCCTCATATCGAGGCTTTAGAACATTATAATTCTATATCAAACTGGGTCAGAGATTTAAACTGTTTAAGTCTTGAGACCACTTCATCCTCTTCTAAACCAATCATCCTTTCTGTTCCAAATTTCTCTACACAGAAAGAAGCTAAATTCGAACCGTAAATAATTGCGTTTTTCATATTCTCGAAAGAAACATTTTCACTTTGTGTTATATATCCTGAAAATCCTCCTGCAAAAGTATCTCCAGCACCAGTTGGATCAAAAACTTCTTCTAACGGTAATGCCGGTGCAAAGAAAATTTCTTTTCCATGAAACAACAAAGCTCCATGTTCACCTTTTTTGATTACCACATATTTTGGTCCCATTTCGTGAATTTTTGTTGCTGCTTTAACTAAAGAATATTCTCCAGAAAGCTGACGCGCTTCTTCATCATTTATAGTAATAACATCTACTCTTTTTATGATGTCTAATAATTCTGGCAAGGCGCAATCCATCCAAAAATTCATAGTATCAAGAACTACTAATTTTGGTTTGGTTTCCATTTGGTCCAAAACACTGCTTTGTACCAATGGATGCAGGTTACCTAACATTACAATTTCGGCATTTTTATAATCCTGAGGCACTTTTGGCTGAAAATCTGCTAAAACGTTTAATTCAGTTACCAAAGTATCTCTTGAATTCAAATCGTTGTGGTACAATCCGCTCCAGAAGAAAGTTTTACCTCCCTTAACAACTTCGATTCCAGAAATATCTATATTTCTATCTGTTAGCAAATCTAAATATTCCTGTGGAAAATCATCGCCAACAACAGAAACTACTGCCGATTTAACATTAAAAAAAGAAGCCGATATTCCTATATAAGTTGCTGCTCCGCCTAGAATTTTGTCTGTTTTCCCAAAAGGAGTTTCAATTGCGTCGAAAGCTACTGTTCCAACAATCAATAATTTATTCATTATATGAGTTTCGAATTAGGGTGCAAAGATAGTTTATAAGTTGCAATATTGCAAAGGGTGTATTTTGCAAAGTTTTCATAAAAGTTTGCCCTCTTCTTTTTCATAAAAGGCATCTATCGAAAGCTGTTTCTGCATAGAAGCCATAACAGCCAGTTCATCACATCTTTCATTCTGAGGATGATTATTATGCCCTTTTATCCATTTAAAATCAACCTGATGCTTTTTATAAACAAGCAGAAAGCGTTTCCACAAATCAGGGTTCTTCTTTCCGGCAAAACCTTTTTTTTCCCAGCCAAACACCCATTTTTTCTGAACCGAATCCACAACATACTTTGAATCCGAAATAACCAGAACGGCTGTATTCTCTTTTTTTAGTTTTTCAAGACCAACAATTACTCCCAGCAATTCCATCCGGTTATTGGTTGTGTGCCTGAAACCCTCGTAAAACTCCTTTTTATAAGGTTTTCCAACCCATTCCATAACAACACCGTAACCTCCATTTCCGGGGTTTCCCTTAGCAGCGCCGTCTGTATATATATGTACGTCGTAATTCAAGAGCGGTAATTAAAGATTATTAAGAAGCAGTTTTTCTATAACTTCAGGAAAATGTTTTTGTTCCAGTTCATGGATTTTTGCAGCAACCGTTTCTGGTGTATCACTTTCAAAAAGACTGACATGCTGCTGAAATATAATATTCCCTTCGTCATAATTTTCATTCACATAATGAATAGTAATTCCAGTTTCAATTTCTTTATTTTCTACTACTGCTTTGTGAATATGCATTCCATACATTCCTTTTCCGCCAAATTTTGGCAGCAGGGCAGGATGTATATTTATGACTCTATTTGGATAAGTTTCAATTAAATCATCTGGAAATTTTAATAAAAATCCCGCTAAGACAATTAAATCCGGTTCAAATTGAATTACATTCTGTAATACTTTTCCTGAATTTAATTCTTCTTTAGAAAAAATCACGGTAGGAACATCTAATTTTTTTGCTTTATCAAGAACAGTAGCTGCTGCATTATTGGTAAAAACAGCTGCTACCTTCCCAATCTCCCCATTGCCAAAATATTTTATAATGTTTTCAGCGTTAGTCCCCGATCCAGAAGCAAATATCAGTATTCTTTTCATAATTCTATTTTTAGATTTTATGCAAAAAAAGGAATAAAAAACGAAAATAAATAGGTTTACAAAATCTTTGTTGGAATAAATTTTATAAATTAGTACTCACATTTATTCACTAAATAGTTGTTTTAAAATAAAGTTGTTTTATTTTTGCCAACAAATTAAATTCTAAAATTAAAAGATTATGTCAGACATTGCATCAAGAGTAAAAGCGATTATCGTAGACAAATTAGGTGTTGACGAAAACGAAGTTGTAACAGAAGCAAGCTTCACTAATGATTTGGGAGCTGACTCATTAGACACTGTTGAGCTTATTATGGAATTCGAAAAAGAATTTGACATTCAAATTCCAGACGATCAAGCAGAAAACATCGCTACTGTAGGTCAAGCTATCTCTTACATCGAGGAAGCTAAAAAATAATAATTACACACCCGATTTCTAAAATTTCTTAATTTTAAATCGGGTGTTATTATTTAAAAAATTAAATTCCGATTGAATTTCAATCAAATTATATTTACAATAAATCCCCATGACTCTTTAGTTACTTTTTATAGTATAGAAAGCATGGGCTTTATTTGTTAAAAGATAACAAAAATAAAAACGTTTATGGTTTTAAGAAGAGTTGTTGTAACAGGCCTTGGAGCCCTTACTCCCATTGGTAATACTGTTGAGGAGTTTTGGAATGGCTTAATTAACGGTGTTAGCGGCGCTGCACCAATAACCTATTTTGATGCTTCAAAGTTTAGAACAAAATTTGCCTGTGAAGTAAAAAACTTCAATGTAGAAGATTTTATTGATAGAAAAGAAGCCAGAAAAATGGACCGTTATGCACAATACGCTATGGTTGCATCTGACCAAGCCGTAAATGATGCTAATTTTGACTATGACAAATTAGATAAAGACAGAGTCGGTGTTATTTGGGGTTCAGGAATTGGAGGATTAGAAACTTTTCAAATTGAAGTTCTTAATTTTTCAGAAGGGGATGGTACACCTAAGTTCAATCCTTTCTTTATACCAAAAATGATTGCAGATATAGCTGGCGGTCTTATTTCTATGAAGCATGGATTTAGAGGGCCAAATTTCACAACAGTTTCTGCTTGTGCATCATCAACAAATGCTATCATCGATGCTTTCAATTATATCCGTCTTGGTCATGCAGATGTTATTGTAACTGGCGGCTCTGAAGCTGCTGTAACAATTGCTGGAATGGGAGGTTTTAATGCTATGCATGCCTTATCAACAAGAAATGATGATCCAAAAACAGCTTCAAGACCGATGGACAAAGGAAGAGATGGATTTGTACTTGGAGAAGGTGCTGGAGCATTAATTTTAGAAGAATACGAGCATGCGGTAGCCCGTGGTGCAACAATATACTGCGAAATAGGAGGAGGCGGAATGTCTGCAGATGCATATCACATTACTGCACCGCATCCTGAAGGATTAGGAGCTAAAAATGTAATGTTAAACTGTTTAAGAGATGCTGGCTTAGAGCCAACAGATGTAGACGGTGTAAATATGCATGGAACTTCAACTCCGCTTGGTGATATTGGAGAATCTAAAGCAATTCTTCATGTTTTTGGTGAACATGCATATACAATGAATCTGAATTCAACAAAGTCTATGACTGGTCATTTACTTGGTGCAACTGGAGCAATAGAAGCAATATCATGTATTCTTTCATTAAAGCACGGAATTGTGCCTCCAACAATAAATCATTTTACAGATGATGAAAATATCGATCCAAAATTAAACTTTACTTTTAACGTTGCTCAAAAAAGAGAAATGAATGTTGTTATGAGTAATACATTTGGTTTTGGCGGCCATAACGCCTGCGTTTTGGTTAAAAAATTAGATTACAAAGCATAAAATGCGTTTTCTAAAAAAAATATTCTCAAAATCCCGTTCTCAAGAAGACGGGATTTTTTTTACTGCTATTCAATCCATCCTTGGATTTGACCCTATTTCTCTGGAATTTTACAGAAAAGCCTTTACGCATCGTTCATCAAACCGCATCGATTTAAAAGGCAATCCAATTAATTATGAGAGACTTGAGTTTCTAGGTGATGCGATGCTGAGTTCGGTTATTGCCGCCTACTTATTCAATGAAGCCCCATTAGGAGATGAAGGTTACTTAACGAAAATGCGTTCAAAAATAGTAAGCCGGGAGCATCTGAATGAACTAGGCAAAGACTTAAACCTAATTGAATTTGTTGAAAGCAAAGTTCCTGTGCATCACTTTGGAGAGAACATACATGGAAACATATTTGAATCTTTAATAGGTGCAATTTATTTAGATAAAGGGTACGAATACTGTGAAAAATTTATACAAAAAAGGGTTGTTATTCCCTATGTGGACATTGCAAGACTGGAAGGTAAAGTAATCAGTTATAAAAGCCTAGTGATAGAATGGTGTCAAAAAGAGAAAAAACAATTCCATTATGATATTTTTGACGACAATGCAATTGATGGTCAGCGGCTGTTTGGTGTTAAACTAAGTATTGATGACAAAGTAGTTGCAAAAGCCAGAGCTACTTCAAAAAAGAAAGCAGAAGAGAAAGCTTCGCAACGCGCTTACTTTGCTTTTCAGGAAAAAATTGAAAGAAAATAGCTAAATGATTATTAATGCTACATCGTTTTCGTTAATAAAATATCATAATCCTAGTCAGTAAGCGTCCTTTTACTAATTTAGAAATATTATATTTACAGCTTATTTTTTAATGACCATGGCGATTCATAAACTGAATTTTGGTGAATTTGACGAGATAGATTATAGTCTTATTGCTATTCACACCACATTAGAAGATTACCGATTGGCTTATTTTATCAATCAAAAACTTCATGTAAACCTGAATAAATCTATCAAAGAAATTCAAATTACTGATAAAGAAGGAGAAGTTCATTTTTCTAGATTTCATTATTATGAAAAGAAAAAAGATATTTCATGGGATTTGATACAAAATATAAACGAAGTCATTCAACAAAAAAAAGAAGACAATCAAAGTTTGTTTACAAATTTTGACATTGAAGTAGCAAAAAAAGTGTACATGATTCCTGAATTTAAAAAAGTAAATTACTTTTTGAAAATTGAAAACAGCGAAGACGACACCAATCTTTTGAAAATTCAAAGTGAGCTGAATTCAATAGATCAAATAGCTGCCAACTATATTGTTGAAATAAATAAGATAAAATCAAAAAACAATCTAATTTTTTAAAAAAAATGCTTACAAACAAAAAAACCAAAATTGTAGCCACTCTTGGGCCTGCATGTAGTACACGAGAGATCATTAAAGATATGATCGAGGCAGGTGTAAATGTATTTAGAGTGAATTTTTCTCATGCTGATTATGAAGATGTTAAAAACAAAATCAATATTATACGCGGCATAAACGAAGAATTTGGATACACTACTGGTATTCTTGGAGACTTACAAGGCCCTAAACTTCGTGTTGGGGTTATGGAAGATGGAGTTGTTGTTAATGATGGTGATTTGATTACTTTCACAACTGCTGAAGATATAATAGGTACTTCTAAAAGAGTATTTATGAAATACCAAAATTTCCCTAATGATGTTAATCCTGGAGAAAGAGTATTATTGGACGATGGTAAATTGATTTTTGAAATCGTTGAAACCGATAAAAAATCTGAAGTTGTTGCACGTGTTATCCAAGGAGGTGAATTGAAATCCAAAAAAGGAGTGAATTTGCCAAATACTAAGATTTCATTACCTGCATTAACAGAAAAAGACATTGCTGATGCCATTTTTGCAATAGAAATGAAATTAGACTGGATCGCTCTTTCATTTGTAAAAACACCTAGAGATTTACAAGATTTACAAGAATTGATTGCAAAACATTCTGAGCATAAAATTCCAATTATTGCCAAAATCGAAATGCCGGAAGCATTAGACAATATGGATAGAATTGTTGCTTATTGTGATGCTTTGATGGTTGCAAGAGGTGACCTTGGAGTTGAATTACCTGCGCATGAAGTACCATTGGTTCAAAAAGAATTAATCCGCAGAGCTAAAACTGCCAGAATCCCAGTTATTGTTGCTACTCAAATGATGGAAACAATGATTACCAGCTTAACTCCAACCCGTGCAGAAGTAAACGACGTAGCCAACTCGGTTATGGATGGAGCTGATGCCGTGATGCTTTCCGGAGAAACTGCTACAGGTAATTATCCAGTACAGGTAATCCAAAAAATGACTCAAATCCTTGAAGCTGTTGAAGATTCACCGCTTATTCAAGTTCCACAAAACTCACCTCAGGTAAGAACAAACCGTTTTATCACAAAAACAGTTTGCCAGCATGCAGCTATCATGGCCAATGCTATCAAAGCAAAAGCAATTTGTACTTTAACCAACAGTGGTTATACCGCATTTCAAATTTCGGCTTGGAGACCATCTGCACATATTTTGGTTTTTACTTCAAATAAAAGAATTTTGACTCAGCTTAATTTACTTTGGGGAGTAAAATCATTTTATTACGAAAAATCAGTTAGCACAGATGATACTGTTGTAGACGTAAATAATATCGTAAAAGAGAAAGGTTTTGTGAAAAAAGGAGATTTCTTAATCAACCTTGCTGCTATGCCTATTGTTGAAAAAGGTATGGTAAATACCTTAAGAGTTTCTGAAATAGAGTAACTTTTAGTACATCAAAATATAAAACCGTCTTAAATCTTTTAAAGATTCAAGGCGGTTTTTCATTTCAATTTTTAATTATTTTTACAGGAAACAAATCTGCGTTCAATGAATAAATTTTTACTGTTTGCTGCCATTTTGTTACTGCCCTACTATTCATTGGCACAAAAAAAACCAGATGACTTATTGTCTGAAATAGATCAGACAATTGAAAATAATTCCTTTTACACTCAAAAAAAAGAACGTGAGATTTCCCAGCTCAAATCACTTTTAAAAAACACCCATACTCCTATTTCTGAATATGAGGTTACCCAAAAACTGTACAATAGATATAATTCATATCAGTCTGATTCTGCTTTAGTATATGCCAGAAAGAATCTCAAAATAGCTGAAAAACTAAATGAAACTGAAAAACTGAATCAAGCCAAATTAAATCTCATAACAATAATGGGAACTTTAGGCATGTACAAAGAAGGTATCGACGCTTTGAATTCTCTTAAAACAGTTTCTATTGCAAACTTAAAAGGTTCTCTTTTTAGTGTGAGCAGAATGATTTATGGACAAATGGCTGACAATGCTTCTTCTAAACAAGAAAAAGAAAAGTACCAGCTGCTTTCCAAAAAATATCGGGATTCCTGTGTGAATTTTTATCCTGTCAATTCCATTTCATACATTATCGCAAAGGCAGATTGGTATCTTGACAATAAAAAACAAGATGAAGCTCTTGATTTATTACTTCCTCTTTTTCCAAAAATTCATCAGGATGACCCTAACCGAGCAATTATAGCCTATGTTATTTCCCAAGCTTACAAGCAAAAAAAGAATAGAGATAAAGAAAAAAAATGGCTCGGTATTTCGGCTTTATCAGACTTACAGCTGTCCAAAAAAGAGTATATTTCTCTTCGTTCGTTAGCTTTTTTACTATATGAAGATGGCGATATCGATCGGGCTTATACGTATATCAAACGTTCAATGGATGACGCAGTTCTGTGCAACGCACGCTTAAGAACTTATGAAATATCAAAAATGCTGCCCATCATCAGTGAATCCTATCAGCAGCAAAATGAAACTAATAGATTCCAATTGATTATCTTTTTAATTAGTGCCAGTTTCTTAGTACTGATTTTATTAGCTCTTTTGCTTTTGTTTTTTAAGCAGATGAAAAAATTAGCAGCCGCAAAAAAAGAGCTGAGTTTGGCAAATGATAAACTTTCTGAATTGAATTCCGAGCTAAATACTTTTAATGAAAAATTAAATTTTTCAAACAATACTTTATCTGAAGCCAATTTTTTAAAAGAAATTTATATTGGCCGTTATATGGACCAAAGTTCAGATTATTTAGGAAAACTGGATGAGTATCAGCGAAAACTAAATGTATTGGCAACGACCGGAAAAATAAACGATCTTGTAAATACGGTGAAGTCAAAAGAATATATCGAAAATGAATTAAAAGAATTTTATACCAATTTTGACAAAACTTTTTTACAGTTATTTCCAGATTTTATCAATGCTTTTAATGCGCTGTTACTTCCCAGCGAAGCTATTCTGCCAAAAGAAGGCGAACAGCTCAATACTGAACTGCGGATTTTTGCACTCATCCGTCTGGGTATAAAAGACAGTGCTAAAATTGCTGTTTTCCTTCGCTACTCGATTTCGACTATATACAATTACCGCTCCCAGCTCAAAAACAAATCTGCCGGTCCCAGAGATGAATTTGAAGAAAGAGTAATGCAGATTGGAAAAACTGAGGAATAAAACCTTTCATTTTTTAAATTTATTGAACACAGTTTTACTTGTTTTTGGAATTCTAAGCTATTCCTGTACCACTTTTTTTTAAAACTAAATAAATTCAACTTATTGATTTTTAGTAATTTATTTTGTATTTTTAAAAAACCAATCTACTTTTTATAAAAATCAAAATTTTCAGGACTTCAAAGCGTATACTTTTACTTTTTCGAAAACGATTTTTTTTTGAATATCAAAATACGGCATCTTTGGTCAATTTGATCAAGACTAATGATTTAAAAATAATCGATTTTGAAAAACTTAGATTTGAAATAATAACCAAATTTTATTTATATGAAACAGTTAGTCTATACCGCTTTATTTTATTTTTTGGCTTTGCAGTATGCCAATTCACAGCAGCTGAAATCTCCCAATGGTAATTTTATTATGGAGTTTGCATTACAAAATGACGGAACTCCAAGTTATAGTTTAAGCTACAAAAACAAAACAATCATAAAGCCGAGTAAATTGGGGCTTGAACTAAAAAATGATAAAAAGTCATTACTCAATGATTTTACAGTAATAGATCATAAAACTTCAACTTTTGATGAAACCTGGAAACCGGTCTGGGGAGAAACGGAGTCGATCCGCAATCAGTATAACGAACTGGCACTTACATTAAATCAGAAAGAAACCGATAGACAAATAATCATCCGTTTTCGGCTGTTTAATGACGGTCTTGGTTTCCGCTATGAATTCCCGGCACAAAAGAACTTAGTTTATTTTGTTATAAAAGAAGAAAGAAGCCAATTTGCCATGACAGGCGATCATACTGCTTTTTGGATTCCAGGAGATTATGACACTCAGGAATACGATTATACCACTTCAAAATTATCTGAAATAAGAGGATTGACCGAAAAAGCAAAAACCGCCAACTTATCACAGACATCCTTTTCATCAACTGGAGTGCAAACCTCTCTTATGCTGAAAACAAATGAAGGGATTTACATTAATCTGCACGAAGCCGCATTGATTAATTATTCCTGTATGCACTTGAATCTTGATGATAAAAACATGGTATTTGAATCATGGCTGACTCCAGATGAAAAGGGTGCCAAAGGATATATTCAGGCACCTTCACATTCTCCTTGGCGAACCATCATTGTAAGCGATGATGCCAGAGAAATTTTAGCTTCCAAAATGACTTTAAACTTGAATGATCCCTGCAAAATAGAAGATACTTCATGGATTAAACCTGTAAAATATGTAGGTGTATGGTGGGAAATGATTACAGGAAAAAGCTCATGGTCCTACACTGACGAATTCCCATCAGTACAGCTTGGCGTTACCGATTTTTCAAAAGCAAAACCAAACAGCACGCATGGCGCTAACAATGCCAACGTAAAAAAATATATTGATTTTGCTGCTGCAAATGGTTTTGATGCCGTATTAGTCGAAGGATGGAACCAAGGCTGGGAAGACTGGTTTGGCTATTACAAAGACTTCGTTTTTGATTTTGTGACACCTTACCCAGATTTTGATGTGAAAGGACTTCATGAATATGCAAAATCTAAAGGCGTAAAAATAATTATGCACCATGAAACATCTGGATCAGTTCGCAATTATGAACGCCATATGGACAAAGCATACCAGTTCATGAAAGATAATGGATATGATGCTGTAAAAAGCGGTTATGTAGGCGACATCATATCTAATGGCAATAATCATTACAACCAATTTATGATTAATCATTATCAATATGCGATAGAAAAAGCGGCCGATTATAAAATTATGCTCAATGCACACGAAGCAGTCCGGCCAACAGGTATCTGCAGAACCTATCCAAATCTAATCGGTAATGAGGCGGCGAGAGGAACAGAATACCAAGCTTTTGGAGGTTCAAAACCCAATCACGTGACATTATTACCTTTCACCCGATTGATTGGCGGACCAATGGATTATACTCCCGGAATTTTCGAAATGGATTTAAGTAAATTCAGTCCAAACAATAAATCGCATGTAAACAGCACTATTGCAAATCAATTAGCACTGTACGTTACGCTTTACAGTCCTTTGCAGATGGCGGCCGATTTCCCTGAACATTACAATAAGTTCCCGGATGCTTTCCAATTTATCAAAGACGTAGCAGTAGACTGGAGCGAAAGCAATTATCTGGAAGCTGAACCAGGACAATACATCACTGTTGCCCGAAAAGCAAAAGGAACAAATAATTGGTTTGTCGGGAATGTAAACGGATATGAACCGAGGACTTCGAACATTAATTTTTCTTTTTTGGATAAAGGAAAAAAATATACCGCTACTATTTATGCTGATGCAAAAGATGCTGATTACAAAACAAATCCGCAGGCTTACATCATTCGAAAAATAGAAGTGACCAATAAATCTAAGCTTTCTCAACTGAGCACCGCAGGAGGCGGTTATGCGATTAGCATTATTGAAAATAAAAAGTAATTTTCTTTTTGAACCATTAAGGAATTAAGGTTTTAATTCTTAATGTACCCTTAATTCCTTAATGGTTAATTTAATTATTTTTCTCCAAAAATCTTGACATCATCGACCATAAAAGCACCGTTTAAAGTTTTGTCTTTGCCAGAACCAATATATTTAAATGCGATGTGAATATTTCCTGTATAAGAAGACAGATCAATACCGCCGGAACTAATAAATGTGCGGGATGGTGTTGATAAGGACGGTACTTTGGCAGTTAATTTTGTCCATTTTGCCTTGGTTATACTGGAACCGTCAAAATTGGCTGACACATACACTTCTAATGTGTTGAGAGGAGAATCGATTTTCAAATCATGCTGTGCGCTTCGAAAAGACAATACAGACTTTTTATAATCTTTCAAATTAATTTTTGGGGAAACCAGCCAGGCAATATTTTCTGCTGCGGTAGTACTTGTCGTATTGAACTCGGCATAGCCATTACCACTATAGACTATGCTTTTCCATAATTTGGTGGCTTTTTCGACAACATTGCTCCAGCCAGGCAACGCAAAATTTACATTATTTTTAACGGATTGAAAATCTTCAGCAAAGAAGGGAATACTTCTATTTCCGTTCATTACAATATCTTTTTCAGACCTTACCATTAATTGATAATCGGTGCCGAATTTTGTCAAAACTCCACGGATTGTACCGCTTCCTTCTGGTACTAAATGATCTGAAAAATCGGCATAACCGCTTGTTCTGAAAATAATCTGACTTCCTGTTTTGTCCCGCAGATTCCAGTTTGTTGCTCCGCCAACATCATTGGTTTCTTCATAATAATGCCGTCCCAGCGCCGATTCGGTAAACTCCACATCTTTCAATTCGATTAATGTATTAATCTTGGCATCATCTAAAGCCTCTTCAACACTAACCAGCTTGACCAATTGGCTTTCATCAATCATTGTACAGGAAGCATTCAGTACTTTTTTATAATCGTTTTGAGAAATTCGGCCAACACCGCCTTCGTTATAGCTATTAACAAAAATATCCCCAATGCGCAGACCGCCATAATAAATATCGGTATATTGTTTTTTCATTTTGATATAAACTTTATTGCCCAATCTAAAATCAATATAGCTATTCGAGGCATCAACAGGAACACTAAAACCCGTCGCTGGTGCTTTGGCTGTTGCCAAAGTCTGAAACGAAATAGTCTTAAAAAAATTCCCTTCCTCATCACTGGAAACCACATAGGCTTCAATAATATCATCATATTTGTATTGTGTCACTATGGAACTTGTAACAGCGCGGACTTCTTCAACAGTACGGTTTACATTTAGGTCAGGCTGATTACAGGCTAATTTTGGCACATCAAATTCTTCTTTGGTACAACCATTTAAAATCATTACAATTCCTAAAAAAACAGTGCAGCATTTTAAATTCATATTCATTAATTTTTATATTTATAAATTGATGTACAGGTTTACAAAATAGGTTCTTCCATAACCATAAAAATATTTGTTACCAAAATTGGGAGTCCCGCTGGAAACATCCTGATTGAGCTGTCTGAAATTGGCATTTCTCGCTTGTTCATATCCTCCCGTTTTATATTTCAAATCGAGAACGTTATTCAGCGTTGCAAAAAGCCCGACGTTCTTTCCTTTTATTTTCCAAGATTTTCCGCCAGAAATGTTCAACAAATTAATAGGATCAAATTTTTCCTGTGTCAATAATTCACGAGCTCTTTCTTCTGAAGCTTCAGGGAAATTCAAACCGCTCGCCGGATTTTTATAAAATGTATCGGTTCTGGAAATAGGAGAAACATCTATAAAACACTCGGCCAGATAATTGATATTGGCACCAATCCACCAATATTTTGGATCGCGGTATTCGATCCCTAATGAAACGGCCTGCTGTGGCATTCCTGCCTGATGGTAATTTTTTAATGCAGAAGTTCCAAAATTGAATACTGGGTTTGGATTTTCTTCAGTGGCTTGGGCGTCATTGGTTATAGTGACATTGGGATTGCTAGCATAAGTATATTGCCCATACGCCACCGAAAAATTAGTCATCAGTGTCGGACTTAATTGATATTGAAAACTGAACTCGGCACCCAAATTCCTTTTGTCCAAATGTGTTAAAGTCTGGCTTACAAAAGCATCAGTGCTGGCATATCCTGCTCCGTCATCAAAAATTCCTTCGGCATAAAAGAACGAAGTTTGTGTGATGTTTTTTATTTTGGTATAAAAAAGAGTGAGGCGTGTTTGCCATTTTGGGGTACGATAAAAATAACTCGCATCCAGACTGCTTATGTTTTCATTCTCCAATCCAGCAACAACCGAATTATTCAAACGAGAATTCGGAAAAGCATTCCTAATTGTCGGTGCATTCGAAAGATAGGCTCCGTTAAAATTCACCTGTTGTCTGCCCGAAATTTTGAAAAGAATTCCACCTTTGAAGCCAAAATTCTCCAATTGCACTTTCTCACTTTTGCCAAAAGAATTCGTTGGATAAATTCCGTTTTGATACAAACCTTCCCGTTGATAATTGGTACTTACAAAATTTTGTGCCAAATAAAAATCGACTTTGTCGTAGGTGAATTTAAAATTGGTAAACAGATTTAAAGAATTCGCCACATAATTAAAATTGTAGCCGTAGGTGTCCCCCTCCACAACTTGTCTGTCGGGATGGTTCAAATCCGACTGCGCTTGATCTCCATTATAAAAAACATCAATATCTTCAAAATACAAACCTCCCAATAAATCTGTTAATTGCTGGTAATTATGAGATTTTAAATGGCTGTAAAAACCACCCGCCGTCAAAAAAAGATTATCATTTATCTGTGTATTGAAAGAGGAAGTTGCCGTCATAGTTTGGTCGTCAGTATGATCTTCATACAAAACATAATTGCTTTTTGCGGGTTTATAGGCAGTTATATTTCCGTTTCCATCCAAAACCGGCGACTGATTGGCATAATACAAAGCATTCCAATCGATTTGATTATTGGTCAAAAACTGCTCTTTGCTTTTCTCAGCTTCCTCATAATCAGGAGTAAATGCTCCCGAAAATTCACCATCATCCGAAGCATACATTGAAGAGTAATAGCTTGGCATTTTTTTGTAATAAGTTGGATCCGGACTAATGGCGTTTTGATAGTCAATATTACTGTTTGTGATTTTTCCAAATTGATACGTCAAACTTGAATTTAGCGTTGAATATTCATCGATGGTAAAAAAATGATTCAGCATCAAGATCGGTTCTTCGATGGTTTTTATTCTGGCATTTCGTTTTTTCCCGTCCTGCATCCCCCAATAAGAATTGTACTTTTCGCTTGTCAATTCGGTAACTTCGGCGGTATTTGGCGAATTTTTGGCTCGGGAATTGGGTGTGTAAAATCCGGAGAAATTTAAAGAATGCTGATCGTTTATTTTCTTTTCGACACTAATAAAACCAGCAATAGCATTATAATTCGTCCCTTCAAAATAACCTTCTTCAGCCCAGCGGGTACCTGCAGAAACTACAAATGCCCATCCTTTTGCATTCATTCCCGAGGCATACATTCCGACCATCCGCCAATCATAATTGGTATTGGTTCCCGAGAAGGAAAGCACCGTTCCTTTTCTGTAAATAGAAGCTCGGGTATTAATCTGCTGGGTTCCCAAAATTCCACCAAAAACATAGTCCGAAGGGAAAGAACCAATTGTGAATTCCTGATTCCGAACGGCATTATTCAGTCCGCTCCAATCACCCCATTGCGGACGGCCGTCGTACAATTTGTTCATTGTAACGCCATTAATGGTTGTGGTAGCATATTGACTGTCCAATCCTCGAATTCTAAATCGAGCCTGACCCCAATTGAACGCTGACGCCTGCTGAAAAGCATCTCTGGAAGACTGCAAAAGTCCCGAAGTACTTTCGGAACCGCTGTTGTCATCACTCAAATCGGTTTCGAGAAGCGTGATTAAGCCCGTCTGCTGTTCGACCATTTGACTGTCTTCCATCGGAATAACTCCCAAGTCAAGCATTTGATCTTTTGTAATCACAATAGAAAGCAGCAGATCCTTAAAACCCTGACTATGTAAAAGCACTAATTGATTTCCCGACAAAACATTATAAAAACTAAAAATGCCATCACTCGAAGTGAGTTGTATCAACTGAGTATTTGCAACAGTAACTACTACATTTTCTAATGGCTTCTGAGTTTTAGAATCTATTATTTTCCCTTTAACACCTGTTGGTTTTTGAGCAAAAACAAAAGTTATTTTCCATAAAAAAAGCATTCCTAACAAAAATTTCTTCATACCTATTTTGTAAACAAATGGAATGCACTGCGACAAAACACAAACAAACCCAGAGATTAAATTTGTTCAAAAAGGATAAAAAATGTTTTGGAAAAATAAAATGGTATTTTGAATATCAACCAAATAGAAATAGCTCCCGATTAACTTCGGGAACAAACATAAGAAAAAAACTATTTAAAAAAAGAAGCAAAAACTTATTTTTTGTGATTATTCACTAATCACTTTTATGCGTCCTACCATGAAAGCGATAAGAAAACCGAAGATTCCAATAAACGCGAAAGAAAAACGCAGACTTGAAAGTTCGGCTATATGGCCTATAACGGGCGGCCCCATCAAAAAGCCTAAGAAACTCACACTTGAAACAGTAGTCAGAGCTTCACCAGTTGGTATTGTCGGGTGTTTTCCTGCGATACTGTACAAAGTAGGAACTACGGTAGAAACTCCCAATCCGATAACCATAAAAGCAAGCATTGATGGAATTATATATGGAAAAGCCACTGCAGTAAAGAAACCAGATGAAATCATGATTCCGCTAATCTGCATTACTTTTTTTCGCCCATATTTATTGATTAATTTGTCCCCAAAAAAACGCCCGCTGGCCATCATAATCATAAACGAAGTATATCCCAAGATTATTAAAGCGCCAGGTGCTTTGACAATATCTTTAAAGAATACGCCACTCCAATCAAACATAATTCCTTCGCTGGCCATACTGCAAAATCCTATAACTCCAAGTAAAATCAAGGTCTTATCTGGTTTACGGAATCCTTTTTTCTTCTCCGCCTTAACCGTTTCCTTGGCTTTTATCAAGAGTTTGAAATTGAGACCAATTAACAAAAAAGCTGTAAAAGCAACGATTAAAAAATGAGTATACGTACTAAGCTGTAACGCTAACATCCCCAAACCTACCAGCGCACCGGTAAATCCAGCTAAACTCCACATTCCGTGAAAAGAGGACATAATGGTTCTTTTAAAAAGACCTTCGGTATAAATGCCCTGAGTGTTTACAGAGATATTAGTCAGGTTACCAAAGATTCCGAAAGTATACAATGCAAGTGCCAATTGCCATGCATTTTGTGCCAATCCCAAATTGGTTAAACTTACTGCATACATTGAAATAGCAAAAGGTAAAATCCGATGACTGCCGAAACGGGTCACTAATTTTCCCGAAAAATACATCATCGTTAACTGCCCGACTGGCAACGCAAAAAGAATAGTACCTAATTGCCCGTCACTTAAATGCAAAGTTGATTTAATAGTTGGAATACGGCTTGCCCAAGTCGCAAAACACAAACCCATAGCAAAATAAAACATAGAAACCGCCATACGAATCCTAAGCAGATAGGATGCTTTGACATCTCGATAGTTTTTTTTGTATTTTCCTTTGGCTTTATACCACCCTATAAAATTAAAATATTGCAAAGTCGTCGCTCTTTAAAATGAAATACAAAGGTACTAAATGAATTTGTTTAAATCCGTAGCTAACAATTACTAGCTGCATTATAACGTTATTGTTTATAATTTTGATCCCGATTATTTTTTTTGAAGCAGAAAGATTAGGCATTTTTAGCAGGTATTGGTCCCGCTTTCCGTGCCGAACCCCGGCACATAATGATTTCTACTACAATCGAGGAAATTTTGCTTTTTTGCTGTCATTAGAAAAACGTTAAACAAGACGTAAGACCTAACAGGTTCTTAAAACTTGTTAGATCTCAAAAAATAAAATGCCACAAAAGAATAATTCCATTGTGGCATTTTGTTTTTTTAAAGATAAAAAAATTAATCAATCCATTTGTAATAACGAGCTCCAATTAAATTTGGAATTTCGCTTTCTATTCGGTCAAGAATCCATTCGTTTTTTGGAGTTTGAATACTTTGCTTTTGTTCTTTTTTGTGTAATTTTTCATAAGTTTCAAAATCAATTTCAAAACTTTTTTCCAGCGTTTCAAAAAGGTTGACATTCGTTAAGGCCGATTTCCACTCAGACTGAATAGTTCCTTCAAAAACTTTCGATTTGGAACCGCTTCCGTAAGCCAGAAAACCGAATTTTTCATCTGTTATTTCTTTTTTGGTATCATAAAAATGAGCCAGAGTAGAAAGCAGTCCCATGAAAATAGAACCAGTATAAAGGTTTCCAATTAATGAAGAAGCCAGTTCCGCAGGCTGTAATTTCTCTGAAACAAAAGTTTTGTAATCATCCGATTTACTGATTTCCTTCAGTTTATTTTGGTATTCAGAAGCATTTTCATTACCAGATAAAATTGGCGCTGCTGCATCGAGAGCATAAATTTCAGATAACATTCTGCGTCCTTGAAAAGCATATGGCAAATGCATCACAATACTTTTCCAGGAATTATAAACAGTATCAGTAGTATTTTTTAATTTCTTGAAAGAGAAGTAAGCTTCTCTGGTACGGTCCATATAGCATTGGTTCGAATATTGGCCGTCAAAAACGGGCTGATCCTTGTGGATTTCGATTTCGCTTTCCAGATTATCAAACCAAGATTCGTTGTTTGTATTTCCTGTAATTTCCTTTTTCGAAATAGTTCTGTACGGTTTAAAAAAATCAAAAACACCTTTCGTGCTTACTCCCCAGTGATTTTCAAAAGTGATAATTCTCGGATTTGAAGAAATCAGCATAGCAGCTGCGCCAGCACCTTGTGTGTATTCTCCAGTAGAATTTAAATCGTATTTGGCAAAGTCTGTTGTAACAACAATTGCTTTTTTGGTCGGATTGAGATGAACAAAATCAAGACAGTTCTGCATGGCGTCAACACCGCCAATGCAGGCGAAAGTAAAATCGACAACATCACATTCAGACAAAGTATTTTCTCCAAACTTCTGCTCTATCAGTGAAATTAAGTAGGAGCCTATTGGTTTTGAACTGTCAATGCCGCTTTCGGTTCCGACATATATCCGGGCAATTTCGTCTAGCTTGATGTTATTATCCAGAATTAGTTTGGTCAAAGCATTGGCACCAAAAACCACAGTGTCCTGATGCGTATCAGGCAATGTCATCTTCAATAACCCTAAGCCTTTCTCGAGTTTTTCAGGTTCTATATTTCTAGCTGTGGCTAATGTTTTTATAGGTAAATGCAATTTGGCAACATCAAATGCAATAGCGTCAATTCCAGTTTTCATGTGTAAAATTTAAAAGCGGTAAAGTTAAAATTGCTTTTGGGGAAATACAATTTTTTAGAGGCTATAAAATATGTGTTTTACAATTTTTAGTGAATAAGCTGTAAATACTGTTTTGTATTATAGGATTGTCAGTTTTTAAGCCTTTTCTTCGTCAAATATAATTCGGAGTATGATTTTAGTATTTAATTTTTATGTGACAGCTGATTTTTGTCATTTAATTTCAGAAACAATATTTTTTTAGATATGTAATCGATTACAATTTGTTATAAAAATATCAAAACTACGTATTTTTATAAGTATTTATTACGTATTTTTTACGTACTTTAAAATGATTATAAATTGCGAAGTAAAATTGCATATTTGGTTGTTATTCTTTCCTAATTACCCTAAATTTGTTCGACTTTTTAAAAAAATATAATATTTATAACATTATGGCAAAATCTGCAATATTGAAGTCGTCAATAGCTAAAAAAGTGGCTATGGCGCTTTCAGGACTTTTTCTGATTTCGTTTCTATCGCTTCATTTCTTCATTAATTTCGTATCTGTTTTTAGTGAGAGTTCATTCAATGCGATGTCACATTTCATGGGTTACAACCCGTTAATTCAATTTGTTATGCAGCCTGTTCTGGTTGCGGGAGTAGTTTTTCACTTCGTTATGGGATTCGTCCTGGAATTGAAAAACAGAAAAGCAAGACCAGTTGCTTACGTTAAGTATGATGGTGCTGCAAATGCTTCATGGGCATCTAGAAACATGATTATCTCTGGATTGGTTGTCTTGGCATTTTTAGGATTGCACATGTACGATTTCTGGTTTCATGAAATGCTTTATAAATATGTTGAAGTCAATTCAATTGATGAAACAAGATATTACCATGAATTAGTTGCTAAATTTGAAAGCCCGGTTCGTACAGGATTGTATGTTGTTGCTTTTGTTTTATTAGCGTTACACCTTTGGCATGGTTTCACTTCCTCATTACAATCTGTAGGATTCGATAATAAAATTGGGAAGTCATTGCATAAAATCTGTTATGCATTTGCAATCATAGTTCCTTTTGGATTTATTTTCATTGCATTATTTCATCATTTTATAAATAATTAATATCAATCTATAATGAAGTTAGATTCTAAAATACCAGAAGGTCACATTTCACAAAAATGGACTGATTATAAAGACCATTTAAGGTTAGTTGCTCCAAATAACCGACCAAAAATAGATATTATCGTAGTAGGAACTGGATTGGCTGGAGCTTCTGCAGCAGCATCTTTTGCCGAAATGGGTTATAATGTAAAAGCATTCTGCTATCAGGATTCTCCACGTCGTGCGCACTCAATCGCTGCACAAGGAGGTATCAATGCTGCAAAAAATTACCAAAATGATGGAGACAGTACTTTCCGTTTGTTTTACGATACAATTAAAGGAGGGGATTACAGAGCACGTGAAGCAAACGTTCACCGTTTAGCTGAAGTTTCTGGAAACATCATCGACCAGTGTGTGGCTCAGGGAGTTCCTTTTGCCCGTGATTACGGCGGAATGTTAGACAACCGTTCTTTTGGAGGTACGCAGGTACAGCGTACTTTTTATGCTGCAGGACAAACTGGACAACAGTTATTATTAGGAGCTTATTCTTCTTTATCAAGACAGATCGGTTTAGGAAAAGTCGATATGTACAACCGCCACGAAATGCTGGAATTGGTAAAAGTGAATGGAAAAGCCCGCGGAATCATTGCCCGTAACTTGATTACTGGAGAAATCGAAAGACATTCTGCTCATGCTGTAATTATTGCAACTGGTGGATACGGAAACGTTTATTTCCTTTCTACAAATGCAATGGGATCGAATGTAACTGCAGGATGGAAAATCCACAAACAAGGAGCTTTGTTCGCAAACCCATGTTATGTACAGA
This sequence comes from Flavobacterium sp. HJJ, assembly GCF_015351475.1. GTDB lineage: Bacteria > Bacteroidota > Bacteroidia > Flavobacteriales > Flavobacteriaceae > Flavobacterium > Flavobacterium marginilacus. The sequence goes on along the minus strand of NZ_JADKPR010000004.1, from coordinate 156,749 downwards.
TTCACCCAACTTGTATTCCAGTTCACGGAACGAACCAATCTAAATTAACTCTGATGTCTGAGTCGTTAAGAAACTCTGGACGTATTTGGGTTCCAAAGAAAAAAGAAGATGCAGAAGCGATTCGTGCGGGTAAATTGAAGCCAACACAGATTGCCGAAGAAGATAGAGATTATTATTTAGAAAGAAAATATCCGGCATTTGGAAACTTAGTTCCTCGTGACGTTGCTTCAAGAGCAGGAAAAGAAGTTTGTGATGAAGGCCGCGGAATCGAAGCTAACGATACTAACGAAGGGGTTTACTTGGATTTTGCTACAGAGGTTCAATCTAAAGGAAGACAAACAGCTTACGCTAAAGGAAATCACAATCCTACTCAAGAAGAGATTCTTACTTTAGGAAAAAAATGGTTGGAGGAAAAATATGGTAACTTGTTTACTATGTACCAAAAAATCACCGATGAGAATCCTTATGAAACTCCAATGAAAATTTATCCAGCCGTTCACTACACAATGGGTGGTGTTTGGGTTGATTATAACTTACAATCAACTATTCCAGGCTGTTTCGTTGCAGGAGAGGCTAACTTCTCTGATCACGGAGCTAACCGTTTGGGAGCTTCGGCTTTAATGCAGGGATTGGCTGATGGATATTTCGTATTGCCTTATACTGTTTCTGATTATTTAGCTGACGATATCCGTACTGGAAAAATCTCTACAGATTTACCAGAATTCGTGGAAGCAGAGAAAAATGTAAAAGATCAAATCAATAAATTCTTGGCCAATAATGGAACTAAATCAGTGGATCATTTCCACAAACGTTTAGGAAACATTATGTGGAATAAAGTTGGAATGGGCCGTAATGAAAAAGGTTTAACAGAAGCTATTGAAGAAATTGCAGCTTTGAAAGAAGAATTCTTCAAAGAAGTTTACGTTCCAGGAAGCTCTGATGAATTGAACCCAGAATTGGAAAAAGCACTTCGTGTTGCCGATTTTATAGAATTGGGACAATTAATGGCTATGGATGCTTTACAGCGTAAAGAATCTTGCGGAGGACACTTCCGTGAAGAATATCAGGATGCTGAAGGAGAAACGCTTCGTGATGACGAAAATTTCAAATTTGTGGGAGCTTGGGAATACAAAGGCTACGACATCAAAAATGAAGAACTTCACAAAGAAGAATTGAATTACGAGTTTATCAAAATCGCAGCTAGAAATTACAAATAATAGGATCATGAGCGCAGCAAAAAATATAAATATAACCCTTCAGATTTGGCGTCAAAAGAACTCCAAAGAGAAAGGAAAAATGGAATCATATAAATTGAATGATGTTTCTACGGCAAGTTCGTTTTTGGAAATGTTAGATCAATTAAATGAGCAGTTAGTAAACGAAAGAAAAGAACCAGTAGCATTTGACCACGATTGCCGTGAGGGAATCTGCGGAATGTGTTCTTTGTACATCAACGGACGTGCGCACGGACCAGATACAGGAATTACTACTTGCCAGTTACACATGAGAATGTTCAACGACGGTGATACAATCGTTATAGAGCCTTGGCGTTCAGCAGCATTTCCAGTAATTAAAGATTTAATTGTTGACAGAACATCTTTCGACAGAATCCAGCAAGCGGGAGGTTTCGTTTCTGTAAATACTTCTGGAAATACTATTGATGCAAATGCAACTCCAGTTCCTAAAGATGATGCTGATAAAGCTTTTGAAGCAGCAGCTTGTATCGGTTGTGGTGCTTGTGTGGCTACTTGTAAAAATGGTTCTGCAATGTTATTCGTTGGTGCAAAAGTTTCTCAATATGCTTTGTTACCACAAGGTAGAGTAGAAGCAACAGCCCGTGTTTTAAACATGGTACGCCAGATGGATGAAGAAGGTTTTGGTAACTGTACAAACACTGGAGCTTGTGAGGTTGAATGTCCAAAAGGAATTTCTTTGGAAAATATCGCCCGTATGAACAGAGAATATCTTTCTGCAAGTTTGAAATAATAATCTGCTTTGTCATTCTGATGAAGTAAGAATCTAAAACGTCCCCAGAAATTGGGACGTTTTTTTGTTTGAAAATCTTTATAGAATCTTTTTTTCTCAAAATAAGGAAAATGACGTAAAGATGACATAATCAGATTTCATTAATTACAACAGATTTGAATTAATTTTGGAGGATTATTAATTGATTTATGGAAAACCAGAATTTAGCACAAGGAGTAAAAGAATTAAGAAAAAGAGAAGCTTTATCGCAGGATGAATTAGCCAGAAAAGCAGGATTATCATTGCGTACAGTTCAGAGGGTTGAAAATGGGGAAACGATCCCAACAGCTGAAACACTTAAAAGATTGGCTTCTGTTTTGGGTGTTGCACCAAATGAATTAATCGAATTTGAATCTGAAAAAGAAGTGCCTAAAATTGTTTTAAAAACTAAACATGAATATGTGCATTTTTTTGAAGACAAATTGGTTTTTAGTAAAACTCCAGATATTAATTTAGTAGCGGATTATAGCAAATCGGTAACCTATGTTTTTAGAACACTAATGGTATTTTTAATATCAATTCCTTTATTTACTGCGATGGGTATTTATTTTTATACTATATCAAATATTCCAATGGCCATTTACGGAACTACATTCGCTTTCATGTTCTTAACAGCAGCGTTAAATATTATGTTATTTAGCTCGGGATCACCAGTTGTTAGTTTTGCCAATATTACCAGCATAAAAGTGAATAGTAAAATGTCTCAAAATATTTTATCTATTTCTTTTATGGAATCGGGAAGAATTAAGCAAAGAGGAATGATTCTAGAAAAAGATCAAGTACAACCTATGATGGATGTCTTATTGACATGGAATATATTTGATAAAAAAGATATGGAAATGAATAAAAAACCACAAATACTCAAAGTGATTTTTTTCTGTTTATATATTCTAACGTCTAGTCTATTTGTGTTTTATAATCCAAAACAGCTTTATTTAACAACATATTTGCAGTCAGGATTATTACTTGTTATTTGTTTTATTTTGATTGGAAAAATGTTACGGAATTCTGTTTTTTTAAATCGTGATACGATAGCGATAGCAAACAGTCCCATTGATCGATGAAAAAAGGCTTTGCAAAAGTTAGTAAATGATGTATATAATCTGTCTGAATCTGTCATATCTGTATAATCCGTGGCTAATTTTTTAGTATGAAAACCGCCTTAATTCAATACTCACTAATTTAGCAAAATCTGAGAAATGGGCACTTTGTTATATCAAGCCTTTCTCAAAAGCGACTCGAACTAGACCAGCAGTGTTTTTTACTCCCAATTTTTGAATCAAATTACTTCGATGGGACTCCACTGTTTTAGCACTTACGAATAGTTTTGTTGCCATTTCTTCTGTCGTGTATTCTTGGATAATGAGATTTAAAATTTCTTTTTCTCTTGCGGTTAGTTTTGGGATAAAATAGCTAGAGGTTTCTAAACCTATCGAATCATTTAATAATATCTCACTTATTCTCTTAGGGAGGTATCTTTTGCCTTCCATTACTTCTTTAATGGCTTCTATCATTTCTGTTTTACTAGTGTTTTTCAGCAAATAACCAGAAGCACCATTTTTTAAAATCTGTTTGATAAACAAACTGTCTTCAAAATTTGTGAGGGCTATAATTTTTAGATTTGGATGTTTCTTCAATAACTCTTTGCAGGCATTGATTCCATTTCCATCAGGAAGGTTTATATCCAAAAGTAAAACAGCAATTGAAGCATCCAGATGCTCAAAGGTATCTTTTAGGTTTTCAAAAGATTGTACAATTTCGACTTCTTTATTAGATTTCAGCATTGTTTTGATGCCTTCGATTACAATTGTGTGGTCGTCTGTGATGGCTACTGGGATCATTTCGTTTTGTTTAAGTCGATGGAAAGCGTGTAGGAAGTTCCTGAATCGGAGCTGTTACTGTCTAATTGTGCATTCAAAAAGGCAACTCTGGTTTTGATGTTTTTATGACCTATTCCTTCAGTAATTGCATTTTTGTCAAAACCAATACCATTATCTTCAACGGTAATAAAAAGTTCCTCTTCTCTGTAATTGAATTGGATCATCGCTTCAGTGGCTTTAGAATGCTTGAGCATATTGGTTACCATTTCTTGAATGATACGATAAATAACAGTCTCATTTTTTTTGGCGAGAGCGATATAATTGCCAAAATATTGAAAATCAATTTTGATTTTTTTGGAACTATTAATCTTGAAACAATACTCTTTTATGGTTTCAATTAGTCCGTATTCCAGAATTGAAGCAGGCATTAAATCATGTGAAATATTCCGAACTTGCGCACAAGATTCGTCAATCATATCAATGACTTTGTTCAAATTATCGGCATCTATTGGGCTTAGTCCAGCTTCTTCTAATGTGGATAATCGGTATTTTATTGCAGATAAATCGCCATTGAGTCCATCGTGAAGTTCTTGAGCAATACGGCGTCGCTCTTTTTCTTCCCCGTCCATCAGGGCTTCGAGTGTATTGATTTCTTGTTGTTGTTGTAAGGCGAGTATTTCTTTGTTTTTGATGTTCTGTCTTTGTTTAAAGAAATACCAAATACCAATAGAAATGACAACCAATGCTATAAAAGCGATAAAATACAGTTGTTTTTCTTTGTTACTTTTGATTAAATCCAACTCTTGCTGTTTGAGCATTATTTGTTGTTCTGCAATTGATTTGTCTTTTTTTTCACTTTCAAATTTGGTTTGGAGTAAAGTAGTTTCTTTTACATGGTTTTGAGAGAAAACAGTATCCATAAGTATATAACTCTCTTCTAAATAATTATAAGCTTTTTGGGGTTGATGCAGTTTATTATGAATATCAGAAAGACGTTTCAAGGATTTATATTCTAATTCACCAGAACCTATTTTCTTGGAGAGTTCTAAGGATTGATTGGCCAACTCCAATGCTCTAGTATAGTTTTTTTGTTTTAAATATACATCACTTACAATGTATATCAAATCTGCTTTTCTTATAATATCGACCGATGAATCAGCTAATTTGAAAGCTTTTTCATAATATGGAATTGCTTTTGTGTAGTCTTTCTTTAATCTATAATATTCTCCAAAATTACGATAGACATAAAACCATAATTCATTGTTTTGTTCTTTGAGGGCAATAGTTTCTGCTTTCTTGAAATAATCAAAACTTTCGACAAAATTTTTATATTTAATATGACCAAGGCCAATATCTCCATACAGTAAAGCTAATTGCACTGCATTTGTTTTTGGAACAAATTGCTCTGCTTTTTTTAAATAAAAAAATTCCAATTCCTTGTTTTTGAATTGAGTATATATTGCTGAAAGATTTTGATAGCTCTGGCTGATTATACTGCTATCTTTTGTTTTTTCAAATATTTTAATAGAGGCTAAATAATTTTTGACAGCCCTAGAATAATCTCCTTTATATTGATGCATATTGGCTAAGTTGGCATATCCTTTTGCTTCTCCTATAAGAATTTTTGTTTTTTTACAATAGTTGATGCATTTGTTGTAATAGTATTGTGCGGAGTCATATTTTCCGATATTACTGTACACTATTCCACTGTATAATAGGGATTTGTAAGCTCCATCACTGTAGTTGGATTTCAAACTTAATTGATGACTTTTGGTATACAATCGCAATGCTTTTTGAGGTTGGTTTTGCTCAAAAGAATACGCTTCATCCATTATTTTTTGGATGGTTAAGCTGTCTTTTTGAGCTATGGCACAGAAAGAAAACAGATAGATGATGATGAAAAAATAATGCCTTTGCATTTGATATTTTTTTTCTAAAGTTATTAATAAATATAGTTGCAAATTGCTAGCAAAAGTAATTTGCAGCTATTTTAAATTTGAAGTAGCAAATCAAAAATTATTTTGCAGTGACCTCAATTGACCAATAGGTTTTAATATGCGAACTATTTTTATCTCCGTTTTCGAAAAAATTCAATTCAAAAAAGGAGTCATCACCTATTTTTAACTTTTTGGTTTCATTTGGTAGTAATGCATTTATTTGGTTGGCATAAGCACTAAGATTAATTTCTCTTGGTCCTCCATTACATTCTTTACAAACATATTTCGGATTCATCAGGTCTTTGTCATATAACTGTCCTTCTATGAAAATGCTACTTGCTAATAAATCGCCATTGGTACAATTAGAAAGCAAAACCTTTGATGAATTTATTTTAGTATCCGTTCCATTATATGCAGATGTTACTCCTTTTGCTGAATTGGTGTCATAGGTTTCTCCTTTTCTTTCCCAAAATGTATAATTCGTAATTTTTGTTATTCCATTTGTTTTGAAAGAATCTAATTTTAAATTTCCGTATAAATCTTCGGTATTGTCATTGTCAACTACTTTTTTTGCATTTAATTTTTCCAAAATAAGCTTTACTTCATAAAGTCTGTTGGCTAAACTGATTCCGCAATTTGTTGTGGCATAACTCAAATCCGTATTAATCCATACTGGTGTATGGTCTTTTACAAAACATAGTGTATAGCTCAAAGGAGCTCCAATATTTGTTTTGCTAAATTTAAGGTCAAGTTTACTTTTCAAATTATTTAGTACGTCTTCCAGTTTTTGACCTAAATCAATAGGTGCTCCACCATATTGAAAGGTTTTTACAGTTGTTGACCCTGAACTTAAAATACTTTCGGTACTACTTTTTGTTTCATTTGATGTCCCAACATTCACACTTCCAGATACAGGAATTCCTGTTACAGAGGCACCTAATTCTGATTTGGTTGATACTTTATCCATAACTGCATTCAAAATACTTTCTTTAGAATAATCAGAAGTTACAACAATGTAAAATTCCTGGCCGTAGTCCACACTTTTTATATAAACCAAATCTTCTTCTAATTCTGCTGGATTTACACCAGGAAATACACTAATATCGCCTGAATCGATATAAGATACAGATGAAGAATAAAATACTTGTTTTATTTTAATAATCACGCTGTTTTTTTCAAGTGTAGAAGAATTATTTTGGGTTGTAGTATTTTGAACCGAAACGGTATTAGAGGCACTTACGGATACAGGAATATTCGGTAATGGAACTTGCAATTTTGCACCAACATCCACACTCGAAGCCGTATTTAGCAAACTGTTTAATTGTTTACTGGATTCTATTAATGAAATCTCTGTGACGACATTGGCAGGAGTGACCCCATTAATGTACTTAGCCAACATATTTTTCCATTTGTTACTGATAGTTCCATAATCAAATTGGCTTATAGTTTCACTAGCATTACTTTCAATTATATTGGGATCAAAGATGTCAGTATTCAAGTTCATTGCACTCCTTCTTGTAAAACGTGTGTATGGAGTTGGAGCCAAATTTTTTAGTGTGCTAAATCGATATATAGCACCCGGATAAATAGACTGAGAATAGCCGGTAGGAGGGAAAAACAATCCTATTTCTTGCTGTGATGATTTGTAATTTACTGGTAAAGCACTGCAATTTCCGTTTATTAATTTTGCTGTGAATACCTGTTTTTTTTCTTCTGGAAATTTAGCAAAGTTGGACAAATCAACTACTTCAGTGGCGTTATTAGATAAACTAATTGATTTGTTAATAAGCGGTTTGGTTAATTTGGATTTATTGAGTTGGTTTTTCTTAAAGATTAAATATTTTTGATTTTTTGGAGATATTGGCTGTGCTATACAAATAGGTATTCCAATTATTACAAATAAAATTGTGATTGTGAGTTGGTTTAAATTTTTCATAATGTTTTTTTTAAATTAATTTACGCGTTGGTATATTTTTGTGCTTCCTCCTTTGAGCAGGAATCTGTTTTCGTCTGCCAGGAAAGGAATGCTTGTTTCCTCATTGGTATTTAGGTCATAAAAAATCACATTCTTACCTTCTGTATACCATCCTTCTTTGGTTACATTACCAGTGCCTCTGCTTTCTATAGTGGCATCGCTTGAGCCTCCGGCACTACTTCCTGTCCAAGATAGACATTCGCCATTGGGCTTGAATTGTATAAAGTAATCCGTTGCTAATGAAGTATAATTACTGCCATAACCGCCACTGCTTAGCACCTCGGTATAGCGCCAAGTACCAATAAGCCGTCTGTCTTTTGTTTTTGAATTAATTGTAGCACTCGGTTTAGAATTTGAAATTGGTGCATTTTCTATCGTAGTTAAACTGCTTTGCTTGGTTAAAATAAGAGCAATAACTTGATTGTTTAATTCTGGGAAAGTGATGGAAAAATGAAGCACACTATCTTTTAATACTGCCGAAAAATCATAATGAATGTTTTTGCTTTTGTCCTTCAGTTTTCCTTTCATAGTATTGCGATCACTTATGGCAATCATTTCATTTTTTACACCATCCATATAAAAAAACCCTCGCACAACATTTTGATTTTCTGTCATTTCTGCCGAGATAGCTGCGTTTTCATAGGAGGCTGCATAGTTTCCTGTAAATAAACCGCTGGCTGCCATTGTTTTTTTGGTTTGGGTCAATGGTTTGGATTTCTTGTTTTGCGAATTGGTTTCATTACAAGCCGATAAAAACAAGAATACAATACAAAGAAAAAAGGGTTGTATAGTTGTAGTTTTCATAAGTTACTTTTATTAATTTACAGCTAGAAGAGGATGTTTTTCCTTATGTTTTTAATTCACTACAAAAACATCAAAGGCTTCAGGATTAGTTCCAGGCAGGATTGTTGGGGTGTTATTCAGAAAATATTTGTTTTTACCTGTAATATGTACATCGCCATTTTTAGAAATGGCCATAGCAGGATTGAAGATATTGCCATCAGCATCAGATGTTAAAACAGTTTCTTGACTGTTTTTCCAGTATTTCAACACTGACCTTCCATTTGTGCCAGGATTTCTTTCGATACCAATAATGTGGACATCATCCCCTATAACTTCCATGTCAAGGGGTGAGGAAGAAGTGATTCCTGAGGTTAAATTTGTTTTTAAACCATTTTTCCAAAACCCAATTTTGCTGTTTTCATTATTAACAGCTAAATGCGCTGTGGCAAAAATGGTATTTGTTCTAGTTACTATTTTTCCTCGTCCAATACTAAAATCATTATGTATTCCAGATTCAAGAGTAGTAATGGTTCCGTTTTTCCAAACTTTTAGAGTATAGGTGTTTTCAGCGGTCAATTCGCGAAACAGAATGGCAACATCGGTTCCATTTACATCAATTCCATTGGCAAAAGCTCTTAGATTAGGATTTGAGACAGTGGTTGCGGCTCCATTTTTCCAATATTTTACCACGTTTTTAGCTCCATTATTTTCAGAGCCTGTAATATGAACATCACCATTGATGACTACCATATCACTAACAAAGTTGTTACTTAGCCCATTAGTAAGTATAGTCTCTACTCCGTTTTTCCAATATCTGAAAGAATTACCGATTCTGCCTAAGATATAAACATCACCGTTTTCGACTATTAAATCTTCGGCAATGGCATTTTGTGCCACAACACTTGAGATTCCGTTTTTCCACAATATAATAGCATTTGTTTCGTCAAAGTTTCCGTTTATGGCATAAACATCATTTCCGCTTACAGCTATTTTAAAGCCCGTAGTATTGATGTTTGTATCTGAGGGCAAGATTGTTGGGACTCCATTTTTCCAGATGGTTGGAATGGCTTTGTTGGCACTATTTCGAGTAATGCCTACGATGTAAACATCTGTTGCTTTTGAATTTGAAGGAGTAGAATCGTCATCACTTGAGCAGGAGATTAGTATAAAAGGGAAAGCTATTAGAATAAAGAAGATTGTTTTAAATTTTGTTTTCATTGTGTACATTTTTTTGTTGATACTGTTTTGAAAAAAGAGAATTAATAAATTCTTATTTACCATGGCAAGCTAGTACTACTTAATAATTTAATTGTCAGGGTAATTATTGATTTTTTCATCTAGGGGTTTTCCCTGATAGTAGCTGCGAATCAAAAAAAAATTTGGGTTGAGAGATAAATGAAAAGTGTTTTTTATCTTTGAATAAAATCCTAAAGTTGAAAACAGCTATCCTGCAATCTGCATTAGTTTGGGAGAATCCCCAAGCCAATCGAAATCATTTCGAAAAAAAAATCAATGCTATTGATGAAACAGTAGATTTGATTGTACTTCCTGAAATGTTCTCGACGGGTTTCACGATGAATCCATCAGCAGTTGCCGAAACCATGCAGGGTGAAACGGTTTTGTGGTTACAATCATTGGCGAAAGCCAAAAAATCAGCGATTACGGGAAGTTTAGTCATCAAAGAAAACGATAATTTCTATAACCGATTGTTGTTTGTTTTTCCATCTGGTGAAATCCAGTTTTATGATAAAAGGCATTTATTTACACTGGCAGGTGAAGACGAAATCTACACTGCAGGCAATAAAAAATTAATTGTTGAATATAAAGGCTGGAAAATCTGTCCGTTAATCTGCTATGATTTACGATTCCCAGTTTTTGCCCGAAATGTCGAAGAATATGATTTGTTAATTTATGTTGCCAATTGGCCAAAAATAAGGATAAATGCCTGGGATTCTTTACTCAAAGCACGAGCCATAGAAAATGTGAGTTATACTATTGGAGTTAATAGGGTTGGGGAAGATGATAATAAATTTGTACACAACGGACATTCCCAAGCGGTTGATTTCTTGGGAAATTATATTTTAGAACCTGTAGAGAATGAAGGCGTTTTTAAACTCGAATTGAATAAAGCTGAACTGCTTCTGGCCAGAAAAAAATTCAATTTTTTAAATGACCGTGATGCTTTCACGCTAAAAAGCTGATTTCTTTTTCTTCTTGTCAGCGTCTTTAGGTTTCTTCTTTTTGGGTTCTGGAGTATACGGAATACTTAAGTCGAAGGTTTCCTGCTGATCAAAATTAGCATGAAGTTCTATATCCTTAGAATAAACAACTTCTTCGGCTTGTCGTTTTTCAAGATAATCTCCGGTATCCCATTCCTTATTTTTATTGTCATCATAAATTGCCCTAACACCATATACGCCGGGTTCTAGCAAATTAAATTCAAGTTCGGTTTTTCCTTCAGTATATTGGCTTGCTTTTATAATATCTCCTTTATCATTGGTCAGTTCGATAATAACCGGAAAGCGATTTACATTTTTTAAAGAAAGAATGATGTTTCCGTAATCAGCAAAATTTCGAGTCTCTGTTTTAAAATCTAAAGTGTCATTCTTTTTTTCAAAAAAATCGGTAACAGCGCCCGGCATCATCTTAAAATTATATTTCTGCGCTTCATCGATTTTAAAATCAACATATAACTGCTGGTTAAACTCATCATAAGCTGTAGTAAAAGGCACAGCAGCTGAATCTTTGTCTGTAAGCGTCATTTTAGATTTGTCAAAATTAATAAGAGGAAGACTGGATTCCAATGTAAATCGGTCTCTAAAATTAAGTGAACCAGCTTGCAGGGCTTTGATGCTCAACGTGTCGTTTTTTTGTTTTTTAATTTTAAAAGAGAAGTCTTTCGAGTATTTACCTTTTTCGATATGCATTGAGAGAGAATCAGTCTTCAGCGGTTTATACCAAACCTGCAGAGAGTCTTTCTTACCCATTTTAGTAATAATAGCCGGCACTATTTCGTTATGATTTTTCAAAGTTAGTTTTGCCAGTTCACTATTCTTTCCAGAACTTCCTTCATAACCTACTATTAATCGGTTTCCAGATGCCTGAGTGGGTCTAATTGCTTTAAATGGTAATGTCATTTTAAATAATTCCAACTCAAAAACGGTGTCATTTGGAATCGTTACAATGCCTTTGTTAAACCCAATTAAATCCGATTTTGGATTGAATTTATTATTGCTGTTATTGTCTTTAAGTGCAACCAGAAAGTATTTTCCAGCTTTTAAGTTCTCCAATCGGAACGTTTTTAAACTATCCAAAGTATTGGTAATGTAACGCGGATTTTCTTTGTAAATAGTCGAATCATTAAATTTTTCGTTTGCTTCATAAAGCATAATAGAAACAAACGAAGCCACTTCTTTCTCATGAGCATCTTTTACTCTCCCGCCAAGAGCTAGTGAATCAATATAATTTCCCGTCGAAAACACATATTTAAACTGGTTGTAGGGATTGCCCTCGTTGTTATCGGCAATACTTTGGCCAAAATTCATGCTGTAAGTAGTATCTGGTGCCAAAGTATCATTAATAGTAATTGTTAATGTTTTCGAGGCCGTCGTAGGAAGAACAAGTAATTCATTTTTCATAGGAGGCGAAACAATCAATTGCTTATTTAAATTTTTAAGTTTGATATTTTCGTCAAAAGTAAGTTTGATTTTATTCCCGGTAAATTTAATAGAATAATTTTCGGGGTAACTGGATTTCAAAGTAGGTGCAATGGTGTCTTTCGCGCCGCCGGTAATAGAACCTCTTTTGGCACAGCTTATAAAAAAAATCAGAAGCAAAAAAGGAATATATTTAAAATGTTTTTTGAACATAATGTGCTAAAATTTTATTTTACAAAATAACAATTATATTTACTGTAATCGAAATATTTTGCAAATTATTAGGAGCTGTTTAACTTTGTTGAATCTTCGATTTCCTGCTTTCCGCTGTATCTTTTTATAAAGGAAAGAAAAATTGCTTTATAAAAAGGATGGAGTTTCGATCAGGGCCTATGGATTTGTAGTGACTGAAACCCTCTTTTTAATGACCATTTCTCGTGTGAATTCATTAAATTTGCACCCAAAATACAACTTCAATGAGCAATATCAGAATCACCAAACAATTTAATTTTGAAACCGGCCACGCTTTGTATGGTTACGACGGGAAGTGTAAAAATGTGCATGGCCATAGTTATAAATTATCTGTTACCGTTATTGGAAAACCAATTACTGATCGTAATAACGTAAAGTTTGGTATGGTCATTGATTTTTCGGATTTAAAAAAGATAGTAAAAGAAGAGATTGTTGATCAGTTTGATCATGCGACTGTTTTTAATGAAACTACTCCTCATATTGAATTGGCTAATGAATTAAAAGATCGCGGTCACCATGTAATATTGGTTGATTATCAGCCTACAAGTGAAAATATGGTAGTTGATTTTTCGCAAAGAATTATCAAAAGATTACCTTCGAATATTAAACTTTTTTCTTTGAAACTGCAGGAAACCGAGTCATCTTTTGCTGAATGGTTTGCAAGTGACAATCAATAATTTATCTACAAAGTAATTCATGCAGTTATCCAATAATAAAAAAATTTACTTCGCATCCGATCAGCATTTTGGTGCGCCAACACCTGAATTAAGTTTTCCAAGAGAACAAAAATTTGTCGCTTGGCTAGACGAAGTAAAAAAAGATGCGGAAGCTATTTTTTTACTGGGCGATTTATTTGATTTTTGGTTCGAATATAAAACTGTCGTTCCCAAAGGATTTGTCCGTATTTTAGGCAAGCTGGCCGAAATCCGTGACAGCGGAATACCGATTTATTTCTTTGTAGGAAATCATGATTTATGGATGTCTGATTATTTTGAAACAGAGTTAAATATTCCTGTTTACCACGATAATAAAGAATTTACTTTTAACAATAAAACCTTTTTGATTGGTCATGGCGACGGAAAAGGTCCTGGCGATAAAGGATACAAACGAATGAAAAAGGTATTCACTAATCCATTTTCAAAATGGCTGTATCGCTGGCTTCATCCGGATATTGGAGTTAAATTGGCACAATATCTTTCAGTGAAAAACAAACTGATTTCCGGCGAGGCTGATGTCAAATTTCTTGGTGACGAAAATGAATGGCTTATACTTTATGCGAAGCGTAAATTAGAAACTAAGCATTATAATTATTTTATCTTTGGACATCGCCATCTGCCAATGATTAAAACAGTAGGTGAAAACTCAGAATATGTTAATCTGGGTGATTGGATTAGTTATTTTACTTATGGTGTTTTTGATGGAGAAACATTTGAAGTGAAAAAATTCGAATAAATGCCTTTGACGATATAAGTCTTTTTAAGGATATTTAGTTTTTACTTTAAATAACATCAAAGTTTAGAAATTAAAGAATGAACGAAGATTATATAAAAAGGATAAACACCATTTTACTGTTCATAGATGACAATCTGGACTCAGATTTATCTTTAGAAATTGTTGCCAGCGCCGGAGCTTATTCTCCATTTCATTTTCATCGGATTTTTAAAGCGATAACAAATGAAACTTTAAACGCATACATCACCCGAAAAAGAATTGAAAAAACGGCATCGATACTTTTGCATCAAAAAAACGTAAGCATAGCTGAACTTTCGCTTCAGTATGGATTCAACAGCAATTCCTCATTTACAAAAACATTCAAAAAATTTTACGGAATCAGTCCTTCAGATTTTCGAAAATCTAGCAGTAAATTTAGCAAGATCCGAGAAGCAGAAAGCAAGAATGGACAAGAAAATGGATTGTTTGAAGAATATATTTGCAGCATTATGAACCACATTAATTGGATTAAAATGAATGCAAAAATTGAAATTATAGAAATGCCAAAACTGGATTTGGCTTTTATTACTCAAATTGGTCACGAAGGATTAGGAAATGCTTACGGCAGATTAATGAAATGGGCAATTCCTAAAGGTCTTTTGAAAGAAGGTTCTAAAATGCTGACTATTTATCACGATAGTTTTAAAATTACCGATCCTAATAAAGTCAGAATGAGTGCCTGTCTTATTTTAAAAGAAAAAATCAAAGCGGATGGCGAAATTGGATTGACAGCAATCGAAAAAGGAAAATGTATTGTGGGGCATTTTGAAATTGGAATTCATGAATTTGAAAAAGCTTGGACTGGTCTTTTTATTTGGATGAACGAAAATGGTTTTAAGAAAGCAGACCGAAATCCGTTTGAAATCTATCACAACAACTTTAATGAGCATCCTGAAAAAATAGCTATTGTTGATTTTTGCATTCCTGTGGAATAACTAACCGCTAAATCAATTCTTCTTTAAAAACAAAAGAGATACTCCATAGACCCGACAGGAATAGGAACTGCCGTCGGCCGCCAGCCTTCTAAACCGCACAGTAATTCAAAAGAAAGAGAGTTTAGTGTCTGGGGAAAAATATTTTAAAAAGAATTGATGATTTCTTGTGCTGTATGATGAGTTTACGGCACCGAAAAAATAAATTTTCTAACTTTTATAAAGGAATTATCAATAAGATTTGTATTGGCCACATCAAATAGCTAATAGCAATCATTATTGGCAGATTCAATTTCTTTTTAATGGATAATGCAGTCAGGAGAAAAGTGCTGACACCTAAAATTGAAATTATCGAAAGCGTCCCCGATACAATTATGCCTTGGTTTAAGTGAATGGGACTTAATCCTTGTTTAAAAAGAGAAGCTATTTTGTTTTTTAATGTATTGTATTGAATCTTTTTTTTAATTATTTATGGTTTTCGTGCTCTTCCAAGTCTTTTTGTAAATCCAGCGTTCTAAATCCTGGTAGTTTCAGTCCTGTAAAGATTACGACCAACAATGTCATGCTTCCTCCAAAAACAACTGCCGAAACAGCTCCCATAAGCTTTGCTGTCAATCCGCTTTCGAAAGCGCCTAATTCATTCGAAGAACCCACAAATATCGAATTCACTGCAGATACACGCCCTCGCATATGATCCGGAGTTTTTAGCTGTAAAATCGTCTGGCGGATCACTACTGAAAAACCATCGGTAACACCGCTCATAAACAAAGCAAAAACAGATAACCAAAACCAGGTTGAAAGCCCAAAAACAATAATACATATACCAAAACCAAAAATAGCAGCCAAAAGCTTAATTCCTGCGTTTTTGTAAAAAGGCAGATGAGTAGAAACGAACATCGTCAGCAATGCACCTACAGCCGGAGCAGCTCTTAAAATACCAAAACCTTCGGGACCTACTTTTAAAATATCCTGTGCGAAGATAGGCAGTAATGCCACTGCACCGCCAAAAAGAACTGCCACCATATCGAGAGTCAATGCTCCCAAAATAGATTTATTGGTAAAAACAAATTTCACTCCTTCCTTTAAACTTTCCATCACTGGCTCTCCGATTTTTGTGTTTAAAATAGGCTTCTTGGAAATTTGTGTTAGAATCAATAAAGCAAAAACGGAACAGGCAAAAATAGAACACATAGACCAATGAACTCCAATCCAGGTAATCGAAAATCCCGCCACAGCAGGTCCCGCCACAGATCCAATCTGCCAAACCGAACTGCTCCAGGTAGCAGCATTCGGATAAGCTTTTTTAGGAACAATCAATGCCAAAAGAGAAAAGATTGTCGGCCCAAGAAAAGACCGAACCAATCCGCCTAGAAAAACCAAAAAATAAATAGAATACAAAATCGCATTGGTAGACCATCCGCTCACAATTTTTGGACAAGTAAGTAAAAATAATCCAAAACTTATGATTGAAAACCCTAGAATACATTTAAGAAGCATTCCTTTTTTCTCTTTCTGATCTACAATATGACCGGCAAATAATGCCATTCCAATGGCCGGAATCACTTCCATCAATCCGATCATTCCCAGCGAAAGTGCGCTTTTTGTTAAACTATATACTTCCCATTCTATGATGATAAACTGCATTGACCACGCAAAAACCATAGCAAAACGCAATAATAAAAACACGTTAAATTCTCTATAGCGCAGGGCTGCATAAGGATCATTTTTCTTCTTACTCATAATCTTTTCTATTTAATATCTTTCAATCGCAATTGAATGCTCACTTTGTCATTCCACTCATTTTCATCGATACAGTATACGGCATCGAATTCCTGCTGACTGTTAGTTAAATCTTTTTTATTTCCCAACCCAAAGCCAATTGCAGCAAAACCTTCGGAGTTGTTTTGTTTTACAAACAGTTTTAAATGTTCGTCCTCGGATCCTAATGTTTTGGCATAACCTGTATCTTTTATTTTTTTTGTCAAAAAAACAGGCGTCATATTTTGAGGGCCAAAAGGTTCAAATTGTTTTAAAATCCGGATTAATTTTGGTGAAATGTCTGCAAAATTAATTTCGGCGTCAATGGTGATTTCTGGGGTTAAATGATCGGGATGAATGGTTTCCTGCACTGTTTTTTCAAATGCATTTTTAAAGATTTGATAATTTTCTGCTGCCAAAGTCATACCAGCCGCATACATATGTCCTCCAAACTGTTCTAAATGTTCCGAACAGGCTTCGAGCGCATTGTACACATCAAAACCTTTTACAGATCGTGCAGAAGCGGCATATTTGTCCCCGCTTTTTGTAAAAACCAACGTAGGGCGGTAATAAGTTTCAATTAATCGGGAAGCCACAATTCCAATCACGCCTTTGTGCCAATCTTCTTGAAAAACTACCGAAGTAAAGTTTTTTTCTTCCTGATTTTGGGTAATCTGCTGGAGTGCTTCTTTAGTGATTTGTTTGTCTAAATCCTTTCGATCCGAATTGTATTGTTCAATTTCGGAAGCGAATTGCTGTGCCTGTTCAAAATTAAATTCGGTTAACAATTCAACGGCATGATTACCGTGTTTGATACGTCCGGCAGCGTTGATTCGAGGGGCAATTATAAAAACAACATCGGTAATATCGAGTGTTTTCTTTTTTATCTGATGTATTAAAGCTTTAATTCCGGGTCTTGGCTGTGTATTGATTACCTGTAATCCGAAATAGGCCAAAACACGATTCTCACCAGTCATGGGAACAATGTCTGCAGCAATGGCAGTGGCTACTAAATCAAGATATAATACTAAATCTTCAATAGTTTGGTTTCTATTTGCACCCAAAGCCTGAATAAGCTTGAAACCCACTCCACAGCCGCACAATTCGTCATAAGGGTAATTACAGTCTTCGCGTTTTGGGTCTAAAACGGCAACTGCTTCAGGTAAAAATTCTCCTGGTCTGTGGTGGTCACAAATGATGAAATCAATGTTTCGTTCTTTTGCGTAAGCGATATGATCAATTGATTTTATACCGCAGTCCAAAGCTATGATTAATGAAAATCCGTTGTCGTCGGCAAAGTCAATTCCCTTGAAAGAAATTCCATAGCCTTCATCATATCGATCGGGAATATAAGTAGCGATATTTGGGTAATAGCTTTTCAAATAGGACGAAACCAGCGAAACAGCCGTCGTTCCATCAACATCATAATCGCCAAATATGAGTATGTTTTCCTGATTTTGAATTGCTCTTTCGATGCGTTCGATAGCTTTGTCCATATCCTTCATCAGGTAAGGATCGTGCAGATCGTCTAACGTTGGGCGAAAAAATTGTTTGGCCTGCTCAAAAGTTTCAATTCCTCTTTGGATTAGTAAAGTGGCGACAAAGTCTTCTATGTTAAGAGCCTGAGCTAAGTGTTTTATTTTTTCTTCTGAAGGTTTTGGCTTAATTGTCCAACGCATTTTTTATGGAGGTTTGATAAATTGTATATAAAATCAAGTGTATTCTAGCAACAATTTTTAGGATACGAATTTAATTTTTTAAAATCAAAACAGACGACAATTGTTTCTTAAATTATTGAGACAAAAGTAAAATATAAAACAATCAAATAGAGCAAATTGACAATCAGATTGTTTTGTTCAAATTGTAACTTTTTTGATTCAATATATATTAAAAACACACATAATGAATCAAAAAAGCTACAATTTTAAAATTATTTAAGTTCTAATGCTTTACCTTCAAATTTAATTCCATCCCAGCCGGTTTTCATAAAGTTGCGGATATTTTGGTGATTAGTACCATTTGGGTCTCCCAAAGTTTCTTCAAAATAATACGCTCCAAAACAAGCCAATGTTTCCTCAACGGATAATTTTTGCAACAGCGCAAAAGAAAATAATTTACAAGATCCTGAATTGGTTCCTGCTTCATTATGCGTGTCTCCGTTTTGAAAAGCGGTAGGGGTAAAATTGTAATTTTCCTCTATTACTGCAATTGTTTCTGCAAATGTGTTGGCTGTTGGGTTTTGTTTTAGTTTGTCTAAAAAAGATGTAATGCTCATTATGTATTTATTTAATTTTCGGTTATAGTTTTAAAATGGAAAAAATTTATTCAACTGTGTAAATGTAAAATGAACCATTCTTATCAAAAATATCTTGAAAATCTTCTCCCTTTATTGTAGTTTGTTTTTTATTCGAACGGATAACGATTTCTTCAATTTCATCAAAATCATTTGACTGACGAATTCCTCCCCAAATTTGCAATGTGTCTTTTTTATTCAACTTAATAGTTACAGTATATTTAGACGAATCCATTTTAATTAAATTTCCGTTTGAGCTATTATAATCTCGAATAAACTTTACAAATTCTTCAAACCCATTATAACTTTTGATATTTTTTTTAATCATTTCGTCATTCTGATTATACTTAATATCTACTGTAATTTGTTGATTACTACTATTTACAACAAACGAACCTGTATAGGGGTCGCATGAAACTAATGGGATCCAAAGAAAAAAACATATGATTTTTAATATTTTCATATTATTCTTCTTTCTGAAATTTATTTTTTTTGGCTTCTTTTACAATTGGTTTCCCTGCAACAATTACAACAATTTCACCACGAGGAGCTGTTTTCTCAAAGTGTGTCAGGACTTCACGAGCCGTTCCGCGACGATTTTCTTCGTGCAGTTTGGACAATTCACGACAAACACAAATTTGCCGGTCTTCGCCAAAATAAGTAACGAATTCAGCTAAGGTTTTCACCAATTTATGAGGCGAAACATACAGAATCATTGTTCGGGTTTCTTCGGCAAGTTCTAGATATCGGGTTTGTCTTCCTTTTTTTTCCGGAAGAAAACCTTCGAAAACAAACTTGTCATTCGGCAGTCCGCTGTTGACTAATGCTGGAACAAAAGCCGTTGCGCCAGGTAAACATTCCACCGCAATTCCGTTTTCGATACAGGCACGAGTCAATAAAAAACCAGGATCGGAAACAGCCGGTGTTCCTGCATCCGAAATTAAGGCTATGGTTTCTCCTGCCTTTAATCTCGAAATCAAATTTTCGATTGTTTTGTGTTCGTTATGCATGTGATGGCTGTGCATGTGCGTGCCAATCTCAAAATGCTTGAGCAGTTTCCCGCTCGTTCGAGTGTCTTCGGCAAGGATTAGATCTACTTCTTTAAGAATCCTAATAGCCCGAAAAGTCATGTCTTCGAGGTTGCCGATAGGAGTGGGTACGATATATAATTTTGACATTTTTCTTGTTTAAAGAAGGGATTTAATAAAATATTTTGAACCAAATGCCTTTAAAACGACAAGAATTTTTTCTCTATGATTTCCATAAAACGCTGTTCATATTCTTCTTTTCCTTCCCAATTATCGTAATCCGGTTTTACCATTTCATCGATAAAACTTTTAGTTTCCAGAAAAGTGTCAAATGTTATCAGCTGATTAAGAACACGGTTATAATCTTCATTGCTTCCGCCAAATAAATGTTTTACAAATGCAATTCGGTCGTTTAGGCCAATGGTAATTTCTTTTGCCAGCTTCTCATTCAAAGTAGCTGATTTAGGTTCAGCTTTTTCGAAATTAGTTTGCGGAGCGGATAAAATTGGTTCTTTTTCAAGCTGAAAAGAAGGAACAGTTTTGATAGCTTCCGGCTCTTGTTTTTTATCTGAAACTTTTACAAAATCAGGATCGGTATAGTGGCCTCCAAGAAGATCATCAAACGAAATCTGAACGGCTTCTTTTTTCTTTGGAGTTTCGGGTATTATGGTTTCTATAGCGTCAACAATTGGTTCAAATGCCATTTTTTCAGAAACGACTGGCTCTTCAATTGGTGCTGGTTTTTCGATAATTTCAGAAACAATAATTTCAGGTTCTTCGGCAACTGCAATTGGTTCAGGAGATACAACTTCTGCAGTCTCAATTTCAACAGTTTTGTCCTTTATTTTCTCAGTTATAGGTGTTTCTTCTATAATTGGTTCACTGACCGGAATTGGTTTTTGAAACTCCGGTATAGCCATGTTTTCAAAAAACTCTTTCATTTTCTCTACAACTTCAGCTTGACCAATGGTAGGTTTTGGATCTCCAAAATGCTCTTCAACAAATCGTAAAACAGCTAATTTTTCATATAATTTTTGTGTTTCCAAATAAAGCTGATTGATGTCTGATTTATTTTTAAGTTGTAAAATTCTATGAGCAATGCTGATTAAATCGGCTTCTAGTTTTTTTTGCATAACTTTTGAAATTATATGAATATGTGGCTTTATATAAATTGTTCTTTGCTGGTAATCGATGAAGCGGGTTAAATTTCTTTTTCAATTTTATTATTGAAATAAGACTTCTCAGATTTTCGAATTGATAAAAATTATCTACTTTTGAAACGAGGTAAAACAGAAATTTACCCAATTGATTTATTACCGATACAAAGTAATAAAAACTATTCATTTTTTAAGGCAGAAAAAAACAAAATGTTTCTCGAAAACACAGTAAATCATAAAGAGCAGTTTGGATGGATTGAAGTCATTTGTGGCTCAATGTTTTCGGGAAAGACCGAAGAACTTATCCGTAGATTAAAACGGGCTCAGTTTGCCAAGCAGAAAGTAGAAATTTTCAAACCCGCCATTGATACCCGTTATCATGACGAAATGGTAGTCTCTCATGACAGCAATGAAATCCGTTCAACGCCAGTTCCTGCAGCGGCTAATATTGCTATTTTGGCACAAGGCTGTGATGTAATCGGGATTGATGAAGCCCAGTTTTTTGATGACGAAATCGTGACGGTCTGCAATGATCTTGCCAATCAGGGGATTCGTGTAATTGTAGCCGGTTTGGACATGGATTTTAAAGGAAATCCTTTTGGTCCTATGCCCGCACTTATGGCTACGGCTGAGTATGTAACCAAAGTACATGCAGTATGTACCCGAACCGGAAATTTAGCCCATTACAGTTTTCGAAAAACCGATAATGATAAACTCGTAATGCTTGGTGAAACCGAGGAGTATGAGCCTTTGAGCCGTGCCGCTTATTATCATGCCATGCGGAAAGACGAGGAAAAGAATTAAAATAATAACCCCTTTCGAATCTTTGAATTTTGAAAGGGGGTATTTTTTTAAAAAATAGATTCTCTTTGAAATTATTTATTGTTTTTTCAGCCTTTTAAAATCTTCGATATATAGACCTTTGGCTGTATTTGTAGGGTTAAATGCAGTAAGATTGTCAATTTTAAAAGGCAAAGAGAGATCGGTGTTTTTTGCTGTCGTTCGCAAAGTCTGGCCCGTAATTAATTCGATGGCTTTCTTTAAACAAGGATCTTTTACGTTTCCAAATTCAACCAGATTTAAGAAAATGCTATAAGGATTGATTTCGTAATCGGGTGTGATATTCGCTGGATTTGCATCTTTATCTTTGTTATAATATGAAAAGGTAATGGGCTGCAATTGCCATTTGTGTTTGGTACTTCGATTAGTATAGGACGTATAATCATAAGCAGGAGAATCGTATAGTGTGTTAGATCCTACAAATTTGCCAACTGTTTCTTCACCTATTGTTATTACACTGATGTATTTTTTTAAGCATTGTATCGTAAGCTCACTCGCAGAAGCAGTTTGAAAACTTACCAGCACATATATTTTTGTCAAAGCGAGGCTGTTTATACTTTCTTCTCTCTGAAAAGTTGGCTGATTATCAACTAAGTTAAAAATTTTCACTTTTTCCGAAAGATTTTCATAGCCATCTTCACTATTGTGTTTATCATTGAAGTCCAAATAAATATAAGGCTTATTGGTAAAACTGCCGTTAATCATCTGCGCCAAAGCAATTGCCGTTTCTACTGAGCCTCCTCCATTGTATCTTAAATCCAAAACCAATTCGTTAATTCCATCCGATTGCATTTTAGCGAAAGCCAAATTGAGTTCATCATTATAATCTGATTTGAAACCATTAAAAACCAGATAACCAATGTTCTTCGCTCCATATATTTTCTTTTCGTAATAAGCAACTGGGTTTTCGTCAATTTCGGTTTTGGTTACAGTCACAGTTCCTGCTTTGTCTGTGGTTACCAAACTGCTGCTTGTAAATTGTACGCTTGCTGCCAGAGTAATTGTGATTTGTGTGTTTTCCAGCTGGTCATAATTGCTTGAAGTTAGCTGGCTTCCATTTATTTTTGTAATAACGTCGCCTCTTTTCAATCCTGCCAAAGCTGATGGTGAGCCAGGCACAACGTAGTTGATTAAGGCTACCATATTTATACTGGATGCGTCTTTAGGATAAATTCCATAGCTAAAACCACCATTTTTTTCGACTTCTGCAATTTTTGTAGCATACACTACCTCATTACTGTTTTCAATCCAAGAAAATCGATCGACAGTTCCTCTTTGATACAGGAGTGAATAAAAAAGCGCATCGGGAGTTTTTCCGTTAATAAAATTGTTATATGCTGCGGTAGAAGTGATTTTGCTGTCGGACAAATCGGTAACGTTGGGCTGCCAGTAGTACCAGGAATTCATCGCTTTCCAAACAAAGTTGTTAATCTCGTCTGGTTTGGTAGCTGTTGTTTCATTAGAGTCAGAATCCTTGCTGCAAGCTGTAAAGACCAATCCTAGAATTAATGTTGGAATAATATATTTTAATCTCATTGTTTTTTCAATGTTTAAATTAAGTTAGCTTTGTAGATATAAAACTCTAAAAGTATGAAGAATAGTATTTCAAAAGCCGTGTTTTTATTATTTTCTTTCGGAATTCTTTTTCTTTTCTCTTGTTCCAGACAACTTTTAGATATTCAAAATCAAACGTATAAAAGTTATAACAGGAATAGCGAGAAAGGATATGTAGTTAGTTTTGAATTAAATAATACTGCTGTTATTCCTAAATCGGTTGTGATTAATGGTATTGTTCAGGATATATCCGAAGTAAACAAAATTGGAGATACTTATACAGTAAATGTGATTGCACAAACTGCCATAATTCATAATTATCAAGTAAAATTAGATAAAAAAGAAAACGGAATTTATTTTGAGAAAAATTCCAATATATTTTTTCAACCTGTAAAATTTAGATTAATCGCCGATTAATTTTCTTTTTTAATAAAAATCAAAAGGAGTAAAAAATCTAAAATTCTGGTAATGATTTCAGAGGTTTTTTTAACTTAATAAAACTCTAAAATAAGGACTATTCCATTGCTATTTTTTTTAACTTTGATGTAAAATTAACGGCAATGGATTTACAAGCAAGAAAAATAGCATTTGTTCAAGAATTTCTTTCAATTGAAAGTGAGGAAATGATTTCCCGCTTAGAAAAATTGTTAAAAAATAAAAAAAGCGGAATAGAAGACATCAATTTCCAGCCGATGACAATGGAAGAGTTTGAAAGTAGAATTGACCAGTCAATGGATGATTCAAAAAATGGACGAGTTATTGAAGCAAACGAGTTATTGAAAGAGATTGAAAAATGGAGCTAAAATTAAATTGGACGGAATATTCCAAAAATGAATTGCGAAAAATATTTTTATATTATAAAAGCAAATCCAATTTAAAAACTGCAAAAAATAAAGTAAAAGAAATTTCAAAAGAAGTACTTATTCTTGAGAAGTACCCATTTATAGGTCAAAAAGAAAAGCTTTTAGTAAATAGAGAACAAGAATTTCGTTATTTTTTATGTGGAAATCATAAGATAGTTTATTATGTAGATTTAGAAATAAACTTAGTTGAAATTGTCGATATCTTTGATTGCCGGCAAGAACCTTTAAAAATTAAAAGAACAAAATAATGTGTTTTACAATTTTTAAATCTTCTTCAAAATGAATTTATCCTTAAAAAAAATCATTTCAATTCTGGATGCTAAAACAATCGACATTCAGGATATTATTGAAATTGATACTATCTCCATCGACAGCCGTTCCCTGCAAAACAACGAAAAAACACTCTTTTTTGCATTAGTCGGAAGCAATCACGATGCCCATATTTATATAAAAGACTTAATTGCAAAAGGCGTTCGTCATTTTGTGGTGACCCATATTCCAGATGGTTTTGAGGGAAAAGCCAATTTTTTGGTTGTCAAAAATACCCTTGAAGCTTTACAGCAAACGGCGTCCTATTACCGAAGTCTTTTTTCGTTTCCTATTATCGGCGTGACGGGAAGCAACGGCAAAACCATTGTGAAGGAATGGCTCAATTTCCTGCTGAGTCCTGACTATAATATCATCCGAAGTCCGAAAAGTTATAATTCGCAGGTAGGTGTGCCTTTGTCTGTGCTTGCGATTAATGAACAGCATAATCTTGGAATTTTCGAAGCTGGAATTTCGACGGTTTCAGAAATGGATAAACTCGAAAAAATCATTCGGCCAACGATCGGAATCCTTACTAATATCGGTTCTGCGCACGATGAAGGTTTTGAAAATCTGGAGGAAAAAATCAAGGAAAAAATGTTGCTTTTCCAAAATTCCGAAGTGGTGATTTATCAAAAAAATGAGTTAACAGATAATTTCATATCAAGTTCTTCCTTTGGAGAGGGGCGGAGTGAGGCTATTTCTTGGTCTTTTACCGATAAAACCGCTACGGTTTTTGTAGCCAAAAAAGAACATTCACTCGATCATACTCTTATTGAATATACCTATAAAGGGAATATTTCGACCTTGCAGATTCCTTTTGTGGATGATGCATCTGTCGAAAACGTGATTTCCTGTCTTTTGGTTTTACTGTATTTGGAATACGATGCTAAAACGATTCAAAGCCGAATCGAATTATTGTTTCCGATAGAAATGCGCCTGAAAGTGAAAAAGGGAATCAACAACTGCAGTCTGATTGACGACAGTTACAGTTCCGATTTTCAGTCATTGAAAATAGCTTTGGATTTTTTGGAAAGTCAAAAACAGCATCAGAAAAAAACGGTGATTCTTTCGGATATTTTCCAAAGCGGATTGTCGAATGAACAGCTGTATTCTAAAGTGGCCGAGCTGATAGTTTCCAATAACATCGGTCGTTTTATCGGAATCGGCGAAACGGTTTCGACATTAAAAACAAAACTTGACAATGCCTTCTTTTTCAAAGATACCGACGAATTTTTATTGCAGTTGGAACAGCTTAATTTTGAAAACGAAACCATTCTGATAAAAGGAGCAAGATCGTTTCAATTTGAAGAAATCGTGTCGGCATTGGCTGAGAAAACACACGAAACGGTTCTCGAAATCAATCTAAATGCGATAAGCCATAACTTTAATTTCTTTAAATCAAAACTGAAATCCGGTACCAAAATGATGGCGATGGTCAAAGCATTTGGTTATGGAAGCGGAGGATTTGAAATTGCAAAACTATTGGAACATCACAAAGTGGATTATTTGGGTGTGGCTTTCGCCGATGAAGGAATTTCGCTGAAAACAGCAGGAATCAAATTGCCGATTATGGTTTTGAATCCCGAAAACACAAGCTTTCCAGCAATTATTCAGCATCAGCTGGAACCTGAAATTTACAGTCTGAAAGGCTTGAATGCTTTTCTGAAAATTGCGGAACAGAAAAAACTAAAAGACTTTCCCATTCATATAAAAATGGATACCGGAATGCACCGTTTGGGTTTTGAGTTAAACACGATTGATGATTTAATTGCCACTTTGAAAGGAAACCAAACGGTTAAAGTAAAGAGTATTCTGTCCCATTTAGCGACTAGCGATGATTTACAGCAAAAAGATTTTGTTCAATACCAAATCGGGTTATTCGAAAAACTGTCCTCAAAATTGATGGATGAACTTCAAATTACTCCTATTCGTCATATTTTGAATACTTCGGGAATCAGCAATTTTCCCGAGGCACAGTTTGATATGGTTCGTTTGGGAATTGGTCTTTATGGCGTTTCTAATGATGCCGAAGAGCAAAAATATTTGGAAAACGTGGGAACGTTAAAATCGATTATTTCTCAAATAAGGACGATTCAATCGGGTGAAAGTGTTGGCTACGGAAGGCGATTTATCGCAGATAAGGAATCGAAAATTGCTACAATCCCTATTGGTTACGCTGATGGAATTTCGAGACATTGGGGAAATGGTATTGGCTTCATTACAATAAAAAATCAAAAAGCTCCCATCCTAGGAAGTGTATGTATGGACATGCTGATGGTTGATGTAACTGATATTGACTGTAAAGAGGGAGATTCGGTAGTGATTTTTGGCGAAAGCCCGACCGTGACTTATATGGCGGAACAATTGAAAACGATTCCGTATGAGATTCTTACCAGTATTTCCCAGCGTGTTAAGCGTGTTTTTTATAGGGAGTAACGCGGTTATTATGTTAAAAAATCACTATATTCGTTACATTATAAACTAACCAAAATCAATATATTATGGGATTTATCAGTGATTTCAAAGCCTTTTTGATGAAAGGGGAAATAGTAAATTTGGCAACAGCGGTAATCGTTGGTGGGGCTTTTGGCAAAATTGTGACTTCATTCACGAATGATATTTTGATGCCTCCCATTGGATTATTATTAGGAAAGGTTGATTTCAAAAACCTGAAACTTGTGCTTCAGGACGGTATTCCCGCAGTAATGGAAAATGGAGTTGAAAAAACGCCTGCAGTTGCAGAAGTTGCACTCAATTATGGTGCTTTCATACAAACCGTTTTTGATTTTGTGATTATCGGTTTCTGTATCTTTATAGTACTGAAAGCTTATGAAAAAACCAAGAAACAGGAAGTCGTTGCAGAAGCTCCGCCTGCAGGACCTACTCAGGAAGAATTACTTACCCAAATCAGGGATTTATTGAAAAAGTAATTCCTAAAGATTCTAAGAAAAAATCTTAACAACTTAGTATCTCAGTAACTTTACAACTTTAAAAAGAAATTATACCGCTCAACACTATATATTCTAACTAAACCACTCTATAAACGGGTGGTTCTTTTTTTGTTGATGATTCTAAGTGTCTAAAACAAAAATTTAGAAACTTTTGGTAATTTAGTTTCTCTGTTTTCTCTTCTAATTTGTTTAATCGGTGTTATCCGCGTACCACTTATCTGTCCCATGCGTAATGCATGAAATCCATAAAAGATTAAATTATCCTCTTTTTAACTTCAAAAAAAGAATAATTCATTAAAAAGTTGTGTTGAAAAATGAATTTTCGGCAAACGAAAGTCGTTTTGCTGACGTTTTTTGGGCCGTTAAAAACCTAAAATGAAGTTCAAAATCGAAAAATTGACTCCAAAAAAAGCAGATTCAAGCCCGATTTTTACAATTTATGGCAAGCGAAATCGATAGAAAGCACTTGTTATTTATTCTCTAAATAAATTATTGATTTCAGACAAAAATCAGCCTTTTTGAGAGGCCAATTCGTTAAATTTGAGAGTAAAATTAACAACCGCATTTATATGGAAATTGCAAAACCAAACAAATATGAACTGGGAGAAATGCTCCTGGAAATAGGTTCCCTACTCATTGTTTCGGGCGCCAATACCGAACGGGTCAAATTAACCATCAGCAGAATTGCCGGTGCTTTTTGCTGCGATTCGGATTTAATGATTAGCAATCATGCTTTGATGATTACCGTAAAGTATAAAGATCAGATTAAAACATTCACCAGCGTAAAATGGGTGCCCAATATGCATCTTAATTTCAATCTCATCTCCGAT
Organism: Flavobacterium sp. HJJ; assembly: GCF_015351475.1. Classification (GTDB taxonomy): domain Bacteria; phylum Bacteroidota; class Bacteroidia; order Flavobacteriales; family Flavobacteriaceae; genus Flavobacterium; species Flavobacterium marginilacus. The sequence continues at coordinate 128,295 of NZ_JADKPR010000004.1, read as the reverse complement.
ATCAGTACGATGAGCTGGAAAATAGTCGAAGAGAAATGGTCACTGGAACGTATAAATAATGAACTGAAACTGCTTGACCGAAAACCATTATATCCAAGAGCGTTGGTTTTATTTCTCGTTGCCTTGGCAGGGGCCTCTTTCTGCAGACTCTTTGGCGGGGGATTAGCCGAAATGATTCTTTGCTTTTTGGGAACTTTCCTAGGCTTGTTTGTAAGACAGGAAACGGTAAAGCTCAAATTCAATTTTTACCTCTGTATCTTTTTTGCGGCTTTAACCTCATCTTTTTTAGTTGGAGCCTGGTGGCATTTTAATCCTGATCAAGATTTTATACATGCCTTATCCACTTCTGTTCTGTTTTTGATTCCCGGAGTGCCAATGATTAATTCTTTCTCTGATTTTATTGACGGAAACATATTAAACGGAACCACACGAGGCGTTAACGTTTTGGTTATCGCTTTTGCCATTGCATTAGGGCTGATGGTTTCATTATTAATTTTTAAATTACATTAAAATGGATTTCGCATTATTAGAAAAAGGAATTTGGTTAGGATGTGCTGGAATTGGTTTTGGAGCATTATTTAATGTTCCCCGCCGCACTTTAGCAGCTATTTACATTATGTCGGCACTTGGAGGATTGCTCAAGTTTTATATGATTTCACTCGAATTTGGATTGGTTTTTGCTGCTTTCTGCGGATCGAGTCTTATCGGTTTTTTAAGTGTTTTGGCTGCTCATTACCGCAAAGCACCGCCAATGACCTTTTCGCTTCCTGCTTTAATTCCTATGATTCCTGGTTTTTTTGCCTATAAAGCGATGGTAGGCGTTATGAAATTAACCGCCGAAAAAGATCCGGATGTGTATTCCAAACTTTTCTTTGAAACTGCAAACAACGGACTTTCAGCTTGTTTTATCATTTTGGCTTTATCAGCTGGGGTTGCTATCCCACTGCTCATAGCCCGTAAAGAAACCGTGAAGCGGATTAAAACAGATAAAGTTTTAGAAATGCAGCTCGAAAACTTAGAAGAGGAAAATTAAAATAAACCTTTCTATAAATACAAAACGCCAGTCGAAAGATTGGCGTTTTTTTTGGTTTGAAAAACAAGTTGAAAACTAATCCTGAATGAGGACAATTGTAAGCAGGTCAATTGTCCTCACAAAACTATTTTTATAAACTATGAATATAAAAGAAAAATTCGGATTTAAAGTCAAAGAACTGAGAGAACAAAAAGGGTTCTCTATTGAATTTTTGGCAAATGTTTCAAATGTAGATAGAACCTATATCTCTGATATAGAGAAAGGAAAAAGAAATGTCTCTATAGAAATTATGGAAAAAATAATCCTCGCATTGGACAGTGATTTTGCGACTTTTTTTAATGATAACAGTTTTAAAAAATGAAAATGAAAGAGCAAATATCAATCGATGAGTTTGATAATAAAAAATTCAAAAAACATATTGGTGATATAGATGAAAGTAACAGAAAAGCTGTAGTTACTCATTTTCTTCATAATTATCATAATGGAGTGAAAAAGCATTATGAAAAAGAAGCCAATAAATATATTAAAGAAATTGTTGAATATAAAAATGAAGAAGAAAAGCTAAATATTCTTTACGATGATGCAGAGCAGTATTTATTATTTGAAGTAGAGAAAGTTCCTTTTCCAACACCAAAAGATTATAGTTTTAAATTTATTGACTTATTTGCAGGAATTGGTGGTTTTAGACTAGCATTACAAAATTTAGGAGGCAAATGTGTTTTTACTTCTGAATGGGATAAATTCGCACAAACAACTTACAAAGCTAATTTTGGTGAAACTCCTTTTGGTGATATCACAAAAGAAAGTACAAAAAAATATATCCCAGAAGAATTTGATGTTTTGTGTGGCGGATTTCCATGTCAGCCATTTTCTCATGCAGGATTGAAAAAAGGGTTTGAAGATACTAGAGGGACTTTGTTTTTTGATGTGGTTGATATTATTAATAGAAGAAAAGAAATTGGTAAGCCAGTTAAAGTAGTTTTTTTAGAAAATGTAAAAGGTTTAAAAAACCACGATAAAGGAAATACATTAAAGACCATAATTGAAACTTTAAATGAATTGGGGTATGAAGTAGCTACTGAAATTTTAAATTCTAAAAATTTTGGAATACCTCAAAACAGAGAAAGAATTTTTATAGTTGGTTGGTTAAAAGAGAAAAACAAAACATTTAGATTCCCATTTGGAATTGATTCAGAAGATGCTGTTATATACGAAAAAGAAAGTTTAGTTAATATTAAATCAACTGCTGTTGGTGATATTTTAATAAAAAGACCAGATGTAAAATATACGATTTCGGATAAATTATTTGCGGGACACATCCGAAGAAGGAAAGAACATAAAGAAAAAGGAAATGGATTTGGGTTTTCATCAGTAAATGAAAAAACTCAATATACAAGTACAATATCTGCACGATATTACAAGGATGGAAGTGAAATTTTGATTGAGCAAACTGATGCAAATCCAAGAAAATTAACTCCAAGAGAAGCTGGAAACCTGCAAGGTTATCCAGAAAATTATGTTATTCCGGTTTCAGATAATCAGGCTTATAAACAATTTGGAAATAGTGTTTCGGTTCCTGTTATTCAAGCAGTTTTTAATGAAATTAAAAAACAATTACTTTAAAATTTACATCATATGAGTTTAGTTGACATATCGGAATTAGGAAGCGAATTAAAAAAATATTTTCTACAAAATACTGACTGGCCTGAAGTTACATTTAATAATAGTGACAAAGTTGCTTTAAATGAATTGCCAAGTGTTGAAAAAGTAGAATCACATTCAATTAAATTTCAATCTGAAAACAACATCATTTTTGTTCCAAGTCAGTATATTTCATTTGCTGTTAAAATAAAACCTTTTGCGACAGAATTAAAAAAATATTCAGATTCGTTTGATAATATAAAGGCTCTAAATGATAAAAATGTTTTAGGGGAATTTATTAATAACAATGGTGATTTAACAAATACAGGAGATTTAGATTTAGCCGATTTGGAATTGTTTAAAAGTATGTTTGCGAGTTCTGAACATCAATTAAATTTTGGTGCTAAATCTATTTTAAATGGGACGCCTGATAATTATAAAGTTAGAGGGACTTCCGATTTTTTTGGGTCAGTTATTTTAAAAATCATTAATGTACCCGATGCATCATCTGCAAAATTAGGTAGTTTGATTTATAGTCTTACCCAAAAACCTGATGTTTATGATTATTTAGAGACAAGATTTTCAGGCATTCAAACTTCAGGGACTATAAATAATGAAGAAACTCTAAACACCATCTACTACGGTGCGCCAGGAACAGGAAAATCATTCAAAGTAAACGAAACATTAAAGGTTTTGGACAAGAAATACTATGAAAGAATAACATTTCATCCAGAATATGACAACGCTTGTTTTGTAGGTGGTTATAAACCTATTTCAAGAGATGGGGAAATAAAATATGAATTTGTGCCACAGGTTTTTACAAATATTTACACCAAAGCTTGGTTAGATTTAGATAATCAATATTATCTTGCTATTGAAGAAATTAATAGAGGTAATTGTGCCGAAATTTTTGGAGATATTTTTCAATTATTAGATAGAAACAGCAATTATGATGTAACACCCTCATCGGAATTGCAAGAACATTTGATTGCAGAACTTGGAGTAGAACACAGTGGTATAAAATCAGGTTTGAAATTACCACCAAATTTGAGACTATTGGCTACAATGAATACTTCTGATCAATCTCTTTTTCCGATGGATAGTGCATTCAAAAGGCGCTGGAATTGGGAATATATTCCAATTTGTTATGATGATATTCCAGAAAATGAATCATTTGAATACAGAGTTAAAATTGATGAAGCAACTTATTTTAAATGGATTGATTTTATTAAAAATGTAAATGCAATAATCAAAACGAATCCAAATCTTGGCATGGATAAGTGCATTGGTAATTATTTTATAAAATCGGACTCTAAAGAAATATCTTTAAAAGAATTTACAAACAAAGCAATATTCTATTTATGGAATGATGTTTTTAAAGATGAAGATAGTTCAGATTCTATTTTTGCAAAAGATGTTTCATATGAAGATTTTTTTCCAGTTGAAACAAATGGGAAGGATGAAGTTATGAGGATTCTAGAAGCTTTAAAAATAGGAACTATTGTAAAAGCGACTATCTAAAATGAAGATTCTAATTGAAGGCGAAGATTATTTAATTGACAACTTAACTTCTGTATTTGACGATCCAAAATTTTACAATCAAATCGGAAGTATTGGCAAGATAATTTCGGTAGGATACTACCATTCTTTCGAAAAAAAGGAATTGGTTTATATGTTGCCTAAAGTCTTTATGAGGGATAATCAAGAAACTGTTTTTGGAATTTCTAAAGATGATCTGTTTGATTTTGAAAAATCAGAAACTTTTAAACGTGATGAAAAGTATAAATGGATACGTCAATTATTAGTTTATTTTTACAATAGCCTTACAGAATATAAACGAAGAATTAGAGAGACTTCAATTATTGAATCTTCATTAGCTTTTGAGTTAAATACTAATCTGGGTGATTTAGAATATTCCTATTTGGATTTGCTTTTAAGTTTTGTTAATTTTTATAAAAAGAATAAAAACACTATTCTATATAAACATATTGAATATAAATCCAATCAAGTAAAGAAACCTAAATGGGATAAAACTATTAGAAAATCTTTACCTATATTTTCTTCAAAAAATACATCGATTTATATTGAAATAAATAATAAAAAGAAGATTGTAAATACAGAAGAAGAACTTTTAACTTACTTTTTTTCAATATTAAATCATTTTAATAAAGAACATCAGCTTCATCTTAAAATTGATTCAAGCTACAATATTATCAAAGGCGAAAGTTTTGAAAAACTGCAAAAAAATGGATTGTCAAAATTAAAAAAAATAAAGTATCGTTATTTCTCTGATACTTTAAAACGAATGTATGTTTTATGTGAACTGTATTTTTCAAAAACCGATACAAGCAGTAGGAAAAAGAAAAAAGAAGAATTTATATCGGTAAGAAACTACAATCTTGTTTTTGAAGATATGATTGATAAGCTGTTTTCAGACAAATTAGATGAAAAGAAAGAAATAAACAGCGTCTCTTTAGATGAATTAAAATATAATGAGGATGGCAAAATTATTGATCATATTTTTGATTATAAATCATTAATAGATACTTCCGATATATTTTATATTGGGGATTCTAAATATTATAAATCTGGAAGCGAAGCTGGTAAATTATCTAAATACAAACAGTTTACATATGCTAAAAATGTAATTCAGTTTAACATCGATTTACTAAATAATAATGATGTTTATAAAGAGAACATTAGATACAGAGATGAAATAACAGAAGGTTATAACATTACTCCAAATTTCTTCATTTATGGTTATATAGAAGATATTCATGATTTTGAAAAACATTCGTTAAAACATAAAAAAGAAATTCCTGTAAAATCTTTTCATTTTGTGGATAGATTATTTGATAGGGACACGCTTTTTGTTCATCAATATCAAATAAATTTCCTGTACGTTTTAAAATCGTATTCTGCATTTAATGAAACTAAAATTAAAGATTTCAGAGATAAAACGAAACTAGAGTTTAGAAATAAATTTATGAAATTCTTTAATAATTCAGCCGTTTCAAAATTTGAGATTTATGAAAAAGATTTATCAAATGAAGATGCTAAAATTTTAGTAGAAAATAATTTCAAACTTTTAAACGGAAAATGTTTTTATACAAATGATAATAAATTATTAATTGGAAAGCATGAAAATGATAAATTAATAGAGAAGTTTATTAAGGCTAAGGATTTTGTGTTAAAAATGTTGTAATCATTAGTTTTTCATGGATTTAAAAATATTTCCTTCTTAAACAACCTTACAAATAATCTCTCTAACTTTACAGTAACAGTTTTTAAACGGTTACGCCATGGACAATCTAACTTCAGTACAGCGTTCCAAAAACATGCGTGCTATAAAAAGCACAGAAACAAAAGCCGAAGTGCGTTTGGCCAAAGCATTATGGCATATAGGATTACGATACCGAAAAAACAATAAAAAAGTTTTTGGTTGTCCAGATTTGACTTTTCGAAATCTAAAAATTGCCATTTTTGTTGATGGCGAATTCTTCCACGGTAAAGACTGGGAAACGATAAAAAAACCAAAAACCAATTCAGAATATTGGATAAAAAAGATTGAACGAAATATACAACGTGATCTTGAAGTCAATCATTATTTAGAATCTCAGAATTGGAAAGTTTTGCGTTTTTGGAGCAATGACATCAAAAAAAATCTAGGTGCTTGTATTGCTGTAATTCTGAATACTATTAATTACAGGACGCAGCAATTAATGAATATTCCTCCTTCATGGGAATAAAAAAACAACTTTTTTCTTTCATAATCTTTTGCTAAAAGAGAGCTGTTTTAGGGAATAATTTTTAACTTTGAGAATAAGCATTAAAAACCAATAAATTCAATATAATGAAAGTACAAATTAACACCGACAAGAATATAGAAGGAAGCGAAAGATTAGAATCTTACTTTTCTAGTGAAGTATCAAGAGTATTATCCCGTTTTGATGATAAAGTAACGCGTATCGAAGTGCATTTTGGAGATGAAAACAGTGCTAAATCAGGTTTTGGAGATAAACGCTGCGTTATTGAAGCACGCCCTGCCAATATGCAGCCGATAGCCGTTACAGAGCACGCCGATTCGATTGAGAAAGCATTCAACGGAGCTTTGGACAAAATCAAAAAAGTACTAAATACTACATTCGATAAGCAGAAAGCTCATTAAGCAAATTATCAAGCATATATAAATTAGGCTGTCTTTTTGGGACAGCCTTTTTATTTATAGAAAAAACCACTTTCTTCTGCTTTTCTTTTTCTTTTCTTTTTCAGGAACCTCTTTTTCAGATTTTTTCTTCTTCTTGGGAGCTAATAATTTCTTTTTGGTTTTAAGACGTTTTTCGGTTTCTTCTATTTCTTCCAGATTGTCATTGGCAGTCATCAAAAGTCTTATTTCTTTTATCAGTTTCAAAGCTGGTATGATTTCCTGCTGTTTTTCTAACAGCATTACTTTTTTGAGCTGAATAGCGGTTTTATCTGTCCCTTTTACCGTTAAGGCAAAATCAATTAATTTTGAAGCTTCCTCATAATCTTCATTCAAAAGCAGGGCATTCAAATAATAAGGATAAACTGCAACTGCGTGAATATTGATGGCCAGCGCTTCCTGAAAGTAACGCTTGGCCTCCTCATAATCCTGCAGCTGTTCGGATTGCACTCTGCCGTATAAGCATAACGCTGTAGTGTCTTTTTCGTTATATGACAAAGCATAATCCAATGATTCTATGGTTCCTTCGAGCCAGTATGGATAATTGTCCAGTGCCTGAAAAATATATTTATCTGCTGTTTTCATATTGTTTTTAAGATTAGAATCATGAATCGATATATTCAGTTCTATGATTCAATTGCTGTTTTAATTTTTGTCTTTCGGATTTGTAGCTCTTGACTGTTTTTTCATTTTTAAAATCAGATCCGGTAAACGTTCTCGTTGGATTTCCTCTGGCCACATTCAATTGGTTTTCCCATTGATCACTGGCTTGTTTCCTGATCATTTCCAGTTCAAAAACTTTGAATTTTTCAAGCAGTCTTTCCGTAGCTAGTTTTTTGTTTTGGTGCTGCGAACGCGAATCCATAGCCACTGTACTCAATCCTGTGGGTACATGTGTAGCGCGGATGGCCGAGCTTACCTTGTTGACATGCTGTCCGCCCGCACCGGAACTTCTCATGGCCTGATACTGAATATCTTTTTCGGAAATGGATTTTATGGCTAAAGCATCCATTTCGAAAATACCGATAAACCAGTTTTTTCTTTTGTGCATTTTCCTGAAACTGCTTTGTCCAATCCATTGAATAGTTCCTTTCCAAGAGTTCACAAATTCGGCTACCGTTTTTCCTTTCAGCAGAATCAAAGCCGTTAAAACTGTTCCGTTCTCGTTTCCGGCTTCCCGCTGCAGGACTGTGGCTTCAATTTGACAGGTCTGTGCTTCATCCAGGATTTTTTTAAGCACTTGGGCAGCTACCCAAGTGCATTCCGCAGGACCCCGTCCTGCTGTTATTTGAATTATTTTTTCCATACTTTAAATTTATCGGTCCATGCGGACAATTTTTGGCGTAAACGTGCCTAATACAGTGACTAGTTCGTTTTGCAGTCCCATGACTTTGTGAATGTCTTTGTATGCCATCGGTGCTTCGTCAACATTGCCTCCAATCAGTGTAACATCATGGTCTTTCAATGTTTTTTTAATGTCACTTTGCGTAAAAGTGCTTTTGCATTTGGCTCTCGAAAACAATCTTCCCGCTCCGTGTGAAGCGGAGTTTAATGAATCAGGATTGCCTTTTCCCATAACCACAAAGCCTGGCGCAGTCATAGATCCCGGAATAATGCCCAGCTGACCTTCGTGGGCAGGAGTGGCTCCTTTTCTGTGGACAATGCATTCTTTTTCGTTCACCATTTCTTTCCAGGCAAAGTTGTGATGGTTTTCGATCGTTACAACCACTCTTTTGCCAATGGCTTTGGCCACTCTTCGGTGAATATCGTCGTGGCAGGCTTTGGCATAATCGCCAGCTAAATTCATTGCCAGCCAATATTCCTGTCCATCATGCGTGTTCAAATCGAGCCACGCCAGATGCTGTACATTCTTTGGCAGTGGACATTGTTTGGACGCCAGATAGGTGTAATGCTTTGCAATATTGGCTCCCATGCCGCGCGAACCGCTGTGTGATAAAACGCAAAAATAACTGCCCGGTTCCAGTTTCCATTCCGGCAGAACGGTATCCAGCTGTACGGTTCCAAATTCCACAAAATGATTGCCGCCTCCCGAGGTTCCCAATTGTTTGTATGCCTTAGAAAGTAATCCTTTAAGCAATGGAATGTCCTGAAACTCCGGTCTGCTGAAAACTTCATGATCGGCTTTGTTAGCGTGGGTTTCGTTCATTCCAAATTTGGTGTGCTCTTTTAAAATGGCCTGCAGCTGATAATCTTTTCCTTTGATAAAGGAAGCCGGCAGGTCAAATATTGACAAACTCATTCTGCATCCAATATCGACTCCTACACCATACGGAATAACCGCATTGTCTGTTGCCAAAACACCGCCAATCGGCAATCCATAACCAGAGTGAGCATCAGGCATTAAAGCACCTGCTACAGAAATTGGCAGTTTTAAAGAATCATACAATTGAAATTTTGCCTGTTCATCAATTTCATTTTCTCCAAAAATAGAGAATGGTGCACGCGTGGTCTGCAGCTGATGCATTCTAACCACGACAGGATTAATAAGACCTTCGGCCACTTTTCCCCAAGTACCGTCATTTTTATAATTCTCCGGATGCAGTAATACATCTTTGGCTTCATTGATGATACGCTCTTTTTTTTCTTTTTTTCGGTATCTGCTAATCTGACCTAAGGCGATATTGATACTATTGTTTTTTGGGAAGCCTAATTTTATTAGATCTCTTCCCGATAATTTATTTCCCATGAAATTTTTACTATTGTTCGTTTTGTTTGCAGCGCTGCAAATCGCCAATCTGAAATACAGAAAATGAGATGTAACGGCAAAGTATCTTAATCCCGTTTGGGATAAAGTAAGGAGCTGTATTCGGGAATTTTTTGAGAAGAGTCTAGAATAAAATCAAAAAAGCCCGAATCTAAATTGCTTCGGGCTTTTTCATATAGTATAAAATTGAATTTCTAAGATTGAAATAAGCCACGAAGATGTGCTGCACCAATTCCAACTGGTGTGAAGCCTTGTAATGATGATTTGAATACAAACATTGTTCTTCGTTTTTAAAGGGTTAATTATTTTTTCGTGTGCAAAGATTTAAATATATTTTTTAAATATCCTAATTTTTTGTTAAAATATTTTTGAAGTCAATCAAGATTTATTTTTAAATTATTGATTTGTAGTTTCTTGTATTTTTTTGTGAAAAATAGAAATGTATAAAAAAATGCCTTAAAGTATACTGCTTTAAGGCATTTTTCAGTAAAATTGAGTTAGTTGGTTTTCTTAGAATTGTAAAGCGGCACCTACTTGAAAAACCTGATTTTTTCCTGAAATACCATCGTAGGTATCATCCAAACCCGTAATATATCGGGCATTTATAGATAAACCTAGAGGCAGATTCAAAGAGGTTCCAAAAGCCCATGAAGGCACAAAACTGTTTGCATCGCCAAAATTATCATCATTAACTAGAAATTCAAATTGAGGACCAGTTTCAAAACTCAATAACTTGGCAGCGTATATTTTTGCTAAAATAGGCACCGTAAGATAATCTATTTTTACATCATCAATATTTGTGGAGAAACCTTCTTGAGAGTATTGAACCTCAGGCTGTATAAACAACAGGCTTTTTACCAATGGGATTTCTTTGTAAACACCCACATAAAGTCCTGTTTTGGCATCAGTGTTCCAGCCATCTCCATTGATGTCTGAAAAATTGGCACCAGCTCTAATTCCAAATTTTTGTGCTGAAACTGTTGTAGACACTAACATTAGGAAAGCACCTATCAGTAAAATTTTTAATGATCGCATATTTTTTGTTTTTAGATTATAACCCTTGCTTTCAGGGCTGATTACTTTAAAAATACTACAAAATTTTAATTCTGTTGTTCATAAAAATTACAAAAGAGCAAAAACAATATCTCATTTTTTGATGAAAATTATTATGTAACTGCCAAGTAATAATTAGAATAAAAGAATCAAACATTTGATATATAACGCCAGTTTTTGTAAATATATTATGTTAACTTTGAAATGGAGGTATCTCTTTACCTCTTGATTCAGTTATTTTAAAGTTATAGATCTCCGTTTAATTTTTATAATAAATTATACAGTATGAGTGAATTTTTTCAAAAAGGGAAAAGCATTTATTGATAGTAGACGGGAAAGACGGCAAAATGAAAATAAAACAGGGAAGCCTTCCTGATAAAAACAAAAAGTAATTTATGAGAGTACTATTTTTAAGTTTAGCGGTATTGATATTAGTTAGTTTTGATTCTCTGAATTATAAAGAATCAGATGAAAAACAGCAGATAAACCGTATGCTCGATGCCTGGCACAAAGCAGCAGCCGAAGCTAATTTTGATAATTATTTCGGAATGATGACCGAAGATGCTATTTTTATTGGAACAGATCCATCTGAGAATTGGGGTGTAAAAGCATTTAAGGCATTTGCCAAACCCTATTTTGACAAAGGAAAGGCATGGAACTTTAAGATGATAGAACGTCATATTTATTTTGATAGTTCGGGGAAAACAGCGTGGTTTGATGAGCTTTTAAATACTCAGATGAAAATCTGCAGAGGTTCTGGTGTTGTTGTAAAAATAGGTAAGGAATGGAAAATTAAGCATTATGTTCTGTCAATTACTATTCCAAATGACAATGTTGATGAAGTGGTTAAAATCATTGCACCGATAGAAGATGTATTAATTCAGAAAGGAAGTTCCAAATGATAATTTTTGATTTTTTCAGTACCGAGGCGTTCATTCTTATATAATTCCTTAATTTTGCCGAAACAGTAATTATATCGTGGGAAGTAAAAATAAATTAAAAAGGTTCAAAGAAAACGAAACATTCAATAACGTTTTTCAGCCAACAAGGGAAGAAGTGGTCGGAGATTTATTTCCGCTGAGAGGAAAATGGAATTCAGATTTTTTTAAAAATGAAAATCCCTTGGTGCTTGAATTAGGATGTGGAAAAGGCGAATATTCTGTTGGACTGGCTGAGAGATATCCAAATAAAAACTTCGTAGGAATCGATATTAAAGGTGCCCGTTTTTGGCGCGGAGCAAAAACTGCTGTTGAAACAGGACTGCATAACGTGGCTTTTATTCGTACGCAAATTGAATTAATCAATCATATTTTTGCCGAAAATGAAGTGGATGAAATCTGGATTACTTTTCCGGATCCTCAAATAAAATACAAGAGAACAAAACATAGAATGACCAATTCGGAATTTCTAAAATTATATAAAAAAATCCTCAAAAAGGATGGTGTTGTAAACCTTAAAACGGACAGCGAGTTCATGCACGGATACACACTTGGACTGCTTCATGGTGAAGGGCATGAGGTTTTGTATGCTAATCATAATGTGTATGTAAACGAAGGAAGTCCTGTAGAAGTTACCGCTTTTCAGACATTTTATGAAAAGCAGTATTTAGAAATTAACAAGGCGATTACGTATATTCGTTTTAAAATCAAATAGTTCATAGCGGCGGTTTTCAGTTTGTAAGCTGAAGCTGCAGACTGGAACAGCTAATTAAGTATGACGCTACTATTACCTTTTTTTCTCGGATTTATTGTTGCAGCTATCGGGATAACACCTCCCGGTCTGATCAATATGACCGCTGCAAAAGTAAGTCTGAAAGACGGCAGAACTGAAGCTGTTTTTTTTGCTGCTGGTGCTACGGTAATAGTTTTTTTTCAGACATTTTCAGCTTTATTATTTGCTAATTTTATCAATAGCCATCCTGATGTAATAAATAAACTGCAGGAAATAGGGCTGTTTATTTTTATAGGGCTTACGGTTTATTTTTTTTGGAAAGCCAAAAGACCAAAACTGACTAAAGCTGAAACAAAGATACGCAGTAAGACAAACAGGTTCTTTCTGGGAATGCTGCTTTCTGCACTGAATTTATTTCCTATTCCATACTATGTTTTTGTTTCCATTACACTTGCTGCTTATGGCTATTTTTATTTTGTTGAGTCTTTCATTTATGCATTTGTAATGGGAGTTGTAGCAGGTTCTTTTTTGGTTTTTTATCTTTATATCGTGTATTTTAAAAAAAGAGAGGCCAAATCTTCTTTTTTACTCAATAATGGGAATTATATTATTGGAACTCTTACAGGACTTGTTTCTATAGTTACACTTTTTAAGCTTATTAAAGGATATTTTTGATTAAATGCTATGAACCCAGCAAATGATAATTTTTTTGAAAGAGTTTACACTGTCGTACGGCAGATTCCGTATGGAAAAGTTACTTCGTATGGAGCTATTGCAAAAACTTTAGGAGCTGCACGTTCTGCAAGAATGGTCGGCTGGGCTATGAATGCCGCTCATAATTTAGAAGATGTCCCTGCTCATAGAGTTGTAAACAGAAAAGGATTGCTAACGGGAAAACATCATTTTGACGGAACCAATCTTATGCAGCAATTGCTGGAAAGCGAAGGAATTGTTGTTGTGGATAATCAAATCATGAATTTTGAGGCGGTTTTCTGGATTCCGATGATGGGCGTTTAAATTCTTTATACTTGTGTCCTGCAGTAAAAAAGCATTGGCAGTTATAGCTGTTATTGAGTGTACTCATCGATAAAACCAATCCAAATCCTTTAGAATAAGAACTTAATCCGTTATCTTTGCAATCTGAAATTAGTTTAAATAAAAACACGTTTTTTAAAAACGCAAACAGATAGAGATTAAAAAAATGAAATTAGATAAAAATAACATTCTGAAAGCATTAGAAACAATTACTATTGCTGGTGAAGGTAAAAATATGGTAGAAAGCGGCGCAGTTACAAATGTAGTCACTTTTGGCGATGAGGTTGTAGTTGATTTGGTATTGCACACTCCGGCAATGCATATAAAGAAAAGAGCTGAAGACGATATTAAAAAAACAATCCAGGATTTGGTTTCAGCAGATGCCAAAATTAAGGTAAACATAAAAGTTGAAGTTCCTGAAAAGAATGAAATCAAAGGAAAAGCGATACCGGGAATAAAAAACATTATTGCAGTAGCTTCTGGAAAAGGCGGAGTGGGGAAATCTACAGTTACAGCAAATTTAGCAGTAACATTAACAAAGATGGGATTTGCAGTTGGCGTTCTTGATGCCGATATCTATGGGCCGTCTATGCCGATTATGTTTGATGTAGAGAGTGAGAAGCCTATTTCTGTTGAAGTTGATGGAAAATCAAAAATGAAGCCAGTTGAAAGTTATGGAGTAAAAATGCTTTCTATTGGATTTTTTACTTCTCCAAGCCAGGCTGTTATCTGGAGAGGACCAATGGCTTCTAAAGCGCTGAACCAGATGATTTTTGATGCAAACTGGGGAGAATTAGATTTTATGTTAATCGATCTGCCTCCAGGAACCGGAGATATCCACCTTTCGATTATGCAGTCGTTACCAGTTACGGGAGCAGTTGTGGTAAGTACACCTCAGGCAGTAGCATTGGCCGATGCTAAAAAAGGAGTCTCAATGTTTATGTCAGAAGCGATTAATGTGCCGGTTTTGGGAATTATAGAGAACATGGCTTATTTTACTCCAGAAGAATTACCTAACAATAAGTATTACATTTTTGGAAAAGAAGGAGCCAAAGATCTTGCACAGGATTTAGGAGTAGCTTTCTTAGGTGAAGTGCCGATAGTTCAGTCTATCCGCGAAGCAGGGGATTATGGACGTCCTGCAGCATTGCAGACAGGATCGGTTATTGAAAATGTTTTTGATGAGATAACGCGTAATGTTGTTAGCGAAGTTGTAGACAGAAATGAAAATTTAGAACCAACGGAAGCGATCAAGATTACGACAATGGCAGGATGTTCAGCAGTTAAGAAATAATTCTGAAACTTGAATATGAATTCAAATGCCGTCAATAGATAAAATTAAAATTATTGTCAGTGATTTTGATTGAATTAAAAGATGGTGAACAATAGATACCAATTATGAAAACAGAAGAATTAACAAATAATGTTTTGAAAGCGCTGGATGAAATCAGACCTTTTTTGAATTCAGACGGCGGAGACATTAAGCTCATTTCAATTGATGAGGGAAAGCATGTCAAAGTTAGGCTTGAAGGAGCCTGTACTAGCTGCAGTGTTAACCAAATGACTTTGAGAGCAGGTGTAGAAACAACTATAAAGAAGTATGCACCTCAAATTGAAACAGTGGTAAATATCATGTAAACAGTATAAAAAGAAGGACATTTTATTTTGAATAAAATTTAAATTTTTTTTAACGAAAAAAATCATTAACAAAACGAAAAATGTCATTTTTACACTTCTTGGATTTGAAACCTATACTTGTTAAAATAGAGTAAAAAGGGGGTTTTTAGAAGATTATCATTAAGGAATTGCCAATATAACAGCATTTTTTTTCACTATGTGTAAAAAACAGTGTAAATAATTCAAATTTATTTCGACTGGTTTTTCGAATAAAAATTTACATTTGTAACACTAACTTACAAATTTTGAATTATGAAAAAGCTTTATTTATTGACCGTTTTATTATGTCTTTTTAAAACATATGGACAGGAACCAATTCAAGAGGCATTTGTTACTAAAACTTATGTGAATGTTGATGATGAATGGAATGAAATAAATTTTAGTAAGATTATAGATATTTGGTCTAATAGAACAGGACAGTTAAAAATATCTAATGCTGAATTTTTGAAGGAACTTAGTGGCGGTAAGGCAAATATGTTAGAGAATAGCGCCTATGTAACTGCTGAATTTTCTTCTCAGGTGCAGACCAAAACTAAAACGGATAAAAATGGTTTAGTAAATTTGACATATGAAGGAAAACTCATTTTTAAAACACATGACGGGACATATGCCCCAAATGCAGTAGTGGTTTTTGTAATTCATAATGCAGATGTTATTGGTTTAAAAATATTAAACAAAGAAAATAGAAAAGAAATGGCAGTAGATCTTGAGGTAAAAGGTTAAAAAAACAAGGGCTGCCGTTTTATAAAGAAATAAATAAGATAGTATAATAAATGGATGTTTTAATTAAGATTAAAGATAGAGAAGGGATAATTCATGATTTACAGGCGCCTACAGATATGGCGATGAACATAATGGAACTTTGCAAAGCTTATGAGCTTCCTGTAGAAGGAACTTGTGGCGGTATGGCAATGTGTGCATCTTGTCAGTGTTATGTTCTTAATGATGTTGAGCTGCCAGAAATGGGAGATGACGAAGAGGCTATGCTGTCAGAAGCATTTTATGTAAAATCAAACAGCAGATTAGGCTGTCAGATTCCTATAACTGAAAGTCTTGACGGATTAGAATTAGAACTAGCTCCAGAAAATTAATCTTAAATATATTAAAGCAAAATAAGCATAAAAAAGCAGGTTTGATTTTTATTAAAAAATTAGATTCTGTTTTTGTTATAGTTTAGTATTTATTGTGTCTAATATCAGAAAAGCTGTCTCCCATTTTTGCGGAGGCAGCTTTTTTTGTTTTTATTAGGTTTCTCCAAACGCTAATAAGGATTTGGTTATTGAGCTAAAAAAGCCGATGGTATTAAAAATTTGAAAGAAAGACCTGTCTTTGGCTGTAAATTGATACTTGTATTTTTTGAGCTCTTTTGTTATTTTGAAGCGCAATTCCGTTTTTTCTATAGTACTTCGTTAAGATTTTGGCTGTATTTGAAATCCTCTCCGGATTAAACAGTATGTAAAATCTTATTTTTTATTTGCTCCCTTTTTAATTTACAGGTGATTTTTTCATTGTTTTTGTTTGGTGTCTTCTGTTTTCATAAGGAAAAGTTAATTGTTTAGTATGGGTTAATTATTAGGATTGAAAATCACTTTGAGCCAATAAAATCAGGGCTTCGTAATGTGTAATATTATGGTTAATTACTTGAAGCAATATCTTTTTATTATGCATTTTTTTATTGATAATAAAAAAATAATTAAAATTTACAGGACGGGGCAGGATAGTCTGAGGTAGGTGAACATGTATATTTGATTGTTAAGAAATAATTAAAAAAGTTAAAAAAAGTATAAATATTTATCAGCAATTTTATCTAAAAATGAAGAAAAAATTACACTACTATTTACTTGTCATACCTCTTTTAGCCATGTCTTTTGGCTGTAGTTCCGATGTATATGATGAATACTATGCACGACCTGCAGGTCTTGAAGATCCTATTTATCAGCAATTGGAAGCAAGAGGGAATTTTAAAAATTTAACAGCCTTAATTGAAAAGGCGGGTTATAAAGATATTTTAGGAAAAGCAGGATATTGGACCATGTTTGCACCCAATGATGAAGCTTTTGCTAAATTTTTCCAAGAGCAGGGTATCTCAGATGTAACTAAAATAGATGATGCAACCGCTGCTAAAATTGTTAAATATGCGCTTGTTTATAATGCTTTTATGAAAGACAGGCTGTCTGATTACCAATCGGCAAAAGGATGGGTAGCAGATAATGCTTTCAGAAGAAGAACTGCTTTTTATGATGGTTTTGTTACTAAAACTATTGACGGTCAGCCGATGGTTATAGTGGGATCTAATCGTAACGGCGGTTATGTTTCAGGAGACTATAACAATAAATACATTACCTATTTTACGGATGAATATTTTAAGACTAAAAATTTAAGTTCTTATGATTTTAATTATTTCTATCCAGGAAAAGAGTATACAGGATTTAATGTTTTAGAGTCAAAAGTATTAGAAGCTGATGTTGTTGCTGAAAATGGTGTTATTCATGAAGTAGACAAAGTAAGTCTTCCATTAATGAATATCGATCAGTACCTAGAGCAAAACAGTAAATACAGCTTGTTTCGTCAGATATTAGAAGACAATCTTACCAGCTATGTTTATTATCAGCCGGCAACGGCAGAATATTATAATTACACTGGCAAATCTGATAAGGTTTATGTCAAATTGTATGATCCTACTTTGGCATTTTCACCTAATAATGAAAATTTTGTAAAAGCAGAAGACAATGATGGTCAAGCAGACGCTTATACGCTGATTGCTCCAGAAAACACTGTTTTAGAAGAGTTTATAAATAAAGTTCTTCTTAAACATTACCCTACACGTGATAAATTACCAAAATATATTTTTCAGGATTTAATAAATGCACACATGGTGCAGGGCGCTTTATGGCCTTCAAAGAATGATTTAGCAAACGGTTTGAAAGAAGATTTGACATTTAATTTTGCAACTGACATTATTGAGAAGAAAGTTTTAAGTAACGGATTTTTTTATGGCGCCAACAAAGTGCAGAAATCAAATTTATTTTATACTGTTTATACTTCTGCTTATTTAGATCCTAAATACAGTTTTGCAACCAAAATATTTAATGACGGATCTGGTATCAAAGAAATGATTAGTAATATAAATACTAAATATACTATTTTCCTTCCATCTGATGCGGTATTAGGAGCTCTTGGTTTCAGCTGGGATTCAAGATTTCTGCAATGGGTATACATTAATCCTGTAACGGGACAAACTGAAAACGGAAGTGCAGCCCGAAATAGATTAGTAAGACTTTTTTACAATTGTATCGTTCTTACGCCTAATGGGGAACTGAATAACATTGCAACTACTTCTGGAATTATCCGTACAGGAGATAATGAATTGCCTGGGGAGTACATACAATGGTCTAACAACAAAGTTTATGCAGCCGGTGATGTTGCAAATGGCACTGTAACGAAAGTAATTGGCAAAGAATTACAGGAAAATGGAATCACCTATTATGTTGATAGTTTTCCACAATTTTCTACTGAATTTCAAGGTTTGGTTATTAAACGTTTAGCGGCAAGCAACACTGAATACAATAGTTTCTATCAATATCTTGCAAATTCTAAAATTTTCAATGTTGCAACAGGAAAAATTGAAGGGGTAGATCTGGGTACTTCGTATACTTTCATAGTCCCAAATAAAGCGGCTATTGCAAGAGCTGTTGCGGCTAAACTTCTTCCGGCTTCACCTAATCCAGCTTTACAGACTACAGGAGAAAGAGATTTGGTTGTCGAATTTATACAATACCATATTATTACTAATAAAACGGCTTCAAATGATGGATTGACAACTGGACAATGGGAAACCTTAAGAAAAAATGGACAGGGAGACAAGACATATGTTGCAGTAATTAGTGATGGTACAGCTAGAACATTATCGTTTAAGGATGAATCCGGAGATGAAAATGTGGCTGCTAATTTTGTACCGGCAAGCAGTAATAATTTAGCAGACAGGTCTTTAATCCATTTAGTAGACAACTATCTTAAACTTAGAGAATCAAAATGAGACAACAAATTACAAATATATTTTACAGTTTAACATTTGCTTACATTATTCTGGCAGCTTTACCAGCTTTGGCACAACAAGGCAATAAAACTTTTTTAGTTCGTGGCCAGGTTATTGACGCAAGTGATAAACTCAGTATACCAGGAGCAACTATTGCAGAACAAGACGCTGAAAACCGTACTGTTTCTGGAGCGATATCGGATATTGACGGGAATTTCGCTATAAAGGTAAAAGATCCAAATAACAAGTTGTTTATTTCTACTATAGGATATAAATCGCAGCGTATTGATATTAAAGGAAGAGAATCAATCAAAATTTCACTAGTTTCTACTACAGAATCTCTTAATGAAGTAATTGTAAACAGTTCAAAAAAATCAGATAATGGTTTATTGAAAATTGATGAACGTAATAGAACTACTAGTTCTGTTTCTATAAACGCTGCGGACTTAGCTTACACCCAGGCACCAAGTATTGATGAGGCATTACAAGGGCGTCTTGCTGGTGTAGATATTACCTCAGATAGTGGTGATCCAGGAGCAGGTATGCAGATTAGAATTAGAGGAACTTCTTCAATTTCTGGATCTTCAGATCCTTTAATTGTAGTTGACGGAATGCCTTATGAAACAGCTGTGCCGCCAGATTTCAACTTTGGTACTGCCGATGAACAAAGCTATTCTGCTTTATTGAATATTTCCCCTACAGATATTGAAACTATAACTGTTTTAAAAGATGCTGCTGCTACAGCAATGTGGGGTTCGCGTGCCGCCAGCGGGGTTTTATTGATTACTACTAAACGCGGAGGTGTAAGTGCTCCAAAAATTTCATACACTTATAAATCAACTTATGCCAAAACGCCTCCTACAGTTCCTATGTTAAATGGAGATCAATATTCTCAGCTGATCCCAGAAGAATATATGAACAGGAATGGTGTACCATTGAATACGCTGTTCATTAAAGAGTTTCAATATGATCCTCAGGATGTTTACAATTATAAGAATTACAGCCAAAATACAGATTGGATAGGCGCTATTACGCAAACCGGTAAAACTGGTGAGCATACTCTTTCTTTATCAGGAGGCGGTGAAAAAGCAAGATATTTTAGCTCGGTTGGGTATTACAATTCTAAAGGTGTAACTAAAGGAACTGGTTTAGAGAGATTAAATACCAGATTGAATTTAGATTATGTTGTTTCTGATCGTATTCGATTTAGAACTGATATTTCTTATACGCATACTAATACACAGCGTAATTATGTGAATAGTTTTAACAATAGTGATGATAAGGATCTTTTGCGTGGAGTTGCTTACATTAAAATGCCGAATATGAGTATTTATGAATATGATGCGCAGGGTAATCTTACGCCAAATTATTTTACGCCAGCTTCAAATATTCAAGGTCTTTATCCTGGGACTTATAATCCAGTTGCAATGGCAGAATTTGCAACAAATGATCAAGTGGTAGATCGTATAACACCCCATTTTAACGTGAATGTTGATATTATTCCTAAAGAGTTATATGCTTCATTTGATCTGCAGTTTGATTATAGCAGTACAAAAAATAAATCTTTTTTACCACAGAATGCCACCGGAAGGCCTTTTACAGAAACTGTTGTAAATAGAGCATCTGATGCTGATATTGACGGTTCTAATATAGTAACTAAAACTAACCTTGTTTATCAGCCAAATATTGGAAAAAATCAGACTTTGCAAGCTTTAGTGTCATTGCAGACCAATGATTATAAGTATAGCTCTCATGAAGCATTGACATCAAATACTGCTTCGTCTTTATTAACAGATCCATCAGTTCCGTCAAGAACTCAAAATTCTGAATTAAAGCTCGCAAGCGGTAGTAGTCAAGCTAGAAGCGTTGGTGCTTTAGCAAGTGTGAACTACGGCTTACTAGATCGTTATCTTATTAGTGCTGGTCTGCGTGTGGATGGAAATTCTAAATTTGGACCCGAAAACAGATATGGTTATTTTCCTTCTATATCTGGCCGTTGGAGAGTTTCTGGTGAACCCTTCATGAAAAATGTTACAGCAATTAATGATTTGAGTATTAGAGCCAGTTACGGAGAATCTGGCAGGGCTCCTAAAAAGGATTATCGTTACTTTAATACTTATAAGAACTATTCTACTCAGTATCTAGATCTTAATGGGGTTATTCCTTCTAATATTGAATTGAGTAATTTACGCTGGGAAACATTAAAAGGAACCAACTTAGGTTTTACTCTTCAAATGTTTAAAAACCGCGTGTCGTTAGATGTAGATTTGTATAGAAACCTGACTACCGACTTGATTTTTGAAGATATGGCGGTAACTAGTATTTCGGGTTATTCCTCACTTGACCAAAACGCAGGGACAATGCAGAATACAGGATATGAAGTAAATCTTATTACAACTCCTTTTAAATCTAAAGACTGGAAAATTGATTTTAATTTCAATGTTTCAAGTAACCAAAACACTATTAAAGAAATTTCAGAATACTACCAAAGTGAGAGTGGAAATACTGATAAAAATGGTGAATATAAGCGTTTTCTTCAAATTGATAACCCGTTTGGTTCATTTTATGGCTACCGTTTTAAAGGAGTGTATTCAGATTTGGAAGCTACAAAAGCTACAGATGCCAGCGGAAATAAAATCACAGGGCCTAATGGTGAAGAAGTTTTGATGCGTTTTAATTATCCGCTTACAGATTATGTGTTTCAGCCTGGAGATGCTAAATATGAAGATATTAATCATGATGGTAACATTGATAGTCGTGACGTAGTTTATCTAGGGAATAGTAATCCTAAATTTACTGGAGGTTTTGGACCTAATATAGCTTATAAAAACCAATACTTTTTATTGTTTTATTTTACTTACAGATTGGGTTATGATGTTATCAATGGTGCCGATATGTATGCTACCAATATGTATGGATATAGCAATCAAAGCACAGCTGTATTATCGAGATGGCGTAATCCTGGTGATGTAACAGATATGCCAAGAGCTGTTTTTGGAGCAGGGTATAATTGGTTAGGTTCAGATCGTTATGTTGAAGACGCTTCTTTTGCTCGTCTTCGTTCTGTAACATTCCGCTACGCATTTAACGCAAACTTCATAAAAAAGATAAGACTTACTGAATTGAGCTGTTATGCAACTGCAGATAACCTATTTACTTTTACAAACTATAAAGGACAAGATCCTGAGGTGAATATGAGTAAAGGAGCGTTTGGTTTAGCAATTGATAATTCTAGCACTCCGCCGACAAAACGTGTTACCCTTGGACTTTCTGTTCGTTTCTAATAATAAAATTTGAATTATGCAAACTAAAATAAAAACAATTTTATCAATATTCATCTTATTAGTCTCCACAATTTCGTGTGATTCTTATTTAGATTTAAAACCGCAGGACGGAATTATTCGTGCTGAATTTTGGCAGACTAAAGAAGATGTTCAAGCTGCTGTTGCCGGAATTTATTCTTCCTTGTTACAATCACCTCCAGGCGTAAGTGATTTGCCAATAAGCCAATATTTGTTCATGTATGGAGATTTAAGAGGTGACATGGTAGCTCCAGGGAGTTTTGCAAGCGATGACCAAAGAGGTATTATGAACTCAAATATTACACCTTCTAATACCCTAACAAATTGGGATGCCTTTTACAGGACCATTAATTACTGCAATACTGTAATAGATTTGGCACCTGCTGTTTTACAAAAAGATCCAACTTTAACTCAGGGTCAATTAAATAATTTTCTTTCTGAAGCTTTAGCAGTAAGAGCCTATTTATATTTTACACTGGCTCGTACTTTTAGAGATGTCCCTTTAAAATTAAATGCTACATTAACCGATCAGGATAATTTTCAAATAGCAGCTTCACCTCAAGCCGAAATATTTGCTCAGGTAATCAAAGATCTTAAATCAGCTGAAGGATATGCGGTAGAAGATTATGGATCCAATCTATATAATAAAGGACGTATCACCGTTTATGCCATTAATGCGATGCAGGCAGATGTTTATTTATGGACAGATAATTTTCAAGAAGCACTGGTTGCTGCAAACAAGGTAATAGATTCTAAAAAATTCAGTTTGTACCAATCTACAAGTTACGGTACTTGGTATAATACGGTTTTTGCTAATGGAAATTCTGTTGAAAGTATTTTTGAATTCCAATATACAACAGCCAACTTAGGTCCTTTTTATAGTATTTTTTTTCAAAGACCGCAGTTTATGATTTCTGGGAAAGTCGCAGAAAAAGTTTTTGGAGTTGACTATGATGATCTAAGTAAGAGAGATATTCGTGGTGAAAATTGTTCTATAATAGCTTCAACAAATCAGATTTGGAAATTCGTTGGTAACAGTGAAGGTTCCAAAGCCTTACAAGATTCAGATACCCACTGGTTTCTCTATCGTTATGGTGATGTGCTGCTATTGAAGGCAGAAGCTCTTGCTGAATTAAATCAAGGAGCAGAGGCGCTTGCAATTGTTGATGATATTAGGCTGAAACGCCGTGCAATCACTCAGACTGCTCAGTCTCCTGGTGCTTCAAGTAAAAATGGTGTTATAGATTATATATTGGCAGAGCGTTCCCGTGAATTGGCTTTTGAAGGTAAACGCTGGTTCGATATGCTTAGAGTTGCCAGAAGAAACAATTATGAACGAAAAGACATTCTTATTAATGCAGCTGTTGAGAATGCTCCAGCCGATCAGCAGCAATCAATTATAGCCAAACTGGAAGATCATAATAGTCATTATTTACCTGTTAATATTGGCGAACTATATACTAATAAAGCACTAGTACAAAACCCATTTTATAAATAATAAATAAATAAGACATGAAAAGATTATTAAGATTACCTAGCTTCTTGAGACTTACTTTAGTGTTTTTGATTGTTCTGATATTTCAAAACTGTACTGAGCAAAAAATAAAAGAAGGCACTGATAAAACTCCTAATATCACCGAATATTTAAGAGAGAATCCAGACTACTCTATGTTTTTAGAAATTCTGGATATAACGAATTATGCTTCCTACATGAATACGTATGGGACTTTTACATTATTTCTTCCGACTAATGATGCCGTAAAACAGTATTTAAAGGATTTGGGAGTTAGTTCATTGAAAGAAGTTCCTATAGAAGATTTGAAAAAAATAGCTAAACTGCATATTTTAGACAAAACCATAGCAACTACTTCATTTACTGATGGCAAAATTGCTCCCCCTACTTTTTATGGTCAATATTTAATAACTGGAGCTGCTAATATCAATGGTGTTTCAAGCACAACTGTTAATAAAACATCAAATATTGTAATTTCTAACATTTTAGCTGGAAATGGTGTTATTCATGTTATTGATAAAGTGTTGCGAGTTGCTGATAAAACACTGGTAAAGACCATTGAAGCAGATAAGAATCTTTCCTTGTTTACCGAAGTTTTAAAAGTTACTGGTTGGTATGATAAATTAAATCTGCCTCTTACTTATGACGCTAATAATGTGGGTAGTTTTTTAACTGTTTTGGCACAAAGCAATGATGTCTTTAGTAAAGCAGGTTTTAATAGCTTAGATGATTTAAAGAATAGATACAGTCATTTAAAAGATCCAACTAATCCTGCAGATAGTTTAAATTTATTTGTGCAGTATCACATATTGCCTAATTTAAATTATCTAAGTGATATGGCAACGACTCCTACATTTATAACTAAGGCGCCGTTAGAGGTTATTAGTTCTCAGTTAGATAAAACATCTATTTTGTTAAATCATGATATTTTTAATGGAGTACAAGAGCAGGGTGTTGCAATAGTAAGAGATCCAAGTAATACAACTTGTTCTAATGGAGTACTGCATTATGTAGATGGACATTTCACTATTAAAAAACGCGCTCCATCACCGGTTTATTTTGATTTATGTGATCAACCTGAATTCGCTGCGAATGTTGCTAATTATAGAAAATCTGCTGGGGCAAATATTTTTCTTGGAAATGGAGCATTTAAAGATATTACTTGGGTAGGACAAGGAACTCTTTCCTGGAATAATAATGCTGGATCAGTTAACGGAGATCTTTTAAATATTTTTCGTTTTCGTATTCAAACTTCTAATAATAGTAATGGTAATAATGATATTGAATTTAGAACCCCAGTAATTGTTAAGGGGCGTTATAAAGTTTGGGTTTCCTATCGTACAGCAAGTTCTAAAGCTTCTACTACTACAAAGACATATTTTGATGGTGTGCAAACCTCTAGAATTGTCAATGGTTTAGAATATGCAAATGACCCTAGTAGTACTACAACGGGTATACCGGACAGGGTGTATGAGTCGCAAGGCTATAAGCGTTATATTTTTCCATTTGTTAAGAGCGATAATATGATTTCTAGACTTGTGGGTATTGTGGAAGTGACAACCACAGGGAGACATTTAATTAAATTTACCACGGAATCTTGTACTGGTTGCGGCGGAGGTGATACGGACAGATTCGACATTGTAGAATTCCGTCCTGTAGATATGGATCAAATATGGCCAAAATTCATAAAAGGCATTAAAACTGGAGTTCCTAGTGGTAATGATCTTAATGGTGATGGTTTAATACAAAGATCAGAAGCAACTAAAGGGGATAATGGTAACAGCGGATATTAATATTATAAATGAATATAAGTTCAAACTTAATCAAGTAAAAATGATCATATTAAATTTAAATTATAAAAGACTATTGGTTAGTTTGTTAACTGTAGCTTTAGTTTCTTGTTCTAACCCTTGGGATGATCGAGAAAGTAATGGAGATTCCAATCTGGATGTTACGCTTAATGAAGCCATTACAAGTACAGCTGAAGTGTCGCAGTTTGGGAAATTATTGACCCAAACAGGTTATGATAAGGTTTTGGCAGCTTCAAAAACGTATACCGTTTTTGCTCCAACCAATGAAGCACTGGCTAAGGTAGACGCAGCGATACTCAATGATGCTGAGTCGCTTAAAAAATTTGTGGCCAATCACATTGCATTAACTTCTTTTTCATCAGTAAGAAAAAATACTGAGGACAAAATCTTAATGTTAGATGATAAATATTTAATATTTAAAGGAAGTACAGCTATTGGCGATGCAGCTATTGTTACTGCTGACCATTATGCTGCAAACGGCGTGTTTCATATTATTAATAAAGCACTTACTCCAAAATTAAATATTTGGGAATATATTAATGCTAATAAAGGTACTTCGGCAATGAGTGCGTATTTAGTGTACTTAAAAGAATTCAGTATTTACAAAGAGGATGCTGATGCAAAAGCCAAAGCTGCCACTGGATTTCTTGCAGATTCTTTATCTAATTCCTATTTAAGAAATGTGTATAATCTTAACAATGAGAAAAATTCATATACCCTTTTCTTAATGGAAGATGCCGGTTACAATGCCGAAGTAACTAAAATGAAACCGTATTTGACTAAAACATCAAATGATCCTAAAAAGGATTCAACGGCAATTTACAGTAGCTATTTCACGACTAGAGATTTGGCTTTTCCTAAAGCTTACAAAAAAAGTGAACTACCTAAAACATTAACATCAAGATTTGGAGTTCAGTTTGATGTAGATCAAACGCAGATTGTAGGTGAGCCAATACAGTTAAGTAACGGAATTATTTACATCATGAAAAAAGTTGATGTTAAACTTTCAGACCGTTTAGTTCCTACAGTAATCCAAGGAGAAGCTTATACAGGTTATGGTAATGGATCCCGCAGTAGTTTTTCGTCTCGCGAACTGATAGATCCAACAACTGGACTGCCTTATAACGATATTATGGCGCCAGCTCCCGGTGCGGCTCAGTTTTATATGACTTATGCTGCAAAGGACATGTTCAGTACTACTTATAAGGTGTATTGGCGCGCAATAAACGATCAGTTAACTGTTCCTATTTCTCAGAGATTGCAAGTAGGCGGAAAATTGCAGATAACGGGTATTGTAATTTCGGTGTTAAATCCTTTAAAAGATTTTGGATATAAAGATGTTTTGGTCAAAGATTATAACCCATTCTTGTTAGGCAGTTTTGATATCACTCAATCTGGAAATATTGATTTGATTACATTATGGGCTGGTACTGTGGCCAAAAACCCGCTCACTATTGATTATTTGAAATTTGTTCCAGACGTTAAAAAATAATATATTATAAAAAATTAGTTATGCTAAAAATTATAAAACTAACTTGCCTTGTAAGCCTATTTTTTGCTGGTGGTCTTGAAGCGCAATTGTATGCGCAGACAACAAAGGATTCAACTGCAATAGTTCCCCAGAAAAAAGTACAGGGAATTTTAGTACAAGGTGTTGTTAAAAGTGCAAAAACCAATACAGCTTTATCAGGAATCAATATTGCTGTCGAAGGATTTTCAGCAGCCATTTCCAATAATGACGGTAGTTTTGAAATTCGGGTTCCAAATTTACAGGCACTGCTTACTATTAGCGGGCAGGATTTTCAAACTAAAGTTTACCCTGTTAAAAACAGAAAATCAGGTTTGAATATAGTATTAAGTGAAGCCTATTATTCTCCTACTTATCTTAATGCGAGTTTGCCGTCTGGCGACCTTATGCAGTATAATAATACCAGCGCAGCAAGTGTAGTTAATTTTAAGAAAGAGCAATGGTCAGCTCCTGTAACAGAATCTGTGGCAGGATTTCTTCAGAGCAGAACTACTGGTTTAACCAGTATTAAAAATTCAGGTGCTCCTAATGCAGGCAGTTATTTGGCTTTAAGAGGTTTTAATTCATTATATGGAAGTAATAGACCCTTAATTATTGTAGATGGAATGATTTATGATGATGAAGATTATGGATCTGGAATCATAGCAAATAACGATTCTTCTCCTTTAACGAATATTGATGTTAAAGATATCGAAGACATAACAATTATGAAAGATGGTACTTCATTATATGGAACCAAAGGAGCCAATGGAGTAATAAATATTACAACTACCCGTGCTGCCGAGTTATCAACTAAAATTGATTTCACGATGTATGGAGGAGTTAATCAAACTCCGGATGAAATGCCTTTATTAGATGCTGATGGCTACCGTACTCACCTTTCTCAGTTAGAAGCTACACGTGGTTTATCACAACAGCAAATTGCCAGTTTGCCGTATATGAATGATAATGTTGGTTCTCCAGGGTATTACAAATACCATAATCTGACCAATTGGCAGGATAAAGTTTTTAAATCCAGTATTAATCAAAATTACTTCCTTAAAGTTCGCGGAGGCGATGATATTGCAAAGTTTGGTTTATCTGTAGGTTATCTTGACAGTAAAGGAATAATCGATAAAACAGATTCAAAACGTTACAGTGTTCGCTTGAATGCCGCTTTACGATTAACCGAAAAATTGAGCGTTGATGCTAACCTGTCGTTTATTAACAACCAACAAAACCAATGGAATCAAGCATTTTCAAACACTAGCCCGCTCTATTTAGCACTAACTAAATCTCCTTTATTATCAGAAAACATTGTTAGTGACGCAGGTGAATTTTCTCCTAACTTAGCTGATGTTGATTATTTTAATGTAAGTAATCCCAAAGCTATTTTGACAAACGGATTTGGTACAAATAATAACTACCGCTTTTTTGGTAATTTAAAATTCAATTATGAGTTAAGCAAAGCTTGGAATATTACTTCAATAGTTGGTTTGAGCTTCAATAAAGAAAGAGAATTATTTTTTATACCTGATAAAGGAGTTGCTGATTTTATTTTACCAACTGCAGTTGGTAAAAACAGCTCTGGAAGTGAAGTTCAAACTTATAATGGTCTTTATACAGATACTTTTGCCAGCTACATGAAAAAGTTTTATAATGATCATAATTTAGATGTTCGTTTTGGATTTAGGGCTCAAAGCAATAAAACTGAAACTGATTTAGGCTTAGGATTCAATTCTTCAACCGATGATTTTACTAGTGTAACCGCAAGCTCAAGTTTGCTGCGTGTTGTAGGAGGAGAATTAGGAGAATGGCACTGGTTAAATATGTATGCCAGCGGGAACTATAATTTCCGTAATAAATATTTTCTTACTGCCAATTATGCTGTAGATGGTTCAAGCCGTTTTGGAGATGATCCGGAAACTGGAAAAAGTAAATATGCATTAATGACTTCCATTTCTGGAGCTTGGCTGATTTCATCAGAAGATTTTATGAAAGGTATAAATGATATAGATTATCTTAAATTAAGAGTTGGATTCGGAACAAGCGGAAACGACGATATTGGGAATTATACAGCACAAACTTATTATGTTTCTCAAAATTTATTAGGAATGCAAGGTTTGGTTCGAGGTAATATAGGAAACACTAACTTACAATGGGAGACAGTTTTAAAAACGAATTTAGGAGTAGATTTCGGATTGTATAAAGAACGTATTAATGGTAGTTTTGATGTGTTTTCAAACAAAACATCTAATATGATTGTTTATGAAAAAACTGCTGCTGAAAATGGATTTGATTCCGTAGAGTCTAATAGCGGTGCAATGCGCACCTATGGGGTTGAATTAGGCATGAATGCCCGTGTAGTTAATACTCCAGATTTTACTTTTGACTTTGGATTTAAAGTAAGCCACTATAATAATGAGGTGCAGAGTTTACCAAGCGGCGATATTCTAACAGAATTTGGCGGTGCTACTTATTTAACATCAGAAGGTAAAGATGCGAACTTATTTTATGGATTAAGAAGTAATGGAGTTTATAGTACTACTGCAGAAGCTGTTGCAACTGGATTGTCAAAGCGTTTAACAAATGGTGATTTAGTTCCTTTTGGCGGAGGTGATATGCGTTTTACTGATGTTAATGGAGACAAAATTATTGATGATAAAGACCGTGTGGTTATTGGTAATCCAAATGCAGCGGTAACAGGAAGTTTCAATACTGATTTTACCTATAAAAGATTTAGTCTAAAAGCTTTATTTAATTTTTCAGCTGGTAATGACCTTTATAATGGAGTGCGTTACAATCTTGAAAAAATGAGCGGTTATGAAAATCAAAGCGCTGCTGTTGCAAACCGCTGGAGAGCTGAAGGTCAGCAGACAGATATTCCAAAAGCAGTTTGGGGAGATCCAATGGGTAATGCAGTATTTTCAGACAGATGGATTGAAGACGGTTCTTACTTAAGGCTAAAAAACTTAGTGATAGGCTATGATGTGCCTGTGAATGACAGTAAGCACGTTAAGTATATTCAGCTGTATGCTACTGCAAATAACTTGCTGACTTTTACTAAATATCTAGGATTCGATCCTGAATTTAGCGCTACTTCATCCATTTTTGGTCAAGGAGCAGATGTAGGTTTGGTTCCTCAGTTTACAAGTTACCAGCTTGGATTGCGTTTAGGACTTTAAAATTATTTTTACAACATAGAGAACAGATCGATGATGACAATAATCAGAAAAAAAACAAAAAAGGTTGCCAAAACTTTCTTATTGGGGATGGCACTACTTCTTAGCCTAAGCTCTTGCGAAGAATATCTGGATGTACAGCCTCAGGATAAACTTGTTGACGAGCAGATGTACCGCAATGTATATGATGCCGATGCTGCAGTTATTGGGATATATGGTAAGTTTATGGGACTTGCAGGCAAATACGTTATGCTTAATGAAATGCGCGCAGACCTAATGACCACAACCGGTAATTCAGATCCCTATTTAAAAGAACTTTCAGAGCAAAATATTTCAGCAGAGAACCCTTATGTAAATCCAAAAGATTTTTACGAGGTTATTCAAAGCTGTAATGATGCCCTTAAAAATTTTGATATTATGGTTGCTGAAAAGAAATTTACACAATCACAATACGATCAGCGTTATGCCGATATCGCCTGTATCCGTTCCTGGATTTATTTACAGTTAGGAATTCAATATGGTACTGTTCCTTATATTACTGAGCCTATAACATCATTAGAGGATGTTAAGGATATCAATAAACACCCAAGACTTTCTTTTAATAAACTTCTTGAAGAACTTGTTAAGTTTACAGAAGCATTGCAGTATAAAGATTTATATGATTCTACCAGCAGCTTATTAACAACTGTTGATGGTTTTTATACAGATAGACTCTTTATTAACAAGCAATGTTTGTTAGGTGATTTACAACTTTGGAAAGGCAACTATCGTCAAGCTGCTGAGCATTACAAAACCGTAATGGAAACAGCTTCATGGAGACCAAGCAGTAATGATCTTTATCAAATATATCGTGTTACATACTCTGATTTTACAGTTGCATATCCAACCGGGCAAGCACAAGATGCTTCAGCATTGATTAATTCAGATACGCAGGGATGGAGATCTATGTTTTCTAGAACTAGAGATGCAACATGGAATTCAGAATGGATTTGGTCACTGCCTTTTGACAGTAGATTTGCACCAAAAAACCCATTTATAGCTATTTTTTCAAAAACTGGAGGTCAATATTTAGCAAAACCATCTCAAAGAGCAATAAATCTTTGGAAAAGTAATACACAAAGTAATGGTATTCCATATGATGCACGCGGTTCAAAAATGACTTATAAAATGGTAGGTAATGATCCTGTTATCATGAAATACCTTTACAAGTATGAAGCTGCAGCCGATGTTTTTAAAACAGATGGAGATTGGTTCTTATACCGCGCCGAAAAATTGCATCTGCGTTATGCAGAAGCAGCTAATAGAGATAATCAGTATAGAATTGCTGATGCAATTTTAAATAATGGGATACTGCGTGCTTTTAATCGTGGAAATCTTTCCGTTAGTGCGGATGATGTAACTAATGCTATGAATACGGTCGTACCAGGAAAAAACCAAAGATCTTTTCCTTATGATTTTGATGCCCGTCAAGGAGAACATCCTTATTATAGAGGTAACTGGTATCGTGGGACAGGTGTTAGAGGCCGCGCAAATTTACCAAACGCTGCTGTTGTTTTGACAGATAGTTTAACATCTATTGAAAATAATATCATCGATGAAGCCGCACTTTCACTTGCTTATGAAGGTAACCGTTGGGAAGATTTAGTTCGTATTTCATTACGCAGAAATAATCCAGCCTTTTTAGCAGATAAAGTGTATGATAAATTAGATAAAGAAGGAAATACTCATGCCGCAGAAGTTCGAGCTAAATTAATGAATATTAATAACTGGTACCTGCCATTTACTTGGAAATAATTTCATGATTTAACCTGTCCATATTTTTAAATTTTCTGTACCGAAAAACCTTAGTTGTGATTTAATATTACAGCTAAGGTTTTGTATTTAAAAACATGTGATAATAATTTTAATGTAGTTTAGTGTGGTGGTATAATATTCTTGTCTTTTTTGACGGCATATATTTCATTTAGGTCAATGATTTTTTGGAATAACAAACAATAAAATTTTAGTGATTTAAAATTCTGTATGTTCGATTGTATGGCTTTATGACAAAACAAGAGGCTGTTCTAAATTTAGGAACAGCCTCTTTGTTATCTAGAAATATATGGCAGTGCATTTCTACGCACAATATATTATTATAGATTAGCAACTAACCAGTCACCAACTTCGCTGGTTGAATATGCTTTTGCACCTTTTCCAGCCAAATCTTCAGTAACAATTCCCTGTTCTAATGACTTGTTTACAACAGCTCTGATGGCTTCAGCTTCGTCTTTTAATCCGAAAGCGTCTTCAAACATCATGGCAGCAGATAAAACAGTTGCCAATGGATTAGCAATATTCAATCCAGTTGCTTGCGGGTAAGAACCATGAATTGGCTCATAAAGAGAAGTATGCTCTCCAACAGATGCAGACGGCATTAATCCCATAGAGCCTGAAATCACAGACGCTTCATCAGTTAAAATATCTCCGAACAAGTTTTCAGTAATCAATACATCATAAGAGTTTGGCCATTGTACCAAACGCATTGCAACAGCATCAACAAACTCGTAAGAAACGGTAACTTCTGGGTAATCTTTTTCCATAGCTTGTACTGTTTCTCTCCACAAACGGGAAGTTTCTAGTACGTTTGCTTTGTCCACACAGCATAATTTTTTTGAACGCGTCATAGCCAGTTCAAATCCTTTTTTAGCCAAACGCTGTACTTCAGCTCTAGTGTATACACAGTTGTCAAAAG
Source organism: Flavobacterium sp. HJJ (assembly GCF_015351475.1). GTDB lineage: Bacteria > Bacteroidota > Bacteroidia > Flavobacteriales > Flavobacteriaceae > Flavobacterium > Flavobacterium marginilacus. Next base: position 95,174 of record NZ_JADKPR010000004.1, on the reverse strand, counting down.
CAGTGTCTCCGCCGTCTTTTCTTCCTTTTTCACCAAAATAGATTCCGCCGGTTAATTCTCTTAGGAAAACTAAATCCGTTCCTTCGATTCTTTCTCTTTTTAATGGAGAATTGTCAATCAAAGAAGGGAAAGTAAAAGTCGGACGTACATTAGCAAACAAACCTAATTTTTTACGCATCAATAACAAACCTTGCTCTGGTCTTACCGGCGCGCTTGGATCATTATCATATTTTGGGTGTCCGATAGCTCCAAAAAGAACAGCATCGGCAGCCATACAAACTTCGTGAGTCTCATCTGGGTAAGGCACTCCAACAGCATCAATAGCACAAGCTCCAGTAAGTGCTGGAGTCCAAGTGATTTCATGGTTGAATTTTTTAGCAATAGCATCAGATACTTTAACTGCTTCGTTAACTACTTCTGGTCCGATTCCGTCTCCGGCTAAAAGGGCAATGTTGAATTTCATTTTTTTTAAGTTTTAAGTTTCTGAGTTACAAAGATTCTAAGTTTTTTGCTTAGTCTTTTTTAAATATTTTTTAGTTTTATAGTTGTATACGTTACTTAATTACCAATATTTTAAGAAAGTTTAGAAAATCTTAGCAACTTACAATCTTGGTAACTTAGCAACTTTTTTAATGAATCACATTCAGCATTTTTTGTGTTGCAATGATTGCAGCCACAGTCTGGTCTGAATCTAATCCTCTTGTTTTAAATTTCTTTTCGTTGTCTGTCCAAGTGATAATCGTTTCGCACAAAGCATCCGAGCTGCTTCCAGGAGGTATGCGAACTACATAATCGATCAGTTTTGGCAGAGTCATTTTTCTGCCTTTATATATTTTTGAAAGTGCATTCATAAAAGCATCAAACTGACCATCACCCTGTGCACTTTCTTCAAAAACTTCACCGTCAATTTTTAGGCAGAGTGTTGTCGAAGGGCGCAGTCCTTTGGCATGAGATAATAAATACGATTCCACTACAACTTTTTCCTTATACGTCTGGCTGTCCAAAACATCTGAAATGATGTATGGCAGATCTTCTTTGGTAACTGTTTCTTTTTTGTCGCCCAGTTCAATTATTCTCTGAGTAACTAATTTCAAATCTTCAGGGTTTAGTTTTAATCCTAATTCCTGCAGATTTTTTTCGATATTGGCTTTGCCTGATGTTTTTCCTAAAGCATATTTTCGTTTTCTCCCAAAACGTTCTGGAAGCAGATCATTAAAATATAAATTGTTTTTATTGTCTCCATCTGCATGAATTCCTGCAGTTTGTGTAAAAACATTGTCGCCAACGATAGGTTTGTTGGCAGGGATTCTATAACCTGTAAAAGTCTCAACCAGTTTGCTTACCGAGTATAAGGACGATTCTTTAATATTGATTTTCACCTCTGGAATAAAATCATTAATCACCGCAACCGTACTTTCCAGCGGTGCATTTCCAGCACGTTCTCCCATTCCGTTTACAGTAACATGCAGTCCGCTGATACCTGCTTTTATGGCTTCCATCACATTAGCAACACTCAGATCATAATCGTTGTGTGCGTGAAAATCAAAATGTATGTTAGGGTATTTTGAGGTAATTTTTGAAATAAATTCGAAAGTGTCTGATGGAATCAAAACTCCCAAAGTATCAGGCAGCAATATTCTTTTGATAGGCTGAGTCGTTAAAAAATCTAAATATTGAAAAACATATTCTGGAGAATTACGCATGCCATTACTCCAGTCTTCAAGATATACATTAGTAGCAATTCCGTTTTCATTTGCCAATGCAATAGACTGTGCAATTTCGGAAAAATGCTGTTCAGGTGTTTTTTTTAACTGATGAGTCAAATGGTTCAAAGAACCTTTCGTCAAAAGATTCTGTACTTTCGCTCCCGCTTTTTTCATCCATTCGATAGAAATGCCGCCATCTACAAAAGCCAATACTTCGATACGATTCGTATAGCCTTTTTCTGCGGCCCATGACATGATGCCGCTTACCCCTTGAAATTCACCTTCGCTCACACGAGCCGATGCAATTTCAATACGGTCAATATGTAATTCTTCAAGCAATAATTGCGCAATGGTTAATTTTTCTGCTGCCGAAAAGGATACTCCCGAGGTTTGTTCACCATCTCGAAGCGTCGTATCCATTATTTCAATTTTTCTTTTTTCCATTATTGTTTAATTATTGACTTATATTTTTTGTGTCAATTTTGGTTGTCAAAAGCCTTATGTCGAGCTTTAACAGATTTGTTTTTTATAATTCTTTAGGCGTGCCACCAATACAAAAACGGCAAAAGCTACTTTGTACATAGCCGTTTTTTATTGCTGTCGGGCTTTACGCTGCAATCTTTTTTATAAAATTCCAAGCTCCATTTTATAAAAAAGGATTTCCGCTTCAATCCCTCACGCGGTCGTCCGAAGAGAATTTATTGATTAAATATTATATTCTGCCTCGCACTTCATTTAATTTCATTGTCATCGAAATCGCTTCCGTTTCTACCCAATGATTATATTCTTCAATTGCTTTTAATCGCAAATCATTGTCTAAATAACCTTCTTCCACCATTTGAGGTGAACCGGCAACTTTAGACCAAATACCTATTTTCGATTTGTAATCTTCTCTTACTTTGGTATAAAACTCATCCGAATTGATTTTTTCAACCGAATGAAAGCCTACTTCTTCTAATAAAGCTGGCAAATCTTCTGCAATTCTATTGTTCATTCCGGCGTCCTGTCTCCATTTCAAGAATATATTATAAAATTCCTGCATGCTTTCCGGAGGCAAAGGATTCCAGTTTAAGTTTGTATGATCATAGTCCAAAATCGAAATCTGACCATTTGGTTTCAGCAACGATTTCATTTTTACTAAAGCCTCTTTCGGATTATTCAGCCATTGCAGCGTTCTTGCTGAAACGATTAAATCAAATTTTTCTTCAGGATTAAAATCGAATAAATCAATATGAATTAATTCCAGATTAGTTACTTCTTTATGTAATTCACGTCCATTTAAAATCAAACTTTCGGTGTTATCAATTCCAGTGACTTTTCCGTTTTCGCCAACTATGTTTGCAATATCTTTTGAAATAAAACCAGTAGCACATCCAATATCCAGAACTTTCATCCCTGGTTTCAGAATAGAAGACAAATGCCTGTAATCATTGGCAAGGCTTCTATCAAATACCTTAGTAGATTCCTGTCCGTCTCTTTGGATATGTTTGTTAGCTTTCATTTGTCTTAAAAATGCTATTTATTCTCCAAAACCATTTCATAATGTTCTACAACCGGAAACGGATTATAATAAGGATGCAACAATTTTTTCCATTCTAAATACGCTTCGGATTCTCTAAATCCAATGGTATGGTCGTCCAGTTTTTTCCAATCGACTAATAACAAATATTTGTTTTCTTCCTCGATAGATTTTCTTAAACTATGATTTAAATAACCTGGAATGGACTGTATATATTGACTGGCAATGGTAAAATCTTTTTCAAAATGAACTTCTTCTCCTTTGATTACCTGTAGAACAGCCACTTCTAAAACCATATGTATTTTATTTATAAACCCGACAGATTTTTTAAAACCTGTCGGGTGTTATTAAAATTAACCTGTAATTTTTATAATCTTAGTAAGGAAGTTTGTCAGCAAAAGCTACAATATCTTCTTTAATATTCTGTAAATAATCAATATCATCAAATCCGTTGATCATATTGTTCTTTTTGTATCCGTTGATATCGAAAGATTCTTTTTCGCCAGTACTTAATAAAGTAATAGTCTGTGCTGGTAAGTTAATTTCTAATTCTGTTTTTGGATCAGCTTCGATTGCTTTGAAAATTGTCTCAGCAAATTCAGGGCTTACCTGTACTGGTAAAACACCAATGTTCAGACAGTTTCCTTTGAAAATATCTGCAAAGAAAGAAGAAACCACAGCGCGGAAACCGTAATCATAAACTGCCCAAGCAGCGTGCTCACGAGAAGAACCTGAACCAAAGTTTTTTCCTCCAACCAAGATTTTTCCTGAGTAAGTTGAATCGTTTAAAACGAAATCTGCTTTCGGAGTATCGTCTCCATTGTATCTCCAGTCACGGAAAAGGTTGTCTCCAAAACCTTCGCGCTTCGTAGCTTTCAGGAAACGGGCTGGGATGATTTGATCTGTATCTACGTTTTCTATCGGTAGTGGCACTGCACTACTGGTAAGGATATTAAATTTATCGTATGCCATTTGATTTTTGATTTTTGATTAACGATTTCTGATTTTAGATTTAAAATAAAAATCGTTAATGTTTTTTGTAAAATGTAAATTGAATTTTAAAATATTTTGATGCGGTTAACGAAATCTGAAATCAAAAATCGTTGATCTGCATTCATAAATCCTTTAAAAAAGCTCTCTAGGATCTGTTAATTTTCCAGTAACAGCAGCGGCAGCGGCCATAATTGGACTCGCAAGAAGCGTTCTTGAACCAGGACCCTGACGGCCTTCGAAGTTTCTGTTGGAAGTACTTACTGCATATTTCCCAGCAGGAACTTTATCATCATTCATTGCCAAACAAGCTGAACATCCTGGCTGACGCAATACAAATCCTGCATCAGTTAAAATATCCAAAATACCTTCTTCTTTGATCTGTGCTTCAACAACGTGTGAACCTGGAACTAACCAAGCAGTAACGTTGTCTGCTTTTTTACGGCCTTTTACAATTTCAGCGAAAGCTCTAAAATCTTCAATACGTCCGTTTGTACAGCTTCCCAAGAAAACATAATCGATTTGTTTACCGATCATTACATCATCCTCCTGAAAGCCCATATAAGCTAACGATTTTTTGTAAGTTTCCTCTCCGCCTTCAACTTGGTCAGCGTTCGGAATATGTTTAGTAATACCAATTCCCATTCCAGGGTTAGTACCATAAGTAATCATTGGTTCGATATCCTCAGCTTTGATGTTTAATTCAGCATCAAAAACAGCATCAGCATCGGTTTTTAAAGTTTTCCAGTATTCAACAGCTTTAGTCCAAGCTTCACCTTTAGGAGCATATAATCTTCCTTCAAGGAAATCAAAAGTAGTCTGGTCAGGAGCAATCATACCTCCACGGGCACCCATTTCGATACTTAGATTACAAACCGTCATACGGCCTTCCATAGTCATTTCTTCGAATACATTTCCTGCATATTCAGCGAAATATCCTGTACCTCCAGAAGTAGTCAATTGAGCAATAATATAAAGAGCAACGTCTTTTGGTCCCACACCTTTGCTTAATTTACCATTTACGTTGATACGCATTTTCTTTGGCTTAGGCTGCATAATACATTGAGTAGAAAGTACCATTTCAACCTCAGAAGTTCCAATACCAAAAGCAATCGCTCCAAAAGCACCGTGAGTAGAAGTGTGTGAATCCCCACAAACAATAGTTGCACCTGGCAAAGTAATTCCGTTTTCTGGACCTACTACGTGTACAATTCCATTTTTTTGATGACCCAATCCCCAGTGAGAAATTCCGTATTCAGCTGAATTATCTTCCAATGCCTGTAATTGATTGGCAGAAAGCGCATCAGCAACAGGTAAATGCTGGTTTATAGTTGGTGTGTTGTGATCGGCAGTGGCAAAAGTACGCTCTGGGTATAAAACCTTTACACCTCTGGATTTTAATCCTAAAAATGCAACAGGGCTCGTAACTTCATGAATGAAATGGCGGTCAATAAAAAACACATCTGGCCCATCTTCAATTTTACGCACTACATGTGAATCCCATACTTTGTCAAATAATGTCTTACTCATTTTGTTTTTTTTTAATTGTAATTGGTATAACCACAGAAACTTTGGTGTAATTATAATAGAAGTTCAAAAGTAAAAAAAAGTTATATTGCCGTCAATTGCCATATTTGGTTTTATACGATACCCAAACATTTCTGTATTTTGGACAGCAAACTTTTACTGCTTTATTTTAGAAAGTGTACTATTTACTATAGCCGATACTTTTTTTTAAATCGAATAACTAACACTAGGTTTACTGTTGTTTTTAATAATTGGCAAATTTATCGCTATTGTGTTATAAAATAGCGGTTTTTGGTTTAAAAAATATAACATTTTAAAATAAAATAGTAACAAATGCCGGTTGTGAATTTTGGTTTATGTTCTATTTTTGACAAAGTAATTTTGTCTTTTTTAAAGGAAATATTATTAATAAAAATGATTTTTTTTGAAAAAATACTACGACATCCAAAAAGGAGATATTTTGGTTTTTTAAGAAAATTTATAAGAAGTTTTATTGTTTTTTGAAAGTGACGTTGGTTTTCTTTTTAGAAAAATTAAACTTGGTTCAGCGCATAAAAAATTACTGATTTCTTAACGGTTAATATTTTATTGGTTCGTTATTAATCTTACAAATACATTAAGTGATCACCGTAATCCATACGATACGTTTTAATTTTAATTTTATTTCCAACAAAATTTAATTGATAAATACGAGCATATCTTTCATCAAAATAACAATTATAATTAATATAGTATTCACCTGGATGCCATTCCGGTTTCATTAATTCGTAGTTTTTTCGAAGTCTTATTAGGGCTGAGTCCGAATCTTCATCCGGAATATCATAATTCATGCGTAATGTTTTGTAAACCATTGCACTGTCTTTTTCCTGAATGTTTTTACAATTTAAAACAGAAGTAAGTATTTCATTTATTATTATATAACTCTTACGTTCTTTTCTTCTATCGCTGTTTGGGACTAAAGAGTCTATTGCGCTATTAATTTGTTTTGTAAAAGTGGTATTGATTTTAGTAACATTTGGAATCAGTTTATCATTTGGAAACTCCCAATAATCTTTGTATTTATTAGCGAATAACGGAATAGAATACACTTCATTTTTAGAATTAATTAGGACAATTATTTGATTTCTTTCTTTGAAGCCTTCGGGTTGTGAATAAAGCTGAATTTCAAAATTAAATTCTCCATTTCGCAAACTTTTTTCGAATTTAAATTCATTTTCTGGAACTTTTTTGTTAGCCTTTAGTTGAGGAAATTTTTTGTTAATATTTTCAATTGAAAGATTTACTTTTAAATCATTATTCTTTTCACAGCTAATGATTAAAAAGAAGGTTAGAAAGAAGCCGAATATTTTTACTATTGTTTTTTTTATCATTATTATAAATGGATATAATTTCTTTGTAAAGAATTTGATTTTTTATTATTTTGACAAAAGATATTTTTCAGGATTGTATTTTCTTTTTGCATAAAAACCTGATACAGTTGGATTGTTTTTGTTTTCTTTAATTAAAAAAATATATCTAGTATATGGTTCGTTTTCTGTTAAAGCCAAAAGGACAACAACTTTATCATTATAACTCACTACATCATATTTAAAATGTCTAAAAGTCATTATACTGTCATCAGTTACAGACCATTTTTCATGTTGTTCACTCATAACGCCATCAGTTGCATCCTCATAAAATTTATAATCTTCATCTTTACTACATGGATAACTTAAATGGTCGTCTTTAAATTGGTAATAAGAAGTGTAGTCGGAAGTTGAAGTATAATATTTCCAATATTCCCCAGAATTAGCAATTAAGGTTTTTTCTATAGGATTTTGTTTTGTACAACTTACCAATGTTAGTATTAGCATTATGTGAATAATGTTTTTCATAATAATTGGTTTGGTTAATTTTTAATATTTCAAATATATAAAAAAGCTATTGAAATAAGGAAAAATCTTATTTAAGTAATTTTATAAAGAAAGCATATTTTGCAATACCTCTTTTTAAATGCATGATATTTCATTTTGTTTGTTAATAACTTCACTTTCCATTCCCTTAAAAATAACCTAATTTTGAAATTCACTTTTTGTAATTTTAGAAAATTACAATCACTTCATTTGCAATTATGTACTTAATATTCGATACCGAAACTACTGGATTACCTAAGCGTTGGGATGCGCCCATTACCGATTCTGATAACTGGCCCCGCTGTATACAAATAGCCTGGCAGCTGCATGATGAGATGGGAACACTTATCGAACATCAGGATTATTTGGTAAAGCCGGAGGGGTTCAATATTCCATATGATGCCGAGCGTATTCACGGAATTTCGACCGAATTGGCGCAACACGACGGTATTTCGCTGATGGAAGTTTTGGAGAAATTCAATATCGCTTTAAGCAAATCGAAGTTTATAGTAGGTCAGAATTTAGGTTTCGACGTTAATATTATGGGAGCCGAGTTGCACCGAATGGGAGTTGATTCGCCAATGAGTTCGATGCCCGTTTTGGACACCTGTACCGAAGTAACTGCTTCATTATTGAAACTGCCTGGAGGTCGTGGGGGGAAATTCAAATTACCAACCTTAACGGAATTGCACGAATATTTATTCAGTGTTCCTTTTGCGGAAGCGCACAACGCAACTGCCGACGTTGAGGCAACCACGCGTTGTTTTCTGGAGTTAATTCGTCGTGAAGTTTTTACAAAAGAAGAATTGGATGTTCCGAAGGATTATTTTCAAACCTTTCAGAATAAAAACCCAAGGGAAATTCCGTTAATCGGACTGAAACACATCAATCTTAAAAAAGCTTCGGATGCTGTTAGAGAACAGCTGAAAGCATTAGCTTCGGATGATAAACAGACCGTCGTTTCCGATTCGGATAAACAGGGATTAAAAGAAGCCAAGTTTGCGCATCTGCACAATCATACACAGTTTTCGGTTTTGCAGTCGACTATCGGAATTGGGAATCTGGTATCGGCTACAGCCAAAAATAAATTTCCTGCAGTTTCGATGACCGATACTGGAAATATGATGGGAGCTTTCCATTTTGTTAGTGCGGTGATGAATCATAACAAAGGGGCTTCTGCTAAAAATAAAACGTTGGTTGAAAGCGGTGAAGAACCAACCGAAACTGAAATCAAACCTATTGTAGGCTGTGAATTCAATATTTGCGAAAATCATCTGGATAAGTCCAAAAAAGACAATGGTTACCAAGTTGTTTTATTGGCCAAAAATAAAAATGGCTATCATAATCTGGCCAAAATGGCTTCTATAGCCTATGTGAATGGTTTTTATTATGTTCCCAGAATCGATAAAACGATAGTCGAAAAATACAAGGAAGACATCATGGTGCTGTCTGGAAATTTATACGGAGAGATTCCGAGTAAAATTCTGAATATTGGTGAAAACCAAGCTGAGGAAGCTTTGATTTGGTGGAAACAACAATTTGGAGATGATTTTTATCTCGAAATAATGCGCCACAATCAGGAAGATGAAAACCGTGTCAACAAAACCTTAATCGAATTTTCGCAAAAGCACGATGTAAAGCTGATTGCGACCAATAATACTTTTTATTTAAACAAGGAAGATGCCAATGCGCACGATATTTTATTGTGTGTAAAAGACGGTGAAAAACAAGCCACACCAATTGGACGCGGACGTGGCTACCGTTACGGATTACCCAATCAGGAATACTATTACAAGTCGGAAGAGGAGATGAAAAAACTCTTTTCTGATTTGCCCGAAGCTATTATCAACATTCGGGAAATTGTAGACAAGGTCGAAACTTACTCGCTCTATCGCGATGTATTACTTCCAAAATACGACATTCCCGAAGAATTTGTTGATCCCGAAGACGAAAAAGACAATGGTGTTCGCGGTGAAAATGCCTATTTGAGAGAATTGACCATGATAGGTGCTAGAAAAAGATACGGTGAGATTACCGAATCGATTCAGGAACGTTTGGATTTTGAGTTATTGACGATTTCCAATTCCGGATATCCGGGTTACTTTTTGATTGTACAGGATTTCATCGCCGAAGCCCGAAAAATGGATGTTTCGGTTGGACCGGGACGTGGATCTGCAGCAGGTTCTGCGGTGGCATATTGTTTGGGAATTACCAATATAGACCCGATTAAATACGACTTACTTTTTGAGCGTTTCCTAAACCCGGATCGTGTGTCGATGCCCGATATTGATATCGATTTTGATGACGAGGGTCGTGGTCGTGTAATGGATTATGTAATCAATAAATACGGTGCCAATCAGGTGGCACAGATTATTACTTATGGTAAAATGGCAACCAAATCGGCGATTCGTGATACGGCTCGTGTATTAGATTTGCCGTTGTTTGAAGCTGATAGAATTGCAAAACTGATTCCGGGAATGATGCCGTCCAAATGGAATTTGGCGCGTTTTCTTTTTGAATCAGAAGATGAGGTTAAAAAAGCATTAAAAGGTGCTGATGAATTTGAATTGGTTAAAGAATTAATCGCTATTGCCAATGAAGATGATCTGGCTGGAGAAACCATTCAGCAGGCAAAAATTTTGGAAGGTTCTATGCGAAATACAGGTATTCACGCCTGCGGGGTGATTATCACGCCATCGGATATTACCAATTATGTGCCTGTTACTACCGCCAAAGATTCCGATTTATATGTAACGCAGTTTGATAACTCGGTTGCAGAGAGTGCGGGACTGCTGAAGATGGACTTCTTGGGTCTGAAGACCCTGACCCTGATTAAGGACACGGTAAAATTGGTAAAATACCGAACCGGAATTGAACTCGATCCCGACACTTTCCCGATTGACGATGTCAAAACCTATGAGCTGTTCCAAAGAGGTGAAACCGTCGGAATCTTCCAATATGAGTCACCTGGGATGCAGAAATACATGAAGGATCTGAAGCCAACAGTTTTTGGGGATTTAATTGCAATGAACGCCTTGTATCGTCCGGGACCTTTGGAGTATATTCCGTCTTTCGTTCGAAGAAAAAATGGTGATGAGGAAATCCAATACGATCTCGATGCCTGTGCGGAATATTTGTCAGAGACTTATGGAATTACTGTTTATCAGGAGCAGGTAATGCTTTTGTCCCAGTCGCTGGCAGGATTTACCAAAGGTGAAGCTGACGTTTTGCGTAAAGCGATGGGAAAAAAACAAAAGGACGTTCTGGATAAAATGAAACCTAAATTTGTCGAGCAGGCTTCTGCCAAAGGCCATGACGCAAAGGTTTTGGAGAAAATCTGGAAAGACTGGGAAGCTTTTGCTAGTTACGCCTTTAATAAATCGCACTCGACCTGTTATGCATGGATTGCGTACCAAACCGCTTTCCTGAAAGCGCATTATCCAGCCGAATATATGGCGGCGGTACTTTCGAATAACATGAATGATATCAAGCAGGTATCGTTTTTCATGGAAGAATGTAAGCGTATGGGACTGCAGGTTTTGGGGCCTTGCGTGAACGAGTCATATTATAAATTTACGGTAAATGATGATTATGCGGTTCGTTTCGGAATGGGTGCTATAAAAGGTGTTGGATCCGGTGCTGTTGCCACGATTGTCGAAAACAGAAAAGACGGAAAATATAAGTCAATTTTTGATTTGGCGAAACGTATCGATCTGCGTGCCGCTAATAAAAAAGCGATTGAAAATTTAGCGTTGGCTGGCGGTTTTGACTCTTTTGAAGGAACTACAAGAGCACAGTATTTTCACGATGATGGCGACGGAATTACCTTTTACGAAAAAGCCATGCGCTATGGTTCCAAGTATCAGGAAAACGAAAATTCCTCACAGGTAAGTCTGTTTGGCGAAAGCAGTGATGTGCAGATTGCCGAACCGGTTGTGCCTCCGTGTGAAGACTGGAGCACGATGGAAAAATTGGCCAAGGAAAAAGATGTTGTCGGGATTTATATTTCGGGACATCCATTGGACGACTATAAATTTGAGATGAAATATTTTTGTAATGCAAAGCTTGAGGCTTTGAAAAATATGGAACAATATGTAGGCAAGAACCTGACTTTTGGCGGAATTATTACAAACGTTCAGCACCGGGTTGCAAAGAACGGAAAAGGATGGGGGACTTTTGTTTTGGAAGGATATGACGAAAGTTATGAATTTAAAATTTTTGGAGAAGAGTATTTAAAGTTTAGGCATTTCTTTATTCAGAACAATTTCACTTTCATGAAAGTGCTGATTAAGGAAGGCTGGGTGAATCAGGAAACCGGTAAAAAAGCAGAACCTAGAATGCAGTTTGTTTTGGTGCAGTATCTGCAGGATGTACTGAGCACTTTTGCTAAAAAATTGATTCTTTTGTTGAATATTAAAGATATTGAAGCTGAATTTGTTCATAAGCTGAATCATCTTTTCCAAGAGTATAAAGGCGACAATACTGTAGCTTTTGAAATCATGGAACTCGAAAAAATAAAGCGTCTTGTCGAAACAACACCCGAGTTTGAAACTGACGAGGAAACATTTGCGGATGAAAATGAAGAAGCCGTTGAGGCAGCAGAGGCCAAACAAGTCACCGAAGTCGAAGAAATAAAAGTAGTTACTAAATTAGCGATGCCGAGCCGAAAACTTAAGGTTCAGATATCGAATGAACTCTTATTCGAATTGGAGAAAATGCAGATTAATTTTAAGCTTAATTAGGTTTCTTCAATGTGATTTTTATCAAGTCTTGCTGTAAAAAACTGTTAAAAACATAGATTAAAAGCGATTTTTTAATTAAATTGTAGTATTAGTATTTCTTTTTTGATTTGTTTAAATAATTATTTTTGTAATATAGATGGATAATTATTTTAATTTTAGTAATAATTATAAGTTTTTATTAAAAAAATTAACTAATTAGTATTTATTTTTGTTATTTTTTCATCAATTCACGAAGTATCTGTAAATTAAGTATATTTTTGTCTGAAATTAAATTTTAAAAATGAAGACAAAAATATTTTTATTAGGGTTGTTAGTATCTACAGTGACTATGGTAGGACAGACTAAAAGTACAGCTGATAGTAAGCCGGAAACTTGGTATTTTAAATTAGGAGGTTCTTATTTTATCCAGACTGCTGCTACAGAATTTCCAATTGTTTCAGGAGCATTGCCAAACACAGATGTGTATGCTGCTGACGGAACTACATTGGTGTCTAGAGAAACAAATCATGGCTCATTTGGAGAAGGACTCCGTACGAGTTTAAATGTTGGATATCGTTTTACTACACGTTTAGGTGTTGAGATGGGAATTAATTATTTCTCAGGGAAAGATAAAACGATGGTTGAAACTGTACATAAACTAGCGGCAGCAGGCCCTACTTTTGTGTCTGGAACTGCTGAAGGGAAAATCAATGCTCTAGATTTGGCACCAGCTGTTGTTTTGTTTTTAGGAGAGACCAACGGATTTGAGCCATATACTAAAGTGGGGGTTATTGTTCCTGTTTATGGAGATTTAACTATTGAAACAAAGAGAACTTACAGTAATGCAGCCGGGACTACAAATACATATGCAAAAGATGTAGTGCTGCCAAATCCAACAGTTGGTTTTATGGCGGCTTTGGGTACTTCTTATAAATTAAGTAAAAATATTTCTCTTTTTGCTGAATTAGAATACCGTAATTTCACTGTTCACGGAAAAAGCAAAGAAACAAAAGAGTATACAGAAAACGGAGTAGATAAATTGAATACGCCTACTGCTTTCCGTTCAGATGCATCTTATTCTGCAAGTCATGTGGATTATGTAGAACAGCTTAACAGTAATTCAAACAGTTATTTATTTAATCCTAATACTGCAACATCAAATCCTACTGATACAACGAGACCAAACGACGCAATGAATGATATTAGTTCTTATGTTGGGATTTCTGGATTAGGTTTGACTTTTGGGTTGAAATACAGTCTGTAATTAAATATGCTTGAAAATAGAATGAAGACCTTCTGAAAAGAGGGTCTTTTTTTTGGAAAAAAATATCTTGAATACACAAATGCCCTAGCCCAGATGGAAACGGCATCCTATAGTCCCGGGGTTCGGGACTATAGATATAGTGTACAGCTGGAATTAGCTCCAAATTATTCGGAAATAACAATTAGCAATACATTTATAATGAAAACTAATTTTGGAATGGCATTTGATTGGGTTTTAATTTCTAAATTTGTGCCCTAGTTAAAAACAAATTAGCATTTTTTAAACATAAAATAAAAATAGTATGGCATTAGCAATAACAGATGCTACTTTTGATGAAGTAGTTTTGAAATCAGATAAACCGGTAATGGTAGATTTTTGGGCAGCATGGTGCGGGCCTTGTAGAATGGTTGGACCAATCATTGACGAACTAAGCAGCGAGTACGAAGGGAAAGTGGTTGTAGGGAAAGTTGATGTAGATGCAAACCAGGAATTTGCTGCAAAATACGGTGTTAGAAATATCCCGACTGTATTAGTTTTTCATAATGGAGAAGTAGTAGGAAAACAAGTTGGAGTAGCTCCAAAACAAACATACGCTGATAGTTTAGATGCTTTATTGTAATCTAAATTGAAATAAGCTGAAAAGGTCTGACGAAAGTCGGGCCTTTTTGTTTTTAAATATTTTGTTGTGTTAGGATTTTTATAGTTAAGCATAATGATACTTAATTAATGGTTTGCTTTTAAATTGTTATTAGCACGATGTAGTGTGTTCAAACTTTTTTATACATTTGGAATATGAAGATCGAATCGCAGATAGAAAAAATATCCAGTTTTCAGCATTTGGAACTGTTGGCCAATCAAGTGGTGGAAGGCTTTATTTCGGGAATGCACAAAAGTCCTTTCCATGGATTTTCGGCTGAATTTGCTGAGCATAAAGTGTATAATACAGGGGAAAGCACCAAGCATATTGACTGGAAGTTATTTGCCAAAACAGACCGTTTGTATACCAAATGTTTTGAGGAAGAGACCAATTTGAGATGTCATATTATCATTGACAATTCCTCGTCGATGCATTATCCTAAATTGAAGGACAATCAGCCGTTTTATGAAAGCAAAATTGGTTTTTCGGTATTGGCATCGGCAGTTTTAATGAACCTGCTGAAAAAACAGCGTGATGCTGTGGGATTAAGCATTTTTTCAGACAGTTATGAATATTATGCACCGGAGAAAGGAAGCGACCGCCATCACAGAATGATATTGAATAAGCTGGAAGGTCTTTTGGAAGTCACCAAAGAAAAAAAACAGACAGATACGATAACCTATTTGCATCAGATTGCTGAGAAAATTCATCGCCGTTCGATGATAATTCTCTTTACTGATATGTTTCAGGGTGAAAATGAAGAAAAGCTTTTTAATGCGTTGCAGCATTTGAAACACGACAAGCACAAAGTGGTTTTGTTTCATGTTGTTGATAACGAAACGGAACTTAAATTTGATTTTGACAATGCCCCGAGAAAGTTTATTGATGTCGAAACAGGAGATGAGGTAGTGATTTTTGCAGATAATGTGAAAGAGGAATATGAAAAACAAGTTGATGCATACTTTAAAAAGCTGGCGTTAACCTGTGCTCAGAATAAAATAAAGTACATTTCTGTGGGGGTTAACGAAAGTTTTGAAAAGATTTTGACAGCCTACCTCGTTGAAAAACAAAAGTTTGGATAAACGGTATAAAATTTTTTTAAAATTCTCTAATAAAAGGCTTGCGTAAACGAAAATCTATTGTATCTTTGCCACCGCAATAAAGCAGAGGTTTGGTAGTTCAGTTGGTTAGAATACATGCCTGTCACGCATGGGGTCGCGGGTTCGAGTCCCGTCCAGACCGCAATATTGGGAAAAGCCTTTCGTAACAGAAAGGCTTTTTTGTCCAAATACGGTATCTAAAGCTAGTTGTGTTGTTTCTCGTCCAATAATAATGACGGGATCGGTTTGTAGTTAGACCAATGAAAAGCTTTCCACTTTGTGGATAGCTTTTTTGATTTTAAGGGAGTTATAATTTTTTTTGATTCTTGTGTTATAAAATAGTTGCATAAACAAAAAATTATTGTATTTTTGCACTCGCAATAAAACAGGGTTTGGTAGTTCAGTTGGTTAGAATACATGCCTGTCACGCATGGGGTCGCGGGTTCGAGTCCCGTCCAGACCGCAAATATTTTTTAAAGCCTTTCTTAACAGAAAGGCTTTTTTTATGAATGTGTAATGTCCTGAAATCAGGGATCGATCTCTTGTTGTAAAGCGGAAAAAAGTAAAATTAAATAAAAAAGACCAATTTTATATTGGTCTTTTTTTGTTTAATTTGTAATTATATATGATGTATATGCCGAATAGGACAGCTATAAAGACTGCTATTGTCATATTTTCGTTTATTGGAAGCGGGTCTTCTGGAGGTTCAGGAGCTGGGACGTCTGCATGGGCGACATGTCCAGATAGGCAAAAAAACAGAATGCAGCCTTTGAGTATTATTTTATTTAAAAATGTTTTCATTTTGGGGATGTGGTATTATGATTTTTTAAATAATCCTTGAGTGCAAAAATATGTTTTTTTTTATATTGAAAATAAATTAATTACGATTAAATACAAAATTATACGGTAAATCAACTATGTGAATTGTGAAATAAGAGTAAAAACCTACATAAAAACAAATTTAAGTAAGTGTATTTTTTAATATTATAAAATTAAAATTCCTTTGAGGGAATATTTTTTACAAAATTAAAGATAAGATTTTAAAATTTAATTTGTCTTATTTTTTTTAAAAAGTTGAAGAGTATTTGGAATTTTTGAAATAATTTTAAATGCAGAAAATAAAAAAGCCCTACAAACGCAATGTTTATAAGGCTTTATATTCTTAAAAAGTGGTCCCACCTGGGCTCGAACCAGGGACCACCTGATTATGAGTCAGGTGCTCTAACCAGCTGAGCTATAGGACCGGTTAAGAGTTTGCAATATTACTACATTTTTTTGATTGTCACAAGCGTTTTTTATGTTGATTTTGAATTATGTTATTAGAATGTAAAATCTTTTTTGAAAAGAACTGATTATGAATTGACTAGTTTTTATTTTATTTCCTGGCAGAGTTCAATTAATACACCATTTGTGCCTTTTGGGTGTAAAAAAGCGACTAATTTATTGTCGGCACCTTTTTTGGGGATTTCGTTTAGGACGATGAATCCTTCGGATTTAAGGCGTTGAATTTCGGAGAGGATATTTTCGACATCAAAGGCAATGTGATGGATTCCTTCGCCTTTTTTTTCGAGGAATTTGGCTATCGGACTATCTGGGTCGGTGGCTTCGAGGAGTTCTATTTTGTTAGGACCGTTCATGAAGAAAGATGTTTTTACACCTTCGCTTGCAACTTCTTCTTCTTTATAAGCAGGTTTGCCAAAGAGTTTTTCGAATAACAGATTGGATTCTTCAAGGTTTTTGACTGCGATGCCTATGTGTTCTATTTTTTTCATTTTGAATGTTAGTTTAGAGATTTGCTGATTCAAAGAATAATTTCACGCGGATTGTATATATTTTGCTTTGCTTATTCGCTATTGCTCGGGATGCAGATTGAAAATGCGAATTTAGAGCGTATTGCTTGAACTGCTTTTTTTGAAATTTTCCCAAAAATGCCAATTATTTACTCTTTAGCCCCGACAGCAGCGAAAATCCTCCTGTGCTGGGGTTCGGCACGGGAGATTGCAGCGGATGGCGGGAACCCATGTCTGCCGAAAATGCCTCAATCATTCGCTCCTTATTTGGTTTATAAAACTTAAAACAAATATAAAAAACTTTAGGAGTTTATGACTTTGTGGGGCTGTCTCTCAAAAAAATAGTATTTTTGCGCTATGGAAACAAATAGACAGAAAAAAATAGGCGGGGTGATCCAAAAAGATTTGGTTGATATTCTGCAGGGTGAAGTGAGAAAAAACGGAATTACGAATTTGATAATTTCAGTATCCAAGGTTACGGTGACTACAGATTTGTCTGTGGCGACGGTGCATTTAAGTATTTTTCCTCAAGATAAAGCGCAGGAAACGCTTCAGGGTATCAAAACAAATACTACTTTAATTAAGCACGATTTGTCGCAAAGGGTGCGTCTGCAATTGCGCAAAGTGCCTAATTTGGTTTTCTTTATTGATGATTCTTTGGATTATATCGAGAAGATTGATAATGCATTGGCAAACAAGGAGAATCCTATAGAGAATAGAGATTTGTTGGATAAACGCAGATTTAAATAAGATTTGAATTTTCCTCTTTACATAGCCAAGCGGTATATTTTTAGCAAAAGTAAAAGTAATGCTATCAATATTATTAATCGTATTGCGAGTCTTGCGACTATTGTGGGAGCGATGGCGCTGTTTGTGGTGCTTTCGGTTTTTACTGGGCTGAAGGAATTCAGTCTTTCCTTTACCAGCGATATTGATCCTGATCTTAAGGTGAGCAGTACGCTTGGAAAATCTTTTTTTATTGAACCAAAACAGGAAAAAGACATTAAGGAGATTGATGGTGTCGCTTCATATTCGAAAATTGTAGAGGAAAGGGTCTTGTTTACGTTCAATGGAAAACAGGAGGTTACTTTCCTTAAAGGAGTTGATTCTTCTTTTAACAAAGTTAGTCATTTCGACAAAAAAATATACAACGGACAATGGCTGGAGCCAAATACTTTTCAGGTTGTGGTTGGATATGGTACGGCGCAGAAATTTTCGATGGGATTGCTTGATTATAAAAATGCTTTTGAGGTTTTTGTTCCAAGACCCGGTAAGGGAGCTATAGAAAATCCTGAACAGGCCTTTAATAAAACCGATATTTTTCCAGTTGGAATTTATGCCATCAGTGAAGATCTGGATTCCAAATATGTGTTTGCCGATTTAGGTTTGGCGCAGGAATTATTGGAATATAAGGAAAATCAGGTTTCGGGTATAGAAATAAAATTAAAGAAAGATGCTGACGAAAACGCTGTGACTGCAAAACTGAATTCAATCTTCAAAAATAAAATTACGATAAAGAACAAGGCACAACTTAACGAGGCCTTGTATAAAATGCTGAATACAGAAAATATAGCAGTCTACCTCATATTTACTTTGGTGATTGTGGTGGCGCTTTTTAACTTGGTTGGAGCACTTATCATGATGATTTTGGATAAAAAAGGAAACCTCAAAACCCTTTTTAACCTAGGAACCGACATCAAGGATTTGAGAAATATTTTTCTTCTTCAGGGTGTTTTGCTGAGTGTTTTTGGCGGGATCATTGGATTGTTGTTGGGAGTTGTTATTGTGTTGCTGCAGCAACAGTATGAACTGATAATGATAACTCCAACACTGGCTTATCCAGTGGTTTTTACTTTTGAAAATGTTGGGATTGTAATGGCGACTATTGTTACGCTTGGTTTTTTTGCTTCGATGATTGCAAGCAGCAGGGTGAGCAAGAAGCTGTTGGATTAAAAATCGTATCCAATTCTTATTTTAAGATCGACTGCAGTATTGTTGTGGTCACAGTCACAGCCTTTGCTTTTATTAAATATATTATATTGGTAACCCACGCCTCCTGAAAATTCATAATTGAAATGTTTTGCAAAAGCTCTGCGGATTCCATATTTAGGAATAATAGTAATTGATGAAACAACATCAAAATCACCGTTATTTATTAATGGAGTCTTGTTAGAAATATATGACGTTTCCAATGAAATATAATTGGAAGAATTGTTATAGGTCTTTTTTCCAAGTCTTTTACGTCTATCTAAACTATAGTACCATCTTGGCTCAAGTGTTAGATAAGGACTAATAAGTGTCGCAGTTTCATCTTTAATTTCAGGATCTTTATAATCTCTCGTAGAAGATATTAATGTCAGCCCTATTTCTGTTCGAAGTGAAATTTTTCTTTGCAATTGAGTTTCATAATAAAAACTTGTACTTAGCAAACCCAACTGAACGCCATATAAATTTTTCTCAACCGAAATTTTTTCTGCTTCTTGTGCATTTGCGATGAAACTGATTAAAACGAAACCTAGTACTATAATTTTTTTCATTAACTCTTTTTTTGCAAAAGTAATTTTTATTTTACAAAATCAAAGAGAAGGATTAATTATTAAACAGCCTCATAATTAGCATAAGCTTCTTTAATATCATCCAAGTGGGCAAATAATTCTTCGGGGCGGTCTAGCGTTACTAGTTTTTGTCTGAAGGTTTTAAATGAATGAATTCCTTTGAAATAATTGGTGTAATGAGGTCTGGTTTCTACAATTCCGAGTCTTTCTCCTTTCCATTGCATTGCCCATGTTAAATGGTTGCGAACTGCTTCAACTCTGTCGACAACTGTTGGTTTAGGCAAATGTTCTCCTGTTTTGAAGTAATGCTTAATTTCGTTGAAAATCCAAGGATAACCAATGGCGGCACGGCCAATCATTATTCCGTCGATGCCGTATTCGTTTTTATAAAGCAATGCTTTTTCGGGAGAATCGATATCTCCGTTTCCGAAAATAGGCATCGTGATTCTTGGGTTGTTTTTCACACGGGCAATGTGAGACCAATCAGAGTGACCTTTGTACATTTGGGCACGAGTTCTGGCGTGAATGCTCAAAGCGGCAACGCCAATATCCTGCAGGCGTTCGGCAACTTCGTCGATATTTATCGAGTTGTCGTCCCAACCCAAACGGGTTTTTACGGTAACCGGCAAATGCGTGCTGTCGATAACGGCTTTGGTCAGACGGATCATTAAATCTACGTCTTTCAGAACTCCGGCACCGGCGCCTTTGCAGACTACTTTTTTAACAGGACAGCCAAAATTGATGTCTATTAAATCTGGATTTACCGTAGAAACTATTTTAGACGATAATGCCATAGCTTCTTCGTCTCCTCCAAAGATTTGGATTCCTACAGGTCTTTCGTAATCGAAAATGTCCAATTTCATTCGGCTTTTGATGGCGTCACGAATTAATCCTTCGGAAGAAATAAATTCAGAATACATTAAGTCGGCTCCATGCTCTTTACACAAACGGCGGAATGGAGGGTCGCTCACATCTTCCATAGGTGCTAATAGTAATGGGAATTCGGGTAATTCTATATTGCCAATCTTAATCATTGTCCTTGAAATTTTTTGCAAAATTACAACTTTTAAGTGAATAGAAAACAGCCCAACTGATAATAGGGGGTTAAAACCTTGATTTTAAATGCTGTTAGAAATGAATCAAGCTTTTTTTTGAAACATATTAGGACATATAAGTTTTTTAAAAGCTATGACTGTAAATTATTTTCAAACCATAATAAGGAACTTAAGGTCATTTAAGATTTGTTGGCTGAAAACTAAAACTTTACATGAGTTATATGGTAAATAAATAGTTTCGTGTTTTGAAACTTTGAAACTGTTGAATTTAGAGTATATTTGCAGATTAATTGTCGTAACGACGGGTTTGCGTGAGATTTGATATTAAGAGGAGAACAGCCAGTGGCTGTTCGGAATAACATAGACATTATCATAAATGAAACATATTAGGAATTTTTGCATTATTGCACACATTGACCACGGAAAAAGTACATTGGCTGACCGATTATTGGGTGCTACCCAAACGGTAACGGCTCGTGAAGAAAAGGCGCAGCTGCTGGACAATATGGACTTGGAGCGTGAACGAGGAATCACGATTAAGAGTCATGCGATACAAATGGAATATAAATATAAAGGGGAAGAATATATTCTGAACCTGATTGATACTCCTGGTCACGTGGATTTCTCTTATGAAGTTTCGCGTTCGATTGCTGCCTGCGAAGGTGCATTATTGATTGTTGATGCTGCGCAGAGTATTCAGGCGCAGACGATTTCTAACTTGTATTTGGCTTTGGAAAATGACTTGGAAATTATTCCGGTTTTAAACAAAGTCGATTTACCAAGCGCGAATCCAGAGGAAGTAAGTGACGATATAATTGATTTGCTTGGCTGTAAACTGGAAGATATTATTCATGCTTCGGGGAAAACCGGTTTTGGTGTGGAAAATATTTTGGCTGCGATTATTGAAAAAGTTCCTGCGCCGAAAGGAAATAAAGAAGAGCCTTTGCAGGCTTTGATTTTTGACTCACATTATAATCCTTTTAGAGGAATTGAAGTTATTTTTAGAGTTGTAAACGGTGAAATAAAGAAAGGCCAGAAAATTAAATTTATGGCTACCGGCAATGAATATTTTGCTGATGAAGTAGGAACTTTGAAATTAAATCAAGTTCCTAAAAGTGTGATTTCGACAGGAGATGTTGGGTATTTGATTTCTGGAATTAAGGAAGCCAAAGAAGTAAAAGTAGGGGATACTATTACTGATGCCAAAACGCCTACAACTAATATGATTACTGGTTTTGAGGATGTAAAACCAATGGTATTTGCCGGAATTTACCCTGTAGATACTGAAGATTTTGAGGAGCTGAGAGCTTCGATGGAAAAACTGCAGCTGAACGATGCTTCGCTGGTGTTTGCTCCTGAAAGTTCGGCGGCTTTAGGGTTTGGTTTCCGTTGCGGATTCTTGGGAATGCTGCACATGGAAATTATTCAGGAACGTTTGGAGCGCGAATTCGATATGACTGTAATTACTACGGTTCCTAACGTTTCGTATTTGGCTTACACCAAAAAAGAACCTGAAACAGCTGTTATAGTCAACAACCCTTCAGATCTGCCGGAACCTTCAAAACTAGACCGTGTGGAAGAGCCTTTCATCAAAGCGACTATCATTACCAAAGCTGATTTTGTGGGTAACGTAATGAGTTTGTGTATTGAAAAACGTGGTATTATCACGAATCAAACGTATTTGACTACGGAGCGTGTGGAATTGAATTTTGACATGCCATTGGCCGAAATTGTATTCGATTTTTACGACCGATTGAAAACCGTTTCCAAAGGTTATGCGTCTTTTGATTACTCTCCAATTGGAATGCGTGCTTCCAAACTAGTAAAACTGGATGTATTATTGAACGCTAATCAGGTGGATGCTCTTTCTGCTTTGATTCACGAAAGCAACGCTTACAACATTGGTAAAAAAATGACCGAGAAATTGCGTGAGCTGATTCCGAGACAACAGTTTGATATTCCGATTCAGGCGGCTATTGGTGCCAAAATCATTGCCCGAGAAACGATCAAAGCCTTACGTAAAGACGTTACTGCCAAATGTTACGGCGGGGATATTTCGCGTAAACGTAAATTATTAGAAAAACAGAAAAAAGGTAAAAAACGTATGCGTCAGGTAGGAAATGTTGAAATTCCGCAAGAGGCGTTTATGGCTGTTTTGAAGTTGAATGATTAGATTTTTTTTAGAGAATAGAAAAAAGAAACAAGAATAAAGAGGAAACCTGATGATGTAAAAATTGTCAGGTTTTTTTGTTTAATTTAAAAAAAATAAAACGATTTTATCAAACAAATTCATTTACTTTGGCATTCAAAAAAACCTATATTTTTTTTAAAAGTGATTCTAAAAAACTACAAACAAACACTTTGGCTAATAGTCTTTGTCTGGTTTTTTGTTTTAATGCTGCTCATAACATTGAAATATTTTCCAATTAGTTCAAATGTTGCTTTTTTACAAATAAAACAGACTGAAGTTATAGAGATTAAATCCTATCTCTTTATTTTTTATATCCATGTCTGCTCTTCTATATTTACATTACTTGCTGGCTTTACTCAATTTAATCCGAACATTTTAAAACAATTTCCATCTGTACACAAATGGATTGGGAAATTGTATGTTTTTGTGACTTTAGTATTAGCGTCTCCATCTGGATTCTTTATTGGAATCTTTGCTAATGGCGGATTTTATTCTAAAATTTCTTTTGTTATTTTATCCATTCTATGGTTTTACTTTACATTAAAAGGATTTATTTTGATAAAAAGAAACAATATCAAATGTCATAAAGCATTTATGATGCGGAGTTTTGCTTTGACTTTTTCAGCAGTAACCTTACGGTTATGGAAAGTTATCATTGTATCTTTATTTCATCCTGCTCCAATGGATGTTTATCAAATTATCGCTTGGTTAGGCTGGGTTCCTAATTTATTATTTATAGAATATTGTATATTTAAACAAAAATATAAATGAGAAAAATATTCATTCTATTGTTTATTCTAGGATTGATTTCCTGCAAAAAAGAAAAATTAGAAATTTCAGAAAAAGGTGAAAATGTAAATGATCCTTATAAAGATTTATATGGTAATTGGGTTGGCGATTTTGTAGCAAGTGTACATGATACTACCGACGATTTTGTTTATGTAAACAAAATAAATATTGTTATCAAAAAAATAGAAAAAAATATAGTATCTGGCCGAAGCATTGTTGCAGGTAGCAGCAGACCATTATCTGGTGAATTTAAAAAGATAGCTAACGGTTACGAGTTTATATTAAGAGAACCAGGAAATAGCAAATATGATGGGGAATTCAAATTTTCTATTGAAAATAAAGTATTAAAAGGAACTTGGTTTTCAAATGATAAAAACCAGCATGTTACACAACGTACTTTTGAATTAAAAAAACAAGAATTCGAATATAATCCAAATGCTATGCTGCCTAAAGATGGAGCTTATATGGATTATTATAGTGCAAGAATCGATACTATAATTGAGCAGCAGACTGATACGACCGAAGTTGCAGAAGTCTATACCGAAGAAAGCTATCGTACTGCTTCGGATATAATTAAAAAAATAAATTCTTCTACAACTAAATTGACCGAAAAAGGTCTTAAAAATTTGAAAAAGTTAGAGCTGGAAATTCTCCGAAATACTATTTATGCTCGACATGGTTATACTTTTAAGAAAAAAAGCTACCGCCAGTTTTTCGATTCAGTAGAGTGGTATATCCCTATTTCTGAAAATGTTGATAAAGAATTAACCTCTTTGGAAAAAAACAACATTAAGCTATTGGAACGTTTTGAAAAATATGCTGAAGACAATTATGATAGTTTTGGAAGATAATCAACAAATGATTCAATCTTTCCGAAAATCCATAATATAAACTAAATAAACATCCCACTAGTATGCTCGACGAGACCCCAAAACGTTTTGACCGCATTGTTGCCATTTTGATTCAATTGCAATCCAAAAAGATTGTAAAAGCACAGGAATTAGCCGATCGTTTCGAAGTGAGTTTACGGACTATTTATCGTGATATCCGCACCTTGGAAGCTTCGGGAGTTCCAATTTACAGTGAAGCTGGAGTGGGTTACGCTTTGATGGACGGCTACCGATTACCTCCTGTAATGTTTACCCGTGAGGAAGCCGGCAGTTTTATTGCTGCCGAAAAATTAATGCAGAAATTCATTGACACAGCTCTTGGAAATCATTATGCGTCGGCGATGTATAAATTAAAAGCGGTACTACGGAGCGATGATAAAGACTGGGTTTCGAGTATAGAATCCAGTATTTTGATGCAGTCTTCGGAGAAGCTTTTTAATGATAAAGCTCCCAATACTTTAGCCACGCTTTTTGAAAGTATTGCAGAGAAAACACAGGTCATTCTTTCGTATGAAGCAATTCAGTCAGAGGGAATTACTGTGAGGCATATTGAACCTGTTGGCGTTTTTCACGATAATAACAATTGGTACATGTTTGGTTATTGTCATCTGCGCAAGGATTACAGGCAATTTCGTGCTGACCGTGTTCATGGAATCCAAAAAACAGAAATCCCTTTTTCAGTAGAACATAATGCATTAGAGACGTATCTGGATAAAGATAAAAATGTTTCGACTACCAAAGTTCGGATTCTTGTGGAGAAAAGAATAGCCAGTTATCTGGCAAGCGACCGGAAATATTACGGCTTTGTTTCGGAAAAGGAAATGGATGGCAAAATTGAAATGACTTTTATGTCTTGTGATTCGATGGAAGGCCTTTCGCGCTGGTATCTGATGTTTGGAGATTATGCAACGATACTGGAACCAGAAAGTTTAAAAATCAAAACTTTGGAATTACTGGAAAGAAACAGACAGCGCCTTTTATAAAAAAAGCTCCTAAAACAAAAAATATTTTTTAGGAGCTTTTTTAGTTTTTTATCTTTCCCAGAAAAAAGGAGGTTCAATTCCTAATGCACGCAAGTACACATAACCCTGACCGCGATGATGAACTTCATTATCAATAAAATACAAAATATTATGGATAATTGGGAATTCGTACTGCCCAAATAAATTGAAAGTTTCGTTAAAATCTTCGATGGTTAATTTCTGCCAATTTTCATTAATTTCTGCTGTAGCTTCATCCCATTTTTCAAGATATTGTGCTTTGAAAATTAATTTTCCTTCTTCTGGATTATAAGGCTTAATTTCTCTATTTACAATTCCTTTTAAAGCAGGTGCGCCAATGGCTAGAAGTTCGTCGGCCAATTTTGCAAAAGGTCTCATACCGCCAATTGAAAATTCAAAAAAATCTTTTTCTGGAAACAATTCTATTACACGGCGTGTCAAGGCGCGATGTCCTTGCCAGTGTTTCAATAAATCTTCGGGAGTAATAACTTGTGCTACTAATGTTTTCATAATTTTAAAGTTTTTATTTTACTTCTTCAAAATTAGAGAGGGCTGGTGACAACAGTTTGTCAGCAGCTTTTCAATTTTTATAAATTATTTAAAAACCTTAGTGTTATTGTTTCTTGGAGCAAAAAGATTAGGTTTTTCACTTGTAAGCAAAAAAAAACCACTATGAACAAAATGTCTTTAGTGGTTTGATTATTCTTTAATCGAATGTTTAATCTTCGGAGTACATTATTTTTGATAACAGATATTTTATCAAAAGTGCTGGTCCAAATGAGATAAATGTTGGGATTAATAGCTCAATATTCATAAATGTATCTCTGCTGTTAAAATAAAATTGGCAGGCAAATGGCATTATGATTGCGCCAATAGTAAATCCTATCATTGCTGGAATTGCTTTTTTAGGGTGTCCATAGTAACCAGCAAAACATGCAAGAACGATAGAAAGCATAACCATCGAAACGCTATTACCTCCTAGTACACCTACAGATATCGAAGAAACGATTGCTAAACCTAAAGCAATAATGTTTCTGTCGTTATAGTCCCTTTTTTCATTAGCTTTATCCAAAAGGTCATGTTTGTGACTTCTAATTACATCCATCACCAGCTCTTTGGCTGTTTGCTGTTCAAATCCTAAACAAATCAAGTTGTTTTTTTCGATGTCGATATCAAAAGCTCCTGCTTTGATCTTCTTTTTTAAGTCTTCTATTTGACTATGGGTTAATTCATTATTCATGTTTTCTATAAATTTGGGGTATGCTAAAAATATAAAAAAAAACATACAATATCAAATTTTTTAACTATTTATTCAGATTTTTTGGAGGTTACAATTAGATTTATGTATAATTAACTGTTTGTTAGTGCTTTATAGCAAAGGAGGTGATTTGAAATTCTAATATTTTTGTTTAAATATGAGTTAATTCGTTCCAAATAAATAAAATATTAGAGAATTTATCTTACATATATATTCATTTAGTTAGTCTTTAAAAACTGTTTTTCGTCTAATTTTATCTAATAAAGATAATTCTTAACAATTTTTCAGGTCATATTTTTAAATCTTTTGAGGATTACTAAATGGTATTAGGAAGGTTTTATTTGTCTTTTAGCCAGTCGAATAATCGCTGAGCATCGGTCCCTTTAAATAATTGTGTTCCTTCATTCATCGTAGCGGCTGATCCACATGCAACTCCCCAGCGGATTACTTCTTTTAGGTTTTTATTTTGCGAAAGCGCCCAGACCATTCCGCCCACCATGCTGTCTCCAGCACCAACAGTGCTTTTTTTGGCAACATTTGGCGCGGGAACAAATTCATATTTATCTTTAGTTACCAAAACTGCTCCTTGGGGACCAAGCGAAACAACCACAATTTCAGCACCGCCTTTGGCAATAATCTGTTTGGCAGCCTCATTTACCTCTTCCATTTCTAACCGTTCTACACCGATTAATTTAGCCAGTTCTCCTACATTTGGCTTAATCAGATAAGCGCCCGTTTCAAGTACTTTTTTCAAAGCTTCTCCTGATGTATCCACTATTAATTTTGCACCTGACTGTTTTGCTATTTGCGCAATTTTTTGATAAAAATCGGAGGACAGACCTTCGTTTAAACTGCCGCTGGCAACAATAAACCCTGATTTTAAATTAGTAACAGCATTAAGGAAAGCTTTTTCTTCTTCATTAGTAATTTCTCCGCCGGTAAACCCAAAGCGGTATTGTGAATTAGTATTGTCGTCTACAGCTACGAAACTTTCTCTTGTCCAGGTCTGGATTGGTATAGCCAGAAAGTCGATAGATTCTTTGGCAACTAATTCTTCCAGCATTTTTCCCAAAGGGCCTCCCGATGTGAATACTGCTAATGAATTACCTCCTAAACGTGAAATAGCTTTAGATACATTGATTCCTCCTCCGCCAGCATCAAAGCGGGGTGCAGAGCAGCGAATTTTTTGTTCGGCAGCTAATCCTTTAAAATGAGTGCTTTTGTCTAAAGCTGGATTGACAGTAAGAGTAATAATATCGTATGGATTCATTTTTATGATGTTTTGATTAATAAAGATGCGAAAAAAATCATAAAAAACCATTCAAATAGGTGCGAATATTTCTTTGTATATTTGCACTCTCAAAATTTTGTAAAATCAATAATATTGAATGAAGAGTTACACTGCAGTGTAATTCTATCTCATTCTTCTCAATAATCATGATTGAAGATAAAAACCCGCAGCGTACTAATATTGGTCAACTAGGTGAATTTGGTTTGATAGATCATTTAACCAAAGACTTTGAAATTACTCAGCCTTCTACACTAAAAGGAATTGGAGATGATGCGGCTGTCTTGGATTTTAAAGAAAAGAAAGTAGTTGTATCAACCGATTTATTGATTGAAGGCGTTCATTTTGATTTGGCTTACGTGCCTTTAAAACATTTAGGATACAAATCAGTAGTAGTGAATGTATCCGATATTTGTGCGATGAATGCCAAACCAACCCAAATTACAGTTTCGATAGCTGTGTCCAACCGTTTTCCATTGGAAGCTTTGGAAGAACTGTATGAAGGTATTGAGCGTGCTGCACAGGAGTATAAAGTTGATGTAATAGGAGGTGATACTACATCTTCCCAAAAGGGATTAATTATTAGCATTACTGTTCTCGGCGAAGCTGAAGAAAATGAAATCGTATATAGAAACGGGGCCAGTAAAACTGATTTATTGGTAGTAACGGGAGATATTGGTGCGGCGTATATGGGACTGCAGGTATTGGAAAGAGAGAAACAGGTTTTTCAGGTTAATCCTAATTCGCAGCCTGATTTAGATGCTTATACGTATTTGATAGAGCGGCAATTAAAACCTGAAGCACGTACAGATGTGCGTACCTTATTACATGCGTTAGAAATAAAACCAACGTCAATGATTGATATTTCAGACGGATTATCTTCGGAGATTATACATTTATGTAAACAATCGGGTGTAGGCTGTAATTTATATGAAGATAAACTGCCGATTGATCCTCAGTTTATCAATGTGTGCGAAGAGTTTAATATCGACAGTACTACTGTTGCTATCAATGGTGGAGAAGATTATGAACTGCTCTTCACTATCGCTATGGAAGATTTTGATAAAATAAAAGGAAATCCGAATTTTTCAATAATTGGCCACATGACTCAGGAAAGCGAAGGGGTACACTTGGTAACTCGTGCTAATACTAAAATACCTTTAAAAGCTAGAGGCTGGAATGCTATCAGTGAATAAAAGGTCTGTTATATAGCATGTCAGTTGAAAACCAAAAAACGGCACTCATTATATGCAGTTTTTTGGTTTTTAATTTTGGAAAGGTTATAAAATAATTCCTCTAATCTTTGCTTCCTTTATTAAATCTACATCGCTTCCATCTTCAATTTTAAATAATTCTTTAAGATTGACTTTTCGCTGTTCAATAGCATGCAGTGAAATAGGAATGTATTGGGTAATATCTTTAGTCTTTGTTCCTTTAGAAATGTGGAATAAAATCAATTTGTCAAATTGGTCAATTCCATCAATATCTTTATTGTTTTGATTGGCCATTTTAATTACAGAATGGCTGTAATAAATTTCATCTTTCAATACGACATCAAATCCGAAAAGTAATTCATCAAAGGTTAAATCATTTTTAATTACTAGTCCCGCTGGATTTATAGTGTCAATTATATTTTTTATTTTGAGCAATTCAGTATACATGGTTAGCAGAATTATTTTGCAGCTGGGCATGTATTCCATAATTAGTTTGGCTAAATCTTCACCAGAATGAATTCCTTTCTCTTCATATACAGGCATACTGATATCTAAAAAAGCAACATCAAATGGAAGAGTTTCCGGATTTGTAATGATGTTATAGCCCGTCATGCAGTCCTTTCCCTGCGTAAATGAATATTCATAGCATTCGGGTTTATAACGGGTAATGGCGTTTTTATATCCGTCAATTATAAAAGGATGATCGTCTACAATTAAAATGTTCTTTTTAATTAATTTTTGTGCATTTGCATCGATAGTCATTATGCAGTGGTTTTTTGTGTTTCTTTGATTGGAATTATTATTGTTATAGAAGTTCCTTCTCCTTTTTTTGATTTTATTTCGAGGGTCCCTTCGCATTCTATAGTTCTCGTTTTTATATTTTGGAGACCTATTCCTTTCTTTGTACGGTTGACGTTGTATCCTAACCCGTCATCACTAATCTTTAAAACTAAATTATCATTCTGTTTTCTAAATTCTACTTTTATCTTTGTTGCATTGGCATATTTATTACAATTTTGAAGCGATTCCTGAAGAATTCGATATATATTAATCTTTACAATATTGTCGATAGAATCCCATTTTATAGATGGATCTACATGGGCCAGAAATTTTGTTGAAAATGTTTTTTTCTGTTCTTCAAATAAATTAGTTACTATTGCTACGAAGTTATTAATTAATTCTGATTTTTCTCTATTTAGATTATGAGAAATTTCGCGGATATCCTGCTCGATATTTTTTAGCTCGGTTAAATAATTTAGCCTCATTTCGATTCCTGAGTCATCTTTTAGTTTATTTAAACCATCTAAATTGATACGAACCCCAAACATCCTGCCAAGAACTCCATCGTGTAATTCCCTTGCTACTCTTTTCTTTTCTTTGATATTGTTTTTTTCAATAGTATTCTGCTGATTGATTAATAGATTATATATTTCAGCATTTGCCTGTTGCTGCTGCTGTATAAATAGTAATTCTCTTTGTTTAACTTTTTGATTATTAATTATATAAAGTAATAATGCTAAAATAACAAAACCTCCAAAAAATAACAAAAGTTTTTTGTTTTGACCTTCAAGATTTGTGTTTTCTACTTTAATTTCATCTGTTTCATACTCTATACGAGTGAATTTTTCGCCAATTTTTCGTTCTATTTTTTGCAGACGGTCATTAATAAGAATGTATTCTTTAGAATATGTTGAAGCATTTTTTGGATCTACCACTCCCATTTGTTTAAGAGTTTCGAGTATGCTTCTCAATCGCTTGGTACTGCGTGATAGAGCAAGTGCTTGTTTTGCATATTGAATTGCTTTTAAAGTATCTTTTTGAAATGCGTAGTACTCTGACAAGTGTGTTTTATTGATAATTATTCCTGAAGTAAGATGTAAGCTATCCCTAATTTTTAATGCTGAATAAAACATATTAGGGAGTTCTTTTGTCTCTTTAAGTTTAAATTTGGCATAAGCCAGATTATCCAGCAGCATAGCATATAAAGACGCTTTTTCGACAAATAGGTTTTCTTGTTTTAATCCTTCTTTAAAATAATTCTTGGCTTGCTCATATTTTTTTAAGTTTAAATATACATAACCAATATTGTTTAGAGAAGTGGCTTTCGACTGAAATTCTGCGGGTATTGTATTTCCGTCTAAACTCGCCAAAGCTTTGTTATGGAATTCTAAGGACTTGCTGTATTCTTCCCTTTCATTGTATAAAATTCCTAAAAGATTGTAAGACTGGTATAATAAATCGTCTGCTTTTATTTGTTTTATAATCCGTAAAGCTTTAAAAATAGTAATCTCGCTATCGAATAAATCATTTTCACTGAATCTCAGGTTGGCTTTACTCATTCGTGTTTTGGCAATGTTATAATTGTCATTAAGTTTGAGATAAAATTTTTCAGCTTTATAATAGCAATAAAAAGCGCTGTCAGAAATGGATTTTTTTTGATAATAATCCCCCAGATATACATATGCTTTGGCTGCATGTACTGTATCTAGGCTGTTGTTTGACCGCTCTAAAATAAGTTTAGATATTTCAAAATATCTTTCCCAGTCATTCATATTATAATAGCGGTTGGCTACTTTGAAAAGATTGACTTTATTAATTGAATCATCTTTTTGATTAATTATTATATCAAAGGCTCTGCGGGTGTATTTTTGTTTTAATTCTTTAGTTACGTTGTTATCATTGGCTAGAGACAGATAGGTGGTTAGGCTGTCTTCAGAGGATACAATATTTTTTCTGGATTTGTTTTTATTAGTGCAACCCATAAAAATTGCTAAAAAAAAGAGCAATATGTAGTAATTTTTTTTCAATTTCGAATTTTGAATTGTATCAAAAATACTAAATCTTTTTGTATAAAAAAAGGCTGTCAATTTTTTGACAGCCTTTTTTTATGTTTTGTATTTTTAGTCTACTTTTCTATTGTCTCCGCTTGATTGTCCTCCAGTTCCATCAATTTCAACAATTTGATTTTTTAAAGAGGCACCGGTATAATCTACTTTTCTGTTATCACCGCTTGATTGTCCGCCTGTTCCATCGATAGAAGTGATTACTGAAGAGTCATCAATTACAGTTGTTGAATTTTGAGGAGAAGTGAATGAAGTTGATACTAATACTAATGTAAATAATCCGATTGTTAAGACAGCTTTTTTCATGATTTCTGGGCTTTATGTTGTTGTTATTTTTTACTTTTTTGATTCCGTTTGTGTTGGAATTCTTTAGTAAAACTAAACAGTAAGCCTGGATAAACAATTTAAAAACAGCTGTTTATGGTCAATGGTATTCGTCTGATAGTGAATGGATAGCAATTCTATGTGAACGGCTATTTTTTAAGTTTCTATATAATTTTCATTTGCAAATTCACTAATTATAAAGTCAATATTGCTTTTGTATGACTTAGAAAAAGGAAGTTTTATCGTAGTTTTTTTTATATAACACAAAGAGTTTCCTGTATGGATTCTAGAAATAAAATTACGGTTTACTATATAACTATTATGGATTCGAACGAAAGGGTTTGTCAATACACTTTCAAAATGTTTCAGCGTTTTGAAAGCCGTTACCATTTCCCCATTTTTTAAATGGATATCTGTAGAATTATTATCGGCTTGAAAATAGCAGATTTCATCAGAATCAATGTATCTATGATCGCCATATGATTTGACACATAAGATGAATGATTTTTTACTATTCCTAGATTCAATTTTTTCCAGATTCTGTTTTTCCTGAGAACTTGGGTTCTGAACAAGAACTATTTCGTTTTCTGTGTTTATTTTATTCAGTTTGTGAACCAGTTTTACAAAATCAATTACTAATAATGGTTTTAATAAATAATCTACAACTTCATATTTTATGCAGTCAAAAGCAAAATCTTTTTTCTTGGTTGTAATAACAATTTTTGGTAATTCTTTTAAATACATTAATAATCCGTTTATTAACTGTAATGATAAATTACTGTTTTTGTCAATTGGATCTATTTCTAAAAATATGAGCCTTGGCATATGTTCTAAAATTAGATTCACGCCGTCTGCATAATTATCAGTGGAGGCAAGAAAACTTAATTCTGAAAATTCGCTGGCAATTGCCTTCGTTCTCAAAACGCTTTCCGAATCGTCATCAATAATAATGTAGGTGTAATTCATTCTTTGGGACTTAATTTTAATACTTAATTTTATTCTTAATGTTTGTGATTTCTACATCAAAAGTGCAGATTTCAAAAGAATAATTCAAATTTAAAAAATGATGATAATTGCAAAATATAAAATAGAAACTCTCAAAGTTATGATTTTTTTATTATAATTTGGTTCAAAATAGTATAAATATTTTATCTATATATCTGTTAATTAAGTATGTAGGTTTTTGTAAGTGCTGTTCTTAAATTGTCTTAGTTTAATTTATTTTTAAATTTGTTTGTTTTTTATTAAATAATCAATCTTCTTTGTAGGAATTTTTAAATTAAAAAAAGAGCAGTTAGTCTTTTTTGGAATTTTAATGAGCAAAAAGCGATTTTGACAAAAAATGTTTATTGCAAAAGAC
Organism: Flavobacterium sp. HJJ; assembly: GCF_015351475.1. Taxonomy (GTDB): domain Bacteria; phylum Bacteroidota; class Bacteroidia; order Flavobacteriales; family Flavobacteriaceae; genus Flavobacterium; species Flavobacterium marginilacus. Next base: position 61,260 of record NZ_JADKPR010000004.1, on the reverse strand, counting down.
TGTGGTGAAATTAAGATATAAAATTTACTAACAATCATTAATAAAAGCGACATATGAATACTAAGATTTTAATTTTGCTGTTTTTGACAATAAGTTTCTGTGGTTACAGTCAGGAGAAAGAACCAGTTTCTTCTACTAATAGAAATGAAATAAAAAATTAATGCAGTAAGTTAATTGCAGGTGCATTTGAGGTTACTTATGAGCGATTGCTGAATGATGAGTCCGGATTGGGATTAGCTTTATTTCCACGTTTTGATAAGGATATCGATGTTAAGTTTAGTGCTGTGCCTTATTATCGATTTTATTTTGGAAAAAAACCTGCATCAGGATTTTTTGTTGAAGGATTTGGGATACTTAATGCTTATGAGATGGAAGGTTATAATGTGTACGATTTTAGCACAGGAGTGTCTACGATGAGCTTCCCAGATAAGGTAGTTACTGATTTTGCTCTAGGATTTGGTTTAGGCGGTAAATGGGTGACTAAAAAAGGTTTTGTATTTGAACTAAACGGCGGTGTTGGAAGAAATTTATTTAATAGTTCAAACGATACTAATAATGATTATTATGAAGATGATTATCAGATAGTAGGACTCGACAGTTTTTCTATGGGATACCGATTTTAATTATAAAAAAATGCTTCTCGATTGAGAAGCATTTTTTTTATCCTGATTTGATGTGATTACATTTTCATTAACCAGTTTTTCATCGAAACTTCATTTTCGATAATTGATTTTAATTCAGAGATCGCTACGCGGTCTTGTTTCATTGTATCTCTATGGCGGATAGTAACAGTCTGATCTTCGATAGTCTGGTGATCTACTGTGATACAGAAAGGAGTTCCTAAAGCATCTTGTCTTCTGTAACGTCTCCCTACAGCATCTTTTTCATCATAAGACACATTGAAATCCCATTTTAAATCATCGATGATTTTTTTGGAAATTTCAGGTAATCCGTCTCTTTTAATTAATGGCAAGACAGCTGCTTTTGTTGGAGCTAAAACTGCTGGTAATTTTAAAACTGTTCTAGTCGAACCGTCTTCCAATGTTTCTTCTTTTAATGAAGTAGAGAAAATCGCCAAGAACATTCTGTCCAGTCCTACCGAAGTTTCCACTACATAAGGAACATAGTTTTCATTCAGTTCAGGGTCAAAATACTGAAGTTTTCTTCCTGAATATTGTTCGTGCGCTTTTAAGTCAAAATCTGTACGAGAGTGAATACCCTCTAATTCTTTGAAACCAAAAGGAAAATTAAATTCAATATCTGCTGCAGCGTTTGCATAGTGCGCTAATTTTTCGTGATCATGAAAACGATAGTTTTCTTTTCCTAAACCTAGGGATAAATGCCAGTTCAAACGAGTGGTTTTCCAGTGCTCGTACCATTGCATTTCTTCGCCTGGACGCACAAAAAACTGCATTTCCATTTGTTCAAACTCACGCATACGGAAGATGAACTGTCTCGCTACGATTTCGTTTCTGAACGCTTTTCCAGTCTGTGCAATTCCAAAAGGAACTTTCATTCTTCCTGATTTCTGTACATTCAAGAAGTTTACAAAAATCCCCTGAGCCGTTTCCGGACGTAAATACAGATCCATTGCAGAATCTGCGGAAGCTCCTAATTTGGTTCCGAACATCAAGTTGAATTGCTTTACATCAGTCCAGTTTCTTGAACCAGTTTCAGGATCAGCGATTTCTAATTCTTCGATTAAAGCTTTTACATCCTGTAAATCTTCGCTCATACCTTTTGCAAGTCTTTCCAGAATTTCTTTTTTCTTAGAAAGATATTCTACAACACGTGCATTTGTGGTAATAAATTCCTGCTCATTGAAAGCGTCTCCAAAACGAGCCTTTGCTTTTTCAATTTCTTTTACAGCCTTCTGATTTAACTTTTCAGCATAATCTTCGACTAAAGTATCAGCTCTATATCTTTTTTTAGAATCTTTGTTGTCTATCAATGGGTCATTGAAAGCGTCCACGTGACCAGATGCCTTCCAAGTTGTTGGATGCATCAATATAGCCGCGTCCAGTCCTACGATGTTCTCATTCATTTGAACCATCGACTTCCACCAATATTCGCGTATGTTCTTTTTTAATTCTACTCCGTTTTGTGCGTAGTCATATACTGCACTTAAACCATCGTACACTTCGCTTGACGGAAAAATAAATCCGTATTCTTTTGCATGCGAAACTACATTCTTAAATAAATCTTCTTGTTTTGCCATAGTGGTGCAAAAATATAAAAAGGGAAATTAAAAAAAGAAAAAAAATGAAGTTTGAAGAGGAGGTTTTCTTATTTTTATGGATAAATCAATTTTTTTATGTTTAATTCCCTGATAAATTTGTTTTTCCCAAAGGTTTGTGCTGGCTGTAAATCATTTATAGGCGGTAACGAATACATAATCTGTACGTCCTGCAGGCATGAACTGCCCGTAACGAATCATCATTTAAATCCTGAAAATGAGTCTTTTAAAAAGTTTTATGGCAGGGTAGCGGTCGAACATGTTTCAGCATTTTTATTTTTTCATAAAAAAGGAATGGTTCAGGAAATGATTCACGGTTTGAAATACAAAGGTCATGAAGAAATTGGTACTTTTTTGGGCGAATGGTACGCATCCGATTTGAAAGACAATTCTATAATGAATAATGTAGATGCTATTATTCCTGTGCCATTGCATAAAAAGAGAATGAAAGAACGGGGTTATAATCAGGTTACGAATTTTGGGATGGCTTTGTCCGAAAATTTTAAAATTCCGCTGAATGATTCCATTTTAAAGCGGAAAGTATATTCTAAAACGCAATCAAAGAAAAGTTTTTTGGGAAGAACTGAAGGGATTGAAACTATTTTTGATGTTACTTTTTCAGAAAAAGATGCTAATAAACATTATCTTTTAATTGATGATGTTTTGACCACCGGAGCCACTCTTGAGGCCTGTTCGAAAGCGTTATTAAAAATTCCTGGAGCCAAGATTAGCATTGTTTGTATGGCGATGGCACATTCCTGATTTCGTTTATCCTAACAGGTTTTTTCAACCTGTTAGGTATTTTATTTATCCCGAGATGTTAATAAATTCATACCTAACAGGTCTCCAAGATCTGATTAGGACAAATTGTTGACAGTCCCAATTCTAAAATTATTTCTGAACATAGGTTCTGAAATACCCGCATTCGTTGATGATTTCTTTATAATATTTGGTTTTTGAATAATTAGCTTTCAGATTTTTGAAACCCTGCCAAGCGATAAAATTAGTCTTGTCGTCCTGAATATCCCAAGTTGACAAATTAAGCGAATAGTATTTTTTGTTATAATAATCGTTGCGTTCGCATTTGGCAATCATATATTGAGTTTTGGCTTTTTGTTCGTTGTTTTTGGACGATGCAAATGCTTTTTGATAGTAGGCTTTCGCCAAAGAACAGTCGGTAATCATTTTCATAATTGGCTCTCTGAAAAAATCAGGGGTTGAACCGTATCCTGCAATATTTCCTTCATAGAATATACGTCCGTTGCCAAAATGCGTAATGTTGTAAAAAGCATTTCCGAGTATACCACTGTTGCTATAGACATCGGTTTGTTTGTCAATATTATCTTGTAATTTTTGAATAATCATAAGAAAATCAAGCATGGTGTATTTCTTTTTCTGCGGCGCTTGATGGTCGCAGTCATGACAGTCTTTGATGTTTCCGAGGAATGGATTGCCATAAAAAACTGTGTTTTGCAGCTTATCCGATTGTTTCATGAAAGCGATAGCCTCAGGAATTTTGTTATTGAAAGTGGCTTTTACCGCTTGAAAATAGTTGATGTCATCCAGTTTTAAGGAATAGATAGAAACACCAATTTTTTCGATTTCGGTTTTGTTGGTTTTTGACAAAAAAGCCTTCATATCGAGCAGCTGTTTTTCATTATCATAAAAACCAGAATCATGGTTGAAAATTTCTGCCATTACCGTATTTTTTTGTGCGCGGTATAATGCAGCCAAATAGTTTTGGCTCCAAGCCGCAGCATTTTCATACCTGAAATTATCTATTGGGTTTTTGGGCAGTTCTAAATATAACCAAGACAGATCGGCAAGGATTGTTTTTTCGTTTTCGGGAGTTAACTTGTCTATTTTGCTGAGATTATTTACTAATCGCAATAAGCGGATCTGACTGATTGCTAAAGGTGTTTTTGGCATTTTGTTTTCGGCATCATCAAAATCTTTGTCGGCTTGTTTGAAATCTCCATTTAGAGTTTCTAGGTAACCAGCAGCAATATTCCATAAATAGGGCTGTGAAGTTTTGTTGGACTGTGCAATTTTGGTAACCAAATCAATAGTCGATTTGCGTATGCTGTCTTTAGTTCTTTTTTTGTTTTCAAGAACGGTTTTGTCTTTGAAAGATTTATCTATTTTGTTTTCCTGATTGTTGATTAATCGGGTCAATAAATAATCGATATGCAGACTTTTTGGCTGTAGTTTATAGATTTCGGCAATGGCTTTTTCTTCGTCATTATAATAACCTTGAATCGCCCAAAGAGCGGCTTTTTCTTCATCGTTTTTGGTCATAGACAGCGATTGTTTCCAGTCTTTTTCCTCCTTAGGATGAAAACAATAGGCCGAAACCACACGCATTGCAGGACATTTGTCGAATACTTTGCTGTATAGATAATTGGATTTGGCATAATTTTTCTGCCTGTATTCAATTCCGGCCAAATAGGCTAATGCTCTGTAATACAAAGTGTTTTTTGGTGTGGATTTTTCAGTCTGGTTAAAGAAAGTAATTCCATTTGCCGGTTTGTCGCTGTAAAAATCTGCTTTTATAGTCAAAAACCAATATCTGTTTTTTATAAAAGGATCTTTGGAGTCGCTGTATTTCTGTTCCAATGTTTTGATCCATCTGGGATCGGATATGACTTGGTTTTTTATAGTCTCGTCATAACTCCACGAATCGAATCGCTGAGTAGAATAAGTTTCAACTGTTTGGGCATCATTTAAAAAGAATAGAAAATCCTTGGTTTTGGCATCATCTAACTTTATTTTTTTGCTCCATTTTTCAGATGTTTTATTCGGCTTTCCTTTTTTGTAATACATATATAAATTGGAAACATCGGCACTGCTGGAATCGGTCAGGAAAAAGGTTAAGTCTTTTTCGTTGATTCGGTCTTCCAGATATGCTGACCAGTCTTTGATATTTTCGCTGTTAAATCTGGTAAGATGTTCGGTATCGAAACCTATTCCGTAAAAGACATCGGAAGATAAAAACAAAGGAGAATAGGACTTATCCACAAAAGCTTCGGGAGTGAAATTGGAGTCAAACGACCAGCCCCAATCACCATCCGAACAGGCATAAATAGTTCCGTAAACTAAAAGTGTCAGAGCGCTAAAAGCAACTAGTAATTTTTTTAAAAATGGCTGTATCATAGTTTTTTAAATTGAATTCGTCTAAATCATAAAAGATTATTTCCTTCGGATTTTGAATTGTATTTTCTTCAAGATCATCTGCTATTTCAAACAGATCATCTTTGGATATGGATTCTATTTTTAACTGGTCGTTTTCCTTGTAAAAAACACCTTCTGCAAAAGCGGATTTTTTTACGGTAAACCAATTCTCTTTTGTAAGAACAAAACTATTGTTATTTTTTAATTTATCGACATCAATTTTGTTTCTGAGACCAATTATTTTTCCGTCCCGAATGTGAATTCCCCAAGAATAAATTGGCAGTGCAATGTTTATTGGCAATGGATAATTTTGCAGACTTGATAAATAGCGTTTGGCTATGTTTCTGTCGTAGATCGAATTCAGTGAATCAGAGGCAATTTTACCCATATTGTAATACATCAAAACGCCTCGGTCCACGTTTGGTATTTTTGTTTTTTCGAAATATTTTATCTGATGTAAGCGTATGGTGGCTGAGAGTTTTTTATTGGAAATTTTTTTGAAAGCTTCTATAAAACTTAAATAATTGTCTTTGCTTTCCAGGGTCCAGTCGCAGTCAATCTGGATTTCCTGAACTGAAATATTATTTTTGGAATTAATCTGTTTTATGAAACTGTCTGTTTTTTGAGCCAAATCAATCACGTTTAAATTCTTGTCCAGCATCACCTTATTTTTGATGTAAACCACTGGAATAATTTCAAAACCTGAAGCTGAATCCTCAAAACGAATTGGAGTTCTAGGAAACGGTTTTCGGCTTTGTCCGATCAAATCAATATCAAAATATCGGATATACAGTCTTCTGACCTGATTTTCAGTCAGTGTACTTTTTTCCTTTGGCGAAAGCCTGAAAATAGTTTTCCAATAATAAAAAGAAACCGCTGGCTGTTCCTGTTGCCGGCAGGAAATAAAGAAACAGAAGATTATGCCAAAAAGAATTGTTTTTTTCAAAAGAGAAGCGGTTTGAAATGAATTACTCTTTTCTGTTTTTGGCCCGATGATAAGTCCAATAAGCCAATAAAACCAATACGACAAACGGCAGATATGAGCCAATAAGAACGCCTATCTGATAGCCGGAATCTGGAGCATTTTTAATCTTTTCTTCGATATTTACTTTCTGAAGCAATAGAATTACAGCTGTCATTTTTATTGAATTAAAGCATTTTTTGTAAAATCAGAAAGTACTAATCTGCCGGAAATTGCAGCTCTTTCTTTTAATAATTTGTCCCAATGTGCTGTTCCTTCCCAAAATATTTTTTTCGTTTCAGAAAGCGCTTCAGGATTGTAACCCGCGAGTTTTTTGGAGAAAACATCAACTTCCAAATCAAGTTCTTCTTTTGTTTCCAGAACTTTAGAATATAGACCTTTTTGTAAAGCCCAAGTCGCCGTTTTCCATTCGTGAGCAGCCAAAGTCATTTCGGACATCGCCGTTTTTCCTATCTTTCTGCTTACGGCAGGTTCAATCACAAAAGGACCGATTCCAATAGCCAGTTCTGATAATTTAATACTGCTTTCCAGATTAGCCAAAGCATAATCGCAGGCTGCAATAATACCAACGCCTCCGCCAACAGCTTTCCCTTGAATGCGTCCTATAATTATTTTTTTGCAGGAACGCATCGCATTAATCAGATTGGCAAAACCTGAAAAAAAACGGGTTCCTTCTTCAAGGGTGCTTACCGCCAATAATTCATCAAAAGAAGCTCCTGCACAAAAAGTGCTTGTTCCTTCACTCTTTAAAACAATTATCGAAACGTCTTCGTTACTGCTCAAATAAGTAAGTTCATTGGTCAATCTGTCAAGTAAAATTCTTGGAAAAGAATTACTCGCTGGATGCCCAAACTGCACTGTAGCAATTTTGTTTTCAATCGAAGTTAAAAGTGTTCCGTTTTTATCAGATGCAAGCATAAGCCGTATTTTGATGTAAAGTTAAAAAAGTAACCGAAGTAAAATGGTATTATTTTTGGATTTCAAGAATAGTCTTTTTGAAATTTGCATATTGCTATAATTATATGTTATATTTGCGCCATCATACTGGGGGATTAGCTCATTTGGCTAGAGCGCTTGCCTGGCAGGCAAGAGGTGGTCGGTTCGAATCCGATATTCTCCACAAAAGACTCAAACATTGTTTGGGTCTTTTTTTATGTTTAAAAACTAGATTTTTCCTTGATTTTCTTAATAGTTCAAAAGAATAAAAACCTGTAATATCTTTAGTAAAACATTGTTGTTCTTTGTGAATTTTGGTTTTAATTAAGTTAAAATGAATTTTTAGCTTTAATTTCTCAAAAAACTTTCCTTATTTTGTTAGGCACTTAACCTAACTTTAAAATGAAAAAAATCCTATTTCTGATGGCTGTATCAACTTCAATGGCTTCTTTGGGGCAGACCCAAAAATCAAGTCCAATAACGTATCCCAAAACAGCAAAAGGCGAAACAGTCGATGTGTATTTTGACACCAAAGTAAGCGACCCATACCGCTGGCTTGAAGACGACAGATCGGCAGAAACTGCTGCTTGGGTAAAGGAACAGAACAAAGTTACTTATGATTATCTGTCCAAAATTCCTTTTAGAGAGGCTTTGAAATCAAGACTCGAAAAACTTTGGAACTACGAAAAAATAAGCGCACCATTTAAAGAAGGGGATTTTATTTATTATTATAAAAACAATGGACTGCAGAATCAATCAGTTTTGTATCGCAAAGATTCCAAAGGCAAAGAAGAAATCTTCCTGGATCCAAATACATTTTCCAAATTAGGCACCACATCATTGGGCGGAGTAAATTTCTCCGAAGACGGATCCAAAGCAGCCTATTCCATTTCAGAGGGCGGAAGTGACTGGAGAAAAGTAATTCTGATTGATGTTTTCAGTTTCAAAAAACTGGAAGATACACTGGTCGATATCAAATTTAGCGGTGTGTCCTGGAAAGGGAACGAAGGGTTTTATTATTCCAGTTACGACAAGCCAAAAGGAAGTGAACTGTCAGCTAAAACCGATCAGCACAAATTATATTATCATAAATTAGGAACATCGCAAAAAGATGATCAGGTTATTTTTGGCGCAGACCAAAAACGCCGTTATGTGGGCGGTTATGTTACCGAGGATGGTCATTATCTGGTAATCACAGCATCCAATGCTACTTACGGAAACGAGCTTTACATTCAGGATCTGACCAAGCCTAACAGTCCTATTGTAACAGTAGTTGATAATTTCAATAGCGACAGCAGTATTATAGAAACCGAAGGCAGTAAATTGTTCATAGAAACCGATTGGAACGCTCCTAACAAACGCATCGTGAGTGTGGATTTCAGCAGTCCAAAACCCGAAAACTGGAAAGACGTAATTCCCGAAACCGAAAATGTTTTGACACCAACGACGGGAGCTGGTTACATTTTTGCTAATTATATGAAAGATGCCGTGTCGATTGTGAGGCAATACGATTATTCAGGCAGATTAGTACGCGAAATTCAGTTGCCGGGCTTAGGAACAGCTTCTGGATTTGGCAGTAAAAAAGAAGAAAAAACACTTTATTATTCGTTTACTAATTACGTAACTGCGGGAACGATTTATTCATTCGAACCAAAATCAGGAAAATCGGCGGTTTATGAAAAACCAAAAGTAGATTTTAAAAGCGAAAATTACGTTTCGTCACAGGTATTTTACACTTCTAAGGATGGTACAAAAATCCCAATGATAATCACTCACAAGAAGGGAATAAAACTCGATGGTAAGAACCCAACAATACTTTACGGTTATGGCGGATTCAATATTAGTTTGACGCCAGCCTTCAGTGTTTCCAATGCGGTTTGGATGGAAAACGGCGGAATTTATGCCGTTGCCAACCTTCGCGGAGGCGGGGAATACGGGAAAAAATGGCACGATGCAGGAACTAAAATGCATAAACAAAACGTTTTTGATGATTTCATCGCAGCTGCCGAATTTCTTATTGCAAAAAAATACACTTCTTCCAGTTTTCTAGCCATTCGAGGCGGGTCCAATGGGGGATTATTGGTAGGAGCTACCATGACACAGCGTCCCGATCTGATGAAAGTCGCTTTGCCAGCCGTGGGTGTGATGGACATGCTGCGCTACCACACCTTTACCTCTGGCGCAGGCTGGGCTTTCGATTATGGAACATCGGCAGACAGTAAAGAAATGTTCGAATACATCAAAAATTATTCGCCTGTTGCTAACGTTAAATCAGGTGTTCAGTATCCCGCGACAATGGTCACTACGGGCGATCACGACGATAGGGTAGTTCCGGCACACAGTTTCAAATTTGCTGCCGAGTTACAGGAAAAACAGTCGGGAATTAATCCCGTTTTAATCCGAATTGATATTAACGCAGGGCACGGAGCAGGAAAATCATTGGCTGCAACTATTCAGGAAAGCTGCGATATTCAGGCTTTTACACTTTATAACATGGGATTTACAGCATTACCAAAATAAGAGGCAGGTGATTTTTGTTCCAAAAAGGTTAGTATCTCAGTAGCCTAACAACAACTTTGTTTGATTTATAACAATTTGTTAATTTTTGTGAAGACCATTGTTTTGTTTTGAATATTACATACTTTTGTCCTTCAAAATAGAAATACACAATAAAAATATATAGAATGAAAATAGCAGTTGTAGGAGCTACCGGAATGGTTGGCGAGATCATGTTGAAAGTATTAGAAGAAAGAAATTTTCCATACACAGAATTAATTCTTGTAGCTTCTGAAAGATCAGTTGGTAAAGTAATTGAATTCAAAGGGCAAAAACATACCGTGGTTGGATTGCAGACAGCAGTAGATATGAAAGCGGATATAGCTTTATTTTCTGCAGGCGGGGGAACTTCATTGGAATGGGCTCCAAAATTTGCTGAAGCAGGAACTACTGTTATTGACAATTCATCAGCTTGGAGAATGGATCCAACTAAAAAATTGGTTGTTCCTGAAATCAATGCCAATCAATTGACAAAAGAGGACAAAATAATTGCCAATCCAAACTGTTCTACCATTCAAATGGTATTGGCTTTGGCTCCATTGCACAAAAAATATAATGTAAAACGTGTAATCGTTTCTACTTACCAATCGATCACTGGAACTGGTGTAAAAGCGGTTCAGCAATTCGAAAACGAAGTGGCCGGAGTAAAAGGCGATATGGTTTACAAATACGAAATCAACCGTAACTGTATCCCGCAATGTGACGTTTTTGAAGATAACGGATACACTAAAGAAGAGATGAAATTGGTGAAAGAAACCAAAAAAATCTTAAGCGACGATTCTATCAAAGTAACGGCTACTGCGGTTCGTGTGCCTGTTGTAGGCGGACATAGCGAAGCGGTGAATGTTGAATTCAGCAATGATTTTGACGTAAACGAGGTTAGAACTATTTTGAGCCAGACTGACGGTGTGGTGGTTCAGGATAATTTAGATACTTTTACTTATCCAATGCCAAAATATGCCGAAGGTAAAAATGATGTTTTCGTCGGCCGTATCCGTCGTGACGAAAGTCAGGACAATACTTTGAATATGTGGATTGTTGCCGATAACTTAAGAAAAGGTGCCGCTACAAATACTATTCAGATTGCAGAATACTTAATTGCAGCAAAATTGGTTTAATCCATTTTTAGAATTAATAAATAAAGAAACTACAACTTTAAATAGTTGTAGTTTTTTTATTTATTTTCGGGTGAAAACTTCTTCAGAATGTTAATATATAGTTGGGATAAAATGAAAAATTATAAGTTGTTAATTCTACTTTTTTCAATTGCTGTAACTTCTAATGGACAAAATATTGTGCCAAATATTTCGGCGAGAGTAGATACCTCTAAAGTATCTGTAAAACAAGTATATCATCTATACAAAAACTACCTTAATTCAAGACCAGACAGCATTTATCAAAATCCCAATTGGAACATAAAGGAAGCGAAATACTATTTAAAAAATAAAATGGTCGTCGACAGGTCCGCCGGTAAAATGTTTTTTTACAACAATTCGATTAAGTTTTTTGCTAACGATATTCCTAAAATATTGCAAATTGACAGTATTGCAGCAAATAGATATCAAATCAAAACTATTTTTGCTGCCAAATGTCCAGACGCTGAAGATGAAAAATTCAATCCGGATTATATTACGAAATTGTATGCTGTGAGAGATGCTGCAGGGCAATTTAAATTAGAGAATACAATTTCCTATGACACTCGAAAATGGGAGAAATACCAATATAAATTTATTAATTATGTAATACATCCAGATTGTGATTTCAACAAAAAAGAAGCGTCAAAGGCGATAGCTTTTTGCGAAAAAACAGCGAAGCAGTTTAATCTCAAAGTGGAACCTTTTACATATTACATATTGCCGAATTCAGATGAAATGGGTAAACTTTATAATTTTGATTATTGGATGTCGTATTTAGGAGGGCAAACATTGACTTCTATTCGAGAAATTTTTACAACCTATGGCAAAGAGAGCTATCCACACGAGTTTGTTCATATGTTATTTCCTGCTTCAAAAGATAATGTTTCAGGATGCCCAATGATTATTACTGAAGGCATAGCTACATGGCTGGCAGGACCAAACAGTAAGGAAACTTTTGAAGAAGCATTAAAAGGAGTTTCAAAAACATTTCAAAAACAGGAAAAAATTACATTAGATGATATAATGACTTTTAAAATCAGGAATAAATTTGATAACAGTATTTTATATGTCACCGGCGGAGTAATTTGCAAACTTGTTTATGAAAAACAGGGCAAAGAAGGAATTTGGAAATTGTACAATTCCAACAAGGAAAACTTTAATTCGGTTTTAGAAAAACAATTTGGGATGAGCTATAGAGAAGTGGAAACATTAGTTATAAAGACAATAAAAGAGTATAATGTAAAATAGAAAGAAAATTGCTTTAATTCTTTTTACATTTTAATAACTACAAAAACTACAATTTAAACGGTTGTAGTTTTTTTGTTTTACTACCTTTGCAGCGTGAAAAGGAAACAGCTCATAATAAATCTCTCATTAGTTGTTACAATATTGTTCTCAATATTGTTTCAGTCTTTTGATAGTATAAGCCACCTTCAAGAGAAGTTTTCCGAAAAAGAATGTCATCACACTTATAATTCCAGTGCCGAGTTTACACACCAGCATCATAGTTTTGACCATTGTTATGTTTGCCAGTTTGGTTTTAGCAGTTTTATAACACCAATAAAATATTCCTATGCATTCTTCGCTGGGAAATATAATATTCCTTATTTCTTTACATACACCGAATCTATTTTTTCATTTTCGGGCAGTCTGTATTCCCATCGCGGCCCCCCAATTCATAACTGCCGCTAAAATTATTTGAAGCGAAAGAATTGGCTTTATCGGCAATAATAGTTCCGTTTTCCGTTGCACCCGAGCGATAGCGAACTGACGAAGTAATCTTGTATGCCGAACACCGGCACACAAGGATTTTTGCTGCAATCGGGGCTAAAGAGCCGTCGTAGTGCATTTTTGGAATTATTGCCAAACGTTATCAAATATTTTTGGCATAATCCATAAATCCGCGCAAATCTGTTTGATCTGCGTCATCCGTGTTCTATTGCGGAATTTGTAAATTTTTCAAATAAAAAAAGCACCACAAAGGCTAAATCCAATAAGAGATTTAGTCTCTAATTCAACTATTCACAAAACATTTTCAATCATTGCTGTCTTTTAAAAAGATCATTGATTGGAAAATAACATACATTATATGAAACAATATTTATTAGTCCTCTTTCTAGGACTTACCACTTTTTTACAGGCACAAAACACCGTAACGGGAAAAGTAACCGATACCAAAAACAGTCCTTTAATTGGAGTTGTCGTTTATGCTGATGAGGCGCATAAGTCAGCAAAAACAGATGAAAACGGAATGTATACTTTGAGCGGACTTCCAAACGGAGAGGAAACTCTGGTGTTTTCATATGTAGGTTTTGCGGGGCAAAACAAAAAGATCCAAAAAGTTCAAAATACGCAGACACTCGATATCGTTATGGATGAAATGGCTTTTCAAATGGACGAGGTTATTGTCTCCACCCCTTTCTCCAAGTTACAGTCCCAAAACGTGATGAAAGTCGACCGCGAAAGCGTGAAATCTATGCAGGAAAAAGGAAGCGCCACTTTGATAGAAGGCTTGGCAGCAATTCCTGGAGTTTCGCAGGTTTCTACGGGAACATCAATCGGAAAACCAGTAATCCGCGGATTGAGCGGTAACCGTGTTTTGGTTTATACACAAGGAATTAGATTGGAGAATCAGCAGTTTGGTGACGAACACGGTTTGGGATTAAATGATGCCGGAGTGGAAAATGTTGAAGTTATAAAAGGTCCGGCTTCTTTACTGTATGGTTCGGATGCGCTGGGCGGCGTTCTGTTTTTTAATCCCGAAAAATTTGCTTTGGCCAATACTTTTCAAGGTGATTTTGGACAGCGGATGTTTTCAAATACACTTGGATCAAACACAACTTTAGGGCTGAAAGCATCTACTGATAATTGGAAATATTTAATCCGCGGTGCTTACAGCACCCAATCTGATTATAAAATTCCCGATGGTGACCGTGTGACTAACACCCGTTTTCAGGAAATGGATTTCAAAGCAGGAATCGGGTATAGTAATGCCAAATTTTCGAGCGTTTTGAGATACAATTACAATAACTTGGATTTAGGAATTCCCGAAGATGGAATTGCGGATCAAACTACAACTAAAAAAACCGCTTTCCCAAAACAAGGTGTTTCCAATAATTTATTCTCTCTGAACAACACGCTATTTTTTAGTAATTCAAAAATGGATGTGAATTTGGGATTTATTCAAAATGACCGGAGCGAGTTTGAAGACAGTGATGTGGCGGTCCTTCATATGGTTTTAAACACATTCGATTATAATGTCAAATACTATCTGCCGGCAATAGGCAAAGTAGAGACTATTGTTGGCGTTCAGGGAATGTCCCAAAGCAATAAAAACTTGGGGGAAGAATATTTAATTCCAAATGCAGCGACCAATGATTTTGGGATTTTTGCAACAGGGATTTATGGCTGGGGTTCAAATTCTTTACAGGCAGGTATTCGATTTGATAACAGACATTTAGTTTCTGACGAACATGGAATTGCTGATGAAGAAGGTTATTTTGAAGCACTTGATAAAAAGTATGACAGTTTCAATGCCTCATTGGGATACAAAACAAATTTTGCTAAAGATTTGACTTTTCGATTAAATGCAGCAACAGGTTTTAGAGCTCCAAATCTGGCGGAACTTTCGTCCAATGGTGTTCACGAAGGCACATTTCGTTATGAAATTGGAAATTCTAATTTGAAAACTGAGCAAAACCTCCAGACCGATTTGGATTTGGAATACAAAAGCACTCATTTTGAATTTAGCGTAAGCGGTTTTTACAATCATATCAGCGATTATATCTATTCCTCTCCAAGCGGTGCCGAAATAGATGGTTTTAAAGTGTATGATTATATTCAGAACAATGCCAGTCTTTACGGTGGAGAAGCTGCACTGCACATTCACCCGCATCCGTTGGATTGGCTGCATTTTGAAACCAATTTTGAAACCGTAACCGGAAAACTGCAGGATGGAGGTTACTTGCCTCAAATTCCGGCGAACAACTGGGACAACACAATAAAAACCGATTTTAAACTTGGTAAATGGCTTGAGGACAGTTTTGCAACTTTGAATGTTTCAACTACTTTGAGTCAGAAGAAAATTAGCGGTTTTGATATTCCTTCGGATGGCTACACTTTGCTGAATATGGGTTTTGGCGGAAAAGTAAATCTCGGAAAAACTGCTTTTGACGTTAATCTGAATGGAAACAATCTGCTGAACAAAACGTATATTCCGCATCTGTCACGATTGGCAGCTTCTGGAATACCTAACCTGGGAAGGAATTTTGTTTTGGGTGTTGCGTTCAAATTTTAAAATTTTAAAAAAGCAGAATGTTGATTTTTGCCCCGATTACAATGGAAATCCTTATAAGCCGGGGTTCGGCTTATTATAAGATTACTTTGTCAGTTCGCTATTGCTCGGGAGTAATGGAAACGGAGAGGATTCTTGTTGAAAATGGCTAATCTTTCTGCTCCAAAAAAAACAAACCCCAATGGCTAATTGCTATTGGGGTTTTGTTTTAATATTCCACTTTTCCGATCTGTCTCATAATCCGGACAATTTTTGTCTTTCGATTGTTGATGTACGATGAGGAACTGGTTGCTTTGTATTTCCTTGGATTGGGCAGAATAGCTGCGATTCCGGCGGCCTGCTGCATCGTTAAACTGGATGCGTCTCTGCGATACCAATGCTCGGTTGCGGCATAAGCGCCGTATACGCCATCGCCCATTTCGATGCTATTGAGGTATACTTCCATGATGCGTTTTTTGCCCCAAATGAGTTCTATCAAAACGGTAAAATAAGCTTCCAGACCTTTACGAAGGTAGCTTCGTCCCTGCCAAAGGAAAACATTTTTGGCAGTCTGCTGCGATATAGTGCTTCCGCCTCTTACCTTTCGGCCTCGTTCATTGCTTTTATAGGCTTTTTGCATAGCTATAAAATCAAAACCGTTATGTGTTAGGAAAGTACCGTCTTCGCTTGCAATCACTGCTTTTTGCAGGTTCATCGAAATTTTATCAATGGGTTCCCAATCGTGGCTGAAATGATTTTCTTTATCAGCCGAATTGTTTTCGAAGTAACGGATAACCATTAAAGGAGTGAATGGAACGGGCACGAATTTAAAAAGTACAACAGATGCTATTGATAGTCCAAAAAACCATAACAATACTTTGAGTAAAAACCATTTTACTTTAGTCATAAAGCCTCCCTGTTTTTTTTTTGCGGGCTTCTTTGTTGTTTTTTTGGGTGTTATTTTGGTTGCCATTTTTTATGCTAAATCTGCTAATTCTGTTCCTATTAAACTGCCTATTGCTACTCCCATGCCACCAAGACGAACGCCACAGTACACATTTTCAGAGAGTTGTTCGATAATTGGTTTTTTACTGTTGCCAATGCCCATAATGCCGCTCCATCGGTGTTCAATCTGAACTTCTTGGTTAGGCAAAATTACTTTTTTTAATAAGTCTTCCAATTTTTTTTGCACAATTTCTGTCTGGCCGAATTCGGTCGTGTTTTCGGTTTCAAAATCCAGATTTCTGCCTCCGCCAAGCAATATTCTATCACCAATATTTCTAAAATAATAATAGCCTCTGTCCAAATGAAAAGTTCCCTTTATATCAAGATTTGGAATTGGTTCTGTGATTAGAACCTGTGCTCTTGCGGGTTTTACACTGCCTTTGGTGAGTTCGTTGGCGAAACCATTGGTTGCAAACAATAATTTTTTGGCAGTGAAGCTAAAATCTCCCAAGGCAACTTCAACACTGTTTTCGTTATCAATATAAGAAGTTAGAGTCTGCTGGTTGAGAATTAAAATATCTTCTGAAATTGCTTTTTTCAGCAAAGCCTGCATCATATTTCCAGTGTCGATTTGAGCTTCAAAGGGATTGAAAATTAAATAGTCATGGATGTTTCCAAAACCAAAGCGGTCTACTTCTTTGGCAAAAACATCCGCTTTAAAAAAAGGTTTTAAAATATCGTTTATGAAAGATAATTTATTCGAGCATTCTGAAAAACTGCTTTCATCATCTTTTAAAAACAATTCATAACCTCCATAAGGCTTGAAGTCAATCACGTTGTCACCAAGATTTTTTCTTAATAACTGCAGTCCGTTCCATCTTTTTTGAATGAGCTGAATTACTTCTTCTTCGGTATGTGATTTTAAATCTTCTATGATTTCTGAAATACTTCCAAAACAGGCGAATCCTGCATTTTTAGTACTGGCACCTTGCGGAAGCATTCCTTTTTCGAGTATTAATATTTTACTGGCTGGATACTTTTCGCGCAGGCGTAATGCGGTATGAAGCCCTACAATACCGCTTCCCGCAATGGCAAAATCTACGTTAGTAAACCAATTCTTTATTTCCCAATAGCTTAACTGCATTTGACTTTTTTTATAAAATTAAATATTTTTTTAGTTTTAAACACCTTCTATCTAATATCATCCGAAGATACAAGTTTTTTGAAATACGTAATTATTTCAAATGTGATATAATTTGGCATTATAATTGTGACGTAAATAAAGGCTTTATTAATAAGATTTTTTCATTTGATGAAATCTGAACCTGAAAATTTAAATTAAAATACTTTGTTATGTTTGAAAATATTGATGAGCTCATAGAAGTTAATATGAAGCTGCTGTATGCATCGAAATCCCAATATATGATGCGTATTAATTTCAAGGATGAATATGGTTTTAATCTGAAAAATTCCAAAGCCTTTGCAGATATTTTAGTTAAAAAAGGACTTGTTTTGCTGGAAAGCAGTCAAGGTTTTAGATGTGATCTGACAGATTTAGGAAAACAGATTTATGAGAACGGCGGATGGATAAAGTATATGCAGACTGTTGAAACATTTTCAAAAATTAATTCTGCATCTGCATTTGATTCTCAAGCAAAAAAAATGGAGAAATCACTCTTAAAAAAAATAATGATTGCAAGTATAATTATATTAGTATTGTGCTTTTTTTTCACCCTGATTACTGCTGAAATACTACATAAACAGTAAATTTTTATCTCCATTTTTCGGCCAGAAAATGTTTCAATTCTTTTAAGTTTTTTTTAAGTGCAGTCATTTGTTCTTATTGAAGATTATATTGCTATATTTGAAAACTGAACATATATTTTCAATAATTATGAAAAAAACACTCTTTTTAATGATAACTATGATGGGTTTAACCGCGAGTGCTCAAAATGTAATGACTCCAGAATTACTTTGGAAATTAGGACGAATTTCTCCATTAGGAATTTCAAAAGACGGCAGGAATGCTGTCTATAAAGTATCAACTCCTTCTGTCGATGAAAACAAATCCAGTTCGAAGTATTATACCGTAGCTATTAATGGCGGAGCTGCTGTAGAAATTAAGGATACAAAAGAGATTTTGGCTGATAAAAGTATCTCTCCTGACGGAAAATTTATTGTTTACAATGAGGAAGTAAAAATCGATAAAGTATTAGGGAAAGATTTTTACCCAGATTTAGACAAATCCAATGTTCAAATCTATAACGGTTTAGATTACCGCCACTGGGATACTTGGAACGAGGGGAAATTTAATCACGTTTTTTACAAAGAAAATAAAGAAGGTGCTGTAGGAATTGATATTCTAAAAGGAGAAAATTTCGACAGTCCGCAAAAACCTTTTGGCGGTGATGAAGATTATATCTGGTCGCCGGACAGTAAAAGCATTGTATATGTGTGCAAGAAAAAAGCAGGAACTCAATATGCGATTTCTACAGATACTAATATATACGAATACAATCTGGAATCTGGAAAAACGATCAACAGATCTGAGGGGAATTTGGGTTATGATACAGCGCCACAGTTTTCTCCTTCTGGAGATTTGACTTGGCTGCAGATGAAACGTGACGGATATGAATCGGACAAAAACGATTTGATTGTTAGTTTCAAAGGCATGAAAATGAATCTGACTGCAAATTGGGACGGAACAGTAGACAGTTTTATGTGGAGTCAGGATGGCAGAAAAATTTACTTTATTGCGCCAATAGACGGAACAAAACAATTATTTGAAGTGAATTTCCCTGGATTGACCAGAATAGCAGTTCAAGTTCACCAAATTACAAATGGTGATTTTGATGTAAGTGATTTGGTAGGCTTTTCAGGAGATAATATCATTGTTTCAAGAACTGACATGAATCACGCAGCAGAATTATTCTCCTATAATTTAAAGAAAAATACTTGGAAACAGCTCACGAATGTTAATACTGCGACTTATTCATCATTAGTATTAAGCAAAACTGAAAGACGTTATGTAACAACTACTGATGGCAAAAAAATGCTGGTATGGGTAATTCTTCCTCCTAATTTTGATGCTTCCAAAAAATACCCGACACTTTTATTCTGCCAAGGAGGACCGCAGTCTCCATTGACACAATCGTATTCTTTCCGTTGGAATTTTCAATTAATGGCTGCTAACGGATACGTTGTTGTAGCACCAAACCGCCGCGGTATGCAGGGACACGGGGTGGAATGGAACGAACAGATCAGTAAAGATTGGGGAGGACAGGTAATGGACGATTACTTGTCGGCTATTGACGATGTTGTCAAAGAGAGTTATGTAGATAAAACCCGTTTGGGCTGTGTTGGCGCTAGTTACGGAGGGTATTCTGTATTTTATTTAGCAGGAATCCATAATAACAGATTTAAAACTTTTATTGCTCATGACGGAGTTTTCAATACTCAGAGTATGTTTGGAACTACCGAGGAAGTTTTCTTCAACAATTGGGATTTTGGCGGTGCATACTGGGAGAAAGACAATGCTGTGGCACAAAAAGCATACACAAAGTTCAATCCTATTAATTATGTCCAAAACTGGAACACACCTATTTTAATAATTCAGGGAGGAATTGATTTTAGAGTGCCAATTGGTCAGGGGCAGGAAGCATTTCAGGCGGCTCAATTAAGAGGAATCAAAAGCAGATTTCTTTATTTTCCAGAAGAAAATCACTGGGTGCTGCATCCTCAGAACGCTCAGATCTGGCAGAAAGAATTTTACAAATGGCTTAATGAAACCTTGTAAATCTTAAATGAATCAATATTTTTGTAACAATATTTCGTCTTTTGTTACATATTAAAAAATCTTAACCTATTTGAAAATGTATAAATTATCAATCAAACCGTTTTTTATTGCGACAGCTTTAGTTGTTGGAATGCACACTATGACTGCTCAAGACGGGTTGGTCAACTCATTGAAAGTAAATGCCAGCGCAAAAAGTGCTGAGAGTTTCCAGTTTACCGATGTAATTAATTTAGGGAATACTTCTATCAAAAATCAAGGTTCATCAGGAACCTGCTGGAGTTATTCTACTAATTCCTTTTTAGAATCAGAAATGATCAGAATTGGAAAACAGCCAGTAGAATTGTCTCAGGTTTTTTCTGCTAGAAACGCTTATGTCGAAAAAGGAAAAAACTACGTGCGTATGCATGGTGCAGTAACCTTGGGCGACGGAGGAGAATTACATGACGTCATCAATATGTACAGAAAGTACGGAGCAGTTCCTCAATCAGTTTACACCGGTTTAAACTATGGAACTTCCAAAAATAAATTTGCCGAAATGGCTTCATTGACTGAAGCAGTATTGACTGCAGTAGTTAAAAATCCAAACGGCGAACTTACTCCAAACTGGGAAAAAGCGTATGCTGCTGTAATAGATTCTTATTTGGGACAGGTTCCAGAAAACTTCACATACAAAGGTAAAAGCTACACACCTCAAAGCTTTGCCAAAGAAGTGGTAGGAATAAATCCGGATGAATATGTTGAATTTGCTTCTTATGCGAATCAGCCTTATTATTCCAAAACGATGATGATGGTTCCCGATAACTGGTCATTTGATTTGGTGTATAACATCAAAATGAATGACATGACGGCCATCATTGACAACGCTTTAAAAAACGGTTATACAGTAGCCTGGGCCTCAGATGTGAGTGAGAAAAGTTTTAGCTGGAAGAATGGGGTGGCTTACGTTCCTGCCAAAAAGTTTGACGAAATGACTGCCGAGGAAAAAGAGAACATGTTCAACGGTCCAAAACCAGAATTGGAAATCACTGAAGAAATTCGTCAGAAAGCATTCGACAATTACCAAACAACCGATGATCACGCCATGCATATCGTAGGTATTGCCAAAGATCAAATGGGCAAAGAATATTATATCGTAAAAAATTCTTGGGGAACTACAAATGATTACAAAGGATATTTATACGTGAGCAAGAATTTTGTAAAATACAAAACCACTTCCTTGATGGTAAATAAAGGAGGGGTTCCATCAGATATCGTTAAGAAAATTGGTGCTTAAAACTAATTTAAACACTACTTCAAAAGCCGTTTCATAAATCTGAAACGGCTTTTTTTTTGAAATGTAAATTGACCTACTATTGGCTTCCTCTCCTTTGGAAAGGGCTTGGGGTGAGGTAAAAAACTATTTCATATTTCTGGTTTTATTTATAATTGGAATGGGACATCAGTGTAAAAGATAATTCTTCTAAATACTAAGGACTAAAGCTTCCAAAACAGCGTTATATAGTTTATGGAAAACAAAAAAAGTTATACGCCCGTTAAAGTCCTTTTAGGTTATCTTGCACTGATAGCATTAGTCCTTACTGTAGGCTGGGTTTTATATTCTGAAAATGTGGTTTACAGCAGACTCGAAGATAAAATTGCTTTCGAAAAAACGAAGATTTTAAAAGTCAGCAAGCTTTTCTCGAATATTTACAAGACTGAAAGTTTAGGACGCAAAACAATCCAGACAAATTCCGAAAAAGATTTTAAAAGCTATCTTGTCGAAACCGATTCCTTAAAATCGAGAATAGATACGCTAAAACAAATTGTTACAACACAATATCAAAAGACTTTATTGGATAGTGTAACTTATTTATTGTCCGAGAAAACTAAAAATATCCGTCAATTAAAAGCTATAAAAAATAAGGCCGATGATGAAGTTTCAGTAGATAATGCCATTAATGAAATCACCAGAATGGAGTCCAAACTCCGTAAACTGGTTTTAAAGGATTTTGCCAAAAATCCAGAACAATTAGGAAGTTATCAGCGGAACGTACTCCGAAAATATGTCGATTATCTTAATCAGAACATTCCAGACGACAGCACAAATACACTCAGCAAAAAAGCTTCGGATTCTATTCTTGCCAATTCGAAAAAGCTCTTAACATCAGTAAAAGTAAAAGCGGAAAAGAAAAAGGTTTCGCTAAATTTTCAGGAAAACAAACTGCTCAAAAATGAAATCGCTATCTCCGAACAGCTTCGGAAAGTGCTTCGGATTATTGAACGTGAAATCATTATCAGCTCTATAAAAAACAATACACTTAAAGAAAAATCATTAAAAAAAGTCAACGAAGTCGTAATGACATCGGCAATAATAGGTTTAGTATTGACATTGATTTTCTCGATTTTAATTGTGAGCGATTATTCTAAGTCACAATTGTATAAAAAACAGCTGGAAATCGCCAATTTCAAAACCAAAAATCTGCTAAAAAGCCGCGAACAGTTAATCTCAACTGTTAGCCATGATTTGAAAACGCCTTTGAGTACCATTGTTGGCTACACTGAACTTTTAGGCAATTCTGATGTCAATACAAAACAGTCGTATTTTGTCAAAAACATTAAGGATTCTTCCACATACATTACGCAGTTAGTTCAGGATTTATTGGACTTTTCCCAAATAGAAGCAGGAAAAATCACAATTGAAAAAGTTCCTTTTTTATTGCCCGAAGTTATCGAAGAGGCAGCCAGAAGCATTCAGGCAGTTTATAAACAAAAAAATATTGATCTAGTCATCGATATTGATGAAAATCTGCAAGCTAGAATTGTAGGCGATCCGTTTCGCCTCAAACAGATTCTGAGCAACATTATAGGGAATGCCTATAAGTTTACAGATGAGGGATATATTAAAATCAACGCTAGGAAAAATGCAGACGATAGTTTTTATAGCATTTCTATTGCAGATTCTGGAATTGGAATCGAGAAAGAAAACCAGAAATTTGTCTTTGAAGAATTTACTCAGGCCAACGAAAACATCGAAAAAAAATACGGAGGAACAGGCTTAGGGCTGTCCATCTGTCAAAAAATCGTCACTATTTTAGAAGGAAATTTAAAACTGGAAAGTGAGTTTGGCAAAGGAAGTACTTTTATAATTAATCTTCCTTTGCAATTTGACAATAGTGTAAACACTTTTCCTCAAGCAGAAAAACCAATTTTTGCCGATACAAAAAAATATACTTTTATAGTTATTGATGATGACATCAATCTGCTGCATTTAACCAGCAGTGTCTTAAAACAGGAAGGTCACACGGTTTTATCATTTGACAGTGCTGTCAAAGCTTTGGAAATAATCGAAAATACTGATTTTGATTTTATAATTACCGATATTCAGATGCCTGTAATGGATGGATTTTCATTTGTTGAAAAATTAAAAAACTCTAATTATTCCACATACAATAACCAGCCGATAATTGCACTTACAGGCCGTGCCGATTTGGAATATTCTGATTGTATCGATGCTGGATTTACAACCGTAATCAAAAAGCCGTATTCGCCAAAAGTACTGCTGGAAATCATGCAGTATATTTTACAAAACAAAGATTTTACAGATATTAGAATCAATACTGCTGAGGAAATTTCAATTCCGAAACTATATTCTTTAAAAACCTTAAAACAATTTTTAGGAAACGATACTATAGCTTTAAATGTATTTTTAAAACAATTTATTGAAAGCAGTAAAAACAACATTGCTTATCTGGAAAATGCGGTTCATGAAAAAAACACTTTAGAAATCAATGCAATTGCACACAGAATAGCACCAATGTTCCGGCAGATTGAAGCAGATGAAATAAGCAGAATTTTGGAGTTATTAGAGAAAAGTGAGTTAGCCGTCTTGGATTTAGGAAGTCTGCTGAACTCTCTAAAAATAAAAAGCGGCTTGCTTTTTTCAGCTTTAAATAAGGAAATGGGCTAAGTGATATTGTATTGCTTTAATTTATTGTAAAGCGTTTTTCGGGTTATTTTTAGCAATTTTGCTGCTTCCGATTTGTTATTCTGAGTTTTTGACAAGGCATTAATAATGGTTTCTTTTTCATTTTCGGATAAAGAAAAAGCATCGCTTGAACTCTGCTGTTTTTGTATTTGAAAAAATTCTGAAGGCAAAACATCGCTTTCAATATAATTGCCACGGGTTAAAAGAGTGGCGCGTTTTACACAATTCTGCAGTTCACGCAGATTGCCCGGCCAGCTGTATTTTTGAAAAATAGCAACAACTTCCGGCGAAAAGCCTATTATTTCTTTATTGAGCTGCTGATTAGCTTTCTCCAGAAAATAATCGGCAAAAACCATTAGATCCTCGTCCCTGTCTGTTAACGAAGGGGACAGAATGGAAAACTCATTTATTCTATGATATAAATCTTCTCTGAAATCACCATTTTTGACTGCTTCACGCAAATCTTCATTCGTCGCGGTAACAATTCGGATATCAACATTAATTTCTTTGTTGCTGCCAACTGGCTTAATTTTCCGCTCTTGCAAAGCTCTCAGCAATTGGATCTGGTTTTCATAAGAAAGATTTCCAATTTCGTCCAAAAAAAGAGTTCCTCCATTTGCTGCTTCAAAATATCCTATTTTATCGCTGATGGCTCCAGTAAAAGATCCTTTAAGATGGCCGAAAAATTCACTCGCAGCCAATTCTTTTGGTATTGCACCACAATCTACAGCAATAAAATTATTGTTCTTTCTGCTGCTCTGCTGATGGATGCTTTTTGCTATAATTTCTTTTCCTGTGCCGCTTTCCCCAATAATTAAAACAGACATATCAGTTGGGCTCACCAGCTGTATATGATCTAATAATTTTTTTGAAGCAACTGAAATACCTTTTACAAATTCATTTTCAGAAGCTGTTTGTCTTTTAATCGCTTTCTTTTCTTTGACTGGAATTTCTTCTTGTGAAGACTGCATTGCATTTGTAATGACTAATAAAACCTCGTCTGGATTAAAAGGCTTCGAAATATAATCAGCAGCGCCGTTTTTGATGGCTTTTACGGCAGTATTTACATCCGAATATCCAGTCATGAGGATAACTGGTATTTCTGGATTTGAATTTTTGAATTCTGTCATTAACCCAATTCCGTCTGAATCTGGTAAACGGATGTCCATCAAAATCAGATTAAAGGATTCATTTTTGATGGCTGTTCTAGCTTCGGATGCAGAAAAAGCAATGGTCACATCGTATCCTTTCTTTATTAGAAATTTTTCTAATAATCTGCAGAATGAAATATCATCTTCTATTAGTAATATCTTTGACATGTGTTTTTTAGTCCTTTTCTGCTAAAATAGCACTAATAAACTTGGATTGTCATAAAATTATGCAAAAAAAGAGATTGCCCTAACAATCTCTTTTTCGTCAAAAACATAAATCCAATTCCCCCAAATATGGTTTTACCGGTTGCCATTAACATCTGTATAAACAGTAGCTTTCTGGTTATTAACTGATAATTCTAGTTTGTATTCTTTTTTCTGGTTCACATATGTTTTGATAAGCTTCGTGCCAGAATATGCTTTTTCTAAGGCTGCTTTTATTGTGGCAGGGACTGTATTCACGCTGACTTCTGTGTATTGAGATTCAATATCAGATTGGATCTTTGTATACCTGTCAGCGTAAATTGCTGCGCATCTTAAAATAATAGCCGCTGTTAAGATCAGCATTTTTATAATGTTTGTTTTATTTTTTGATCCATGTCCCATCTGCATTTGCATACAGAGAACCTATTTTGTCACCAACAGTAACTTCGAGTTTATATTGTGATTTTGCATTTTTATATGCTTTCGAAAGAACCCCGTCTGGATATGCTTTTTTAAGAGCATCGGTCACTGCAACAGGAACTTCCTCTAATTTTATTTCAGTGTATTCCTCTTGAAGGGAAACTGCTTTTACAATTGTATTTGAAATAGGAGAAACTGAAGCGTAAGAAGCCAAACCTCCTAAAACTATTGTGGCTGATAGAAATAAATTTTTCATAATGATTGTATTTAGTAATGTTTATTGTTTAAATTTTTAAAACTCGGTGAAATTATTTTTTAATCCAGGTTCCGTCTTCATTTGCAAAAAGGGTTTCTGTTTTCCCGCCGGCAGTAATATCTAATTTGTATTCCTTTTTTTCGTTTTTGTATGCTTTAGTAATTACTGCATCAGCTGGATATGCTTTTTTGAAAGCGTCATTAACAGCAGTTGGTAATTCTTCTAATTTAATTTCAGTGTATTCATCTCCGATAGAAATGGTTTTTACAATAGTGACTGGAGCTGTAGTCGAAGCAAATGAAGTTAAACTTCCTAAAGCAATTGCGGCTGATAAAAATAAATTTTTCATAATGTTTTATTTTAATTATTTAAATTGTTGTTTACGCTTTAGATAATGAAAATAGTATGCCATTAATTAAAATAAAAGTATCAAAGGCTGTCAGGGCTTGTTTTTAAAGGGGTTTTTTGAAACATGCCAAAATTCAAAATAAATGAAAAGTGTATAATTCTATGGATAGCTGTATAAAAAGTATACACAAATAGTGTTTACTTTAAAGCATAAAAAAGAAACCCTTTCAGAATTTTGAATTCTAAAAGGGCTTAAAATAAAAAAGGCTGTCTAATATTGACAGCCTTTAAAAATTATTATTCTACTGGATTCATTTTGAAAGTATCCATGAAAGCAGTTGTATAATCGCCTTCAATATATTTAGGATTATCCATCAATTGTCTATGAAACGGAATAGTTGTTTTGATTCCTTCGATTACGAATTCATCTAATGCTCTTCTCATTTTACTAATAGCTTCTTCACGTGATTGAGCAGTAGTAATCAATTTAGCAATCATAGAATCGTAATTTGGCGGAATAGTATAACCAGAATATACGTGAGTGTCTAGACGTACTCCATGACCTCCAGGCATATGTAATGTGGTAATTTTTCCTGGCGAAGGTCTGAAATCATTATAAGGATCTTCTGCATTGATACGAACTTCGATAGCGTGTAACTGCGGAAGGTAGTTTCTTCCTGAAATTGGCACACCAGCAGCAACTAGAATCTGCTCACGGATCAAGTCATAATCAACAACCTGTTCAGTAATCGGGTGTTCAACTTGGATACGGGTATTCATTTCCATGAAATAGAAGTTTCTGTGTTTGTCAACCAAAAATTCAACAGTTCCAGCACCTTCGTATTTTATAAATTCAGCTGCTTTTACAGCTGCTTCACCCATTTTTGTACGCAGTTCGTCAGTCATAAATGGAGAAGGAGTTTCTTCAGTCAATTTTTGATGACGGCGCTGAACAGAACAGTCTCTTTCAGAAAGGTGACAGGCTTTACCGTAAGCATCACCAACAACCTGAATTTCGATGTGGCGCGGCTCTTCGATTAATTTCTCCATGTACATCCCATCGTTACCAAAAGCTGCAGCCGCTTCCTGACGGGCACTTTCCCAGGCTTTCAAAAGTTCTTCTTCTTTCCAGATAGCTCTCATCCCTTTTCCGCCGCCGCCGGCAGTAGCTTTCATCATTACTGGATAACCTATTTTTGCAGCAGTTTCTTTCGCGTCTTCATAAGAATCTAAAATTCCTTCAGAACCAGGAACGCAGGGAACACCAGCTTCAATCATTGTTGCTTTTGCAGAAGCTTTGTCTCCCATTCGGTCAATCATTTCTGGAGAAGCACCAATGAATTTTATATTATGTTCCTGACAGATTTTTGAAAATTTTGCGTTTTCAGACAAGAAACCGTAACCAGGATGAATTGCATCTGCATTTGTAATTTCGGCAGCAGCAATAATATTAGACATCTTTAAATAGGAAAGGTTACTTGGAGGCGGTCCTATACAAACAGCTTCGTCAGCAAATTTCACATGCAGGCTTTCAGCATCTGCAGTAGAATAAACAGCTACCGTTTTGATACCCATTTCTCTGCAGGTTCGGATGACACGAAGCGCAATCTCTCCTCTATTTGCTATTAGTATTTTTTTAAACATTTTTTTTCAATTAGATAATTAGGCAATTTTGATAATTAGATAATTAGTTTTTTAGTTTGATTTAAAATCAGTCAGTAATCTAAAATCTGCAATCTAAAATCTAAAATTATGATGGATCTACTAAGAATAAAGGCTGGTCAAATTCTACAGGAGACATATCGTCTACCAATATTTTTACGATTTTACCAGATACTTCTGATTCAATTTCGTTGAATAATTTCATTGCTTCAATTACGCAAAGAACATCTCCTTTAGCAATGGCTTTACCGACTTCAACAAACATAGGTTTATCTGGAGCAGGTTTTCTGTAGAAAGTACCAATGATTGGTGATTTTATAGTAATGTAATTGTTTTTCTCAACTGGTTCAGCTGCAGGAACAGCTGCTACAACAGGAGCAATCTGCTGTGGAGCGGCAGCTTGCGGAAGAATGTTTTGGGCAGGTAACTGCTGCACATAAGTCGCTTCGGTAACGTTACCTTCTAAAGTAGTTCTGATGGTGATTTTTACATCGTCCATTTCTAATTTTACTTCTGCAACACCTGAATTTGCTACAAATTTAATTAGATTTTGAATTTCTTTTAAATCCATAATTTTTTCTTTTTAGTTTAATTTATTTTTTGTCGTAGGCCCAAGTTAAGTAAATTGATCCCCAAGTGAATCCGCCTCCAAAGGCAGCAAAAATGATAGTATCTCCTTTTTTGAAAAGATGTTCAAAATCGTATAATACTAAAGGTAATGTCGCAGATGTAGTATTGCCGTATTTTTCAATATTCATCAATACTTTCTCGTCTTCCAGATTCATTCTGTGGGCAGTTGCATCAATGATGCGTTTGTTTGCTTGATGGGGTACAAGCCAATTTACATTTTCGTTGGTTAAATTGTTTCTTTTTAAAATCAATTCGCTTGCATCAGCCATATTGGTTACTGCATATTTGAAAACAGTTTTTCCGTCTTGAATAATGTTATGCTTGTTGTCATTTACGGTGTCAATACTTGTTGGTAAGAGTGATCCGCCAGCAGGTATTTTTAAGAAATCACGGCCTACGCTGTCGCTTCTTAAGTATTCATCTTGTAATCCGTATCCTTCGTAGTTAGGTTCAAATAATACTGCACCTGCACCGTCTCCAAAAATAATACAAGTAGATCGGTCTTTGTAATCAACAATAGATGACATTTTATCGGCACCTATCAGCAGTACTTTTTTGTATCTTCCGGATTGAATATAAGCTGCTGCAGTTGACATTCCGTAAAGGAAACTTGAACATGCTGCCTGTAAATCATAAGAGAATGCATTTGTAGCTCCTATAGATGTTGCTACATGTGCTCCCGTTGAGGCTACTGGCATATCTGCAGTTGCGGTTGCCATTAAAACTAAGTCTATTTCAAGAGGGTCAATATTTGATTTTGCGATTAAATCCTGCGCTGCTTTTATAGCAAGAAAAGAAGTTCCTTTATCAGCATCTTTTAGTATTCTTCTTTCTTTAATTCCTGTGCGTGTGGTTATCCATTCATCATTAGTGTCTACCATTGTTTCCAGAACTTTGTTGGAAAGAACAAAATCCGGAACATAACCACCAACAGCGGTAATTGCGGCTGTAATTGTACTCATTAATATGCGATTATTTATTGCAAATGCTGCCATTTGCAAAATTTTTAAAAGTCTCTAAAATTACAATAAAAAAACTAAACTAATATTGTTAAGTTTTTCTTATTTGAGGGGGTAAATTATAAACAACAAAAAAAACTCTCACGAGGTGAGAGTTCTAGTATAATTTACAAAAACGTATTAAGCAAGAGCTACTTCAGATTTGTCGATAACAACTTGTCCTCTGTAATACATTTTACCTTCATGCCAGTAAGCTCTGTGGTATAAATGTGCTTCTCCAGTAATTGGGCATGTAGCGATCTGAGCTACTGTAGCTTTGTAATGTGTTCTTCTTTTGTCTCTTCTTGTTTTTGAGGTTTTTCTCTTAGGATGTGCCATTTTACTATATTATTTATCCGTTAATAGTTGCTTTAATTTGTCCCAGCGCGGGTCTGTATTTTCTTCTTCTTTTTTTTCTTTTTTTTGCTCTTTAATTGTTAACTCTTTCAGTTTTGTCAAAGCTTCAGTGTTTAAACTGCCATCCTTTATACCGGGATGGATTCTTTTTTGAGGAACTGAAAGTATTATCATCTCATATATATATTGAGCGATGTCTATTTCAAATTCTCCAAAAGGAAGTATTAGCAGCTCTTCATTGTCATTGTTGAAAGTTTCTCCAAACCGTACAATTAGTTTTAATTTTCCTTTTATTGGTAAATCAAAATCTTCACTTGTAAGGTCACACGGAACATTGATAGTTCCTTCATGTTTGAAACTTAACTCTAACAGGTTGCTTTTTTTGTCTAAAACTACAGTTACTTTGATGTCTGAATTTTGAAATTCATTATAATCAAAGATTTCAAAGAACGCATTATCTATTTGATACTCAAATTTGTGTTTTCCTAGCTTCAATCCTACGAAAGGGATTGTATATTCTTTTGTCTTGCTCATTTCAACAACAATTTGCCCTAAACTTCGGGAGTGCAAAGATATAAAATAATTGTAAATCCAAGAATGTTATTCACCTTTTTTTGTTTATAACTGTTTTTCTTTTGTTTTTAGGGGTTTTTGGCTGATTTCTGCATGCAGATTTCTGGAATTATATACATCAATTGCAAGATAGACAGCTTCTTTGAAAGAATTATAGTCGGCTTTATTCTTTCCTGCGATGTCATATGCGGTTCCGTGATCTGGAGAAGTCCTAACTTTGTTAAGTCCAGCTGTATAATTTACGCCATTTCCAAAAGATAATGTTTTGAAAGGGATTAATCCCTGGTCATGATATGCAGCAATAATAGCGTCGTATTTTTCGTATTGGCTGCTTCCAAAGAAACCATCGGCGGCAAAAGGACCAAATACTAATGTTCCTTTGTCGAATAATTTTTTCAATGCTGGCTTTAATACTTTGTCGTCTTCAGTTCCGATAACGCCTCCGTCACCACAGTGAGGATTAAGGCCGAGTACTGCAATTTTGGGTTTGTTGATGCTGAAATCCTGAATTAGAGTCTGATTTATAGTTTCAATTTTTTTGAAAATTAACTCTTCGGTTAAATGTGAAGCAACTTCGTTGATTGGGACGTGATCTGTTAATAAACCAACTCTCAGATTGTCCTGTACCATCAGCATTAACGCATTGCCTTCTAATTCTTGATTTAGATAATCAGTATGTCCCGGAAATTTAAAATCTTCAGACTGAATGTTGTATTTATTTATAGGTGCTGTAACTAAGACATCGATATCTCCCTCTTTTAACGCTTTGGTGGCAGCAGTAAATGATTTGATTGCATATTGTCCTATTTTTTCGTCATTGGTTCCAAGGTTTAAATCGACTCCTTCTCTCCAAAGATTGAAAACATTTACTTTACCAATCACAATTTGGTCTAGTTTGTCGATACCGTGTAAGGGAACTGTGGATTCGAAACTCTTTCTTATAAATGACAAAATTTTTACATTGGCAAAAATAACAGGGGTGCATAATTCTAACATGCGGCTGTCTTCGAATGTTTTTAGAATTACTTCGCTTCCAATACCGTTTAAATCTCCTATTGAAATTCCTACGATTATATTTTCTGCTTTTTTCATAATGTCCTCTAGTTATTTATTGCTAATTTTGAACTGCAAATTTAGTAAAATAAAATAAGAAATGTTTACAGGGATTATTGAAACACTTGGCAAAGTTCAAGAAGTTAAAAAAGAGCAGGATAATATTCATATCACTATAGATTCAGTGTTGGCTGATGAATTAAAAATTGATCAAAGCGTTGCTCATAACGGAATATGTCTGACTGTTGTAGCTATTGAAGGAACACTTTATACGGTTACCGCTATTGGAGAAACTATAAAAAAAACTAATATTTCAGATTGGAAAGCTGGAGATAAAGTTAATCTGGAAAGAGCGATGAAACTAGGAGATCGTCTGGACGGGCATATTGTGCAGGGGCATGTGGATCAAACGGCGATTTGTATTGTGGCTGAGGAAACCCAAGGAAGCTGGCTGTATACTTTTGAATATGACACTGCTTTGAAAAATATTACTATCGAGAAAGGTTCTGTTACTGTAAACGGAGTTAGTCTGACTGTGGTGGATTCTGGTAAGAATAATTTTAGTGTAGCTATTATACCTTATACCTATGAACATACTAATTTTCATTCGTTTGTTGTGGGAACCAAAGTAAACTTGGAATTTGATGTAATTGGGAAGTATGTTTCTAGGCTTTATGCAGATAAATAGAGGGATTGAACGTTGCTCAAAGATTGCTGTATCATAATGAAAACAGAAGTATATACTTCCAACAAAGGAATTTGGGAATTTAGTATATCCTATGCCGTTTGAAACTAAAAAAGAAGCTTTAATCGAAGAGCTGCTATTAAAAAAGCTCAATAGAAAACCAATTGAATTATTAATCCAAAGTAAAAAATTCGAATTATAGTTTTAAAATACAGGTCTGCGGGTTCGAGTTCTCCCGTTCTAAAACCGAGATAAATATTGTTAGAAGCCTTTCTTAACGGGAAGGTTTTTTTATTCTGTGTTTCCCTGAACAAACAGTAAAGATGCACCGCAGCGTATCTTTGTAATGTGAATTTAAAACAAACCGCCTCTATTCTGCCACACAATCCAAAGAAACAGTCCTAGATACATCATACAGACAACAAACTTCATAAAAGACGAAGCCAGAAAGCCTATCAATGAACCTGTAGCCGCTTTCAAAGCACGCTGATGGTCTTTGTAATCATAAATAAGTTCTCCAACAAAAGCCCCTGCAAAAGGTCCGATAATAAATCCCAGCGGAATGGGTGCAAAAATCCCGACAATCAATCCAATATTGGTTCCCCAAATACCATAAGAACTTCCGCCAAATTTTTTGGTTCCTTTAGCGGGGATAACATAATCCAAAATGGTCAGAACAATCGTAATCAATAAGGAAATCCCCAAAATCCAGTAATTGGCAGGAACAGCTTTTGTAAAATACAGCAGTACAATTCCGATCCAGCTGACGCTTGGCCCCGGTAAAACTGGTAAAAAACTTCCAAAAACTCCCACAATAACACAAACTAAACCCAAAATCAAAAGCAGGATATCCATAAAAATATTTTTAGTAATTTTGAGACCGAAAATACAATGTGTATTCCATATACGAATATGAGAAAAATAATTGTATTTTTATATAATAGTATTCCCATTCAAAAAACAAGCCTTGAAGCAGTATTTCCTTTTTTTAGTTTTTATATTTTTTAATTCCTGTCAGTATTTTGACAAGCAGATTCCTTCAGAAAAAGAATTATTGCAAAAGGAATTGAAAGCTATTAATTGGAAAGAAGTTGACGAATATCCCTCAATGGTAGACTGTGATAAAATTGAAGATAAAAAGCAGCGTCAGCAATGCTTTTTTGAGGTTTTGACTCAGTTAATTCAGGAAAAACTGTGCAATGACACACTTGCAATGCTATATCCAGAGCTGGACACCATCGAAGTAAAAGTAACCGTTTTTCCAAACGCAACTATGAAATTTGAACCGCAGTTCCCGAAAGATTCTGTGGCTTATGATAAAGTCAAAATTGACAGTATCCTCAAAGTCCGCCTAGTGGATTTCCCAAAAATCAATCCGGCAATAAAGAGGGGAATTCCAGTAAAAACTCAGTTTATTCTTCCAGTAATTTTAAAAGTGGAGTAGAATAGATTTAAGAATTCAGATTTCATCATAAATTTTCAACTTGAGTATTGTTTAGATAAGGAGCTATTTCCAGCTGTACACTATATCTGTTGTCCCGAACCCCGGGACAACAGGATGCCGTTTCCATCCTACCGTGTGGACACATCTTTTAATAGGCCACAGATGACACGGATTTAAATCGATAAATTTGTTGTTTTTTAAAAAATGTATTGAAAAAAACATAAGTTTTATACATAATATTTTTAGTATACAACCAAAAAATCAGCGATAATCTGCCCAATCTGCGTGCTATTTTAACATAAAATATTTGTGTCCACACGGTAGGTTTCCATCTGGGCTAGAGCATTCGTTTTCATGACAAGATTTGTTTAAGATTAAGAATATTGAGAAACAATCTAACAATCTAAATTCTAAAATCTTCTCCCTTTCCATTCGTATTTTCCAAAAAGAGAATACAAAGCCACGACAGTGCTGAAAAACGGATACCACAAACTGCTTAAAAGTAAAAAACGAATTTCATGTTTAGTTAAAAATTTATTTGTTTGATTTATTAGCACAGTATCAATTCCAAATTTAACCAGGAAATACATTCCGATAAAAAAATAAGGAAGCATTCCCAAGAAAGTCATCACAAAACAATACACAAATCCGAAATTCATCAAAAATACAATTAGTCCTAACCTTTTCCCAAAAAGACTTTGATACGAAGTGGTTTTGGAAGCCCAGCGCATGCGTTGGTAGAACAACGATTTCCAATCATCGACTGGTTTTGTAGTAACGATGGTATTTTTGGATTTTAAATAAACGACTTTTTCAGGGTATTCGATTACGGCCTTCTGTAATAAAAAAACATCATCACCACTCGCAATTGAATTATTGCCTTCAAAGCCGTTTAACTTTTGAAAAAATGATTTGGTATAGGCAAAATTGGCTCCATTGCACATAAACCCTTTGTCGATTCCAAAACTGCCAATAGTTGCGCCTTGCAGACTCGCCAAATCCAATTGTTGAAAATGATGCAAAAAAGAATTTTGGCAAGCATAAGTAACCGCTCCTGCAATCATTGAAACATGATGCAGCTGAATGAAATTGTCCAATGCCAGTAACCAATTTTTGTGAACCACACAATCCGCATCGGTGGTGATGACCCAATTGGTTTTTACAATTTCCATAGCCGTTGTAATGGCATCTTTTTTTGGTGAATTTGATTTTCTAATGTTCTCAATCAACGAAATCTTAAATCTTAAATCGTTAATCTTAAATCTTAAATCTGAAGCATCATCCACCAAAATCACTTCAAACAAATCCGTCGGATAATTCAATTTTGAAATACTTTCCAATAGAATCGGCAAATTCTCTTCTTCATTTCTGAAAGGAACAATAATACTAAAGCTGGTTTTTGGCGCCAAGCCAATATATTCAAATTGATTTATTTTGGTAAAACCATAAATGAGCAAGCTAATAGTCAGCATATAAAGGATTGCTATGCCAAATAAAAACAAAATCATTGCTCTGTTTTTGTTTTAAAATTCAAGACATAATAGCTTCCCCAAATAACAGGTAAAACCACGTTCAGGAACCACATCAATGTAGAGACAAAGACAACCACCCACTCGTTAACGCCCAATATTCCAAAGAAATATACGGCTACGCTTCCTTTTACGGCAAAATCCAAAAATTGGAAAGTAGGTAAAGCCGAAGCCAGTAAGTAAACGCTCGTTATGACTGACATCAAAATGAGGTATGGCAAATCCACATCAAAAACGAGAAACAAAAAATAGTATTGATGAGAGAAAACCAAATAGCGCAAAATAGCCAAAAGCATATTTTTTTGATGAATCGATTTTGGGATTTCATTAATTTTATGGATCAGTTTTTCAATGGAATAACCTTTGATATTTACTTTTTTCGAAAAAAATAAAGCGACAGAAACTAAAAAGCAAATTCCAAAAAGGATAGCAATAGATTTTTGAGTGATCACATTGTATTGTGCATTGAAATAAAGCAGTCCAAAAATTCCAAAAATAACCGTCAGTATCATCTGTATTCCGTTGCAGATCAGGTTTAGAAACACTATTTTTTTGGTTTCCTTTTTATCAAAATACAATGCTTTTCCCGCATATTCACCCACGCCGTTTGGTGTAAACAGACCCGCTGTGAGTCCTGCGAGAACTTGTTTGGTCGCTTCGCCCAAAGAAATAGGACGGAGATAAGAAACTAAATATTTCCATTTTAAAATTTCAAATAAGCGGTTCAAAACACTCAGAAGCAAAATAAAACTGATTCCGGAAACCGACTGATTCTTATGAAACAGCACTAAGAATTTTTGCCAGTTCAGTTTGTCATTGTTCGCTAGCTGATTGTAAATAAAATAAAAGGCACCGCCTACAATCAAAAGTTTGACTAGAAGTACGAGGAATTGTTTAGCTTTGTGTGGTATTGAAATCATACCGCAAAGTAAAGGAAAAACTATTATACAAGATAGCATAAAGTCAAACAGAGATTCGTAAATCTAATACTAAAAAGAAATGAGCAACAACAAAACGTGGCACGAAAAACACCATGAAGCATTAGGCTTTGGGAGCCGTTTGGCCGATTGGGTGGCCAAGGGAATGGGATCTTGGAAGTTTATTATTCTTCAGACCATTTTTGTGATGATTTGGATGGGATTGAACCTCGTTGGTTATGTGTATCACTGGGATGCATATCCTTTTATATTACTGAATCTTCTTTTCTCGACTCAGGCTGCTTATGCTGCACCGATTATTATGATGTCGCAAAACAGACAGAGCGAAAGAGACAGGATTCAGGCGCAATCGGATTATCAGACTAATGTTGATGCAAAACTCGAAATTGAAGCACTGGCAATTCGATTGGATAAAATCGAAGTCGAAAAATTGGATAAAATAATTAAGATGCTCGAAGAAATGGAAAGCAATTCGGCTAAATAAAACAAACTTTGACAAAAGAACGCATTATATTAGGAATAGACCCCGGAACCACGATTATGGGTTTTGGATTGATAAAAATTGTTAACAAGAAAATGGAATTCTTGCAGCTCAACGAACTGCAGCTGTCCAAATACGACAATCATTACCAAAAACTGAGAGTTATTTTTGAACGTACCATCGAGTTAATCGAAACCCACAATCCAGACGAAATAGCGATTGAAGCTCCTTTCTTTGGCAAGAACGTACAATCCATGTTAAAATTAGGAAGAGCGCAGGGCGTAGCAATGGCTGCAGGACTTTCCAGAGATATTCCAATTACCGAATACGAACCCAAAAAAATAAAAATGGCAATTACCGGAAACGGAAATGCTACCAAAGAACAAGTTGCCAAAATGCTTCAGCAGTTATTAGGTTTAAAAGAACTGCCTAAAAATCTGGATTCTACAGATGGCTTGGCGGCTGCGGTTTGTCACTTTTTCAATTCGGGTAAAATTGTTGCGGGTAAAAGCTATTCTGGCTGGGATGCTTTTGTGAAACTGAATGAAGATAGAGTAAAAAAATAAGTATATTTGTAAAAAATAACTTAACCTTTTTAAATAATGATTAAAATTAAATTTATTGCTTTTATTCTATTTACAGTTCTTATCACATCATGTTCTTCGGGAGATGATAGTAATGACAATAATAATCAAACAACAGGCGGATCTTTTGACTTAGTTTATAATAACGAAACAAAAAAAGTAAGTTCATGGGAAGCAAAAAAAATAGATGATTACATACAAGTTGAAGGTGTAACATCTGACGGAATTGGAGTTAATTTTGTATTTAATGTTTATGGGAACTTGTACGAAGGATTTACTGATGGTACTTCAGTAACAAGTTCTGTAGTTAAGCATGAAGTTTCAGATGTTTTTACCTCTAATACTTTTACTTTTACTTTAGAGGAACTTAATACAGCCAATAAAACGGTAAAAGTAAAATTTTC
This sequence comes from Flavobacterium sp. HJJ, assembly GCF_015351475.1. Classification (GTDB taxonomy): domain Bacteria; phylum Bacteroidota; class Bacteroidia; order Flavobacteriales; family Flavobacteriaceae; genus Flavobacterium; species Flavobacterium marginilacus. Next base: position 23,548 of record NZ_JADKPR010000004.1, on the reverse strand, counting down.
GGGTAAATTATATGAACATGGATACGATTACGAGGCAAATTATATTACAGATCCAACAAAATTCATTCCAGTAAGCGGTTCGTTTACCGTTTCTTATAAAGATTTGACTGCTGATATTCCCGGATTGGGAACTTTTGCAAAGTTGGATGGCAAAGACTGGCATGGTATGTCGCTTGACAGTTCTACTGAATTGATAGGTTTTGACAAAATTACAACACTTAATGTGGAGAATGATGGAGAATATAGTTTAGGAATTGTTTTTCCAAAAGCTGATGTTAAAACGGGTACATTCCCTTTTACAAGCAATGCTTCTTACAACAGAATTTCTTTTATGAAATTTGATTTAGCAACACATGAATATGTAGTTTATAATGTTTCAGGCACTATAACTTACACTATTGTAAATGATGTTTATGTGGAGGGGACTTTTAGTTTGACAGCAACTAATCCTGTTAATAATTCAAAAATTGTCATTACAAATGGAAAGTTTAAAGAAGGGAGATAAATAACAATATACCTAAATATAAAATTAATCTCTGAAGAGAAATTAAAGATATTTTTAATTTTATCGGAGATTAATGGTAATTATTCAAGAGCAAGATTTAACTTGCTCTTTTTTTATTATGTCAGGAATCTATATACACATACCATTCTGCAAGCAGGCTTGTCATTACTGCGATTTTCATTTTTCGACTTCGATGAAGAAGAAAGATGAAATGGTTTTGGCTATTGCCAAAGAAATCCGAATGCGTAAAAATGAGTTTGAAAACGAAGTGGTAGAAACTATTTATTTCGGCGGAGGAACACCTTCAGTATTGCAGATTTTAGATATTAGATTTTTGATTTCAGAAATATCTGCTTACTACAGAGTTTCTGAGAATCCCGAAATCACTCTAGAAGCCAATCCCGATGATTTATCAAGAGATCGAATAATCGAATTGTCCAAGACTTCAATTAATCGGCTAAGCATCGGAATCCAGTCTTTCTTCGAAGATGATTTGAAAATGATGAATCGCGCTCATAATTCGGCGGAAGCCAAAGAATGTTTAGAATTTGCAACCCAATATTTCGATAATATTTCATTGGATCTGATATATGGAATTCCGGGAATGAGTAACGAAAGATGGAAACAAAATATCGAAACCGCTTTGAGTTTTGGAATACCGCACATATCAAGTTATGCTCTAACGGTCGAACCCAAAACAGCTTTGAACAAACTCATTCAAACTGGAAAAATAGCAAAACCTAACGATGAATCGGCTCAGGAACATTTTGCAATTTTAGTCGAGACATTGGAAGCAAATGATTTTATTCATTATGAGCTGTCTAATTTTGGAAAGGAAAATTATTTCTCGAAGAACAATTCGGCTTATTGGCTGAGGAAAAAGTATATTGGAATTGGTCCGTCTGCTCATAGTTATGACGGAGTTTCCCGCAGCTGGAATGTTTCCAATAATCCTCTTTATTTAAAATCTATTCAAGAAGATAAATTACCGAATGAAATAGAAGTTTTATCCATCGCCGACCGTTACAATGAATATATTATGACGGGTCTTCGAACAATTTGGGGTGTTTCTTTGGAAAGAATTGAAGCGGAATTTGGAATTGATTATTTAAACTATTTGCGTAAACAAGCTCAGAAATATCTAAACGACGGCTTGCTTTCAATTGAAAACAATATTTTGAAACCAACTTCAAAAGGAAAATTCCTGACAGATGGAATTGCTTCGGATTTATTTTATTTAAATTTGGAATGAAATAGTTAAAATAATAAAAATGGATAGCACCCTTTGGGCAAAAATTGAAGCCTATAATTTTGATTTTCCAATATCAGAATACGGTTTTTCTACAAGATTAGCTTATGAAAACAAATGGACAATTAATTATACCCAAAAAGCAATTTTGGAATATAAAAAATTTATGTTTTTGGCAGCTGCTTCAAATGTGATGGTTTCTCCCTCAGCTATTGTTGACATTGTGTGGCATCAGCATCTTGTTTTTACCCAATTGTATAATGAGTTTTGTGGTGTTTTGGGCAAGAGAATAGAACATATTCCATCTACGCATAATAGAGCAGAAAAAGAAAAATTTGCTCAGGCTAAGGAATCTACACAAGTGTTTTATGAGAGATCTTTTGGTAAACAGCCTGAAGAATTTTGGAATTATGATAATTTGTCTGATACATTTCTTTTAGATGAATCAAAGTATAGTTATAATCAATATCTTCAATTGAGCATCGGAATATTGATTGTACTGTTTTTGCCATTTTGCTATTTTATAAAGCCTGTTTATCTCAGAATAAACAATCCTTTTTTTGTAATCGGATATATCGGAATAATAATCTTCTCATTGCTTTTTTTAAACCAGTACAATAAAAACTTTTTAAATAACCTTTATACAAAATTGTCTTTTAATACCATATTTAGCAACTTAACACCAACGGAGTTAATCTATATGCAGACTGGAAAATTAGACAATGTAATTCATGGATATGTAAATCAGTTAATAGTTGATGAATTTGTATCTATTTCGGCTGATAAAAAGGTAAATATTTTAAAAAACAAAGAGGAGGATAATCCATTTGATAAAGCAATAATGGATGAGCTGAAAGCCTATAAAAATATTCAATATTTTTATATTTTGAATAAAATGAAGATGAAACCGGTTTTTATTCAGATAAAGAATTCTACAAATTATATTGATGAAATTATTTTGAACTCTAAACAATTTTCAAAATTATTAGTTTTGAACTGTGCTGTAATTTTTAGTTTGTTTTTAATTGGATGCTCACGGATGGCGATTGGTTTTCAAAGGGGGAAGCCAATACTTTTATTGGTTTTTATTTCGGTCATTTTAGTTTTTATCAGTTTTACATTTTTAAGAAGTTTAAGGAGCAAATTCACTAAATCGATAATTCCTGAAGTATATAAAAAGCTAGTACAATTATACCCGGAAAGAAATAATTTTAGTTCTTGGGATTGGCAGTATTTCTTATTAGGCAGTATTTATTTAGGCAGCTCATTTGCACCCATAATAAATGAAAGTAATAATAATAGCAGTTATGGAGATTCAAGCAGTTCGTCTTCCTGCGGATCAAGCTGTGGATCAAGCTGCGGAAGTTCCTGTGGAGGGTGCGGGGGAGATTAGGTGGAAGTTTTTAATTTTGTAATACAGTAAAATTACTTTGCGAACTTCTCGACTAAAGTAAAACATAAACCTTGCGGTTAAATAACTATGAAAGCATCAATCCAACATAACAATAATATGTTTAAAGTCGATTTATCAAAACCCATTGATATTTCAATTCCATTGACGAATACTGATGAAAATCCGATTGCCTGGTATTTAGAAAAACCCATAATTGAGCCTGTTGTTTTTGGCGATTGGATAGGTAAGGTTTCCGAAGGGAAATCATCGACCAATTTTAATAATATCTTTTTTAACCCCCATGGACACGGAACTCATACTGAATGTCTCGGTCATATTACACGGGATTTTTACAGCATTAATCAATGGCTGAAGCAGTTTTTCTTTTTGGCTGAATTGGTTTCGGTTGTGCCGGAAATGCAGGGAGAAGATTTGGTAATAACGAGAAATCAGATAAAGAAAGCATTAGGCGTTAAAACTCCCGAAGCAATAATTATCCGAACATTACCCAATTTCAAAATAAAAAAATCACTGAAATATTCGAATACCAATCCGCCTTATCTGGCAGAAGATGCAGCACATTTCATTCGCGAAAGCGGCATCAAACATTTGCTGATCGATTTGCCGAGTGTGGACAAAGAACATGACGAAGGGAAATTATTGGCACATAAAGCTTTTTGGAAAGTAAAAGATGTTAATGATTTAAATCCTGATGCGCGATTAGATTGTACGATAACTGAAATGATTTTTGTTCCTGATGAAATCGAAGACGGTAGTTATCTGTTGAATCTTCAAATCGCTTCTTTTGAAAATGATGCGAGTCCAAGCAAGCCTGTTTTATATTCTATTTTGTAAAATCTAAGGATTGAAAACACGGAAATATAGAAGTTGCCATAACCAATATTTGCTTAAAATAGCATTGTTTTTTGCTATTTTGCTTTTAGGAAACGGGACTGTTTTTGGTCAAAAAAAAGAACGAGACAGTTCTAAATTTGTGTTTTATCCCGATGAGATTTTGATTAGAACTAATCTTAGTACGCAAACTGACTCACAAATTTTGGAAGACAAAAATGGTGGCAATCTGGATTTGGAAACCAATAATAATTACAAAGTGTTTTTATCTGCAGATTATAAATTTATAGGTTTTAGTTACGGATTTTATCCTCAGTTTATAGGAGGAAATAAAGATGAAGATGTAAAAGGAAAATCTAAATTTTCAGAATATAATTTTCGTTTTTTTCTTGGAAAATGGCTTCAGACGGTTGATTACAGCAGGATCAAAGGATATTATATCGCAAACACTCAGGATTTTTTACCAGATTGGAAACCTGATATTGCCCCTTATATTCAATTTCCAGATTTAAAAATAACCAAATACGGAATGTCAACATCGTATATTTTCAATCCCAATTTTTCATTAAAAAGCATCACATCGTTTACTGAGTGGCAAAAAGAAAGTGCAGGAAGTTTTATCCCAACACTAATATATGATTATAAAAAGATTTCTTTGGAAACTGATATTTTAAAGACGTATCAAAATGAATATGATGTAAGTGTGGGGATTGGTTATTTTTATAATTTTATTATTCATAAAAAGTTTTATGTGGCGCCTAATTTAACAACAGCTCTTGGAGTAAAATTCCTGAATTCTACAACAGATGAATTAGGAATTCAAAAAAAAGAAAAGCATGATTATTTTTTGACCACTCTTACTGGCGGGCTAAGACTTGGATATAATTCGGATCGAATTCTATTTGGAGTCAACTTTAATTTCAATTCCAGTTTTTATAATGAAAGTAAAAACCAGGTTGTTTCAAATGGTGGTTCGTTTGGATTGTTGTATTTTGGTTACCGATTTGATGCGCCAAAATTTATCAGCAAGCCAGTGAATAAAATCGGTTATAAATTAAGACTTTAATTTTTATTTAAAATATGGACAGTAAGATTTACGTTTCTACAGATAAACAACAATTAAATGTTCCTTTTATCCAGGATTTTTTGAAAGATATTTATTGGGCTGCGGGAAGAACCATTGATGAAGTTCAAAAAACAATTGATAGTTCGATTTGTTTTGGGATTTATAAGGACGATGTCCAATTTGGTTTTGCGAGGGTTATCACTGATTATGTCGTTTTTGCTTATGTAATGGATGTTTTTATAGCCGAAGAACACAGAGGAAAAGGATATTCTTCGATTTTAATTGACGCTATGATGAAAGAACCGCAATTGCAGGAAGTAAAAATATGGCGTCTGGCTACATCTGATGCTCATTTTTTATATGAGAAATTTGGTTTTAAGGCCTTGGCGCACCCAGAAAAAATGATGGAAAAAATAGTATCATGAAAACAGTTATCAAACTCGAAGAATTAGGATTGTTTGTACTCGGTATTTACTTTTTTAACCAATTGAACTATGCTTGGTGGTGGTTCTTGGTTTTAATTTTAGTACCTGATTTTTCTATGATAGGTTATCTCTTTGGAGATAGAATTGGCGCATTTTGTTATAATTTAGCCCATCACAGAGGCATAGCGATTGTTTTTTATCTTGTCGGTATTTTTTGTTCCAATGAAACGGTTGAGCTTATTGGTGTTATTTTATTTGCGCATTCGTCTATGGACAGGATGTTTGGTTATGGATTAAAATATGAAACAGGTTTTAAATATACCCACTTGGGTGAAATTGGAAAATAAATGAACTTAGAAACGTATTACGAATATTGTCTTTCCAAGAAAGGAGTTACGGAACATTTCCCTTTTGATGAAGATACTTTGGTATTTAAAGTAGGCGGAAAGATGTTTGCTCTATCATCTTTATTGCAGTGGGAAAAAGGAAATCCGCATATGAATCTGAAATGTGATCCTGAGCGTGCACAAGAACTGCGTGCCGAATATGATGCCATACAGCCCGGTTTTCATATGAGCAAAGTGCATTGGAACACAATTAGCGTAAATCAAGATGTTCCGAATGCACTGCTGAAAGAATTAATTGATCATTCCTATGAATTGGTTTTTAAAAGTTTAACGAAGAAAATTCAAACTGAAATTATTGACCTAGAGTAAAATATTTTACAGAATAGCAGAAGCAATTAGAAAAATAGACATTACTTTTGTTCAAAAACATCAGACACTTTCAAATAAAATACTATGATTGATAATCTTAAAAAGTTCCTTAACGAAGAACAAGATCCAAAAGCCATCGAAAAAATTACTTCAAAACTGAATGATTTATTGATGAAAAATGAAGAAGTAGGGTATATCGCCGTTCAGAAAAAACCAGCTATTACTGTTTTTCCGGATAGTATTGTGGTGACCAATAAAAGAATTATTATTTGTCAGCCTAAAAATATGGGGCTTTCAATGAATTTTACCGATTTTACCTGGGACGAAATTGAAGGCACGTTTATGAAAGAAAATATTTTAGGTTCTGAATTTTCATTTTCGACCAAAACACAGGTTCAGGTTTCTATCGATTATATTCCTAAAATTCAAGCTAGAAAAATTGCTACGTTTGCCAAAGAACAATTGGATATTTTGAAAAACGGAACAGCAGCTCCTGTAGCGGCATCAGTAATTAACGAAGAAAATGTTCCAGAATTGATTCAGGAATCGGAGCTGATTGAAGAAATGGAAACGGAAGAAGTAACTGATTTTGCCGAAATTATGCCGGTTGTTTCTAATCAAGCCGAACCTTTTGCTGAAAGTTCAGCTGCTTCTAGAGAGAAAATTAACAGCGGATTATCGCAGGACGAACTTTTTGCAAAATTGCAGAATTATAAAAAACTCCTTGATAACGGATTGATTATGCAGGGTGAATATGATGCTTTCAAAAAAGAGATTTTGAGCCAGATGTAATTTATAGCCGAAAGTCATAATGTTGAAAGTCTTAAAGTCAGAAGTTAATTTCTTTTGACTTTAAGACTTTTGTCTTTAGAATCTATAAAGTTTTTATTTGCTTTTCAACAAAATTATTGGATTGCTGTTCCAGTAATTCCGTTGCGTTTTTTCGCTGCAGATCGTATAGTTTCTTATCCTCAGCGATATCTGCATATACTTTATCGTGCATCGAGGCACTGGTTTTTATCAGCAATTCACGTTGGTATTTGTCCTGTTCGATTGTAGCTTTGAGCGCAGTTTCTAAATCTTCCAGTTTATAATCGTATTCCCCTTTTGGAGATAATAACTTTGCAATAATTGGTGAAGTTTCAATAGCAAGGAACAACAGCATTATAAAAAATGAAGGCAGCCAAGGCAGTTTATTCAAAGCGTTAATCCGCGCCATCAAACCGTCAAATCCGTCAATAACTGGCTGTGTCTCGGTGACTTTTTTGTCTAAATCTGTCTGCAGTGTTTTGGTGCTTTTTTCCAGAACAGCGATTTTGGCTAAATTGTTTTTTTGAATGGTATCTAATTCTTTTTTTGCTAAATCGTGTTTCGCTATTTTTTCTTTAAACACGGGACCTTTGCCCATTAATTTTGTTCCTGCAGTTCCTTCGGCTTCTTGAATATAAGTCTGATAAAGCGTATTTACCTCTTTTTCTTTATTGGCTATTTCGGTTTTTAGGTTTTTGATTTCGTTTTTGTTTTTGTCCAAATCCGATTTGAAATAACTGCTGACTTCTTTTTTATTATTCAAAGCCATTGCGTTTTTTTCTTTCAGTAAAACCGTATTGATTTCTTTTTCGAAAATTTTAATTTCCAAAGGTTTTGAAATTACGATTGCAATGATAATGGCCAAAAGAATTCGAGGAGTCGCTTGCAGAAATTCACTAGAAAAATTGTTTCTTTTTCGAATGGTGGAAACAATAAAACGATCCAGATTAAAAATAAGTAAGGCCCAAACGAATCCAAAAAGAAGTGCAGGAATAACATTATCGAAGACAGTAAAAAGGGCATAAGCACTGGCTATGAAAGCCATAACTGCAGTAAAAAAAACGGTAGCACCAATACCAACATATTTGGTTTGTTCGCCTTCGGAGCACCCTTCCAGCAGCGGTTTGTCTGCGCCTGAACACAGGATAAAAAATTGTTTTAACATGATTGATTGATTTTTGATTGATAAATTTGATTGGTACAAATTTAAGGTCAAAAATCCATATGTTTTTCAATTCGCTAATTTCTTTTGTGTTAAAAGTATTTAAATCAGCAAATTATTACTGCCAATAAGGTAAAAAAGAACTAATGTCAATTTTTATTGGCAGTAATATATTGAATAGAAAAATTCGGCTGCAATAAATTACTTTATTTTTAAATTTTTACCAGCGATATCTTCCCAACGGTAAAAATGAAATGTTTTATCGGTACTCATTGCTACAAACAAACCATGTTTAAAGTTCGAATTTAAAGGGATGCTGGTTATTTCGGAACCATCGCTTTCTGTGGCTGAAACATTTATCGTCTTTAAATATTTGTGCTCAAATGGATTGTTTTTTGTGCCTTCACGGCTAAAAATCTGGAAACGGTTAGCCCCTTGGTCTGATACTAAAATATAGCCTGTGGTATCAGTAAGTTTATAAATAGAAATACCTTCGTGGTCTTCGGCAAAACCTGTTGTGCCAAATAAGGATAATTGTTCGTCTCCTTTGGCTGGATCTGCATAATACTGGCGTACACCAAATTGCTCATCAGAATAGTAAACATATCCTAACTCATTATCAACAGCAATTGACTCTATTTCTTTTTTACCGCTGTATTCTCCAAATTTACGAACTAAAGTGGCTTTTACTTTTCCATTACCGTTGTCCTCTAATAAATATTGATAAAGATAACCGCCCGTTTTAGGTCCGGTTTTGCGGCCGACAATAGCATATATTTTTGCATCTTTTGAAGTATAAACAGCTATACCCATTGGAGCATTGTAATCTGCTTCGGTTTCGTTTTCAAATACTTTGATTCCTCCGTTGTCAACAGGTTTCATGTCCGGAATTGAAAAAAATCTAAGATCCTGACCTAATCTTTCTGTCGTAATGGCAACATCTGTTGGTTTTCCGTTAAGCACCAATCCGTAAGCAATATCTACATTATTGGGTCTTTTTAGATTTTTCACAGTCTTGTCTTTTAGTATTTTCCCTTGCAGGTCAAATACATAAAGTCCTCCATCTTTTTCTTTATCAGTTCCAATAACCAGACTTTTTGAAACATCAGCTTTATTAATCCAGATTGCAGGATCGTCACTGTCAAATTGTACGGGTTCAGAAATAAAAACTGGTTTTACTACATTTTTGGATGCGGTTTTGGTATTTTTTTTATCGTTTTGACAGCTGAAAGACAGCACTGCAAGCGTAAATAAACTTATAGAAAGTATTATTTTTTTGACCATTTTGAGGTATTGATTTAATTGTTTTTGATTTATTTAGCCACGCCATAAGCACCAATAAAAGCAGCTGGCGCCGGAGAAGCATATGCCAATCCGTTGCTAAAAGTGATAGGATTATTAAAATGTCTAACAAAATTAGTAGTTCCTTTACCAAGAGCAATAGAATTTGATTTTAAATGAAAATCCCAAGAAGTATTAAAATCAGGACTGCTTACAGGGTTGTTTAAAGGATAATTTACAAAACCTGGGTCGTTTTGGCCTGCAGCTGTTCCTTTCACTTCGTTTGTGCCGCCAATAACATCTTTAGAGGGCTGAAATTGATTAACAGTTGTCTGATCATAGCCATAATAAAGGTTATTACTAATTGTAGATCGGGCATCTTCCAAGCTTTTAGTATCTCTCTTAATACCAAAACGGGTATTGGCAAATAAATTATTATAGATGTGGGCTACTACAGCATTTTCGACCCAAATTGATCCTCCTTTTGCTGTTGGTCTGCGCCAGCCGGTATTTACAAAAGTGTTGTTATAAGCAACAATATCGGCTTGTGGATTTCTAAGTCCTGCATTAGATAATTTAAAAGCATTTGTATTGGCACTATAAATTAAATTGTAAGCGGCATCGACTAAACAGCCTGATTTGAAATTCATCGCCTCACCGCCAGATACGCCTGTAGTGTAGAAAATATTATTCGAAAAAATAATATTTCCGCCTTCGATATAAGTACAGTCTTCTTGAAAATTTCTAATAATAGAATTGGTTACTACCAATTTTCCGTTTACGTTAGAAAACCATAAAGCGGGTAAGTTTTCGCCGGCAACTGCTTTGTATAAACCTAATTTTACTGATGTTGAAGCATCTGAAGTTGTGCTTCCTCCATATTCTAAAATAGTGTGATCCAGAATGAGTTCGGCGCAGGTTTTAGCTGCCAAAATTCCGCCCCATTTTTTACCAAATTTATTCTCTTCGGTTCTGTCTTTTTCCGCTATGGTAAATTTCACAGGATTATCTGCGGTTCCTAATGAGTATAAATTACCTTTTACAATAAATTCGGTCTTTGCCACAGGATCCATAATTACGGTAACACCTTCTTCTATGGTCAGTGATTTTCCTTCGGGAATAATTACGTCACCTGTAATGTTGTGTGTAGTTCCTTTTTGCCAGATTCCTGAGATTTCACCCGAAGAAACTCCTCCATCTACATCAGTATATACGTCGCTATTCGCTTTTTCGCAGCCAGCAACAGTTATTATAATGATTAATAAAAGAGCAGCGTTAAGATTTTTAAAGATTGTTTTCATCTGTATGTGTTTTCTTTGGGATTAACTAATATTTGTAACGTACGCCAATGAGGTAACTCTGACCATAATAATCGTCTCTTATCAGTGTTCTGCCATTGTATTCTAAATTACTTTCAGCAATGTTTGTGTTTGCTGCGTTCGTGCCTTTTAAGAATAACTTGTGCGGCGTGTTTAGGATATTATTTGCTTTTAGGTAAATGCTAAACTTTGATTTAAATCGTTTTTCGACCGAAGCATCCATTTGCACAAATCCTTCCTGCCATAAATCATTATTAACAAATTGAGAAACAGTATTGATGCGAGGACCTGTATATGAAACAGAAAGCTGTGCATCCCAGCCTTTTTTGCTGTCATTATAAAGTATAGCGGCGTTGGCAATGTGTGCCGATTGACCATAAAGAGGTCTAGTCTGCATTACCGATATTTTTTGTAAGTTTCCGTTAGCGTCTAATACTTTTTGGTCTTTTGGAGTGGTAATTTTAGAGTCGGTATAGGTATAGTTTACTTTGACGCCTATTTTGTTGAAATAGGTGATATAATCTAATTCGATTCCGAAGTTTTTTGCGGTACCAAAGTTGCCTGGGCTGTAATAGGTGTCCTGCCCGCGGGTGGCATCTGCCAAAAAGGTATATTCGATAGGATCTTTAATGTTTTTATAAAAAGTGCCTAAAAATAATTGTGATCCGGCTTTTGGGAAAAACTCATATCTAAAATCATAATTATCAGCAACAGCAGGTTTTAAATCGGGATTACCTCTTTCCTGATATTCTTCGTTAACGACTTTGCTAGGTACAATTTCATAAAATCCAGGTCGGTTAAGCGAACGGAAATAAGAAGCATGCAATTGTTGTTTATTGCTTAGGAAATATTTTAAAGTTAAGCTGGGCAGGGTGTAGGTGTAAACCTGGTTTCCTATTGGTCTAGGCTCTCCGGCAGGAAAAAGCAGATTATAACCTTGGTCGGTATTCTCAATACGAACACCTCCTATTGCCTGCCATTTGTCTGTTTTATAATTAAACATTCCGTAACCGGCAGCTGTTTTTTCACTTGCATCGTAAGTCAAAGAGTTACTTACTGCTCCGGTTGGATTGCTTACTACTAAATCCAATTGCGTATAATCCGTAAAATCTACTCCATAAGCCGCATTTGGATTTGTTGGAGCCAAAGTATAATTATTGTAAAAACTGCTTCGCTGTTTATCTCTGTAAAGACCTCCAGCCGAAAAATCGATATTGCCGTCAAATAAAGGCAGCGTATATGTTAAATCTAAATATCCCGCTAAATCCTCGTCCGTATTGCGCTCCCAGCGATGCGTGATTGGGTTAATAGCCAGTTTTGTACGGGTACTAACATAATTTTTCTCTTCGCCGTTAACATTAATATTGGTATTGTCTGGAACTTGATTACTGGCAAAAGAGTAAGCTGCCGACCAATGAATTTTAAATTTATCGTTCAATAAGGTATTATTTCCCTGTAAAGTGTTGTTGTAAATCTGCTGCTTGGTAAAACGTGTACGTGTGGAGTAAAGCAATTTTGCATTACCTGTTTCTGGGTGATACTCGGAGGTATAATCGGTAGTAAGCGTATTTCTAGTCTGAATATTATCTAGATTCAAGAACACACTGTACAAACTAATTTTGTTAGACGAATTGAACTGGTAATCTGCCTTTCCCTGTACCCCGTATCTTTTTTGCTGTTCCGAATATTCACGGTAATTTTTACTGACAATGCTGGCAAATTCATCTGTACCAATAAGCTGGGTATTGTAAAGCGTAGAGTTACTGCCTCTATAAGAATTTTGAAAACTGCCCGCAATCAGCACGCCAAATTTGTTGTCAAAAAATCGTTTCCCTAATGAGATATTAGATAAAAAATTGGGTGCAGGATTGGAGTATTTGTAAGCTAATGTTCCTTTTGGAAAATCTTGTGAAGCAGCTTCGTAGCTCTTAGGATTTAATTCATACGGAGATTTTTTGTTAATCTCATCATATCCGTAACTCATAAATTTCCTGTCAAAAAACATCTGGCTGTAACCTCCAGAAATAGTAGCACTGAAAAGCGGTTTAGAAGCCGGCGCATCTTTCATTACCATATTTACGGCACCGCCTATCGCATCACCTTCCATATTTGGCGTTAATGTTTTATAAATTTCTAATCGGTCCAGTAAGTCAGAAGGAAAAATGTCTAAAGGAACATAACGGTATTTATTATCAGGACTTGGAATTTTCACGCCATTAATCAGCGTGTAGTTGTATCGTTTGTCCATTCCTCTAATAATAGCATATTGTCCGTCTCCATTACTGTTCCTTTCTATAGACACACCCGAAACGCGCTGAATTACGTTGGCTACAGTAAGATCTGGGGATATCTCTATTGCTTTGCCAGATACAATATTGATAACTTGGCTGTATTCTTTTTCTAATCTTCGGGCTGTATGTTCTTCACTGGCACCGCCTTTACTGTCTACGATGACTTCTCGCAATGATTTAGTTTCAGCTTGCAGGTAAAATTTTAAATCCTGAGAAGTTTCTTTATCAATTGTAATTTCTTTCGAAATACTTAGATAACTGGCATAACTGATTTTTATGGTATAAGTTCCAGATGATAATTCGTTAAGTTTAAATGAACCATCAAGTCCGGTAATGTCATTATGTTTGCTGTTTGTCAGCGAAATCGAAACGCCGGCCAAAGGCTCTCCTGTTTCCGAATCGTAAACATTACCTTTAATAGTCGATGCTTTTGCGGTTACAGTAAGAAAAAAAGAAAATGTAAAAAGAAGTATAAATTTTTTCATGTAATTAATTTTTTGCAAATGTAAAAGCGCGATGTTAAGCCAATGCAACCTAATAGTTAAACATAGTCTATTGTTAAACTGAATTTATCTGCAGGAATATTACACTAAAATTTATTGATATTAGAGCTTAAATTGTTAGGAGTGAATGATATATTATTGATGTTATTTTGATGAATTTTGAAAGAGCATATATATATATTTTTATCAGGGTATAAAAAAAGCTGTTCGATAACAGCCTTTTAATTTTGAATTAGTAATCTTCCTTTATTTGGTAATTGGTGCGCCTGCTAATATTTCAGCATTGGCAAATTCTTTAAAATGCATATATTAAATAAGAGAATATAAATTTATGAAAGAAAATATTGCATCATTCGTTGTGTTTATTGCATCGTTTGTTGTTTTTTTCTTATAATTTAAAAGGTATGTTTGTGTAAATCATTTACAAATTTTATTTTTTTAATCTGTTATGAAGAAAGTTATACTATTTCTTATTGTCACACTATTTTTTAGCGACATGAATTATGCACAAGTAAAAGACGAGGAGATTTCTGTTAAAAATTCTAAAGGAAAGGCGGAATATATTAAATTTAAGGTAACAAGAATTAATTCAGATGAAAAATCGGTTAAAGATTTTTTTAAAAAACAATTTGACTTAAAAAACGATGATGACTTTAAATTAGAACCAAAGCATAATCTAACTCAAAATAATTTAGAGTCAAAAAAATATCAACAATTTTATAAGGGAATCAAAGTTGAATATGCCATAAAGAGTATAGTTTCAGAAAATGGTAATTTAAAAACAATAACGGGTAAACACATTGCTATTTCAAATATGGATATAACTCCTAAATTAAGTGAAAATGAAGCATTATTAATCGTATTGACAAATATTGGTGCAAAAAGTTATATGTGGCAAGATAAAGAAAGTGAAAAATTAATAAAAAAAGAGCAAAATAATGAAAAAGCTACGTATTATCCGAAAGCGGAGTTAGTAATCATTGAAAAGGATTTATTTGAAGAAAATTCAACACCCGTTTTGGCATACAAATTTAATATTTTGGCAAGTTATCCTTATGATTCACTTGAAGTTTATATTGATGCTCAATCTGGAGATATCATTTATAAACGCTCTCAAATTGAAAAAATAATGGGTATTGCAGATACAAAGTATAGCGGAAATAGAACTATTGAAACCCAACAGGTCTCAATTAGTCAATATAAATTAAGAGATTATTCACGTGGACTCGGTATTGAGACCTTCAATATGAACAATACTGGAAATTATGCTGGTGCTATAGACTTTCTTGATAATGATAATAATTGGTCTACAGCAGAATTCAATAACGCCAACAAAGATAATGCTGCACTAGATGCTCATTGGGGAGCTGGAAAAGAGTATGATTATTTTTTTCAAATACACAACAGAAACAGTATAGATAATCAAGGTTTTAAATTGAAAAATTATGTTCACGCTAATTTGCCACAAATAAATCCAACTTATTTTACAAATAATGATAACGCTTTTTGGGACGGACAAAGAATGACTTATGGCGATGGAACATATATTTTTTCTCCATTAACTTCGATGGATGTTGTTGGCCACGAAATTGCACACGGATTATGTGCCAAAACAGCAGGTTTAATTAAAGAAGGTGAATCTGGGGCTATAAATGAAGGATTGAGTGATATATGGGGAGCTATGATTGAATATTATGCCGATCCAAACAAGCAAACATATTTAATTGGTGAGGAAATAAAAATTGGTGGTGGTGCTTTGCGTTCTATGAGTAACCCGAAAACTTTTTATCAACCGGATACTTACAATGGTACATATTGGTACATATTGGTACATATTGGTACAGTGATGGCGACGCACATACCAACAGTGGTGTTTTGAATCATTGGTTTTATATACTGGCCGAAGGAAAAGCAGGAACAAATGATATTGGAAACTTTTATAATGTTGTTGGCATAAGCAAAGAAAAAGCTGCTAAAATAGTTTACAGAGCCGAAACCGTATATTTCAATGCTACTACGAATTATTTACAAGCAAGAAATTATACTATTCAAGCCGCAGAAGATTTATATGGTTCTAACTCTATTGAATCAATAACGGTAGCAAAAGCTTGGTATGCAGTTGGTGTTGGTTCAAATGCGACAATTAATTATAATTTGAATGGTAGTTATGTACTTTGCTATGAAAATACAGTAACTTACTCTCTGGCTGCTCCCCTGCCTCCTCTGGGTAGTGTACCAGTTTGGTCAACTTCTAGCAATTTTACCATAATTTCTTCTAACAATTCAAGTATAACTGTCAAGTCATCAAACACAGATGGCTCAGGTTTCATTAAAGCAACTTTTTCAGACGGAAGTATTGCAAATAAGGAGGTTTGGGTTGGCAAATTCAACTCAGGTTCATTAACAGGTACTTCAGCTGTATGTAGATCAGTTGCTTATTATTATGCTAACGTTCCAGGCGGACATAAAGCAGGATATACGTATCGATGGACTATGCCAAACGCAAACTGGCAAATATTTTCACAACAAGATAATAGAATATATGCAGGTCCATCTGGTCCGGCTGGAACAAATACGGCAGGACAAATGCTTGCTGAAGTAAATAACGGTTGCGGATGGTCTGTAATAGGAGGGATAATTGTCTATCCTAATTCCAGCTGTACTATTGGATATTCCTATATAATTTATCCTAATCCAATCAATAGTTCTAATTCTTTAACAGTAGAAAAAATAAATACTAATGCTGAATCGAATCTAAGCGAAAACACTTTTAAAACAAATGCAATTACAGAAACAGAAATTTTTGAAGTTGAAATAAAAGATTTAACCGGAAATACCCGAATACCTAAGAAAACTATAAAAAACAAATCTCAACTAGATATTTCTGCTCTGCAAAAAGGGGTGTACCTTTTATTGATAAACAATAAAGGAGAAGTTTCACAACAAAAAATCATAATAAACTAAATTATTAACGTATAAAAAATAAAATGAGAAAGCTAATAATATTATTTTTTATTGCTACACTGCTAACAAAATGCAGTAATGACAGTAAAAATTTAGAAAATTCAAATCAATGTAAATATCCAGAATGTTTTACTCCTTCAATTAATGTGATATTGAAAAGACCCGTTGAAAATCCTAGGGCTAGCATAAAAAAATATTTATATAATGGGCAAAATGTTTATATTGTAGATGATCAATTTGCAAGTATGGGTAATGATATTCCTTTGGGTTTAGTTAGAAACGAAAACTGCGAAACTGTATGTGATTTTGGTGGAGGCATAGCCGGTACTAAAAGCACTTGTTTAAATTGGGATAAGGCGGTATTTATAGAAACTGTTTGGACTGACCCAAGATAAGAGCAAAGAAACAAAATGAGGTCGTCTATACTTTTAGACAGCCTCATTTAGTATTGAATTAAAAATTAACTATGCAATCGGTGCGCCTGCTAATATTTCAGCATTGGCAAATGCTGCAAATTTTGCAAAATTAGCTTCGAATTTATGAGCCAATTCAACAGCTTTTGTATCGTATAAATCTGTATTCTCCCAAGTATTTCTTGGATTTAGGATTTCGTTTGGAACATTTGGGCAAGACTGAGGAACTGCGATTCCAAATACGTCATGGTTCATAAATTCTACAGAATCTAATTCCCCTTTCAAAGCGGCCGTAATCATGGCACGGGTATATTTCAGTTTCATTCGGCTTCCGGTTCCATAAGGTCCGCCAGTCCAGCCTGTGTTGATCAGCCACACTTTTACATTAGCGTCTTTCATTTTTTGACTCAGCATTTCAGCATATTTTGTTGGATGCAAAGGCATAAAAGGTGCGCCAAAACAGGCTGAAAAATTAGGCTGAGGTTCCGTTACTCCTGCTTCTGTTCCAGCTACTTTGGCGGTGTAGCCTGATATAAAATGATAAGCGGCCTGTCCAGCAGTCAGTTTTGAA
The DNA here is from genome assembly GCF_015351475.1 of Flavobacterium sp. HJJ. Taxonomy (GTDB): domain Bacteria; phylum Bacteroidota; class Bacteroidia; order Flavobacteriales; family Flavobacteriaceae; genus Flavobacterium; species Flavobacterium marginilacus. The sequence goes on along the minus strand of NZ_JADKPR010000004.1, from coordinate 6,028 downwards.
ATTGGAGGCAGAATGCCAAATGAATCAGCAGTTAGGAAAAAGATGTTTTTTGGATTTTTGCCAATAGATCCCGGCTGAATATTTTCGATATGCTCAATAGGATAGCTGACTCTAGTATTTTGTGTAATCGAAATATCCTCAAAATCAACTTCATTGGTGCCTGATTTGAAAACTACATTTTCTAGAATTGCTCCTTTTTTGATGGCTCTGAAAATATCCGGCTCATTTTCTTCGGTAAGATTGATTACTTTGGCATAACAGCCGCCTTCAAAATTGAAAACAGTATTTTCATTGGTCCATCCGTGTTCATCATCACCAATAAGTTTTCTGTCCGGATCTGCTGATAAAGTTGTTTTCCCTGTTCCTGATAATCCAAAGAATATTGCGGTATCACCATCTTCTCCAACATTAGCACTGCAGTGCATTGGAAGCGTGTTTTTGAACACAGGCAGGATAAAATTTAATGCTGAAAAGATTCCTTTTTTCATTTCGCCGGTATAGCCTGTTCCTCCAATCAGAGCAATCTTTTTTGTAAAATTTAGTATTGCAAAATTACCTTGTCGTGTTCCGTCAACTGCAGGATCAGCATGAAATCCGGGAGCACAGATTACTGTCCATTCGGGAGTGAAGTTTTCTAATTCGTCATTAGCCGGTCTCAAAAACATGTTGTGACAGAATAAATTTGCCCAAGCTCTTTCGGTAACTGCACGTACATTTAATCTGTAATTGGTGTCGGCGCAGACATAAGAATCTCTAACATAGATTTCTTTTCCGGATAAATAAGCTGTTACTTTTTTATAAAGTGCATCAAAAGCGCTTGGTTCAAAAGGAATGTTTATGTTTCCCCACCATACTTTATCCTCCGTAATGCTGTCTTTAACGATAAAACGATCTTGTGGAGAACGCCCGGTAAACTCCCCAGTATTAATTGCCAATGCTCCCGTATTGTTTTCGAGTCCCTGTCCTGATTTAATCGTAATATCATGTAACTCATTCGGGCTTAGCTGATACTGAACTGCAGCATTTTCAATTTCTAGTTCTTTTAACGAAATCGATTTCGTAAACAAAGCGTAGTTGTCCATAAAAATAAATTTTTTTGAGTGTGTTTTATTTCACTGCAAAAGTATAATTTATTTTTATAACTGCATTATAATTTATTTTTCTTTTTTAAAGGCTTAATTAAGTCAAATAACAAAACGAACCATGCAGAAATAAGAAATAATCCGCCGATAGGTGTTATGAAGCCAATTACCTTAAAGTCGATTGGCATCAATGAATTGGTGGCTAAAAGATAGATGGAACCTGAAAAAAATAAAACTCCCAGAATCGTCAGATTGAGGATGGTTTTTTTTAATTTTTGGTTAATTATAGAAGTTGTTCCAATAAACAATAAAAACAGAGCATGATACATTTGATACCTTACTCCAGTCTCAAATGTGGTAAGCTGTCCAACAGTGAGAACATTTTTTAGTCCGTGAGCACCAAAAGCACCCAATATTATCGCAATCATTCCAAAAACCGCTGCTGTAGAAATTATTTTCTTATCCATTTCTTTTTATTTAAAGTATGGCAAAAGTATTTCATATATTTTAAAATGACTGCATTTTTTATATGACTTTTGCAGTAGTTTTTAATATTTAAGCCCGATTGATTTTATTATCGTTTGATTTGAATGTTTTTAATTGAAATAAATAAAATGCCAAAATCATTTGTTATAAATGCAACAATAATATATATTTGTGTTATATTTTTGTAAAATCAGATGTTTTAAATAAAGATAAAAATATCTTATTTATCAAAATTGTAATGTCCGCTTTGGATTTTGAATTAAACAGCTATGAGAACAATTCTAATTATAGGAGCAGGAAGATCTGCTTCATCTTTGATTCAATACCTTTTAAACAAATCGGAAGAGGAGAAGCTGCATGTTATTATTGGGGATTTATCTTTGGCTTTAGCCCAAAAAAAGACTAATAATCATCCCAATGCAACTCCAATTGCTCTTGATATATTTGATGAAAACCAAAGGAGAAATGCTATTCAAAAAGCAGCTATTGTGATTTCGATGCTGCCGGCCCATCTGCATATAGAAGTAGCAAGGGATTGTATTGCGTATAAAAAGCACCTTGTTACTGCATCATATATTAGTGATGCCATGCAGGAATTAAATGAAGCGGCTAAAACTAATAATTTGATTTTCATGAATGAAATTGGACTCGATCCAGGAATTGATCACATGAGTGCGATGAAGACTATTGATGAGATAAGGGAAAAAGGTGGCAGAATACTTTTGTTTGAATCTTTCTGCGGCGGACTTGTAGCACCAGAATCTGATAATAATCTGTGGAATTATAAATTTACATGGGCGCCAAGAAATGTGGTGTTGGCAGGACAGGGCGGAGCTGCAAAATTTATTCAGGAAGGGGCGTATAAATACATTCCGTATGTGAATCTGTTTCGCAGAACCGAATTTCTTGAAGTGGAAGGTTATGGGAAATTTGAAGCGTATTCCAATAGAGATTCGCTTAAATACCGCAGTGTTTATGGTCTTGACGATGCGCTTACTTTGTATAGAGGAACCATTCGGAGAGTTGGTTTTTCCAAAGCCTGGAATATGTTTGTACAGCTGGGTATGACGGACGACAGCTATATTATGGAAGATTCGGAGAACATGAGTTATCGGCAGTTTGTGAATTCCTTCCTTCCTTATCATCCTACGGATTCGGTGGAAATAAAAATGCGGTTGATTCTGAAAATTGACCAGGACGATATTATGTGGGATAAACTGCTGGAACTGGATTTGTTTAACCCCAATAAAAAAGTGGGGATGAAAGATGCTACTCCTGCCCAGATTCTTGAAAAAATCCTCACCGACAGCTGGACTTTACAGCCTAAGGATAAAGATATGATTGTAATGTACCACAAATTCGGTTTTGTCCTCAACGGGGAAGAAAAGCAGATCGATTCCAAAATGGTCTGCATAGGCGAAGACCAGACTTATACAGCTATGGCAAAAACTGTTGGATTGCCGGTTGCAATGGCGACTCTGCTAATTTTGAATGGTAAAATCACTACTCCTGGAGTACAGCTTCCTATTAAGAAAGAAGTGTATCTTCCAATTTTGAAAGAACTGGAAGAATATGGTGTTGTGTTCCATGAACAGGCGAAGTCTTATGTGGGATATAATCCTGACAAGGTTTTTAATTAATTTTAGAGCCTGTTTAAGTTTTATTTATTGGCTCTCTTATTACGATTTTTGGCTACAACTTCGTTAAATTTTCATACAATAGCTCTGCTATTTTATAAAATTTGCCTAGTTTCACTCAAAAATCATCTAATAATAAATCTCAAAAATAAAATTTAAACAGGCTCTTAGATTTTTATTTTTTTAGGCAAACCGCATTAAGAAATGCGGTTTTTATTTTGAAATTATTAATCGGCGCTTTGAATAGTTATTGGTAAGCTGTATAATGTTCTAACCGGTTTGTTATTGATTTCTCCTGGATTCCAATTCGGACATAATTTTAAAACTCTAAGAGTTTCTTTCCATGTTCCATATCCAATATCTAATGTCACTTTTATATCCGATAATGAACCGTCTTTTTCTATTACAAATGTTGTATAAATTTTCCCTTTAAGTTTAGCTTCATCTGCTGTTTTTGGCAGTTTAAAATTCTCACCTATAAATTGATAAAACTTTTCAATTCCACCTGGAAACTCTGGTTCTTTGTCTACTTCAGGAAGGCTGTGTACTATTTCATCTTGTTTTTTTACTGAATCTGTTTTGTAAACAGGATTTTTTTTAAGATTCTCTTTGTTCTCTGGAATACTTATTTTTATAGTGCTTCCACCAAATTTTAGATGGCTGTTTTTTAGATTTTCATCAAAATATTTGGAAGTATATAAATGGAATTGAAAAGGCTGTGGAAACTTTGCTTTTCTAGCATTATTAAGAACATTACTTCCAGAATAATAGGCAAAATCGCCAGTTGAATAATTGTTTAATATTGAATTGGATATGTGTTTGTTATCAATCCAGATGGCATATTTTTTTGAGTTTTTAAAATCTTCAAGTTCTTTTTTTGTTGGAGATTTTTTTTCGAATGGTTTAATTAGTGTGGAAACTTCGTTCAGATATGTTTTCTTTTCTTCTAAAGTGAGTTCTTCATACATTTTGTCAATTTTTACTTTTCGCAATTTATCTGTAATAATTACCCGAACTCCTGCAAAATAAGAATCTCTATGTTTTTCCAGAGAATCTGCAGGTTTTTCTTTGCTATCCAAATTAGCTAAAATAGATTTTCCTTGAGCGATGGTTTCAATACATAAAAAGAGGATAATTCCAGAAAACAATGGTAGTAATGTCAACTTTTTTAAAGTAATTCTTGTTTTAGAAACGGTTTTTGTCATCATAATTAATCGTTTTTTGGTTATAGAATAGTTTAAATTACTGGCTAAATAAAAAGGTTGGTTCTCGTTTGCTTTCGATAGTAATAAATTTTGATAAAACGGGACGTTATCATGGGCGCATACTACTTTCTCATCGGCCAGAAATTCGTGATTAAGCTGTATTGCTTTTTTGTAGAAAATAAAAATTGGATTAAACCAAAACAGCGTTTTCAATATTTCAATAAATAAAACATCCAAAGTATGTTTTTGAGTTACGTGTATCAATTCGTGTGTATATAATTCAGCTTCAATTTTTCTATTTCGGTAATCGGTTTCGTTGATAAAGATGCTGTTCCAGAAAGTATGTGGCAAGGTTTTTTCCTTGAGTAAAACTAGTTTTGCATTTTTATAATCTATAATGGTGTTCGATTTTATTTTGGAATTTATTTTTAGAATGTTTCTCATAAAACGAAACAGCAATAACAGAGTGACCAAACTATATATGCTCCAAATTATAATTGCTGTGTAATTGACGGTTTCCGGCATGATTACTATTGCTGCTTCTCCAGTCATGACGGCATTCGTTTGCATTAATGTATCTGCAGATTTATCAATAACCTCAATAGTTACGAATGGAACTATAAAAGAAAATACAATGCCAAATAGCAAGTAAAACCTATTGAATTGGTTCATTTTTTCTTTTTCTAATACCAAATGATAAAAGATAAGAAGAGCCAGCAGGCTGATGGAAGATTTAATTAAAAAGGCTGTCATTTTTTCTTTTTTTGAATTTCACCATCAATAATTTTTCTGAGTTCCTCTAGTTCCGATGTAGATAAATTCGTTTCGGTAGTGAAGAAGGAAGCAAATTGTGAAGCCGAATTGTTAAAGAAATTACTAATCAATCCGTTGACGTGTTTGGAGAAATAATCTGTTTTTTTGACCAATGGATAATATTCGCGCGAATTACCAAATTCGTTGTAAGCAACAAATTTTTTATCAATCATTCTTTTTAACAATGTGGCAACAGTTGTTGTGGCTGGTTTTGGATCTGGGTGTGCTTCGAGCAAATCTTTCATGAATGCTTTTTCAAGCTTCCAGAGATGCTGCATTAATTGTTCTTCTGAGTTGGATAGCTGCATGGTTTATTTTTTAAGAGTTATTTTTTTACACTTTGTTCGGAGATTAATTCTCCTTTATTATACTTTTTGATTTCAGTTAATTTCCCTTTATCGGAATAGAATTGCCATTCTCCAAAATAAAACCAATGTGTTTCGACTGAATCAGTTTCAATTTTAGTTTTTCCTTTAGATTGAAGCTTTCCGTTTTCATGATAATATTTTACAATACAAACACCGTTTTTATATTTCTCCGTTTTATAAATTTTATTATTGATATAAGATTTCCACTTTTTTACTGGTATATCATTTTTATAATATTCGTAAGATTTGTAATGAAGATTATCTTCCGAATATTCTTGAATCCAAACACCTTCTTTTCTCTTATTAATCTTTTGATTAATTAAAGTGTTTTTACAGGCAGAAAATAAAACTCCGAATAAGAATATTACAAAAAGGTTTTTCATTTTTCAACTCTACATTTATAGATTTTACTCTACAAATGTAGAGTAAAATTTTTC
>NZ_JADKPR010000003.1 GCF_015351475.1 Flavobacterium sp. HJJ | reverse complement strand
ACACTCTATTGAAAATGAAAACTATTATACGAATTCAGATAACTGGACCTTAGTTTCAAAAGTAATTAAAGCAAAAGGGGGAGAAAACTATATTGTAATTGGAAATTTTAATAATGATTCAAAAACTAAAAAGAAAATCAAGTAATCACAATGCATTTTTGCTTCTTTAATAGAAAAGGGATGTTTTTCTTCTTATAAAAAGGGCTTATAAAAACAAAAATGTCATTAAACATTTACTGTTTAATGACATCTACTAATCTGGAATTACTTTAAAACCATCTCAACAATAATACTGAGATGGTTTATTTTTTACCTGAAATTATTATTGTTCTTATACTTATAAATAAACTCGTTAGCTTGTTTATCTCCTGGTAAGCTGTATTTCATTACTATTTCATAATTTCCATATCTCATAAACAGGAAATTAGAGTGTACAAAACGTTTTGCAACCGACTCAACACTGGTATCTCCATTAACATAGGCATTAATGATCTGATTATCTAAATCTATCCAATCTTGTTTGTAAAGCAAAGGCATATTGTATTTAAATGGAAAATTACCCTTTGTCCATGACTGGTTTACATCATTTTCAATACTGGTCATATAATACGCACTGAGCGGTATTGCTTTAGCAGGAATCACTCCTAATTCATTTGTATCCCTGTTGCTTATGGCATAACTGCCATTTAAAGGATAATCTTTATACAAATACGGAAAAATATCTGCTGTATAATATTCATCATTTAATTTAGATTGTGCGCTAATCATCGGTTTATTATCACTATAATCTACCCCTTGCAGGTCAACAATATCAAATGCCTCCTGGCTCGAGATAGTATTGGTTAAGTAGATAACGTCTGAATACAAAACGCCAAAATTATAACTTTGAGTACTTATCGAATTCATTTTAGAATTGAATGTTTTGTACTTACTGGTATTAAACAAGTACGATAAACGCTCGATACTTCCTTCTGCTTTGGATAATGCATCAGCCTGGTTTTCTCTTACTTGTATGTCATTACCATCCTCACTAATTGTATTTGTTTTTGTCGCAGATGGAGCATTTACAGATGGAGTTTGTTTCAAACTACTGACTATTGAAAAATTATATTTCTTGTCCTGATCCATATTAGGCAAATCATAATATACTTCATTTGAACTGGTACTATAATTAAAAGCTGCATCTCTTGAATTAGAAGTTCCTTCCTGGTTTACCCTGATACTTGTTTCCCAGCTTCCATCTTCAAACAGATAATCCTGACCGCGTTTAAGCTGAATATAACCCTTTGGGTATTCTTCTTCCAGGAAATATTTTTGGTCTACAACCGGATACGAATATTTAATATTGGTAAGCGGAATATGATTGGGAGCCCCACCCGTTATAAATAATCTCTCTTCAAGTTCTGTGGCTATTTTTCCATCTACTTTTATAGGCTCAAAAACACCATTAATCATCTTTTGGAAACTAACCTCAACCTGAACTTTAAGCTCTTTGTTTGGAGGCAGAATATCTGCTGAAACAAAATTGACCCTGTCTTTCATAGAACTCCACTCCAGAATTCCCGGAATTTCTTTTGTTCCATCCAAAACTTTAAATTTTTCTAATATTACTTTATAAGTAACATCACCGGAATCTTCCGGAATCACAAAAGCTTCATTAACTTTTGTTGAAAATGTGGCCTGTGGTACAGCAAATACATCCACATCTGTAGCACTTTGTTTTGGGGTTACATCTGTAATAAGTTTAATACCACCTAATGGAGAAGGATTTTCAAACTGACATTCCTCTCCAAGTTCAAATTTAAAACGAAATTTCCCTTTAATCAATCCTCCCAAAATATTCATATTTCCACCCACGTAACCTCGCATCCAAACCGGGTTTGGTAATTTTGCCTGTAATAAAACTGCGGCTCCTCCTGAAATAATTGGAATTTTAAATTTCAAAAATGATAATTTAACTCTAATACCTAACTCTCCTTGCAAGTAAGCATACGATTGTCCGTTAGCATACCAGCCATTTATACCTACCCGATCTCCTGTATTAGAGCATCTGGCTTGCTGATAATCTTTGAGCATAATATCAAACCCCATTCCCGCCTGAAAACGGGCATAAAAAAGCAGGAAGCTTAAATCTCCTGTATCAAAATCCAGGCTAGCCCCAAATGCGAGACCTCCTCCATTTGCCAATGCATTTTCATCTCGCATATAATCCAGTTCTTTGGCATCAACACCCAAAATTTGTGCAACAATAGGTGGCGGTGGCGGACTTCCCGGAAGCACTGTTCCTGCCATAAAATAACTTGTTGTTTTCAAGTACATTCCTGCTATACCTATTTTGACCCCACATCTGTCATCCGGAGTTCCCATATACATGTACCAATCTTCTGGGTCTTTATGGAAAACGCCCCAAACTGCTCTGCCTCCCTCTCCTATTCCCGAAAGAAAATTCCCGGGCGTATTAATGTACACATCTGTTGTAGCATGCATCGAATGATTTTGAAAATCAAATTCTATTGCCGCTGCCATTTTTATACCTACCTGAGCTGATAAATCTCCGGGAATCGCTTCTTTTGCTGCGGGAATATATTTGCTGGCAAAAGATCCCGTTAGATCTTTATCGGTTACCCCCATAAAACTTGTCTTTGCCGTAACATTGGAAGCCACTTTCCCCATTAGGTCTGTAACATTTTTAAGCCCTGGTATTGAAGCCAGGACATTTGCTTTCCCAAAAATGGCTAATCTGTTTATACCTCCTCTTGAGTTAAAAGCAATTTCAAATCCGGCTTCTCCATCACAAATGGTTTCTGAACCAATATGAAAATAAATTAGGGCTTTGACTCCTAAACTTATTTTTTCATCTGGAGTATAACTCAGTCCTGACGGTGAGAAATCACCAATGGCTATATCCGGATTTCTGTGCATTTTATAATAAGCCCCTCCTCCAAAACCATTAATCATAAAAGGAGCCGGAGTTGGCGACCATTTTACAGCGGCATCAAAATACCAATATCTAAAAGTAGTACGTCCAAAAATAGCTTTTGCCTGTACATTAACCACACCAGCAACATCTACTTCAAGTTCTGCATTAAATCCATTTCCGTATACAGGATCTTTTTCCATTAAGACAAGACCTCCTTTAATGGTTAATCCACTAAATTTACAGTCAATATTAATGGCGGAAAGATCTAAACCATCATATCGGCTTCGCTGCCTGTAGCCGTCATCATACATTTTACCTTTAATGCCTATTCGGGCTGTGGCTCCGGCTCCAATGCTTTCCATCAAATTAATCCCTAAATCAAAATCGATCCGGGAATCATTTCCGTTAATGGCAACATTTATATTACCAATCGAAACTGGAAAATTACCAAAGGCAACCGTGCCTTTATAGCCCATATTCCGAACGGAAATAATAGGTGAAACAGTTTGTAATTGCAGATTTTCAAAAGAAATACCTTTAAAATCAATTGTTTTTTTTCCTTCTACTTCTTTGTCATCAGATGCCCCTTTGTTGGTTCCAAATGAAACGGTTCCGTTTAAATTTGCCTTAGGTAAAAATTTTCCATTTATTAATTTTAATTCAACAGAACTATTAGGCAATAGTAAAGCTTTTGCTTTCCAGAGATCAAAAGCTATGGTATCTTTTGTAACTACAATTAACTGCTGCTCTTCCATGGATATAAATCCATTGTAAGCCAAACCAGCTCTATTGGTTTGGGCCGGTTTGGCTGTCGTTGTTGCTTTAGCTGATGTTGCAGTGGCTGCACTCTCTTTTTTCTCTTGCGGCGCTTTGCTTATTGGCAAAAGAATCTGACCGCTTAAATTTGCTTTTACAAAGGTATTGGCCGCAATAGTTACATCGATGTGATCTAAGGAATAGGCCCATGATTTTTCCTGACTGGTTATTCCCCTTTCGAGCGGGAATACATTATCTGCATAAAAAGTTCCCGAAACTCCGTATTTGTCTATAATCAGATTTTGAGCTCCTACATAAAGCCTTTCTTTACTTGATGCCGTATCTGTGGTTTGAAATTCTTTTGGCAGACCTACATCAAAAGTCTGAATAAATATCCCTTTCCATGCCTGAGGACTAGGTACCAAAAATGCATTTTTTGCATAATATTCTGGAAAAACAACTGTTGGGTCATTTTTTAAATCACTTAAATCTAACACTGCGTTGCTGACCAGAAACTGAAAATTACCATCAAAATCTTTTCCGTTTCGTTTGTCTTTCAACACAAAAGGCTGCATGCTTACATTGACCAGGATATCATTCCAACTACTTGCCATGAAACTGAACTCTCCTCTAACCCTATTGGGTATCTGAACTGTTTTTCCGTTGTAATAGGTTTTAGGGACGGTTGTTTTTGCTTCGTCGACAGTTTTTGTTAATGAATCAATTGGTAATATAAGGTTTCTTGAAAACTCAACTGCACCGGAAATTTTCATTTCTTTAAAACCATCACAGTCAATTGTCACATAGGTTAAATCATTGACGCTTCCTGTAGCCATATCAAAACCGCCATATAATGATACCTGCCATTTATTATCACTAAACGGAATGTCAACATTGCCCAATAAGACTAATTTGGCTTCGCCCATAATACCTCCCTGATGCGATAATTTTACATTATCAGCACCAAAAAACAATTGCATCGGTCTCCCCTCTTTGTCCTTTTGCGGAATATCAACCCTGCAAAAAACAGTCAAAGTGGTGTACTCCGGTGAAAAAACAGCCTTGGTAATTCCAATAGAATATTGAACATTATTTACCGTATTACGTATTCCGATTGGCAATTCTACCAAATCCTGATTCGAAAATTTATCAACCCAGCGTTCAGAAGCTTCAATCTTTTCGATAGCACTTGAAGCTGCCCCTAATTCTTTAGGAGGTGCAATATCCTGTCCATAAGAAAAAACAAGCGAAAGCATGATAAACAATACCGATAAATGTATTTTTGCAACCTTCTTCATAAGCAGATAATCCTGTTTTTTTGTAAAATAAAGCATAGTAACTTTTTTATATTTTAGGCAAACGTCTATTTAAAACGATTATGAAATTTTATTTGAATAATCAAGCTTTTTTAAATCTTAATTATTCTTCAAATACTTAAATTCAACTTCAGCATCTTTACTATTTTTAATGGCTAAATCATGATAAAACGGAATTAGTTTGATTTTTAATTCTTCAATTATTTCTGTATCTGTTTTTTTCTCTTTCATCATTTTAAAAAAGTGACTTAACTCCTGATTGTTAAAATTGGACAGATTTTCATTTTGATGCATTTCATTTGCCGAAGTATTGGCAAGCATCGAAATCTCATTAAGCATCCTTCGATGAATTAATAAAGGCTGTAGCTTTTTATTTTTTCGTTCGACCAATTTTAAATAAGAATTATAACTTATTTTATCTGTTACATCTTGTTCATTTACGCCATGCATCTTATGTTTATTTACTCTTCCCAGAGCCATTACATAATCATTTTCAATATCTTCATCTTTATGAATCATCTCTTCTTCTAAACTTTTCACAGTTTCAAGGATGTATTGGTTATATCGGTCTAATATGTCATTATTTAAGTCATACCCTTTTAAATAATTTAAAGTCTTTTCTTTAAAGCTTTCATCATCAGGTGTCAAAGTCGCAAGTGTGAACAAATGTTGCAATTCATCCGAATCTTCCTTCGGCATCGGTCGTAATGCAAGCTGAAGGTCCTGCAATTGTTTTATGATTTCATTTCTCGTTCCTTCGTAGGTCTTTTCTTTGTGTTTTATTTTAAGAACAGGATCTGAAACAATTTTCGGTTCTTTTTTGGATTCTTTTTTGGCCGTCAATTTTATTTTATCAAGTGAATAAGAGTAATTCAAAGCAGCAGTTAAATCATTGTATTTCTTAGCATTAGAACTGCTTCTAAACATTGAAATTATACTCATATTCAAACTATGTTTTTCGAGCAGCACATAACTGTTGTTGAACTTGACTCCAAACACAGAACTTGAATTCGTATTCCCTTGAGAATTATTATAGAGAAGCCCAAAATTAGTATTCAGTTTGTCTTTAAATAACTTCTTAGAGGCTCCAACTGATGCTCCAGCCGAAGAATTATCATTTCTACTAATCTGGTTATTGGTATAATTTAGCGAGCTATTCAAGCTAAATTTCATCGCTATAAAATTTACCGAATGTGCCAAATTATAATTCTGAACGGTACTTGCCTGTCCTTTTCGTATGATCCCGCCTTGTTCGTTGGCCTGACCAGCGATACTATAGTTGAAATTTAAATTCTGGTTTCTCTTTTTTCCAAAAGCATATGACATATTCACATTGGCATTCTGAGACAATTGCCTGTAATCTAAGGTATCAGACTGCACTACATTTGGATTGTTTATAAGCTCGAACTGGTCTAATTTTTTATTCGTATAAGTAGAAAAATTCGAATAACTGCCCGTAATATTAAGTTGGTCTGTTACTCTGTAATTCATATTAATGGAACCAACAACCCGCTTAGTATCCTGTTTTTTTGCTTTTGCCAAATCATCTCTCTGATATCCTAAACTGGTCGATACCGTGATTTTATCCTGATAAAAAGGACGCGCAAACCGCAATGCAATATTTTCTAAATCGTTATTAAAATATAGTGCTCCTAATGTGTTGTAATTAGGATCGATGCGTTCATAGGTTAGTCCTACAATACTCTTTTGAATATTATAATCAAAATTAACATTTAAGGCATTCATAAAACTGGTACTTTCTTTGCTGGAAAATACCCTATCCCTGAAATTTCCTCCTGAAATATTTTTGCTTCTAGCATCATCTGTTAAAACAGACAAAGCGTACTCAACATTCAGATTTAGATTTTTTATCAACGATGTACTAAAAATCAAACTGTTTACAAAGTTTTCTTTCGGTGTTACTCCTTTATCATTAGTTATGTTTAGCGAACTGACATCGTCTTTGGCATAAAAACCAATCCAGCCAATTTTATATTGTTGTTGTTCAAAACCTATTTTTGCTCCGTAGCCAAAACGCTGGTATACCGGAATTCCTCCTGATGCATTTTCCTCTGAGACTGCTTTTAACAACTGTCCTCCCATTAATGCTATTTTAAACGGACTTCTTGGGGTAAGTTCCAAACCAACTCCCTTAAACGGAAAACCACTTAATGTATACGGTGAAAAAGTCATACTCACATTGCCTATATAGGCTTTTACCCATTTGTATTTGGGCATAATACTTAATCTGTTAAAATCAAACGGGGCAGTATAGCCTAAATTATTTCCCTGATTGGTAATGCTGTAAAATAACGGAACACTAAAATTAAAAGCACTGATATTCAAACTTCCTGAGAGCAAATAAGTAAACTGTTCACTGGAATTTTGCATATTAGATGTATAATACATCGTATTTGCATTTACATTACCTGTAACTTTGAAATTTGGTTTATAAAAATTCTCTAAGTCTACATCCTGAGCATATCCTTTCCTGCAAATAACGCAGGCAAAAACAATACATAACCAAAACAAGATCTTCTTATTCTCTCTCTTCATTTATTGGTTATTGTTTTTGTACTTTGATATCGCATAAAATATAAGAGCTTGTTCCGTTCTTTACCATATCTTTAATTTTAATGGCTCCTTTTCTTCCGTCTTGTGTTTTAAATAAAATAATCCTTGGAAAAGTAAAGCCAAATTCCTGCGCACCTCCCGCACTGTAACTTATATTTAGAGATTTTATCGGCGTATCGTTTACCATAGCATCAAATTGTGATTCGGTAAAATTTAAACCGCAGTTGCACAAATTCTGAGAATTTATAAAAATGGTGCTTTGTGCATTTTGTAATGTTAAAAATCCATAATTGTTTGCCTGGTCCGGCGATATAAATCTGTTATAGTTAAAGTTGCCATTTAGTCCCTGAAAAACAATATCTATTAAGCTGCTGTTCTGATCGTTAATTTCATTTGCTTTATAAACCTGTCTGGTTACGGTTGAGAACATGGCACCAATATTATTATTGTTATGTGCCGAATTTATTCCCAATTTAATATTGGTTAAAGTACGCAGATTCGTATCTGTCAGCACTGTAATGGCCGATTTATAAATCTGGCTTGCTTTATCGTTAATGGCTTCTAAAGTAACTTCATGGCTGCCTGCGCTTGTAAAAATGACTGTCGGATTTTCTTCTGTTGAAGTCGCCGGGTTTCCTCCTTCAAAAGTCCATTTGTAATTTGTCGCACTCATCGATTTGTTGGTAAAATCAATCGTTACTGGAGCCTGGTAATCATCATCTTCAAATTTTGGTTCATACGAAAATAAGCTCACTAAATAGGGAGCAACAGTTACGGTTTTAGTTTGTTTTTCTGATTCAAAACCATTAGAAACAGTCAGTGTTATAGTGTGATCACCAGGGGTTGTAAATACAACATTTGGAGGGGTTTTGCCTGTAAAAGTGGCAGGTACACCATCCTGAAAATCCCATGTAAAAGTTAATCTCTCTCCGATGGTCGTATTTTTTAAAACAACCTCAACCGGAGAATAATTGCTTTTTATGATTTCGTGAGAAAACTCAATATTAATTCCTTCTTTTATTTCAACAGTTTTAGTAAATTCTCTACTCTCGCCATCTACATTTTTTGCTATTAATTTAATGGTGTAAGTTCCCTGCTTGTTGTATAAAATCTCACCTGGATTTTTAGAATTAGAAACAGACGGATTTCCTCCTTCAAATGTCCATTCATACGTATCTGCACCCGTTATTTTATTGTCAATTTTAATTTGTACAGGTATTGATTCGTCATTATTGGCATACGAAGCCGTGAAATCACCCTCTATGGCTATAGCGGTTTCCTGATAACAAGAAGTAATAACAATAAATAAGAGTAAGAGTAATGTTTTTTTCATTATCGGTTTTTATAAACCACTACAATTTTAAAGAATTGTAGTGGTTTTTTAATCTTTTATTTATTTCGTTGCTGCGTCCAATTTGGATTGGTAATCTGAAATTTTGATTACAGTTGTAGATTCCAATAAATACATATCATTCCTTTTAAATTTAAAACCAGATATAAATTTAAAATCAACCGTTGAACTATACATTAACTTTTTTTCTCCAACGAATATTTTTAATTCTGCATCTGCAAAAAGTGATAATGTATTATCTAAAAGGTTTAACTTATAAATTCCTTTTCCCCAAATCGAAACATATAAATCCCCCTTTGCGTCAAAAGCAATATCGTTGTAAAAATTATCAGCATTTGTTGTAGAGGACAATGTAGTCACTTTCCATTGATTATCAACGTATTCCAATTTTCGAATATTAGAACTAACAACAGTGGAAGTCCCTCCTGAATGCAAATTATCAATTAAATACAAAACATTATTTTGAGAAATTATTTTATCTACATTACTAAATCCTGCATTCAATCCTGTTCCGTCTTTTATTTCATTTTTTTCTGAGCCTGCAACAAAAACATCGGTTTTTAATCCCGCAACAAATCTTTTCATTTGTCTATTGTTGTAATCATACACAAAATAAGTATCATCATTATTATTACAAATCGAGATAAGTCTAATCTTATTTGCATACGGGGAACTTATAGGTTTCATCGTATAAAAAGGATTTAACTCTGTAAAGTTGTTTTCGAAACGAAATATTTTATCAGTGCCATTTTGGTTATTAAATGCTATTAACAAAAAATCTCCTGTTGGTGCAACAGCTAATCTACTTGGTGAAAAATCGTAGTTGTTTATTCCTTTCAGTAATGTCAAATTTCCATTTTTATCAATTTTTTGAAACTTAATAGCATAATCTTTTTCATTTGGTGTTTGTCCTATAAAAAACACATTGTCATCTTTGTCAATTACAAAATCCTCAGCTCTATAGAATACATTAAAATCAGCTTTGATTTCTCCTTTCTGTAACTCTACTGTTTTTTCTGAATCATTATTCCCTGAATCTGAACTACATCCATTTAACACTAAAAAAAGCTGCAACACTGCTGCTAATAAAATTCTATTTTTCATTTTCTATTTTTTATTCTCTAAATTTTGACTGCTTAAACTGTATCCGTTTCCAACAAGTACACGTACAATATTCATCGCAGTAATATCTTTACTCATTTTATATCCTATCGGGTTGCCTCTATTATCAAAAGTGGCTTTAAATACCTTGCTATCATAAGTAATCAATTCCTGGTTTAGAAATTTATCATATCCTGAAACCATAGCTGCTTTTGCAAACCATGTTGCAATTAATCGATTGTCTAGATCTAAAACTTCATATTTCAGTTCTCCATTATTCGATGGTGATGTCATCTTGATATAACCTATTCTTTTATCATTTGGATCCGGATTTTTTGCTTTTACACTATAAATTACCCCATTGTCATCGATTGCTAACTGATAGGTATCAGCCAGACGACTTGCCTTATCGATATCACCCTGAACCCCTAAACGTTTTGCAGCAATACCCGTTGACTCTCCATTAATAAAACTTTCTATCGCATCTTTAATTAAACCGTCAGCAGTAAAATAACCTCTATCCATTAATTCATAGATGATACTTCTGTCATAATTAAAGGCACTGAATTTTCTGCTTTTATTCTTAAAATCTAATTCGTTCGTTTTTCCTGTGGCTTCGTTTTTAATCTCTATCCACGGCAGTTTCATCGAATCTTCATTGGGAGCATTCTTTAATTCTGCTGTTACAGAAAAGCTTTTATCTAAACTATATATTTTAAAAACTGGTTTTTTTCCTTCCAGGTAACCAATTGTCTTTTCGTCAAGTTTTATTTCTCCTTTATCAATCTTGATTTTTTGTGCGAAAGCGCCAATTCCAATTAATATGGCTACTGCTGTTAATATTATTCTTTTCATATTTATTTTAATTTGGGGTTATATTTTAGAACTGCCTTTTGGGACAGTTCTAAAATGTTTTATTTTCTTTTTAATTGAATATAAATTGACGTTATTTATTGCCTAATGTAGGTAACGATAGTTACGTATTTATAAGCAATTCCTTTTGAGGTATATTCTTCAATGAAAGTTGTGACAAGGGTATCTTTTGTTAATGTAAAAGAAAGTGAATCAATATCAGTATCACCACTGTATTTTAAAGATATAATATTGTCTTTCATAGTATAAGTCCCTGGATCCGTTGAAGGGGCACTATTCGAAGATACTTCGTAATCAGAAAATGTATTATCATTGTTAAATGTAAATATTTCATAGTTATTGGCATCTATACTATTACTTCCTTTTCCTTGAGAAACTCCGTCTTTAAATTCTTCACTTATACTCGAAGAAGTCTTCCAAGACCCCACAATTGATGGACTGTCATTATCATCTTTACTACAAGAGGTAAATAAAGTACCTACGGCCACTAAGGCTGTTAAAAAAATAGTTTTCATTTTGTTCATGCTTAAAAAAATTTAAATTTAGTTTATGGTGTGATTTAGTTAAACACACTAAAAGCCCACACCTTTACTTTTAGCGAATTTTTTTTAGTACACTAAATTGTACTACTCTATTATTGTTTCTATAATTGCTTCATTTTTGCTCTATAATTTAATCTTTTCAGAGTTCAATAAAACTTCTTCTTGTATTTGCACTGCCGGAATTGCAGTTGGGTGATTTATTTTTCCTAAATTTTTACCCCAACCCGATGTTCCCATCATCAATATATACCCCATCTGTCCGAAGTCTCCCGACTTTACCCATTCCAATCTATTATAAAACTGTATGTGTTGTTTATTTCAATGAACGTATCTTATTTTTATTTAGCATGAACTTAAATATGTAAACTTTTTTTAAGACGAGACAGGGGGAATTAATCATTTTTCATATTTATGCTTTAAGTATAATTGCCATTCCTTTACATAACCTCTAAAACTCCAAAAACACGGCAACTATAGTATCCCCCATATTCTTTAAAATTAAATATTACTATAAATTGTTTTTTGCATGCCTCTGAAAATGTTTTCAAATATCTATACTCATGCATTCGATCTTTACTTTTTAAATTCTCAAGTTTATCAACTCCAAGTTTTGCTAATTCTTCATAAGATATTTCTTTTTCATCTATAACGTGATTGATTGATTTTGAGTTTTTTAACGACAAAAATACTTGATGTTTTTCCCCTTTATCATTACAATAAAATGTAAGATCTACTTCATCATCATAATAATTCACTGGAAAAGTTTCCTTGCTTAACTGTATTTTCTTTATGTAAATCATAATTTACAGATTTATTATTATTTCTTAATTATTTAATTAACAATTTTATTCTTTCCTCTTATAAAAATTACTAAACAGAACTTTTAAATTTTAATATCTCTAATCCATCAGTAGGCATATAACTTAGGAGAACTTTCCTTTTGTTGAATCAAAAGTTAAAACTGTATTAGTATGATTATCAAATATCTATTTTACTTATTTTTATAATTTGATTCATTTTTTCTAATCTTTCCAAATCATATAAATCTGTATCATCAATTAATAGATAATTTTCAGGTCTTATTTTCAAATATTCTTTTGCAAACTCAAATACAAGATTTTTATTTCTTACTTTCTCTGCAGAGAATAATGAAATCAGTCTTTTTTTCTCAATAAAAAGATGTTCACGCAAGCAAAATATTTAATTCGATATGTACATTCATCTGATATTTTTTAATCTTAAAACGTTTAAGGTTAAATCCACCCCTTTTAATTGATCTAAATTCTGTTTACACTCAAATGCCCTTTCATCAATATGTGTTCTTTTTTTTTCTATAAAAAATTCACTTATAAATGATATATCTGTAATAAATACATCATTTAAGAAGAGAGGATATTCTAACATATCTAGAGTATATTTCTGATCAAGTCCTTTAATTATTAAAATATTTTTGTCGGGAAGGAAAAAAATATTTGTTATATATATTTCGTTTAACACTATTTCTTATCTCTTAACTTATACTGTCTTTTTTGTTAGTATATCCACCTATTTTAGGACAAGACACTTTACAGCTTTACCTTATCTGTTACTTTCTAAATATTTTTTATAATTAGTATTATCCAATTCAACTTGTATCTCTTCAAATGGTTTATATTTATGCTCTTCAGGAAGAAATTCGTATATATCTTCATAAAACAAAACTTGACCTTTTATTAGCAAATAAATTCCATCATATAATTCAGATTTTCCATTTTCATCATTAATTGGATATTCATCACTAAAAGCAAATTCATTATCGCAAAACTCAAATATGAGGATTGTTAAATCTCTTATATAACTATTTAATCTGGTGGTATTCAAGTAGGCTAATTCTGAGTTATCAATAAAAACTTCTTCTCCATTACTATTCCTTGTTTCAAGTAAACTAAAAAAGGCATTAGTCCTCAAGCCTATATAATAACTTTCTAAGAATATTCCATTGATATCAGCAATTTTAGCAAAAAATTCTAATTCTTCATTTATTGATCCTATTATTTCATTTTTATCATTCTTAAAAAAAATGAAAGATGTTGTGATATATTTGTCAAACTTATCAGAATAACTCTTTTTAAGTAAGAGATCTATAAATACCTCATTACTTTTGTTATATTTTCTTTTTAAGAAACTCATATCAAAAGTATTATTTTCAGCAACTAATGATGGTAGATTAATACCATATTTTATTGCAATAGAAAGATATTTATCAACAAATAATTGAATATTTTCTTTTAAGTAGTTATTATCCTTAAAATAATATCCCCATGCAGCAAATAACTCTCCATCAATCCAATATTCATTAGAAATATTTTCCATTACCAATCTGTAGGTTTAATAATTATTCTTTTACTATTAACAATAATATGCAATTCTTCTAAACTTTGAAGCTCTTCTAATGTGAACATTTTTCCATCTCCGAGACCTATTAAACCTTTGTTTTTAATGGCATCCACAAATTCTTTCGCAGAATTTAAATTAGAAAATGATCCATTTGCTATTTCAATTTGCCCAAATCTTTTTGGATATAAATCTTTCCAGTTCTGAGTTAATTTTTTTACGTCTTTAAATTTCTCAATTATTAATTTAAGATTAGCATAAACATTATTTTCAGCATTTGGACCAGGTGTAGCAGGTCTCTTACATTCTAAAATTCCCTTGTTATAACCCGAAGAAAATACTACATCTACTTCGTTTGGAGGATTTTTTCCTGGCGTTAACTCTTTTGAGACTATTACTTCTTCCCCTCTATTCAACCAATATTTCCCTTCATTTAACTCGTTCATTAAAGATAAAGCCTTATCACTTTTAACAGTATTTTTGGTAAAGCAACCATTTAAATTCTTTAATAAATCTTCCGGATTTTTAAACTTGGGATTTTTTGCCAAATCATCTATCATTTTCATCATTTGGTTGTTTCCAATTTCATTATCTATTAACATTGCCTTTTTAATAATTTCATCTACATCAGACGCAGAAACTTTTAAATTAATTAGATTTTTTGTAACTGAATTATTAATCTCATTAGCAACTTCCCCCACTTCATTTACAACACTAGCACCTTCTGCTTTCTCTGCTTCTTTAAACAAAGTTTCCATTTCATTTTCTAAACGACCAGCTGCAGAAGGATTTAAAGATTTGAAATTAAGAAAACCTCCAGAACTTTTATACGATTGCCAAGAAGTTTTAAACGTATTTATTGAAACTTCGAATGTGGCGGCACTTAATTTTAAAGCCATATATGCCAAAAACACCTTGTTAAAAGTTTCCCATCCGTGTAGGAAAGTTTTTCCCGCTTCCGTACCTTCTATTTGTGTTCTATAACTGTCAACTGTAAGTGCCGTAGCAGAGAATGCAATATCAAATGTTGCCCAGGCTGTAGCTGCTCCTCCTTCTGCCAAGTCACCAGAACCAGCTGTACCAACAATGACAGCAACGTTTACTGCATCGGCTGCTTCTTTATTAAATTTTTCATTTACTAAAAAAGGTACCATAAAAGCCGGAGCATACAATTTGTCTCCTTTTTTTGCAGATAAATTTGGTTCATCACTTGCTAATTCAAAACTCAAAATACTGAAAGGTTTAATATCAGTATATTTTGCAATCCCTGAACTTAATAGGAAATTTGACCATTCTGTTTCAAAACTCACTTCACCTTTATCATTAAAAACGGCTTCATCATTTGCAAAATGAATACTATTTAAATCAAATTCGGCAAGACGTTCGAGAAATCCTTTGTTTAACCAAACAACTGACTTTAAAGCTGGAAGATCTGAATAATAAATCTTTTGAGTACCATTTTTAGTTTCATCATTATAAAGTTTCTTTATTTCTTCAATTTGATTTTTAATCACTATTGGATCTGAACCTTCATAAAATATTTTACTCAACAATCTATAAATTTCTCTGTAATTGCCTAATTGGAATCCGTTTTGAATATCTTTTAACAATCCCGTTTCATCTTTAGAAAAAAGATTTAATAGATTCTTAGATTGTTCAACTGGTGCTGTTTGTAAAACTCTTATAATTAAATTTTCTTCTTTATTTGTGACTACTCCTTGTAAAATACATTTCATCAAATTATACCTATCATCTGCAGACAGGTATTTTTTAGCATCTTCATCAGAAAAATTTGTATTTACTAACGAAGGACTACAATTTTTAATTTGAGCTAACAAAGTATTAATACCAATACTAATTTCATTGAGTGGGATTTGCCCATTGTTTTCACAAACAATTATAGGCTTAGCTGCATTAGGTATACTTAAATCTAGTTTTGCATTTGTATCATTTATTTTTTTCGCAATTAAATAATAGTTACAGTCATTCGTCTGAGATTGAACTATTAATCGGAAACTGTTTTTACTGTCAGCAGCTTTATAATTATTATAATAAGCAGGGACAAAAATTTTAGTATCTGTATCGTATTTATAATCTATGCTATTAATTCTAAAAGAATATAATGTCCCATTAGGAAAACCACCATTATTATTTGAAGTAACAAGTATTACATCGCCTGCTTTTTTTCCGTCAATATCGCTAAATTTAAAAGGTTGATTATTTGGAAGAATATAATTACAAACTGTCGTGATTTGCTCCCCACTCTCTTGACTCTGAAACGCATACAGCTTAAACGCAGGATCATTAACCTGTTTCCAGTCCTGATGACTTAAAACAGTTCCTGAACTATAATCCATCAATAAATCGGTGCTTGATTCAGTTGTTTTATACGTTTCAAAAGGATGTTCTAACTTGAAAATTCCGTGACCTAATTCGTGTGCAGGAGTTTTGGTTAATCCCGATTTAAATACATACCCAAACTGCCCGTTTAACCTCATATACCCCTGCTGCCCGGTACTTGAGTTTTTATCGGTTACAAAAAGTACATAACTTGACTCTGTGCTTTGATACAAAGCATTTATTTTTTGCTGGTCTGTACTATAAGTTGATGTAAGTGTATTTTTCTCAGTCTGAATTGTGTTTCCTGAGACAACACTATCAATGTTTAAGATACCCTCTTTTTTGAAGTTTACTTTTACACCAATTTTATCATAAATTGCCTGTGTATTAGTAATAATTCCGTCAAGTTTGCTTTGCGAAACTGCATCTGTAGGCACTAAAGCTACATTGACTTCTTTTGACGAAATATGCACCAGCATAAAAGCTCCTATAACTTTCCATCTATCACCTTGCTTTATAGTGGCCAATATTTGCTCTTCGGCATAACTCAGCTTTCCTTTTACTGTTAATACAAATACTTTATCGGTTCTTTTAAAGTCTATATTTGCTCCGTTTTGGGTTTTAAAAACGATACTGTCCAGTTGTATATTTATATCTGTAAGGGTTACTGTAGCCAATACCGTATCTGAGTAACCGTTTAAAACGGCTTTATAAGGCAAGACAACGTCCCCTACTTTTTTGTAAAGCTTTTCTAAAGCAGTTGGTGCTTTGTCTGGTATTACATCAAAAGCATATTTACTGCCATTACCGCTAAATGCAATCGAAATTCCTTTTGCCGTGAATTCTGTTGCCTGACCGCTTTCATCTACTCCATCGGTATTTTCAGGTGTTGGTTTGCCTCCTGCTGCGGCTATTGCAGGTTCGTTGCTTCCGTTACCGTCTTTATCTACATTGTAAATATTTCCTTTACTGTCTGTAATAACGGTATCTTTTCCACCAGGAATGGTTACCTGTTCACCATCTTTACCGTTTACTATAATATCGCCATTAGGATTGATTACAATTTTATCAACCTCAAACGGAACGGTTTCTTCAATCTGCCCGCCCTGACCTTCGCCAGTAAAATCTTCTACATCGGTAATATTCTTCCAATCCGGATTATAACTTGTCTCTACAACACCGCTAATTAATTGATAATCGGTATTGATCAAAATATTTTTAAACTCAACAGCAATTTTAGTATCAGCTAAGTAAGGCACTATTATGTAACCGTGTCCAGAATACGGGCTGTGTTGTTTCTCCAGCTCTAAAACAGTTACTGGAAAATCTCCTGCTTTAAAGGTTTCGCTTTGTATTAAGTTATCTAGTACTTTTTGATTTTCAATATTGATTTGAGGAATGATACCACAATTATAGGCAGCAACGCCACTGGTCTCTGTAGGTATTGTAAAGGTGCTGATTGCTGAATAGGTAAACGACTGTACTCCTTCGGTTGCGGGATCACAGCTTGAACCTACCCTAAACTGATAGGTGACACCCGGCTCTAAATTGTTAATTAAACTTTGTTTGTTTAAACTATTGGCCGAAAACCATTGTGCATTGCGAACATCCTGTTTTTTGTATTGTACCTGATAGCGTGTATGTTCCGGTGTTCCTTCCCAAGTAATTTTTACACTTTTAGAACTCTGGGATTCGCTTAATAAAAAGGTTGGAGCAGCACAGGACGATGTATATTTAAACGAATAGATCTCGCTGTAGCCATCATTTTTAAAAATGGCATTTTCTGAAAGCCCTGTCGTAGAAACCGCTTTTACCCGCCATGCATAGCGCAATCCCGGGGTAAGGATGGGCATGCCTAAATTATACAGCAAAGCAGTTCCAAAAAGTGTTTCCTCATATAAAATGGGAGACATTTGAAACGCAAATTGTGGGTCTAATGCAGGATCTATGAGCTGTTTTAACTCAAACTTATACGATACATTGGTTGCGTTGATCTGACGCGGAGTCCAAGTAAATAAAATATTAGGAAACTCTGTCGAAGCAATTTGTTCGTTTTTTTGCGGTGTATTTAATATGGGAGGATCATTTAATATCAAATATAAACTGGCACAGCTCTTTTGAGATATTTTTTGATTGGTTACAAAATCATACATCTCAAAACAAAAATTGTACATTCCCTCTGGCAACGGATTTGCATACTGTGCCGGAGTGATTCCTTGCAGGTTTTCTAACCTGAAAAGGGCTGCAATATCAGTGTTGGTTAAGGTTTGTAATTCACCTCCATTTATAAAAATCGGCCTTTGTTCTTGTGCATAATCAGAAGTTTGGATATTTAGTCCGTTACCTTGAATATACAATTTTAAACGTACTCTTCGCTGTGATATCGAAATATCGGTTGGATTAATCAGCAATTTCATCTTAGTATCCATGCTTGTCGCATAATCGGATATTTTGACACTGTATGGACTATTGAAAACTGGCGTTAATTGAACTGGATATAATTGTGCATATCCAACTGCATTAAAAAACAGAAATAGAACAAAGAAATATATGTTTTTTAAAAAGTTCTTCATTTTTTAATTGATGATAATTTTTTTAACCAATGTTTGCTGTCCTGTCTCTAATACCAAAATATAGATACCTGATTGTAATGAAGTATTAAAATCTACTTCATACTTTTTCTTCCCGGATTCTTTTTTCTGAATCATCGTATTTTGCCCGGTTGTTGAGAATAATCTTAAGTTTATGTCACTATTATTTTCTAAAGTTACAAGTGCTTTAAAATTACCATTACTCGGATTTGGCGTTACAATAAAATCTACAATGAATTGCGATGTTGTGCCTGTGTCAGGTAATGTACTTCGTTGCTCCACCGTAATGTTTTTACTGTATGTCGCATAACATTCTCCCTGCGTTTGCTGTAAGCCAATTGCATAAACTCCTGCGGCATCAAACTTTAATGTTATGTATTTTTCTTTTTGTTCTACAATTTTTACTCCGTTAGGGATTATCCAGTTTGTGTTTTCTCCAAAAGGATTACTGGTATTCACTAATATCACTTCTTCATCGGTGTAAGCCTGTGAGCTCAATAAAAACTCTGAGCTAATTAGTGCCTGACTTGTTTTTATTACAATTTCGTCTTCGCCAATACAGCCTAAAGCTGAAGTAACTTTTACATGATAGGTTCCAGCTTTTGATACACTTACTTTTGGCTGGTTTGATGTAAATCCGTTAGATGAAGTCCATGTATATTGTGCAGTATTTTCTGCAATTGTTGCATTTAGTTCTAAAACCTGATCGTTGCACAGTGTTCTGTCTTTTCCTAAATCGACTATAATTGGGTTGGGATCTTTTAGAACAAATTTCTTTTTATACACACAACAATCTGGGCAGGTTATGGCTACTTCATAATTGCCTGCTGTAAGATTGTTTAAATCTTTGGTAGTAGCGCCAGTGTTCCATAAATAGCTGTAAGGTAAATTACCGCCTGTAACATTTAATTCTATCGAAGCATCAGTTCCTTTATAACAAGTTGGATTTTTTACAATTTCAGTTGTGAAAATTCCTTTAGGGTCACCCACAAAAATACTTCCCTGTACGACACACCCTTTGGCATCTGTGGCGATTACAAAATAATTGTTTGTGGTAATATTTTCTATTTTTGCAGTTGTTTCTCCATTTGTCCACTCATACGTATAAGGTGGAGTTCCTCCTGAAACGTGAGCTTCAGCCCAACCATCATCTCCGTTGTTGCAACTTGCATTTAGTTTTGTAAAAGTCAAATTCAGTTTTGTCGGCTGCGGCATATTCTGAGTCACGTCAATTTCTTTGACCAAAACATTATTGGTATATGTCCCAAGTCTTATACCGTTGGCATCTTCAATATTTAAGGCGTACGTTCCGTCAGACAGATTTTCGGCAGTTTCATCATGCTCGTTCCAGATTGCCCACGAACCGTCTTTTTGTTTCTTCTTCCAGGCATAAAAATAAGGCAATCCGTTGTTTTTAGTGTTTTGTAACTGAATACCGCCGGTAACATGAGCCACTAAAATTCCGTCTTGCGATTCATCTCTTTGGCTGTCCAACGGGTTGGCATCGGTCTCATTTCCAAATTCATTGCCTGCATTACAAGAAATAATGCGAACTACCTCAAAAGTAACTTTAAGAGGATCAGGATCGTCTAAGGCTGTAACAGCATTTGCCACGGTACAACTTGTTTTATTTGTGGCAGGATTATAATTGGCATCACGAACTGTTAAACTATACATTTCCTCTGGAAGCCCGTTTAACGAAATGGTATAAACTCCGTTACTGAAATTAGTTGTGGTTGTAGTTTGTATTATTCCTTTACTATTTTTCCATTCAAACCAATAGGTGTTGTCTGAAAAAATGGTACCACCGGTAACATCAACTACAATTTTCCCGTTTGTTGCTTTGTAAAAACCAGGATTAAGAACCTCTGTATATTTTATTGCAAGTGGTGCTTTTGGTTCTACAATCTCAACACTTTCTTGTGTGGTACAGCCTTTTGCATCGGTTACAAACACCCAATATTTGCCTGCTTTTAAAATGGTATTTTTATCAATTTCTACTTCATTCGACCATTTATAGTCATACGGAGGTGTTCCTCCTGTAACATTTGCTGTTGCCCAACCATCGTTTCCGCCGTTGCAAAAAACATCTCCTTTGGTTATACTTACTGATAATTTTGGAGGTTCCTGCATCAATTGGGTAACGTCAATTTCCTGTGTAATCACATTATTGACATAAGTCCCGAGCATAATCCCGTTTCTGTCTTTTATATTTAACGCATAATTTCCATGGGAAAGATTTGAAGCTGTTTCACCTTTAATGTCAGTTAAAGCTGTCCAAGTGCCATCTGCCTGTTGCTTTTTCCAATAAAAATAATAGGGTAATCCATTGTTTTGAGAAGCTAATAAGGTTACTCCTCCTGTAACGTGTGCTACTAAAATACCATCTTGCGATTCGTCACGCTTTCCGTCTTTTGGAGTTGTATCTGTATCAGTCCCAAATTCGTTTCCTGTATTACAAGAAATAGTTCGAACTATTTCAAAAACAACTTTTAAAGGATCTGGTTCATTCAGTGTTACTTTTGACTCTAATACAGAACAATTAATTATTTGATTTTCCGCTTCGTTATAATTTTTATCAGTAATCGTTAAAAAATAGTCATCTGCCGGAACACCATTTAGTGTAATGGTATAAATGCCGTCTTTTATTTGAGCTGTTGCCGTTTGTAATACTCCTGCTGCATTTTTCCACTGATAATTATAGGATTGATCATCCTTTGGTGTTCCTCCTGTTATCCTGGCTATAATTCTTCCGTTAGTCGCTCCTGAAAAAGTAGGTGTAAAAATTTCTTCGTAGTCAATTTTCACCATTTCTGCTGGCTCACTAATGATGATACTACTTTTTATAAAACAGCCCTTTGTGTCTGTTACCTCTACAAAATATTCCCCTGCTGTTAACTGAGCTATTTTGTTTTGGTCAATAGTTCCGTTACCTGTATTGTACCATGTATACGTATAAGTACCTGATCCTCCTGTAACATTGGCTGTTGCCCAACCGTTATTGCCTTCATGGCAGGAAACATTTCCTGAAGTAAATGATAATTCTAATTTTGCTGGCTCTGCAATTTCTTTTGTTGTTGGAACTGCTGTTACTAAATCTATAGTATTGTAAGTTCCCTGCACTATTCCATTGGCATCTATAATGTTTAGTGAATAGTTTCCTTTTGAAAGATTCTCTGCGGTATCTGTTTTATAGTCTGTCAATACTTCCCACATGTTTGTTGCTGCATTATATTTTGACCAGATAAACTTATAGGGCAAACCATTGTTTGCGGGTGCTACAAAAGGAACACCACCAGTAACTGTTGCTTTTAAAATTCCGTCTGAGAACTTATTTACATCCGAATCTAAATTAGCAGTATTACAAGAAATAGCTTGTGCTACTGTTAAAGCAATTAGAATTTTGTCTGGCTGAGATAGCATTTGAGAAGATTCAATAATAGAACATGCTGCTTTATTACTGGCATTATTATAATTTTTATCTTTTACCGTTAGTTTGTATTCTCCCTCAGGAGCATTTTCTAATGTAATATTGTATGTTTTATCAGCAGTATTATATTGGGCTGTTGCTGGCATAACATCGCCAAAACTGTTTTTCCATTCATAATCATACGATTTATCATCATTGATCGTTCCGCCGCTTATTGAGGCTGTTAATTTCCCGTTAGCAGCTCCGTAAAAAGTGGGATCTTTTTTGAATGTGTAATGGAGTGTTAATGGTGATGCGGGTTGCGAAATTGTTTTTTCCAGTACTTTATCATCCCCAAGTTGAATCTTTCCATTAACTACTGTTTGAATTTTGGCAATACAGCCATTCATGTCTTTTACTTTCACTTTGTATGTATCGGGTGCCAAGCTGATAATAGTGTATGGTTTATTATTAGGGAAAGGAATCCAACTGACTCCATTATCCAACGAATAATAATCATTGCCTGATACAGTACGGGTTCCTCCGGTTGGTGCGATAGTTATAGTACCATCCTGAGATCCGTAACATTGCACATTGGTACTGTTTAGTGTAAAATCTAATATAGGAGGAGATGTTATAGTAAAGGTTGTAAGTGCAAATAAATCTTGAGGAACGACAGAAGTGTTCAGTCCATCCTTAAATCCTATTAATTGCAGCATATAATTACCTTTTCTTAAACCCGAAATAACAAAAGTTTTATCTGCTGCAATAGATAATGTGCCATTATAATTAGCAGGCATACCTGTATCCACATCAAGCAGCGTATAATTTAATTGTTCACCCGAAAATAGTGTTCTGTTAAATACAAGTTTTACAGATCCATCTTCAGAATCACTGCAAGTAGGTTGAACTCGTGTTAAAGAATTAATTTTTGGTGCAGATAGACGTACATCGTATTTTACATGGCTTGATACAGTACTACATGCCTTCTGCCTAAAGTAAATTGGCTTGCCTACATAACTTATTACATTAGATCCTAAAATATCAACTGCATTAGCTGAAAAACTTGACATTCCTTTATATTGGGGCAAATCTGTCCAACTGGAAGGATCCGATGTTGGATCTAATGAATATTGCCAATTATAGTAACTGCTGTTAAACCCCGGAATACTTGCAATCGTAATACGCTTGTCTGTTGGCAAATCATATTCTGTCTGAATAATTTGTAGATTAGGTCTAATATCGTATTCGAAAGAAACATCCATTCCATCATAAGCTTTAGAAAAAGATTTAGCTGTAATGCAAGGATAAGTAGAAATATCGAAATTTTCACCTATATTGGATGTACTAGAAAAATTTACAAATAAATCATAGTTGATAGATTTAGGAATTTTTTCAGTGGTGAAAGTATTTATAGAATAATCACTTGTACTCGAGTTATCACCAATACCTGCTCCATAAAGTTTTGTGGTTGTACCGTCCGTATATTTTAATGTCAAATCGAAATGGGAAGAAGTATGATTTTTTACATTTCTATAAACTCTATAATCTAAATTTTTAAATTCAACGGTATAAGTTGCTTTGGTTTGCCCAAAGCCAAATCCCGAAACCAATAAAATTATCAATACGTAAATTTTCTTCATAAGCTCAATAAACAACGGTTAAAACTTCTTCTTTTGCAGGGCTATTACTATCCAGATCGGGAATCAAGTGATACTCGTATTCCATATTTATCTTTAAATTCTTGTCTTCTAAAGTAAAAACATCACCATTTAATTCTCTCCACAATGTTGGAGGCGATCCCTTTACATTTTTATAAATACTCAAGCCCTTAATTTTACCTTTGTTTTTGGTATAGCTCCACGTCAGGATTATTTTTTTGTTTTCCCTGTCCGGTACTCCTTGTAAAAAAGTAATTATTTTAACTGGGGTAAAATCTAAAACCTGTACTGTTATGACAGAATGGTCTAAGGATGACCAAAGATTACTTTTATCCTTTGCCAAAATAGCATACTGATATGTTTTCTTGTTCTCTACCTTATCATCTGTAAATTCTTGAATAGTATCATTAATTTGCTTAATTTCCAGCCACTTTTCTTGTCCTTTTTCTCTTCTTCTTAAGCTATATCCTACTACATCTTCACTGTAACTTCGTATCCATTTTAGATGTACTTTGCCATCTTTATTATCGTAATCTTTGAAAATAGGTGCTGCTGGCGGAATTTTATCTGGCTTGTCCAATATTAAAACATCAGATGGATCTGAAATATTAAAACGCATATCTTCGGCAGCAATTCTATAATATACCTTACTGTTTGTCATCTTCAGACTTACACTGTCTTTATAGTCATTACCAACATAAGATTGATGATAAATATCAACAAACTCTTCATCAGGGTTATTGGCTTTTAAAATTCGATATCCTCGCAAATCTTTTTCCTGATTAGGTTTCCATTTTAATCGAACAACCCCAAGGCTATCAATTACACCTTCAAGTCCTATTGGTTTTGCCGGTGGTATTGAATCTATAGGCTGGACTAACATACTTTGAGATGTTAATCGCTGGTTATTTTTACCAACAACAGATATGGTGAAATAATTTGATGGATATAAATTTTCCTTGTAATTTAATTTTCTTACTGATGGAGGAATAATTTTAGAAACTACTTTATAAGGTCCTTTGTCATTATCTGCCATGTTAATTTCATATCCCTGAATAAAACTTTCTGAAGCTACAGGATAATCCCATTCAAGGTTAACTTCGTTTGAATTAATGATATTATAATCTACAAGCCTTGCCGCAGTAGCTATAGCGGCTACTCCTGTTGCAGTAATTGGTTTTGTTATTTCTCCTTTTTCTCCAAATGAAGTGATGCCGTATAATCGATATTGATAGGTTTTATCGTTTACACTAAGTGTATCAATGTAATACATTGTTTTTGACGGATGTTCGTCTTTATCATTTAAGTTTACTAAAGGCGTAGTTGCTATGGGGCTAAAATTGATTCCATCAGAAGATTTTTCGACCATATAAGAAGTATAAATTCTTTTGAAGGTTTCGTAATCCCAGGAAAGCAATACCTTTTTATCATCTGGAACTGCAATAAAATCAGTTGGAGCTGGAAGTATACTATAGTCTTTTAAACTAATCATATATGATGATTCTTTAACTTTTGGGCTTTCAAAAACACTTACCTGATAAGCATAGACTTCATTCGCTTTTACATTGGTGTCAACTAAACCCCAACCCGCTTTTACTGCACCTGTAAAACTCATATCGGCTGCGTATAAAGCAAAGGTGTAGCGCTGATCCAGTTCATCAGCCATGTTTACTATTTTTGAAAGCTCTCCTTCCTTAGCTGAAGTTATCTCAAAGCTTTCTCCATAAATAGATTGTGCAATTATAGCAGCATTATTATCTTTTTGTACCAAATCCATCCAGGCATCTAGCGGTTCTGGAAGTAATGGCTTTGGAGTAAGCAATATTTTTTCAGGTTTTGGCAGAATTTTGCCATCTCTAAACACTGTACTTCTGGTAATAACAAATCCTTTTTTATTTGCTTTTTGCCATTCACTTGGGGAATTAACTGCCCATCGAATCAAAATTTTGTCTTTCTGGGCTCTGGCGTTGACCATTACTGCAGCCCGTTTGGTTTGTGAAAATCCCAGTGAAATAGATAAAAGAAGTAAAAAAAAGAGTCTAATTTTAGGCATTTAAATTATGTACTTATTTCCGTGTTAAAAAAGAGCAAAAATAATACTTTATATGGACTGACAACTATAAATTGTTAATATTTATTTGTTAAAATGCATTCAAATTTCACCTCCAATGTGAGTACTCAATTGTCCTTACAATTTTTCAAGTTCAACTAGGCTTTTTGTTCCTTTTATTTAGTCTAGTGAGTTGTCGCTTTACTTTGACGGCTACACTGCCGGGAAAGATTTTTCATTCAAAGGATGTTTTTTCTCAAACACTTGTCTTTAATGCTTTCGATAATCTATTCCACTCCCGTTTTCTTACCAATTAGGAATAAGTAATTAATCATTTCATTACAAAGATGTAGGTATAGCCGTAGATCGTGTTACTTATATTGTATCCTTTTTTTTGGGCAATACCATAATAAATCAACTTCAATATCCACACAGTTAGATAGCCTTATACCTGCTTCCCAAATATCTACGCTTACTCAAGGTATGTTTGTGGGTGCTGTTTCACATAATTTTGATGAACGTATCCAGCAGAAAATATTCCACGCTGAAATTGTTATGGATAACGAAAAAGTAACTGCCGAAACCAAGGCATATCAAAAAATACCGAAGATTTTATCCTTTGTAGATGCACAAGGTAAAGACAATATGAAACAGGAAATCGAAGCTAATTTATAGAGAGATAAAACTGGATATCTTACAAGTTATAGTAAATGAACTTGAAAGAATCAAGAATGATCCTGACTTACGGCACTTAGTACAAAAAGATAAGCCCTTAGGCAATGTATAAATATGAATATATCTTTAGTTCGCAATAAGGTTTTACACGTTTTCCTCGTACAAAGATCTTTAAATGATTTACAAAAAAGAGTGTGTTTTTCCACTCAATAAGCTTACACACATACAAAATCCACCAAACCTAATTTTAGTTTATTGAGACATTTTGCAAGCGATACAAACTCATTGCGCTCTGGGCAAAACTGGGAATGCAAAATCAAGCTTAAGCATCATTTTAAAAACATTTTGATAAGATTTTGTAGTGATCTTTGATCAAAGGTGACCACTTGTAAGACTTATATTTGGAGTGTAAAAAATGATTCAAATGTTAAAAACCAAGTTGTTATTAGTTGATGACCATCCAATGACTGTTGATGGGTATGTCAGCATACTTTCTAAATTAGAAAGTAATGATTTTTTGATAGATGCTACTACCGCATTTTCTTGTAAGGATGCATACATAAAAATAATAAATGCATATAAAATTCAAAAACAATTTGCAATTGCATGCTTAGATATTAGCTTGCCGATTTATGAAGAAAAATCTATATATTCTGGAATCGATTTAGCACTTCTAGTCAGAAAGTATTTTCCTTATTGTAAAATAATACTAATAAGCATGCATAGTGAAACGCTACAAGTACAGCTATGTAGGCATGGTCTTGGGTGCTGGTGCAGGGGCATATTAATAAAAACTCTTTAATTGAACTTAGATAGAGCGAATATAATCTTCTTCTTGAAATCTTCGCTCTATTTATTTCAACAAATCTAAAATCATAAAAAATGAATGAAGCAATATTAACCTTGCTAATAAAATCTTTAAAAATAAGTTTCGCTTTTACTTTTCTACAAGTTATCGTAATTTATATTCCTTATCTTTTTGTTGGTAAAATAAAAAGAAAGATTATAAGTCAACTACTATTTTTTAATGTTTTTGATTTTATTCTTTCAGGTATTTATCTTTTTATTGTGATTTTTATTTTTCAACTATTAGGAATTGTGGATGATAATAGTTTGTTCAAAACTCAGCACCCCGTTTTATATTTTATAGTTGGAGGTTTCGCTATGACATTGGCTAATAGCTTCTTTGCACTGCTGTTTCCAATAATATTGAAAAATCAAACCAATCGATTAGAGTCATTGCCAAAATATAGTCAATTGCTGCAAAACAAATTTGGCGTAGATATTCCCGTTTATACGACTAAAAAAAAATGCATTAATGCCTTTGCGATTGGTTTTTTTTCAACAAATAAGATTATTGTATTAGGAAATGAGCTTATAGCTAATTGTAATGAAGATGAAATTGAAGCAATTTTATTCCATGAATATGCACATCATAAAAACAAAGATTTAATACATTTTTATTTGCTTCTTATTACATCATGCTTATTTTTTTTATTTTTCAGGGAAAATTTTATGATGTTCCTGAAAAGTATGCTGCCTTTAATTAATGATGGGCTCGCGATTGCAATTTATGGAGGACTTTATGGCTTAATTTTTAGTATAATTTTTTCTCGTATAAGCCATAATGCAGAATATAACGCAGATTCTTTTAGTGCACAAAACACGAGTAATAGTTCAATGGTTGAAGCTCTAAGAAAAATATCGTTTTTCACCGAACATTTTATTGATAAAGGAGGTATGACACATCCGAGTCTTATAAAACGTATTGATAATATAATGGCAACTAAAAAGTAAAAAAAATGAAGGTCTTAATATGTTTACTTGCTTGGATGTTAGGAGTCTTTATAGCTTTTAATATGCATAATTCTTTTATGAAAAGCAGTGAAAATAAGCAACTAATATTTAATGGACAAAACCAAAATGGGGTTTGTGCTAATATGAATAACCCAACTGAATATCCTTATTTTAAGCAAGTTTCTGACCTTTTTGTTCATAATCTTTGTGTTGCTTTTCTTTTGTCAATTGGAGGCTTGTTTACGGCTGGCAGTTTAAGTCTTTTAGTACTTATATATAATGGCTTTTTAGCAGCATCAACAATACTTTATGTCTCTAATTACCAAAATTTAACTTTTATTTTGTCAAGGCTTTGGCACGCCCCATTTGAAATTGTCGCTCTTATTTGGTTTGCTAGTTTTGGACTATCCGGAGCAACTTTATTCTCTCGTTTCTTGAAAAAAGAAAAAAATTTATTCTATGATTTGTATCTATTTAAAAGCCTTTGGAAACCCATAATTTTACTATTTTTAGCAGCTTTAATTGAAGCCATTTAATACTTTGTTATGCAAAATGAAAGAAAAGGATTAACAATAGTTCTTGTTGGATATATTTTATTGTTATTGATTGACGGCATTATTAGAAATTATATGATTTCGAAAATCCTTCCAGAATCTTACCAATCAATATCAAATGTTATAAATGGATTTAGTTTGTTTTTCTCCACAATATTTATGTCTATAGTAGTCATGTTATCGATGACTTTTACATTTTTATATATTGCGCTTTTTAAAGATGATTTTGGTTATTCTTTTCTAATTAAGGCATGGGTAAATTTATTAACGGTTGATATTATTTTTGGAATTGCTAAATTTTCTTTATTATGGATATTATTGGATAATGAACTTTCAGATGTAGTACTCAATGATTCTGTTCCCTTGACTTTATCTAGGTTGCCTTATACAATTGTTTGCTCACATATTGATATGATAACAATTTATATTTCAATTGCTGTTTTTTTAATTACATTATATCAATCAAATAAAAGAAATCACTTACAATCAATAATACTAAGTTCTTTATTGTTGTCAATGATGTTGCTACTATATTATAAATTTATTTAGGCTAATCAAAAGGATGTAAAGGCAGATAATATTACTCATGAAACAATGATAGGTTTCTAAATGCCGATTAAAATTTGAATATTTAATCAATTTACTAGATAATGTTCTTTATTCATCACAAAATATATCATTATCATATAAAAAAAATTATAATTGCACTAATTTATTTCATATATTTTAAACATTAAAAAATCTTAAACATTCTGTTAATATTATTCGAAGCTGGAATAATGGACTTGGCTTTATATCCTGAGAAGATAAAACTTAGGTATTGATTAGAAAAACCTTAAAGATATGCTCGTAGGGTTTCAATCGATGAGATCGAAAAGAATAATTACAATTTGAACATCTCCCGTTACGTAAGCACATCAGAAGATGAAATACAGATTGATTTGAAAGACGTTAATATCAATTGGCTTCAATAAATGAAAGTATTAAAATAAACACTGATAAACACAATGAATTTTTTAAAAGAATTAGGTTTAGTTAACATTTAATTTCATTAATGTTTGCGTCCAATCTCGATTAAAAATGTGAATCAATATCAATTAATAAGCCCTCTGAAAATTCTAGAGGGTTTATTGTTTATGCAAGATTTGAAGCATCTTACCATTCTCAATATCCATTCTCGAAAAAGCAAACCATTTTTTGCCCAAATCTTTTAGAGATGCTCCAATATGATAAAGTTCTGTATTGTCAAGAATTAAAAATCGGTCGTGAGCATCGGGAAAAATATCAATCTCAATTGGCGGATATTGGCTGTTGTACCGTTGCACATCCAGCTTTAACTGGTTGCAGATATTTTTGGTATAAATGGTTGCAGTAACATCATAATTCCGGTTACCTAATAAGGTCAGCACGGTATCATCCACATAATTATCTAGCAAGATAACGGAGCTTTTGGCATTTCGGATAATATCCGAAACCAAGGTATAAGCATCGAAAATCTGCCCATTGTAGAAAACACCTTTTCACTATGTAATTTATCCGTTTCGAGTGCCTTGAAAATCTCTTCAAACTTTTGGTAATCGAGTAGACGGCTCCGCCCCTAAAAGAACGGAGTGCGCCTCTCACACCACCGAGCATACCGGGTCACGTACTCAGCGGTTCGCAAAGAGATGGGTTAAGCTCGATATAAACATCGGTAAAATATTGATAATCATGTTTTTACAAGCAATATTTTAAACAAATCACTACCTTTTCCCAAAAAACCTCAGCATTGCTTCCATTTACCGCTTAACATAATCTTTTAAAAAATCATTTTTTTAGTAATTTGATTTTCGGTATGATGTATTGTGAACATATTGGTTTTAAGGTCGGCTTCTAAATACGCTATAGTATTATTGTTGGTCCATTTGATAGCTATTGAATCATCAGTCGATGGATTTATTTCAACTTTGCCCAAAAAAGCACTTGAGGTGTTTCTTAAACGAATAATCTCCAACTGTTTCTTTACAACATCAGTTTTTAATCCACGCTCTATGTCTTGCAAACTTAATGTGGTGCGGTTAATTTCTTTGTGCCCTGCACTGCCGCCATGATCTGCTGCTTCATAATTATTCTTTCCTGCAAAAATATCCAGATACCAAACCTGAGGTATTCCTGGCATAAACATTTGGATCGCTCTGGCCAAAAGTAATTTTTGTTCGTCTTCACCTAATGCACTAAAGAAAGTGGCATTTACTTGGTAATAAGAAATTTTTTTCCCTGATGGATCATAAAGATTTTTTACACGGCCTCCACGCTCGATGATTGTACTCATGATGGTTTCTATTTCATCATCTTCTAACAAGCCTTTGTTGTAAACACCATTAATTTCTTTTCCTTTTAAATCTAAAACTGGAATACCGTCGTGACAACCCAGCATGTTTACTGTTTTGTATCCTTTATCAAGAATTTCCTTTGCCCAGTTTAGTAGAGCTTTACTCGATTTGTTTTCAATAGTGTGGATAGTCAAACCAGGTAAGAAAAAATCATAAATAGTATAACCTTCGTTTGCTACTTCGTCATGTAAATGAAGTCCATATTCTGCATGAATTTCAGGCAAGAGCATTAAACTGTTTTTGTTTGCAATTTGCTTGATACGCTCTAAATATTCCCAAGTGCCGGGTTTGTTGAAAAAGTTTGATTCGCCAATTTGCTTATGCAAATAAGCAAAAGCATCCAAACGAAGAATATTGCAGCCATAACCATTTAGTTTTTTTAGGGTCTCTTCATAAAAATCCCATACTAATGGAGATGCTGCATTGACATCCATTTGCCCTAAATAGGAACGATTTTGTTCAGCGATCTGTAGAATTTCTGTTTTGAAAGGAATACAATCTTCAAATTGTATACTGCTAAAATCTTGATTTTGTTCTATTGCATCGTTGATTTTTTCACTTACAATGATGCGCTGCTCTGCTGTTAATTGTTTTATATTTTGTAAATCAGCAGCAGCAATTTTTTTATACGTTATTTGCTGATAAAAGGTGTTCCAATAAGGTTGTTCGGTGCCATCTGGGAAATGCACTTTT
The DNA here is from genome assembly GCF_015351475.1 of Flavobacterium sp. HJJ. GTDB lineage: Bacteria > Bacteroidota > Bacteroidia > Flavobacteriales > Flavobacteriaceae > Flavobacterium > Flavobacterium marginilacus. The sequence goes on along the minus strand of NZ_JADKPR010000003.1, from coordinate 269,795 downwards.
AATATGGGCAAACCAGATTTTCTCATGAAAAGTTTGTTGAGAAATTCTTCTTTAGGAATAATGATTCCTTCTTCATTTTTTTGGCCATTGCCCTTCCAGAATTCATTCCAATTGATAAAAAAATCTTTGTATTTCGATTGATTTCCTTTTTTTAGCAAATCTTTAAATTGTGGTGATGCAACGGAGAGATGATTTAATACAATGTCAAATTTTAATTTAATATTGAGTCCATTCAAAGCATCTAAATCTGCTGTAGTAACTAAATCGTCATTAATATTATAATCAATAATAGAAAAACCTCTGTCTAAATCGCTATTAAAAAATGTTGGCAGCACATAGAATAAAGAAAAAACATCCTTAAATTCTGGTTTTTTAAGCATGCTTATTGTGTCACACAGCTTGGTTCCAATACTGTCAGGATAGGCGTTAAGCATTACACCATTAGTGATTGTTTTGTTATTTTGCTCCATGATGATTTTATAATAGTTGAGATAAGATATTGATATTGTCCGGTAAACGACCTACATTTTGCAGTTTTAAAGCAGCTAATTTTAAAGCAATATCCAGACATTCCTGAATTGTTTTTTTCTTGATATAAGCAAATAAAAACCCAGACCAAAAAGCATCGCCAGCACCTGTGGTATCAACAACTTTATCTATTTTAACAGCAGGCAGTTGTATAAGGTTTTTTCCTTTTTGAGATAATTTCACTCCTTTGCTGCCCAATGTAAGACAAACGATATCAACGCCTTCGTTATGGAAAAAATTAAATATTTCTTCATGAGGAAGTTCTTTTTCAAAAAGGCGTAACATGTCATCTTCACTAATTTTTATCAACGGATTGAACTTGCAATACGTTTTGATTACTTGAATCGCTTCGTCTTGACTGTTCCAAAGTTTTTTGGCATAATTGACATCGATACTTAATCGACAGCCTAAATTATATGCTTCTTCAGCTTTTTTTAAAATGGTGTCCTGTGCTGGTTTTTTGCTTAAAGCAAAACAAGTAGTGTGAAATATTTCAGTTTTGGATAATGTTTCTTTTGATATTTGTTCCTCATCAATACAATAATCGGCTTCACGGTATGGAATGAAGTCCGGTGTACTCTCAGATCTTGAAACAAAAATAACGCTGGTAGATTTGCTATCCAGACACTTTATATGATCTGTATTTAAGCCAACACTGGACAGCCTGTCTAAAATATAAGTTCCAAAACCGTCATTTCCTACTGTTGCTACCATAATGGTATTTAATCCTAATCTTGAAGAGTTCATAGCAACATTAGTAGGCGACCCTCCTAAATAGCGATGATAATCTCTAGTGTTGTCAATAAAAACTCCTGATTGATGTCCAATGAAATCTATAAGGACTTCACCAACACAAAGGATATCTATGTTATTCATAATTGTTGTTTTTTAATGGTTTATCGAACCAATTTTTACATCGTCTGCGGTTTTTTACTTTTAATAAAAAGTGTTGCTATTGCGCTTAATATTAAAAGTACTCCCGCAAAAGTGACGGCTAAACGTGCATCATTATTTAAAAAATGTTTTAAGATAAAACCAAAGGATAAATTTTGTAAAATCATTGGTATCACAATCATCATATTAATTATTCCCATATAAACTCCGTATCGTTCTTTAGGGATATTGGTAACAACCATCAGGTAAGGAATTCCCATCATGCTTGCCCATGCGACCCCATAGCCAATGATTACCGGAAGGAATAAATACTGATTTTGTATTATTGGGAAAAAGAAAAAGGAAATTGCCCCAAACAAAAGACAAACAAAATGCACCATTTTGGGACTGTGTCTCTTGGCTAATTTTGCCAGATAAAAAGCTACTGAAAAGGTTATAATAAATCCGAATGCACCAATCAATCCCATCCATTCTACCGCTTTTTCATAAATTTCTTTGTTAGAAGGAGTAACATTCCATACTGACAAAGCAATGCTTTTGGAATTGTTTTGCCAAAAACACATTAAAGCATACCATTGAAATAAATACACTAAAAAAAGCTGCCACATTACTTTTGGCATTTCCAATACAGCATGATAGATATCAACAAAAGGAGAAAGGAGGTTTAAGGGTTCTGATTTTATTTTTTCGATTTCTTCTTTTGCAGGTGGTATTTCTGCTGTTTTTTTCATGCTCCACCAAATCGACGTTATTGAAAGTACTGCTCCTAGAAAGAAAGAGGCATAAATCCAGTTGGGCAATTCCCCATTGTAACCTGTAAAAACGATGGGAAACAGGAATAATGAAATATAGGATAAGAATTGACCAAATCCGGTAAAAAAACTTTGTGCTTGAAAACCTGTCGGCTGCTGATCTTCGTTAAGAGTGTCGGCAATAAAAGCCCGATACGGTTCCATGGCGGTATTATTACCCACATCTAAAATCCAAAGCAGACCTGCTGCCATCCATAGCGAACTACTAAATGGGAAAAGAAATAAGGCAATACTACAAATCACAGCTCCAATAAAAAAGTAAGGTTTTCTTCTTCCCCACCTCGGATGCCAGGTTTTATCGCTCATTGCCCCAATTATGGGCTGAATCAATAATCCGGTTAGAGGTCCGGCTAAATTTAATATTGGAATTTGATCCGGACTGGCGTGAAGAAAATCATAGATAGGATTTACAGCACTTTGCTGCAAACCAAAACTGTATTGGATGCCAAAAAAGCCGACATTCATATTGATTATTTGCCAAAAACTAACTTTAGGTTTAGAGAGTACCATAATTATGTGTTTTTTATGATTTTAAAATCAATTCCTGTACTATAAAAATACAGGAATTGAAAACCAACCAACATTTATGCAATATCTATTTAATTAAAACTTATAGGATAATGCCATAGAAAGGGATCTTCCGGTCATTGATCTTGCTCTCACATAGTTTACTTTGTTTTCAGTGATGCTGCCTTCTTCTGCTTCAGTGATAGCAAGTGTGTTGAACAAGTTGTTTCCTGAAATATTTAAAGACAGTCCTTTTGCAATACCTACTTCTACAAATCCATTTACAATTACAAATCCATCCATCACTAATTGATTGGAATCTTGAGCAAAAGCTTTTGACTGACCAACAAAACTTAAGCCAAGTGTGTTTTTATTCATGAATTTATAAGTAGGGATAAAACTGTACATTAATTTTGGCTGTCTTCTAGGCTGATTTCCATTGTTGTCACCAGAAGTAATTTCAGCTTTTGTGTATGTTAATGAACTTCTAAGGTTTAAATTATCGGTTACATTATAGGCTGATTCTAATTCCAGACCCAGAGATTTATAGTTGTTTTTGATAATGCTGTTTGAAGTAGCTTCGTAACCGCCCTGCTCATCTGTTTTAGAATGGAAGGCTGTGGCGTAGAAATATCCTCTATTAAATTTTTGTTTGTATCCAATTTCAGATTGTTGTAAAAAATCTAAAGCGTTGATTTTATTTCCATCCAAATAATTCAAACCACTAAATAGAATTCTGTCCGCTTTAGCTGAAGCACCTTTACTGATACGTGCGAAAACAGACTGTCTGTTATTAATTAAGAAATTGGCTCCTAAAGTATAAGAATAATAATCGTAATCATAATTTACCGGCGTAGCATTGGCATTATCAATCGCATAAACATTTTGTTCCGGTACTGATATTTTTCCGTCATTGTTGATGTCATAGGTTGTTGAAACGCCTCCGGCAAATGAACCCGTTACTTTTCCTTTGTCATAACGTAAACCTCCTTCAAATGATAATTTTTCAGTTGCATCTACCGTAATATTGATATATGGTGCCGAAACATTGTATTGTGTATCATAATTTCGGGCTAAATTTCCCCAAGCCGGAGTTCCATAAGCATAAAGACCATTTTCTGACAATAATGTACCGGCTGCATTTTTAACGTTTATCAAACGAGGATTCGCATCTGAAACTTCTTGTAAATATGAATTCCACAGCCATGACATAGATACATTTTGCATGGATTTAAAAAATCCGGCTGTTATTCCTATTTTGTCCAATTTTTTCGTCAACCTCAAATCATTCATAAAATTCCCCATGTTGTTTAATTGAGTGTCGAACATGTGAATTCTGGCAACTAAACCATTTGGAGTATTAAAAGCGGCTCCATTATCAGCATAGCTTAAAGTTGATCCAGCTCCAAACGAATTTGCAATTGTTGAAGCTGTGGCTAATTCAGCAGGGAATGGAGAAATAAAACCACCTGTATTTAATGTTAATCGGATGTTGTCATTAATTTTCCAGCCGTCGCCTAAGTCAAATGAAGCATTGGCTCCTATCGATTTTGAAATTGGATGCATTCCATTAGCAACTGCTTCTCTGCGCACATTTCCGTCAGGCCCAAGTCCAAGATTATGAGTTAAGTAGATAGATTGTAAAGCACCAGTTGTGGCATCATAACCGTCAACACTTTTCCAATTTGGGTTGGCATTTGTTCCAGAAACAGCTACTGGCATTGGCATATAAGCGACCGCCCTGTCATTTAAGAATTTAGCGTAAACCGTAATAGAACCATTTTCAAATTCTTTAGTAATATTAAATTTAAATTGTCCACCATTATTGCTGTTAAATCCTGTATTTCTAATTCCTTCACCAGTTCTGTAAAAACCACCGGCGTGAAAGTACAATCCTTCTCCAATTTTTCCGCCATAATCCAAATCGGTTCTAAAATTACCATAATCTAAACCAAAAGCAGTGCTCAAATTACCACCTTCTGTTTTTCCTGTTTTGCTGATAAAGTTGATTATCCCTCCCGGAGAATTAGTTGACAAAGTAGAAGCCGAACCTCCACGAATAGCTTCTATTCTAGCAATATTTCCATCAAATCTTGTAAAAATATCTGCTGTTGCAAATGCAATATCACCAAATAATAATACCGGTAATCCATCTTCCTGAAGTTGTAAATATTTGGATCCGCCAGATGAAATTGGAACTCCACGAACAGAAATATTTGAATTTCCTTCACCTCCTGAAGATTCTGAACGAATACCGGGAATGGTACGGAAAATTTCAGCTGTCGATCTAGGTGCGGATTGTGTTATCTGTTCTGTCCCCAATGAAGTTATGGAAACACTTGATTTTATTTTTGCTTTCGGATTTACAACTCCAGTGATCACCACATCATCTAAAACATTTGCATTTTCTACTAAGGATATGTTTTGTATGGTGTTGCCATCTATAGATACTTTTAATTCGACTGATTTAAATCCGATATAAGCAGCAATAATGTTTATCGTTTCATTTTTTAGATCTGAAAATGAATATTTTCCGTCTGAATCAGTTGCGGTTGCTTTATTACTGTTTTTTATCGTAATATTTACTCCTTGAAGTGGATTCCCCGAAGCATCAGATACTGTCCCCGATAAATTTGAGTTTTGTGAAAAAGAGAAGTTAAAAAGCAATAATGCCATAACTAATCCCATTTTTTTTAATAACGAATTTGTTGTTTTCATGGGTTAAAATTATTTGATTAATAATTTGTTTGGTTATTTTTTATCAAATCTATTTTTAATTTCACAAAACAAGTTAGTGTTTTTAACCGAAAACGTTTTCGAAAACACCGAAAACGTTTTCGGTTTTGTAATTTTTTTTTTCGATATTTGTTTTTATGAGAGAGACGACATTAAAAGAAATAGCCTCAGCCTTAGGCATATCCATTACCACTGTTTCAAAGGCGTTAAAAAACTATCCTGATGTTAGCGAAAAAACAAGGAAAGCAGTAATTGCTCTAGCCGAAGAATTAAGCTATACACCTAACAGTTTTGCCGTAAATCTGAGAACTAAAGAATCTAAAACCATTGGTTTGATAATTCCAGAAGTGGTGCACCATTTTTTTTCCGGAGTTGTTAATGGCATTATCGCTGAGGCAGAACGGCATGGCTATTTAGTTATTATTCTTCAGTCTAATGAATCTTTAGAATTAGAGAAAAAACAAGTAGCCCTTTTAATAAATAAAAGAGTTGATGGAATTATAATGTCGCTGTCCAACGATTCGAATGATGACATTCATCTGAAAGAAATTCTTAGAAAAGAGATTCCGTTTGTGCAATTTGATAAAATTTCCAAATTGATTCCGAGTTCAAAGGTTATCATTAATGACCAGAAAGCAGCAATGGAAGCTGTCCAGCATCTAATTGATATGGGATGCAAAAAAATCGCTCATATTCGTGGTCTTGAAAATCCGCAAAATGCCATTGATCGTTTTTTGGGGTATAAAAAAGTATTGGAAAAAAATGGAATTCCGTTTGATTCTTCATTGGTTTATTCTTGTAAAACGATCACTTTTGAGCAGGGAGTCGAATTCGCAAAACAAATTTTGGAGGAGGACAAAGGGATTGATGGAATTTTTGCCATCACGGATTTAGTTGCTGTTGGGGTTTTGGCTCATTTTAATGAAAAAGGAATTCAGGTACCTGATCAAATTGCTGTAATTGGTTTTAGCAACTGGTTAGTCTCACAGGTAATCACACCAAAATTAAGCACAGTTGATCAGCCTAGCTATGAAATGGGTGTTGCTGCTTTTAATTTATTATTAGAAGAAATCTCATGCCGAAAAGAAGGAAAGTCTTTCGAACCTAAAATAATTGAATTGAATACTGAGGTAATTCCCCGTGAATCAACACTTAAAAAGCGATAAAAAGAGACTAAAAAAAAACAAGATCACTAAAATAGTACTTTATACCAGACGCAAATATAAAATAGTCACTTAGAATAACCTCACCCCTTCCCTCTCCAAAGAGGGCAATAGTGAAATACAAGTATTAGCTGCCATTACTTTCGCTATGAAGAGTTTGCGAAAAATCACCCTCAATTTATCCAACGTTTTTCACAGCATCTTATTGCTTCTTTTTTAGGAATTACTAAAGAAACCTTGAGCCAAATAAAAAAACAAGCCCTCAGGTAAACATCCCTTTTTAGACTAAAAATCGAAACCGCTGACAATTGTCAACGGTTTTTTCACACCCGAATATCCTTTCCTTTTTTAGGCGCTTATTTGCTTCTTTAATAGATTTGCGGTTGCTTTTATAAATTCTTCTTTCCCTTTTTTGGCTTCATTTATCAGTACTTTAATGTCAGCTGGAATCTCAAAATATTTATCAGCCCACAAATGCATTTCTACAATAATGGGCAATAAATCGATTGCTTTTTGGGTGAGTTTATATAAAACTTTTGCCTTACTTTCCGGGTGTTCTAATTTTTCGATAAGTTTATTTTCTTCTAAATTTTGAAGTCTTGATGCTAAAATATTCGTAGCAATTTTCTCTTCCGATTTCAAAAACTCGCCATAAGTTGATTTTTGACGAAACATCATATCTCTAATAATCAGCAGCGACCACTTGTCTCCAAAGACATCTAACGTACAGCTAATAGGACAATCCGATCTTTTTTTTATTTCTTTCATAAAATTATTTTTAAAAAACACTTGCGTATTGAAAGTAATTTATATATTTGCACTTGCAATATGCAAGCAAAAATATGAATTAATTTTTAAATACGATTAAAATGAAACAAAATATTTTAGTAACAGGAGCCTCATCAGGTTTTGGTTTGTTAATCGCAAACAAGCTGCATCAAAATGGCTACAATGTAATTGGTACCAGCAGAAATCCTGAAAAGTACGGAGCAACAGTACCATTTAAAATGATAGCTTTAGATTTGGATTCGGAGCAGTCAATTAGTTCTTTTTCCGAAAGACTATTTAAAGAAATACCAAAATTGGATATTTTGATTAACAATGCAGGCTTTTTAGTAGCAGGTATTGCTGAAGAAATTCCTATTGAATTAGGCAGACAGCAATTGGAAACTAACTTTTGGGGAACTATTAAAGTAACAAACGCAATATTACCACATTTTAGAAAACAAAAATCCGGTAAAATCATTACCGTAAGTTCTATTATAGGGCTTGTTTCTTTTCCTAATACTGCTTACTACGCCGCTTCTAAACACGCTTTAGAAGGGTATTTCAAATCATTGCGATATGAATTGAATGAGTTTAATATTAGTGTTGCAATGATCGAACCAGCTGCATTTAAAACAAATGTTATAAATAATTCAATTGCCACTATAAATAGAATTCCCGACTATGACTCTTTAAGAAATAAAATTCAAAAATTCTCTGACGAATTATTAAGTAAAGCCGAAGATCCAAAATTAGTTGTCGAAAAAGTGATTAAAGTAGTTCTAACAGACCAACCTAAATTCAGAAATATTGTTGGTAAGGGTACTTCAGTTATGATTAATCTACAACATTTTGCTTATGGAATTTTAGAAAAAAATGTTCTTAAGCAATTAAATAAATAAAATATAGAAAATAAATATGAAAGCATTCATAGTAAAAAAATACAGCAAAAAAGAAAAATTGCAACTGACTCAAGTGGCTGACCCCAATATAACCGAAAATCAAGTATTAGTTCAAATTCATAGTGCCGGTGTAAATTTATTGGATTCACTTATTAGAAATGGCAATTTCAAACTATTTTTACCTTACAAAGCTCCTTTTATAAACGGACACGATATGGCGGGCGTTATCACCAAAGTAGGAGCAAAAGTTTCAAAATTTAAAGTCGGCGACGAAGTATATTCCAGAGTTGGCGACCACAGAATAGGCACATTTGCAGAACAGATTGCCGTAAACGAAGGCGATTTAGCATTAAAACCCAAAAATATTACAATGGATGAAGCTGCTTCTATTCCATTGGTTGGATTGACAGTCTGGCAAGCTCTTGTTGAAATTGCCAATTTGAAAAAAGGGCAAAAAGTGTTCATTCAAGCGGGTTCCGGAGGCGTGGGTACTTTTGCCATTCAGTTAGCCAAACATTTGGGTGCATTTGTAGCCACAACAACCAGTTCGGCAAATACGGCTTTGGTCAAAAGTCTCGGTGCCGATTTGGTTATTGACTACAAAACACAAGATTTTGCTGCTATTTTAAAAGATTATGATGTGGTATTGCATAGCAATAGAGAAGCAAAAATCCTTGAAGATTCGTTAAAAATTTTAAAACCAAGAGGTACAGTTGTTTCTTTGACTGGTCCGCCTACTCCAGAATTTGCAAAAGAAATTGGGTTAGCCTGGCCTTTTCGAATACTGATGGGACTATTGAGTAGATCGGTAAGAGGAAAAGCAAAAAAGTTAGGTGTTAATTTTAACTTTTTGTTTATGAGGGCCGAAGGAAGCCAATTACAACAAATTACCCAATTAATAGAATCAGGTATTATAAAACCAGTTATAGATAGGGCGTTCCCATTTGAGCAAACCAACGATGCTATGACTTATGTAGAATCAGGACGTGCCAAAGGTAAAGTTGTCATTAAAATCAAATAATCAGAACAAACAAAATCAATAAAAAAAATGACCTTTTAAACAAAGTAATTCGGACTTTTGAACAAAACGCACTGGCGATACGCATTCTATCTTTGTCTCAATAAAAATTTAAAATGAATTTAAAAAATGGGACAAAAAAATTACAGCGGAGCCTTGCAAAAACCGATAGGTTCTGGCTTCAACGCAACATCAACAACAAAAGATGTTATCAAGGGAATTGACCTTACAGGAAAAACCGCTATCATTACAGGTGGTGATGGAGGTTATGGTTTAGAAATCACCAAAGCGTTAACATCGGCTGGAGCAACAGTTATCATTCCGTCTAGAAATGTAGAAAAATCAAAAGAAATTGTAAATGGAATTGCCAATGTAGAAGTAGAAGCATTAGACTTGGCAGCACCTGCTTCTATCAACGCTTTTGGAGAGAAATTTATAGCCTCTGGCAGATCATTGCATTTGCTTATTAACAATGCGGGCATTATGTGGACGCCACTACATCGTGATTCCAAAGGTAACGAAGGACAGTTTTCTACCAATCATTTAGGTCATTTTCAACTAACGGCCAAACTTTGGGATGCATTAAAAAAAGCAAATGGAGCAAGAGTGGTTAATGTTTCGTCATCATCACATCATTTCTCACCAATTCTTTTTGATGACATAAACTTTAACCAAAGAGAGTACGATAAATTTGTGGCTTATGGACAATCTAAAACTGCAAATATTCTTTTTGCCGTAGAATTAGACAAAAGAGGACAACAATTTGGCGTTCGGGCTTATGCTCTGAATCCTGGTTTGAGCTTGGAAACCAATTTGGGTAAGCATATGACATTTGAAGATTTTGTTACTTTAGGTATATTACATCCTGACGGTACTCCGAACAAAGAGGCAGAAGCATCAATGGATAAAATAAAAAAAACTAAAGAACAGGGAGCTGCAACAGCGGTTTGGGCTGCAACGAGTCCACAGCTTGAAAACATTGGAGGTGTGTATTTGGAAGATGTTGAAATTGCTCAATATGATGCGGCTAATTATGACAGCATTGCAGCAGCCTATAAAAATCCTGCGGGATTTCCTGGTACAGCACCGTTTGCATTGGATGCAGAATCAGCTCAAAAACTTTGGACACTGAGTGAAGAATTAACGCAGATAAAATTTGACATTTAATTAATTGAAAAAAATAAGGTTCACGTCGTTGAGCCTTATTTTTTTACCTTTGTATTATGGCAACAAAACAAATCAATAAAAACGCTGAAATTGTTTTCAGCTGCAGCGGATCTACTCGAAACAATACCGAAATGATTGCGGAGGAACATTGCGTTGTTCGGGTGCTGTCGGGCGAATTAAAAGTTATTCAGTTAAATAAAACCTATGTTTTTGGGTTGGGCGAAACGCTTCTTTTCCCAAGAAATCAACTATCTACATTAATAAAATCCGATAAAGACGGCCTGCCTTACAGAGCCATTGTGGTAAAACTGACACAGGATGTTTTAAGGGCATTTTACGAACAAAAAAAATTGCAAGCCACTCTGGTTTCTAAAACCGATTACATCATTCCGTTGTCCCAAAGTCCTTTGCTTGACAGTTTTTTTGCTTCGATCTTGCCGTATTTCGACCTAAACTACAAATTGCCGCAAGAGCTTTCCCAATTGAAAATTCAGGAAGCGATTACCGTTTTGCGCTCCATAAACAAAGATATCGACAACATTTTATCTGACTTTTCAGAACCTCATAAAATCAACCTTGTCGAATTTATGGAACGTAATTATATGTTCAATATGCCAATAGAAAAATTTGGTTACCTGACCGGGCGAAGTTTGACCACTTTTAAACGTGACTTTAAAAAGGCTTTCAATACAACACCACAAAAGTGGATTACCCAAAAGCGACTGGAACTAGCCCGTTTTCAAATAACTGAAAAAAAGAGAAAACCTATTGATGTTTTTTATGAAGTGGGTTTTGAAAACTTATCCCATTTCTCATTTGCCTTCAAAAAACAATTTGGTAAAAGCCCTACGGAGTTTTTAAATAGCAATCTGCGATAATCAGTTAAAATCAGTTTAATTTGTCTGCCAATCTCAATGATTAAACACTTAAATTGGATTCTGAATTGAAGTTTAATTTTGCTTTTCGAGCTTGAGAAGATTGAAGTTTTCTTGGTATTTTATAGCTTTTACTTTCTTTTACAAACAAGGTACCTGTTTGTTTAAAAATGAAAGAAACATTATTTTCTACACAGGCATTTCTAATTTCGATTATCCAATTATAATTGCAAACACGAGCATTATCACCAGATTCGCCCCCCACAACAACTTGTTCTATCCAATCGCCTTTTAAATGCTGTGAGAGATCGATAGTTCCTAAAAGAGGTTCACAAATGATTCCCTTTTTTGCGAAGGGTAATTTTTTAAATGTTGGGAGCCGTAGTTCTGCCTGTTTTTGGTTTTCAACAGAACAATAAAGCTTTACATTGTCATAACCAGAACCCCAATCATTTGGAAGGCATTGTTGTACTCGGTCTATCCGTTTTGTTGCCATTGAAAAAGTGAGGTCTTGGCGAAGTTTTATCATTTTCCAAGCCTCATCACGCCAATCGTCTGCTTCTTCTATAAAAAAATCAGAAGTGAAGCAAGTCCACACGTGTTCGCCAGAAGGTATTTTGTAGCTTTTGTCCCTTTTTCTTTTTAAAGGTAAATCAAAATTTCGGGTCTTGTACACATTTTTACTGTCGATACCGTATAAGGCATCTCTCCGAAAAACGTAGCAATTTTTACATCCTTCAGTGATTTTAATGCATCCGTGCCATAAATTCCAGATAACCGACATAATTTATTATTCTCTAATTTTATTTATTTCCCTTTGCCCCGCCTTTTGCAACTAATTGATATGATTTTTCAACTAAATCCTTTATAATTTCGTCAGGAACATTGCCTTCAAGACTAACATTAATCCAATGTTTCCAACTCAGATTGAATGGTTTTTCAAAACCTTCCTGTTCTCTGAGTTCTTCAATAGTTTCAGGATTACATTTTATAGTGCAATAATCGAATCTATCAATATCAAAAAAACAAAACATTTTCTTTCCTGCATAAAACACTAAGATAGCTCGTGAATTCTTAAAAAAACCTTGAAAAGGCATTCCGTCGTGCGTATCAGGAAAGGATAAACAGTATGCTCTAAATGTTTCTATATCCATTATTATTTGACTTTTGCTACATTAATCTAATTTAAGCTTTCTTTTTGCTTTTTTGATAGACCATCAATTATAAGGTTATGTGATTTTTGTACCAACTCTTTAATTTTGTTATCTGGAACATCTGTATTGAAATATACTGAAATCCAATGTTTGTGATTCATATGATAGCCGGGGCGGATGCTGTCGTATTGAATGCGTAATTCTTCAATTAAATCGGGTTCTGATTTTAGAACGCAGAAGTCAAAAATCTCAATATTTACAAGGCAAAACCATTTATCACCAATGGAGAAGACAAGTAAATTACGATCGTATTGACTTGTTGCTTTTCCAAATGGCATTTTTTCAGTCACACCATTTAGAGATAGACAATATTTTCTAAAATCCTCAACATTCATATCTTATTGCTTTTAGATTTAAACTACTTCTTTGACAGCACTTTTTTTCATAAATATGCTACAAATGACCGCTACATTTTGTTCAATTCAAAAACCGCTCTCTGTATTCGGTGGGCGTTTGTCCTACTTCTTTTTTGAACAATCTTGAAAAATACGGAGCATTTTCAAAGCCCAATTGATAGGCTGTTTCTGCTACGGTTTTATCGGTACTCATTAATAAATTTTTGGCTTCCATAACCAATGCTATGTGTATGTGTTCCAAAGCTGTTTTGCCTGTTTCCTGTTTCAGTAAATCGCTCAAATACCTTGGCGATAAGTTTAATTGTCCTGCCATATATTTTACGCTTGGCAAACCGTTTTTTTGAAAACTTCCATTTTCAAAATAAGCAGTCAAAACATTTGTAAATTTTGAAACCGTTGTGCCTGAAAGAACTGCTCTGTTTAAAAATTGCCGTTTGTAAAACCGCTGCGAATATTTCAAAATAGAATCAATATGAGTAATCATTATATCTCTACTAAAATCATCCTGATTATTGTAATATTCCGATTTTATTTTATTGAACAAGTCCCAAATAATTTCCTCCTCTTTTGGTGATAAATGAAGGGCTTCGTTTACTTCGTAATCAAAATATCCGTATTTTTTTATTTCGGAATAAAGATTAGAATTGAATAAAAAATCCTCGTGAATATATAGTAAAAATCCTTTTTCAGCATTTTTTAAATTAGCCATTTTTATTTTCTGATGAGGCTTTACAAATGCCATTGAACCATTGTCGTGGTCATATTTAGTTTTGCCATAAGAAAGAGTACCTGTTTCAAATTTATTATATGAAATGCCATAAAATGCCATTGTAAACTCTTTTTCCACAAAGGGGCAATCTTCGGCTTGTTCAAAAGTTAATACCCCCAATAACGGATTTTCTGGAGGCGAGAATCCGTTAGCTTTAAATAATTCACTTATGGTTTTATAATGTGTCATAGATTTTATTATTTTTTTGCAAATTTCGCTACCGTTATTGTTGGCTTGCCCAATTCGTCCCAAGTTTTTTGAGCTTCAAAAATTTCTTTGTTGCTGTTCATTACCGATATTAATGGCACAACATATCGTAAAGGCTTTATAAACAAAGATAAAAATTTAGCTATCCCGATTGGTAATTTTGCAATCGTTAATTTTTCTTTGGTATGGTTTTCTACAAAAATTTTGGCTGCTTCTGTTGTAGTTAAAGGTTCCAAGCCTTGTACAGCATATTCTCTATTCAATGATTTTTCAGTTTTAAAAGCATTTGCTACTTGTTTACCAAAGTCTTCGGCATCTATCCACCATGATTTTTCATTGGATGTTCCGATGATGTTTACCTTATTTCCATCTCTCATTCCGCCATTAAAATTTTGCATAAAATTGGCAGGATAAAATATGGTATATGGAATACCCGCATTTTTAATTTTTTGAACCGCTTGTTTTTTGGCATTCATCACCCACCAATCGCCTTTGTAGTTTCTTGCCAAAAACGAGGATAAAAATCCAACTCGTTTTACAGATGATGTTTTAAGGGCAGTAATAATATTATCCACGCCACCTGCTTCAGGATTAAATCCGTTTTCGGTATCGTTAGGACCTGAAGATATACTGATGTAAACCGCATCTGCATCTTTTATTGCTTTGGAAATGTTCGATACGTTTTTGAGGTCGCCTTGCACAAAATGTACACCCGATGGAAAAATATGTTTTTCTTTTTCAATGTTTCTTACAAAAGCTGTTACTTCAAAGCCTGCTTTTATCAATTCTTTGGTTACAGGAGTACCTATCATTCCTGTTGCTCCAATTACTGTTATTTTCTTAATCATTGTTTAATTTTTTAAAATTTAGATGGAGTTAGAAACTTCAGTCATTTTCGGATAATCAGTATACCCCTTTTCTCCGGAAGTATAAAAAGTGTTTGGGTCAGGTGCATTAAGTACAGCATCGGCCTTAAAACGTTCAACTAAATCAGGATTCGCGATAAAGGGAACTCCAAACGCTGCTAAATCTGCATCGCCAGATGCTATAACTTTATTGGCAGTTTCTTTTGTATAGCGGACATTTGTGATGATAGTACCTTTGTAAAATCCACGGAAATGTTTTGCTACGTTTTGAATAGCTAAACTCACATTAGATACATCTGTAAAAGGCTCTGTAAGATGGATGTATGCTAAATTATAATCATTTAATCGGTTTGCAATATAGTTATACAAAGCAATAGTCTCATCATCAGCTTCAATGCCCATAATTCCGTGAATTGAAGGGTTAAAACGTATTCCTGCTTTTGATAGATCAATTACGGTTTTTAATTCGTCTAGTATTTCAAAAATTATACGAGCTCTGTTTTCTATAGACCCTCCATATTCATCTGTCCTATGATTTGAGTTTTTATGTAAAAATTGCTGTAACAAAAAACCATTGGCACTGTGTATTTCAACACCATCAAATCCAGCCTCAAAAGCATTGATTGCTGCTTGTTTGAAATCTTTTATGGTTCTTTTAATATCGGCAATGGTCATTGCCTGTGCTTCTACCGTATCCTTAAACCCCTCAAAAGTAAATACCTGTTGGTTGGGATTAACAGCCGATGGTCCAAGTGGTTTGTTCCCGTTTTGCAAATCAGGATGGGAAATAGCCCCTGTATGCCATAATTGGGCAAAAATACTTCCTCCTTCTTGGTGTACAGCTTGGGTAGTTAATTTCCAACCTTCTATTTGCTCTTTTGAATAAATGGCAGGTACATTTATATAACCAACGGCTTCGGGACTGATGAAAGTTCCTTCTGTAATGATTAATCCTGCCGATGCTCGCTGTCTGTAATATTCTGCGATAAGTTCTGTGGCAGCGTTTCCTTCATTATCAGCTCTAGAGCGGGTCATAGGTGCCATTACGATACGATTTCTTAATTGTAACCCATTTAAATTGTATGGTTCGAAAATTGTCTTGCTCATTATTTTATTTTTTATGATTATTTAATGTTGCAAAACTACTATCGAAGTTATTCTGGCTAGTTATACAAAAGTGGGAAGGTGTGATACGTTTTTACGGAGGTTTTGTAGGATGATGATTTTGGTCGCGAAGTTTGTAATGTTAACGCTAACACCCAAAATATTATGCACGGCTCAAAAACTTTAAATTAATTAGCTGGCAGAATAAGACCTATACAAATTACAATGCTATGTAAAAAGGCTGACTTTACCTTGTTCCAAGATTTCAAAACAAGTTGCTTACATTTATTTCAGGCATAAAATAATCAAGAATAAATATTCACCCCTACAATTAAAAAGGTGGTCTTGATTTTACAATCCAATAGAATTGAAAAAATCAAAATCACCTTTGCTATCAAGTTAAAATTTGCATTAACTTTAATTGTTACCTCTACAAAAGTTATTACCTTTTTTAGGAAAAATACGCTTTATTCTCATTTGCCCATTGCACCAAAGGTGTCATTTGCACGGGCAGTTTCTCTAAAATCTCATTCATCTTTGGATTGAATTTTGGAGGAAACTCTGTTGCATTTTGAAGGCTTTCATAGTACGAAGTTACTCCTGCTGCACCTGCTTCACCTACAAATGGTTTTAATATATCACCAAATTCTTTGGCAGGTTGCGTATAATAAACAACGTTTTTACCCAAACCTTTAGAAAATTGTTCAGCCAAATCATTCCCTTTTAAATTTTCTAAACCACTTATTTGGAATGTATCCGCTTTTAGTTTGTCATTGTAAACTGCTTCTACAACAAAAGCACTTACATCTCTAGATGCTATCCAACCAATAGGCATAATCTCTGGAGTAGGATAAGCGAGTTTCATTTCGTTTTTTATAAAAGGTGCACAAAAAGGCCCCATCATATTTTCCATATAAATAGTGGGTTCAATTATCACATACTCCAATCCACTATTTTTTAGATACTCTTTTATGTCCAACTTTACATCTTCGCCAGGGATTCCTATTTTTTGCGGAGCTAACCAACCACTTGTGTTCCAAACGATTTTCTTTACACTATTTATCTTAGCTGCATCAATCACATTTTTAGCATATTCCAAGCCATCAAATGGATTGGGCAAAGAAACAGGAATCATAAAAGCTATCGCATCTATGCTTTTGGTAATTTCCAACATTTTATTGGCATCACTCATATTAGCCAAAATAGGTTTTGCACCTGCTTGACTTAATTTTTCAAAACTTGCAGCAGAACTTGTAGCTGCAAATACTTCTGCTCCTTTTTTGATCCCTTCAGATATTACATTGAATTGTTGTGAGCCTGAAGCTCCAAATACTAAGATTTTCATTTTTTTACGTTTTTATGTTATTAAATTGTTTTTGATTAGTCATTGCATCCTAATCTATTTGCTTGTTTCTAGTTGTTTTTTAAAATTACTTGCACAAAAGTATTGTGTTACTTACTTTTGTACAAGTACTTACCTAAAAGTAAAGTACCTACTATACAGTTAGAATAATTGAATATCAATGGGAAAAAAATCTAAAATAATTTTACCTTGTGATGAAAAGTGTCCTGTGAGAGCCTCTTTAACACTTCTTAGCGGTAAATGGACTTTGTTGATATTGTTTCAAATCAACAAAAAAGTGATGCGATATGGCGAACTAAAAAGGGCTATACCCGGTATTAGCGAAAAAATGCTGATACAAGAATTGAATATGCTTGTTGAAAATAAACTAGTCAGTAAAAAAGCCTATCCCGAAATTCCACCAAAAGTTGAGTATACTTTAACTGAATTGGGGTTAAAAACTTTGCCAATTGCAGATAAATTGGCTGAATTCGGTTTAGAGAATTTAGTCTGATTATATCAGTTGGATTTCTTAAGAATCCTAACAGTAATTAAAAATTGGTCTTCAAAAACACAGTAAAATCAAGAGATTTTGTTACTGTGTTTATTTTTTTATAAAAAAAATGAACGTTGTTCAAAAATAAAACATATCTTTGTGAAATAATTTCAAGGTATGAGTATAGTTGACAGAAAAGCAAGGGAAAAAGAAGCACTGAAAGCATTGATTTTAAAAGGTGCAAAAAAACTTTTTATAGAAAAGGGTATTGAGCAAACTACCATTCGAAATATTGCTGACGAAATTGACTATAGTGTAGGTACGGTATATGTTTATTTTAAAGATAAGAATGCCATTCTGCACGACCTGCACTCCATAGGATTTCAGGAATTGGGAGGGTATTTTGAAGAATTGTTCAGCATAGAAGATCCAATGGAACGATTGCGAAAAATGGGTTTTACCTACATAAAATTTGCCTTGGAAAATCAAGAAATGTATGATTTGATGTTTAATCTTAAGGCACCTATGGAATTTTTGGAAAGCTCCGAAAATAAAGATTGGGATGAAGGTGCGGTAACTTTTGGCCGTGTTAAAAAAACAATTGAGGAATGTATTAATAAAGGGCATTTTAAGGGACATAATATAGAACCGCTTTCGTTTATGGTTTGGAGTTTGGTTCACGGTATGTGCTGTCTTGAAATTCGTCAAAGAACCAAAGGCGTAAAATTCACAAATCCCGATACGATCTTACTTGATGGCTATAATGAGTATTTAAAAATAATAGATCGACTATAAATTTTTTTGTTCAAAAAAATGAACAATGTTCAATTAAAAAACAATGTATATTATGATAAAAAATGCAGTAATTCTAACGGTAATCTTACTCGGATATCAAGGATATTCACAAAGTAAGTTAGACGGCTACATAGAAACCGGACTAAAAAACAATGAAGTAATAAAGCAACACCATTTTGACATCAACAAAAGTGTGTATGCTCTTAAGGAAGCACGCTCTTTGTTTTACCCCACAGTTTCCTTAAACGGGAGCTATACAAGGGCTGAAGGAGGAAGAACGATTGATATTCCCGTAGGCGATATGCTCAATCCGGTGTATAACACGCTGAATCAGATGACGAATTCCAAAGCGTTTCCAACCTTAGAAAATCAGTCGGTTTTAATCAATCCTAATAATTTCTATGACGCGAAGATTCATACAACAATGCCCTTGCTGAATTTCGAAATTATTTATAATGAAAGGATTAAAAGTCAGCAGGCATCACTGCAACAGATTGAATTGGAAATTTATAAGAGGGAGTTGGTCAAGGAAATAAAAATTGCCTATTACAAATACCTTCAGTCCATTGAAGGAATTAAAATTTATCAAGATGCCTTGGCATTGGTCAAAGAGAATCAAAGGGTAAACCAATCTTTATTCAAAAATGACAAAATCAACCGTACCGCAGTTTTACGAAGTGATAACGAGGTAATACGGATTCAGGCAAATCTAGAAACGGCAAAACAAGTCAGTAATAACGCCAAATCGTACTTCAATTTTTTGCTCAACGAAAAATTGGATTCCAATATTGAAACAGATGACAATGAGACTTTACCCATTGATGCCGTTACAGAAAATACCCAAAACAGGGAGGAATTGCTAAAACTGACTCAGGTTAAGGAATTAAATGAAACGGTTGGTAAACTTACGCAATCGCATTGGTTTCCTACAGTAAGCGGATTTGCCGATTTCGGTTTTCAGGACTTTGATTTTGATGTGAACAAAGATTCACAATATTATTTCGCAGGATTAGGTTTGCAATGGAATATTTTTTCCGGAAACAAAAACAAATACAAACTCAAACAGGTTGAAGAAGATACTAAAAAAATAAGTTCCCAAACTGATAATGTAAAACAGCAATTACTGCTTCAGTTTCAGGTAGGGCAAAACAATCTAAAATCGGCATTGGAACAATTTTACGCCAATAAAAACCAAAAAGAATCCGCCAAAAAATACAATGATGACATCACCAAATTGTATAAAGAAGGACAGGCTATTTACATTGAACTTCTCGATGCCCAAAATCAGTGGGTAAATGCCCAACTTAATACCAATATTGCGCTTTATAATTCGTGGATTGCTTATGCCGAATTAGAAAGAGCCAATGCCACTTTTACTTTAAAAAACTAAAAATTAGAACAATGAAGAAATTAATAATTATCCTATTCGTACTACCGCTTTTTTATTCTTGCAAAGAAGAAAAAAAAGAACAGAACCCTTTTGAAAATGCCGATGTTATTTCGATTAAAACAGAAACGGCTCAATCATTGGCACTTGCAACTAACATAAACGCATCCGGCTTGGTGAAAACGGAAAATCAAGCCAATTATGGCTTTAAAATTGGTGGTGTTGTCAGTAAAATTTACGTAGAAGAAGGTCAGTTTTTCAAGAAGGGACAACTTCTTGCCACTTTAGATGAAACCGAAATCGGTTCGGGCTTGAATCAATCGGATCTGAATGTTAAGAAATTCGAGCGTGATTATACGCGTACCTTAAACCTTTACAAAGACAGTGTTTATACTTTGGAACAGCTTCAAAACACAAAAACGGGTCTTGACATTGCCCGAAAGCAGAAAGATGCCATTGCATTTAATGCCCGTTATGCAAAAATTTATGCCACTGCCGATGGTTTTGTTACTGCAAAAATTGCCAATACAGGTGAAGTGGTTGGTGCCGGATCTCCAATTTTGGCCATAAACGAAACAAGTAAAAACAACAATTACCTGTTAAAAGCGGGCTTGACTGATACCGAATGGGCTGCGGTGAAAATTGGCCAAAAAGCGGTTGTCACGCTCGATGGTTATCCGGATAAACACTTTGACGCTTTTGTCTTCAGGAAATCACAAGCTGCCGATGCTGCATTAGGTTCGTTTCAGGTAGAGCTGAAATTGGATATGAAGAACAGCAGACCGGCCGTGGGTATGTTTGGAAAAGCAGAAATCAAGGCCGAAAAAGTAGAAGACCGCATCATCATTCCCTATAATTCACTTATTGAAGCCGACGGAAATAAAGCCTTTGTGTTTGTCGTAGAGAATAACAAAGTAAAACGTCAGCCTGTTACAATTGCTAAATTTGAAAATAACAAGGTATTTATCAAGGAGGGACTTCACCAAACGGATCAGATTGTTATTTCAAACAGTGCTTATCTCAACGAAGAATCAACTATCAAAATCATTAAATAACCGAGAATAGTAATGAAAATCACAAACTTTTCAGTTAAGAATTATCAGTTTGCACTGATTATCTTTCTTTTGGTTGCCGTTGTAGGGATTCTTACCCTATTCACGATGCCAAGATCAGAAGACCCCGGAACGCATCCGCCACAATATTTGATTACGGTTATTTATCCCGGAACGAGTCCAAAAGATATGGAGGAACAAGTCGTAAAACCAATCGAAAACAAGATTTACGGATTGGAAAATATCGAAAAAATACTCACAACCGTTGAAGATGGTGTAGCCGCTTTTCAGGTAAAATTCAAATATGGAGTGGATGTTGACAATAAATATCAGGAAATCTCCACCGAAATGAATGCCCTAAAAAACAGTGAATTGCCAAAAGATATTTATATGATTAAGACGGAGAAAATTTCGTCTTCGGATGTAAAAATTCTTCAGGCTGCTTTGGTTTCAGAAAATGCATCCGACAAAAAACTGCGCGATGAAGCCGATGAACTAAAGACAAAGATTGAAAAAATAACCAATCTCAAGGACGTAAAATACAGCGGCATTCCGGAACAGGAAATCCGCGTGGATTTGAATTTGGAAAAATTGGCACAACTGAAAATTCCATTGAACATAGTAATGGGAAGTTTACAAAGTGAAGCTGCTGATATTCCCGGCGGAAGTATCGATTTGGACACCAAAGTATTCAACGTAAAAACAAGCGGTAAATTTAAAAATGCGGATGATGTTGCCAATACCGTCGTTTACAATGCTAATGGAAAAATCATTTATATGAAAGACGTAGCCGAAGTGAGCTACAAATCTGAAGTGGTAAATCACATTACAAGAATTAACGGACACCGATGCGTTTTGGTCACCGCCGGAATGAAGGATAATGTAAACATTAGCGATGTACAAAAGCAGTATTTACCAATTGTAGAAGAATTCTCCAAAGATTTGCCTCCTAACATTAAACTAATCAAGAATTTTGATCAAGCCGATATGGTATCAAAACGTTTGGGGCATTTAGGTTTTGACTTTGCATTGGCCATTCTTTTGGTTGTCATTACGTTGGTACCTTTAGGTTCAAGAGCATCACTTATTGTTATGATATCCATTCCTTTATCATTGGCTTTAGGATTAATTGCAATGAATGCTTTAGGGTATTCCTTAAACCAATTGAGCATTGTTGGATTGGTTGTCGCTTTAGGATTATTGGTCGATGACAGTATTGTGGTTGTCGAAAATATTGAGCGTTGGCTGCGTGAAGGCCATTCAAAAATGGATGCCGTTCTAATGGGAACCAAACAAATAGGAATTGCAGTAGTAGGATGTACGGTAACTTTGGTTATTGCCTTTTTGCCGTTGGTCTTTCTTCCCGATATGGCAGGCGAATTCATCCGCAGTTTACCAATGGCGGTTATTACAAGTGTTTTGGCTTCAATGATTGTAGCTTTGACATTGGTTCCGTTTTTGGGAAGCCGATTTTTAAAAACACACGAGCACGGTGAAGGAAACATTTTTCTTCAGTATTTGCAAAAGTTTCTAACAAGAGCCTACAGGGATATTATGCCAAAAGCATTGAAATTCCCAAAAATTACGATTGCTGTTTCCCTGTTTTTAAGTGTGATTGCTTTTGGATTGTTTTCGGTAACCGGATTCAAATTGTTCCCGAATTCAGAAAAACCAATGTTTCTTATCAATATTAAAATGCCGCTTCAGGCTAATATTTCGGAAAGTGACCGAGTGACAAAAATCGTAGAAAAAGAATTGAAAAACCACAAAGAAATTGTGTATTACACTTCAAATGTGGGAAAAGGAAATCCGCAGATTTATTACAATGTGCATCCACAGGACAGGAAATCAGATTTTGCCCAAATATTTGTACAGTTGGAAGATGAGGCTACGCCTACCGAAAAGACGGCTTTAATTGAAAAATTGCGCGACAAGTTCAAAACGATGCCTTATGCCAAAGTAGAGGTGAAAGATTTTGAGCAAGGAACGCCGTTGGAAGCCAATATCGTCGTAAGGATATTTGGCGAAGACCAAGACGTTTTACGAAAATTATCGGCTCAGGCAGAAAGTATTTTGCGAAATCAAAGAGGCACGGTTTACCTCAACAATGAGCTGAATACGTATAAAACTGATGTCAAAGTAAAAATCAATAAAGAAAAAGCAAGAACATTGGGCGTACTGACAAGCGAGGCCGACAAAGTGATCCGACTTGCGGTAGCAGGACTAACCGTTGGCGATTACATTGATGATCGCGGCGATGCAAGAAATGTGACCATTACTCTCCCAAGGGACAAGTTTTCCAAATTGGGCGCATTAAAAAGTTTGTACGTAAATAACATTCAGGGAACTCCAATTGCATTGAATCAAATTGCGACCATCACTTTTGAAACGGCACCCACAGCTATCAACCATTTTAACAAATCTCCCTTTTCAAAAGTTTCGGCTATGTCTGCAAAAGGTTTTTATGCCAATGATTTGTTGGTAGAAATTATTCCGAAATTAGACAAATTAAAAATGCCAAAAGGATATTATTACAAACTTTCGGGAGAAAAAGAGTCCGAAGGCGATGCGTTGGGAGGCAATTTCCTGTCCGTAATCATATTGAGTGCTTTTTTATTTATAGCCGTTTTATTACTGCAATTTAAAACGTTCAAGGGAATTATCATCGTACTGTCTATCATTCCGTTGGGAGTTCTTGGAGGTGTATTGTTTTTATTGGTGACAGGCAACCCAATGTCGTTAGTATCCATTATCGGTTTTATCGGACTGTCCGGAATTCAGGTGAAAAATTCCCTTCTTTTGGTCGATTTCACCAATCAATTGCGACAAGAAGGAAAGTCCATTGACGAGGCGATTGCCATTGCTGGTGAAACCCGTTTTCTTCCGGTAGTACTGACATCCATTACGGCAATCTGCGGATTGATTCCTTTGGCACTGAATTCCAATCCTCAAATATCTCCGTTGGCGATTGTATTGATTGGCGGTTTGATAAGCTCTACCATCCTGTCAAGAATTGTAACCCCGGTAATGTATAAACTGATTCCTCCATCTTTGGAAAAATCTAACGATAGTATTAACTAAACCGAGAGCTAGACTTATGATGAGTCTCTTTCTTAAATTATATTGAGCAACATAATAAAACTAAAAAAAATGGAATTAAAAGATAAAAAAGTACTAATTACAGGTGCTAGTGGAGGCATCGGATTAGAAGCTGCCAAATTGATGGCTGCAAAAAATTATGCAGTAACACTTGTAGCAAGAAGTGAGAATAAATTAAATGAAGCCAAAGCGATACTTCATGGAAATAACCACTCAGTACTAGCAGCGGATTTAAACAACTCAAAAGATTTGGTTAGGCTGTCTGAACACATTAAATCAGAACGTTATGATGTCCTAATTAATAATGCAGGTGCTGGAATGTACGGGGAATTTATCAATATGCCGCTTCAGGAACAAATAAATGGTATGCACCTTAATATGGATGCATTGGTAACACTGTCTTACGCTTTCCTGCAAAACGCAAAAAAGGGAGACAGTCTGGTAAATGTGGCTTCACTTTTAGGACATTCTTCTTTTCCGGGAGCAGCTGTTTATGCAGGAACCAAAAGCTTTGTTGCTAATTTTTCCGAATCCTTGTGGTTTGAATTTAAAAATAAAGGTATTTATGTAATGGGGTTTAATCCTGGAGCAACTAAATCAGATTTTCATTCAAATGCTGGTAAGGAAACTAATTCGTATCCCGAATTTGTATTGTCCACAGCATATGACGTAGCACAAGATTTAATTACCGGCTTGGAAAGAAAAAGTAAACCAAGAGTCATATCAGGCTGGAAAAACCGCTTAATGTTATTCAACTTCAAGTTTCTTAGCCGTGCAATGGCAATTAAAATAATGGGGCAAATAAGTCCCGGAATGAAATAAGTAATTACACCCTGTTTTATTTAATTGTAAACGAAGATGATGACAAAATAGTTTCTATAAGTAACACATACGAATTAAAAAATCATATGATAAATTCGGAGCTAATTGTTTATAAGGATGCAGGCCACGGTTCCATATTTCAAAATTATGATGAATTTGTAAAAAGCGTATTGAATTTTTGAACAATAAATCAAACCAAATTATCTTTCGTTAAAACGTTTCATTATTGCCCACTTTTGTATCATAACCGTTATCAATAATTGACGGAGATTTGCCTTGATAGTAAAACAATAAAATTATTACAATGAAAAAAACAATTTTTATTACAGGAGCATCCCGTGGATTCGGAAGAATTTGGACAGAAACTTTTTTAAAACGTGGCGATAATGTTGTAGCAACAGTAAGAAATACAGATTCATTAAAGGAATTGTCAGCTGAATTTCCCGAAAATCTATTGGTTCTGCCATTAGATGTTACGGATAAAAAAGCCTCTTTTGATGCTGTTGCAAAAGCAAAAAGCCATTTTGGAGTAATCGATGTATTAATCAACAATGCTGGTTATGGACATTTTGGTGCCATCGAAGAATTGGAAGAACAGGAAATCCGTACGCAGTTTGAAACCAATGTTTTTGGATTAATTTGGGTTACACAAGCAGTTATACCAGTAATGCGTGAACAAAAATCAGGTCACATCATTCAGGTTTCTAGTGTTTTGGGAGTTATTGCATTGCCTACTTTAGGGATTTACAGTGCTTCTAAATTTGCTGTTGAAGGTTTAACTGAATCTCTGGCTGCAGAAGTTACTAGTTTCGGAATCAAAGTCACCCTCATAGAACCAAATGGTTATGCAACCGATTTTGGCTTATCTTCTGCAATACAAAGTAAACCACTGGAACAATATGATATTGTGAGAGCAGCTCTTCAGGAAGGAAATAAAGAAGAAGATTATGGCGTGCCTGAAGCGACTTCAGAAGCTGTTTTAAAACTGATAGATGCAGAAAATCCTCCGTTAAGATTGCTTTTAGGCAGGGCTGGTGTACAATGGACTAAATATGCTTACGGAGAACGGTTAAAAACATGGGAGGAATGGCAGGAGGTTTCTGAAGCCGCACACGGAAAATAAAGTTTAAATTTGCAGAATCCGATTCGTCGGGTTCTGCTTTCTTTTTTAAAACGATATCAAATGAATCATTTCGATACAATAAGCGGTTTTACTCAGGCCATTGGACTTAAACTTCCTGAGCATCCGTTATTCTGCATTTCACATGGCACCAAATTTACTTGTACTGGTGCTAATGATGTAGAATTTACTGCCGATTTTTATATCATCGGTTTCAAAAAACTAGAATCTGGAAGTGTCCTCTATGGCAAAACAAAATATGATCATGACTCTGGAAAAATGTCATTTATCAAGCCACACCAAAAAGTGGCATTTAAAAATATTCGTTTAGAAGAAGATTGCTTCATGATTATTGTTCACGAGGACTTTTTTGCAGGCAATATACTCCATCACGAAATAAAGAAATACAGTTTTTTTGAATATGATGTTAATGAGGCGCTGCACCTTTCCCCTAGCGAGGAGGAAACCATTTGGAATATAGCTCTCACGATGGAAAAAGAATACCACAATAATACCGATGACTTCAGTAAGGCCATTATTCTCAGCCACCTTAGTACCTTGCTTAAATATGCACAACGCTCTTACAAAAGACAATTTATTAATCGGGAGGAATTAACCGGAGCCACATTTACAAAATTTAATAACATACTCTCCTCCTATTTTCAAGATAGAGAAAACACTGATTTTGGTCTTCCTACAGTTAATTATATGGCAGAAAACCTCCATGTATCTTCGCGGTATTTGACTGATCTATTGAAACAGGAAACCGGGAAAACCGCTTTGGAATTGATTCACCTTTATCTAATTTCAGAAGCAAAAAATTTATTAAAAGAAGGAAAAATGAATATTGCAGAGATTTCGATTTCGCTGGGATTTGAAAACGCTACCTATTTTTCCCGTTTGTTTAAAAAAGAGGTTGGGATTTCTCCTAATATTTTCAGAGAACAACAATTGAATTGATCTATTTAATGCAAAAAACATAAGCTTTCAAACAAAGAAAAAGCATTTCTAATTTGAAAACTTATGTTCTTAATCAAACTGTAAAATTAAGTTCCTTTTAAATTGATATTTAACTGATTAATTATTACATCAAGAACACCAATACTCTGATTTAAATATACTAAAGTTTCAACAAAAGGCTGTGTTGGAAAAAAGATTTCAGTCATTTTGTCTTGTCCTGAAAAATATTAACTGGCCCGTTTAGCCCTTTCCCAATTTACGGATTGTGATTTTTTTATGTACCTGAAAAATCCTAAGATTACACATAAATTCATAATGAAAAAATAATAAGGAACAAACAAAATTTTAATCCTTGTCTCTCTATTTTCTAAAAACCAGCCTAACAAAGCGGAAGTATAGAACAGAAACTGCATCCAAAATAATATAGAATAAAATCCAAATGACAAAATTCCTTCATTAAACGCTAGAATAGATAAAACGGGAATTAATAAAATAAGACATAAAGGGGTAAGACTCCAACGCAAAACGCGATGAGAAATGTACTGAAATGAAAGTGTTCCATATTTAAAAATATTCAATAAGGAACGTAATCTTACAATAGACTGAATACCGCCGGCAGAGATTCTGATTTTACGTTTAAATTCTTCTTTTACACTAGCTGAAGCAGTTTCAACAGCATACGCTTCTGGATCATATTGAATGGTATATCCTTCTTGAGCGACTCTTAATGATATAATAAAGTCGTCAAGCAGCGTATCTTTTTCAACATGCCGATACAGTTCTGTTCTAATAGCGAAAAGTTCTCCGGCAGCTCCAACAACAGAATATAATTCGGCATCCCATTTTTTTAATGCCGATTCATATTTCCAGTAGATTCCCTCCCCTGCTCCCGAAGCCACATCACTTTCTTTATTAACAATTCGTTTTTCTCCCGAAACACAGCCAACTGCAGGGTCATTAAATAGATTAACAATGCGTCTGATTGATTCTTTGCCCAGATTGGTATTGGCATCACTAAATATTACAATTGGTGTTTTTACAAATTCCATACCGCGGTTCATTGCCCCTATTTTTCCATTTCTTTCATCTAAATGATAAACCGTTGTATTAGCGTAACCAGTTAATAAGTTGGGGGTTCCGTCATCAGAACCATCTGTAACCCAAATAATGTTTAATTTTTCTTTCGGGTATTCAAGTTCTAAGGTGTTTTTCATTTTTGCATCCACATAATCTTTTTCATTATAAGCAGCTATGAACAATGTAACTTCAGGTTCATAATTGGGATTACTATTTACCTTATTTCCAAGTTTAAAAAAACGCCTTATTTTTATAATTATGAATAATAAAATCCCATATCCAACATAGGTATAAACAATAATAAACAATAGAAAACAGAATATAATTTTTAATGCTGTCATAGCTTTTAATTTAAGATGGATATTTATGTTTAATAATTTTTTCGAGAACATCTCCAAATTCCACCACTCTGCCTTCCCAGGAATTAAGTCTGGCAAAATCAATTCTCTCTTTAATTAATACGTCATTATCATTTTCTAACTCATATTCAATATATGATTTGAAAAGTTTCTTGTTTTCTGCGGATTTAACCATGGATTTAAAATCGGTTAAATTGGCGAAAGCTGTCATAACCACAGGAACACCAACGGCCAAATATTCATTAATTTTTAATGGATATATATTTTTATTAACCTCGTCCATTTTATAGGGTATAATTCCTAAATCATATTTCGATAATAATTGAGGAACTTCGTGTGCTTTTACCGATTTAAAAAAAGCAACATTGTCATATTTTGATAACCTTTCTTTTATATTATGGTTGAGCAAATAGCCTGTAAATTCAAATTGAACCTGAGGTAATTCCTGAATTGCAAATTCCATACTATCGATATCAAACCTAAAATCCAAGGTTCCTATGTAGCCAGCTTTTTTTTGAGAAGAAGGGCTTGAAACAGATTTTTTGGCGTGAGGCTCAAATAACTTAAAGTCAACACCATTTTTAACCACATAGCTTTGCGGATTTAATTGCTGCTTTTCAGAATTTAAATAATCCGATGTTGTTATAATGCCATCAACCTGCCTGCAAAATTGCTGCTCAATAGTATAAATTCTTGATTTATGCCTTTGTGTATCCATACCGTCATAACAGTAATACACATTTAGATATTCGTGTAATTTGCCAATCATGGGCAGGCCATACATTGGGTTATATGCTGTGATGATAATTGGATTATCTAACTTTAATTTCTTTATGGCTTTTCGAAGCTGTGTTTTATAAATAAATGCATTGATACTAAAAAACTTTTGAAAAATTGATTCGTTTTTAATAAAATCTACCGGTAAAACCGGAGGCATAACCAAATGTTTAACCACTGCATTACTATCTGTTTTTTCTTCTATGATTCTTCTTTTAAAACCCAGCATTCTGGATACTTGTGCTCTTTGTTTTCCCAATAAAGACATTATAACATCTTTGACTGTAAATGGATATTCAACAAAAACTATGGTGTTTTTTTCTGCTAAAAGTGATAACAATTGCACCGTAGATTTAGTAAATTCACCATGCCAGGTAGTTTGAGAAATGCAGATAATATTTTTACCTTCAATCATAATCTATTGTTTTTTTGAATATTCTAAATAAATTAGTTCATAAAGCTTTAAATACTCTTTTGCCATATTTCTCCAAGAAAATTGTTTACTACGCTTCATTCCTTTATCGCAAAGAGATTTTCTGTACGCTTCGTTATTTACTATTTCAATAATTCCCTGAATAATTTCTTCGGAATTAAATGGATTTATAATATGGGCAGCATCTTCTGCAATTTCAGGCATCGATGATGTATTTGATGTAATAACAGGCACGTTACAAGACATGGCTTCCAGCATCGGAATCCCGAAACTTTCGCGAAGTGACGGATATAAAAAAATGTCGCATTGGGAATAAATAGCAGGTAAATCGGTATTAATTACATAACCTGTCAAAACAATATGATTGATAAGATTGGTGTCATCAATTTCGACCAAGAGGATATTGAGTTCGGTTTTATCATAATCGAGCATAACCAGTTTATAATCAGTCTCT
The DNA here is from genome assembly GCF_015351475.1 of Flavobacterium sp. HJJ. GTDB lineage: Bacteria > Bacteroidota > Bacteroidia > Flavobacteriales > Flavobacteriaceae > Flavobacterium > Flavobacterium marginilacus. The sequence continues at coordinate 239,739 of NZ_JADKPR010000003.1, read as the reverse complement.
GTCAGTTTTAAAAAATCAGAAAAAGCTTTAAGGGTTCCTTTTGTGTTTTTTTTGGGGTCTGTATTACCAAGGAAAAAGAAATACTTATCAGGTAAATTGTATTTTTCTTTAACACGTTTCAGTTCTTCTTTATTGGTAACTGGTTTAAAATGTTCACTTACGCCATTATAAATAGCATCGAGTTTTTTATCACCTTTAATTCCAAAGAATTCACCGATTCTGTTTTTTTCAAAATGGGATACTGTAATCACTTTTTTACTCCTTTTTACAACACGCGGTACTACGAGTTTTCTATATATATTTCCAAATTTTTGGTAGGTACTTGCACTGCTTTTGAGTATTTTTAAATAACCGCTTTCCATGTAAATAATGTCATGAAGAATTGTTATTAAAGGAATAGAAGTAAAAAAAGGTGCGGTATTGCTGGTGCAGTGTAATATATCGCAGCCATATTTTTTGGCTGCTTTTGGCAATGCTATTTGTTCCCACGCTGGGTATGGTCCCCCATTTAATTCAATAATCTTAAAGTTTGAAGTTTCTTTAAGAACGGAACTGTCTTGATCTGGTTTTACAAATATAAAATATTCATTTTCGTGGTCTAGATCCTGGAGATTCTTTATTAGTTCTAAAGCTACCATGTCCATACCATGTTTTTTTTTACGAAAAAGCCGCTGTCCTTCTATACCTATTTTCATGATGCTCTTTTTTAGATTAATTGCTTCTGCATCTTGATAAAAATCAGAAGTAATTATTATGATTTTATTTTCCCATCTCTTAATTAGTGTGTTTTACAGTATAATTTCAAGTTTGTTTATTTGAACTTGAAGTATGCTTTGTATGTATAAATGTTTTATTGGCTCCTTTAATTTTTAACAGAGACAGCAGCATCATAAACATACCTTTTGGCAGACTAGCCAAAGCATTCAAAGTATTAATAGTATAGAAATATTTTGGAACTGAAAAAACAAAAGACATTATGCAGGCTGTTACTAAGATAATCCAATAATTAGAGTAAGAATTTTGGACATCTAAAAAATAATTGATTACAAGAAAGCCAATACTGCACAGCATCACAGCTCCTAACAGTAATATTCTAGGTGGCTGTATAAATTGAATTGCCTTATCAAAATAATCAATATTACCATTCAGTAGTAAATGTTTGCAGGCACTTAAAATATCTTTCCTGAAGTAATGTAATTGTGCAGAAAGCCAGCGACGGCGCTGATTGCCAAACACTTCAGCTTTTTGTATTTTTTCGTCAAAAACAACAGCATCATTGAGATAAACGATTTTGTGACCTTCTTTAAGCATTTTGAGTTCTATTTCCTTATCAAATCCTCCAACAGCAGTAACTGTTGCCATAAGTGTTTTAAAATAATTGTACTTAAAAGCCATTCCAGAACCTATTATGGCAGATGAAAGCCCCAAAACCCTGTGTCCTTTCCGAAAAATGTTATTGTTTATTTCTTCGCTAATGGCATCAAGAACAGCCCAGGAGTTATTCGTATTTTTTGCTGTACGATGACCTTGAACCGCAGTAAAACCATATTCAAAAGCAGCATTTATTTTTTTTAGAAAATCATTATTCATCACATTATCCGCATCAAGAACAACTGCAATATCATAATTATTTTCTAAGGCATCCATCGCTTTGTTTAAAGCCTTAGATTTTGTACTCTTTTCAAAACTTACTTCAATAACTATAATGGGTAAGGTCTTTAATACTGCTATTGTTTCCTTTTGAAAAGAATCGGCAATAATTACGATATCATAAAGTTCTTGTGGATAATCTTGCAGCAATGCCGCATTTGCAACTTCAATAATCACCTCATCTTCTTTATACCCCGGAATAAGAACCGCTATTTTTTTTATATTTCCGTTATCTGAATATTTTTTCTGTTTATAAAATAAACTTGCTGCGGCAAATATTAAAATATATAACGTTGCTAAACCCAGAAGGCTTAATAAAACAATTTGTATGATGTTAAATACTAGCATAATAAATTTTATAATTAAAACCGTTAGGACTCAAGATTAAATAGCTCATCTTATTTAAACTTTCTCAGTTTATCCCTAAGTTTTAAAGCGTATTTTCTAAGGAAAGGCAGATGCTTGCCACTTTTAAGGTTATACATAAAAGATTCCGATTCAAATATCATTTCGAAATTCTCTGTACATAAAACCGGTTTTTTTGTTAATCTGTTTATCTCTACTGCCTGATGGTATTCACTTTCTATAAACAGCACATAAGGTTTTGACAGGTAAGCTTTAGCCTTATGATCACCATGATTATTAGCGCGCTGTCTTGCCTCCATATTGGGTAAATCGAGCATAACCAGTTCATTATATTTGATATTGTTAGCTGCTAACCAGGTTTCTGTTTCTTTGCGGTATTTTTCTAAACGAGATGTTACAATTGTTCCAATTTTGCTCCCTGGAATGAACAATGGCGGAGCATTTAAAATAAAATCGGTATATTTTTCTCCGTCATCATTTTGCTCTGGCAAAGGGTCAGCACATAAAACACCATCAATGTCAAAACACGCTTTTTCTAAAGTTGTATGATTGAGAATATTCCATTGAAAATACCTTGGTAAGGGTACAATTTCAAAAAAATAATCCACCATTTTTTCTTTACCTGGAATTACATAAACTGCACAATATTTTATATTGAATTTATCATCAAGATGTTTTAAACTTTCTTTAACCTCGACCATCGCAGCTCCCGAAGCAATACTGTCGTCAACCACAAGGATATTTTTAAATTCTGAGATATCAAAAAACTGGCTTCTGGCACCAGCTTTATAAATATGTCCATTCAAAAATGAATGAATATCGGTATAGGGCTTGTTGAGATATAATGCTAATAAATTTGCAGGAAGCATACCACTCCTAGGAACACCAACTATCAAATCTAAATCACGCGGTATTATACTTAATCTTTTAAGTATAATATTATTCAAATCTTTTACATTTCTGTAATACATAGTGCTAAGTTTAAGGATTACTGGTTGTATTCTGTTTTTCTAAATTGTTTTTGAATGCTTAACTGTTTATTGCTTAAGCAATTCAGCTTGATTTTCTTCAATCTCTTTTTCATAAACATCGGAATTTAAAATAATTGCCATTGTTGCATAGATTAATAAAGCAGTTGGCATTTGCCCTAAGACAGCATTTCCATAAGAAGCCACCATAATTCCCGCCATTCCTGCAATTAAGGAAGCCATTTTAAACTTCAATATTGGATCCCGAATTTTAAACATCACTTTTAATGATGCTTTTATCATTACATAAAAAAGAATTACTAAATGCAGTATTAAGCCAACAATCCCTTGTTCGACCCAGATTAAAACATACCAGCTGTCGGTGGCAACATTGGATAGAAAAGCATTTGGCAGGTATTTTTGAGCTTTAGTGCCTCCGTGGCCAATACCGCCGCCAAATGGTCTAGAAGCTAAATAATTTTTGAGTATTTTTTGATTATCAAGCCTTACCTGCAAAGAAGCATCATTTGGATCAAAGGCAGTTCGCATCCTTCGTACCTGTGCATTTCCCTGTGCAATAGTCGTGTATTTGAAGAATATAAAAACGATAGCTAAAAATGTGACACCAATAATAATAACTTTTACATTTTTACTTAAGATAAAATAAGTCATAAAACCGACTATAGGTACACTCAAAGCACCTCGTGTACCCGAAATGACCATTCCATAAATTCCTAAAAGGCCCACAAAAATGAAAAATATTTTTTTTAATTTTGTTTGCTGTGACATGGCATAAATCAAAAAAACAACTCCTGTATATCCTTGATTTGCACCAAATTGACCAGCATCACTATAAAATGAAAAAACTCTGAGTTTACCAAATAGAATATGTGTTTTGTAACTTCCTTCATTTAGCCATTCTTGTTCTGCACCATCTACACCAAGAGTCATCTGCATAATTCCTTTTAATGTTGCCAGTAACGAAAAGGCGGCCCATATGTAAAAAAAATAGCTGAGTCTCTTTTCATTCCTGATAAACATAAATGTTAACGGTATGAATAAAAACGGGTAAAAAGCAATTCCTCTTCCAGAAATCCAAGCCTGAACACTTCTGGCTTCTGGATTAACCAACTCAAAAACAGAATAACCCAGCCATAATATGGATAAAAATGTAATATCTCTTTTAGCTGGAGTCCAATCAATACGGGTTCTGAACTGATTCATAAACAAGGCTAAATAAGTCAGAACAAGTATACCATCAATTGCAAACCCTAATGGCAGCCCTTTTACATATCTGCCCATGCCGATGATGACAAAATTTAATGCAATTGCAGTATAATACCCTATAACAGGATTGCAAAATAAATAATATAAAAAGACAGATCCGAAAATAACAGCCAATAGCAACCCAATTCCAATAACACCTAATTTTACTATAATCAGAGCAGAAATTGACATTATACTAAAGAGCATAATCAAATTCCCTGGTTTAGAAATATTCAAGGATCCTGAATAACTTTCAAATGGATTTATGTTATTATATTCACTCATGATCTAAAATTATTTTCAATTTTCACACAACTATCATAACGATTATGTGTCAGCTTATTAAAAACTGAGATATAAAACTTTAAACCGCTCCTGAAAATTTCTTTGAATGAAAGGGATAACTCCTGATTGATAAAATACATACCCATCCAAATGCCAATAATGGTAAATATAATAGAAGCAATAGCTACAAAAATTAAAGATTTAAATATAAAAATAGCCACTAAATCCCCTATAACATTGGCAATTACCATAACAAATACTTTGATGGCATTAATTCTTGGCTTATTGATACTATCCAAACCAACTCCTGTCATTCTATCAATAGGTAATAATAATCCATATATGGAAAATACGCGAACGATGTCAACAACATTAAACCCTGTTATAGGATCTGTTTTCAAGAATTGTTTTCCGCTTATAAGCATAACAAAGAATTCAGCAAATACAAATGTGAATAAACTTATTGCGACGAAGAGATAGGTCAAAGCTCCAGAATAAGTATAAAACAAACTTTTAACTTCATTAATTTGATTGTGTAAACTAGCTTTAGACATCTTTGGAAAGGCCGTAGCGACAAAACTGCGCAATGGTATCTGCTGTAATTCTGTCAGCTTCAAAGGAATACTGTAAAGGGCAACTGCTGCACTGCCTAACGGACTTAAACTAATAATTAAAGTATCTACGCTTCGTAATAAATTAGTTCCTATAAGGGTAAAGGTTGTGTATTTGCCAAAATGCAATAAAGTCTTATTGGTTTCTGCACTTGCTTTATTAATGAGGAGAATTCCGTCCCATCCCAGAATAAAACTTACAATTGATGTACCTGCATTTACAATAATTAAACCTATGACTAATTGATTCAGACTTAAATTTAATAGTGAAAAATGCATCAGGATTATTAAAAAAAAACAGCCGCTATTTATTGCTTTGAGGGCAAGAATCTGCTTATACTTTCTATCAGCCTGCAAAACAACTAAAGCAATATTCCACGGAAGATTTAAAAATGCAAGCAAAGGATACCATGTAAAAAAAATAGTATATCCAGAATTTTGAATTGCCTCCGGAAATAATAATTTACAAACAATCAAAACTAAGGCGACTAAAATTGTGGCACCTAAGCTTATTAGCGCGTTAGAACCAATCAGTTTAACTCTCGATGAATCATCAGCTCCGGAAAGATAGCGTATCAAACCGGTATTGGTTATACCAAATCTAAACATTTCTACAAATGATCCTGCGGCCATAAACAAAACCCATTCACCAAATACTTCTAAAGATAAACTTCTGGCAAGCAAGGCAAAACCACCAATGCCTAAAATAGCAATCACAACATTTCCTGATAAAGACAGAAAATTATCTTCGCTTACTATTTTTTTGAGTGTTTTCATTTGAAAGTTAGCTAATTAAATATGGTTTTTAGAAAAAAACTGAAATTTGAACATCGATTTTATTTTTTTTCTGAACATACTTCTAGTTTTGGGCAGATCTCCTAAAACCGATTCAATTTCATTTATCTCTACACCGTTAACTATTACATTAATTTTTGAAGCAGCTGCAGCTAATAAATTATTTACAGCAGATTGATCTGCCTCCGACCATACTCGATTTGAACGGCATACGAGAATATCTAAGTCAGCATTCAAAATTAATTCCGCTGGATAATTGTAATTGATCAGAGATGGTAATTCTATAATTACAAAGTCTGGAGTATAATCCAAAGTAATATTATTCTGCTCTAAAATGTCTGTGAAATTTTTAGCATTATAAAACGAACTATTCATAGCATAAGAATAGTATTCTGATTCATCAAGGTAACTTGACACAGCAGCCAAAAAAGGATTATCAACATCAATGCGCGGATCTGGATAACCTAAAATTTTATTAAGAATTGGGAATTTTCTTTGCTGAGTAATAGGCTCTTGTTTACTGTCATAATTTAAAAATACTATTTTCTTTCCTTCTTGTTTCAATGTCTTGGCAATATTGCCTGCTAAAACAGTTTTCCCTTCCATTTTATGAGTGCTGAACACCACTATAGTTTTTACTGTTTTTTCAGAGTCGTGTGTACCGAAATACTGCAGTATATTTTGAGTAATTATCTCGATTAATCTTTTTTGTATAAAAGTCAGCTTGATATTTCCTGAGTCCAATATCATTTTAGGCATCATTCCTAATGTTTTTAGTCCTAACTGCTTACTGGCTCTGCTAGCATTTTTTATTGTATCATCAAAATACTCCATCATCAAAATAATTCCCAGAGTTAAAAGACCACCCAGAAAAGCTGCTGCAACAATAAGCAATCCTCTTTTAGTTGGATTAGCTGATAATGGATAAAAAGGCGGATCAATGGATTTTATGTTAGAGGACATTTCATTATCCTGCAATTTTAGTTTGGCTAAATTTAATCCGTGAAGCAATTCTAAATAGCCTTGTTCTGAAACTGAAATTTCACGTTCTAATCTTTTTATAGTAGCACCTGCTGGTGCATAAGTAGCATATTGTTCTTGAAAATCTTTGTTTTGCTTGTCCATTACCTTTATTTTGGCCTTAAGGTTTTCAGACTCAACAACAGTATTCATCCAATCTGGAAGTGTTTTAGTCAATGGAACACCATCAACAGTGTTATTATAACTGTATATTTCATCGACACTTTTTTTGATTTCATTATTTAAAGATTCTCTTTCTTTTTTTAAAGTATTGATCTTAGATGAAATATTTTCGCTGGGATCAGATTCTAAATTGGCTTCGTTAAATGCAATTTGATAATTAATGTAACCTAATAATTTCTTTTTTTCAAGAATCTTGTTAGTTTCATTCTGAATGTAATCCTGGACATTAAGTTTTTCTTCAATTCTTTTGGTTGATGCCTGTGTACCGGCAAGCTGTGCTTTTTTGTTGTTATAATCAACCTCCATGTCTTCTTTTACAACTGCAACTGCCTTACTCTGCTCATAATAATTTATGATTTTGTTTGCCTTATTGAATTCAAGAAGTTTATCTTCAGCTAATTTTAAATCATTATTAGCCATAGCAAGTTGCTGTTCAAAGTATTTAACAACAGCGTCTGATCTATTCTCTTTTATGTTTTTATAATTTTTTATGCAAACTGCGTTGTAAATTTCAAGTGTCTGCTGGCAGATACCCGGGTCATCTACTGTATAAGTCATTTTTATTAAATCACTGCTATTGATGCGAATAGCCTGTATACTGGATAAAGCTTTAATAGAATAGTGCTTGTCATTTTCATAATTCAGCAGCTCATAAATATAATTATCGCTGCTGCTCCTCATTAATTTTAATAATCGGTTAACCGTTATCTCATAGTTTTTTCGATTAATCTCTGGAGGAAGCGGACTATTAACCGTTAAACTATCTGTTTTTAAACTCCTATTATTACTCTTTTCAATGTAATTATAAATGTCTTTTGGTACTTTTACTTTTAGTTCATCAAATAATTTTTTTGAAATGTACTTTGGATTGGCCTCAGGCAGCATAAGGTGTGTGGCTAATAATCGTACAGCTACCTCCTCTTGAGTTTCTCTTGAGTTAATAATATTGATTAAATTATCAAAAGCTGTATTAGTAGCAAAATAATTGAATGCTTTATCCATTTCAATAGAGGAACCAGTAGCAAGTCCAGTATATAAAATCGTTTGCGATGTATACTCTAAATGCGGTTTACTAGTAAGAATTAATACTAACAAAGCCAAGAATAATGGAATTACAATCAAAAGCACCAAATGCCTTAATATCAATCTTATAAAATCAATTATTTTCATTTCTCTATTTTGATTTTGTTAGATTAAATACAAACCCTGCCATATCCTCGAGTAATTGTTTAGTAATAATAAATTCAGATTTAGCAGATTCGTAATCTGCCTCTAAATTTGACGTAATACCAGTTATCCTGACATATTCCGAAACTGGAACTATTCCATTTCGAAATTCTTTTTCAACCATTTGCATATTAATTTTACCATCACTCAGGCTTTTGGATCTTATTAGAAGTAACTTTTGTTTTAAAATTAACTCCTGGTACAGTTTTATGACCGTCTGCCTGATTTCATCTTCTTGAAAATCAGCCATATTTTTGGCTTCATCAACCTCAAATTTTGCCAATTTAATCTGATTTTTTCTGTTCAGCGCATCAAAAACTGGAAACTTCACATACACCCCTACGCTATAATTATATTGTGTTGAAAGTGTAGAATAAGCGGTGTTAGAAACTCCATTTTCACTGCTGGAAAAATTGTTCAGCGTACCATATCTGCCATCAGCCTGAAGTCCCATATTTCTTGTCCAGTAGATACGCTCAGATGCTAATACAGATTCCTTAACACCAATATGATCTTTTCTGAATTTTAGCATTGAGTTTCGCTTTAGTACAGAATCGATGACGGTTTTAAGAGGAGGAAACTCAAACTCACTGCCATTTATTGATACATCATTATATTGAAGTGTTTGTGCCTCTGCAGTATTGATTGAAAACATCAGTAAAGCAAAAAGAATATTTATTTTTAATACTTTTTTCATAATTAAAATTTGGAGGCAAACCATATTTTTTTTTTAAACTGAACCTTTTTGAAGCAGTGCAGGAATTGTTCGCAAAATGAGTTTTAGATCATACCAAAAAGAATACTTGTCACCTTTAAAAAGATCAGCGTATTCATTATCAAGACGCATTCTCTCTTCTTCAGACATTTGTCCGCCCTTACCTCTAAGTTCTACCTGCCATAAACCTGTAATGCCTGGAGGAGCCAAAAATCTTTTTGATATATCATCAGCGGTTAACAATTCTGCTTCATATACTGGCAAAGGTCTGTTACCAACGATAGACATATCCCCTTTTAATACATTAATTAACTGTGGCAACTCGTCTATACTGGTATTTCTAATGAATTTACCAACTTTAGTAACACGGGGATCATCAACAATTTTGACAAAAGTTGAATTATTTTTTGCAGCTTCTCGTTTTTGAACATTAAACCAATAATCACAAATCACGTGAGTTTCAATATACATCAAAGGCGAACATGATTCTCCTTCTGGCAGTTCACTGCATTTAGGGCAAGGTGTGTCTAACGGACTATCTGTTATTGCAGCTTCTTTTTTGTACTGGTTTTTTTCTTGAGCTAATTTTTTCAAAAGTTCGTCTGAACCAGTACGCATTGATCTTAGTTTGTAAAAGTCAAATGTCTTGCGGCCCACTCTTTTTGATATATAATATACTTTCCCTTTTGATTCTAATCGTATAGCAAGCATAATAAGAAGCAAAAATGGCGAGACGAATAAAAGTACTGCAGAGGCTACAAAAACATCAAAAATACGTTTTGACAAAGGCATTATATAAGTCTCTTCAATGGCTTTTTGTATTGTTTGTACTCGCAAAGGATTTTTATTGAAGCAAAGGAATTCTATTCTTTCTAAAATATCTTTTGGAGAAGTTACAGAAGTTACATAAAAATCGTCAATTTGTTTTTTAAATGCCGACTTATAAATATCAACATTAAATTCCTTGGATAAAAGGATAAATGGAATACCGCTAAATTCTTTATTTTTTCGGATCCAATCAAAAAGATATATTCCATTGTTTCCAGCTAAATTATAGTCACAAATAATTGCATCAGGATGCTTTTGAGTGTTCAGGTAATTAGTAGCCTTAGCACTATTTTCTAAAGTAATTATTGACCATTTATGTTTTTGTTCTATGATATCAAAATATCCAGAAACATTTCCAATATACAAGACATTAAAATTTGGATTCATATTGATTAGGTCTTTAAATTAAATTTTAATCTTAGTTATCGAAGTCCTTACCACTCAATAGCATAATGAATTGGATATAGATTTTTTTTAACTAATTCATCTAACTCTTCTGGGTTAAAAGGCTTTGTGAGATAATCTTGAGCACCTAGTTTGTAACATTTAATACGTTCCTTGCTTTCTGATTTTCCTGAAAGCATTATGCAGGGCGTATGCTTTGTAAATCCACGCTGACGAAGTTTTGTTAAAAATTCATAGCCATCCATATTTGACATTTGAATATCGCTGATAATTAAGTCCGGAATACTGGTATCCAGCCATATTAGAGCATCTAAACCATTATTAATTGTAATTATGTCATAATTTTTGGAAAGGAAGTTTTCTAACAAAAGACAAATACTAACTTCATCATCTACTACTAAAATTTTCTTCTTCATAATTTTATTGTTTTAAAATTATTATTGCTTATTTAATTCAGTTCAAATGATTGATTTAAAATAATCTATAGTCTTTATTAATCCTTCATCTAGATTTATCTTTGGTGACCAGTCGAGTTCTTTTTTAGCTAAAGAAATATCTGGCTGTCTCTGCATAGGATCGTCCGAAGGCAAAGGCTTATAAATAATTTTTGATTTAGAATCTGTTAGTTCTATTACTTTTTTTGCTAATTCCAGAATCGTAAATTCATTTGGATTTCCAACATTTACGGGGCCTATAAAACTATCTTTAGAATCCATAAGCCTTATCATACCTTCTACTAAGTCATCAACATATTGAAAACTTCGTGTTTGATTTCCTTGTCCGTATACCGTTATATCTTGATTCTGCAGCGCCTGAACAATAAAATTCGAAACTACGCGTCCATCGTTTGGATGCATTCTTGGACCGTATGTATTGAATATTCTAATGATTTTAATTTTGACATTATTCTGCTTGTGATAGTTTAAAAACAAGGTTTCTGCAGAACGTTTCCCTTCATCATAACAGGCTCGCTCTCCTATCGGGTTTACATGGCCCCAATAGGATTCAGGCTGCGGATGAACTAATGGATCCCCATACACTTCGCTGGTTGATGCCTGTAGTATTTTTGCATTAACCCGTTTGGCAAGCCCCAGCATGTTAATAGCTCCCATTACTGATGTTTTCATTGTTTTAATGGCATTATACTGATAGTGTATTGGAGAAGCAGGACACGCCAGATTATAAATCTCATCAGTTTCTATAAAGAAAGGTGCTGTAACGTCATGACGAATTAATTCAAAATAAGGATTATCTAATAAGTGTACTACATTTTGCTTTTGTCCAGTAAAAAAATTATCCAAACAATACACTTCATTACCCTCGTTTAATAGACGATCACATAAGTGCGAACCAACAAAACCAGCACCGCCGGTTATAAGAATTTTTTTTCTAGACATAGCCTTACGATTTTATATTATCTTTAGCTGTATCTATGCCAATACAGAAATAATCGAAACCGCTTTCTTTCATTTCTTCTCTGTCATATATATTACGTCCATCAAAAATTACTGGTGTATTAAGCAATTTTTGAACAATTTTAAAATTAGGAAATTTAAATTCCGGCCATTCTGTAAGTATGGCTAAAGCATCGGCATCAATTAGTGTTTCGTATTGATCTTCATAATATAATATTGTATCCCCAAAGTGATGCTTAGCTTCATTAATCGCAATTGGGTCATATGCTTTTACTACTGCACCCGCTTCCAAAAGATTTTTTACTATACTTAATGAAGGTGCCTCACGCATATCATCAGTTTGCGGCTTAAAAGAAAGTCCCCATAATGCAATAGTTTTACCTTTAATTTCTCCATTAAAATAATTCATTATTTTATTAAAAAGTACTAGTTTTTGGTCTTTATTAACCTCTTCAACAGCTTTAAGTACCCGCAGATCATAATTATATCCATTTGCCGTTTTTATCAATGCCTGAACATCTTTTGGGAAACAAGAACCTCCATATCCAATTCCTGCGTATAAAAACTTTTGTCCTATACGCGAATCTGACCCAATGCCCTTTCTTACCTTATTTATATCAGCACCAACAATTTCGCAGAGGTTTGCTATTTCATTAATAAAACTAATTTTTGTTGCAAGCATTGAATTTGCAGCATATTTTGTCATTTCGGCAGAAACGATATCCATAAAAATTACTGGGTGACCATTAAGGGTAAATGGCTTGTATAAACTCTTCAATAAATCTTCGGCTCTTTCGCTATCTACTCCAACCACAATTCTATCGGGTTTTAAAAAATCATCAATTGCCGCTCCCTCTTTTAGAAATTCTGGATTTGAAGCTACATCAAATTCTACATCACTATTTCTTTTATCCAATTCCTCTTGTAAAGCTTGTTTAACTTTTTTAGAAGTTCCTACGGGTACGGTACTTTTTGTAACCACTAATAAGTAATCATTAATATGCTTACCGCATTCTCTGGCAACTGCTAGAACATATTTCAAATCTGCACTGCCATCCTCATCTGGAGGAGTTCCAACAGAAATAAATAAAACTTCTGCATCTTGGAGAGCTTCTGCAATATTAGTTGTAAAATTCAATCGTCCCTTTTTCATGTTTCTGGCAATCATATCTTCTAGACCAGGTTCATAAATAGGTATAATGCCTTTATTAAGGTTATCTATTTTATTTTGGTCTATGTCAACACATGTAACAGTAATACCTACCTCTGAAAAACAAGCACCCGTTACAAGCCCAACATAACCACTTCCAACAATTACAATTTTCATAATATTTAGATTTTTATAGTTTATTTAAAAATTAAAACCAATTAAATGATGAATGCTGGATTACAAAAATTAAAATTTTGACTACATTCAGACAAGCAAATTATAACATTTTTTTATTTTATATTAACTCAAATATAATAAAAAAAATATTACATTAATAAATTTAGCAACTAAAAATCAACTATGTATCTCAATTTTTATTCAGAAGTCTATTTTTCAAAATCAGATTTTATAATAAAAAACAACATTTATATTATATCATTGAAATTTTTAATTAACAAAAAAAATATGGCAAGTATTTTTTAAAAAAACAGTAATGAAATCTGTGAGAATCTTTGTAATCAGTGGCAAAAAAATTACATGGCATTATTTACGGACAGTCTTATAAAAAAATATAATTAATACCTAGTATAAAGGATTGGAATGTAATTTTTACCATATAAGATGCTGTAATATTAACACTTAGCTAAAAACAGCTCTTGGCTTAATTGAAAAAAGGGCTCAGCTTTAATTAAAAAGTCCAAACCCCATATTTTAAACTTGCACACTTTTTGGGATAGCGTCAAAAATTACAGTAAGCAGCATAGAGTAATTTTATGAAAAAACCAGTGAATTTTATCCACTGGTTTTAACTAATTTATTGTAAAACTTGTCAATCTATTTTAGGACGAGTCACCATAAACAATTTCACTTAAACAATAACGGCGTGTACATAAATAAATCATGTCTCCAAACTGGCCAGCTATGCCCTCCGGAATATTCACTGTATTTGTATTTAATCCCCATCTCATCAAACCTGCTCATCATTATTTTACAATTTTCATAAGCAATATCTTCTTTGCCACCCATTGAAATCCAGAATTCTTTAAGATTTGAATTAATAGCAGCTGTATTATTTTTCATAAACTCATACTGAGGCCCTGACAATTCCTGACTATTTGCCCACCATCCTGAGCTGAATACACCAATACTGGAAAACATATCCGAATTTTTTACTCCGGCATAAAGCGTCTGTAAACCTCCCATCGATAAACCGGCTAAGGCTCTGTTTTTAGCATCTGCCACAACTTTAAAATTGCTTTCTACAAATGGTATTGCTCCATTTTTTAATTCATTTTCAAAAGCTTTCAATGCATTTTCATTAAATCCTGCAATCCCTCCGGTATTTCCCATATTACCGTCAAGCATTGCAATTACCATTGGTCTGGCTTTATTTTCGGCTATTAAATTATCTAAAATTAAATTAGCTTTACCTTGTGCTGCCCAACCCCTCTGGTCTTCACCTCCTCCATGCAACAGATACAATACCGGATACTTTTCGGTGGCTTTATCATAACCTGGCGGTGTGTAAACATACATTTCGCGCCAGGAATTAGTGGCTTTTGAAAAATATTTTTTTATGCTGATTTCACCATGCGGCACATTATTTAAAGCATAAAAATCTCCTTCTTTGTTTGGAATTTCAATGCCGCTGGCCATACGGCCCATGCCATAAAAAGTTTCACTTGCCGGATCGGCAACAGCTACACCGTCAATAAGCAATGAGTAATAATTAAATCCTTTATTAACAACATCGGTAGTAACGTTCCAGATTCCCTCACTGTCTTTAACCATGTCATACTTTTTTCCTAAATCAATTTGAACTTTTACCGCTTCAGGTGCTTTGACTTTAAAAATAACTCGGTTATCAGGCAGTATCTGAGGATATTTGGCATTTCGGATATTCGTTTCTGCCGGAGTTCCCAAAATAGTGTATTTTGCAAAAGTTGAAGAATCTACCGGTTTAAACAAAAACTGTGAAAACATATATAATCCATTCTTCCACACCTTAAAATCATGAACACCCGGCTCAATATAATAAATATGAGGCACATCATTTTTAAACAAATAATCGTGAGTGCGCTTGCTATTATAAATAAGCCCGTCATTATCTCCGCAGGAAATCCAAAGCAGCTTTAATTTCTTTTTTGCATCTTCAGGATTAGGAACCAGCTCTTGCGGCATCTTAGTATTTGGAGCAGATGAAAATCCTCCTACCCAGGCAAATTTATCCAAATTTCCTAATCCAAAATTTAAAGACTGCCCTCCGCCCATAGATAAACCTGCAATTGCACGGTGTTCTCTGTCTTTGAGAGCTGGGTATTTTTTCTCGATAAAAGGAATAAGATCATTTAGTAAATCTTTCTCAAAAGTGGCAAAAGCCTGCACTTTATCCGGAGCCATTATATTACCTGCGGCGCTGTCCTCTTTCATTGCACGGCCGTTTGGCATAACAACAATCATCGGCTCAATCTTGCCTTCGGAATAAAGATTGTCTAAAATCACTTGCGGACTGCCTCCGTTTAACCATTCTTTCTCGTCACCGCCTATACCGTGAAGTAAATACAAAACTGGGTATTTTTTACTTTTGCTAAAACCAGGAGGAGTATATACAGTCACTTTTCTGTTTGTTCCCACAGTTTTAGAGCTGTATTCTAAACTCTCCACTTTCCCGTTAGGAATTCCTGTTCGAACCTGATCAAAGCCTTTTGGCCCTTCTTTTTCAATTTTTTGTGCCAATAAACTGCTCGTCATGATGACTAAAGCAAGAATTGACAAAAGATTTTTTTTCATTTTAAATATGTTTTTAATTAATCGAATACTTATTACTTGAACAATAAGCCGGCATACTGATATAAAGATCTTCTCCAGGTTAACCACTCATGAGCTGTACCTTGAGACTCATAAAACACATATCGAATACCTTGTTTATCAAGCATTTTCCTGAAAGCTCCTATTGAACCGGGAAAAGGATTTGGTTCCTTTGTTCCAAGTCCAAGCCATAAAACTTTAAGCAGTTTATTTACTGCTTTTGCGTCATTGAATTTTCCGCCTAAAAATACAGCTGGATCAATTTCATCAGCACTTGGATAATTTGAAGTACCGCTAAATCCTCCATAATAAGCAAACTTATCCAAGTTATTCATTGCAATTCTCATAGTTTGATTGGCTCCCATAGAAAGTCCTGCAATCGCTCTATGCCCGCGATCTGATATAGTTCGGAACTTTGAATCAATCATTGGAATAACCTCAGTCATCACCACTTCTTCAAAAACCGACACAGACTGAGCAGGCTTATTTGCTGTATTTCCTTCTTCTTTTTTATAAGCATATCCATTATCCATAACAACAATCATAGGAACCGCTTGATTGGAAGCAATTAAATTATCCAGAATCAAATTGGCTTTACCCTGAACTGACCAGCCCGTTTCATCCTCAAAACTTCCATGCTGCAGATAAAGAACTGGATAGCGGTTTTTTGTGTTCTCATTGTAAACCGCTGGAGTATACACAAAACAGCGTCTGAACGAATTAGTCAATTTTGAGAAATAAATATTTTCACTAACAAGACCATGAGGAATATCTTTCAGAGCATAAAAATCTTGATCCGCAGCTGGAATCTCGATTCCGCTGCCTGATCGTCCTGCACCATAAAAATATAATGTTCCCGGATCTGGAACAGAAGCTCCGTCAATATTCAACTGATAATAATGAAATCCTTCGTCCTGCGGAGCAGATTCTCCTGTCCAGACTCCTGCTCCATTTTTTATCATATCATATTTCACTCCTCCAAGATCCAGCTGCACTTTATTTGCATTAGGAGCAGCAATACTCGCACGTACACGCCCTTGAGAGTTAACCTGCGGAAATTCTTTTCCGGGCTGGTTTACTGATGAAGCCTTAAAATCCTGAGTTACGCCTTGTGCTTCCTGACTCCAGCTTGGATGGTAATGCAAAACAGAAATTAAAATGACTGCACTTAAAAATCTTTTCATATTTAGTTTTTTAAAGTTTTAATATTATTTTTTATGACTATTCTTAACTAATCCCAAACAGATCGAATCAGCCACAGATTAAAAAGATTTACACAGATTTTTTTAAAAAACAGTACTGAAATCTGTGAGAATATGTGTAATCAGTGGCAAAAAAATACATGGTATTATTTGCGGACTGTCATATTATTTTTTTTGCTGGCTTTGTGCCAATTCATTTGCAGCGTTTGCTAAAAAAACATACCAGGCACCGCCATCAATAATACACTCATTTTCACCCCAAAAGAAAGGCCAGTCATCTTTGTTTTCTAAAAAGTCGGGTTTCAGAAAAATAAGACCTGGAACTACTCCGCCCGCAATAGTTGTAAAGTCAGCCCGATTACCGCCATAGGCCACTTTTTTGGATTTGTTGCCTACCGCATTCACAAATGACAGATTAGAATACGGATGACATCCAAAAACATAATTCAATCCTTGATAAACATATTCTTTATCAATAATGTCCGGATAAAATTTATAGATATAATAATTAGTACTTGCCCAATTGATAACCTGAGAACTGCCTCCCCAGCCTCTTTTCACTATAGGAACAGCATACGGATTATCTGAAGTTTCTTTGTCAATAGCAATCTTATATTTAATTGCATAATCACGCACTTTTGCTTTGTAGCTGTCATCCATGTATGGTACAGCCAAGAGTGCCGAATTAATATTAAATTCCAAATTTTCATCCAATTGATTCCAGATTTTACTCAAGAAACCTGTTTTGTATTGATTCTCTTTTGTGCTAAGATATAACTGCATCATTGCAATCATATCACTTCCTTTTCCCCATTTGGACATTGGGCTGTCATCAGGCTTAGCATTTTTTGCAATTTCATTTGCTTCATTGAAAAGCTTTATAGCACTAGACAAACATTTAGCTGAAAGTTCATCATTATACCCTTTCAAAGCTCTGCTTGCTGCTGCTAATGCTCCGGCTGTCCTATAATCCAAAAATGAAGTTCTATTTGTAAAAGCCCATCGGTCATCAAGTGTACCGCTCGAAACTCCATTGGACTCATATGGTTTAAGCGATGAATTATACGGCAGATTATCAGTTTCTGTAGACGCGTCCCCCAAGTGATGATACTGATGCAGATTTGGTACAATTATACCTCGTACAGGATGACCAATATTTTCAACTTGTGCAACTAGGTTCAAAACTCCATGCTCAATCTGCTGCAGCAAATCTGGTTTACCATCAGGACGGTGAATATCTACATATTGCGTTTTTTGATCTATATAAGTTTCGTCTCTCTTTACTTTGAATGCTTCCCAAGATTCAACAAAACTATTGATTACACTAACATGTGAAAATGTCTGTATATCAAAATCACCAGCATCAAACCAGCCGCCTACAGCCATACCCGGAATGCGTTCCAAAGGTTTGTACTTGGTTTCTGTAGTAGGTCCTTGTTTATACCCGTCAAAGTGTTCGTGATTTAACGGTGCCTGGAGACAATCATCTAAAAATGGTTTTCCATGCCAAACTCTATATGCCTCATTGACTTCCATGTGATCCATTTGAACAGGAAACCATACGTCCATAGTAGGATGCCATACTTTTGAATAAATATCATCCTCTATCTGGAAAGTGTTCGTTTTTTGATCTCCATATTGGATATAATAAAGACCTTCTTCTTTAACTGAACTAAAATCCAACTGCGCATAATTATATCTTAAATAATTCCCCCAAACCTTTACATCTGCCTTTAATTTTTCAACAAATTCTCCATTTTCATTAAGCTTAAAAATAGATGCTACAGCCAGCGGTTTATCATTTTTGTCAAGTTCAATAACTGCAGCTTTCTTTTGGTTTGGCATATAACCTACTTGAGAAAATCCAATTACTGGTTTTCTTATCCAGTTTGGAATCGCATTTGGTTCTACATACCAAGTAAGCACTTTGCCTGTTTTATTTGCTGGAAAAATACTGCGGGCAACAAACCATCCATTCTGCCCAAGATTTCTCCCGTCAAAAAGCATCACATCCTGATCCTCGGACTGAATTTTTACAGTACGCTCTGGGTTTTCAGGTGCAAAGGTTAAACTCTTGCCAGAATCTAATGGGAGCGTCACTATATATTCATTTTTTCCACGATCGTCAAACGTATTATGCCCGCCAAACTGCGGAATCTTTTGAGCTGAAGACCGAATTTCAGTATTGCTGGCAGGATATCTTGGAAATGTTCCTGCCCTTCCATCAACTAGATAGTTGCTTTCGAAGTAAGAAGTGGGTATGAATTCCATGTTAAAGCCTGCCTTTCCTTCCAATTGTTTTGGTAATGGTTTTTCCAGAAAAACAGAAATTGTAAACCCCTTGTCTTTTGCAGTTACTACTACTTTCGAATCAAAATCAAATTCTTCGTATCGCAGTGCTACTTCAATAGTGCTGTTTGACTTGTCAACTTTTCGACTGATCATTTTTGGAATTAAATCCCATTGTTCCGGTGTATTATGAAGCCTAACGGCACCGCCGGTCACAGTCCTGACACCATGATGTATAAATTCTATCCCAGCCGTTTTCTCATCAAAAAACATCCCATTGTATTCATTATTAAAAACCAGAACATTTAAGCCCTGAGTTTCAAAATATTCCTTTTCATTCAGCACTAATTTTTGGGCAATTGTAATGTTGGAAATACTGCATAAACAAAGAAGCATTATCGCTTTCTTAAGTTTGTCCATGATTTATCTTTTATAAGTTATACAACCCGTTAACTACTCTTTAAATAATAACGGAGCCAGTTCTTTCAAACTACGGCGCCAAGTTTGAAATTCATGTGCGGTACCCTCAGAAACATATGAAACAGCATTAAACCCAGCATTCTTAAGAGCTGTTGCTGATTTTTTTACACCATCGGGATTTTCTTTACTTCCACAGCTCAAAAAGATCAATTTTACTTTAGATTTATCTTTAATATCTTCCGGGTTGTAAAGCCCTCCGCTAAGAAGTGCATAATGAGAAAAAACATCTGTTTTCTTCAGTGTAATCATGCGTGTCTCCATCCCTCCCATCGAGAGACCTGCCATGGCACGGTAAGACTGCTTAGCAACTGTACGGAAATTTGCATCGACATAAGGGATTAATTCGTCAACCATCACAGTCTGGAAAGGAGTAATATCGAAGTTTTTTAATCCGCCAAACTTAATTTCGTTTGTCATTCCATAAGTCATCACAATAATAAATGGCTTAATTTTCTCTTCAGCAATGAGGTTGTCCATAATCAAATTAGCATGACCCTGATTGCTCCATGCCGTTTCATCTTCGCCCCAGCCATGCTGTAAGTATAATACAGGATAGCGTTTGGACTGCTCTTTTTCATATCCTGGAGGTGTATAAACAAAGGCACGGCGGGATGTATTAGTGCTTTTCGATGGAAAAAGTATCTGCTGTACATTTCCGTGAGCGACTGATTTTAATGCATAAAAATCCTGATCATGAGCAGGAATTTCAATACCGCTTTCCCAACGTACAGAGCCATAAAAATTTAGTGCCCCCGGATCGTTAAATGTTCCTCCATCTACATTGACATGATAATAATGAAAACCTTCATCCATAGGACCTGCTGTAGTACCTGTCCAAACACCATCTGCTCCTTTAGAAAGTTTTGTCCCTCCTTTTTTACCTCCTAATCCAAGGCTTACTATTATACTGTCTGCTGCCGGTGCCTCAATACGAAAACGGGCATAACCTTGAGAATTTACCTGAGGAAACTCTTTCCCTGGCTGATTTAATACTGAAGGCTTAAAATCTTCAATAATTTTTGACGAAGCTGTCTGTGCGGTCATTAACGAACTAATTAAAGTCAATGACAGCGCCAAAACAATAGAATACTGTTTCATAATTTTGTTGGTTTTTTGATTAATAAAATAATATTGGCAATATGTTTAAAACTTATTCTGATACACCTGTTCCGTTCAAACAGGAATTATGGCAAGCATATTTCATTCACTTTATATGCTCAATTAATTTTTAACCTGAACCCAATTAGTATTTTTTGGAGCAGTAACATTGGGTATTTTAAGCAAGATTGGTCCCGCTCTTCGCTGCAATCTTGTGGGCTGAACCCCAGCCCACAAGGATTTCCACTGCGATCGGGGCTAAAGAGAAACACTTGTGCTCTTTTGCCATTATTTATAAAAACAATTTAAGGTTTAACTAATTCTATTAATTTATCTTATATAAAAACAACAAGCTTTACTGATAATTCATTAGCTAAATAATAACTCCGATAAATTGTAAACTATGAGAATTCTAATTTTTAATTACTCAATCTAATCGCAGATAATACTTAATCTATTTAGTCTGAGGAGTAATTATCTGATAATTACCGCTCAAATGCATCAGACTAAAAAGATACATTAGACCATCATAATAAGGGTCAAAATAGCCATCCTCATACGGTTCAAGCTTAGCGTTCCAGACTGCATGCACAAAATCCAAGCTTCCCTTTTCATCATTTATCATTGCTGTCGCAGCAGCTGTTGAAACTAACCCAATCGAGTGCCTTAATTTTTTCACAGTACCCGCCTGCAGAATAAATTCTGGAGCTGAACCGTCAAGATTAAACTGATCCTGATACGTATCCATTCCTTTAGATCTCAAAAACTTTTGAAACTTCACGGCATATTCTTTCTGCCATTTTTTGTCTTTACCAAACCAAGCATAATCCATTGCAATATTCATTGGAACACGCCAGGAATCATAACGAAATCCTGCCGGCATCCATGGAGTTACATGGGGCTTACCATCAAATTCTGTATAATCAGAATTCAGACCCGTTACCGGATGTGTCGCTTTATGAAAAAACACTCTTGAAGTATCGGCACAATCCCTATAAAATTGCTCATGTCCATCTTTTGCATATTCAGCCCATATTTCATAAAAAGCGGGTAAATGATAAGACGGATCTGTCCAATTGTAATTTCTCCCTTCAGGTACAAAACTTATTTGCTTATGCTCAGTATTAATCAGATTATAAATATTGCCTGTTCCGTCTTTTTTCCACATAGCATCCAGTATTCGTCTGGCTTCCTTGTAATAATTAATGCCGGTATTATTACCCCATCTGTTTGAAGCAAACAAAAGACTGGTTATGTAATACAGTTCTCCATCAGATGCAGATCCTGGAGAATTCTGCTTCATCGTAACCGGATTAAGACTCCACGCAAAATACCCCTCACGAGGACCGCTTTGATGCTGCAGATAGGCTTTAGAAAATCGCCAGATTTTATCAAAAATATCTTTTTTATTCAGCTGCACTGCCACCATCATTCCATATGACATTCCTTCTGTTCTTGCATCCTTATTTTTCACATCCGATACATAAGCCATCGTATCACCAACTGTGAAATAAACACGGCTGGGGCCTTCAAAAACATCGTGATAAGCTTTAGAAAGTTTTCCATCAATAGCTGCTTTTTTATAGCCTGCTTCTAAAAAAATGTTTCTGTATTTTATATTTTCAAATGCTCCTTTTGAGTTCTTTTTCCCTTGAGCAGAAAGCACATTCGAAGAAACAATAACAGCTAATAAAAAAAAGCCTGCCAGATAAATGCTTTTGTATAGATATTTTTGGTTTGTCATTTTATAGAGTTGATTAGTAATTCAAAATAATGCTGTAACAAATCATTTTTTCAGCCAGGCATTACTCTCCAGCCAGCTAAACAGCGGTTCCATCCATCCCGGATGTTTAAAAATAAATCCATGATCCCCTTTTGGATAGATATGCATCTCAACTGGCACTTTATAATTTCTCAATTTTTCAAAATAGACAATACTGTTATCCACATCTACTACCTTATCATCAGCAGTATGTGTCAAATATGCCGGAGGGGTATTAGCCTGAACCTGCAGCTCATTTGAAAAAAAATTGACAACTTCATCACTTGGATTTTTCCCCAGTAAATTATCCCTTGAACCTGTGTGTGTCAAAGCATTTGTCATACTGATTACAGGATACACCAAAATCTGGAAATCTGGACGAAGGCTTGTATTCTCTTTATTTTCTATATAGGATTTTTCAAAATGAGTTGCGGCGGCAGAAGCCAAATGTCCGCCTACTGAAAAGCCCATAATTCCAATTTTATTTTTATCCAATCCCCATTTTTCAGCATTATCCCTTACTAATTTAATGGCCTGCTGTGCATCTTGCAGCGGACCTATTTTTTTATCCGTCATGATTGCGTCATTTGGCAGTCTGTATTTAAGTACAAATGCTGCAATACCTTTTTCAGCCAAAGCTTTAGCAGTGCTTACCCCTTCTCCATCATAAACCACAACAGAATAACCGCCTCCTGGAATAATAATTACCGCTGCTCCCGAAGTTTTTTCAGCATTCGGTTTAAAGTATTCAAGAGTTGGAACTGTTACATCTTTATACATTCCTATTCCTGACTCTTTTACAGCCGATGGTTTTGAGTTGGGAATTGCAGACGAATATAAAGTGATTATTTCCTGTGCCTGAGCAAAAACTGACAGCAGTACAAAATGCAATACTAGAAGTAGTCTTATATTACTGCTGTCACAAAAAACTTTATTTGGCTTTTTCATTTGGTAAACTTTATTTGGCTGATTGGCAGTAAAATCATTGCTGAAATTCTATATTATTTAGACGCTTTATTTTTTGCTAACGAAAGCATATTCTCAGCATATCGTTTTCCTAATTCTCTATAGCCGGCAGCATCAAAATGCAGATTGTCTTTGGCAACGGTGCATCCGCTGGATGAAATCACATAAGAATTAGGGATTGTTTTTGGGAGAGCCGCAATAATTGTATTCATGCTGGCACATATTCCGCCTTGGTCAGCATTAACGGTTTCTCCAGCTAGCAGCGGTACATTTTTAGGATTCAGCTTAAGATCTTTCATCAAATTGTCATACACAATTTTGACCTTTTTTGTCCAAAGCGTATCCCCAGTATTCGATTCGCCCTGATGCAGTAAAATTCCTTTAATCACACCGTCTTTCTGGGCAATTTTTGCCATTTCAACCAATCTTGCATAAGGATTTCCATCATACTCTTTGACCATTCCTTTCATCCAGTCTGGAGCAGTTGTCATGTATGCTTCATATTTTTCTTTATCAAAAAGCTCAATTTTACAGCCTCCAACTGCTACATTAATAATCCCAACTTTTACATTTTTGGGAAGATTGGCGACCATTGTTCTTCCAAAATAATCGGTTAGCGTCAAACCTGTCTTGCATCGGCATAATGGCGGAACAGCTGTGTACCATTTCCCTTTTTCACGTTTAAGCTCCGGGCAGTTTACTGTTTCCAAAACCTGAAAACGCCCATCAACTTCTACAGTGTCCTGAGGTTCAATTTTAGCATTCCCTTCCATATTAGACTGGCCAAAACTCAGGTAGATCTGGAAATTAGGGTTTTGTGAAAACATTGTGTTTGCGGTAAATAATAAGATGGCAAACATTATTAGGCTGATATTATTCTTCATAGTTTAATGGTCAATTAAGCAGTTAGCATTTATAATTTAGTATAATTTGAAATAGAATTTATTTTGCCCAAGCTTCGCCTTCTGGTGTACGCCTCCACGAAAAATACGAATCTAAAACCTCTAGTGATTTTAAACTTGGAACTGGACCAGTGTAGGCACTATTATTGAAATACATTAACTTGGGATCCGAATTGTTAAAAGCCGGCCAGCTAGGAATATCTTTGCCGTTAGGGTCACCATACTTTGCAAAGTTTGTCCAATAAGTTCCCATTAGATCTGAAACGGCTAAATCTGACTTGCTCGTTTGTGGGTTTGATTTATCTAAATTCTCAAAAACATACGCTACCTCCTGACCATGGTAAGAACCAAAACCATAGTATTGTGAATCTTTAGGATGATCTGGATGCTGATCAAAATAGTAAAAAAACACTTTTGACTTTCCCGTTTTTGCCTGAAGTCTCGCCCAAGACCATGTCTGCCAGCCAAAAGCAGCATCGCGGGATAAATCACGAGCCGTTTTAGGAACTGAAGAATCGCCCACAGGATAAGCTCTTAAAAGATTTTCTGCGAATTTACCATAGCGCGTTTCTACACTCCTGATAAATTCCTTTGGGTCTTTGGTTCGTGTAAAACTTGCCCCTTCATCTGAATTGTAACCAATAAGAACGGGAATATCATTATATCTGCCCGCTTCATATAATCTGTATTGATCGTCTGGAATTACCCACCCGTCAGTAATGGGCCAACCTCGCCCTGCAGGGAGTTTATCAGCCTCAATCGACCTTAATTTTTCAATTGAAGCCACTCCGGCATTTTTCATATAATCCACTCCTTCATTTTCAGCTGTCTTAAGTGTTTTCATGTTTTCACCTGGATACGTTGTAAGTCTTGAAGGACCGAATGAACCGCCGCTTTGTGATATAGCACCATTAAACAGCCCTTTTGCCAAAGGCGAAGCACATAACATACTTACTGCAATACCTCCTGCTGATTCTCCAAAAATGGTTACTTTATTTGGATCGCCTCCAAAAGCAGCAATGTTCTCTTTTACCCACTGCAGACCTGCAATCATATCCAGTAAACCGTAATTTCCTGAAACATTTTTTGGATTTTCAGCGCTCAGTTCCGGATGCGCCATAAAACCTAACTGTCCGACGCGGTAGGCAATACTTACCAATATAACACCTTTTTTGGCTAAGTTTTTACCGTTGTAGGAGGCTTCAGAAGTTGCACCTGCTCCAAATCCGCCTCCATAAATCCATACCAGTACCGGAACTTTTTCTTTTGCAGATTTAGCTGGTGTCCATACATTCAGGTAAAGACAATCCTCGCTTTTTCCAGAAGGCGGATTTCCACCTTGAATTGGGCCAGGCGCAAATTTATTTACCTGCAGCACACCATCCCACTTTTTTACTGGCTGAGGAGCACGCCATCTAAGATCTCCAACCGGCGGTTTTGCAAATGGAATTCCTTTGAAAACCAGTAATCCATCTTCAGCAGTTCCTAGCAACTGACCTTGCTTCACTTGAACTTGTGTTGTTAGCGATTGGGCAATTGTACTCGAAAAAGTCAAAGAGGTTAATACTACAGCTATAAATATATTTCTCATAAGTAATTTTCTTTTGATTTTATAGTATTTTCTATTTAAAACTATTCTTGAATTCAAGTTTTTTATTGATTTTTTACAAAAGCTAACTCATAGCTTTATTTGAATAAACCTAAATCTATGGCTTCGCCCATTCTTTTGTAACCCAATTCATTTGGATGTAAAAAATCCTTATCATGCATATTGGGTAAAATAGTTTTTGAGCCAGGCTCTGAAGCCATTGCTGCATCAAAATCAATTACAGCATCAAAACCATTATTTCCTCGAATCCATGCATTTACAATATCTCTGGCTTCTTGTCGATAAGGCGCATCATAAAATGATTTTTCAAACGGCAGAATAGTACAGCCATACACTTTGATTCCCTTAGCGTGTGCTTTGTCGATCATCACTTTATAGGCAGCAATCAATTCCTGTGCCCTTACTGGAGCTTCTTCAGCAGTTTTAATCCCTCCAATATCATTTATACCTTCAAGAATTACTAACCATTTTGTTCCAGCCTGAGAAAGTACATCTCTGTCAAATCGATTCAATGCTGTTGGACCTAATCCGCCTCTGACAACACAGTTTCCTCCAATTCCTAAGTTCAAAACTCCAATATGTTCTGTTCCTTTATTTTCCAATAAACGTCCAGAAAAAATATCAGTCCATCTGTTCTGTTTATTAGTTCCTGAACCTCGTCCATCAGTAATAGAATTCCCTAAGCAGACAATATTTGCCGATTTTTTAGGTGCAATAACATCCACTCCCATAATTGAATACCAATGGTCTGTCTTCACCGCACCCGAAAAAGCAGCGTTGTTCAGATTATCTCCCTCCAAAATATAAGACGTTGTTCGGGAACCCGGATGCCCGGATGTTTTTTGCGAAGCAGTCCCATAATGAATAGTTATCGCTAAAAGCTGGCCTGGCTGCAGCACAAAATCAAAAGCATCTGAAAACACTTCTTCCTGAGGGTTCATTGTTACTCCCGGATTTCCTTTGAAGCTGAGTGTCTTTTGCGTAGCTGCATCAATAGCCGGAGCATCAGCAACATTTGCAATACTTACCGATTTTAAAACAGTTGGCTGATCACTATATATATTTGAAAAGTGTAACCTCAGCTTTTTCCCTCCAATTGAAACCCTGATAATCTGCCTTAATGTATTTTCAGCCAAACCTGGAGCAGGCGGCATATTATTGGGTTCAACAAGCATTTGTGCCGCAGCCCAAGTTCCTACCCAATTTTGAGTATTGGATTTTTCAATTCCATTTACGGCTGTTTGACTGGATTTACATCCCTCCAAAATAATGAGGAGACTAAAAAACAAAACCCATTTGATATGTTGCTTTTTCATATTGAATCTAAAAATTATTTTGCATTATACTGATTTGGAACTGGTCCAAAATAACTGGGATACCTATTATTTGGGTTGATAACAATGTTGTCAATCACTACTTCTGGATCAATCATAAAGATTTTCAAGGTATGAATACCCGGTTCGCTTACTTCTAATGCTGTATCAAGCCACCTCATATTGTCAAAAATATCGCTTCGCCGTTCCTTACCACTGCCGTTCAAATAACAATCTCTGTTTAAAGGAGGAAGTGGTTTTAACACTTTTGAGTTCGCTAAATTACTTGGGGTATATTCGTTGAACTCATCAACCATACCTTTTCGAGCATCAATAATTTGGGGTGTTTGATTATCTAAAGCAACTGCAATTCTCAATCCACGAGTTGGATTAACATCCTGCACAGGAAGAATACCTAAAAAAACTTTTGCTTTTCCTTTTTCAGAAAGTAAGACTTTATATTCTAATCGAGGAGCTGTTTCTACAGTTGCACTTGGTGCATTTGCTGGATAAATTCCCATACTCGCTTCTGATCTTCCTAAATCTGATAAAGCAATCCATTTTGCATTCTTTCCTGGTATATTAGCATTGTATTTATTTGAAGGAATAGAAAATTCTCCCGTTAAACTCCCAAAATAAGGTTCGTTAATTTTTGGCTGATCTGCTTTTACAGCGTCAAGCTGAACAGATACTATATTATTTCCTTGACTAACTTCAATCACACCATCAAAAGTTCCATCGGCTAAAATATTCCAGTCTATATCTACCTGAATACGTGTTTCTTTTTCAACAACCCCTTTAGACTGACTTAATTTAATCCAAGGTTTATTTGCTTTAACAACAAATTCAAATTTTCCAAGACCACGGTTAAATACGTCAATATAATAACTGGATTTAGCCAATCCGTCAAATACAGGCAATATTGCTTTATCAGTAGCATTCGGCCATGATAATTCAGATCCTTCTATAGCGACACCCATCGTTGGCTCAGCTAATGGAGTTATTTCTTTCATCTCAGGAAGTTGATTAGCTTTAGGCATAGACCACATTGTATACCCCATGTGAACGTCACTCATCATATTCTTCCACTTCCCTTTGGACATTGTATCATTGTAGTAATCACTCATTTTTTTATCTTCTTCAAAAAGATCCTGAGCACGTTTGTAAAAATCATTTGCACTTACTCTGCCTTGTTTTGCAAAAAGCCTGTTTTTATCGGCTGCCAGAAAGATTTCAGCAACGCCGGCCGAAGCTTTCGCTGGATACAATACTAATTGATAATAAGCATCTTGAGCATCTGAAGGAATTTCTGATTTTAATTTTTCTGCTTTATCAGTTACTTCCCTCCATAGTTTTAATACTCTATCCGATTCATGGTTATTGACAACGCTAAAAATATTAGCAACCTGTACTTCAGGTTTACGCCAAAGATTATATTTGGTATACTTTGAAACTATATCTGCAATCTCTTCAGCATGTTCTTTTCCAAAAATTCTCTTAGCCCAATCAACTGTATAATTCCAAGTTTTATCCGCTGGGATTCCATCTGGATTCCAGGCAAAACGCATAATAAAATCAATAGGAAGTTCTTTAGGCTTTAAGTCACCAACATTAACTATCCATAATTTATCAAGACCTGATTGATAAGCCAAATTAAATTGTTCTTGCAGTTTAGGAATTGTAGTAGTGTTAAGCCAACGATCATTCCAAGGACCTCCGTTCATATCAATATGATAGTACAATCCACCCCCTCCTATTCTATTCTTTTCCTTTTCTGGATAAGTACGTCGTATTTGTCCCCAGTTATTGTCACAGAATAAAAGAATAACATCATCCGGAACTGTCATGCCTGCATCGTAATAACGCTGCACTTCTGTAAATATAGCCCAAACTTGAGGGTGATTTTCAGGAGGATGATTATATACTTTTTGAATAATTCCTCTTTGCTTTTTTATAACATTCTGCAAAGTGCTAATGTTCTTTAAATCGTCACCTTGTCCCATTGCCACATCACCTTCGCCACGCATTCCAATGGTGATTAAGTTATCAAAATTTTTATTGCGTTCTAATCCATCGTAAAAAAATTGACTAATATTCTTTTCATTGGTTTCAAAGTTCCATTCCCCAATTTCTTTTTTTCTATCTGTATATTCTTTTTGCGAACGCATCATCGGTTCATGATGTGAAGTTCCCATCACAATGCCATATTCATCAGCAACTACGGGATTCAGCGGATCGTCTTCATTAAATGATTTTCCCCACATTGCTGGCCATAAATAATTGGCTTTCAAACGCAAAAGTAATTCAAACATAGTGGCATACATTTTGGAATTTATTCCTCCGTAATTTCCTCTTGCCCATTGTGCAAATGAAGGTTCCTCATCGTTGATAAATATGCCGCGGTATTTTACTTTTGGCGAATTTTGAATGTATGTTCCATGCTTAATGTAAAGTTCTTTTACTTTTTTAATTGGAACATCAGCCCAAAAATACCATGGAGAGACGCCAATTTTTTCCGAGATATCATAAATTCCATAAATAGTCCCCCGTTTATCACTGCCTGCTACTATTAACTGACCGTCTACTGTCTGAATTAAAAATGATTCCCACTGTCCTTTTATACCAGAAACATCAATTTTTTTAGCAGCTATTAATTTATCAATAATCTGGCTTTTACCGATAGTTCCTACCACAATAGAATTCTTTTCAGATTGTATGCTTTCAAAAACCTGAGAAGATTCCCCTGTTACTTTTCGGACATCATCTCCTAAATCTTTCGCAGCGCGGACAACTCCTTTCCAATCACTTGGATCAACATAAATAGAAGCTGATTTACCATTAGCCGCAATTGTAAAAGCATGTGTTTCCATTTGATGCAAAACATATTGAGGAGGTGTTTGCTGGACACTTTTTTTAATTGACTGACCAAATGTATTTGCCATTAAAAACAATACTGCTGATAACGTATAAAATTTCATTTTCAATTGAATCATAATTGATTATAAATAGATTTAAGACAGCCTATAAGCGAGACTTTACATTAAAAATTACAGTATCAAAGACCCCAAAATTAAAATCCCTTCGGGGTCTGTAACTTAAAAACTGCATCTTCTCTTTACTGAGGCTGAGCATCATTAGCAGCAGTTGCATATAATCCTACCAATGCGCCTGTAAACCCTCCTGCAGCATTAGTTGAAAGAATATCTCCAGAAACTGCTCCTCCTAAATTCTGAAAGTCAATACCATCAATTGAATAGCTAAATTCATAACTGTCTCCTGTTGCTTTTACCTGCAGACGGATTGGTTTTTTGATGTCAATTTTTGTACTTGCAATAATTTTAGACTCCCCTTTTTCTGTTCTTTCTAACAAAATATAAGTATCATTTCCTTTTTTGGTGATACCAAAAACATAATTAAACTTCTCATTTTGCAGACATGTAATACCTGCCAAATCTTTTTCGGAAGCTGGTTTGTAATCAATTGTTGTGGCAAAAGTGAAACTATTGTGCTGCTGTCTGTAAAAAAGCGTCGAAGTAGGTTTAACTTCTTTAATGTTTACTTCAAATGGATTAATCTGCAGTCCTTTTTTAGTTACCGAAATAAAATTTTCGCGTGGCCCTCTTAATCCTATCCATCTGTAATCTAATTTATTGGAAGTAAAATTTTCTTCGAAAGTAAAATTTCCATTAGGAAAAAATCCATCCTTTCCGGTTTTATTTTCAGCTCCGTTTGGCGTTTTTAATTTTGGTTCCATTGGAACTAATCCGTTTTCAAAAACAGGAAACGTTCCAGACCAGTCCACAGGAAGCATAAACGTTTCGCGTCCTGCATTTACTCTGTCTTTTTCATTAGGGCGTATTCCTAAAAATACTCCGTAATACTTATTATCCGGTCCTAATACTAAATCAGCATGTCCTGCCCAATCAATTTTATTAGCTCTGTCTTTTGGAAAATATCTTTGTGTTAGGATGGGATTGTTTGATGAAGGTTTAAAAGGACCTTTTGGGCTGTCACTGATGAAAATCACCTCACTATGATTGCCTCCTGTACCACCTTCAGCGCACATTAAATAATAACGACCGTCTTTTTTGTACAAATGCGGCGCTTCAATCCAAATAGGTTTTTTAGAAAGATCTACTCCTCCGTCAACAATAATTTTATCAGTACCCGGAATTACTTTGTCAGCTGCAGTATCATATTCCCATACTTTAATTACGCGGTGACCAATATAAAGTTCTTTGCCTTTATCCGGAGCATCATTGTGAACGATATAACCTTTTCCATTATCATCAAAAAAAATACATGGATCAATTCCTCCAAAATCTAGTTTAATTGGGCTTTCCCAGCCTTTCATCGGGTCTTTGGTTTTTACTATAATATTTCCCATATTCCCTGTAAAAGCTGTAACAATCATATAAAAAGTATCATTATGCGGATTGTAAGTTATCCCCGGAGCGTAGACTCCTGCACTGATACCCGTATCGTGCGGATTAAATTCGTTAACATTATTTAAAACTCCGCCTAAATCAGTCCAGTTTACTAAATCTTTAGAATGAAAAATAGGTACGCCGGGAAACATTGCAAATGATGAACAAACCATATAATAATCATCCCCTTTCCTTGTAATTGCCGGATCCGGATAACACCCCTGCAGCACCGGGGTATAAAACTCCCCTGCTTTTAATGGATTCTTTTTATATAACTGATCGTCCCCCTGATAAACCACTTTGGAAAACACTGGTGGATTTTTTGCTGTTTTACCTTTGAGCTTGTCTTTATCACCAATATTTGTGAAGGAAAACAAGCACATCATTAATGATGAAAATAAAACAATTTGTATCTTTTTCATTTCTAACTATTTATTTATTATTTATTAATTTTATTCTTTTCTAACTTTAGTTTGTACTGCTATTCAAATTTGATCCAATCAATTTCAATTTGATTATCACCTTTCGACAAAACAATCAAATTTTGAATACCGGATTCCATTGTCAATACTGGCGATTTTATTTCTGCCCAATTACTGCCTTTGGAAACAGTTACTTCAGCGATAATCGTTTGTTTTTTTTCTTTCGAAGCTATCTGCAGAACCCCGCCTTTTTCTGAAGAAACTTTTACAGTAACTGATTTTAATTTTTTCTGACCAAAATCAACATTATTATACTGTATCCATCCGCCTGACTGATTGAAAGCAGTTTTCCATCCTTTAAAGGAATTTTGACTGTCTAAAAATGAAATTGAAACTCTTTTATCGCTTATTTCAGAATATCGGTCAATTTGAATTTGATCCGTTGCTTCGGTGATTCCAACGCCTCTTAAAGTCGGAATCACTTTCTGAATAGTTCCGTCAGGATTGAAATTCAAATAATCAGCTCTGATTGATCTGGCTTTATCAAATTGAGGCAATAAATCGTTGTGGTGATAAAACAAATACCATTGCTTTTTAAATTCTATAATCGAATGATGATTAGTCCAGCATCCGGTAGGCGATTCATCCATAATAACGCCTGCAAATTTGAATGGACCTAACGGATTATCAGCTGTTGCATATTCTAAACGCTCAATTTTGTTTTCGACATGAGGATAGGTAAGATAATAAATTCCGTTTCTCTCAAATACATACGGTCCTTCTTTTAATCCTTTCGCAGGGAGATTCTCAAGTGTTTTCACCTCCGAATCTAATTCGGTCATGTTTTCCTTTAATTTGGCTCCATAAATATTTCCTCCAGACCAGTATAAATAAGCCTGTCCGTCTTTATCAATAAAAACATTAGGATCAATCCCACTGATTCCTTTTATCGGATTGGGTTCCGGCACATAAGGTCCTTCAGGCTTACTGGCAATGGCCACGCCTACGGTAAATCCTTTTTTATAATTAATGGTATCTTTTGGTATACTCGGAAAATAGAAATAATACTTACCCTTTCTTTCAATACAATCTGGTGCCCACATGCTGTAGCTATTGGGTTTAATCCAGGGAACTGAATTTTGCTGCACTATCATTCCGTGATCTGTCCAATGGGTTAAGTCAGCCGAAGAAAACACATGATAATCTTCCATACAAAACCAGTCTTTGCGTCCTTTCCCTTCAGCCGCAAGAATATCATGAGACGGAAATATATAAACTTTATCTCCAAACACTCTCGCAGAAGGATCGGCCGTAAACTGATCTCGGATAAGCGGATTTTGAGCAAAAGAAACTGTATTAATTATAAATACTAACACCATTTCAATTTTAAAAATACAGGTTAAATTCTTCATTTTATTTTACATTAATTGACTAAAATCCCTCCATTACATTTTTTAAGGAAACTGATACTTTAAATTGCTTCTTAAATACATAATTATCTGAATCCTTTTTTATTATTTAGAAAACATCCAATAATCAAAAAACATGATTTTGCTGGAAGCTTTTCCTTTAAACACAAAATAAACATCATGTATTCCTGTGACTTTCTGAATGCCTGTAGTCACTAATGCCCATCTGTCGTTTCCTCCTGTCATTGGGACTTTTATAGTTCCTATCAATTCACCATCCACACCGTCTAACCTTACTTCCATAGATACATCACTGTTGTGAGTTGTACCCATCCTTGCTGTAAATTTTGAAGCTCCATCTTTTCGGAAATCGACATCTTTAACTTTTGTAAAAGCATCATTTTTCATGGCGGTTATAAAAACACCTACTTCATTATTCTGCATAGCTTTTACATCTTTTGACCAAGCCATTGTTTCTGCTTCTGACTTAACATAAGGGTTGACAGTCGCAATTCCTTTTTTAATTCCTTCGGTCATATTCATCTGTTTAATGGTGCCATCCGGATTAAAAACGGCTTCTTCTACACATACTGATCTTGTAAACCCTCCACCTCCAGGCAATGCACCATTATGATAGAAAAAATACGACTTGCCTTTAAAATCAATAACACCGGGATGATTTGTAAAACTTCCTCCCTGAGTAGGCATTACAACGCCTTGATATTTCCAGGGACCTATCGGACTTTTGCTTGTCGAATAACCTATATGTTCTGAAATTGGACCTCCCGCAAAAAACAAATAATACAATTTGTTTCTTTTATAAAGCCAGGGTCCTTCTTCATAAGTTGTAGGCCTGCGGGAATCTTCTTTTCCTATGCGTTTTCCAAATGCTTCAATAGTGTTTGGGAATGTTTTTATTTCGTCATTATAAGAGATCATGTCTTCGTTCAATTTCACATAATGGCATACAGGATTTCCCCATAATAAATAAGCCTGTCCATCATCATCAACAAAAACCGTTGGATCGATATCGGCATTGCTGTTTTGAATTAGTGGTTTTCCTAAAGGATC
Source organism: Flavobacterium sp. HJJ (assembly GCF_015351475.1). GTDB lineage: Bacteria > Bacteroidota > Bacteroidia > Flavobacteriales > Flavobacteriaceae > Flavobacterium > Flavobacterium marginilacus. The sequence continues at coordinate 205,097 of NZ_JADKPR010000003.1, read as the reverse complement.
TGTGAAAGGTCCGTAAGGGCTATTTGACACTGCGACTCCAATACCATTTTTCCCCTGACGATCGGTTATTGGCGCATATATATAAAACTTGCCTTCTCTTTCTATACACTGAATTGCCCAAGCATTCATCTTTGCCCAGCTAAAATCTTTGTATGACAGCACCGCGCCATGATCTGTCCAGTTTACCATGTCTTCGGTGGTGTATAACTTCCAGTCATTCATCGTAAACCAAGTCGATTCATCTTCGTCATGGGAAATATACAAATACACTTTGCCATTATACACCATCGGCGCGGGATCGGCGGTATAACTAGTCTGTACGACAGGATTTTGAGAAAATCCAATCATAGGAATTATATATACCAAAAGCTTAATTTTTTTTAAGTACATTTTTTATTTATTAACTTTTTTAGATTGTTTTTAAATTAAATGGGATTATTCAAATAGCCACCAATCTAAATTAAACATAGATTTCTCATTCCCTTTGAACACAAAAAACAGATTATGCAAGCCTTTTACCTTTTTAACTTTAGCATTAAATTCTTTCCAGGTATTTAAATCCCCGGTACTTTTTATAACACAAACACCCAGAAGTTCGCCTTCTTTAGTATCTAAATGGATTTCTATTTTTCCTCCCAAAATGGAAGAGGCACTAACTTGGAAACTTTTTGGTTCTTTATCAAAATTAACAGCCTGTATATCAATATAATCGTTGTTGTCTATTTTAGTCACAAATACACCTTTTTCATTAGTTGCATCCGACTTCACTCCTTCACTCCATGCCATGGTTTCAGCTTCAACACGTTTAAAAGGATTAATTGTTCCAACTGGTTTTGGTCCATCAACAGACCAGTACGATAAGGCTTGTATTGTTCCGTCGGGATTATAAATGATTTCGTCCATATCCACAGAACGTCTTTCATAAAACGTAGCAGTTTCTCTTTTTATTAAATCATAACTATGACCAAAAACATAAGATTTACCTTTATAATCAATTATCCCAGGGTGATTACCTCTTGTTTTCTCACTGGCTTGAACGACCATTCCTTTATATTCCCAAGGTCCTGCTGGGGAATTACTTATCGCGTATCCAATCCCTTCCGGACAGCAAGTTGAGGCGTAAGACATATAATAATGTCCTTTGCGTTTATAAACCCAAGGCCCTTCCTGATAGTTCCTTGGTTTAGTAGGTTCTTTGACAACTTCTCCAGAGGTCGAAATCATGTCTTCATTTAATTTCACATAATATACATCTGGATTTCCCCAATATAGATAAGCTTGTCCGTCATCATCAATAAGTGGTGTTGGGTCAATATCATTCCAAATATGATTGTCCTCAATCAATCGTTTTCCCAGTGGATCTTTAAACGATCCATAAGGACTATCGGATACTAATACACCTATTCCCTGCCCGTGCATGGGAGCGTAAATATAAAATTTACCATTTCTCTCTATACATTGAATCGCCCAGGCACCATTGTCATGCTTTACCCAGCTGAAATCGTTCAGTGAAGCAACAATACCATGATCGGTCCAGTTTACCATATCTGTTGAAGTATAAAGCAGCCAATCCTTCATTTTGAATCCAGTGGCATCATCTTCATCATGGGATGTATATAAAAACACTGTATCATTATGTACCATCGGAGCAGGATCGGCAGTATATTTGGTTTGAATAATAGGCTTCTGAGCAAACCCCAGCATGGGAATACTACAAAATACTAAAAGGCATTTCTTTTTAAAATTCATTTTTTTTAACTGTTTTATTTAATATAAATGGTAGTCATTTTTAAATCTTTAACATCCGAACTATTACCATAATAAACTTCATATTCACCTGATGCCACATTCATTTTATTAATTTTAGTATCATAAAACTCAAATGAAGAAGCCGGTAAATCGATCGTAACATTTTGTTTTTCGTCCGCTTTCAGATTGATTCTTTTAAAAGCTTTTAATGTTTTTAATGGACCGTTGGAATCATTTAATTTTCGGACATACACCTGAACAATTTCAGTTCCATCACGTTTACTGATGTTTTGTATTGGAAAACTTAACTGCGTGTTTTCAGTCGGTTTTATATTTGTCTTGCTTAATGTGCCTGAGCCAATATTAAATTCAGAGTAACTTAAGCCAAAACCAAAAGGAAATAAAACATCTGTTGTATATCTGTAAGTACGGTTCTTCATTGAATAATTTTCAAAATCACCTAGTATCTCTGAATTTTTATAAAATGAAACCGGCAGTTTTCCAGCAGGATTATAATCTCCAAAAAGTACATCGGCAACAGCCTGACCGCCCGATTCTCCTGGATACCACGCCTGTAAAATAGCATCACAGCTCGCGGTTTCAGGCGTCAAAGCAATAGCCGAACCGGAACAGTTTACAAAAACTACTTTTTTGCCGGCATCTTTGAGTTCTTTCAAACATTTTCTCTGAACAGATGGAAGCTCAATATTTGTACGGTCACCGTCTTTAAAACCCGGATAAGAAACAGGCATTTCTTCGCCTTCAAGCAAAGTCGAAAGTCCGCCTACAAAAACTACCGTATCGATACCTTTTAATTTTTGAACCAATTTGCTGAAATCGATATCAAATCCTTTTCCAAAATCGAATTCTAGATTGGCCTGCCAATTGTTTGACTGAGCATAAAGAATTTCAATTTTATATTTTTTCCCAGCCTCTACAACAAATGGAATATTAGAAGGAACTGTCCGCCAATTATTGGCTTTTGAAATTGATTTCCCGTTCACTAACAATTCAAAAACACCGGTAATCCCAGTTTTAAAAACAAGTGTATCGTTATGTTTCGCTGTATATTCTGTTTCATACTTTGCAGAAAATCCTTCCAGCTTAACCCCTGAAGCAAACTCGTGCTGACCCGCAGTAGTCATTTTTATAGGATTAACAATCTGCTGAGAAATTACACTAGCGCCCTCTCTGTTTGGATTGTTCCAATAAGTGGCTTTCATTCCTTTTTTCCCTTCAAATGAAATTTGGTCAAAATAAGTCTGAGTTACTTTATCTTCTACTAAATCACAGGCTTTATCATAAACGATTTTGTTTGCTCCTATTTTGGATTCAATTCCATCTTTTATCGTAATGGTTCTAACGGGTGTACCATTATAATTTCCCCATAACACAGGTTCATTATCAGCGTTTGGACCAATAACCGCAATTTTGTCTGCTGTTTTGTTTAAAGGAAGAACATTGTTTTTATTCTGCAGAAGCGTCATTGTTTTTTGAGCCATTTCAAGTGCCAACTGCTGATGTTCCTTATTGTTAAGAACCGAAGCAGGAATCTTTGTCCAAGGCACAATGGCATCATCGTCCATTTCACCTAAATCAAAACGCCCCACTAAAACACGAAGCAGACTTTTGTTAATATCAGATTCTTTAATTAAATCTTTTGCAACAGCTTCGGGCAAGTTTTTGAAAGGGTACTTCTCCCAAACACATTCTACGTCAGTTCCTGCAAGTACCGCTTTGGAAGCAGCATGTACCGCATCTGATGAAACTTTATGAGTAGTATAAAAATCAGTAACAGCTCCGCAATCTGAAACCACCATATATTTAAATCCCCACTCATCACGAAGAATACGCTGTAAAAGTCGGGTATTGCTGCAGCAAGGTTCATCGTCCAGACGCTGATAGGCACACATAACTTCCCTTACATCTGCATCCTGCACTAGAGCTTTAAATGCCGGCAGGTAGGTTTCATACAATTCTCTAGGATCTACACTGTTAAGATTTAATTCGTGCCTGCTCCATTCTGGGCCGGAATGAACAGCAAAGTGCTTTGCACAGGCCAAGAGCTTACGGTATTTAGAATCTGCCGGTCCCTGCAGTCCTTTCACAACTGAAATACCCATTCGTGAAGTAAGATAAGGATCCTCTCCATAAGTTTCCTGACCTCGTCCCCAGCGCGGGTCTCTAAAAATATTTACGTTTGGAGTCCATACTGAGAGACTTAAAAACCGTTTGTTTTCATTTCCGTTTTTAATCCACTGATTGTATTTTGCTCTGGCTTCATCAGATACGGCATCAAAAACACGATAAACAAACTGATCGTCAAATGAAGCTGCCATACCGATAGGTTCTGGAAAAACAGTTACATTATCATTATTTGCATAGCCATGCAAAGCTTCACTCCACCAGTTGAATTTTTTAATTCCAAGCCTTGGCACAGCATCAGACTGGTCGCACATTAATGCGGCTTTTTCTTCAAGTGTCAGTCTTAAAATTAAATCCTTAGCTCGTTCTTCTGAACTGAGAGAAGGATTCTGGTAAGGGTATTTCTGCGCATTTATGCTGGATATTGAAAATAAACTTATGATGATGAGACAATTAATTTTCATGCTTTTTTATATTATAATTTAATAGCTAAGCTTGTTATAAAAAGAAAAACTAATTCGTTTTCGAAATTTTATCACTGATATGGAAATAATCAAAATCCGCAAAACCACCTGTATCTTTGGTTGCATAATTGAAAAGCCCAAAACGGTATCCCATAAAATGCGGAAGTGTGTAGGGCAGTTTTATAGCATTCCCGATACTAATCCATTTTTTTCCATCCAGACTATAATAAAATTTTCCTATATCAGCCTTATCTTTGAAATTGCATTCGGCTTTAAAGTATACTTTGTCCTGATTTAAAGGAACACTTTCAATTTCTTTGGAAATATCAATCATTACGATTTTTTTAGAACCGTTTTCAGCTTTTACAGCTACCAGTCCGAAATCTTTCTGCAATAATGAAAGTCCTGCAAAATCGCCGTCTTTCATTTTTGAAACTTCAATCATTATTTCTCCTGAACTTTCCGGTCCAAAAGTTCTTTGTGTCAAAGTATTTTTGGCCTGAAGAAAACCGCTGTCTATTCTGCCTGTTTTTAATCTTAAATATCCTTTCTTTTCTGTAACAGACCAAAGTTTGTTGTCTGGATTGTGATTCCACTGCCACACTAATGGTAAATCACTTTCTCCATTTTTTCGGGTAAAATCATCAGAATTTACAATACCCGGAATAAGACTTTTATTAGCCGGTAAATCTAAATATTCAGGCACTTTTCCGTTTTCTCCTAATACAGGCCATCCATCTTCCCATTTAACAGGCACTAGATAGGGAATACGGCCTACGCCTCCTGCATCTCTAAATAAATAAGAAAACCATTTTCCGTCAGGAGTATCAATAAGTCCGCCTTGGGCAACACCTAAATCCTGCAAACCGATTTTTCCTTCCCAAGGGCCTTTAATATTGTCCGCCCGATGTATAACTACGGTACGCATTCCTCCTTTTGGCCAGGCGATATTAAACAGATAGTATTTTCCTTTCACCTTAAAAAGCTGAGAACCCTCCGAATTAAGCATAATATTACTTCCGGCCGGAGCGCTGGCGTTTTCAATTAATACCTGATCCAATCCTCCTTCTTTAATTCCCGATAAATCAGCATTTAATTCTTTTACAAAAAGTTTTCCGTTACCGTAAACCATATACACCCTGCCATCATCATCAAAAAAAATCGAATGGTCATGGTAAGAAGCATTTAAAACATTTTTTTTCCAAGGATCTTTTTCTAAATTTTTTGTGGAAAAAATATACGTTTTACCTGTTGTCCCAGAAAAAGTACTGACATAATAAGTGCCATTATGATAGCGCAGACTGCTGGCCCATGAACCTCTGCCATAATCATTTTTACCATTATCTAAATTCAGTTTATCATCATTATCCTCTAATGTTTGATACGCATAATTAATAAGTTTCCAATTTACTAAGTCGGTCGATTTCATAATTGGCACACCCGGATTCATGTGCATTGTAGTACTGCTCATGTAGTATGTATTCCCAACTCTAATGATAGATAAATCAGGCACATCTGCATAAATCACGGGATTTTTGGCTGTCGTTTTTTGAGAAAATACTGCCGTCTGCATAATTAAATTCAGGCAGGTAAAAATGATACTAATTTTATTTTTCATTGTATAAATTTGAATCTAAGGTGTATATTTTATTTTACTTTGGCTACGCCTTCAGTTGTCTGCACAATTTTTTGAATCGTTCCATCTTCATTATAATACATATAGTCTACGCAGACAGAACGTCTATAACTTCCTCCTGTAGGCAGACTTCCATTATGATAAAAAAAGTATGATTTCCCTTTATAGTCAATAATCCCTGGATGTGTAGTAAAACTGTTTGTCACATTATCTTGGATGATACCTTGATATGTCCATGGTCCCTCTGGTTTTGGAGCTGTGCAGTATTCTATCATTTCTGGTTTTGTACCAACGCTTGGATAAACTAGATAATACAGATTTTTTCTTTTATAAACCCATGGCCCTTCAATGTAATTTTTAGGTTTAAAAGTGGTGATCTCTCCCTCAGTTTCGATCATATTGTCTTTAAGTTTTACCCATTTACAGCTTCCATTACCCCAAAATAAATAAGCTTGTCCGTCATCATCAACAAATACGGTAGGGTCAATATCATCCCAGGCAAATTTCATGTCAGTAGTCATTTCGTTTATTACAAGAGCCTTACCAATAGCATCTTTAAAAGGACCTGTAGGACTGTCAGAAACAGCTACGCCAATTGCGGCACCGCCCCCGCTTACATCATCTTTTTTATGAAATGTAGAAACAAACCAGTAAAACTTTCCTTTTCTCTCCACACACTGCGCAGCATAAGCATCCCCAGTAGCCCAAGAAAATGTACTTGGCGAAAGCAGTGCTCCGTGATCTTTCCAGGCTGCCATATCTGTTGTAGAAAATACGTGCCAATCGGACATTTTATAATTCGTATCTTGTTCTGTTGCTACATCATGCCCTGTATACAAATACAATGTGCCTTTATGTACAAGCGGCGAAGGATCTGCAGTAAAAATATTTTTTATAATAGGATTTTGTGCTGTCATTCTAATCATTGACAAACCACAGAACACCAATAGAATTTTAATCTTAAATTTCATATTATCCTTTTTTAGTTTCTAATTATCTATTCTGATTTCAATTTTAATCTGAAATCACTTTTTTACCACTGCTTGCTTACCTGTATATTTTATTGTTTTAACAGCTGTATCATTCTGTTTTCCAGACATCCATACAATATTCATGGTATATACCTTTGTCTGGTCTTTGTAATTACCAATTTGTTTACCTATAGTCAAGCTTTGATTCTTTTCATTCCAAATCATTGGAATTTCGATATACTTTCCTTTTTCATAATTGTAATTATCCCCTTCGTCATTATAAAATGTAAACGCAGCGTCCTTGCCTGTATAGACATGTACTTCCAGAATATCCTGTTTTGTCTGGGTATTTTGAACAACATTCCCCATTGGCACAATTGAACCTTCCTTTACAAAAACCGGAATTTTATCCAATGGAGCCGGAACTGTTACTGTTTGTCCGCCTTCAAATCGTTTACCAGTCCAGAAGTCATACCAGGCAGTATTCTTTGGTAAATAAACATCCCAATTGATAACATCTGGAGCTGTGACCGGCGCTATCAAAAATGCTTTACCAAACATGTATTCATAAGCTTGGCTGACAGCAATTGGATCATCATTGAAATCCATAATTAGCGGCCGCATTAATGTTGAATTATTCTTGGATATCTGCCACGCTTCTGAATAAATATATGGCAGCAGCTGATACCTGAGGTTCATCATAGAACGCATATTATTCTCTGCTTTTTCGCCATATTTCCAAGGTTCCGTTTCTGTTTGGTATCCATGAATACGGAATATCGGATTGAAAGCACCCCATTGAAACCAGCGGGTGAGTATTTCATGATACTTTTCGTCAGTATATTGTCTCGGACCCGGGCGGAAAAAACCGCCAATATCAGTTGTCCAATAAGGCATGCCTGTAAGATTGTAATTTAACCCTGCCTCTATCTGACGTTTATAAGTGTCCCAGCTCCAGCCTATATCACCTGACCAATTGATAGTTCCGTAACGCTGCTGTCCAAGAAAAGCTGAACGGGTGAGAATGGCAACTCTTTTTTCTGGATTTGTATTTCTTTGTCCTTCATAAATCGCCTTGCTGACAAATAATGGATAAGTTAAGCGGTAAAAATCTCCCAGGCCAAAATAAGTTTGTTTGCCTCTCAGCGCATCATTTTCTGGTTCAGTAGCATCCATCCACCAAGAATCTACACCAAGTGCAAATAAATTTTTATTGAGTGCGTTCCAATGTGTTTTTTGAGTTTCCGGATTAAAAATGTCTATCCACGGACTATTGGGAATAAATAAATTTTTAGCTAAATATTCCTTACCAATTTCTGATTCTTTATTCAGATTTTCCCAGACAGAAACCGAAAAATGAGCATTCAAATCATGAATTTCCTTTATGAATTTTTCTGGTTCAGGATAATGTGTTTCGTCAAATTTAGGAACTCCCCAGCCATATTTTCCCCAATACTGCCAGTCCTGTACAATTACATCTACAGGCAGACTGCGTTTCCTGAATTCTTTAATTGCAGCAACCAAATGCTCGCCAGAAGTATATCTTTCTCGGCATTGCCAGAAACCAAAAGCCCATTTTGGCAGCATAGGAACATTCCCGGTTAAATTACGGTAACCAGCAATAATTTCGTCTGTGTCTTTTCCCGAAAAAACGATATAATCAAGTGACTTCGCATTTGGCGAATTGAAAACCGTTTCGTTATTAGAAAGTTTTAAACTAAGCGACGGTGTGTTACTCGATTTGCAGACAACTTTTACAGTATGTTCTCCTGCTTTTAACTGAACTAATTTACTCACTGCCGGCGGCAACCATAAATTGGATTGATTGATTACATCTATATTATCAATAATAACCAAATGATTACTATCCATATCACCAAGGTCAAGCATTAGAGAATATTTGCCGTCTTTAGCCACCGAAAAACTGCCCGAATAAACAGACTGCTGTTGTGAAACCCGCTGTGTACCTGCAGTGGTTGTTACTTCTGCTTCTCGATTTTCACCTTGGTTTATACCATTTTTAACCAAAGGAATATTTTGGTTCGCTGGATTAAAATAGGTCAGACCATATTGATGCCATAAAAGTCCATATCCTTTATTAGAAACCAAAAACGGAATGGCAATCTGTGAATTTACCTGAATTAACTTTCGGGCAGAATTTTTTAAATTATAAAAGCCATCTTGAAATTGTCCTAATCCAAACAAATACTCGTCTTGAGGAGATTCAAATCCCTGTTCGGCCACAAAACAAGGTTCCCCCATAATGGTACTCGCTTTCATTAACCTCGAATTTGCTTTCTCGGAAAGAAACACTTTACCGGATTTATCGCTATACTGAATAACAGTTGTTTTTTTATCAAATGATGCTGTTATTGCTTTTGTGCTCAACTTCAAACTCGCTGCGGTTTCTTTTAATGTAAAAGCGGGAACTTTAGGCTTATTAATCAAAACAAACTCTTGGGCTTCTTTTAAATTTCCAATTTGATATTGCACCCGGATTGATTTTTCAGTAACAGGAATTATATTAAGTATGCCTTCAGATAATTCAATTGAAAGCCTATCCGTAGTCAAAATGTGCTTTTTATACTGCTGCGCACTAATTGAAAAGGAGAAACTTAAAATTAGAATGTATATGAATCTTTGCATTTTTTTAACTGCTTAATTTTGTATTGGATTTAATGAAACAACAAAACCGCCCCTGCGAAGTAATTTTACCTCTACTGTTGAATTTTTATTTACTACAATTACTTGTGATTGCAATAGTAAATACTGTGGCCAGACATTAAAAAAGCTGAACACAGCAAACAAGACTATAATGCCTTTTAAGTTTATGATTTTTAATAATTTATTTTTCATATCTCTCTTCTCAGTTCAATTTGGACTGTGTATTTTTTTATTTGCTGACGAATGTATAAACACCGTTTTTTTTTGTTAAAAAGTCAACCAAAACTGTAGGTTTAAGCTCCAGTGGTTTTATATTAGAATTTTCAGACACAATAGGTGATGCCGTTTCATCTGTAAAATAAAACGGGTTAGGATTTTCTCCATTTGTAGCTGCTAATTCCTCTCCTGACTTTTGTTTCATAGCATTTGGCAGGCGTAATCTTAAGTTCCCGCCAAGTGCTGATTTGATAACTAATTTTGTAATTTTAGAATCTTTCCATTTCATCTCAGCAATTTCAAAACCGCCCCGAGCACGTATTCCTTCAACACTGCCATCAGGCCAGGCATCAGGCAATGCGGGAAGCAGATGAACCGCTCCATCTGAACTTTGAACCAGCATTTCTGTAATTCCCGAAGTACACCCAAAATTCCCGTCAATCTGAAATGGAGGATGCGCATCAAAAAGATTATTATACGTTCCGCCCCCGCCAGCATTTACACCTAATGGGGTCAATTGATTTTTTATAAGAGAATAAGCATGGTTTCCATCCTGCAGTTTTGCCCACCAGTTTATTTTCCAGCCCATACTCCATCCCGTTGATACGTCTCCGCGCTGCAGTAAGGTGTTTTTTGCAGCTGCGAATAATTTAGGTGTTCTATAGGCAGAAATCTGATTAGAAGGAAATAATCCATATAAGTGGGACACATGCCGGTGATTATCTTTAGGATCATCAATATCGTCTAACCATTCCTGCAGCTGGCTGTATTTCCCTATATGCATTGGAGCCAGTCGATTGCGAAGCTGTTTCAAAGTGTCTATTAAAGGATTATCCTCTTTTAAAGTTTGTGCTGCCTGAATTGTTGCAGTAAAAACATCATAAACGATTTGATTATCCATAGTTGTCCCTGCATCAAGTGATGAGCCGTTATGTGCTTTTGGTGCATTTTCTGGTGAATTCCCTGGATTTACTACCAGCCATTTGTATTTTGGATGTTCAATCAGAAAATCGGCATAAAACAAAGCAGCACCTTTTATTACCGGGTAAACAGCTGCTAAAAATGTTTTATCACCAGTGTAAAGATAATGCTCCCACAAATGCTGGCTGGCCCATCCTCCTCCTGCAGTCCAAAGCCCCCAGAAAGCACCATCCACAGCACCAGTAGCCCGCCAAATATCAGTATTGTGATGTGCCATCCATCCTCTTGTTCCATACATCGTTTTAGCAGTTTCCTGTCCCGTTACTGATAAATCTTTTACCATCTGTAAAAAAGGGGCATGCAGCTCTGAAAGATTTGTTTTTTCAGCAGGCCAGTAATTCATTTCTGCATTTATATTAATGGTATATTTACTATCCCAAGCAGGATGAAGACTTCCATTCCAAATGCCCTGCAGATTAGCCGGCTGTCCTCCAGGCTGTGAAGATGATATAAGCAAGTAGCGCCCATACTGATAATATAATGCTGCAAATTGCGGATCATTTACATTTCTAAAATTCTTCAATCGTTCATCTGTAGGCAGATCTGCGGCAGGAGTTGTTCCTAAATCAAGTTTAACACGATTAAAATATTTTTGGTAAGCAGCAATATGAGCATTTTTTAATGACTCATACGATTTACCGGCAGCTTTATTCAAATAATCAGCATCACGCTGTCCTTCATTAGCGCTTACATCATGATAATTATTAAAATTAGTTGCTATAGAAATAACGATTGTAACAGCATTTGCCTCTTTAACGGTAAGCATTCCGTCTGATTCAGATAATTTTCCGCTGTCTAATTTAATACGGGTTATACCTTTAAATTTAATCAGCCCCGCTACACCTTCGTGGTCACTTGCAGTTCCGGTAATTTCGAGATCTTTTGAATTGTTTACTGCAAAATTCTTTATTTTATGAGGCGAAGTATAGCTTGCTGCAAATGAAATGCTCCCTTTTTTATTAGCTGTAATTCTCATTACTATTACTCTGTCTGCAAATGACACAAAAGCCTCTCGCGTATATTTCACACCATCAGCCTCATAACTGGTTTTCGAAACTGCCTTTTCTATATCGAGTTCCCTCCTGTAATCAGAATATTTTTCATGGCCTTTAAAGTATAAATTAAGATTTCCAACTGGCTGAAACATCTGTCCCTGAGACTTCTTTGAAATAAATGCTTTGTTACTTAATTCTTCAGCTTCTTTATATTTTCCTTCAAAAATCATTTTTTGAATTTCCGGCAAAGCTGCCAAAGCATTTGGATTGTCATTTCTATTGGGACCGCCACTCCATACCGTATTCTCATTCAACTGAATAATTTCATGTTCAGCATTACCATATACCATAGCACCAAGAAAACCATTACCTATCGGCAGCGCATTTTCCCATGTTTCTCCCGAAGGCTGATTGTACCAAAGTTTAAGATTTCTGTCTTCCTGTGAGTACACAGAAAATCCAAAAAGCAGGAATGTTAAAAAAAAAGTTTTCATTACAAATAATTAATTAATCTGATTTCAGAATATATCCATCATCTGGATGCATTTATATTGTTTGGATCATAACTGCTTATCTGTTCAAGTCAATTTTTTGCTACTTATTTCTGACAATAATTTATTATGACGGTCTTCTAAAAATTATAAATGATTATCAAACTCAAGTACTTTTTACAAAAAATTGCATTTAAAAAAACAGCTATTTATCAAATGAATTAATAAAATTATATACATAAAAATGAATAATGTTTAAAAAAATAGCAAACACAAACGATTGTGTAAAAATATATCATTTTTTTTAATGTAAAAGAAATTAAGTGTTCTTTGTACCATTATTACATTTTCAGCAAAAAAAAAGGACTAATTCGAATTTTAATATAGTCACATTGACAATATATAGTAAGTTTTTAATATTTTTGCTTTATAAATCACACTACCGCAGATTTTATTTTAGAAAAAAAAGACTTTTATAGTGGAAGAAAAGAAAAAAAAGAAAAAAATTGACAGAAATGAAACTACATGGGTAATGAGAGACATCACCATTGACTGTGCAGTATTTGGCTATGACAGCGGAAGCCTCAAAATACTTCTTGTACAGCACGGTGAAGGAGTATCAATAGGCCAATGGGGCCTTCCCGGCGGGTGGATTACTGAAAAAGAACATATAAAAGGCGCCGCACACAGACTGCTCAAAAAAATCACAGGTCTTGACAAAATTTACCTCAAACAGCTAAAAGCTTTTGGCGCACCAGACCGTTATCCTGCGGCGCGTGTAATCACTATCGGCTACTATGCAGTAATCAAAAGCACAGATTACAGCATCACTGCAGGAGGAAACATCTCTGACGCAAAATGGTACAACATTAAAGAAATACCCGAACTAGCCTTCGATCACAGTCAAATACTAGAGTATGCCCTTAAAAAACTTAGAAAAAAAGTCAAAAAAGCACCTATCGGTTTTTCATTACTTCCGAACAAATTCACCTTACTTGAACTTATGCATTTGTATGAAGAAATTTTAGGATACGAAATGGACAAACCCAACTTTAGACGTAAATTCCTGAATATGAAACTACTTAAAACCCTCCCCGAGAAACAGCAGAACACTAAATACAGAGCTGCGCAGCTGTATGAATTTGATACTGAAATTTACGAAAAACTAACAAAAAAGGGATTCAGTTTCGAATTCTAAAAGCAAAACATATTGTTATTTACAAAGCTGACCAATACCGCCTTTTGACAAAAACCAAAATAGAACATCAACAGCAATCTAGTTTTAAACAGAAATTACACCTAAAAAAATATTTAGATAAAAATTACACAATTATCAATAAAAAACAAAGTTATCATATAAATTAAATGTATTTTATACATTTGTAAACAGAAATTAAATATTATTAATTATTTTTATGATTTCATTAAATAAAATAGAATTATAATACTAAAATTTTGAGTCAAATACAAGAAAAAACAAACGCTTATTTAAGAAAAATTTGCTGATATAAAATATATCCCTTAAAATTGTAGTCAATTAGACTATTATGTAAAAAACAATTTTTAAGTATCATTCTCATTAAATAATTTTTTACGCTCTGTAACCGGACTATATAAAAGTTCATTACTTTTTCTTAAAAGGAAAGTAAGCTATTCCGAATAGGCTCAGCCTTATTTTTTTTAAAGATGCCCGCCTATTATAAAGCAATCAAAATGGACTATTTTTAAATTTAATTTATATGGGATAGTACATCGGGTTGTTCGTTTTTATGCTTTAGTACGTTTACAGATTTCTATATTCACCATTTTATAACTTGTCTTCTGCAAGCAGTTTTTAAGAAGACTCTCGTTTTTAGATTAAAATTTTCTAACCTATTATTTTCATGAAAATCTTTAAAATAGTAATAATTATAGCACTGTTTATTTCCTGCCGAGTACAGTCTCAATCAGGAATATTATATACTTCAGATTCGCAGTTATCAAGCAGTCTTATAAACTCTATGTATCAAGACAGTAAGGGATATATCTGGATTGCTACCGAAGATGGTTTAAATCGTTATGATGGAGCAAAGTTTGTTATCTACAAACGCAGAAAAAATACTGCCGGAACTGTTCATAATAACTACATAAAATCAATTTTTGAAGACAGAAACAAGAATTTATTTTTTGGTTTTATTGATGGGTTGCAGATCTACAATCATGCAACGGACTCTTTTACGGATGTTCCGATGACTGGTAATACTGATACAAAATTTAGTCCTCATGTCAGCTGTATGATACAGCGAAAAAATGGTGACATTTTAGTAGGATCTTCAGGCTATGGTATTTTTAAAATTGATTCTAAAAAAAAGAACCTGGCCGCAAAACATCTCGATATCCAGATTTCTACAACGATGATCCACGATCTTTATGAAGACAAGAATCAAAATTTATGGATTTTAACTCAGGACAGAGGACTTTGGAGAATTGACAGCAATAATAACTTAAAACAATTTATCCTTTTAAAAGATCATCTGACCAACATTACCAGTATTTGCGAAGATAAAAAAGGAAACTTATTTTTAGGTACGCTTAACAATGGTCTTTTTATTTACAACAGATCTGAACAGAAATTTGAATCCTTTTTAGATTCAAAATCGCTCCCTATCAAAAAATTATTTCTGATTAAAAATGATCAAATCCTTGTGGGAACAGACGGAATGGGATTGTATAATTATGATTCTGAAAAAAAGAAGCTTTCAGTAGCTAACTTTAATGTTGCCAATTTTGATTTTTCAATGTCCAAAGTGCACTCTATACTTAAAGACCGGGCAGGAAATCTTTGGATGGGACTATATCAAAAGGGAGTACTGCAGATTCCTCCAAAAGAAAATAATTTTAACTATATAGGATACCAATCCGTAAACAACAACATTATTGGTTCAAGCTGCGTGATGTCAGTGTTCCGAGATAGAAAAGGTATTTTATGGGTAGGAACTGACGGTGGCGGTCTTTATGGCATTACAGATAAGAATAAAAAAAAATACCATTACACTTTTGAAAAAAATGGTTTCAGCCGGCTGGCGATTATGTGCATTTTTGAAGACTCAAATGATGATTTATGGATTGGAACTTACCTGCATGGGCTGGCCAAACTTAACCGCAGCACGAACCAATTTGATTTTATAAATACTATTTTAAGCAAAGAAAATAAACCTGTAGAAAACATTTACAGTCTGGTCGAAGATCAGAAAAAACAATTATGGATAGGCACTCTTGGATCTGGGCTGTACTGCATGGATCTCACTACACATAAAGTTGCAGACTATAATTCAAAAGACAGTAAAAATACCTTAGGAAATTGGTGTGTGAACTGTCTTTTGCCTGCTAAAAACAATAAACTTTATATTGGAACTTATGACGGACTGTACTGCATGGATCTGAAAACTAAGACCTTCATTAAAAAAGGCTTGCTAAACCATACATTTCCAAAAAAAATAATTTACGACTTACATGAGGATAAACTTGGAAATTTATGGATTGGTTCATCTGAGGGACTTATTTACCAGCCTATAAAAGGGAAGCCAATTATTTATACAACCGATAATAATTTACCCAGCAATATAATTTCTGCTATACAATCAGATAAAAGCGGCAATCTATGGATCAGCACTAACAGCGGGATATCACGGTTCAGTCCGCGAAGCAAAAAATTCTTCAATTTTAATTTTAATGACGGCATTCAGGGAAATGAGTTCAGCAAAAATGCCTCTTTTCAAGACAGCAGAGGCCAGATCATTTTTGGGGGAATGAAAGGCGTAACATATTTTGACCCTGAAATGATAAAATACAACGAAAAAAGCACAAATGTCTATATAACAGGATTTTATATTCAAAATAAATCGGTAAAAAAAGGCATGAAATCTGATCAGTTTGATATAGTGAACAGTGCGCTTATTGATGCCAAAACTGTCGATTTGGGGCATGATGACAATTCATTCAGTATTGAATTTTCTACTATGGATTTTAACAATCAGCGGCATATAACTTACTTCTACTCTTTAGAAAACAACAAATGGAATAAACTGCAGCAAGGCATAAACAATATCACATTTAACAATCTTGAACCTGGAACTTATAATTTTAAAGTAAAGGCAGAAGTCTATGGCAAATATTCGGGGATTCGCCAATTGACAATAACTGTACATCCTGCATGGTATTTTTCGATATGGGCAAAATTGTTTTATTGGGCATTCTTTTTTGGCGCAGCATATGTTACTGTACAGCAGATTAATCAAAGAAAATTAACTAAAATAAAATTACAGGAACATTTACAGAACAAGCAGGTAAACGAAGCTAAACTTCAGTTTTTAACAAACATTTCGCATGATATAAAATCTCCGATTTCATTAGTTATCAACCCTCTGCTCAAATTAATGAGTACAGATCATGATATTACAAGGCAGAAATCGTACATGGTAATGCACCGCAATTCTGAAAAAATACTACAGCTGGTCAATCAGGTAATGGATGTTCGTAAAATAGATCAGGGACAAATATCCCTGAACCTTAAGCGGACTGAAATCATAAACTCCTTACAGGAAAGCTGTCTGCTGTTTGAAGAGCAGATTCAGACAAAAAATATAGAATTGGAACTCCATTACAAAAAGCCTGAGCTATATGCATGGATAGATCCAAAATATTTTGACAGGATAATTCAGAATGTGCTATCTAATGCAGTTAAATTTGTGCCTAATGAAGGAAAGATTGAAATTTTTATTGAGGGAGATTCAAAATTATATCAAGACAATAAAGAGATTTCCTGTTTTACGATAACTATTGCTGACAATGGAATAGGAATAAATGAAAACGAGCTGGCCAAAATATTTGACCGCTTTTATCAATCCAGTAACAGCAGATTGAATCATACTGAAGGTACTGGTATTGGTCTGCACTTAACAAGATCTATAGTTGAACTCCACAATGGAAGCATAACTGCTGAAAATAATATTGGAGCTTCGGGATGCCGTTTTATTATACAGCTTCCAATGAGAACAGAGGATATGGAAGTAGAAAAAGAGGATGAGGATGATACTCATGAGCGAATTAACAATTTGGTCTTGTCTGCTTTACAGATACCTTCATTAGAACCTGTTGATCAGTCTTTTATTAGTACAACTAGTAAAAAAAGAATTTTAGTTGTCGATGACAATGACGAAATCAGAGAGTATTTATTTAAAGAACTAGCAGCGCATTACAAAGTTGTTACCAGTATTAATGGTAAAGAGGCTCTGGAAATAGTTTTAAAAGATTCTTTGGATCTTATTATAAGCGATGTTAAAATGCCTGTAATGGACGGTGTCACATTTTGCCGTAAAGTAAAGAAAAACATCAACATTAATCATATTCCTGTGATTCTGTTAACTGCAAATTCACACGATCATGATCAGCTAGAAGGGCTCAACATTGGTGCAGATGCTTATATTACCAAGCCGTTTAACATGGAGATATTAAAAAAGACGGTACTAAATCTTATCCGAACAAGAGAATTATTAAAAAACAATTACAGCGGTAATCAGGCACAGGAGGATAAAATCAAAAAAATCACAATGGAATCCTCTGACGAAAAACTAATTCAGAAAATAATGAATTTTGTCAATAACAATCTCAGTGATCCAAATTTAAATGTAGAAATGATCGCGTCTGAAATTGGAATAAGCAGAGTACATCTGCACAGGAAATTAAAAGAATTAACGAATCAGTCATCAAGAGATCTCATACGCAACATCAGGCTGAAACAGGCGGGTGAACTATTGGCTTCCAAACAGATGAATATTTCGGAAGTGGCTTACCTTGTAGGCTTTTCAAATGTTTCTAAATTCTCAACAAGTTTCAAACAGTTCTATGGAACAGCACCAAAAGAGTACATGGAAGAAAAACTTAAAAAAAATGGACAGACTGATAAAGTTTCAAATATTTAAAGCACAAATGTGCCGTTAAGCACTGAATTTACAGAAAATATTAATGAGAAAATGAATCAAACCACCTCTATATTACCCTGAATATTAATGAGTTAGTTTAGCAGACTCAAAGACTGAAAATAATTTTCAGAAGCTAAAGTGAAATGTCGCAAAGTACATAGTTTTAACTTTTTTTAAGACTAATAACCTGAGTTCGATTGTTAGGCTGACTGAAACTGCAAGATTGGATTGCGAAAATTGATGAAATTTTGCCACAGATTCACAGATAAAAAATGATTTTAAAATCTGTGAATCTATGGCAAAAACTTTTTTAGAAGCTAAAGCGAGATGCACTGAAAGTGCATAGTTTTAAACTCTATTTGAGACCAATAAAACGCTGATTTATCGGCTTTGCAGAATAATCATTAACAACATCTTTATAGCCTCATTTATTTCCCCTTCCTCTGTTAGGGTAATATCGCAGACGGCATCAGACTTTTGTCCAAAACTCTTTCCACTTATTTCTGTTCTTCCAATCCCAAAATTATTAATCTGCAGTTTGTCATTCATAGGATCTTTTTTAGAAGCCTTTATAGCAAGTTTTACTTTTTGAATGAATAACCATGCAGTCTTTTGAGTTATTTCATATCGTTTTGCAATATGGATTGACGACACTGCTTGGTTGGTATAAGCCATTTCAAAGACTATACAGAATGCTTTTTGAATTCCAAATTTCACTCTATGAAAAAGAGTACCTGCTGTCGGACTCTCATTATACCTGCATTTAGTACATTCTCTTTTATTATGTTTTTCAAAATAAACATACTTTGTATTCTCACAGCGCTTACATTTATAGCCGTCTTTCCATTTTTCATTGGCAATAAATTCCCGGCAGCTATCGTCGTCTGGAAATATTTTTACAAAGTCTAAAACATTCTCTCCATTTAATGTAATTTCCATATTCTTACTATTTTATTGTAATCAAAAAGTCTTTTATATAATCTGAAATAAATTATTTGATGTTACTTAATTAAGTCTGAACATCATTTCCTGCAGTCCAATCAGTTTTTACTATCTGATTTTCAATACCGTATGGTATTTTTAATTTTGGTCATGGGGGGGTGCAAAACCATTTTTTACTATTTTGGAGCTCATTGCTCCAGTAAGTGGGCATTTGAAAGAATTTGCGGTCTGTCACAATATATTACAATAGCTCCTATTCGGATTTTCAGCCAAATCAGCTTGGTTTGACCAATAAAAGAAACAATAACAAAAAATTTAAATAGAATACCCCTTAAGGCCTTACTATTAAGCAAATTTTATTTTGCTTTACTAATTAAGACCTATGGGATATTCAAACCACACCTACTTAACAACTAATCGTTAGTTAAAACCACAATAAAAAACAACCAGTTTATTTTACCGAACTGCATATGACTGATTTCTTTGCATATTCTTTAAACCATTTATGAACAGGAAAAGCACAAGCCTCAGGGTCACTGTTATAGGCAATTCCTCCATCCAAAGATCCTTTATCAATAAGATTTTCAGGAGACAGCAGGTTCCATATAACATTTCCAGACTCATCGGCCAAAGCTTTAAAATTAGCTCCAAACCCTCTTTGTCCTGCTGTTCCAGTTACTCCGCCTTTACCCCAGACATCATATCCTGCAGGAGCCCAATCAATTTCTGTAACAGCTATCGGGGCAAAATCAGCAACCGGTTTAATATTTTCATTCCAATTTGCCCTAAAAACCATAGGATCATTATTATCTCTGCCCCAGTATCCTGGATAGATATGTACAGCATATCCAATATTTGTCCCTTCAATTCGGTTTACGGCATATCCTTTATACTGCGACTGATATCCGGAACCAGGAATCCAAATAATATTGTTCGCTCCATTTGACCGTATCTTATTAACCATTGGCTGAAAAAACAGTTTCAAAGCATCAAAATGTGGCTGAGTATTACTGCCAAAATCTCCATTTGTACTTTTTATTGTAATAGGTTCATTGGCTAATTCAAACATGACATTTTCTGCATTTTTCAAACTGGAATGATTGGACAAGTAATCCCAGATCTTAAATAAATAATTATAATAATCGTCACCAACATCAATTTTCTGAGGACAAACACCAGGAGGACGGAGTATTACATACATTCCTCTTGACTTAGCATGCTGAATAAGCGGAATAATAACTTGATCAACAGCCAATTTAAATCGCTCAAAATTAAATTGAGAGATATCATCTTCTCCTTTTGTGGCGGCACCTGGATTATTGGACCAATATGGGTCAATATGCAGTCTGATATAATTTAAATACCAATCTTCATTCTTACTATTTGAAAGCTTGTCAATTATACCATTATTGTAATTTAAACAGCCCGTTACATTATAGTTATCCCATCTGCACTGTCCAACAGCACATCCATTAAACCAAGGACTTGGAGTAATGGCAACTCCATGCAGTGAAACTTTATTACCGCATGGATCTTTCAAAAACCTCCCATCTGCCTTAAGCTGCGGTGTTTTTTGAGGCCACGATACCGTGGCCTCAACTGAAGATGAATCTTTTACAGGAACATCATCCTTTTCACAACTTAAAAACACAAGCAAAATTATTCCGGCAAAAAATAAATTGAATTTCATAATTTATTACTTTGCTCCTTTAAGTCCCTCAGCAAAACCTGCATAAGAAAATTTACGTGTGTACTTAAGATCCCACAAACCTTGATGCTGGCCTGGCAGCCATGAAGAATCAGATTTACTGTCTGTTAATCCCCAAACAGTAATTCCGTATCGCTGGCTTACCGGAATATATTTTGCATACATATCCACCACATATTTATACATATCGGCTTGTTTTCTAAGATCAAATTCTGTTGGATTTAACCCAGCAGCAACATCTAGTTCTGAAACTTTTATAAGTTTACCCGTAGCTGCCAGCAATTGGAACATTGTTTCAATTTTGGCTTTATCAGAATTGATTGTAATATGCATCTGAGTACCTATACCATCAACCTTTTGTCCTTTACTTTCAATATAACTAACATATTGGATAAGACCTTTACATTTATCAGTACTATACTCAAGGTTGTAGTCATTGACGAATAATTTATCCGTTGCATTACCACTTTTTCTAGCAAGTCTAAATGCTTCAACTGCATAATCTTTCCCTAGATAATCCTGCCAGTAGAATTCATCAGCAGCCATATTTGCTTTACCTGCACCTGTTTTTAATTCATACGGTTTTCCATCATCCATTGGCTCATTAACAACATCCCATGCGGTGACATACGAAGCACAGTTTTTAACCATCCCTGTTATCCATTTATCCAGTGCATCACCAATGATAGCTTTTTTCTGCTCTGGAGTTTTATCTTTTGTCTGAACACTTCCAGTTGCGCTGTACTTTTCTATTTTGAGATTATCATAATAAAAACTAGTGGCCGTTTTTCCAAGATTAAAAGCAATTGTATTACAAGTTTCCATCTCCTTAGTAACCGTAATCTCTTTAATATAAGTTGTCCATGTGGCAGTATATGAAAGATTACCAAAGAAATCCCAATGCTTATAACCTCCTACATTTAATTGTGCCTGTGTAGGAGATGATGCTGGAGCATCAGCGCGAATATCCATAGTAAGTCTGTATTTTTCGCCTATTTGTACCCCTGGAGAAAACTTTATATAAAGCTGTGCATCCCATTCATTGGCACGCACGCTGGCATTTGTTAATTTAAGTGCTCTGCCTGTTCCATTAGCTCCTTGACCTGCAGCTGTAAACGATGATGTTACATTTCCATTGACCTGATAATTGGATGCATCAGCAGTTTCAAAATCATTTGCAGTTATCACATCCCAGCCTGGCCCTGTTGATGATAAAACATCTGGAGCAATGAGTTTTTTAAGATATGTCGCATTTTGATTCGCGTGCCAGCAGAGTGTATGACCAAAAACTGTAACATTAGCTTCTTTAGCTGTTTTTAGTAATTTATTGACATTATCAAGAGCAAGACTCCCATCTGCCTGTACTATTGCGCCATGTTTCATTTCATAGCCCAAAGTAATCTCATCAAAATTCTTATTAACTAACCTATACATCAAGCTTTTACTTGTATAATCATTCAATGAAATACCAGCACCTAATTTAAAATTAGGATTAGCTGTTCTGTCTACATAGCTTTTTAAATCAGAATAGACATCAATCGCTTCCTGATTGGCAATGCTGGCAGGTTTTTCATAATCGTACTTTAAAACATTATCGTTTGTACAGGATGCAGCCGTCATCAAAACTGAAGACAATAGCAGTACTTTGTATAATTTATTCATCTTCTTTAAATTTTTAATTTTTAATAAAATTTTCAATTATACCATTTAGAAATATAAAATAGTTTTTATTAACCTCCCCCACTCCCTCTCCAAAGAAGGAAAGAGAAATAGGATCGGATTATTTTATATTTCTTCTAAATGGCTTTATTTCTTAACCGGACTATAGACAGCTGCAGTTACTCCTCTATCACGCAGTACCAATGTATCTTTTGTGGTTACATTAAAATCCTGGAAATTAACTTTATAATCAAGATAAAGAGCATCTCTGTCTTTACTTCCCCAACTGTTTTTCTCTCCTTTTTTCACAAACTTGCCTGTACCGCTTGCTGTAAATAATGCACTGCTTCCGGAGACTGTACATTTATTTTCGTTATCAAATGTAAGTGTCAGATTAAAGTTGATATTAACTCCAGATGCATCTTTGACAGTAACTGGAAAATCAATTGTACTTAATGATTTGGTATTAATTTTAGAAACTTGATCAGTTTCTACGTAGGCAGTATGTCTGACAACTGTTTTATTAAGAGCCGTATTTCCATTATTTCCAACAATAACGTCTTTACCTCTTCTCAAATAATTGCCGTCCCAAGGATTTACATACTTTACAGCATATAAAATAAAGTCCTTGGGCTGACTGCTCCAGTCTGTACTTAATACTTTTGATGGATTAGAGACTAAAGCCTTTCCTGAAAGAATAGTATCAGCATTCACTACTTTTTTCATTTCAAGAGGAATAACATAGGTCTTTTTTACAGATAAAGGATCTGCAAAAAAAGCATCAGACAATTGTACCTCAACACCTCCGGTAATCTGGCCTTTTGGGATAACAATCTGATTACTCGCAAGTGTATAGTAATTGCTTGGCATAGCAATAATTTCACTATCGCCAGCATTAAACAAGAAACCGGCTGGTAACGAATTTGCAACAGCAATATCAATGGTTACATCTTTATCATTACTGTAAACTCCACCTAAAGTTCCCATTATTTTGCACTTGTGCTGATTATCTAAAGTGGTATCAAATATGTCTTCTCCTAATGTTATCGTTCTGACAGGGTACTGATAAGCAAAATAAACCGACTGATGGTCAAAATTATCAAACTCTGCATCTTGATTAGTACATGAAACCATAGTGACAAGTACAGCTGCTAGCATTAAAAATATTTTGTTTTTCATTTTTCTTTAATTATTAAATTTCCTAATACATTAAGTAGAATCTTAATGTTCTACCATCCCTTGTTTTGCAGTAAAGCATTAAACTTAAGAGCTTCTGAATATGGAATTGGCCCAAATTTCATATAATCTTTATAAAGTCTGCTTTCAACAGTAATTTTTTGATGGACTCCTCCTTGGATTTTATCACCATCTGCAGAAACATTTAAATTTGAATTCCATCTGCGCAAATCCCAAAATCTGAATCCTTCAAAACATAATTCCAAACGTCTCTCATTTCTGATTAGGTTGCGCATTTCCGTTTTATCAGCTTTAATCGATTCCAAGTAAGGATCAGGCTGCACAATTCCAGCTCTTTTTCTTAACGCTTTAACAACATCATAGGCAGAGAATCCTATAGTTCCCGTTGCGGTTGGTCCCCATGCTTCATTTGCAGCTTCTGCATAAATAAGATACAGTTCAGTATATCTCATACGTGGCTTATAATGTCTCTGATTATTAATTGAAGTTGGATTTAAATTCACATCCTGTCTCAATAATTTTCTCATATAATACCCTGTGCGGGTTGATGTACCAACCTTGTTTAATGCATCATTTGTAGTACCGTCACTAGCTGTAGTAATTACAGAATTACTCACTCCTGCAGTTGACTGGTTTACCAAAATGAATTTTTTCAAACGGGGATCACGGTTGTCATAAGGCTTTGCCGCATCATAATTACTGCCGGCAGCAGAAATAGGATAACCGTTTGCCATTGGGAAAGCATCAACTAAATTCTGTGTTGGATTGACACGTCCTTTTCCAAAAAGAGTTGGAGGAAAATTATCGCTTTCTAAATTATTACTATCACCAATATCACCTCTCCAAAGAATTTCTGGCGGATTAACTCCAGCTCCCATAGCTTTTAACTCATCAGCATCACTGAACCAATTCAATCCATTAGAAGCTATTCCGGCAACTCCGCCGTTCAGGTTTAATAATGCACCAGCATATTTAGCTGCATCATCCCAAGTGGTTGTATTTCCTGCGCTGAAAGCTGGACTAGCAGCCAATAAAGCAGCTTGAGCTCTTACCACTTGTGCAATTCTTGAAGACATTCTTTGTCTCGCATATTGTCCAAAAACACGGTTGTAGTCACTTAAATTATCGTAACCTGGAGGCAGTGTACTTGCATCTTCAAAATCTAACGGCAGTAATTCGGTAGCTTTTTTTACATCACTGTATAATTGTTTCATACAGTCTTCAAAAGAAGAACGTGCCACATTGAAGTTGGAACTTGCTGTTTCTGGTGCCAAAAGTATTGGCACTCCTAATAGCTGATCATTAGTTGCTGTACCAGCATGAGCCTGCAGTAAATAGTACATGTATAAAGCTCTTAATCCATAAGCTTCTCCCATCAGACGGTCTCTAAACAAAAGACTTACTTTTTCATCCTTTGCCCATTGTACTTTACCGGCTTCAGAAAGAAAAATATTCAGATACTGAATGGCTGCTCTTGAATTGGTCCATTGATCTAATGGGTTAAAGTTTGAAGTCCATTGACCTGTAGCTACCTTAAGGTAATTGTTTGCTATATCATTTGATACAGCGTCATCTGTTGCCACATCATTAAATGACCAGCTGTTTCCAGGAAGTCTTGTATAAGCATTTAGAAGAATTCCTTGTGCATATTCAGCTTCTGCATACATATCTTCAAGCCCTCTATTGTTTTCGATTGCCGGATCAATTAAATCATCACAGCTGCAAAAAACAAACAGAACGGATATAAAAATTAATATTCTTATTTTCATAATAATTAAATTAAGTGTGTGTTTTAAATTTAAAATAATGCTTTAACACCCAGATTATAATATCTGGTTTGTGGTGCTCCTCCGATGCTTAATTCCATAATATCTCTGTTTTGAGATATAGTTAACAGATTAGATCCAAGTGCATAAACACTAAGCTCATTAAAAAACGTTTTTTGCAACATCTTTTTGGGAAAATCATAGGTAAGCTGTACTTTAGAAAGATTTACTCTGTTAGTACTATACATCCAGAAATCTGAAGAGCGGAAATTATTATCACTGCTCAATGAAGATAACCTTGGATAGACTGCTGTTTCTTTAGTTTCTTCTGTCCAGCTGTCTCTTACGTTAATAGAATATTTGTCTTCACCATCCATTTGAAAATAGGTGTTGTTTTTCATTGCATAAGCACCTGTTTGTCCTGTGAAAATTGTGAAAAATGTGAAATTATTCCATTTAGACGTAAAATTAATACCAAATGTAAATGGAGCTCCATACCAGCCTGCTTTACCTAAATAGACTTCGTCTTTATTGTCAATAATACCATCGCCATTCTGATCTATGTATTTAATATCACCTGGTTTAACTTGTCCAAAAGTCTGAGATGGTGAATTAGTAATATCAAGTGCATCCGT
The DNA here is from genome assembly GCF_015351475.1 of Flavobacterium sp. HJJ. Taxonomy (GTDB): domain Bacteria; phylum Bacteroidota; class Bacteroidia; order Flavobacteriales; family Flavobacteriaceae; genus Flavobacterium; species Flavobacterium marginilacus. Next base: position 178,918 of record NZ_JADKPR010000003.1, on the reverse strand, counting down.
AAAAAAACCATCGCTTTTAAGTCCCCAAAGTGCATCTAAAGGTCTGCCCTGTCTGTTTTGATAACTGTCATCGTACAATTCTGCTCTCTTAGTAGCTTCTGTATCTACATAAGTACCTGTTAATCCAAGTGCTAAATCAACATTCCCCACTTTTTTATTGAATCTTACATCAAAATCAAACCCAATACGCTTATCATCATTATAATTAATATAAGGCAGGAATGAAGTGTTAGGAAAGTTCGTAACAAAATAATTTGGATATAAACTTGAAGCCTGAATAACATTTCCATTAATTTCATTAATAAAAAAGTTAGTATTTAAGGTTATAAAGTTCTTAAAGAAAGCTCCTTCTAATCCAGCACTCAGCTCATTTCTCTTTGCAAAACCTAAATCTAAATTTTCACCTCTTCTAACATCAGTACTTCTGTTAAGAGCTCCATCTCTCCAGCTGAACCACTGTCCGTCTGTCTGGCTATATATACTTTCATATAAGTAATAATTTGAAACATCTAAATCTGTATTTAAAATACCTCCTGAAACATTCAATTTTAAATTATTAACAGCAGTCACGTCCTTCATAAAATCTTCTTCAGATAATTTCCATCCCAAAGACATGGTAGGAGAAAATCCTTCACGATTACCTTCAGCAAATTTGGCTGAATGAACATATGCACCATTAAATTCTGCATAATATTTCTGGTCGAAATTGTATGATAAGTTTAGACCTAGATTAGCATTGCTTGTTTTATGATAAACAGCAGACTGTGCTTGTTGATATCCTGAACCAATAAGCATTGCTGATAAATTGTGCTGCTCATTTATTTTTTTCACATAATTAAACTGCCCAGAAAAAGCAACCGTTTGACCAAGATTACTCCCGCTGATATTTTCAATACCGGTTTTTGAATCTTTTCCATACTTCGTTAAAGATGTAATCTGATCTATACCTGCATAGTTATTCCAAGATGCTTCATAAGTCGCATATGTGTTATTATAGGACTGGCTGTACGAATTAGAATAATCTACTGCAAAATCAGTATGAAATGTCAGCCCATTGATGACATCACCTAACTCAACATTAACCCCTGTATTGAACTGAAACTGACGGCTTGTAAAGGTAGTGTGGCCTCCAGCATAAATAGCTGCAAAAGGGTTAGTAGGATTAAGCTGCGTACCGCCTAATAAATACTGTCCATCAACTATATAGTTACTGTTTTTCACAAGAGTCATTGATGCATCATCACTTGATTCAATCATGCTGATTGGTACTAATGGACTAAATAAATAAGGTCTCAGAGTAGCAGCACTGCTCCAGTAGTTTGTATTTACTCCTCTGGAATTGCTGTATATCGCATTTGCCCCGATTGTTGCTGAAATGCGGTTATTAATTTGAATATCTACATTTCCTCTTACATTGAATCTATTATTGTTATTATTTGCAGCTTCTCCAAAACTTTGTAAAGGATCCTGCTGAGATGAAAAATTAGCAACAGTATAGTATCGTGCTGATTTATTTCCTCCTGTTATCTCAATATTTGCATCATAATTAAAATAAAACTCCTTAACGTATTTTGGTGAATAATAATTAACATCAGCATATCTATATGGATTTTTACCAGATGCATAATTATAAATGGTTTCATCAGTATATGTTGGATCCAAACCATCATTAACACGGGCTTGGTTATAATAATGCATATATTCGGCAGAACCTAAATATTTTGGAAGGCTCTTTGGTACAAATACTCCGTTATCAAATCTGGTTGTAATCTGCTGTTTTTGTACTTTCCCTTTTTTCGTTGTAATATAAATCGCCCCTTTTGCAGCGCGGCTTCCATAAAGTGCGGCCGCTGAAACCCCTTTTAGAAAAGTGATTTGCTCAACTTCTGTAGACAATACTGTATTTATATCGCGGGGAACTCCATCTAATAGCACTAAAATACCGTTCATTCCCCAGAGATTACCATTAAGTCCTCCAATTATAGCCTGGACTCCATCTAAACTATAAGTTGTATAGTTTTTTTCTAAAATTTCAGGCAGATTTACAAAAGAAACACCTCCCATTAAATCCTTGCTTTCTTCTTTCTTAAAAGCAACCTGAACTAAATTTGAATTTTCTTTGTTTAAATTTATGTCACTTATAGCAGTTGTTGCTTTTAGTATAAGTGCAGTATAGCCAGCAGCGCTAAACTCTATATCTGTATCAGCTGTTACGGTTATTGAGTAGCTCCCGTTCTTATCGGTAGCTGCTGTAACATTATCTTTTTTACTGACAACAGCTGCATTCACAAGTGGTTTTCCTCCTGCTCCGATAACAATTCCAGCTAAATTTATTTTTTGGTCAATTTGAGCGAAAATCTTGGCAGGTAAGAAAGCAAATAGCACAAAACATAACACTATTTTAAGTTGTATATATCTCATTATTCTATAATTTTATTTTTAAATTTTTTAAAATAATCATTTTAATTACCATCCAGGATTTTGTGAAAATTCTAAATACATATTTACATCTGCATTCTTTAACGGAAGCCAGTAATGCTTTTCACTAAAGTTTCTCACCAAAATCACTTCCTCACGAATATTAATAACTCTGTTTTCGCTTGGCTTTGCTGCATCAAATGGAGCAGCACGGTCAAATTCAATAGATTTTTTAATTGTATAAGGACTCTGAATCAATAATAACCAGCGGCGCAGATCATTAAAGCGGTGTCCTTCAAAACTCAGCTCCACAGCGCGTTCACGTCTAACCTCGTTCATAAATAAGTCTAATGAACCTAGGTAATCTGCTGCAACGTGTCCAACACCCGCTCTGTCACGAATTACATTTATAGCATCTACAGCAGTTCCTGTATATTTTGGATCTTTTCCTGTAACTGAGCCATAACCCTGCGCTGCAGCTTCAGCATACATAATGTAGATATCTGACAGACGCATCCAAGGGAGGTGGATATTTAAGTTATTACCGTATCCAAATCCATCATCAAACTTATTTGCACTTCTGGGAATAAACTTATACAGCAGGTAACCTGTTCTGCTTCCTGTGCTTATATTTCTGTAGCTGCCGTTTGTATAAAGGTTTGCATAACGGTTGCTTTCTTCAGCAGCTGGAATAGAGCCTGTAACGCATTTTACACCATCATATACAATGTCATTGTAAAAACGTGGATCACGGCCTTTCCAAGGATATCTTGGATCATATCCTGAATCTGGATCCGCTTTAGTTATATCTTTAATAGGTTTTCCATTCGCCATTCCATAATTATCAACATAATTAGCTGTAGGAAGGAATTTTACATCCCCGTCACATATTTGAGGTGCTGGCTGATACTGCTTAGAAGTACCCCAGTTAGATCCGTTTGCTCCCCAGTACGGACCTCTAAAAATAGCTTCAGTACCGCCTGGCATTTTCCAGTTACTTCCGGTTGTATAAAAATTATCGCTGTATTTTGCAAACGGCATTAATTTATATTGTGAAGTACCGCTTTCAGTAATATTTAATAATTCTGCAAAAGCTGCAGCCGCCTTTTTACAGTATTCTGCATTATAAGAAGCATTCCCTGTAGATACTTTATTCATCAATGGACTTCCTGCCCATAAATAATTTTTACCTAAATAGCCAAGAGCCATTATTTTATTAATACGAAGCTCATTTTTTCCTAATGTTCTTTTTCCAATAACTGTATTATCCCAATTAACAGGAAGCAAGTCAGCAGCAGCTCTGAAATCGGCTGCAGCTTTGTCGGCACACGCTTGGTAGCTAAGTCTTGGCAGTTTAAGCGGCTGATCACTAGGAAGTACTTCATCAATATAAGGAAGGCCTCCAAAATACTGCATAAACTCGAAATGGAACCATCCTCTAAAAAACAGTAACTGTCCTTTGATTAAATCCTTTTCTTCTTGGGTATATTCAGTCATTTTATCAATATTGGCAAGACCAATATTGGCTTTACGGATACCTGCCCAGCCTAATGTCCACAAATCCTTATGCATACGGTCATTATCTGTGCTGACATTATTTCTGTTCATCCAGCCAGCCTGCCATCCGTCATATTCTCTTTGCCAGCCCCAAAAATCTCCTTTATCGATTTTACATATAAAGTGGAAATCACGGGCTGTAGACTGAATTTCATCTTCTCCCCAATTCCATGAATTTGTCCAATATCCATTGGTAAAATCAGGAATGCTTTGATACAATTCTTCAGTGAATCCTTGAAAATTTTCAAAATTTTTGAAAGCCTCTTCAGGAGATATATCTGAATCAGGAGATTTTTCAAGATACTCATTACAGGATCCTGAAAGTAAAAGCAAACTTATAATTAAGCTGTACTTTGATATTATTTTAATATAATTCTTCATAATTGTAATTTTAGAATATAATGTTAGCTCCTAAATTGAACCTTTTTACAGTTGGATAAGCACCTTGTGATGCCCAGCCGGTTCCTGCATAATTTGCTTCTCTGTCATCGGGCATATTAGACCATAAAAACAAATTATTTCCATTTAAATAAAATCGTATACTTTGAAGCCCAGACGATTTAATCCAATTTGTTTTTCCGTCGAAAGTGTAAGCGATTTCAGCATTTTTCAAACGAAGGTAAGATCCGTCATACATATACCTGCTCCCGTTGTTATACTCACTAGCGGTAGCCAGCCAGCGCGGAACAGGCTGAACTGCATCTGTGTTATCTTTTGACCAGTAGGATCCTTGATCGTACACAACATGATTTTGGCCGGATAAACTGGTAAGAACAACTTGTCTGGTAACATTATTTACACCATAAAACTGTACAAAGGCGCTGAAACCTTTCCAGTTAACACCAACTGTATTGTTATAGGTATTTTGCGGTGTTCCTGTATAGCCGAAAGGAATATTATCTTTAGAATCAATAACACCGTCTCCATTATAATCCAGGATATTAAAATTCCCTGGAAGTTTTGCCGCATCATTTGTACTGTGAATGGTACTTGCATATAACTCATCCCAAGTATTGTAGTAACCTTGGCTTACATACGAATGAGCCTGACCAATAGAATATCCTTCGCTTTTTTGGTAATCTGGCAGTAATTGAGGATTATCTGCACTTATAATTTTATTTTTTGTGTGAGTGAAATTAGTGGTCCACCATAAATTCAAACCATTCCCAAAAGTACGATTGAACTTTAATTCTAATTCATAACCTTTATTTTGAACTCGACCTAAATTTGCAACCGGTGCGACAGCTCCATAATAAGAAGGGATTGCCCTGCTTCCTCCGGCTAATAAAATATCCGTTCGGTCTTCTTTATAATAATCAAACGTACCAGTAACAAATCCTTTAAAGAAAGAAAAATCAGCACCTATATCACTTTTCTTTGCTTTTTCCCAGTGTACATCTTCATTACCAACAGTTGCCTGCTTATACCAAGTATAAGGGCTTCCCTCTGCTGACTCACCGGTTGTTCCTAAAACAGAATTACCGCCATATGCCCATTGGGATTGATAAAGCCATCTGCCATTAATATTATCATCACCGATCTCTCCATAAGTGGCTCTAATCTTTAATAGATCAAGAAACGAATCAGTACTCTTCATAAAATTTTCTTTCGAAATAATCCAGCTTAGACCGCCAGAAGAGAAAAATGCAAAACGATTATTCTCGTTGAACTTTTCAGATCCATTGTAAGCTCCATTATATTCAATAAAATATTTATCGGCATAATTATAGGTAGTACGGAATACCCAGTCCTCTCTATAATGAGGAATCTCGCTTCCCGACGCATACTGATCCCTGCTAAAAAGTCCCAAAGCGGTTATATGATGATTATCAGCAATCTTTGCCTGATAATTTAACTGTAATTGATAAAAAAGTTTACGATAAGTATTCCAATCTCTCACTGAACCTCCAGTGGTGCTCCATTTGACACCTTCTTGAAAATCAAACCTGTTATTAGAATCATAAGCTTTTTTGAAAAGTACCACGCCGGTAACTGGATCTATATACTTTTCCTGCGCATCATTATACAAATCACTTATTCCTCTGTCTCCTTCTACAAATGAATTATCTAGGGCAACCATTCCTTTAAAACTCAGCCCTTTTACCCATTTGTCAAAACTTTGTTCGAGTGTAAAATCTGTGTTTAATCTTGTTGTAGTCACATATTGAACACCGCTTCTCGCTAGATTCGCTACAGAATTTGATGCTTTTCCTTGATTTGGTGCATAATAACCCCAAGAACCATCTTCATAATATGGCAGGAAAACATCTGGAGCTGTTGAATATGCAGCATCCCACATGGTATATTCGCCTCCTGATGCACCCCAAGGACTTTTCTTGATACCGCGGGAACCAGCAAGACCAACTTTAAACACTGTACTAGAAGTAATTTGAAAATCTAAATTACTTCTAACATTCAGACGGTTATAACCATATCCGGGATCATACCCCCTATTATTATTATATTTTTTAAACATATCGCCTTCTCTTAAAAAATCTGCTGATGCGAAATATTTAACAGATTTAGTACCGCCGCTTACATTTAAACTTGCATTATAAGACATCGCATAGTCCTTAAATAAAGCATCCTGCCAGTCTACATTAGGATAGCGCTCAGATTCTGCTACATTTGCTGGATATCTATACTTATTAATAATAGCCTGAGGAACGTAATCAGCCCAGCTTGATGGACTCAATGCCAGCTCGTTTTCGATGACACTATTTTTAACCATTAACCCGTCATAAGAATCTAGCTTAGCAGGTAATTTAGAAAGAGTTTTCACGGTCGTATTAAAAGTAGTTCTTATTAATGCTTTACCAGACTGGCCTCTCTTGGTAGTAATAAGTATTACTCCATTTGCACCTCTAACCCCATAAACCGCAGTCGCTGACGCATCTTTTAATACCGAAACAGATTCTACCGAAGTAATCTCAACACTATTAATTGGACGTTCTACACCGTCAACAAGAATAAGAGGCTGTGCATTATTCCAGGTACTTGCACCACGTATAAAAAGCTGAGGATCTTCCTCTCCTGGCATACCTGAACTGGCTGATGTTATCAAACCCGGCACATTACCTGTCAATGCAGCACCAATACTTTGAACACCTCCGGCACGTTCCAGAACTTTTCCGGAAACCTGGGTAATTGCTGCTACTAAACTTGCTTTTTTCTGTTTTCCATACCCTACTACAATAACCTCATCTAAGGAAGTTTTCTCAGGTGTCAGTACCACATTGATTTCTTTATTATTCTCAACTGGTCTTTCAACCGTTTTAAATCCTACAAAACTGAATACCAAAACAGCATCAGACGGCACATTAATGGTATATCTTCCATCGAAATCTGTGGAAACACTCAAATTTTTTTCGCCTTTTACTGAAACTGTAGTCCCTGGAACACCTTTGCCGTCTTCTGACGATGTTACCTTTCCTGTAACTGTAATTTGCTGCTTAATGTTACTGTTTACAACATATCTTGAACCAGAGAAGTCCTTCTCTGCAGCTGATAATTGGGTGATAAACAAAAACTGAAACAAAACTCCTAAAGGCAGATACATAGCTCCGTTTAGAATTTTAGATAATTTTATTTTCATGTTATTTAAATATTTTTGAACTTGATCCATACTTTATACTGTTATCAATACTGCTGATAAACAGATACAGACTTGATTAAATTAATTTTATATTTTTTCCAGCCGGAAATTGATAATATTCTTACTTTAATTCAGGCTGTTATTTATAATCCCATATTCAAATTATCAATGCTTAAGCGAGATCATTTGGATTTGTGGATTATAAATGGTCTTGACAAAGCTCTCTGCATCCAGACTCAAGCTGCTGCTTAAAAAATTTTTGAATCGTTTTTGTGTTTTACTGTTTTTACATTCCTCATAAGGTTTGAGGATTAAAGGCTGGCAAAAAAAACCAGACCTTAAAAAAGTTTTTCGAAAAAATAAAATTTTGGTCATAATGGTTAATAAATTCTTGGTTAATTGTTTGGTTGTTTTTTTTCATTAAATGCAATTTGTTTACTAATGTTTTTATCAAAAATCAAATGTTTAAAATGTTACCTATTTCTGTCTTGGAGACCAATGCTGTTTCTCATTTAAAAAAATATCGCTTTAATAAATTTTGAAAAGAAACAGAAACACCAAATCATGTGATACGAACAATTTCAGGTTTTAAGAACATAATTATTGATATGAGAAATAAAACCTGTTTTTTTTAATAATCAATAAAAAATTAGATAATTCAAAAGTATTTATTAAAAACAGAGGCAGACTATTCGTTTGTTACAGATACTTTACACTACGTTACATATGAAAATAAAATGTAACAAACTGCAGAAAACTGTCCCGCATTAATGAGTTTTACAAGACTAAGCTTATGTTTTATAAATAAGAGGAGAGAAAGACAGATTGCGGTTATTTCTTAAAGAAGCTGTCTAATTTATAAAGACAATATCATTTCAAATTGACAGATGAATTAAAATATACCTTCTTCGTTTTTGAAAACACTATGCTTTAAATAAATTTTAGGTAAAGATGAATCCGTTCCAATGCTTGTGCAAAAACTTAAAAAAAATCTAAATTATATTCTAAATCTCACTATGAATAGCAATTATAAACTAGATGGAAGAAATTTTATAAAAAGTGAATATCATCAAAAGTTAATTTGCATCCATTTATCAATAACAGTTATTAGTCAGGATCTTATTTAGGAATTTGACGAACTTAGATACCGAACTAGCAAGCTCCGGTAACAAGTTCTATTTATTGCGCTAGTGCGGCTTGGGATACACAATAGTAACTGTAAGCTTAAAAAACAATTTAGCTGAATAAATAAAAACAGCTTCGATACAGTTTACTTTAACAGCATCATAAAACAAATAAACGAGTTAAAGTATTTGCAAAAAATACTTTAACTCGTTATTTACTTTTTCGATATAGAGACACGTTAGCATATCCACTTGTTTGTGGCATCATAATCTCTTATAGTTTGTTCAGGAATAAATTTACTAATGACGAAATATATAATCGCCAATATTACACCAAAAAAAGCATACGATTGAATCCTCTATGAAAAATGAATCTCTTTAAAAGAAATAAAAAAAGAAGCAACTGAAATTAAATTAATAAATACTAGTGTTACAAAATTAAAAACTGCTTTTTGATAAGGAATTTGTTTTGTAGTACCTTGATTATAGTATTTAAAAAATAAAAAAACGATATACGACATATAGTTTATATTTAGGGTTTTAATGTATTATCTGATTGTGCTTCCAAGACCTTGATAAATTTTGTCCGATACACCGAACGACCTTGACATGTCGACAACGATAGAGCGGATTTGCAATCCGTTCCCGCAAAGAAGAACAAATAAAACTGTTCTATAAAGCATAAAAAAAACCGAGCAAAATTGCTAGGTTTTTTTTATGCTTTATAGTTTTTCTTTATTGAGCTAATTGCTGAATTTTCTTTCAGTAATGAAAGCATCCAGAAAAGATTTTACAAAATGTTTTTCATCAGAGTTTAGTTTTTCTACTTCCTGAAACTCTTTTATATGTCCATTTCACTCGTTTACGTTTGCAGCGAGTACCATTTATTTGTTTACTGTTTATTTGGTACCGCTAAAAAAGTATTGATAAACTACAGTTTTACTTTTAATGGATTTTGGATTATTTTCGACTGTTTTTCTAACAAGGCGTCCCACTCTTCTGCCGATTTCACCTGACCGCTTTTAAGCCATGCAAAACCTGCATAATAAACTGATACATTATTTACAGGATTTGTAACGATTAAAATCTGGCTCTGATCAACAGCTTTGGTACGGTAATCAAAAGCTTTTGTTACCACTTTTGGATCGATCAGAATTCCTTCTCCTATAAATGAATCATCAATTGGCTCCCAATGACGAAAAATTCCTTTTTTAGCATCAATCTGTACTGTTCCTTTCTCCTGATGCAGTGTAATTCCTAATGTATAATTTGGAATTTTTACAGCAGAGCTGATGCTGTTTTCAAATTTTGAAAAATTAGAACCAAGATCAAGCGATATTCTTTTTGTCTCTTTAACTCCATACCTGCTCCATTCAGGGTATTCCAATTCAAAAACTGCACGCAGCGGGCCTTTGGCAATTACTTTATACTTCTGGAAATTTTTGGAAGTGTACAAACTGTCTTTTTCCCAGATTCCTGTTCCGCCGTTTCCTCTGCTGTAACCTACATGGTATGGATCATATCCTTCACCGTGATCGATGTGATAATAACCCGAAGCAGTACTATTTTTGGCATACCAGGAATCGATAATTGGATAATTTACTTTTTTAAGCCAGATATCTATACCGCTTGAAAGTGTTCCGCCGGCTTTTTTCTCATCAACCAGACGCTGTGCTTCGGGACCGTAAGTTCTAAAAGCGACTTTGTCATTTTCCCAGGCAAAATCATCTATCCGCTCTGGTACAAAACGTGCATAAGTGGTAAGTGCTGGAGCCGGTCTGTTTTTAGCTGCATCAGCATCGGTAAAAACGGTATAAACTGTTTTGGACAAAGCTGCAACTGTAGCCTGAAACAGCAGTTCATCAGGCCTGCCGTCAAGATTTAAGTCAATTAATTGTGTTACAAGCAGATTTCCTTTTTCATCTTTTACCAGTAAGTCCTCATAATTCTTAACCAAAGCAAAAACTTTGTTTTTATGCAGGTCTATCGAAATAATTTCTGCCGTGCGGTCAAAAGGAAGTGTATTTTCGATGATAATCTTTCTGCTGAATTCAGCAGTGCTTCCAAAACCCGAAAACAAACCAAGGATTCCAATAAAAAAGATACTGTTTTTTAAATTTAATTTCATACTAATTATTATTGTTCAAGACATTTACTTTAAAAAATCAAACACTAATTACACGAATTTTCACGAATTATAATCTGTTTTAATTACACAAACTTTTAAAACAAATAGGATAAAGTAACCCGTTGGGTGCAATTATAAAAAAAGAGCTAATAGTTACTTTTTTGTCATTTAGAGGTACGAGAAATCACATTAGTTATTTACGTTATGTGATCTCTCCTGCGTCGAGATGACAAACTTTGTGAATAATTCGTTAGCTAAATTACAAATCCGATAACTTTAACTATAAAAATTCTTTTTTTTTAGTTACTAAATCTAATTGTCCCCAACAGATCATAATAACTATTTTTTATCAAAATCCACAGATTTCTTTAAGCCATTGCTAAATTCAATTATAACCCTGCCCTCTTTCTGCTCAAGGCTTTTAACAGGAGCCAGCTCATTTTTATTCCATTTTTCTCCAGATTTTTTCCAAAGCATTACTGTGGCATAAATGGATTCCTTATTCTCTGGATTAAAATTAGCGGCCACATCAATTACCTTGCTGATCTCACTTTCAGGATGCAGGCCTTTGGCTGTAACTGTTTCTGCTGTGCTCCAGCCTGAAAGCGGTATCATGGCTAATTGGTACTTTCCATTATCAATAATAGTCACAACTTTTCCATTCACTTTTTTAGTTACTGTTGTAATTTCTTTATCGAATTTTGGCAGCGCATAATGTCCTAATCGCATGGAAACTGCCTCGGTACTGTTATTTTTGTCGATTCTTAAAATTCCGTTTGGCAAAGGAATATCAGCCAGACTCATTTTAATTTTATCATTGGTTTCCAAAACTGCATCTCGGTAATAAATGCCGTCTTCAAATCTTTTGAAAGTATATAAACGTAAAGGTTCCCACTCCTGTTTTGCATTTTTAAAAACATAGTTCATGGCAACTTCTCCGTTTACACCATCTGCCTGCCATAGAAAAGCGCTATTATACGACAGACGATTGTAATTTTCAGTTGATCGGAAACCCTGCCAGTCGTCTTTTTTCTTTTCATGGCACCAGGCTCTCACTTCTGAAGCTCCAATATCAGGATAATCTGTAATTAAGATTCCTGAACCTTTTTGAAAATTATTATAAACCTGATCTTTTTTGAATTTAGTTTCCCAGTCTCCTTCATTTTCTTTTGCAGTCCAAAAAGGATTGTCATCCGGCAGTAAAAGCCCCAGAAAAGCTTTTCCCATCCAGTACACGCTTCCTCTGCAGCTATACACCTGCACGGCCGGTTCAAATGCTCCGTAAAAACCAAGTGTCGGTACATTATCTTTCATGAATTCGGGATGCTCCAGAAATTGTTTTAAAACTCCGGATGAAATTCTTCGGAGCCAGCCATTATTTACCGCAGGATCCTTTTCTAATCCCATAAAAGGCAAAGCGGCAATTGTGGCAATTCTATAACTGATACTGCGCCCGAACATAATCATCTCCCCGTTACGGCTGAACATTAACGGGTAATTGGAATTCATATCTTTAAAATTGCTTCGGAATTTTGCGGCATATTCCGGATAATATTTATTTCCAAAATACTCGGACCATAAAGCTCCATACAATTGATAGCCCCACATGCTATAATAATCATAAGCCGGGTTATCATTGTACCAGCCTTCTCCTCTATAATCGTTTAACGATTTCTGCAGATATTCCTCCAGCAGTTTCTCATTTACGGCATATCCCTGATCTTTGAAAAAACTCAATACAAAAATGTTGAAAAACTTCCAGTTGGATGGCACTGTAGGACCGTCACCATAACTCAGCATTGATTTTGCCAATGCATCTTTCTGATCTTGAGGCAGCGGTTTCCAAAGCACCTCAGGATTGGTCATCAGTGATATTGTTATTGCTCCATATTCAACCAAATTCTGGCTCGCCCCTCCGTTTTTAGCACGGGGAACAATATAAGAGGGGCTGTTAGGATCAATTAATTTACTAAACTGATGTCTGTAATATTCAGCCACTTTGATATTATTAATCACTAAATCAGGATTTTCCTTTAGAAGCGGAGAGGCTATAAATAAAGTCCTGCTCAAACCTTCTAATTTCTCTGTAGGCACTCTGCCTTCATCCTGAGGATAACTTTTTCCCGGCTGTTTTGGAAACTTCATCGGATCATCAAGAGTATGAACGTAGCTGAAAGCTCCTTCCAATAAATAAAGTGCAGCATCTTTCCAATGCTTTTTTGTCATTCCTGTATAAGGACTAAGACTGTAATCAGGATTTTTTACCTGAAAAACACCCGAGTTATTTTCTTTTTGCTGTGAAAAAACAGACACACTGAAAATACTGGCTAAAAACAGCATTTTTTTAAATTTATTCATTTTTGAAATAATTGATGTTTACAATTTATTTTTTTTTGGCTGCTTGTATATTAATCACTTTTTTATTTAAATCAGGAGAAGAAACTTCAAGATTAATTACTCCAGATTCGCCGTTACTTTTAATAATTACCAAAGCACGTCCATGCCATGCTTTACGAGTATTGGCAGTATACAAATCGGTATCTTTTAAATCAGCATTATCTGCTCCAGCAATTGTTCCAGCACCCGAAATATTCAATGTAAGCTGATTGGCAGCATTTGGATTTAAAACACCTTTATCATCAGTAATTTCGATACTTACATACACCAGATCCTGACCATCAGCTTTTATTATTTTGCGGTCAGCAGTTAATTTAATTTTAGCAGGCTGACCGGCAGTTTTTAATAAAACCGATTCCGTTTCTTTACCATTTTCCAAACCAACTGCTTTCAATTCACCACTAGTGTAAGGAATTACAAACGTCGCTTTAAACTCCTGCGCTTTTCCCGTTTCTTTCTCTCCAATATTTTTCCCGTTCAGGAACAGTCTTACTTTTGGGTATTTCGAATATACTTCTACTTCAATATTTTTACCGTCGTAACCCGGCCAAGTCCAGCTTTCCCATGTTGGCCAGACAGACCAGGATGTCAGTTTTATTGTTCCGTTTTCAGGATTTGGCTCTTTGACAGCCATGTATAATTTTTCGTTGTTATTATACAGCATACTTCTGTAATGAGAAATTGGTTTTCGCCATCCAGTTAAATCTACATCCCCGCAATAAGCGCCATGCCATGGGTACAGATTTGCTGTCCAATGCTCTCCCTCCGTTTCACCTGGATACACAAAGCGCCCAATACCCGATTCACCCAGATAATCCATTGCCGTCCAGACAAAATCGCCCAGAATATAATTATTTTTTTGAACTAAATCCCAGTTAGTAAACGCATCTTTTGGATACGATTCGGTCTGTACAATAATTCGGGAAGGCACTCTTTTATGATCCGATTCTGCTTCATGAAGCTGATAATTGTATCCTGCAACATCGTGAGCTGCCATCAATGGATCAAAAATATCCCAGCCTTGGTTCCAGGTAGTCATTGCTGATGTTACCGGACGGGATGAATCGATTTTATGGATGGCATCTGCCAGCATTTTTGCCGTTTCAACTGCTTCAGGTTTGGTTCTTTCTATAATTTCGTTACCAATGCTCCACATGATTATTGAAGGATGATTGCGGTCTCTCAACACCATGGATTCTACGTCATGTTTCCACCATTTATCAAAAATACTGGCATAATCATACGTATTTTTCTTTTCTCTCCATCCGTCAAAAGCTTCATCAATTACCAGCATCCCTAATCGGTCGCAAGCGTCTAAAAAAGCTTCTGAAGGCGGATTGTGCGACGTTCTTACCGCATTAAATCCCGCAGCTTTCAGCAGTTCGATTTTTCTTTCTTCGGCACGGACATAAGCAGCTGCTCCTAATGCTCCGTTATCATGATGCACACAGCCTCCGTTTAATTTTATTTTTTTTCCATTTAATAAAAATCCGTTTTGAGCACTAAAATCAATAGTTCTTATTCCGAAATCCGTTATTGCTGCATCCACATTCTTTGAATAAACATTCAGTGTTGATTTTGCCTGATATCTATTGGGTGCTTCCACCGACCATAACTTTGGATTTTCAACCGTAATTATCTGCACTGTTTCTTTTTCTTCATCTGGCTGTAATACTATTTTAACAGCTGCTGCCTTACCTGCATTTTTACCTTTAGCATCAATAATCGCCGTGGAAAGCAAAACATTCTGCTCAACAGCCGTTTCATTTTTTACAATCGTTTTTACCTGAACCTTTGCTTTATTATTTTTAATTTCCAAAATAGTAACTGCAACACCCCAAGTTTTAACATGAACCAGATTTTTAACCGTTAACCAGACATTGCGGTAAATACCAGAACCGCTGTACCATCTGCAGTTTTTCTGCTGCGAATTATCAACCTTAACGGCAATTGTATTCAGCTCTCCGAATTTTAAATAAGGTGAAAGATCATATTCAAAAGAAGTATAACCATAAGGCTGTATTCCAACTGATTTTCCATTAATAAATACTTCAGAATTCATGTAAACTCCTTCAAAATAAATGGAAACCTTATTCCCGAACCATTCGTTAGGAACTGTAAATGTTTTTCTGTACCAAGCTTTCCCCATTGGATAAAAACCGCCGTCACCTTCACTTGGATTATTTTTTTCTGATTTTCCTTCAATACTCCAGTCGTGAGGGAGATTTAATTTACGCCAGCCGCTGTCATTAAATCCTGCATTGCTATACTCCGGCGAATCAGTCAATGAGAATTTCCAATCCGAATTAAAAAGCTGTTTTCTTTCTCCAGCAGTATTTTGTGCATAGCCCATTATTATACTGCCGATCAGCAATAAATTAATTAAAATTATTATCTGTATAAATCTTTTCTTTTTAGTCATTACTGCCTGATTACTTTTGATTATTTAAAAAATGTTTTACACATTAACTATATATAAATTACAATATATAAGTGTAAAAACAACACTTTTCAAATATATAAAAATTACGTTTAATTTCTTGGTCTGAAAACTTCTTTAATTTAAAATTCTGCCCTCCTAAGAATATTAATTTCTATTGTTTAAACCTATTAAAAATATTACTCTATGGCGCATAAGCTTTTAATATCAATAATTTATCACCTGATAAATCGACCTCAAATAATTTCGGAATTCTAACCGTTTTATCACCAACTTTTCGATGGCTGTGAACTGACATAAGCCATTTGACATCAAATGTTTTAATTTCGGTTTCGTCTGCCTATAAATTTATTAATTCACTGACATTAAATTCTATTTTTAATTTTATGACTGTACGCAAATAATACTATGTATTTTTATCGCTGCTGATTAAACAGATTCTCGCAGATTTCAGTACTATTTTTTTTTAAAATCTGTCTAAATCTTTTAATCTGGAGCTAATTAGATCTGTTTGGTATTAGTTAAGTATAGTAATATTTAATTTTATTAATTTTCTTTAAAATCTGATAGATTCCATTTATCAGACCATACTAAAATTGGTTTCTCATCTGCTGTTTTTATTGGCAGCCAAATATAACTTCCGTCGATGGGATTGTCAGGTTTCCATCTGTCTGCCATAAAAATAAACTGGTCTTTTTTGCCCTGAACTGGAAAAACATAAGTGCTTTGCGAATGGAATGTTAATTCTGCATGCGGACCCGTGCACGGATTACCCAAAGCTTTCCACGGTCCCAAAATAGATTTAGAGCTAAACGAACGTGCTTCATTAGGATCCCAGCCTGTGCATCCAGAGGTTATCATATAATACATTCCGCCTTTTTTGAAAACTGCGGGTGCTTCATTATGACCAGCTGGAGCCATTCGTGTCCATTTTTTGGTAAAATCCAAATAGTCATCTGTAAGTTCCGAAATATGAAGCGTCAGATTATCCTCAGATGAGTGAATCAGATAAGCCTTTTCATTGTCATCGACATATACAGTCATGTCTCTTGACATCTGTCCTTTGTCAAAATCCCTTCGTACCAGCAGACCGTTCTGAATTGCTGTCAGCCATTCTGGGCTCCAGGATTTTAAACTGCTTTCATTGGCCGTGGCCGATTTAAATTCATCTTTAAAATCGACTGGCCATACTCCTTTATTCGGACGGTATGATTTCTTAAATTTAAACGGTCCTTTAGGCGAATCACTAATAGCTGTCGCTGCTCTTGCTGCATCGTACCCCTGCCCTTTCAATTCCAAATGAAACCACATCACATACTTTCCTGTCTTTTTATTAAAAACCACTTTCGGACGTTCAATTATACAGCCTTTTGTTATTTCCGAATTAGGATTCTGTTCAGCCTTTAGAACAATACCTTCGTTTTTCCAGTTATATAAATCTTTAGACGTATAGCAGCTGACACCCTTTAAAGCGGTGTTTCCTCCTTTGCCTTCGGTCTTAAATTCTCCATACCAATAATACGTTCCGCCGGCAAAAATAATACCGCCGCCATGAGCATTAATATGTACGCCATCTGTATCCTTCCATTTTTTTCCAGAAAAGAAATAATTGTTTTGCGAAAAAACAAAAGAGCATAGGAAACACAGAACTATCGAATATTTTAATTTCATTTTACTTATTTTTTTGATAAACCCTTATATAATCTATTATGTATTTTGACGGAAAATTTTCTGCCGTATACTGGCCGCCATTATCTCCGCCTACTGCCAGATTTACTAATAAATAATGAGGCTGCTGAAACGGAAGTATCTTTTGGGCAGCGTTTTGGACAGTTCCCTTCACATCGATCTCATTTAAAAGCTGATTATCAACATATAACTTAATCGATTGTGCATCCCAGTCCATTCTCCATATATGAAATTTATCAGCCCAGGAACTGTCTTTAAAATCACTCAGCGGAACCGTTTTACTGTCCCATGCCGTATTCTGCTTATCTGATTTCCATGCCGCATTGGCTAGTATTTTGCCCGTGTAATATTCCATAATGTCAATCTCTCCGTTAGCAGGCCAGTTTCCTTCAATGCCAAGAGTCCAAAAGGCAGGCCACATTCCTTTTGATACCGGAATTTTGGCCCGCATTTCAAACCTTCCATATTTCCAGGAATGTTTTCCCTGCGTAATTAAACAGGAGGAAGTGATTTTTATAGAATCTCTTTTTTTGCGCCAGTCTTTGTGATTATACGAAACGAAATCAGGATTTTTTCTGCTTTCCTTTTTGGCTTCGATTATAAGAAATCCGGTTTGGCAATAGGCATTCTCTTTTTGATACCATTGATTCTCATTGTTTCTGACAAAACCCTCTTCATAGTTCCAATTCTTTTTATCCGGAGTTCCGTCAATAGTAAATTCATCATTCCAAATCAAATGATACCCTTTATACTTTGGCAGTTTTTCCTTATCTGTTACAAAACCATAAATCAAAATCAGGACAATTCCCAATACCAAAAGCTTACCAGCAAATCTCATTTTAAACATATTTCAAATCAAAAATTAATTATGAGCAATCAAAAACTGCTCTATTAAAATGAGGGATCCCAAAAGATCCCTCATTATTACTAAATTAAAAACCCAATACTTTTTTACATCAGCAATTCGTTATTTTTTAATAATTCGGAGTGTTTTATCTGGATGTGATTGAATCTTTACCAGATAAATTCCCGGAGGCTGATTTTCAATATTCAGCTGCACTTTACCGTTTGTATTTAAATGATTCGATGCTGAAATTAATTTACCATCCAAAGTAAAAATTGCAATTGAGACAACATCCTCATTCACTGGTAAAATAACATCAAATAGACCTGTCGTAGAGTTTGGAAACACGCAGATTTTATCAGCAGATTCTTCCGGCAATGTATTCACATCCAAAGAAACTACAGTTTTAACAGCTGTTCCTCTTTGTGACTGTGACAATGTTTTAACCTGCAAAACTGCAGAATACTGACTTTCTCCTCCAGCATTTTCTGATGCAATTTTATAGAAGTAATCTGTATTTGCTGCTAGATTTGTATCGCCAAAAATGGTATCTTTTACATAAGCAGCTAACATTTCATAAGTACCATTTATTGTTGCTGCTCTTTTAATTTTATAAGATTCAGCTCCTGATACTGGCGACCATTTTAAATTAATTGCTGATGTCGAGATGGCCTCACCCTGAAAGCCAGCAGGAATTGCAGGAATAACCGGCTGATCATAAACCAATATGGCTGAGTATGCAGATTCAACATTATCTTTACCTATAACTTTAATTCTGTATTCGGCATGTGTACGAACCAGATCTATTTTTTCAAGAACACTATAGTTTGTTGATTCATAGAAAACTGAAAATGCACTTTCGCCGCTTAGTTTTCTTTCAAGAACATATTTATTAACTAAATCCTTATTAGTCCCTGTCCATTTTACTGTAATATTCTTATAATCAGATGAAAGGGTATAACTCAGCGTTTCTACTTTTGTTTTCCACACAGGAATGTATTCCTTAGCTGAATTATAAGCTTTCGCTGATGCATTTTTAGCATAATACTGTCCTGCCGGAGTTAAAACCGTATAATCAGCTGCTGTACTGGAAATTACTGGTGCTGTCTGAAGCCATACATAACTCTGCCAGTTTGGGTTTCTGGTTTTAAAAGCATCATTTATAGTAACATACATTGCTCTGGCATCCTGTACCCAATTGTAAATAGAATAGCGTTCTACATAATCAGCACTTTCTAAAACAGTTAATATAGCTGCTAAATCATTTTTGTGTTTAGCCGCATTGGCATCAGTAAGCGTATTCACATCATCCGGAAAATTATTAGCAGTCCAGTTAGCTCCAATATTCCATTCTGTAATCCAGATTGGTCGGTGGTACTTATCATATATGTACTGTAAATCACTTTTCCATTGTGCCGCAGTTTTATACCAGTAACAGTGAAGTGCAACATAATCAACCCTGTAATTATTGGCCTCTGCCTGAGTCATAAAATTAGCCATCCACGGATTAAAAGGATCTGATGTTGCTGGAGAACCCACTCTCAAACCAGATTTTAAAAGGCCTGGCCAAGAACTAATCGCTGCCTCCACTGTCATATTCGACTGATCAGGACGGTCTGGTTCATTAAAACCAAGGAAATGTGTATAACCATCTTTAGTATATGCAGGCGCAAATCCAGGCCAATACTGAGTTTGTCTAATCGGGACATATTCTACATTTGGCGTGGTATCCATTCCTGTATTCCAATTGTAATACCATGTAATATTTTCTGCATTTATAGCTTCTGTACTTCCCCCGGCTAGTCCTTTTTTGGTGACCTGGTGCCATTTCATAGTTCTGATAAATGAAATTGTTCCTTTTAAATTAACAGGTAAAACAGGAACTTCCAGATCTTCATTTTCAGCTATATAAACCCTGCTGTATCCTGATCCGTCTGCACTTGTGGCAAAAGTGGCCATATACCCTTTTTTTAATTTAAATGATTTGATGGCATTATCAAATGATCCTAAATTATCAAATGGAGTCACCGTAACATACTGCTGCGATGTTCCTGCATAATTTTCTTCGGTAAAAACCTGCAATGGCTGATAACTTGCAGTATAAGGCGAGACTGCCGTACCTGACCCGTAATTTGTAACATTTACATTGGTGCCATTGACTGCCGCAACACCGTTTATTGAAACATATTGTAACTGCGAACTGATTACGTCACTTGGTTTAATGTTTTCAAAATACAGACGGTTATCTGCCGAACTTAAGTTTACTGTCGAATTAATTAAAGGATTGTATCCGTTTTTAAGATATAAAGAAGCTGTGCCGCTTAACACAACATTTGATTTTGTATAAGCTGCAGCACTCGTATTGGCTGAAATATTTGCAGTCTGCAGTGAAGGACTAATAACTTTTACCGGTGCATAAGCTGTATTTTCAAAAGTCACAGAAGTAACTGCCATATCAACAGCACCTGCCACATAATTTTTTCCAATAACAATATTGGCTGTCTGCTGGCTCTGAACTTTTAAATCACCTATTCCAAAAAGTGCTTTGGCCCCAGTTACGTTAATGTAATATGTTCCTGCAGCTGTTTGAGATTGAAATGACAAATCTCCTTTTCTTAATTTATTAACGGCTCCGGTTACAAAACTTTTTGATGCCAGAACTGTTCCTCCGCCATTTGTGGCTGTAGAAATGGATACAGTCATTTGAGAACCGGGACTTAAATTAGAAATATATTCATAAATCCATGAAAATTGATAGTCTTTTGAAGCTTCCAACTGCACCGGGAAAGAATAAACTGAATTTTCAAGTGCTGTGCTATCCCATCTGATATACAGTAATCTTCCGCTGTAAACGGAATTATCGGATTCAAAAGTATGCCCCGAAGTTACATCCATAAATCGTGTTCCGCTCGTACTGTTTGCTGTATTAAAAATCGTTGGAGAAGCAGCATTAGTCCATCCATAAGCAGCCGGCGTTCCTGCATTATCATTGAAATAACCGTCCCAGTTATTAATTAAATTTGAAGATTTCAATTTTAAATCGGCAATCGCCATAAGTGCGTAATCACCTGTAATTGTCAAATAATAAAGACCGTCAGCATTCGAAACAAAAGATAAATCTCCTTTTCTTAATTTATTGGCATTACCAGTTGTAAATGATTTCGAAGTCAAAACACCCGATCCATCAGCCCCTGACGATATTGCTACATTCAATTTAGCTCCCGGAGCAGCATTGGAAATATATTCATAAAGCCATGAAAATTCATATCTCAGGCCTTGTTCCAGTTTAACAGGATAACTATATACTGATGCTGAATAACTGGCATTGTCCCAGCGAATGTACATTATTCTTCCGCTGAAAACTGTATTATCGGATTCATAAGTATGTCCCGAAGTTACATCCAGATATCTAACACCACTGGTTGAATTAGCAGTATTCCAAGGCAGACCTGCAGCCGTATTAGCCCAGCCATAATCATTAGGTTTTCCAGAATTATTCCCTGTAACTCCAGCCCATCTTCCTAGTAAATTATCAGCACCGTATGCTACAGCGGCTCCCGAATTATCATTTAAAAAATTAAGCGCTTTAGAAGTTAAATAATGTCCATCCTGATAAATATTAGCAACTCCGTCTTTTATTGCATACCGATAAGTTTGTTCCTGAGCATTATCTACTGAAGTACTTAAATTATCAGTTAACGATAAAATTGTTGTATTATTAAAAGTTGTTTTATCTAAAGAGGTTCTAAATCCGAGTCCGCTGGTATTTTTAACCTCAACATCCAATCCTCTTCCGGCTGCCGAGTTAACTTTGGCTTTTACTTCTAAAGTAAATTCGGTTTGATTGGATAATGGAAAAGATATAATATCTGAACTCACAGCGTTTGTAAAAGTCTTAGAACCATTTAAAGTTGTTGCCAAACCTGCTTTAACAGGCAGATTAGGAGCTTGTGCATGTATATTGAATACAAAAACCGATAACCAGAATAATAAAAATGTGTATAGTTTTTTCATATGAAATATTCGTTTTAAAAATTATTGTAAAATTTTTGTTTAATTCTTTCATTAGTAACCAACAAAATTATTTGCTTAAGAAATTGTCTAACCTCTGATTTTAAATTCAAAACAGATAAAATTTCTTTCGCTTTTATTAACAGGTAAAATTGTATTGAAATTATTGTCATTATTTATATTGCTGAATCCGTAATTATTCTTTTGAATCTTACGGTCACAATATTTATTCATGCAGATTATATAATGACTGCCAGCATTATCCCTTACTTCCGGGAATAATGCTTTAACAGTCAATATTTAAAAATAAGTAGTAGAAAAGCTGGATATTTTAAATCCATAAAGATGTATCATCATCCGCAGTAAAAGAAAACAATTCAAATTACTGCAGATGACGATACTTTATTAAATTAAAGCTGCGATTCATTTGCAACAGCATCCTGCCATTTGTCCCAAACCTTAACGTTAGCATCGTAACCGTCATAACCGAAGTTCTGACTTAGTTTACCTTTAATATTAGCCGTTATAGCGCTGTTAGGAATAGGCCAGTAGTTATTGCGTTTGTCCATGGTATAAAATTTAGTACCATTTGGAACCACAATACCAGCTGGATATTTGTTATAAAGAGTATAATGTACAATACGCTGATACCAATAACTTCCTCCTGCTGCATCTACTCCAGACTGCTTATCCCAATTGGTTTTACTGTAAGTCTGGCCCCATTCATCTGGTTTTCCGCTGAGTGCAAGACAGTGCGAGATACGTTTTAACTCGACATTTCTCCATTCTTCAAGATAAAGTTCCCTTCCTCTTTCTGCACAAATATCTCCAATAGTTACATTAGTATACATTTGAGAAGCTCCTGCTCTCGCTCTGATAACATTTACATCCTGAGCTGCTCCAGCAGTATTACCCTGATAGAAACGTGCTTCGGCTCTTAACAGATAAGTTTCGGCTAAACGGTACAGATACCAATGTGCTTTACTTCCGGTACTGGCACCTTGAAAATCAGTCGCATTTGGATTAGTTTCATTTACAACATCATGCAGATAAATTTTATACAAAGGAAAATCAAACCATTCACGCAAAGTGTCCTTCGATAACAGAACGTTATTAAATTTCATTCTAAAATTCTGCTGATAGTAAGCAGAAGTTTTATCACTATATTTAAGATCAGTCATATTTACCCAGTTACCAACAGTGCTGTTGTGTCTAAGATCCTGCTTATCCTCTACACCATTTACAACCCACATAGGATGCTGTGAATAATAAGACGCACTAATAGTAGCGATACCGCGTCCCAATGCTCTTGCATAATCATATTTAGCCTGATAATTTGCATTGTTAGAGGCAAAACGGCCTGCAGCCTGCTTACCATCAGGTGTGGTAAGTGTACCGGAATTCCAGTTAGGTCCAAAAATTCTCATCGAAGCAAATCCTAAAAATGACTGTACTCCGCCATTTGGCATTACCAATATTGCTTCTTTATTACCACCAATAATCTTGTTTTCAGGTCGGTGCAAATCCCAGATTACATTTCTGTTAATTGTCCATGTAGTTGGATTTCCTCCTGGATCAAAAGTTCCAAAAGTACTCTGCATCAAAGAATAACCTGATTGGTTGATAAGAATATTAGCCTGTGCTTCAGCTTCTGCAAATCTGCCTGATGCTAAATAACACTTAATCAATAACTGACGGCATGCACCTTTGTTTACTAAACCTAGATAAGGTAATTTTGACTGATCCGGTACCCATTCTACAGCTTTTTCCATATCTGCTGTAATCATTTCAATAATAGCTTCCTTTTTAGTAGAATAGTAACTCTGTTTTGGAACTTCCAGAATTTTTGTAATCAACGGAATATCTCCAAATTGATACACTAAATTAAGATAGCGGTATGCTCTGTGAAAATAAGCCTGACCAATATATTTATTTTTATCTTCTTGTGATAAATTTGGTACATAATCAATGTATCGCAATATAGTATTAGCATGTTTAATGCCGGTATAACCTTCATCCCAGTAAAACCCAAAATAAAAATCATCATTGGTATCCCTTTTAAAACTCATGGTGGGCACCATGGTATTGGCAAAATCAGAAATAGTACTGGTATTATCCGTTTTTCCATATTTTGCCATATCAGAGAAAACATATTCTGTACCAATAGGCACACTATTACCGGCACTGTTAAAATGGATGTAATTATTACGCAGCCCTTTATCAGCATTTGCTAAAACTGCTTTTAACCCAGCTTCTGTAGTGAATGTAGTTTCCGGTTCGTAAAGCGAAAGTGGATCCGGCTCCAGAAAATCCTTAGAACAAGAAACCAAAAGAGCAGTTGCTGCTACTAAAGGCACAAGTGTTGAGATTTTATTTTTTATATATCTTTTCATCGTTGTAATTATTAAAGTGAAACGTTAAAACCTAAATTAAACATTCGTGTTGCCAATCCTCCTGTTTCCGGGTCTCCATAGTATTTCCATTCGCTGAAAGCTGACCATGTTGCTGCATTCTGAACCGAAGCAAAAATTTTGAAGTTTCGAACATGCAGACGGTCTAAAAGATCTTTAGGAATCGAATAAGCCAGCGAAATATTGTCTAAACGAATAAAACTGCGGTCATATAATTTTTGCGTTCCTGCTCCTGCAGGTCCTCTGGCGTCAAGGCGTGCCCAGTCATTTGTTGGATTATCAATTGTCCAATATGGATTTACAAACGGGTTATAGTTGTTTGTATACAAACTGCCATCGTTGTAAGTATTCATATAACGGCCGTCAAGTGACTTGTGCCCCATGTAGGAATACATATTAATTGCCAAGTCCCAATTTTTATAAATCTTAAATTCATTACGAAGCGACCAGTTGATTGGTGGTGCTGTTTCACCTAAAAACTGTTTGTCTTTTTCGTTATAAACTGGTTTCCCATTCACATCATCGGCAGTGTAACTGTTTTCAACTTTTGGATCACCAGGACGCTGACTATATTTAGCAGCTTCTGCAGCTTCGTCTTTTTGCCAGATTCCAATCACTTTATAATCCCAGATTTGAGAGATTGGTCTGCCAATAAACCATCCGTTAGTTTTATCATCTAACTCTTTTTTTCCAATAACATTACCATTGGCATCCTTAATATCTTCCATATTACCGTAAAGTGCATTTATGGTATTTTTATTATATGAAAATGCAGCGGTAGTAGTCCATTCAAAGTTTGGCTTTTTCATATTCAAAGTAGTAAGGCTTATTTCAATCCCTCTGTTTTCAACCTCTCCAAGATTGGTTGCAATTGATGAAAAACCAGTAAACCCAGGTAAACGCTGACTCATAATCATATCATTGGTAATCATTCGGTAAACATCTATTGTACTCGTGATTCGGTCATTTAAGAATCCAAGGTCAAGACCAATATTTGTTGCTGTTGTTTTTTCCCATTGAAGATTTGGGTTTTTCATTCTGTCAAGTCCTAAATATTTCATGTCAACAATATTTCCTGAACCATCTATGTATCCCATTGTTGCTCCACTACCTGAATTTAAGTTTGCTAAAGCTAAATAAGGATCTGCCAATGATCGGTTTCCGTTTTTCCCCCATGACAAGCGCAATTTACCTGTACTCATAGGTTCCCATTTAAACCAGTTTTCTTTATTGAAGTTCCATCCTAATGCTACAGAAGGAAAAGTTGCATAAGGATAAGATGCTCCAAATGCGGAATATCCATCACGACGTATTGTCCCTGTCAGCATATAACGATTGTCATACGAATAGAAAAGTCTTCCCATTAAAGCATCGGCTGTCTGATGTATGTCAGTGGTAGAAAATGAACTGCTTATCATTGTTGCATTTTGAGTATTGTGAAATCCCAGCGCATCTGAAGGCTGAATATTACGGGCATAAGTAATATCTGACCAAGATTTAAGATCTTCAGCTTCCTGCACAAACGTTGCTATGATATGGTGTTTCTCAGCAAATGTATGATCCCACGCTAATGTATTATTCAGGTTCCAAGTAAACTTTTTACCATTACCTCTATCCACTCCTATATTTGCAGCGCTCCAGCCTTTGTGTCCTGATGATTGAAAATAACGATTATAAAAGAATTCATAGCGTGGCGCAACATTAAATGAATAAGTGATACCTGCAGGCAGAGTTACCTTTGTATTGAAAATGGTATTTAGAATAGTATACCCTTTTTCAAGCTCCATAAATTGTCGGTCATAGTAATAATTATACCCTCCGATAGCTGTTCCCATTGGCTGTCTGGCATAAGAACCGTCTGCCTCTGTAAAGTTAGAGAATGGACTGTTTCTTAACATATTGGCATCCCAGTAATTAGTACCTGTACCCACAGCTATATCTCCGTCTGTACGGTCTTGAAAATTAACATTTGCCCCAAATTCAAGCCAGTCAGTAATTTTAGCATCCACTTTCATATTTGAACGAACTGCTGCATAATCATTACCCTGAATAGCACCCTCAGCTGTTAGATATCCCAAAGACATATAATAATTTACTTTATCACCAGCTCCGGAAACACTTAAATTATTGTCATGATTTATTCCTGTTCTAAAAGTACTGTCATACCAGTCGTGTGTTTTTCCTGCTACAAAATTCTTTAAAAGTGTATCAGGAGCACCAGCAACATCAACAATACCCAAACGGAGTCCCCAAACTTCATTAAGACTCTTTCCTTGTGTCTGCCCAACCGGCTGATAAGCTAACCATTGCGCTTGAGTCAATCCATACTGATCTAGTTCGTTAGGATTTGTATAGTACCCCGGTTTACCCGCAGCCGTACCTCCTATCCATGCCTCATAATTTCCAGTAGCTGTATTTGTACCATAGGTCTTAGCGGTCTCCCAATCTTGACGATATTTTATATACCCCTCTGGAGAATACACATCACGATAAGCACTTTTGTTAACAATCGTAGTGTTTGTAGTAACATTAATGACAGGCTTACCATTCTTACCTTTTTTTGTTGAAATAACAATAACACCCGCCGCAGCTTTAGACCCGTATACAGCTGTTGCCGATGCGTCTTTTAAAATATCTACCTGGCCAATATCATCAGGATTGATTTCTGAAAGCTCACCATAAAACTGCATCCCGTCTAAAATAATAAGCGGTGAATTATGATTCGAACCATTTTCATTGTAAACAGAAGTCTGCCCGCGGATCTGCAAAGAGCCTCCTCCTTTTGCATCGGCAGAATAACCAACTTTCAATCCCGGAACACCTCTTAATATATCCTGAACCGTCTGTGGATTTTGGCTTGCCAGAGCTTCTGCTTTAACCTGAACAATTGAACCTGTTAAATCCTTTTTCTTCATTTTACCATAACCAACCACCACAACTTCATTTAATGAAGCTATTTCACTTAATAATCTCACTGTAATTGTAGTGCTGCCTCTTAATGCTACCTCCTTAGTTGTAAAACCCGTAAAGGAAACTATTAACACAGAATTCTCATCTGCTTTTAAAGTGAATTTTCCGTCAAAATCTGTTGTTGTAGCGACTTTAGTTCCTTTTACCTTAACAGTCGCTCCAGCTAACGGAATTCCTTTTTCATCATTAACCTGCCCATTTATACTTTTTTCCTGCTGTATACTTTGCAGCCCTTTTACACTCGTGTTACTAATAGCGTAGGCGTGAACTTGAGACAAAGAAACTAATGCACAAAACATGATAAGTTTCTTTTTTAAATTAAATCCAGATACGCAATCAGGACCTTTTTTAATCCTAATAAAATTTGTCATTTTTGGTTTCCATTTTTTGGTTAATTAATAATTTGTTAGTTTGCAGATTATAGCTTCATCAGATATAATTAAGTTATCTTAAAGGAATTTTAAGTCGTCTTTAAGATTAACACACCTAATATTAACATATAATTTACATTTACAAATGTACCGTATACACTTAATTTTAAGGGGGGTAATTTCAAGATTAAAAAAGGGGTAAATCAGTATTATTCTACACAAAAGAATATATTTTTATACCAATGATAAAAAAACAACAATAAAAATACACAATGCTTAAAAATTACGACCTAAAAACAAAATACCTATGACTGAGATATTGTCTTTTTTTGCAATAAAAAAATGGCTGTGCCTTAATAAATGCCCAGCCACTTTTAAAAATTATAAGTATAATCATAACATTTTATTAAAACTCATTTTCTGATACTAGAAATAAAATGTTTGCAATAAATTTAATTGTCGTTATTTTTTTGCAGATTTAATCAATTCAATCCCTTTAATCATATATTGATCCTGATTAAAATTCGATGTGTTTTCTTTAACCAAGTAATCTATTTTAAGACCTTTTCTTTGAGCACCGGTTCCGTCTGGATAAAATGCTCCAACACTAGTAAAATTGGTTTCTGTCCCGTCAGGCATTTTGAAAACAGCAACATTCATAACAGCACCCGAAGTGTTTTCGCCTGCAGTTATACAATTAGGAGAAGCCTGAATAGCCATCCCCATAAACTCCATCCAGCTTTGAGTGAAACCATTTACCAATAAAATGATTTTTTTATTATAATATTTTGAGTTTTTTCTGCCGCTTTTAAAAGGGTCAATAACAGAACTGATCAATGGCTCATCAAAGTTTGCCAGCGAAGGCCTGTTCACCATTGGAAAAAGAACTTTGATAAATTTTTTCCTGTCAGGATAAATGTACTTAGTGATATCATTTTCAGAAATGTTTTTAGGAATATTTCTTAAATCAATTATAATTCCATCAGTATTGGTAAACTCTTCGAAAGCAGCTTTTATTTCTTCTTTAGAAATAGTTTTTAAATTGATATAGCCTACATTATCGTCTATAAGCTGCCATTTTTTTTCTATACGAAAAAATGGAAGCGAAGAATTATCCTTAATATCAAAAGTCTTATAAAGATGGATATACTTACTTATAATAGAATCTTTTCTTCTTACTTTAACTTTAATACTGTCTTCTTTATTACAGACTATCCATGATGCAAATCTTTTCAGGAAAGAATCATTTGAGAAAGACAATATTGGAGCAATCTCTTCCTTTAGTATCGATTTAATTTTTTTATCCCTAACTTCAAAAATCAGGTCTCCTAATTTTAAATCATCTTTCTCTCCTAATTTTTTATTATAAATTTTACTAATAACTAAAGTATCATTAACGAGCACTACATTAAATGGAGGCATGCGTTTACATATGGAATCATTTATAAGGCGAGATTTAAATTCAGCATGTGAATCATTCAGGTGAGCAATTAATTTAGTTTTTGCCAGTTCATACTCAAGCTGGGTGCGGGTATTTGAGAAATTTTCAACAAAAGAATCTAACTGGCTAAACCAGTTTTTATCCATCAGATATTTATTTACATAATGATATTGGACAGCATTCCAAAAGCTGAACAGCTCTAACAGCCTGTGGCTTTTTATTTTATAATCAAATGATTTAAATCCTTTCTCATTTTCGAATGTGGGAATTCTGGAAAGTGAATTATTAGAAACATAGTAATCACTAATAACGATATTATCTTTTAATTGCTTTAAATAAGTATATAATTTATCGTTACCCGAATACTTTTCTATCCATTCATAATCCTGATTTTTTTTGAATACATCATCGGTATCATTAGCGTTTTTTATTTTACCGGCTTTAATTGACGAAATAAAATCCTGTAAAAACATATCAAGATTTTTTTGAGTGTCAACGCTGTTAAGTTTTTCAACATTTTCAACAAATACTTCGTCCCAATTGAATTTTCCTTTACTTATTTCAGAATGATGGTATTTCATTAATCCCCATACCAAACCAAATTGCTTGTACTTTTCAGTATCTGTAACCGTTTGTTTTTCCTGAGAAAAAATCTGGCTGCTAAAACAAAGGCAGATAGTAATTACAACAATAAATTTTATCTTCACTTTTTTCAACTATTTAATTATTAATAATTTTCTGACAATAAATTTTAAACCTAAAAAAACCACAAAGTTTTGTATCCTTTGCGGTTTTAAAGATTCACTGTAAGTATTTTTATATAAGTCTAAATACTCTTATTTCACCACGGCATTCGCATTTAAAAAAAGATAAACACGAATTTCACCAATTAACTCTAATTCTTATCAAAATTGAAATCAAATTTTACAACTTTTTACAGTTTCGAATATTTTGTGTAATTAAACAGCAATCTTAATTCGTGCAGATTAGTGTAATTCGTGTCAGAAACTTTTATAAGCGAATGCCGTGAAAGTATTGCTTTTTTTGCCATACTTTAAAAAAAAAGATCCTAAAAAAAGCAGTACAGCAACTGGGTCATTGTACTGCATTACTTTTACTGTTTAACAAGTTTAAAATAATTTATTTTTAAATGCCTGCCTGTAGATGATGTCATTGCAGAAGAACTGCTAACAACTCCCACTGAAACCTGGGTATCTGCCGCTAATGTAAAACTTAACGTTCTTATAAGCGGCGTTACGTTTTTGACTCTTTCCCACTTCAAAGTATTTGCAGATGCTTCAACAGCAGTAACATCAGGCAGCGTATTTCCTTTAGCTATTAAAAAATAGCCCTGATCATTTGCATCAGCGGCATAGCTTGTAGCATTAATACTTATACTGTAAATATAAGTTCCTGCGGGCAGCGTCATTGTTTGATAAACCTTACCGTTAGTAATTGCAGGCTGTCCCCAGCCACTCTCTAAACTAAAATACAATGCATCCAATCCTCCATATGTTACACCTGATACGGTATGGCTTTTTGCAGAGGCACTAACCACCCATTCAGCAGGCACTCCCCATCTTGCATTATCGTAAGCCAGTCTTGTAAATGGATAATAATTATTATTCAAATACTGGATCTCATTTCCTGTAACAGTTGTAGTAACCGATTCAAAAGTATCTATACTGGCAGCATTTGGCCTGAACAATGTTTTATATGTAAATGACGATCCCATTTTAAAGTCATTTATATTTAAACTTGACTGTGCTATAGGAAGCTGTACTTTAGTAGCTGCATCACTAGTATTTGTATAAGTTAGTTCAACTGCATAGGCACCTGAAGACAAATCCATTGAAGCAAAATTTATCGTAGTTAATTTTGGAGAAAAATACTTACTTGCTATAGGCCTGTTATACAAAGACGTTATATAGCGATCTCCATAAACCGTTCCTATCTTATAAACTGGAATTGATGTATTTCCTAATTTATCAAAAGTACGCACTTCAAAGTTATGCACATTTTCTACTAAACCATTAATAATGACATCCAGCACATCAATTCCTTGTGTTCTGGTAACTGGAACCACAACAGAATCTTTTCTATTATCCCAGTATATTCTGCATTCGGTTATTTTTGGGTCTGAAATAAAAAGTCCTTTAACCTGAACTCTGTTTTTTCCTGAGTACACATGCAGAGAATCTATTTTTCCAGTATATGATATTTCACCATCCTTAATGAAATCTTTATAACCATCGTCCATGGAAGTACAAGAGCTGATTGTTACCGCCGCAAGCAGAAAAGCAAATGCATGTACAAAATATTTTTTTATTGTATTCATATGTTGCTATTTATTGTTTTTATCGGTCATATGTAATTCGCATATCATCATTGGTGCTGCGACCAATTTGCATTCATGCTCATTTCATAATACTTTTTTATATTGTTAGACATTACTAATTAGGATTACCATACACCTGGATTTCTGCAATTGCCATAGTTCCAATTCCTGCCCAATTTTTAAGTGATTTAATTCTCAAATAACGAACCTTTGGAGCTGCCACATCAAAGTCCCAGCTGAAACCTGCAAACGCTGTTTGATAATCTTCATCAGATTGCTGACCGTAAGGAAGACCTGAAGGTTTAGTTGCATTATAAGTTCCCAATTTAACCCAGCTCGCATCTAGGCTTCCGTCAGGATTAGGACTTGCGGAACCATAGATTTCAAACTCTTTTAGATTTCCTATGTAATAGTAAGATCTTCCCAAATAATATTCTGGATAATCCCAAATAACTATTCGGCTCATTTTGGCCAAAACACCTGTATCAATTGTTACAATATGCTGCCCCACCACAGAACCGTCTGTCAAGAAAACCTTTGGCCAGTTTAGTAATTCTCCATCCCACATTCCCGCAGGAACTGCTGTAGCATGTGTTTTAGTATCACCCGTCAGCGGAAAATGCTTGTATCCAGATTTTGGAATAACCAGCTCCAAAAGCGGTGTGATAGTCGTGAATAAAGTATCAGTAGTATTCTGCCATCTGTCTCTTACAGTAATTGCATAATTATGTTCAGCTACAGTAAATCCTCTAATTGTTCTAGAAACTAAATCAGTAGAGGTGTAAATACTCTTTGGATTAACAACCCAATCTCCAAGATTGTTTTTTTCCATAACTAAAATAGAGATATCCTGACGATCCAAATTAGATGCATTCACACGAATGCCTCCAAAGGCAGGCTTAACATCAAGACTTTTAAAAACATCCCAAATAGAGGATTTTAAAGGATGGATTTTTACAATAACCGGACTAGATACTGTTTCGCTTCTATTCACAGCATATAGTTTAATATCATATTCAGCATCATTCGCAAATCCTTCTACCTCGAGAGAATTCTTGTAATAAGATGATTTCACGACCATTTCTTTGCCATTGGCAAGAGTGTACTCTGCTTTTACATATAATAAATCCTGATCTGTAGGCAATGTATAAGTGATTTTTGACTTACCTGGTAAATTCTCTACCTTCACATTTTGAACCTGACCTGGAGGAGTTAAATTATTCTCCAGCGGATCCAGACTATTTTTATCACAACTAATAACTAACAAAGCTATCGCGATTATAAAAATACTTTTAAACATTATTTTCCATTTCATATCTAATTTTTTTAAAAAATTACCATCCTAAATTTTGAACTAAATTTGGATTTTGAATCATTGCACTCTCAGGTATTGGCCAAAAATAATCTCTAGGCGCTACAAATGTCTGCTGGTATACGGTTCTTACCTGATAGTAGGACAAAGCATCTACACCTTTAACATTCCAACCCGTAATTGGCACATTCAAATCCTCGGCTGCTTTTTTCCATCTGCGCAAATCCCAAAAACGCTGTCCTTCAAAAGCCAATTCAATTCCTCGCTCTTGGTGAATAATATCACGAAGTCCCAATTGAGTACTTGGTTTAGATGGATTTGTAGAATAATCTGCCCAAGATTGAACCACTCCTGCTAATCCTGCTCTCGTTCTAATACGATCTAAATACATGTAAACAGCCGCAGATGGTCCATTGACTTCGTTTAAGGCTTCGGCATACATTAAATACAATTCGGCCAAACGTATTTCCGGCCACGCATAGTCTTTATAGGATGAGCCGCCCGTTGTGTAAGTAACCTGATTCCAGTCAACCAATTTTTTTATAAAATATCCTGTTTCATTTGTATGATATGAATGGGTTGCACCAGCTGGATCTCCAAACTTACCTTTTAACCCCCAAACTGTTCCATCATCAGTTTTAGAAGGACTATCGTACTTGTACCAAACTCCGCCGTCAAAACATAAGTCAGCATAAAAACGAGGCTCTCTATCAAAATTGATTCTTGCCGTCTGAAACCCTTCTTTAATATTAAACCGTTCTGCATTTGTAGCAGTTCGCATTGCTTTTTCATCAGTAAAATCAAGTGTTTTATCCTCATTAATAGGCACTCCATTTTTAGAATAAAACATTTTTGCTATTTTTAGCGGTGGTGATAGAATTTTTCTAGCATCATTATGATTGTGATTCACATCTAATGGAGCCATGCACAACTGCTGCAATTCAGCGGTTTTACTGTTAGGATTGGCCCAAATAATTTCAGAATTCCATCTTTCACATACAGCCTGGCGAATACTCATCTGCGTCATCGTTCCAGCAGTAAGCACAAATGGAGATTGAGGAAAAACATATAATTTTTTTGCATTTGCTTCAGCAGACTCAATCGCTGCCAATGCTGCATCAGAAGCTAATTTCCACTTATTAGCATCATATGCAGGATTAAACAATTTTGTCCCGTCTTTGTTAACCAAACCTGCAAAATCAGAATTTCCGTTAAACAAAGGACTTGCAGCCATCAGTAAAACTTTTGCTTTTACACTTAAAGCAATAGTTTTTGTAATTCTTCCTGCTTCGGTAGTCGGAATAATTTCATTATCGTTTGGCAATTTTTCGACAGCGGTATCCAATAGGTCTACAATAAACTTTACGCAGGTATCTACGGGCTGTCTTCTTACATTTATCTCATCCTCGGGCGCATCAATAGGAATATTTTTATCAGCCAACGGAATTGGCCCGTACATTCTTAGCAGATAAAAATGAAAATAAGCCTTTAAAAACTCAACCTCGCCTATCCAGCGCTGTCTTTCGGCATTAGTAATATCAGGTACTTTCGTAAGATCCTTAAGATTTTCTAAGAAAATATTACAATGACGTATTCCTATAAATATTTTATATCGGTCGCTGGGACCGCCGCCTGTATAATTTCCATCCCATACATTTACAAATGGATTTGAAATTCGCTGATTTCCTCTTGCTATTTCAAAGGCATCACTTGTAATCGAAGTTTTATACGGAATCCATATTTCATCTCCCGCAAGAAATCCTATATTGTGATACACGCTTCCGTCTTTAGGAAGATAAGAATAACAGGTGAATAAATATTTCTCGGCTTCGTTTTTCAATTTAAACGCATTATCAATAGTAGCAACATTATCCGGAACTACATCCAGAAAATCTTTCGAGCAAGACTCCATGACCAATAACGCCATAAAGCAAGCTGTTATCGGCAAAATAGACTTTCTTAATCTGCTTGTTATTTTATTATTATATTTCATAATTATTCTTTTTTGTTAAAGCTAAATTTTACGATACTACCTTATAAATCAAGTAATATTCCAAAATTATATGTTGCCTGAATTGGATATCCTAAACCATTTCCGCCCATTTCTGGATCCCATAATTTAAATTCGCTAAACACAAAAGGATTTGTTGTGTTAGCATACAGTCTCAAACCTGCGATATGCATCTTTTTGGCATGCTTTTCAGGTAAATTATATCCCAATTCGATACTTTTAAGGCGCAAAAAAGCACCGTTTCTCATCCACCATGTTGATGATTGATTATTGTTTTCAATAAAATTATCACTTAACCTTGGCCAGAAGGCATATAAATTTCTATTGTCCTCAGACCAGTGATCTTCGGCAACAACTTTTAACAATCCGTTTTGTGCACCGCCATTGGTGACAAAAGGAGAAATATTTTTAGGATTAATGAAAATAGAAGAACGGGCAGAACCTTGGAAAAACACACTAAAATCAAAATCTCTATACCCCAGCGTACCTCCAAAACCGTAAATAATTTCAGGAGTAGTAGGGTATCCAATAGGCACTTGATCCAAAGAGGTAATTACTCCATCACCGTTTACATCTCTATATTTGATATCTCCGCCTCCATAAGTTCCAAATTGTTTTGGAGAGTTAGCCGCTTCTTGATCATCAACAAATAATCTTTCAGCTATATATCCATAATTTTGAGTAATTGAATTTCCTTTTTTATATAAATATTCCAGCTCTTCCGGATAGTAATTCTCATCATATTTCAATATTTTACTGGTTGAATATGTACAGTTTCCCCTCAAATTTGTAAACCAATAATTTCCAAATTTTTTATTGTAGGCAATAGACATATCCAGACCTTTGCTTTCTGCCTTACCAAAATTCGTTGAAGGGATTACTGAAAGTCCCAAAGTAGAACCAATATTAGAACGCGCCTGCAGAATATTGCTTCTGGTTTGCTTAAAAGCATCTACAACAATATTAACCGAATTAAACACTCTTAAATCCACACCAAAATTGATTTGCTCGGAACGTTCCCAGCTAATTTTTTCATTAGCATATCTTGAGATAGAAGCTCCGGGACGGTAGTAACCATTTAATTCCCCAAAGCTTGATCCGTAATTAACATCATTCAGATTAACATTGGATAAATAGAAAAATCGGTCTGTAGAACTTCCAATCTGGTCATTACCAACCCATCCAAAACTAGCCCTTAATTTCAAAGAATTTACCACATCGCGTAAGGGTTCAAAAAACTTTTCATTGGATATTAAATATCCCACAGCGAAAGAAGGAAAGAATCCAAACCTATTATTTTCAGCAAATCTTTCAGAACCATTATAACCAAAATTTATTTCGGTTAAATATCTATTATCGTAAGCATAGGTAAAACGGCCTGAAAGCCCCAAGTTTCTGCTTGGCAGTGAAGCCTGAAGATTTCCGGCATTACCAGACTGATTAGACTGCAGAATACCAATCAGCATTCCTGAAACATCATGTTTTTTGTCAAAAACTGCATTATAATTAATTGCTGTCTCTAAATACAGGTTCGAGTTCACTTTTTTATCACCCTCACTATAGTTTAAATATTCTGTACCCGGAATTCCAATAGAACCCTCGCCACCGCTATTCAGTAAACCCAAGCTAATTTCCTGAGTATCCGGATTAATTGTTGCGCTGTAATAAAAAGGATTATATTGTCTTGACACTCTGTAGTAAGAATAGCTTTTTACATATCCCATTGCTCTCGCTTTTAAACCAGGAATAACATCTTTAAGATCTTGTTTTAATTCCACCTGAGTCTGAACTGTCGAAGCCTTGTACTCTTCATATCCTTTGACCATCTCGGCATAAGGATTCGTTAACAGAGTAGTACTTCCATTCCCTGTTACAGCTCCTCCAAATAATGGGTGTTCAATATAAGGAAGTAATTCTCTTGGATAGGCCGCAGGAAAAGCTACCGGATTAGACCAAACTGCTTTATTAAAAATATTTCCTCCTCCAGAAACCCAATTCCCATTAGCATCATTCCCTCCTAACGGTCCGGTATAATCATCAAACTGTCCATACAATCTAACAATAGCTTCGGTTGTAGGTGTCAGCTTCATATTGACATTAGACCTAAAGGAATAATTTCTTAATTTAATATTGCTGTTAAAATTATTCAGATTGTCCACGCGCAATACTCCATTATCAATATTATAAGTACTTGCAACATAATATTGAGCTTTCTCACTGCCTCCGCTGGCACTAATATTATACCCTTGATTGAAAGTGTAATCTTTTATCAGCTGATCAATCCAATTATTATTTGGATACATATATGGATTAGAACCTGGCTGTCCCGTTCTATCAATTTTTGTCTGCGAATAAGGCAGAACACCTATTGAATTTCTTGTCAGGACAGCTTCATTAGCCAATTTCATATACGTAATATTGTCGGCAAAATTAAAATTCTGAGTATTGGTTGAGACCTTGCCCTCCATTCTGAATTTCACTTTAAGCTTTCCGTCCTTACCAGATTTTGTAGTAATCAGCACTACCCCATTAGCCCCTCGTGCACCATAAATAGAGGCTGCAGAAGCATCTTTCAAAACCGAAAAAGACTCTATATCATCCGGCTGCAAACGTGCCATATCTGTAGAACTTGATTCAATCCCATCAATTAAAATTAGAGGATTCACTTTTCCTGCTCCAAAGGAACCTAATCCACGAACAAAAAAATCAGAATTATCGGAGCCTGGCTCCCCGCTTCGCTGATACGCAATCATCCCTGATACTCTTCCCGCCATCATGGTTGTTAAATTGCTTGAAGGACCTTTAATTTCCCCCACGGGAATTGATGTAATAGCACTCACCATACTGGTTTTTTTCTGAGTTCCATAACCAACAACAACCACTTCTTTTAATCCTTCTGAAGTTGGTTTTAATTTTATTTCAAAAACTGATTTGTTTTGAATCAAGACTTCCTGGGTTTCGTACCCCATAAAAGAAATCACTAATACTTTGTCATTCTCATCGATATTCAAAGTAAATTTTCCGTCTAAATCTGTCAATACAGAATTTGTAGTTCCCTTTACCAAAACACTTGCGAGAGGAAGCGGTAATCCAGCCTCATCTATTACCTGCCCTGTAACAGTCTTTTGTTTTTGATATATTCTTTCTTTCGTTACACTCGTAACGTTCGATTCATGTGCTTGAATTTGTGACAGCGAAACCAAAATTAACATTATGGTAATTTTCATTTTTATATCAAATTCTAAAACACTATGAGTCCTTTTCTTTAATTTAATAAAGTTTTTCATGTGGTTTTTTTTGGTTAAT
The DNA here is from genome assembly GCF_015351475.1 of Flavobacterium sp. HJJ. Taxonomy (GTDB): domain Bacteria; phylum Bacteroidota; class Bacteroidia; order Flavobacteriales; family Flavobacteriaceae; genus Flavobacterium; species Flavobacterium marginilacus. The sequence goes on along the minus strand of NZ_JADKPR010000003.1, from coordinate 140,555 downwards.
TAATAGTTCTCATCTACTGCAATAGTATTTGTAGATGTTTTTTTGAGAGTTAGTGTTCTATTTCATATGCTCATAATTAAAATTGGAGTTAATAAAAAGTTTAGTTTGTGAAATAGACACCAAACACATTCATATTCAATGCTTTTGAAAACAACAGAAATAAGTGTTTTTAACACACTTGCAAAAAAAGACGTAGAATTTCTAACTATTTATCTCTTGCTTAATAAATCAATTTAAAAGAGACAGTATAGTTTTAAAAAAAATTCAAACGTTTTCGCTGCTTAAATATGAAGTATTAACATAAATTTCACATTACAAATCTAACGTAAGCACTATAGGTGAAAGGGGGTATTTTTAATATAAAAAGAGGGGCAAACAGCACATTATCAACCAAAAGACGCAATTATTTACATTATCAAAAAAAATAATGCCAAAAAATTACACAAACAAAAATTTTATACGCAGATAAATACTGAAAAAATAGTTAAAAAAGGAGTTAAACAGATATTAGTCTTTTAAACTTATTCGAAACATTAAATATAAGTTAATAAAAAAGCGGCTGTACTTTAACTATGGACTCACGGCATTCGCATTTAAAAAAAGATAAACACGAATTTTACCAATTAACACTAATTCTTATCAAAATTGAAATCAACTTTTACAACTTTTACAGTTTCGAATATTTTGTGTAATTAAACAGCAATCTTAATTCGTGCAGATTAGTGTAATTCGTGTCAGAAACTTTTAAAAGCGAATGCCGTGCTGTGGACTAAAAGTCCATAGATTTGGATAGGCAGACTGAAATCTGGAAGGTTGGATTTCGAAAATTGATAAAATTTTGCCACAGATTCACAGATAAAAAATGATTTTAAAATCTGAGAATCTGTGGCAAAAACTTTTTTTGAAGTTAAAGCGAGGTGCACTGAAAGTGCATAGTTTTAAACTCTATTTGAGACCAATAAAACACAGCCGCTTGAGGCCTATTATAAATTAATCACGTCATTTCACAAAACGGCTCATTTCTGATGCTGCCAATAAAAATGCACCAACACCAAAATCAGCAGTTGAGTTTTTATCAACTACCTGTCCGGGAATTGCTTTTTCTCCAATTGGCTGAATATATCCAACTGTACCATCTGCCTGAAGTGCAAAATTCGTTAAGTAATTCCATGATTTTTCTACTACCGGCAGATATGTTTTTTTATCTAATATACCATTATTGATTCCCCATAAAAAAGCATAGGTAAAAAATGCCGTTCCGCTGGTTTCCGGCCCGGGAGCATGTTCTGGATCTAAGATACTTCTAGTCCAATAACCTTCTTTTTGCTGAGCATCTGCCAATGCTTTTGCCATATCTTTGAAACGGCTGATATATTCTTGTCTGTGTTTAGCATCCTTTGGTAAATCCTGAATAATTTTAGCATAACCGGCAAAGATCCATCCGTCTCCCCTAGCCCAAAAATCTTTTTTGCCATTGGCGCTTTTGTGTTTTGGATATACGTATTTTGCATCACGAAAATATAGTTTTGCCTCATCATCGTACATAATACTATTGGCATGCGCTAAATAAACATGCAGTTTTTCTAAATACATTTCATTGCCGGTTACTTTGTACAATTTGGTCATTACCGGCATTACCATATACAAACCGTCTACCCACCACCAGTAATCATTAGCCTCAGTACCCATTTCATACTCCATAACTTCACGGGCACGGGCAATTTTTTGAGAATCATTCTTTCCTGTAAAATTGTACAAATCAATATAAGTCTGAAAACAGATCTGCCAATCGCCAAACAAGACATGCTTATCATTTTCCCCATAGTTGTGCTTCCATTCTGATTTGTTATTCGATTTGGCGCCCATCCACTGATTTTTTTCGGCCCAAGACATCGAATAATCCAGGTATTTTTTATTTTGGGTTACTTTATACGCTTCCATATTTCCAGTATGATAAGCCGCAACATTCCAGAAAGCATTTCCCTGTTCAGAATGTGTATCCTGCCAGCGGTTATTTACTTTATCAATAATAGCAATTACTTCTTTTTTTGATTGTTTTATTGCAGTTCCCTGCTTTACTGCACCGCTTTTACAGCTAATGGCTGATAAAGAAACAACAGCTATTAGTATAAAAAATGAGTTTTTAAAATTCATAATTATTTTTAGTTTGATTTTTATTTTTTTTGAGTCAAAAACTATAATTAGGTTGACTTCCAGAAACTTTCATTCAATATGTATTTATTGTCCTTTACATTCTGATATTTCTTTTTAAACTCCGAAGGATTCATATTATAGAACTGCTGAAATTGTTTTCTAAAATATTTGATATCCCCAAAACCAGCCATCGATGCTGCCTGGCTTATCTGAAAATCGGTAGTGATCAATAAAGTCGCTACTTTTCTTAACCGCACATTACGCGTAAATTCATTCACCGATTTACCCGTAATTTTTTTAATTTTTTTGTAAACCAAAGAATGACTCATTCCCAATTCACTTGCCAAATCTCTAATATTAAAATTTTCTACATCTAAATTTAAATCGATAAGCTCTACAATTTTGTCCAGCAGTTTTTTGTCTTCATCAGAGAGTTTTGGACTTGCTCCTTTTTTGGTAACTGATTTGAGCATGAAATTCTGTTCACTGTCGCGCCGTGTAAGAATTCCATTTATTCTTGCTAACAAATAGTCATTATCAAATGGTTTTGTAATATAATCGTCAGCGCCAGCTTCGGCTCCTTTAAGCTTGACCTCTTCAGAAGTTCCTCCTGTAAGCAGTATTATCGGAATATGCTTCAGCTCTTCATCTGTTTTTATATGTTTGCAAAAAGCAACACCGTTCATTTCGCCCATTACCACATCAGAAATAATTAAATCGGGCTGCACATTTCGAATTATTTCCAATGCTTTTTCTGCACTTTCGGCAACAGTAACACTATATTTAGACGCTAAGATTTTCTTTAGATAATTTCTTATCTGAGGATTATCATCTACCACTAAAATACTTTTTGCAGTTTTTATTAAATCGCTTACATTTTCCGGTTCTTCGATTGTCTGCAATACATTTTCCAGTACCATGGTATCTTCCAGAGCATCTTCCAAAAACAATGTTCTGTCACTTAAATCTTCCCTGATTTCTATATCGCCAAAATGTTCTTTTCCCAGCAGCAGTTTAACTTCAAAAACTGCTCCTCCATTTTCATTGTCACGGCACGATACTTTTCCAAAATGCTGGCTGACAAACTGTTTAACCAAATAAAGACCAATACCAAAACCTTTTCGATTGTTTTTTACATTGTTATTTGACTGATAAAACAGATTAAATATTTTGTCTTTATCAGCATCCTGTACTCCTTGTCCATTATCGATTACCTGAATAATGACTTCACCATCAGTAGAGCGCAGATTAACGGTAACCTTTCCGTTTTCCTTTTCGGTGAATTTTAAAGCATTTGAAATCAGATTAAATAAAGCAGTTTCGATCTTTTCCCTGTCTACATAAACAAGCAGCTTTTCTTCGGAAATACTGAAACTATAATCTATTTTCTTTGTTTTGGCATGAAGCACAAAACAGCTGAAAACCTCTTTACATAATTCAACAATATCGATCTGTCCTATTTTAAGTTTTCCAGTTTCGGTTTCCGTTTTTCTAAAAAGGAGCAGCTGGTCAACTAAACTCAGTAATCGTCTGGAATTGCTGTACACCATTTCGATAGCGCCAGGGTCAATCTGCTGATCGGTGCTGTAGATTATTTCCTTCAAAGGATTGATAATCATCGTTAAAGGTGATCTGAACTCATGTGAAATATTTGTAAAAAAGGTCAATTTTTTCTCATTCAGTTCCTTTTCCTGCTTTGCCAGATCCTGAGACAGCCTTACTTCATATTTGAGCTGTGACTGCTGACGCTGGTATTTATCTACTACATAAATTATAAAACCGATAAGAATAAAATATACCAAATATGCAAAACCGCTTCTGTACCAAGGCGGCAGTATTGTGATAGGCAGTGAAATTGATTTAGAATTCCATACCCCCTCAGCATTGGTAGATTTAATTTTCAGCACATAATCCCCTTCAGTCAGTCGGGAATAATTTGCATTTCGGATATTATCAACATAATGCCATTGCGAATCCCATCCTTCTAAAAAATAAGCATACGATATTTTTTCGGGCAGACTGTACTCTAATGCAGCAAATTCGATACTCAACATTGATTCATCGTAAGGCAGTTTTAATTTATCAATCCCAAATACTCCTAAACCTGCCTGATCAAAAGCCTTATTATTTACTTTTATCGAAGTTATTATCAGTTTTGGAAAACCATGAACCTGACTGTTTATTTTAGTATCAATAACATTAAAGCCTTTAATTCCTCCAAATACTATTTCTCCAGTAGAGAGTTTCAGACCGGCATTGTAATTAAACTGGTTGCTCTGCAGTCCGTCAGCATCATGATAACTGGTGATTTTACCGTTCTGTGCATTATATACAAATATTCCATTATAAGTACTGCACCAATATGTACCCGGCTTATCCTGAACAACATTTAAGATGGAATTATTCGGCAGGCCGTTTCTCTGAGTCAGGAACTTTCCTTTAAAAGTTTTAGGATCAAAAATCATCAGACCTCCACCCTCAGTACCCACAATCATTTTTCTATTGGAATACGATACAATAGAGCGCACCGGATATTTTATTTCAATCTCTTTCCGCTGCATTGTTTTAGGATTCAGCTGAAATAATTCTGAAAAGTTTCCTATCCAGAGATTACCATTCACGTCTTGTGTCATCGAAATGATTCCTCTGATTTTCGCATCTGCAAAATCGAACTGATCCGTTGATTCATTATAACGGTACAATCCTTCCTCATCTGGCGAAGCGGCCCATAAAACATTGTCTTTACTGCGAAACAGCACCCAGATATTTTTTTGAACTGCTTGTATTTTAGGATTAAAAAGCTTATATTTTTTAAAACTTCTGGTCTGAGCATTAAATAGACACACGCCTCCGCCATAAGTTCCAAACCATGTCCCTTTATTGTCTTTTACAATTGCTGTTACGAAATTATTCGTTAGCGAATTTGGATTGCCTGCATCATACGAATAATTGGTAAATGTATTATTCTTCCTGTCCCATAAACTGGCACCGGCTCCGTCTGTTCCTATCCAAAGATGACCGCTGTCCTGTTCTGATAGCGAAAGAATAAAATCACTCGGTAAGCTATTTTTAGTTTTTTCATTTTTTGAGATCGTTGTAAAAGGACTTTTCCGTTCTTCAATAATATTAACGCCTCCGCGTAAAGTTCCAATCCAAACACGATTTTCATTATCCTGGTATAAAGATGAAATAGCATTACTGTTTAGCTTTTCTTCATCCAGCCCGGCATTTAACAGAGAAAAAGAATCCGAAGCATAATTGTATTTTACTACCCCGTTACCATTTGTAGCAATCCACAGCTCTTTACGGTCCGGCTTATACATCAAGTCTGAAACAGGATACTGAATTTCCTGATTAGTATAAACGTGGTATGCTTTACTTATGGTATTGTATTTCAGCAGGCCTTCATCAATTCCGACCCAGATATTTGAAAGCTTATCATACGTAACACAGCCTGCTGTTGTAACAGCAGAAAAAACTACAGAAAGTTTTTTTGCCGATGCATCCATAATCGCCAGCCCAACTCCCGGAACAGAACACCACAACTTACCGGAAGAATCAAAATCCATTCCCTGAACATGATAATCCCACTGCAGTTTTCCGTTTAAATATAGCGGAATCTGGATTATTTTTTTATGTTTCTCTGCATAATACAATAAACCGTTACCAGCAGTTGCGATATACATTTTTGACTTATAATCCTTAATCTGATTGACAACAAAATTTATTGGTTCACTTTTAGAAGTCTTAGCATTTACATATTTTTTTGTTGTAAACTGACCGCTCAGATAATCATAAACGCTTATCCCTCCTTTTGTCCCAATCCAAATCTCGTTTTGGGTCCCGCAAATACTATTAATTCTATTGTTAATTAACGAATTAAAATCATTTGGTTCGTTTCTAAAACTCAAAAAATTATATCCGTCATATCTGCTTATCCCGTCATAAGTACCAAACCACATCAGACCCCGCTTGTCTTTATATACAGAAGTAACTGCGTTATTGGCAAGACCGTTTTTGATTCCAATATACCCAATATCATATTTTTTTTGTCCAAATTTTGCACTGGACGATCCTGCCATCTGCGGTTTAACTGCAAAATGGACAAAAAACATTAAAAATAATAGAATGCTTCTTTTCAAAATATACTATGCTTATGGTTACAGAGGTTCTTAAAAATCATCAAAAATTAGAAAAACCTATGAATAAATCATAGGTTCCTCAGTACAAACATAAAGAAAAACATTAAATTAATTGATTAATGATATTGTATAGGAATAAATGTATTGTTTATCCAATAATCTATAGGCATCATGAGGCAGGCGTCCCCAGCTGTCATCACCTCCAACACCTCTCTGCTTGTAATCTATATGCAGATAAACCGCTTCTTTAGAATCTAAATCCAAATCAAAAGGGTGGCGCTGCGCCTTTGTTTTTCCCGGATCCAAATCTTCTGCTGAAATATTCAGTGCACTGAAACCAAGTGCCTGCTGTCCTTCGATTTTCAAACCTTGCCCCGTACTGTTTTTTAAAGTAATCCATCGTACATCTGTTTTATAACCGCCTTCCTGCGGACGGATATAATTTCTGGTGTACTGATTGATCACATTATCCGAATATTCGCCAATAAAAGAAGCCGAATTTCTATCTGAATAATTCTCCCAAGGTCCTCTTCCGTAATAACTCAAATTATCAAATGCTCCATTTAACTTGGCGCGCATTCCAAAACGAGGGATTTCCGGAAGTTCTTTTCCTGCCAAATCAATAGCTGCAGTAACTTTTATCGAACCATCATTTTGAATAAGATAATCAACTGTATAAGGAACATCTGCTTTAGCTAATTGATAAGCAACTTTTACAAGCAAACCTTCTGACGATTTTTTATCCAAATTAACGCTTATAACTTTTGGATCTTTTGAAGCTTCTTTCCAAACCGTCAATTTATTTTGCATCCCGCTTCCAAAATCATTATCTGTTGGAGCACGCCAGAAATAAGGTGCTGGAAAATTAGTAAAAATGGCTTTATCTGCATTTTTCAGATTATATTTTAAAATCTCTCCTTTTTGAAGATCAAATTCTCCAGCGATACTTTCAGCTTCAAAAGAAAGCACATTGTTTTTAACTGTATATTTCAGTTTTGAAGCACTCTTGGTAGCAATATTATTTTTAAAATAGGAACCTTTTCCAACTGCAAACTGTTCTCTTGCAAATTCATGTCCTTTGGCAACCAGAGGTGCATCATTTTTTGAAACAGCATAAACATTCACAAAATATTCTGAATTATCATCAATCGAACCCAGATCTAAAGCAGCTTTTTTGCTTTCCTCAGGTGCTGCATCCAGACTAAAATCTCCAGACTTCACTTTTGACCCGTTTTTAATCAATTCCCATTTAAAATCATAATCAGAAAGATTGGTGAAATTATAATGATTTGTTACTGTCAATTCAGACTGATTATTGAACTGAAACTGAATGTTCTGATATACTTTCTTAACCTCCAACAATCCCGGATGCGGAATTCTATTGGCAGACACCAAACCATTAGCACAGAAATTTTCATCATTATGTAATTTAGCACCGCCTAAATCTCCTCCGTATGCCCAAAATTCAACTCCTTTTTCATTTTTAGTTTTTATTCCCTGATCCACCCAATCCCAGATGAACCCGCCCTGCATGTGTTTACTGCTATTGATAATGTCCCAATACTCTTGAAAATTTCCGCTGCTATTCCCCATGGCATGCGCATACTCACACATAATGTATGGACGTTTTTTATCAGCATTTGCATAATCCTTCATACTTTTAATACCAGGATACATCGGACAGACAATATCAGTATCTCTATTTTCCCCTGCCTGCTCAAATTGAACCGGACGAGTCGAATCGACTTGTTTTAACCAATCGTAGGCATCATAAAAAACAGGACCATTACCACATTCATTTCCCATTGACCAAATTATAATCGAAGGATGGTTTTTATCAAATGCAAACATTCTTTTTATACGGTCCAAATGCGCAGGAGCCCATTCTGGTAAATATGCCGGATGCTTTTTCTGATCGAACCAGTTTTGCCATTCGGCTCCCATTCCATGTGATTCAATATTCGCTTCGTCAACCACATAAAAACCGTATTCGTCACACAAATCATAAAATTGAGTATCATGCGGATAATGACACATACGAATTGCATTGATGTTGAACTGCTTCATTAACTGAAGGTCTTTCAGCATTAGTTCTTTGTTTGGTACGTGCCCGTTTACTTCATCATGCTCATGGATATTCACTCCTTTTACCATAACGGCTTTTCCATTTACCAGTAATTGAGCATCTTTGATTTCTACTTTTCTAAAACCAGTTCTTTTAGAAACGATTTCAAGAGTTTTTCCTTTACTGTCCAATAATGTAATAGTGTATCGGTACAGATTTGGTGTTTCAGCATTCCATTGTTTTACATTTTCAATAGTTTTTGAGAAGCTGATTTTTTCTTCTTTAGCATTTACTTTTTTACTTTCAGAATAAACTGTTGTTCCTTCTTTATCAAACAGTTCTACTTTGACTGAAGTATTCTTTATTTTATTATTTACAAAAGACTTTAGAGTAACATCCAGATTGAAAATCCCGTTTTTATACTGATTATCCAAATCACTTTTTACAAAATAATCCCAGACAGTAGTTCTTGGCATTGCCTGCAGATAAACATCGCGCTCAATACCGCTTAATCTCCAGAAATCCTGATCTTCCAGATAACTTCCGTCATGCCAGCGGATAACCTCAACTGCAAGTACGTTTTCACCTTTCTTCAAAAGAGAAGTAATATTAAACTCGGCCGGTGTTTTAGAAGCTTTGGTCATCCCAGCTTCTTTTCCGTTTACATATACTCTGGCATAACCGGAGATAGAACCAAAATGAAGTATAATTTCTTTGTCACTCCAAGAATCTGCGATGGTAAAAGTACGTCTGTAAGCTGCTACAGGATTATAATCACCATTAATAAAAGGAGGATTTTTTGGAAACGGATAAGTAATATTAGTATAAATAGGAATATCATAACCCTGCAGTTCCCAGTTTGAAGGTACCTGGATATTTTTCCAGCTGCTGTCGTTCAGCCCAGGCGAATAAAAATCTGCTGTTCGCTGTGATGGATTTTTAACAATATTGAATTTCCAAAGTCCGTTCAAACTCTGATACAATTCTGATTTTTGTGGATTATTATCTTTTAATTCAGCTTCATTACCGAATAAAAGAAAGGAACTTCTGCCCGCTTCTTTTCCTCTGTCTAATATTTGAGGATTTTCCCATTCATTATTCTGGGCAAAATTACTTTGCATGCCTAAAAACAGAACAGCTGCTAAAAAAATTTTCTTCATTTAACTTATCTTGATTATTTAAATTTTAATTCTGAGAAATCATAAAAAAATGTCACTCCAAATCGACCTTATACATGATTATATACAAAAACCTTCCTAAATATTTGACTAAAACATAAAAACAAAGTCTCAAAGGAATGACAAATCCTGAATCACAAATTTAGATAATCAAGTAAAAGTCAAGAGGGGCATTCCGACATACTATAAGGGACATATTGGTATTTGTCCCCCTTTTTTAAAAAAAAACGCCTCAGTTTACAAAACACTTTCTTTAACTTTAAATAATGACTCCCAAATAAAAAATTTACTGCCATCATACTAGATAGCAGAATTTTTCATTTTGTATAAAAAATGCTTTTTACAAAAGCAGGCGATCAGATATTTACATCTGTTATTTTACTGTTCAGATTCTAAATTGATTTATTTATGAAAAAAATCATTACTGCATTTATATTTCTTTTTTTTACTGTCAAATGCAAAGATGCATACACAGACAGTTAATCCAATCAGCTGACAAAATCTGCAGACAGTTTACTTACCAGCCCGTTTATACCGAATGAACCGGGCATCTCGATTTTAATTGCCAATAAAAATGGTAATTATTTATAAAAAAGCTTTTAGAAGTGCAACCATTAAATAACTCATTGACAATGAATTAAAAACAAAACGGATTCACCATAGAAGACCAGGTAAGCGGTTTTACTGCACTGGAAGAATATTATCCGAATAATGAAACTTATATCGCTATTTTAACCAATCAGTTATCCGGCGAAGACACTACCGACTTCACCGATAAAAGATTCCGTTTATTTGATAAGATTTTAATTGGCAATCGGAAAGGCAGTTAGACAAAGACATTGTCTTAAATGATTCAGTCAGTGATAACTATTTAGGCATCTATTCGATAACTTTCAATAACATTACCGAAATGCTTACCATTTATAAAAGAACAAAAAATTATACATGGCTCTTTCGAACGGATCAGGCAGATACATGTTACTGCAGTCATTATCAGAGACAAGTTTTATTTACCTGATGTAAAAAGAATACGCACTATATGTGAATTTTTACTTGAAAACGGCAGTGTGCAAAACTTATTTTTACTCAGGAGAAAAAACATGAATGGGAAAAAATTAAATAATATTCAAACAATTAATTAGACACCAATACTGCATCCGATAAATTGACTAAATAATCCATCATAATTTAAAAATCTGTTCCATTGGCAGCCATTTTTCACCGTCTTTCGCTCCCGGAGGTGCCTGCTGAAATTTCCACATTAATTCCTCCCACTCCTGCACTTTTGGATTAGCCGCATCCATCATCTGTTTGCGTTGTGGAGTATAAGTTTCATCTACTTCCATAATCATAAACAATCGGCTGGAAAGGATGTAAATCTCCATATCTATAATCCCAGATTCAGAAATACTTGCTTTAATTTCAGGCCAGACTTCCTGATGATACTTTTTATACTCCTCAATAAGAGCAGCGTCATCTTTTAAATCACAGGCGTAACATAATCTTTTTGTACTCATAAATTAAATTTTACTACACATTTATTTTTTTTCCAGAACAGCAGTAAATCCTCCTCTCGGAAGACATTCCACATTCAAAACATCTCCTTTTTTTACTGTTTTAGTTTCGACAGCAAATGACTTATCATTTTCTCCGTCCTTAATAAGCTTTAATTTAAAATTACCTGTACCAAGGAAATCAAAATTTATTTTTAATGTTTGCAATTCGTCTTTGCCATTCAATCCTCCTAAGTACCATAGATTCCCTTTTTTTCTGGCAGTTATAATTCGCTCTCCTGGATAACCATCAACAAGTTTTATATCATCCCAGCTTACAGGAACATTTTTTAAAAATTCTTTTGGCTCCAAAGGCAGACTATTATAAGCTTCGGGTGTATCTGCAAAATGCTGAAACCCTGATTCGAAAACAACCGCCAATGCAAGCTCATGAGCATAAGTGGTAATATGAGGATGCTGTGTATTTGAGAAAGTTACCGGAGTATAATCCATAGATCCCACAACATTTCGTGTAAAAGGAAGCGTTGAATTATGCTGAGCCGCCTTGGCCGTAAGTGTTGATTTATTATTATACCATTCGGCTCCATAGACTGCTTCGGTAGTCATTAAATTTGGATAAGTCCGAGCCCAGCCTCTTGGAACAGTTGCTCCATGAAAATTTACCATTAAATGATATTTTGCAGCATCTTTTAAAATATCAATGTAATATTTAATCATGTCCTGCTGGTCTCCTGCAAAAAAATCAACTTTAATGCCATAAACTCCAATTTTATTAAGCCACTTAAATTCTTCAGCCCGCTTTTCAGCTGTTAACATACGGTCAACTGGAGTTGGTTCAAGCCATGATGTTCCTGAATTATACCACATCAGTGGCTTGATTCCTTTACTTTTGGCATAATTTGCAGCATCAGCTATATTTCCTCCATTACTCATAGCATCCCATTCCCAATCAATTAAAGTGTAAGGCCATTTCATTTCTGCGGCCAAATCTATATATTCAGCCACTTTTTTATAATCTTTTGATCCATGATTATTAGCCCAATAATTCCAGGAAACTGCACCTGGTTTTATCCAATTCGTTTCCTTCAATTCATTAGGTTTACTAACATCTGTAATTAAAGTCGACTCAACAATATCAGACAGCTGGCCAATTATTAGCGTATGCCATTGTGAATTCCAAGGCAGCATCGCTTTAACTCCTGTCTGCTTGAAATTATCTCTTGGAGAAGCATACGTTACTTTGTACTCATTTGAATTTTTAGAATTGTTCAATTTTGCTGCACAGTTATTTTCAGAAATACCTGCTTCAGAAATCAGCATCCATACATTATAATCATTTGATTTCAATAAAGCTGGAAAACCCCATTCCTGCTTATTTGCCTGGCCGTTTTCCGAAAAAGGAAAAAAATCCTCATAAGACTCCGTATATTCCTGCATCCAGCGTTTAGCCGCTGAAGCAAAAACATAAGTCGTGGCCTCATCAACAATAGCAACCGGAGAATCTGATTTATCAGGAAATTCATAGCGAAATGCTACACCATCGTTATAAACTCTAAAAACAATATTTATCGGCTTACTATTTGAATTTACATATTTAAAAACTTTTTCAATACCCAAATTAGTACACACTTTTCGCTTTCCGGTAATCATCTCATATTTCTGGTTTACCTCTTTAGACGGAGATACACTTACAAATTTAAGGTTATCGGTAAACTGCTGATCATCTCTGACAATACCCATTGGTGAATTGGGCAGGACTTCAATATATTCTAATTTATTTTTATACAAAACTTTAAAATATACCTGACCAGACAATTTATCATCTGATACTTTTTTTGAAGTAATGATTACCTTAACTTTTTGATTTGGAGACAAAATTTCCTGAGCATTTATTGAAAACAGACCCGAAATAAAGAGACAGAATGTTAAACAAATGTATTTCATAGTTTTTTATTTTAATGCTTTAATAAATTTGAAATTCGCTCACCTTATGAAACAATCTCCAATGCATTCGCAAAAGAAGCCTCAGGTTTTTGATTTGGAAAACGAACTTCTAGTCCATTGTCGTTCTGTGTAAATTCAAGCTTCTGTCCTGTGCTTACTAACTTAACCTGTTTTATGTTTTTTGTATAATAACCCGCATTTTTTCCTAAACTTTTAATCAAAACAGCGCCATTTTCTGGCCATGCCATTACCGTAGCAAAAAGGGTTTTACCTTTTTGCACAAACCGAATATCTTCGGCTGTATAAGGTTTTCCTTTGCCTTCGTTAAAACCCTGAGCGGTCAAAGCTCCTGCGCTTTCCTGCTGCGGACCTTCGCCAAATATTTTCCATGGACGCGTACCGTAAATACTCTCGCTGTTTGCTTTCATCCAGACACCTATTTCTGCTACAATTGCACGTTCTAATTCGTCAATACTTCCATCACCGCGCACAGGAATATTCAGCATTAAATTTCCGTTTTTGCTCACTACATCTATCAGTGTATGAATAACAGTTTTAGCCGATTTGTATCGTTTATTATTATACACACCACGGTCATAATGCCAGTTACCGATACAAGTATCTGTCTGCCAAGGCAAAGGCTCAATTGAATTACTTTGTCCTTTTTCGATATCCCAAACCATGGTTTTTCGTTGCTGTTCCGTTAGTATTTTACCAGTAACAACAGTCTGTACCGTTTTATTTTTCTTTAAACTTTTGTTATACAAATGTGCCGCTATACGCAAACCTGCATCACTTACAGGCCATAATGGCAAAGCTGTATCATCAAAATAAATTAAATCAGGATTGTACTTATCTATTAAATCGATGGTTCTGTCATGAAATTTTTCTGAATAAGCTGAAGAAGGCACTGAAGCTCCATCACCCCAATCCCATTGGCTGTGAACAGATGACTTTTCCGAAGGTTTGGCACTTACCGGATGGTTCTGAGCATATAAATCCTGAGGATCTAAACCATCCCACCAAGTTCCTGCTCCATCAGTCTTAGTCAAAGTTCCATCATAGGAAACTCCTGCTAATGGACCTTCTTTGTCAGCTCCCTTTGAAGTATCAAACCAATTCCAAGCATGTGCGGCATGAACACTTACTGCAAAATGGAGATTAGCTTTGCGCGCAGCTTTTTCCCACCCGGCAATAATATCTTTTTTAGGTCCCATTTTTGTTGAATTCCAATTGGGCTGATATTTACTGTCATACAAATCTAAATTATCATGATGGTTTGCCATTGCCATAAAATATTTAGCTCCGGCATCTTTATATAAATTAACCAGTTCTTCTGGGTTCCAGTTATCGGCTTTCCAAACATTGATAACATCTTTAAAACCAAACTTTGAAGGATGTCCATATTTTTCAACATGAAATTTATACTGTCTTGATCCTTCCTCATACATTCCTCTCGCATACCAATCTCCAGCTTCCGGCTCACATTGAGGTCCCCAATGTGCCCACATTCCAAACTTAGCATCACGGAACCAATCGGGAACTATATATTTACTGAGAGAATCCCAAGTTGGTTCAAAAGGACCTTGAGCAGCTACCGCATTTAATATATGGGATTGTCCCAATAAAGGAGATAAGTAAAGTCCAGCTAAAGCTGACGCACCAAGTTTTAGAGCATTTCTTCTGTTCATCTTTATATGATTTTAAAATAATTTATATATTTCCGACTTTATTAATTGTATGCTTAATTTTCATTTTAACATCAAAAAAAAAATAAAACTTCTATTACAGCAGTTATTTAATTAATAAATTTGATTATCAGTTTTTTTAAACCAATATATTTTAGAATAAAAAAACAAATTTAATCCACGAAAACTATTTTCTTTTATCCAAAAACGATTTTTTATTACTCAAAAACGATTTTTATAAATTATTATGTCTAAAAATACTTTTAAATATTCTTTTTCATTACTGCATATTGATTACGTGAAACTCAATCATCATTGGAATTATTACAATGTTATCAGTCCATACTACCGCTTGTATTATATAGATGAAGGAACTGGATTTATTTCTGACAGTTACGGCCAGTTTACATTAGAGCCGGGTTACTTATATCTTATTCCTAGTTTTACAATATGCAACCTCAACTGTGATGACTATTTGAGTCAGTATTTTATTCAATTCTTCGAAGAATCAGCGGACGGAATTTCTTTATTCAACAACAACCGAAGCGTAATGAAACTGCCTGCATCAGATATTGACATCTGTCTTGTCAAAAAAATGCTGCAGAGCAATCCCGGAAGAGGAATTAACCGCTCGGACAATCCAAAAGTTTATGAAAGAGAAGCTTATTATAAAGAATACAGTGCTCTGAATGATGCAATGAAAACGCATCTAAAGTTTGAAAATCAAGGAATTATTCTGCAGCTTCTTTCCCGATTTCTGAACACCAATAACTTCAAGACACAACAGCCGCAGGTTACACCTTCTAAAATACTTGACACAATGAGTTATGTGCAGCTTAATTTGGACAAAAACCTCACAGTGGCGGAGTTATCAAAAAGAGTAAATCAGAATCAGGATTATTTTTCAAAACAATTTCTGATTCATACGGGACAAAGACCTTTAAATTATATACATGAAAAAAAAATAGAAAGAGCACAATATCTAATTGCCACCACTAATAAAACCTTTTTAGAAATTGCTTTGGATACCGGTTTTTCTAATTTGCCTCATTTTTCAAAAATATTCAAACTGATCGTAAGCCTTACTCCCGGAGAATACCGAAATCAGATTAGTCATTTGAATTAAATTTACTTTCATTTAAACCCTCTTTACATGACTTCCGCTTCAACGGACTTTAACACACTGAAAAACAACACACAACACAAATAATATCAACACATTACACTCTAAAAATAAATTAACATAACACATTAATTTTTTTCAATATCATTTTTTTAAGTAAAAGTGTTATTTTTACACTTATATTTGCTTTTTTAAAACACTGTTTTTACTAACCAAAAATACTGTAACAATGAGATTTCTTCTAATTAGTCTTTTTTTTATTTCTCTTTCAAATTCATTACAAGCGCAGTCAGTGTCAGCTTTAAGTCCTGATAAAAATTTAAAACTTGAAGTTTCAGTAATAAATGGCAGTGCTTATTACAATCTGTTTTATCAAAACGAAGAATTCCTAAACAAGTCGCCTTTAGGTCTTGTAAGTTCAGTAGGTGACTTTACAAAAGGTCTTAAACTCGCTGGAAGCACTTCCAGTAAAATACAGGATTCTTATAAACTTAACCGCTCTAAAGTCAGCCAGGTCAATTATAAAGCCAATGAAATAAAATGCATTTTCACAAATACAGCGAATGATACTCTAAATGTAATTTTCAGAATTACAAATACAGATGCCGCCTTTAGTTATCTTCTTCCAAAAAGTAAAAAGAACGCTGGCGACTGCACTATTGAAAAAGAAATAACAGGTTTTAAACTTCCAGTGGGAACGACCACTTTTATCACTCCTCAGGCACCGCCATCAAGCGGCTGGGAGAAAACCAAACCGTCATATGAAGAGGAATATACAAGAGAAGAGCCGGTAGGAACAAAATCACAATACGGACTAGGTTATACTTTTCCGGCACTTTTTCATCTGGGAAATAAAGGATGGCTGTTAATTTCTGAAACCGGTATCAGCGGTAATTATCCAGGAACCCGATTGAGTGATGCCAATGCCGATGGAATCTATACTGTTGCTTTTCCTCAGGAAGGCGAAAACAATAATCAAGGTGCCGCTACTGCTGTTGCTGTATTACCGATGCAGACTTCATGGAAAACAATTACGCTTGGAAAAACATTAAAACCAATTGTTGAATCAACTGCTTCAACTGATGTTGTTAAACCGCTTATAAAAACTTCTAAAATATTCGAAACAGGCCGTGCAAGCTGGAGCTGGATTGTTTGGCAGGATGCAAGCTGTAACTATGATGACCAAAAAACTTTTATTGATCTTGCTGCCAATATGAAATGTGAATTTATATTGATTGATGCGCTTTGGGATGTCAATATTGGAAAAGAAAAAATGACCGAACTGGTAAATTATGCCAAATCCAAAAATGTCGGCGTTATACTTTGGTACAATTCTAATGGCAATTGGAATACCGCACCGCAAACTCCAAAAGACAGAATGAATACGCATGAAGCGCGGCTGGCAGAAATGCAGTGGTTACAGCAGATTGGCGTAAAAGGATTAAAGGTTGATTTTTTTGGCGGTGATAAACAAGTCACGATGAAAATGTATCATGACATACTTACCGATGCAGCAGAATTTGGATTAGGCATCAATTTTCATGGTACTACCCTTCCGCGCGGATGGGAAAGAATGTATCCAAATTATATGACGAGCGAAGCTGTGCTTGCGTCTGAAAATCTAGTTTTTCAGCAGACCTTCAGCGACAGATATCCTACAACCGCAACTATTTACCCTTTTACCAGAAACGCAGTAAGTTCAATGGATTTTGGACCAGTTTTTCTTAACAAACGATTAAACCGTAATCCTGACAAAGGCACAATACGTAAAACTACAGATGCATTCGAAATGGCTACTGCGGTTGTCTTTTTTTCTGCCGTGCAGCACTGGGGATTAACACCGGAAAACTTAAACGAAAAGCCAGCCTATCTATTTGATTATTTAAAAAAGATACCAACAGTATGGGACGAAACCCGTTTTATAGATGGCTATCCTGGTAAATACTGTGTTATTGCCCGCCGAAAAAATACAAAATGGTATGTAGCAGCAATCAACGGCGAAAACGAAGCAAAAAAAATAAGCGTAAATTTATCCATGCTTAAAGGCAAAGAGGTTTCTATTATCTCTGATGGCGAAGGCGCAGAATCAAAATTCGGCACTAAGAAATCAGATAACGGCACATTCAGTCTGGAGCTTTCTCCAAATGGAGGAACCGTAATATTTATGCCTTAAATAATAGCAAAAAAATTTTTAGAAACATAAAATATTTTCAGCTCACCCCAACCCTCTTCAAAGAAGATTGAATCGGATTATTTTATGATTCTAAATGGTATTATAAAGCAGTTGCTTCTGAACAATTATAAATTAAAAAAGTCCCAAGCCGGATAAAACACAACTCGGGACTTTTTAAGTCTTTTAATATTAATGAAGACTTGAATATTCAGGTGCTACTTCACTTTATTTTGGTTCGAATTAGGTTTCAATTCATCCGGACTGTCTTTCGTATAGGTATTAAACACTTCGTGGGACGGACTTACAAAAACATCTTTTATTACCTCAAAATCCAGTATGCTTTTCGGATTGAATTTATCCGAATCCATATATTTTATAAGCGAGAAAAACAATTGCTTTGCTGCAGGTTTATTTACCATATCAGGACCAATATTGGCACTGCTTACAATAATTTTTCCCTTTCCTGCCTGAGCTTCAAATACTAAAGCCAGTCTGCGGTTCATAAACCAAGTATCTATTGGCTGTACCAATGGACGGAAATCTGCCGGGAAATCTTCCAGATTCATGACCTGTGAACGATTTTGGATTTCCCACCACTGCAGATCACTATGAAAACTAGTCGGAAAGTCTTTAAACGCAGGACTTTTATCCTGAATCAGCATTCCAGTAACATGCGGCGGACGCATTTTGAACCAGGAAGTATTCCAAAAAACAGGAAGAAAATGCATTTCAACTTCTTTTCCTTTTATCACTTTGCCTGAGGCATTCAAAAATACTTTTCCGCCATTTTGCAGCACCTCTTTTGCCTTATCATCTAACTCTGTTGTGTAATAAACTGAAGAAGGAATTTCTATATTTTTCTCTGGATATACCCAAAAATTCCAATCGTTGGCAAAGACTGTATCTTTGATTTTTACTTCAAGATTTAATTTGGATGCAGCGGTAATTCCGCTTAGCGAAAAATCTATATTTCCTGCGAAAAGACCATTCCCGTTTTCGAATGTTTTAGGCTCAAAACTTCCGGAGGAAAGAATAGTACCCTTTTCATTTTTGATTGTCCAATTAATTACGGCATCTTTTAAAGGTTCTTTACCCGAATGGGAAAGAACAATTGCTGCATTAAAAGTTTCTGCATTAGTATAAACAAACTTTGAAATTTTTGCCAAAGGAACAGTTTCGTTACAAAATCGGGCATATTCTTGGGCAGACACATATCCTTTTTCCTGAAAAAATGCATCAAGAACTCCCACTAACGCAGTTCCCTGCCCAGGAAAATCCTGCAGCCCCAGCATTTGAAAACCAGCATAACCAGGTGTTCTCAATATTTTCTCAATTTCATTTTTATAACACAAAACCTGTAATTTACCAGAAGCATTTAAAAAATCTTTTGCCTGATTGCCCATCTTATGGTCTTCAAGATCCTGACGGAACATTTCAAAATTTTTGGCTCTGTAAACACCTTTGTATTTTTTAATTTCTTCAAAATTTGGGAAAACACAGTACTGCCCTATTTCGTGGGCTACAAAAGGAACTTTAAAAGGAGCAATCCCAGTACTAAAATCCGATTCTGTTTCAGGCATTTTGTCCCATTTTAATCCTCTAACGCCTCCTCTGGCTTGATATTCTGCATTTGGAACCACAGGCCAGCTTCCGCCTACAGTCATACCAGTATAAACCCTTCTGCTGTCTTTTGCTTTCCAAAAATCCACAAATTGATTTAGGTATTCCACTTGCTTTCCAGCAGGCTCATTTCCGGCAGATAACATCACAAATGATGCATAATTCCCATACTCTTTTGCCATTCTCATGGTTTCGTCATATAAATATTGATCCACAGGCTGTCCCAATCCTATCTTAGGACCATGATTAGGCCAGCTTGGACCTTCGGGCTGCAGATAAAGACCAATTTTATCAGCAGCAATAAAAGCGGCTTCGGGCGGACACCATGAGTGAAAACGCACGTGATTTAACCCGTGCTTCTTGATAATTTTAAAAATTTTAGTCCAGGCTTCTACTGTTGCAGCGGGATAACCTGTTAGCGGAAATTCACAATTGTGAACCGTCCCCCTGAGAAATACAGGCACATCATTTATTAAGAATTGGTTTTCTTTAATTTTAAATTCACGCATTCCAAACTGAACGATTTTTGCATCGCTTGTTTCTTTCGAAAAAAGTTTTGCTTCCAAATGATACAAAGCAGGATTAAATTCATTCCAAGTCAGCATCCTGTTTCCAAAAGGCAGTTCAAGTTCAATTGACTTTTCTTCCTGTTTTGACACAGAAAGACTGCTAGTGATCTCTTGCGTTTCATCAGATTCTTTAGAATTAAAACTTTTAGCAGCTATAGAAATTTTGCCGCTAAATTGATTTTGAGTACTGTTATTAATGGTGATTTTTACGCGGGCTTTTCTATTTTTTACATCCGGATAAATTTGAATATCATCAATATAAACCAGTGAACCGGACTCTAATGCGATTTTTCCAATGATACCATTCCAGTTTCCTTGTGTATGATCAGTTATACTATGAGAATCAGGACCTACATTAATTTCTTTAATACGATTATCAATTCGAATAGAAATTCGCTGTTTACCCGCTGCGAGATATGGACTTAAATCATAAACATGAGGTGCAACCAATGAATTTCGCAGCCCCACTTCTTTATCGTTTATCCATACTCTGGTTTCTATATGCGTTCTTTCCAAATGGAGCAAAACCCGTTTACCTGTCCAATTTGCAGGAATGTTTACCTCTTTTTGGTACCACGCTGCGCCAACATAATGCTTTGCGGGAGTCAGCCAAAAAGGAATATGTATATTTCCCGGCTGACGATACTTTGCTAATCGCGGCATGTAATAATAGGAACTGTCATAAATAGAACCAGTCCATTTTGTTTTCAACGTTATCTCATCCCCTTTTAAGAATTGTGCCATAGAGCCTGGAAGCTTTATCGCATCTGAAAGATTTTTATTGTACCATTTTCCAGCTACGCCCTCATCATTTCGGTCAATTTCAAAACGCCAAGTACCGTCAAGCTTAATTTCTTCCTTTTTGAAACTGCTTAAGAAAAACAAAGCCACAAATAACAGGCTGAAATAAGTGTATTTTTTTATCATTTTATATTTTTATATTGAATACATAATCGGCATAAAAATAAAATAATGACATGCAATTGTTATCCTGTAGCATCCTGCTATGAAAAACATAACAACAATAACAGTCAGCAAAAAATAACATTGCATTTTATCAAGCAAAATAAGAGCATTCGCTAAACAGCAGTTACATGGTGGTTTTAATTTATAACTGCAGTAATTTCTGTCTCTTCCTCATTACCCTTCTTTCGCCAGTAATTAGCCAGTAAAGAACCTGAAACATTCATCCATGGACTGAATACCGCAGAAGCCAATCCAACCGTTGCAAGTTTCCCCATAGCACCTGCCAATCCAGAAGCCATACCCCCATTTTGAAGACCGACTTCGAAAGCAATTGTCTGACTGCTCTTTTTGTCGAGACCGCTGATTCGGCTGAACCAGTAACCAAAAAAGTAACCTGCTCCATTGTGCAGAATTGAAGCCAAAAAAAGCAAAAAACCAATCTGAATCAGATTGTCTCTTCCTGCAGCAGTGGTCACCAAGGTAAAATAAATGATTCCGAACATGGAAAAATACGGCATGATGAGATCAATTTTTGAATAAGCCTTATACAGCAGGTGATACAATGTCCCAACGACAAAAGCGCCACAGCTGAAATTTACGATTTCTAAAACGTGAGCTGCCGTACTGTCATCTGCAATTGTGAAAAAATTTCCAAACAATACAACAACCAGCCAGATTGCTGACAGAGTAGTCAGAAAATAAATCCGCTTCCTAGCTGTTTCTCCATAATTTTTAAGGATATCATGAATCATCGCTGCCATCAAAGGCACAAGAACAATTTTTATAATTTCCATCATCATATTGAAGAACTGTACTTCAACCATAGTTCCAGCAAATATTTTCATCAGAAACGGAGTCATAATCGGTGCCGCTAAAGTGGACATAGCCGTTACGGTTACAGACAAAACCAGATTCCCTTTGGCGATATAAGTCATCACATTCGAAGCCAGTCCGCTGCTGCACGAACCTATTAGGATAATTCCTGCAGCGATTTCGGGTTCAAAACCAAACGTTTTGGCGATTAAAAAACCCATAACCGGCATGATGGTAAAATGCCCCAGCAGGCCAATCAAAACGCCTTTGCCCGATTTTCGGATACCTGTAAAATCCTCGATACTCATCTGCGTTCCCATTCCGAACATTACCATTTGAATGATAATCAGAATAAGCCATTTGTTGCGCATATCGAAACTGCCTACATGCAGGAAAAAGTCGGGATAAATCAATCCTGCGCAGACAGCGGTAATAATCCAAAAAGTGTATTGGTAACCGCTCAATATTTTCAGATGTCCTGCTCCAATGGCAATACTCGAAAATCCAAAGATTAATCCGATTTTCCAAAGGATATCTATTTGCTGTAACCAGCCAAACATAACCAAAATAAAAAATATCGGAGCAAGCAAAAGAAAATATTTACGCATATAATTTTGTTTTAATGTGTTTTTTATAGTTTTCAACACAGACCTAACAGGTTTTAAAACCTGTTAGGTCTAACTTTATTTAAAAATAAAGCTCTGCTAATTTTTTCATAGCAATAGCAGGACTTGCCAAAATAGGCACTAATTTTTCATCGGCACTTAAACCATCGACCACTCTCGCCATCGAAGCCTGCGCCAGCACAATTACATCCACTTCTTTCATTAATTCTTTCAGGGCTTTGGCTACCATTTCGTCATGTTTGGGAGCATCGCCGCTCATTAAAGCCTCAAAAGCACCTTCGCATAATTTAGATGAAATCGTTACCTTTTTGCCCGCCGCTTCGGCTCTTCGCTGCACTAAATCGCTGGTTGGTTCCAAAGTCGTTGGCAATGTGGCGATCACACCAATTTTACTGCTGATCTGTACCGCTTCATCTGCCATGGCCTGATCTACGCGAATCACTGGAACGGCACTCAAAGTTGCCGCCGTTTCGATAGCCCTGCCAATGGACGAACAGGTTACCAGAATCACATCGGCACCTGCAGCTTCGGCAGCCTGAACGTGGCTCACGACTCTCGCAGCTGTGTTCGGCATTAATTTTCCTTTTTTGATTACGTCTTTTATCAAGCTGTCATCGACAATATTGAAGGTTTCCACCCCGCTTAAAAATTCACTGCTTAACTGCTGAAATAACGGAACCAATGTTGCCGATGTATGTACAAAACCTAAAACTTTTGCGCTCATAATTTTTCTCCTTTTAATACTTTTATAAAATAATCGGCGGTACCTACCTGTCCGCCTTTAAAATTCATTTCTATTCCGTTTACCCATTCCCTGTCCGAAACCGCCCTGCAAAGCGGTGCTCCAGGTGCGATTGGCGCAATCATTTCCAGCGCCAGAATATCCAGCTCGGAAGCGGCATAACTCGATGTATCGCCACCTGCAAAAAGAATTCTTTTTAACGGAACTACTTTTAATACTTCATTAGTGATTTGCCCCAAAACACTTCCATAACTACTGCTGCACTGTTTCTGAATTTCGTCTGCCGAAAAACCTTTAGCAATAAAAAAAGCTTCTGTTTCAGCAATACGAGAATCATCTGAACCTGTACTGGTGTGCAGAATTGTGCTTTTTCCGTTATTGAAATTCTTGATAATCTCAGCTACGGTATTCTTTATAATTTCGGCTTGATAATCGTTATCAACAGCCTTGCTTTCTAGGGCAATTTCTTGAAATCCATTCTGCAGGGCATATTCAATCTGACCTGAAGTTACTGGCGAACAGCTTCCCGACAAAACCAATAAAGGCGAAACTTCTCCCGGAGCTTCGAATGTGGTTTTGTTTCCGATAACTTTTTCATCTTCCCAAGCCAGTCCTAATGCCATTTCGATTCCAGAAGAACCAACAGAAAACAATGTTTTTTCGAAAGCCAATTGGTTAAAAACAGTTCCAATTGTTTTGAGATGTTCCAAATTGAAACCGTCAAAAAACAAAATTTCGGCTTGGTTACTTTCAACCGCTTCCTGAACTTCTGAAGTCCCTTTTTCGATTGTTGTTAAATTGATAAGACTGATTGATTTGTCTGTTTGTTTTGCCAGATGAATCGTCAAATCCCCTTCCAGCATTGGCGTAACAGGATGTTTACTCATGGATGGATGACGATCAATGCGGTAAATTTCGCCGTTACCGATAGTTCCCATTCGGGCAAAAAGGTTTCCAAAAACGCAAAATCGTCCTAAATGTGGTGCTGATGGTGAAACCAAAACTGTTTTTTGATCAAAAACTTCGCTTCCGATTTCGATTGCTTTTCCGATGTTGCCCACGTGTGGTGCAGAATCGAAAGTGGAACAGACTTTATAATGAAAATGATTTGGGGCAAAACTTTTCAGATTTTCAAAAGCAGTATAAAGTTCTGTTTCCATTTCCGATGGTGACATCGACCTGCTTTTTCCCGCCAGACCAATGGCCTGAATTCCCGGAAAGCGGTCTAAATCTTTTTGATTCGGTTTTTGAAGAAAGAGTATCGTTTTTACTCCGGCCAGCGTCAGAAATTCTAGAGCATCAGTTGAGCCTGTGAAATCGTCGCCGTAATAAGCCAATAGCAGTTTATCCTTTGAACTCATTACTTCGAGAATTTTTTAACCGATTCAGCAAATTCGGGATATTCCGATGCGGTTTCTGCTACAGATAAACCATCAACAGCTCCTGTCCAGGCTTGCTGCAAGGCATTTACTCCGGCTTTTGGTCCCATTGGATGTGCCAAAATTCCTCCTCCTGCCATATACAGCAAATCGGTGGTTTGGGTTCTTCGATAAGTTTCTACCGCTTGTCCGCCCCATTGTCCGGAAGATACTACCGGCAAAATTTCGTTTCCGCCCAAAAAGGGTTTTAAACAGGATTGTATCGAAGTAACCACTGAATCATCGGATTCCCAAAATTTATTCTGGATTCCGTTAACATGCAGCTGATCCACACCTGCCAGACGCTGAATTTTTTGGTAGGCCGGAAATTCAATTCCCAACAAAGGATGTCTGTTCAGCATTCCCCAGCCGTTTCTATGGCCGTGAATAACGAGTTCGCCCTGATCGCAGATTTTCTTTGTTCCTGACAAACCAACGCTGTTGATGCTAACCATAGCACAACTTCCTTTTTCCTGCAGAATCAAATCGTATTTACGCTGCATTTCGTCAATTTCATCGCTGACATTGAACGCATACATTACTTTTTTACCTGTTTTTTGTTCGTTGTCACGAATGACTTTCATAATCGCTTTTACACGGTCATCAAAAAAAGAATTCGCCGCCGATCCCATCAATTCATCGTCTTTGATGAAATCGATTCCGGCTTCGATTAAGGTTTTTACTAAAGCAGCGGTTTCATCAACACTCATTCCGATGCTTGGTTTGATGATGGTTCCAATCATTGGTCGGTCTACAACTCCACAGGATAGCTTAGAACCTTTGATTCCGAATTTTGGTCCGCTATAATGAGTTGCAAAAGAATCCGGAACTTCAAAATCCATTAATTTCAAACCGGTAAATTGTGTGATTTCGTATAGATTTCCCTGTAAAGTACTAATCAGAACCGGCAGATTGTAGCCAAAATTTTCTATCGACCAGCTTACTTTTACTCTTGCCTTTTGGTATTTTTTTCCTGGAATACTGCCTCCCGGAATGGACGGTTCGTCTGCCACATCCAATAATTGAATATCCTCAACCCTTGCTGCAAAACGCTTTTTCAGTTCTTCGGTTTCACCTGGAACAGACACAAATGTTCCCGATGACTGCTCCCCCGCCAACACCGCCGAAGCTTGTTCTACATCATAAGGCGTTTCTATGAGATATTCTGCAAAAACTCTTTCCATTATAATTTATTTTTTAAGATTCTAAATTAAATGAATTTATGAAAAGGAAGTGTCCTGCGGTGTGCTGTATTGCGAGAATTATTTATTGCTTGGGGAATGAGGTAGAATGCAAAAAAGTACAGCGGTGGACTGTACTTTTTTGATACGATAAATATTTTCAACGCAACATTTTCATAAACGTATTATCTAGTAATTAAAACAACAAGCACTCGTTTGCAACGAGTACCTGATTTAACATTTAAACTATCTCAAAATTGCAGGATTTGAAGTTAAAATATCTATTGCTACGGTTTTATAATCAACGTCATTAGTAAGTAATATACAAGCATTTTCTTGACAAGTTGATAGAATGGCTTTATCACCAAAATCTAGTGAATCAATATTTAAGAAAGATTGAATATCCGATTTTGTAAATGCCTTGCCAACTACAGTAAAGCGACATAAAATTTCCGTTTCAACCATTAAATAAATATCCACCAATGCTTTTTTGCCTTCAATACTGTTTCTATAATCTTTAAATTTCAATGTAGTTTTATTGAAACCATTTGACAACAGAAACTTATCATATTCTAGACGAATTGCACGGTTTATAATTTCAGAAATAACAATAAAATCGACAACCAATTCATTTCCTTGCCTTAATAATTTAGCATAAGCCGTAGAATAAAATCTTTCCCAATTATATGACCCTGATGGCCAAAAAATATAGAGTAATACATTAGCATCAAAAAAAACTTTTCTATTTCCTATTGCTATTATATTCTGAGTAGTATATTTTGTTGCCATTACTAATCTCCTAATATATCATTAATACTACGTTGCATTGCTTCTGGATCTTTATAATATAATTTAGCCGTCTCAACTACTCGCTTTAGTGCATTTAGACCATTTTGAGACATATCTTTAACGCTTAAAGACTCTTTTATTTTCTCTTCAGAAAAATCTCTATATAATTGTCCGATTGCAGTATTCAAAAAAGCAGTTGTGAGCATTTCAACATTAAGAAAAGATAAAACAACTTTTTTATTTTCTAAGATCGCTTTATTAATTAACGAAAACACTTTCTCACCATCTTCAGCTTCAATACAATAAGAATCACCTACGACATTAATAATATTAATTGTATTACCTTCCATCCTTTTAAAATATATCGTTACTATTGATTTCTTTTTTTAATAAGTACGAATTATTATCGTCCGTTCTAAATTGCAAATTTACAATTGTTCCAGGAAATGATCCAACAAAACTATTGGTGATTTCTATTTTACCATCAAACTGATAAAAACCATCATCACTTACAATTTGCATTTTCCCTTTATTTTTAGTTATAAATTCTTTTAAAAACGCCAATCCAATTCCTCCTGTTATTCCAACTTTTGTGGTATGTTTATCCTTTATTGCCCATTCAATGGCTTGGACAGCACTAAGATTTTTATTAAATCTCTCATTAATTTTTCTTTTAAATCCTATTCCTATATCAACAATAGTAAATTCAATTTTATTATCTCTGGGAAAAAACTGCCCACACGTATAAATATTATCTGTATTACTATGTATTTGAGCATTTACGAATATTTCATAAATAGCTTCGGTCATTTTTTCTTTAAGTAAATTAGACATCTGAGGCAACTCTGAACGACCTATCAATTCTTCAATCACATACCGCTTAAAAAATTTACCATCTGTAGGCTTTAATTTTAGAAACTTTATTGTAGTATGATGATTGTCAACAATCCGAGTTCTTCCGTAATAAGAAAGAAAATCATTTTTGAGTAATATTCTCTCAATGTCTGAACTAATATAATCTATTTTTATATCATTGAGTTCATCAGTAAACTTATCTAAAATACTGCCTAAAGTTGCACACATATTAGCCGCAAACCAATTTCTTATTTCAAGATGAATCGTTTCAAAAAATTTGTTTTTATGTTCTTCATAAAAACTAATTAGCCTTTGATAACTTTCAAATGTATTATTAATATGGGTTAATTGTGACATTTTAAATATTTTTCACTTAAACAAACATACAACAAAAAAAGCACGAATAAAATCCGTGCTTATAAAAACTAAGTATATCTAACACTTATTCCACTTTCACATCAATGGTTGAAGGTGCAATCCCATTCCAAGTAGAAGTTTTTAACTGAATCTTTTCTTTCTTACCATTCGATTGGATAATGGCGATGCATTTTCCGTTATAGACTTTGCAGGAACTCGCCTTGAACGAATCCAAACCTGCCTGATAACCGTTGTCAACACCCACTAATTTTCCACCTCCTGTCACTTCAAAACGGATTAGTTCATTGGCGTTTGGAATTAAATTTCCGTCTTTGTCAACGACAGAAACGGTCACGTAAACTAAATCGTAAGTATCATTTTTGACGATATTTTTATCAGCTTTCAAATCAATTTTGGAAGCTGTCCCTGCAGTGTGGATTTCCTTTTCCAACACCACTTTTCCGTCTTTTCTAGAAATGGCTTTCAGCGTTCCCGGTTCAAATTTTACGCGCCACGAAATATGCAGATCGTCATTTTGTTTGGATTTTTTTCCCAATGATTTTCCATTCAAAAACAATTCCACTTCATCGGCATTGTTGTAATACGCCCAAACGTCAACTTCCTGATCTTTTTGCCAGTTCCAATGCGGGAAAATATGCAAAACAGGTTTAGCCGACCATTCGCTTTGGTACATATAATAGACATCTTTTGGAAGTCCCGCCAAGTCGATGATTCCGAAATACGAACTTCTCGCAGGATACGGATACGGATCGGGTTCACCAATGTAATCAAAACCGGTCCAAATGAAAGTTCCCGCCATAAAATCCTGTTTCTTGATCGTTTTCCAGTTTTCTTCGTGCGTTGCGCCCCAATAGGATTTTACCTGATCGTAAGCCGAAACTGTCCAGTCGGCATTTCCGTCAAATGAAGCGCCATACTTGGTCGGCCACGCTTTAATTCCATCCGGAAAATCATAATGCCCGCGGGTTTCTAGAGCCGAAACACTTTCAGAAGCCAATATTTTTTGTCCTTTAAATTTAGTCGGGAAATCTTTGTAATCTTCGTGTTTGTAATTGAACCCCAATAAATCCAAAGCACCCGACTGATATATGAAATTTTTCTCGATTACATTTTCTGTCAAAGCCGAAGTTACCGGACGAGTCGTGTCCAGCGATTTCACGATTTTGGCCAATTCCCTTGTAATCGCGATTCCGGTGCTGTCAAATTGTTCGCGAATTTCGTTACCGATACTCCACATCATCACCGAAGGATGGTTGCGGTCCCTTTTGATAAAATCTTCCAAATCCTGTTTGTGCCACGCATCCCAGTCTTTGTGGTAATCGTTGGTCACTTTTTTCTTTTTCCAAACATCAAAAGCTTCGTCCTGAACGATAAAACCCATTTCGTCACACAGTTGCATCATTTCCAAAGAATGCGGATTGTGTGACATTCTGATGGCGTTGCAACCCATTTCTTTGAGCAAAGTCAATTTTCTTCGAACGGCGTGAATGTTCTCCACCGATCCCAAAGCACCATTATCGTGATGCAAGCAAACGCCCAAAATTTTGGTTGGTTTTCCGTTTAAAGAGAATCCTTTTTCGGCATCAAAATTGAAAAATCGGAAACCAAGAGGCGTTTCGTAATTATCCACCAATTTCGAATTTTCATAGATTTTAGTCACGACTTTGTATAGGTACGGGTTTTCGGTGTTCCATAATTTTGGCTGATTGACCGTTAAATTATGAATAACTTTCGCGGAGGTTTTGGCTCCTATTTTTTCTGTAGAAATCTTATTGCCAACTTCAACGTTATTTCCATTTACAATCGAAGTTACCAATTTGATTTCTTTTGCGGAAGCGTTATCATTATCAATACTTACTTCAAAGTGAACAGTCGCTTTTTCAGCCGAAACTTCGGGCGTGGTTACATAAGTTCCCCATTTCGCAACGTGTAACTTCTCCGAAGCAACCAATCGTACATTTCTGTAAATTCCGGATCCGGTGTACCATCTTGAGTTGGGTTGTGCGTCGTTATCTACTTTTACGGCGATAATATTTGCTTTACCAAAATTCAAATATTGCGATAATTCATAAGCAAATGAAATGTATCCGTTTGGCCTGATTCCCAACGAATGCCCGTTTATAAAAACTTCGCTATTTTTGAAAACACCGTCAAACTCAACTGACACGGTTTTGTTTTTCCAATTGGCGGGAACGGTAAAAACTTTGCGATACCAGCCTTTTCCAGCAGGCAAAAAACCTTGTGCTTGTTTGGTTTTACTGTCTTTGTCGAAAGCTCCTTCAATGCTCCAATCGTGAGGTAGTTGCAAGGTTCTCCAATCGGCAGTACTGAAATTGGCATTAATAGCCTGTGGATAATCTCCCAGCTTGAAATTCCAGTTTTTGTTGAAGTCTTCGACGATTCTTGCCTTCTTGGCTTGTGCGAAACAGGCCGTTGAAATCAATAATACCAATACAATTCCTATCCTTTTTACCATTCTAATTATTTTTAAACCATATAAGTCATTTAAGTTTTAAAAGTTTTTGTACGCAGATTTGCGCAGATTTCTTTTTACTATGACGTCTATTTTCTTTATTCTTTCCTCTATTCTCTTCTTATTGAAATTCAAAATTATCCAACAACAATCCTTTCATATCGTCTGATTCCAATGTTATTTTATAGGTTCCCGCGTTGATGTAACCGCCGGAAGTGGTACTTACTATTTTCCATTTTTCGGTAGCAGACGGAAACTCGATGGTGTCATTTCGCATCAGGATTCCATAAGCGTCTTCCATTTTGAACTTTACTTTGATTGGTGTTGCATTTCTGTTCATAAATTTAAAACGCATCAGGTAAATTCCGGCCACTCCAGGTTTTACTTCAAACTGAATACTATTGTTTGTTTTTTCCTTAAATTCGATATAATCGGCTTTTTTGAAATTTCCTTTTTCAATTCCGGTTCCGGTTGTTGTTGCTTTTTCAGCTTCGATAAGTACAACGGGTCTCGAATCATTTTTTTCTCCCATATCGTAAGTCGGGACAACTGCCATTGTATAATTTTCGAAACCTACTATCTCTCCTTTTTTTGCTTTTTTATGGAAAACAAAAAATGTTTCGGATTTTGAATTCTTGGCCGTTTCCGTCATTTTTTTGTACCCTGAAATCGAATCTTTGGATTTATTAAAGAGATATATTTCCGAATCTTCCTTGGTCACAAAAGAACCTGAAACCGAACCATTAGAAGGGATTTGAAGATAATTGGCTCCAAACAATTCCGAAGGCAATTGGGTAAATACCACTTCGGAATCTAAATATTGTTTCGAATTGATGTCCATCCAAGAACCGACTTTAGTTTGTGAATTCGCCACAACATACTGAATATTTTTAGGCGAAGCCGAAGCTCCTTTAACTGTTTTGTCTTTGGTTGCAATCGCAATGGCTGAAATAATCGCCTGACTCGCTTTTACGTTCGGGAACGAAATTGTGATTTTTCCGTTTTTGCTTTTTACAACAAAGGTTTTCTTCAAAGCAACATCGTGACCAACCTCACTCCAAATATCCAAATCTTTCAAAACCACATTGTCATTGATGGCTACGTCAAACAAACGCCAGCCTTTGCAGTCCAAACCTCCTCCGGTTCCGTACCAAGGTTCCGTAAAATACAATTCGACCAAATATTCTCCATCGGGAGCAGGAAATTCGTAACGAAGTTTGTCGATTCCGTATCTAAAACTTTGGAACAAATTCCAATCTTTGGTTCCTGAAATCGGGTCAAAAGTGCTTCTTTGGCTTGCATAAAAATCAGGCAATTGCTTAAAACCGTCTGTCCACGACAAAGAACCCCAAGTATTTTCTCCGCTTTTGTGAACGTCGGCATTCCAAATGTTTCCGTTAGCATCCTTGATTTCACTGCCTCCGGCATTAACCCTGTAAACGTAATTGTAGCCTTTTTGAGGTTGCAACAAAGTTTCTTCTTGGGTTTCCAATGCTTTGAAATTTGGCGCTTTTGGCAACGAATTCAAAACAATGTAATCTTTGGCAACGGCTTTTCCATTTACGTAACCCACGGCATATAAGACATTGTACTGAATATTGACGTTATTAAACTGAAAATGCTGTCCGATTCCCAGATTTTTCAATTTACCTAATGATGATTTATTCACATCATTGAACAATTCCACTTCCTCACAATTGGAATACACATCGATACCATTTTTGATTCCCGGCGTATCCCAACGGCTTGGCCAAGTGTGAGAAACGATATAAACCATCGGGTTGGTTTTGCTCGAAACGTAATTGGCACGGTACATATAATAGGCATCCAAAGGTTCTCCCCAAATACTGAAAAGCCCTTTGTAATTCACGGGACCAACCTTGTCAATATCCCTAAACCCTTCGCCATTTTGAACACGACCCGGATTTTCGTGTGAGGCAAAAATCCAATTGAATTGCCCTGCGATTTTATTCTTTACCGATTCGGCTTCGCGGACTTTTATTTCCATGAGTTGTGAAAAACGGTTCTCGCTCAAAGTTCCTTTTTGATCAAATTCGCCTTCGGTATGAAGGTCGTGCGAACGCCAGGCACCGTATTCGCCGTTTAATAATTGGGAGCTCATTTCGACATCATAATTGAACGGATCGCCACCATAAGTTCCCGACCAGTTTTGCACCACATTCCAATCGGTTCCTTCGCCTCCATTACAGGTGGTGACGATGCGTTGTTGTGCTGACATCGGGTCCATTTCGCGGATGATTTTGGTACATTCTTCGGCAAATTCCTTCGGAATGGTGCTTTCGTTTTGCAGTCCCCACATAACTACCGACGGACTGTTTCTGCGTTCCTTAATCCATTCTCTCAATAAGGTTTTGAAATTTTCTTTAAATTCGGGTGTGTCATACCAAATATGTGCCGAAAACTGACTCCAAAACAGGATTCCGTTTTCGTCTAATTCTTTTTGGTATTCCAAATTATGCGGTTGGTGCGCTTCACGAAAAGCGTTGAAACCGCCCGCTTTTATTTGCTCAATTCTCGAATGAATCTGCTCGTTTGAAAATGAATGGCTGTTCCCTATCAAGTGTTCGTATTCGCAGGTACCGTTGATGAATAACGGTTCGTCGTTGATGTAAAAACGGTTGTCTTTTCCGTCACGACTCACCGGCCAGCTTACCCAACGGATTCCATAAGGAGTTTTTATCTCATCAATCTTTTTGTCTTTTTCCAAAATGATAGTTACCAATTGATACAAATAAGGACTTGAAGGTGACCATAATTTTGGATTTGCAATTTCGGGAAGTGTTTGCGCTATTTGTTTAGTTTCTCCTGTAACACTATTTAGTTCTGTTTGAGAAGAAGCGACATTCTTTCCTTCTTTGTCAAAAAGTGTATTTACTATCGTTAAATTTCGATTGGAATTTCCGTAGTTTTTGATTTCGGTAGTAACGTTCAAAATCGCTTTTTCTTTGGAAGTTGTTTTGTCATTCCAAACGTGAACGCCGAAAGGCTCTATTCGAACTTCATCAGTAACGACCAAAGTTACAGGCCTGAAAATCCCCATTGGCTGAGAACCTTCTGAAAATCCCCATTCGCCTGAACAGCCTCCGCAAACCCAAGGCAAGTCGGCAATGAATGACGGATGAGCAGCTTTGACGATTATAGTATTTTCTTTTTCGAAAGAAACGGCTTTTGTAATATCAACTGTAAAAGTGGTTCTTCCGCCTTTGTGTTCGCCTACTTTTTTACCGTTTACCCAAACCATTGCATACGAACTTACGCCTTCAAAAAACAAAAACAATTGTTTTCCTTTATCATTTTTATCTAAAACTAAACCTTTGTGATACCAGGCAGTTCCGTGTAAATTGCCGTGTTTGGTTCGACGGAAACCGTAATATTGATCCCAATTGTGGGGTACGTTTACTTTTTGCCATTGTGCATCCACTTTTGGATTTTGGACAAAACTTTCTTCCTGTTCAGGAAGATTGTTTATCACAATGGTTTCCCAAGAGGAATTCAGCGAAACTTCTTTACGAAACTTCGCTGATTGCTTGTTGCCTTGACTCCAGACAAGGCAAGACATTGAAAAAAAATAAAAAATAAAATAAACTAGTTTCTTCATACTTTATATTGAACCATATAAGTGATATAAGGTCATTTAAGTTGATTTAAACAGACCTAACAGGTTTTAAAAACCTGTTAGGTCTAACTATTTTAATAAAACAACCAATCCACCGCTCCTTTTTCGCCAGCGTCGATATAACCAACATCACGGGTTGTAATGGTTTGATTGGCATCTATGAAGCCCAAAATCAGTACTCTTCCTTTGCCCAAATCCAGTTTGTTTTCGCCCGGCTGAAAGGTGTAGGTGTGAATGTTTATTCTTGGCAATTCTTTTAAATTCATCGCACTTGCTAGGATAACTTCGGCCTGACCGTGTGCATTTCCGGCTGCGTCTGTCTCTAAACTTGGCGGGAATAAAAATCTTTTCTGGTCACTGTTGAAATAGCCTACCACCAGTTTTACAGCTTTGGTATTTTTGAATTTCAGGTGTGTTCCGTTTTCGTTTTGTGATGCTTCCTCGAAAGCAATCCCTTTTAGGTTTTGCAACTCAGGAGCTATTTTTGTCAGTTCCGAAATGGGTGTTCCGTACACTTTTGTTCCGTTTTTGACTGCGTAAGTTCCTTTTGTTTCGCTTAACAAAGTTACCTCAACAGGCTGCCACGGCTTGCCTTCTTTGGTTACTATTTTACCATCTTTAGATGATTTCAGCAACTCTAAATTTCGTTTGAAATTCGCCAATTCTCTTTCGTAATGCGGCAATAATTCTGCCCAGGTTTTATTGTTTCCGTCGTCTCCTCCAATCGGGATTCGGCGTTGCGCGGTCTGCATACTATTGGCGTACAAATAATGATCTTTTGTTAAATTGACCAATAATTCGTAATGTTTGATACTTTTTTCCAAATGTGGAAGCGCTTTATCCAAGTCGGCAATATCGTTGGAATAGCTGTAACGCAATACCAAAATGGCAGCTTTTACCTTTTCTGAAAAGAAATCGGCGAAAGCTTTGTAAGCATGCATATCGTTTTTCAGACGCAGAAATTCTTCCTTGTCTTTCGTCACTTTTGGTTCTGCTTTATCGATGGCTTCAACGGCTAAACGACCGTGTTCCGTGATTTCGGCAATAATCTGCGTTGGTAATTCGCCAACGTGTGGTTCTTTGTTCCACTCTTTTTTGGCGTATTCCAAAAGCAATTCTCCCGCAGGTCCGCAGGATTCGTGGAATCCCGGATAAACACGCCATTTTGAAGGATTGACCAACTGGCTTTCGAACATTCCTAGCAATAAAGTCTGACGGTTTCCTTCGGTGATTCCGAAACGTCTTAAGGTTTTTGGAGCGATTTCTCCTGTTTCTTCGTAAGCTTTTAAGATATTATTGGCTGCTTCCTGATCTGTTCCGTATTTTGCAGCCAGATCTTTGTCCCAATATTTTACTTCTTCGTTTCTGTCTCTTTTACTGTCCCAGGCGTATCTTGCCCAGGCTTTGTACCAAATCCAGTCTCGATCCATTTCCAGAAGTCGTTCGCCTGTTTTGGTTTTATCGGCAGAATACGGCCAATCCCAGTACGAAGCCTGTGGATACAAGTGTAATGCATTGGCTCCGTGGACGCTGTGCATCGCTTTTACGGTTTTTTGGATGAAGTCCGGCGATCCGTAACGGAAGGGTTCTAGGTTGGCCAGAATGTGAACGTTTTCGATATGAATCGATTTTAACGAACTTAATTGTTTGTGTGTTTCACCCCAAGGTCCGCCCGGTGTGTAAGTCGTTAACGATTCCCCGGTGTATTTGCTTTCTGTGTACAGGTTTTTGTATAACGGAAGTGATTTTTCCATTACCAAAGGCCCGTCGGTATCATGAGAACGCAGAATAATTGGCGGTTCGTCGGTTCTGCCTAAAGCTTTTAATCCGTCCTGAACGCCCGGAATAATGGTTTTGGTAAACCATTCTACGTCGTCATCAACTGTATTAATGGCTTCTCCCAGACAAACCAGTAAGCCTACGTTTGGATATTTTTCGATAAAAGCACTAATTGATTTTCGGGTATAATCGGATAACAAAGGTGTAATCGGTCTTGAACGATCTTGAGTTTTCATATTATAATGCTCCGCAAATGGCTTGGAAACAATTATATTATAGAACATTTGGATGACCCAGATTCCTCTTTTGTTGGCTTCTACAGTTAGGTATTTATAGATTTCTTCGTTTTTTTTGAAATCTTCATCACTTACTTCAACGGCAAACGGATAGTCTTTCAATTTTACCAAAGAAGCAAAAGGATGTCCGTTCCATAAATACAAGGAATTCATTCGGTTTTCGACCATCATATCCAGATACTTTGTCCAAAGTTTTTTATCGTAAAACCAAGGGAAAGTTTCAGGCGTGTATGGATATTCGTAAACGTCACGTCCCGGAAGATAAACGGGCTTCTGCATTCCGATACAGGCACCTCTCAAAACCATTTCCGGACTGTCTTCGATATTTATTTCTGACGGAATTTCGCCCGAAGATTTGATTCGGTCAGCCAATTCCATTGCACCATACAAGGCTCCGGTTGCATCGGTTCCTTCTATGTAAATAATATTTTTTTGAGTGCGGATTTGGAAGCCTTCTTTCTTTGTTAATTTCGAATCATCGATTTTAGCAATTTTGGAATTGATTTTCCAAAAGTCAGTTCCTTTTTCGCCAATGATAATTACTTTTTCTTTTGATTTTTTAGGTACTTTGTCGGCAAAAACTACTTTAAGTCCTTTTGCTGATGCTGTTTCAGATAGTTTTTCAGCTCCGTATTTCGCTCTTGGGGCATTGGCATCACGAACAATGGTGATGTTTTGTGCCGATGTAAAAGTGGCGTATAGTCCTAAAAAAAGTATGCTTAAATATTTCATTATGTGTTTTTATAACCGTAAAGACACAAAGTCGCAAGGTTTCTTTGTGCCTTTGCGTCGTTGCGGTAAGTTATTTTTAATTCTGAAAAATTTTCTTCAAATACGCTACGTTAGCTCCGTAATTGGCTTTTACATTATGCACTTGCGTAACATCTCTGGAGCGTTCTACAATCAGCCAGCCGCTCCATTTCATTTCGTCCAGCGCTTTTTTGATTTTTGGCATATCGACATTTTTATCGTTTTCCAGCCAGACGTTATCTGTTACGGATGCGTGAATTTGTGCCAGGTGTTTTTTACCCAGAATCTTTAATTCGGTTGCAATGTCTCTTCCGTTGTCTACGGCATTGGCAAAATTGAAAGAACTTTTGATGTGTTTACAGCCTATTTCTTCCAATAGTTTTTTCTCTTCGGTAGCGTTCAATGAAGTTTCAATAGCGATTACACCTCCTATTTTACCGACTTGCTTTCCTGCCCATTTTAATCTTTCAATTACTATCGGGCGTAACTCCGGATTTTTTGTCAAATCGCTTTCTGTTCCCAATGGAAGATAAGCGACTTTTACCTTCATATTTTTCATGGTTGCCACACAATCGTTAATCATTCGTGCGATTGAATCTCGTTTGGCGAAAGACTGTGCATAGAAACCTGACATGGCAATCGAACTGATTCCAACTCCTGTTTCTTTAGACTTATCCAGAAACTTTTGTCTTTCGACAGGGTCACCTAATTTACTGTCGAAGGTTGGTCTTTTTCCTAATCCGCCCATATCGAGTTCGATTCCGTCTGCTTTTATTTCGCTAGCCAAACCGAATGCTCCGAGTTTTTGTCTTTTTAAAATCATCCAGTCGCAAACCGCTACTTTGTATTTTTGCTTTTTGCCGGATTGCGCTGAAACTTCACTATACAAAGTACTGCACAAAACAGCAAGGAATAAAACAATGGCGTTTCTTTTAAAATAAGTTGACTTCATATTTTTACTTTTTTACCATTAAGATTTTAAGAAATTAAGTATGTTCCTTAATGAAACTTAATATCTTAATGGTAAATTTAATTAATGGTTCATTTTTAAATTTATTCCTCTTCCGCTTTAACAGCCTTCACTTCAACTCCCTCCTGCCCAGGCCAGATTCCGTTTTTGATTGGAATAGCAACTAATTTACTTGGATCTATTTTTACATATTTCAGTTTTTCTCTTCTCCAGGTATACACAATATGTACCATTCCGTCTGAACTTTGAATAATGGAGGGATAGGAATACTGGCTGATTTTTGAATCTTCCAAAACTAATGTCGCTTTCCAATTGATTCCGTCATCAGAGATAGAAAGATTCAAAGGTGTTCTTGGACCTTTGGTTTCTTTTCCAGGAGGCAGAACGTGGTTGTAAACCAATAAATGCTTACCGTTTTTCAAGGTTACAGCATCAGTGCCGGAGTTATTATTTGGCAACCCGATTAATTCTAAATCCGACCATGTTTTTCCATTATCTTTAGAAAAAGTGCTGAAAATGGCTCTGTTTTTGGTTCTTCCAATCGCCTGAATACTTCCGTCTTTATGAAACAGAATACTCGGCTGGATGGCGTTGATTTTTTGTTTTCCTCTTGAAATGGTATCGCCCATCACCCAGGTTTTTCCCAAGTCTGGAGTGGATTCCATCCGCAAATGCCATCCATTTCCTTCGGTACTTGAAGGAAGTAATAATGTTCCGTTGCTTAATAAAACCGGTTTGTTTTTAATTGGTCCCAGAAAATCTTTACTCGGCATATCAATCTTATCAGACCAGGTTTTTCCGCCATCAGAAGAAGTTCTGTAAACACCCCACCACTCGGATGGTTTTGGGCCTATTTTATAAAACAGCATCAAATCGCCGCCAGGAATTTGGTACAAAACCGGATTCCAAGTTGGAAATCTTTTCCCATCTGGCATTACACCATCAGCGACCTTAATGGCTTCACCCCATTTATCGCTTCCTTTTGGTTTTATGGCTGAATAAATACAAACATCCGGATGTCTTTCGTGTGTTCCTCCAAACCAGGCTGACACCAAATCTCCGTTAGTTGCTTCTACAATGGTTACTGCATGACAGGAGGGATAAGGTGCTTTATCGTAAATGAATTCATCTACCAAAATTCCTTCTTTCCATGTCTTTTTTTCCAAAGCAGATTTACAGCTTCCCAAAAGCAACAGTCCAAAAAAGGCAATCGTTATGTGTTTAAATTTCATTATTTATTCTTTAAAATAGTATTAGGTTTATTTTTAATACGTTACACAAATATCAAAATGCAAAAATCTTATTAAGTGTAAAAATGACACTAAAAAACAAAAGAGGCATCCTGTACAGTGCTGAAATAAAGGAAAAGTGTTTTTACTTCACATTCAAAACATACACACCTGACGGTAAAGTCAGTACAATATCGCTATTTTCAGTTTTATAAGAAGCCGAAAACTGAGCCAGTTTTTGATTGTTCACCGTAACCGAAGAGGCGTCTTTTGCTGGCAAATACACTACCGCAGATGAATTGGCAGGAATAGTAATTTTCCACTGCAGGCTATTTTTGTTTTTCTTCCAGTCACTTTTAATTGTGCCGTAAATCGATTCGTAAGACGCATTTACATAAGTTAATCCTGCATTGAAATCCGGTTTCATGATAATTTGTTTGAAGCCCGGAGTTTCCGGATTGCTCTTGATTCCC
Organism: Flavobacterium sp. HJJ; assembly: GCF_015351475.1. Lineage (GTDB taxonomy): Bacteria > Bacteroidota > Bacteroidia > Flavobacteriales > Flavobacteriaceae > Flavobacterium > Flavobacterium marginilacus. The sequence goes on along the minus strand of NZ_JADKPR010000003.1, from coordinate 101,010 downwards.
GCCATATTTTCGCAATACCAAATCATTAAATCGCCCAAAAGCATCACGTGATTTTGGGAGTTCATTGACGGATCTGCAGTATTTCCATTCCATAATTCCCAAATAGTTGTGGCACCGTTTTCAACCATAAAGCCCCAGCTTGGATAGGTTTTGTTGGATGCCAATTTATAAGCCAAATCCCCTCTACCAAAATTGGTCAGCGTTCGCATCAAGAATTGCGTTCCAATAACACCTGTACTGATATGACCTTGTTTTGTTACCTCAACTTCGTGTGCCATATTCTGGAAAACTTTCTCTTTCAAGTCTTCTGAAACCATTCCGAAAGCTAAAGGCAGGACATTTGCAGTCACGGTATTATTGGCATAATAGTTTTTCTCCGTATTCAAAAATTTGGCGTTGAAAGCTTTTTTGATTTTTGTTGCCAAATCATCATAATAAACAATATCTGTAGCATCTGCATTTGAGATTTTGGCAAACTTTTTCATAATGTTCAAAAGCTGATAATAGAAAGCACTTGACAACAATTGTCCGTCCGTCATACGAGCTGGATCTTTGGAACGGATTAATTCCAACGATTCCGGCGGAACGCACCAATCACCGTATTTGTCCTTGTCCATTAGATCATTTTGCAGATAATTTTCTTCCATATACAGCATCCATTTTTTCATAGATGGGTACTGTTTTTTAATCACTTCTGCATCTGCAAATTGCTGGTACAGCATATCAGCAACTGTGATATAGGTTCCCGGCCAGGTCACATTATCGCCGTAATAACGCCAAAATGCCGGTGCTACATCTGGCAATCCTCCGTCTTGGGTTTGCGAATATTTAATATCATCAAGCCATTTGGCATATAAAGTCTGATTGTTGAATAGAAAACTTTCGCCATAAGCGCCCGTAGTTCGGTCACCCAGCCAAGGCTGACGCTCGTTTCGCTGTGGACAGTCGATTGGCATTCCTTTGTAATTTCCGCTGATGCCCCACCACGCATTTTTGAAAATCTGGTTCATCGTTGCATCCGAAGATTCAAAAGTTCCTGTTGTTTTGATATCGTCATAAACTACTTTCCCAACAAAATTATCTAAAGTTGGTTTAGTCGGAAAACCCGAAATCTCCACAAATCGAAATCCGTGAAAAATAAATCGTGGTTCCCAGATTTCTTCGCCTTCCCCTTTTAAAGTATAAACATCTGTCGTTTTCGCATCACGCAAATTCGCAATGTACAATGAGCCGTCTTTCTGCAGTGATTCGGCAAATTTCATTGTGATTTTGTCTCCGCTTTTTCCTTTTACTTTCAGTTGCAACCAGCCCACCATATTCTGACCCATATCCAAAATATAAGTTCCCTTGGCAGTTTGCTTGATTGAAATTGGTTTTACTTCGCCTTTGATTTTCATATTCGGCGTCATTTGTGCTTCGTAAAAACCACCCGGCTCCTGAACATATCTGGCATTTACCCAAGATTTATCATCAAAATTGGTCGTCGCCCAGCCTTTCATTTCCTTTCGGGCATCGTATTCTTCGCCGTCGTATTCGTTGTTGGACAAAATTGGTCCTTCTGTCGTTAACTTCCAGGTATCGTCTGTTCGGATGATGTCTTTGGTTCCATCGGTATATTCTACAAACAACTGCAAAGCCATTTTCGGGAAACCAAAAGATTTGATTTTATACGGTTTGTAATCCTGACGCATCGCAAAAAAACGTCCGTTTCCTAAAATTGTTCCGAGCATATTTTTGCCTTCTTTCAACTGCGAAGTCACATCAAAAACATTGTATTTTACATTCTTGGTATAATCCGTCGGAACGGGTGCCAATACCTGATCGCCAATTTTATTTCCGTTGATGTACAGCTCGTACAAGCCCATTCCCATAAGGTAAACCTTGGCAGATTTGACTTGTTTTTTCAGATTGATTTCTTTTCTTAAATAACGGGCGGATAACCTCGAATACTGGGAAACACTATCCTCTTTCGATAATTTTTCATAACCAATCCAGCGTGTCAATTTCCAGTCGGCATAGGTTAAAATCCCAATGCTGAAATGAGCGTTTTCTGTAGATTTTATTTCGCCTTTATTTGTAAAAAGGATTACTTTCCAAAATGCATTGTCTCTGTCTTTTAGCTTTTTTCCGTTGTAAATAATATTGACAGATTCACTGCTTTGTACTTTTCCGCTGTCCCATAAATCGGCTTTGTTGGCATTCAGGTTTTCTAAAGTCGAAGCCACTAAAATTTGATAGGCTGTTTGTTTTACAGCATTCTCATCTGACTTCATCTGCCAGCTCAAACGAGGTTTCAACACATCGATTCCTTCCGGATTGTTGAGCATTTCGCATTGCAGGTTGGTGACGCTGATTTTATTTTGAGCTTTCGCCGAAGAAAAACAGAGTGAAACAATGAGGATGAATGTATGTAGAAGTGTTTTTTTCATAATTTTATTTTTTGCTCACAATAATATTTTATCTGTTTCTTTTTTTAATTCCATCTAAAAATTCTTTTTTCGATGCAATTACAATTGAACATAAATTTTTGTGGTATACAAAAACTCCAATAACACAGAGTGAATTTTCAATATCACCATTATCAATTACATATTCCGAATCTGTTGGATTCATTGTTTTTATATTATACATAAAAATATCTTCGTGACCAGAAATTAAAAACTTATCATTTTCAACAACATAATCATAAAACAATTTACCAATACCCATCAATTTTTCATCTTCTTCATCTCCTTCAGCAATTATTTCAACTTCAAAATCTTTTGGTAAGGGTCTTCCATATTTTGCATAAAACACACCTTTGAAATTTTTAATATGCAATTTTTTAAAATCATCATAACTAAAATCAACACTTAAAACTTTACCTTCAGAAAAATACAATCTATCGGCCCAGTTTTTCTTACGCATAATAGATTTAATAGATTTCCTAGTCAATTCAGTTTGCTCATCATTACCGTTATTCATTACGCCAATTGCATCTCTTATTTCCTGATCAATTTGAGAATATTGATTATTGCAATCGAAACAAGCTGGAACAACTAACCTATTAACTTTATATTCATCACCATAACCAAAAAATAAGTTTTGGGCTGGTATATGTTCTCTAGTTATATTTTCTTCCGGAAATTCATTTCCGCAATTATAGCATACTTGCATAACATCTTTATTTAGTTAAGTTTTCAAAAATATCACAAACACATATCGTATCTATCATATTTTAAAACATCATTACAATTTAAATCTCTTAAGAAAAATTCAATACAAAGTTACTCAGAAACTAATTTCTCCAATTTCTCCGAAACCGCAATTTCCTTCCCATTCTTAAAAATTCTAAACCCTTTTCCTTTACCGTATTTCTCCCCTGTTTTATCCCAAAGAATCGTAATGATATTCCCGTGATACAACACATTATCCAAACAAAACCAATCCCATTTTTCTTGTGGAATCAACGGATTTACTTCAATTTTTTCATCCGCTCTTGGGCGTAAACCAACTAATCCTGTAATCATCAAATCATTAAAAGTCGAATGGTTGTAATAACGGCTTCTTTCCCTGTCGCCCATTAGCCAATAGCCCGTGATTTCGTCCAGATATTCCCCTAAATACGGTTTTCCACGGTAATATTGTGACTGTACATACAATTCCATCTGTTTGAAATAATCGGTTTTGGCAACAAAATTCTGATTGTAATCATTCAATACATTTGCCAAAGCCGTCAACGTCTGTGAAGTGGCAAAAGGCCAGATTGCACCGTCCCATTCGCAGGTTCCGGTTCCGTGAGTCCTGAAACGCGGACTTCTGCGCTCGGCAGTCGTCAATCCAAACGGTGCCGAAAATCCTTTTTCATCCTTAATCTGCTCCCAGGCTTTTTCAAAACCTTTGTTTTTTTGTGGCAGGTTAAAATACCACGGAATAAATCCAATCGCTTCTCTCACCTGCGCCAGCGTATCTTTTTCTGTAAAAGTTTCAAAAAATTCACTTTTCGGATTCCATAATTTGGTTTCTACCAATTGTTGCAAAACATCGGCTTTGTCTTTGAATTTTGCTTCCGCTTCCTTATCGCCTTTCATCCCGGCCATTTTTGAAATCGCCATCGCATTGCCATACATATAACTGTTAATCGTCGGGCGTGCATTCTGAACTTTACGTCCGCCACTCAGCGATTCTTCCATTCCGTCCTTTACATCGTGTTGCCAAAACAAACCATCCTTGCGCTGACGGTCTTTTTCCCAAACCGCATAATCCGTAACCATATCCGGGTACATATCCAGTAAGAATTTGGCATCCTTATTCACCAAATACCGATTGTACAAAGCATCGGCAGTCCAGCTGCTGAATTTATACAACTTATTCATTGGTTTTCCATCATTGCCACGGTACCAGATTTTCACATCCTGCTCAATGTATTTTGGATCGTGAACCCAGCGAAATTCATTGATATGATGCCCAACAGCACAAGCAATCAAATTATATTTATCGGCATACGAACGATCTACCAAAAACTCTGTAATTCCGAAACCAAGTGGTGTTTTCTTAATGTGCTTGCGCGCGCTCCACCATCTAAAATAATAGATTTCCTCAAAATTCTGCTGAGGACATTCAAACAACGGAATATTCTTTTCCATCCACGCCCACGCACTGTCATTCGGAATCGCAAATTTCAGATTCTCATCTTCCATCGTGTTGAAATAATCCACATAATGCTTAAAGTCCTTTTGCTTTAAAACCACTGCTTTCCCTTTCTGCGAATGTCCCGCACCCGATTTACAACTGCTTAATGAAGCAATCAAAATTGTAAAAGCGATTATTTTATATTTAAAATGATATAACATATTCAAAATGATTATTTTATTTATTTGGGCGTGCCCCTCCGTGAAAAACTCCGGGTCGTGCTGTACGTTCCCGCTTTTTTTTGTTCGGCTGAAAAAGCCTCTCAAAAAAAGAGCTCCACTGCCATCACTCACGCGGAAGACGTTCTCGGTTTTCCACTTCTTTTTTGTCATCCTGACGAAGGAAGGATCTCCGCAAGTAACTCTACAATCTAAATCTTCAATCTTTGTCGATCTTGCAACGGAGATTCCTCGTTCCTCGGAATGACAAACTAAACTTATTATTCATACTATTAATGTTTTGAAACCTCTTTTCTCACAGTTTTGTCATTTCGACGTAAGGAGAAATCACATCCGATATTCCTCAACAATAAGTCCTCAACTTGTGTGATTTCTCCTCCGTCGAAATGACAAACAAGACTTGCTATTTATATTTAATTTGCAGAAAAACTATAAGTCTCCCCAGCTTTCATCTCCACATCATACACATTGTACTTCGGTAACTGCACTTTAGGCAGTTTCGCTTCTTTAGAAATAATCGGCTTTTTCACCTCAACATCATAAAACAGCGGATTCGGGTTTTTGCCTTTTGCTTTTTTAAGCGTAATTCCTTTGTCAGCTTTCAAAGTGTTTTCCAGTTTCAATCGGCAGTTTCCTCCTAGTTTGGAATATATTTTCAAAGTCGAAACTTTATTGTTTTTCCAGGTCATATCAATTACAAATCCGCCTCGGGTTACCAAACCTTTTATGCTTCCATCTTTCCAGACTGTTGGCAAAGCAGGCAGTAAATGAATCGCATCTTCCTGGCTTTGCATCAGCATTTCGGCAATTCCAGCAGTGCATCCGAAGTTACCGTCAATTTGGAACGGTTGGTGTGCATCGAGCATATTTGGATACGTTCCGCCACCTTTTCTTTGGTCTGCGGTTACCAAATGCAATTGATCCTGAATAAGTTTGTAGGCGTGATTGCCGTCTAATAATCGTGCCCATAAATTCACTTTCCAGCCCATTGACCAGCCTGTGGATTCATCTGTTCTGTAAATTAAAGATTGTTTTGCTCCTTCAAATAATTCAGGTGTCTTAATTGGCGAAATCTGATTACTCGGAAACAAGCCATACAAATGTGAAACGTGTCTGTGATTGTCTTTTGGATTGTCCCAATCGTCCTGCCATTCCTGCAACTGACTGTGTTTTCCGACTTTCATCGGAGCCATTTTATTTAATGCATCCTGAATTCTTTTCGTAAAATCAGCATCAGGTGAAACCAGTTTCGAAGCTTCGATTACGTGTGTAAACAAATCAAAAACCAATTGATTGTCCATCGTCGTTCCTGATGCAATAGTAGATTTTCCTGTTCCGCCTGCGTGTGTATTTTCAGGAGAACTTGACGGTACTACTACCAAATAACCCGTATTTGGATCGGTTATCATAAAATCCAAAAAGAAATCGGACGCCCCTTTCATAATCGGATAAATCTCTGCTAAATATTTTTTATCGCCTGTGTACAAATATCTTTCCCATAAATCCTGACAAACCCAAGCACCACCAGTCATCCACATTCCAGATGCAGCCGAATCAACCGGAGCCGTTACACGCCAAATATCGGTGTTGTGATGCAGAACCCAACCGCTGGCGTTGTACATCATTTTTGCTGTTTCTGCTCCCGTCACGCTCAGCTCTTTTGCCATCTGGATAAAAGGCTCGTGCATTTCGGAAAGATTGGTTACTTCTGCCGGCCAGTAATTCATTTCGGCGTTGATGTTGGTCGTGTATTTACTGTCCCAAGGCGGAGTTACCATATCGTTCCAGATTCCCTGAAGATTTGCTGGCTGTCCGCCCGGCTGTGAACTTGAAATCAATAAATAACGTCCAAACTGGAAATACAAACTCGCCAGTTGCGGATCGAATTCTTTTTTGAAATCCCTAATTCTTTCGTTGGTTGGTTTCTTAGCGTTTTCATTGGTTCCTAAATCCAATACAACTCTATTGAAGATTTTTTGGTAATAGGTAACGTGTGCTTTTTTAATCTCATCAAAGCTTTTTGGCAATGCCTGCTCCAAATAGGATTTACTTATCGCAATTTCATCACCTGTGATATCCTGATAATTTTTGAAATTGGTCGCTATCGAAATGTAAAGTGTCACTTCATCGGCTTGGTTGATACTCAGGATTCCGTTGCTTGCCGAAACTTCTCCGCCTTTATTTTTAGCTTCCAGTCTGCCCTGAAATTTTACTTTACCCTTTACATTTTCAAAATTGGTTCCAGTTCCCGAAAGGATAATTTGGTTTCCTTCTGTTGATGGAACGGTTTTGTCAATCGGGCTGTTCATAAAAACGTTGCAGGTAATTTGTCCCGGTTTACTTGCCGAAAGTTTCACCACAATCACCTGATCTGAAAATGCTGTGATGATTTCGCGGGTAAATTCTACACCGTTGACCGTGTATTTCACTTTTGCGGTAGCATCACCAATATTCAAATCACGATAATAATTCGAATATTTTTGATGCCCAGGAAATGAAATATAAACACTTCCAAAAGTCTGATACGGCATTCCGTCATTGGTCTGCGACATTATATCACGAGTCGCCAAATCCTGTGCTTCGTCAAATTTACCGTCAAAAATAAGTTGTCTTACTTTTGGCAAAGCCTCAATTGACTTATTGTGCGCGTTGCTGTTCGGTGAACCTGCCCAAATGGTTTCTTCGTTCAATTGCAGACGCTCCACAGCCGGATCGCCAAAAACCATTGCACCCAAACGTCCATTACCCAAAGGCAAGGCTTCGTTCCAAATGGATGCAGGTTTATCATACCAAAGTTTTAGTTCGCTGTTTTGCGCTGTTGCAAAGGAAAAAATCCCAAAACAAATAGCAGTAATTTTACTTCTTAACTTCATATTTTTCATTTTATATTTTAGCCACTGATTCACAGATTTTAATCCACATAATCTGTGAATCAGTGGCTAAACATTTACTTCTTAACCTCGTAAACCTTCAGATTTTTTTCCCCGAACATTTCATACAATTTATTAATGTCCTTTAATGCGTTTTTCGGCAAATTTTCGGCTTTGTTGCCAAAAACATATAATTTATCGTAAGGTTCAATCACGCAGGTTGATTCGTCGATTTCGCCTTTTTCATTTTGTAATTTCTTTAAATCCAGACCTAAATATTTTGCCATAAAGGGATACAACGCCATACGTTTTGAAACCCCAAAATCGTGTCCTTCATTGGCAAAATGGGCATTTTCAACCAAATCTTTCTTGCCGTAAAAATCATAAGTTCTTTGAATAAAAGGGAATTCCAATTCGGGAACGGCCAGTGTCCAGTCTTTTCCGTCGGAAACAATCAATTGTGGTTTTGGTGCCATCATTGCCGAGATTTCGGCATTATTGGTTCCGTTACCGCAAAGGTGAATTCCCCGACCGCTTTCGCAGGGACATCCTCCAGAAAAATGTGACGAAACCATCACCACGGGTGCCGAAACTTTAATTCGGTCATCCAAAGCCACCAAAAACATCGTATGCGAGCCTCCGCCAGAACCACCGGTAACGCCAACACGGGTCATATCGACGTTTTTCTGAGTCGATAAATAATCCAATAAACGTATTCCGCTCAAAACCTGAACGGTCGATGCAATGCTGTTTCGGTGTGTTTCTTCGGGAAATTGAAGCAACGATTCGCCCCAGGCAAATAAATCATAACTCACTACGATTGCTCCCATTTTGGCCATTATGGCACAACGGTACTGCTCGTCTTTTCTATATCTTCCGTCACCAAAATGTCCATCGGGCGTTAAGATAACTGCCGCTTTTTTGTTTAGTGGATACGGTTTATAGATCGATCCTGTAGTATAAACGCCCGGAAGAATTTCAAGTGCGATGTTCTCAATACTGTAATCTTTGTAAATTCTTTTTGGAGTTAAAATTGGTTTTGATTTCGGCATTGGCGGAGCCTTGTCCAAACCAAATGACGTAATCATACAGGCTTTTATTTCTTTTTTGCGCGCTTCCCATTCTGCTGCATTCGAGTACAAAGTCGTCAGATAGTTTAAACGCTCTCTGCCTTTATCGACCGAAACTTTATGGTTTTCATATTTACGGATGATGTAACTCCCATCCGGCTGTTTGAAGTACATCAACTCAAACGGAGCCAAAATATTCGTTAGTGAAATTGGCAAATTTCCCGGTTCAATTCTCCAATCGGCATAATCGAGTTCCTTTCCTTTTAGCAAACCGCGATCGTCATTGATGGTAACCTTAAAAATGGTTGCAATTTTTTGAAGCGTTTCCGAAACCGGTCTCCTGAAATTGGTATCCGAAGTGCATTGCGCGTTTGCTAAAGTCAATGTAAAAATTGAGATTAGTAACGTAAAGGTTATGTTTTTTAAATTTTTCATTTTTATTTATTGTTAACTTCAAATCAGACCTGATAGGTTTTAAAAACCTCTTAGATCTCCCGAAAACTATAATTTACATTCAATTGTATAAATTCCTGAACCTAATTCTAAAGTTGTTTTTTTGGTTTTTTCATCAAAAACTGTACTAACTGATTTTTTATTCACTTTTATTTCCGAATCTTTCGAAACCGGCAATTTTATGGTCGCCGATGTATTGACAGGAATCTCCACTTTCAGGATTAATTTTCTGTCTTTCTTTTCCCAAGCCGAAGCAATTTTTCCATAAATCGATTTATATTCCGCTTTCGCGAAAGTCATATCGCCCACAACTTCCGGCTGAATAAAGAAATGTTTGAATCCCGGATTGTTGGAATCAGGCACAATTCCGGCAAGGCTTTGGTAAAACCATTCTTCGATTTGCCCCATCATAAAATGATTCCACGAATTTCCTTTTCGGGGATCCCATTGTTCGGTCAGAGTCGTCAAGCCAAATTTTATCTGAAAACCATAACCCGGCGCATCGTAATGATTGTTCATTTTGTACATCGTTTCGTTTTCGCCATTTTGTGCCAAAGCCTGAAACAAGTAACGGTTTCCCACATCGCCTGTCGTCAATCGGTCGCCTTTGGCTTTGATATCGGCCAATAAATTCTGCATTACCGCTTGTTTGTACTGCGGTTCCACTATATCCATAAAAACAGGAACAGCGTTACTAAACTGACTGTTTGTCCCGTATTGTTTGGTTTCGGCATTAAAAAATTTGTCATTAAATGCCTTTTTAATGTCCGAAGTCAAAGCTTCATATTTCGCAACATCTTCCGTTTTATTCAACAGTTTCGCCGCTTTTGCAGCCAAACTCGCTCCATAAAAATAATGTGAAGTCGCTGAAAGCGCAATCGGACTGTTTTTAGAATATCCGGCAGCGTGTGTCCCGTAATCGTACCAATCGCCCAATCCGTGCGAAACAATGTGGTCTGTTGCTTTTGTCCCTAAATAATCGACATACTTTTTCATTACGGGATAGTATTTTTCGATTAACGATGCATCGCCGTAATATTCGTAATACATCCAAGGTAAAATCACACCGGTCACACCCCATTCCGGAGAATCAGTAAAATCGCCTCCAAAGACAACATATTCGGGAACAATCGTTGGAATCAAACCATTGTCACGTTGCGAATCGGAAATGTTTTGCATCGTGGCAGGAATAAAACTTTCCAAATTGTAATTAAAAAGTAATCCAGGGCCGTTCAAATGAATTTCTTCAATCCAGCCTAATTTTTCGCGTTGCGGACAATCGGTGAAAACGCTTTGGAAGTTACTTTTTATGGCATTATTAATCAGCCAATGTGCCTTGTTGAAGATGTCATTGGAACATTCAAAACTTCCTGCTTCTCCAGCCGAATTGTATATAAAATTTGATTTCAAATCAACCAATGTCGGAAGATTTTTGTCCTTGTCTTCTTTGTAATTGATGTTCTCAATCTGAACATATTGATAGCCGTAATAACTAAAATTAGGTCGCCATTCTTCGATGCCTTCCCCTTTCAAAGTATAGTTATAATAATATGGTTTTCCTGTTTTTCCCTGTCCAACTGTTCCGTCTTCATTCAAGCTTTCACCCACCCAAACACGAACCGTTTGCCCTTTTTTTCCTTTAACTTTAATAGTCGGAAAACCGGAAAGATTTTGCCCCATATTAAAAATATAGAAATTAGGTTTCAGCTCTTTGGCCTCCTTAACTTCAAATTGTTTTTGAACGATAATTGGTGATGTCGTTTGTGCTCTCAACTTTCCTTTTGGGGCTTCCTGAACGACTACTTTTTTCCAATTCGAATCGTTGAATCCCTTGTTGTTCCAACCTTTTTGTTCCAAATTGGCATTATAATCTTCTCCACCAAAAATACTGTTGTAGGTGATCGGACTTTTGCTGTATTTCCAAGTTTCATCTGATTTTATAATGTCTTCAGAGCCGTCTTTGTAAACCACTTTCATTTTTAAAAATAAAGTCGGCGGTCCAAAACTCACATAAAACTTCGAATAACGTTCGGCAAGCGTATTGTACATTCCGTTTCCTAACAACACACCGATTACGTTTTCACCATTTTGCAGTTCTTTCGCAGTCAATTCATAAGTGTTGAAATTGACCGTTTTGTCATAGTCTGACCACAAAGGAGCAAACTCACTGTTGCCGATTTTCTTTCCGTTAATCGTCAGTTCGTAATGTCCTAAACCTGAAATGTAAACTACGGCTTCCTTGATTTCTTTTTTTACTTCAAAAGGTTTGCGAATCATAATACTTCTGCGTGACAAAGAATCGGAAGCGTTGATTAAAGACGATTTTTTCTCTTTGTTGAAAGTAGCCGTATGATAATTTCGGCCTTCCGGCAAATGACTGTCAGCCTTTGTAATCGCCCCAATCCAAGTTGGATTCAAAGCCGTTTCTAAAGGTGCAATTCGGAAAGAATTAATTTTACTCCAAACCGAAGATTTCCCATTTTGATTCCAGACTTTAACTTTCCAAAAATATTTGGCTTCGTTTTTTAAAGAAGTTCCTCCATAATTTATTTGAAGGTTTTTATCGGAATTTACTTTTCCGCTGTCCCAAACATCGCCTTGGTCTCTTTTTAGCTTTTCTTCCGAAGAAGCAACTAAAATCTGATAAGCCGTTTGCAAAACGTTCGCTTCTTTTGAAACCAATTGCCAACTTAATCTAGGTTGATTTGTATTAACAGCCAAAGGATTTTCGACCATTTCACAAGTTAAATGCTCGGCAGAAATTTGGCCGTTAGAAATAAAAACGAAAAAAAGAAAAATAAAGGTTAATATGGATTTTGAAATATTCACTTTGTAAATTTTTAATTGAACCATTAAGATATTAAGAAAATTAAGTATTAGCGTCTTTATTCTCTCAAAATAAGCTCATTAAGCATTCAACTTAATTTTCTTAATATCTTAATGGTAAAAAAATTATTGTTCCTTTTTAGTAACCAACGATTCAATATTAAACACCGCCTCGGGGATTAATTTTCCTGTATCCGGCAAATCTGTGAAATCCGGTGTATCCGGTTCTGTGTCTGCATTTGGTGTATAACGTTGCTCTCCCGTGCGGAACATAATGCGTGAAATTCCGTCAACCGGAGCATAAAATATCTTGTTGGTTTCCTTGCCGTCATTTACTTTTACGGTATAAGAACGGCTAGCCACATTCAGTTTAACCGTAACAGTATATTCCTTTCCGGCTTCATATTTCATAATTCCCCCAAAACGGGCGCCATTTTTCGCTTTCAATTCCCCATCCGAATCGAATTCTAAACGAATCGCAGGAAGTCCTTGCGCATTTTGAAATTCAACCTGCAGTAAACCGTGATTGTTTTGTTCGGGCTTAACGGTAAAAGTGGCTTCCATTTTTTTGGCAAACGGAATCACACGCTCGGCACGGGAATAATCAAAAGCATCTTGGTCTCTTAAAGTTAGGCTTTTTTTGCCGTCGGTTTTCTTTTCCACTTTGGCGGAAGCCCAAGCCAAATCGTAAGTGTTCCATAATTTTAATTCTTCGCCATTTGGTAAATCATTGAAAACATCATTAGCGTTTTCTTTTACTTCGCTAGTCACCGGAACCGGAATCGAAGCCACCCAAATATCTTCTTTGTTCATACTGTAGCTTACCCAAAGTTTTCCGTCAGGCGGAGTTCCGTCAGTTTCGGAAATTCCTCGAACGTATTGTGGCCCTGCCGATTTGTAGTTTCCGCCATAACGCATCGGACTCACTTCGCCGTGAACCAACAATAAATCTTTGTAGTTCAATCCGTCATCAGAAGTTGAAATAGCCAATGGCCAACGATATTCTGACGGATTATAAACAGTTGCATAACGGTTATCCGAAGTTTTTTGTCCCCAAATCTTGGCATTGCTGTTGACAAAACCGGGCGCTCTTGTCGGGATGTATTGCCAAGTTTTTCCTTCGTCTTTACTGATGGATGTCAAAGCAAATTTCCATAAACCGACTACATTTCCGTTTGGCAAATGGTAATAATTAAAAGCTTTGTATTGTTTTTTTAACGGAATCAATTCATCATCACGATCGGCTTCTTCCACCCATTGTTGCATCAACAAAGGTTTAGACAATAATTCGTCACAAGCTTTGATAAATTTCTTGTCCTTGCTTTTGGTGTAAAACGGAAAGGTTGTTGGCAACGGATTTCCGGTTTTATTATATCGGATAAAATAAATTGGTCCAAAAGTCCCGTCTTTGTAGATTTCGCGAACGACACGGCCAATTCCTTTTCCGTCATTTGGGTCGTCTTTTTTATCCAATGCTACGCCATAATACCCCATAGCAATCAATTTTTTGTCGGAAGTAACATAAAAGCCAATGCGTTGGTGCATAATCGCATCCAGATTTTTGGCAACGCCTTCCATTCCTTCTTTTTTAAAACCATCGGGAACTTTGTAAATTGGGAAAAGTGTTTGTGGTTTTGTCCAAGTCACACCGTCTTTCGAAGTCATTAAAAAAGTTTGACTTGGCGGAATATGTTCTCCCGTTGGATCGCTCAAATAATTCAAATAAAAGGTATTGTTCCAATACGCCATCATCGGTTGGTGGTTGTAGGTCCATCCCAAACCATCTGCTTTTTCGGGATGTTCCCTGCTTGCGCGCATTATCTGTGTCGCGTGAACTCCAACTGCGGGAGCTAATTGCCCGTGGTGGTAATCGACATTCGAAAGTGTTTTGCCTGTATAGCGTATGGTATCATTTTGTGCCAATGCAGAAGTTACAGCTCCGCAAGTCAATAGTATTGCTGATGCTGTTACGATATTGGTTTTTATGTTTTTAAATGCAGTCATTGTTTTTCTTTTTTGCCACAGATTTTATTCTTGAATTTGCTTGCCTAATTTTTTCACGCAGATTTCGCAGATTTACGCAGATTTTTTATTTGTATTTTCTTTTCTAATCTTTGAAATCTATGGCATTATATTTTACTTCTTTTCAATTAATCCTTTTAAAACTGCTGACGAAATAGTTGTAATCGTTCCGTGTTTGTGTCCTTCTGGAAGGCTTATCTTTGAGGAAACATCTTCAAAATGAACAAAGTCTGAAGTACTTGAAGCCTTGTAATTTTTCTCACCGTAGTTGTCGTAATAAATCAGCCATTTGTTTTTGATTTTTACAACCGTAGGTCCTTCTGACAAATGGGCTGTAAAAGGCTCTGAGCTTTTGCCGAAAGGCCCTAAAACCGATTTCCCAAAAGCCACTTTGATGTTTCGCATCGGCCTTGTGTTGTCTTTCAAAACCAAAACATAATCCTTTTTGCCTTTTTTGACAATCACACAATCAATGACACTAAAACCGGGCTCGTAAAACAATTTGGTATCCGAAAATGTTTTGAAATCTTTGGTTGTCACGTAATACATCCTGTGGTTGTTTTTCTCCTCTTCCTGACCTTTTGCATAACGAAACGGAATTGTTGAAGCCCAAATAATGATGTATTCTTTCTTGACATCGTCATAAAAAATTTCGGGAGCCCAAACGTTTACCACTTCCGGCTCGTTCTTCATCACGGGAATATATTGTTGTTCTGACCAATGAATCAAATCTTTTGAACTAGCGTATCCAAAACCGTTTCCGCCTTTCCAATCGGTTGTCCAAACCAAATGATAGGTTCCGTCTGCGCCTTTTGTGATTGATGGATCACGCATAATTTTGGTTTCGCTTCCGCCAATTTCGGGTTTTAGAAACGATCCTTCAAGGCCTTTCCAGTTGTAGCCGTCTTCGCTGTAGGCGAGATACAAACCTTCGGTAGCTGGTTCCCTGAAAGATGTGAACAAGTAGATTTCTTTCTTTTTTTGGGAAAAACTTAATAAAGTGAAAAATAATAAAATCCCCACCCCAACCCTCCCCAAAGGAGAGGGAGCCGAGATGTGATTATTGGAATGTTTTTTTATTGTGAACATTATATTTTATATTATTTCCAAAATTGGAATAGTATTACAAATCTTGTTTCTGTCTTTTTCGCCACCAACAATTTTGTTTTGGCTCCCTCCCCTTTGGGGAGGGTTGGGGTGGGGATTATTCTACAATTGCTTTTTTATCTAAACTCGCGCCTTTTTTAACCACCGTCGAAACGTTATTGAAAACATTATTTTTTACAAAAATATTTTTCGTTTCTTTTCCGTCAGCTTCAATGAAAATATCGGTTGCATTGAAAGGGAAATTATTGTTAATCATTACATTCGAAACATTGTCCAATTTGATAACCGGAGTTCCCTTTATAGGAGTTGACGAACCTGAATTGTCAAGAATCAGATTCTTAGAATCGCTGATTTTGAAAGAGGATCCCACTGTCGCATTCACTTTTACATCGTGAAATTCAACATCAGATGCCGTGATTACAGAGAAACCTTCTTTTCCATCAATGTTGATGTCTGAAAAAGAGATATTCTGAATTGGCATTTCGGAAATTCCTCGAATAACTCCGGCTTTATTTACATTTCCGCCGGTAATATTGCTCATATGAATGTTTCTGAAAATCGGAGTTCGCTCGGTAACCGGTTCCACCGCATTGTCTTTATCGTAAAATAAATCCAAAACAAAAACTTCCTCTTTGATGTTTTTCATCACGATATTATCAACGCGAATATCTTCGACAACACCTCCGCGTCCACGAGCCGATTTGATACGGATTCCCCTGTCGGTTCCATCAAAAACACAATTGGAAATCGTCACTTTTTTGATTCCGCCAGACATTTCGCTTCCGATAACGACCCCTCCGTGACCGCTTAACATTGTACAATTCGTAATGGTTACGTTCTCACAAGCTTTCCCGTATTTTCGTCCGTCTGCGTCACGACCCGATTTGATGGTAATACAATCGTCTCCAACGCTGATATGACAGTCCGAGATGTGCACATTCTTGCAGGAAGAAGGATTGATTCCGTCTGTATTGGGTGAATACGGATTGAAAATCGTGATTCCCGTAACGGTAACATTGTCACAGAATTCGGGATTTATTGTCCAAAAAGGCGAATTTTGGAAGGTCACACCCTTAATCAAAATGTTTTTGCAATTGTAAGTTTGAAAGAAAGAAGGTCTGAAAAAATGTTTGTCAATCGTTCTTTTGTAGTAAGGTTCATAAACAATTCCTTTGTTTTGTTCTACCCACATTTTTTGGTATTTGGTTTCCGGAATCGGGCCTTTGGCAGTTTCGATTCGATAGACTTCATTCCACCACGCTTTTCCCTGTCCGTCGATTACACCTCGTCCTTTGATGGTGATATTTTCGACATCCTTGGCATAAAATAATGGAGAAAATGACTGCATTACGATTCCTTCATAACGCATTTCTACATATGGCAGGTAATCATCAAAATTATCGGAAAATTTCAAAAGTGCACCCGAATCCAAATAAATTGTAATGTTGCTTCTTAGTCTTAATGCTCCAGTTAAGTATTCACCGGCAGGAAAAAAGATAGTTCCTCCACCATTTGCAGAGGCTTTTTCGATTGTCTTCTGAATGGCTTCAGTGCATTTTATTCCTTTGTTATTTCCGCCTTCATTTAGGATATTGTACCAGCCGTCATTTGCGAAAGCGGTATTTAAACCTGTTAGGAAACAGAGTATGATTATGATGTTTTTGATTTTCATAGTGTTTATTTTTGCACGCAGATTCCGCAGATTAGTGCAGATTTTCAATTTTAGCCACTCCCGATAACTGTCGGAAGAAAAGATTAACACAGATTTTTCTGCGAAA
The DNA here is from genome assembly GCF_015351475.1 of Flavobacterium sp. HJJ. Taxonomy (GTDB): domain Bacteria; phylum Bacteroidota; class Bacteroidia; order Flavobacteriales; family Flavobacteriaceae; genus Flavobacterium; species Flavobacterium marginilacus. The sequence goes on along the minus strand of NZ_JADKPR010000003.1, from coordinate 84,034 downwards.
ATCTGCGAAATCTGCGTGCAAATTTTTTATTTATTCGAACTTAAAATTAAAACCCAGTCGTTTCCGTCTTCTTTTTTGCCTGAAGGCTGAAATTCTTTGGTTCCTTTATTATCAAAAATTCCAATCTTTGTTTTTTGTCCGTTGCTTGGATTGTACCAAGTTGCCGTTACTTTATCTCCTGCAATTTTCCCCATATTAACAGCAATTTTTCTGCCATTATAAGTATAAATCAAAGCGTAATTTTCCCCTCTTGTCGCTACCAAATAATCGTATTTTTCACCTTGATTAGCAATTAAAGATTGATCCGGAACTCTTTCCAAATAAGGAAAACTCAACATTAATTTTTTGATGTAAACCATTTGCCCTGCACCAGGTGCATTAATGGCATCGTACCAAAACACTTTGTTTCCATAAGCGGGTTTGTCGCCTTTTCTAAACATTTGCATCACCGCATTATGTCCGTAAGTATAACCTGCACCACCAGCAAGAACAGACCAATAGCCATAACGTCTCACATCACTAGCTTTCCATAATGGTTGCAAAGTATCGTGCAAACCGTGTGGAATTCCTTCGTAAGATGGTTCTCCGTCAAGCGTTGGTTTTGTTGGTTTTAAATCCCAGTCTCTGTGAACAAATTTGTAATTGTCTTCTTTGAAAGCGGTTTTCGACGAATCCTGATCGTATCTTCTGTGACCTGATTGGAACATATTGAAATCTAACCAAGATGCATTGTGATAATCGTCAGAAGAATCGGTTCTTCCGAAAGGATGGAAAGTCACCAGCTGATTTGGGTTACTCGTTTTTAATGTGTTTCCGATGGCGTTCCAAATGTCCTGAAATTCGTTTCCGTGGGTATCGCCTCCATTTAGCCAAATTACATTGGTTTTGTTTTTATATCGGTCGGCTAAAAACTTCGCGTATTTAACTGCCTGTTCCTTGCTCACTTTATTCCCTTTTGAAACATTGGTTCCCCAAACCGGAACCATTGCAAGATAGATTCCGTTTTTTTGAGCTACTTCCAAAGTGTAATCTATGTGATCCCAATAATCATATTCGGGAGCATTGTCTGGATCATTGCCAGGCGAAGTAATCTGATCCGCCAGATTATCATTCATCAGGGCCTGATCGCCATACGCATTTACAGCATTCAGATTATGCAATACCATTACTTGAACGACATTGAATCCTTTTGCTTTTCGATCCTGAAGGTATTTTTCAACACCTGCTCTGTCCAGTTTGCTAAATGTCAGCCAGCCTGTGTCGCCTAACCAGAAAAATGGCTTACCGTCTTCGGTAACAAAATAATGTTTGTTTTCGGAAACTTTGATTCTAGGTAAAGCTTTTGACTTTTCAGATTGAGAAAATCCACTTTGTGCTGTCAACAGAAAGTTTATGCTCAGAGCAAATAGGTATTTCATTTTCAGGTTCATCTTGTTTTTATTTTGAATTGTGTATTTATTTGTCATTGCGAGGAACGAAGCAATCTTACTTAGTTGCTCTCGTTATGTGATTGCTTCGTTCCTCGCAATGACAAACCTTGATTAATTTTTCTTTACTACAAAAAGTACTTTTTCCTTGATTTCAGCCTGCGGAATTACAACTTGTTTTCCCCCGCTGATACTTGCTTTTTTAGTTACATTTCCATTTGAAGCATTGATTGCATATACTTCAAAAGTTCCTTTGTAATTTGATAAATCTATTGAAACATCCTGATCGTTTTTTAGATAAAACAAATAGGCATTGCCTTTATTTTCAAGTGTCCAAAGGTTATCTGAAAAAGTAGTTCCTTCTGCAAATTTCATACCAATAAGGGCAGAATGAAAGGTCGAAAGTTCAATTTTTGGAACATTTGCCAAAGAAGCTCCGGCCATTAATGCCGGCCATCCAAATCGGGGTGCTCCCATCGTGGAATACAGCACAGCTTTTTCCGGATATTTTTCACGGTACTCACGAACGGCACGATAGACCTGATCATCTGTTTCTTTTCCAGTTTTGATTTTACGAGCGTGCTGGCGCGGTGCTAAATTTACGCCACCTTCCGGAGCATATGCCGTTCCGTCTTCTCTGTAATACCAATATCTGATATCAATTACATCAACAGTTTTAGCTCTTTCAACATCATTCAAAATAGCATCCTGAACATCTTTAGTAGCACTCAAAGCTATTTTCGATTGGTTTTGATGCGACTTTTCGTAATTGGCTATAACATCAATCCAAAATTGCATAAAGCTTAAAGGACCTGTATATTCGGCACTTGTGAGTTGCAGAACGTTGGCGTTGTCTTTGAAATTTTCGAGATTTTTTTCAATGAATGCTGCGTGCAATTTACGTATATCGGTATTTTTTATATCATAAAATTGTTCGGCAAGAAAAATCCTTTTATCACCTGCATAAGGCGGTGGTTCGGGTAATCCTGTAGTATTGACATTATTAGCTGGACGCCAAGGAGAACTTGCCCAGTGTGCTCCGGCTTCTAGAATATTATGCTGAAAATAATTTTCGTTTAAGAGAATCTTATTTTTTTGTCCTGCTAATTCTGCAAAGGTTTTCAATCGGTTCCAGTACCAGGCGTTGTATCGCGTCAAATCGTATTTGCTCAAATGATCCCACGCAATTCCCTGACCGCTTCTGTCAAAAGGCTGTTCGTAAAAAGGTGCCCATACATCAGGATCTATTCTGCGGATGCGTTCGTGATCGGCCATTCTTTGTTCGTACCAAAGTCCGTAATTATGGTCAATCGCCGATTTATTATTTTCGACTAAATAATTTACGGTTTCTTCCAGATTATCGGTGTAACCCAATCCATAATGTCCAGGCACAAATCGGGTAATATGCGGTCTGGATTTCGAAACTTCGGATTCACGCAAACTGCCTCTCCACCAAGGCACATCAACCACTTCTCCGGTAATAACACCATTTTCAGCAGTTAATAATCCGTTGGTCAGAACAATTTTATTGGAATTCGCATTTGCAACGGCATCAGTTTTTACTTCGTCAATTCTTTTGGCTTTGCCATAATCAATCGAAATTGGATTTCGGGCTGATGCTTTAACGATAAACTCTTTTAAAGTTTCGTTTAATTTATAAGCTTCGGCTGTTAATTCTTTTGCCTGTTCCAATGTCGGACTTGAAGAAGGTTCTGTACCCAAATCCATAATCTGAGCATTCATAGGTAATTTACCGAAACGCTGTTCCAACAAAGCATAAAACAAACTTCTCGGGCTGATGTGATTGTTCACGTCTTTCCAATGACCGTTTCCTGCCCATTGCGCCCAAACTCCAAATGCCCAGTTGTTTGCCGTTGGCGGACTATAATTTTCTATTTTGGATGCTGATGTTTCCCAGATTACGCTATTAGCAACATTCCATCCCAAGCCTCTACCGTCTTGTTCTTTATTTTTAAAACTGATCGCATTTCCGTCAATTAAAGAAACATCGAAGAGGATTCCGGTTGCCCAGCTTCCAACCGATCCGCTGAAACTAAAAGGCTGATGCGATTCGCATTGCAAAAACACATTTGGACCGGCCGTAGCGTAACCTCCGACTACAAAATCATTATATCCAAATTCCGAATAACAACGCTGAAATAAAGTTTGCTGACCTTCTGTATAAAAAGTGTTTCTTCTAAAAGATGCGATTTCCGAAATTGGATTCAATGACAAACAATCTTCGACTGTAATTCTTTTGGCTGTTTTCAAAACCGAAACGGCACTGCCTGCAAATTGTTCAAAATTGACTTGCCGTACCCAAACATCTTCAGCATTTTCAACAGAAATTCCTGTCCAACGGTGCTGTTCATCTTTGGTATTCGTTGTATCATATTCTGATTTCAAAGTGAGATTTTCAACACCTGAATTATTTATTCTTCCAGACCAATTGTAATTGACTACAGTTGATTTGGATAATTCTTCATCTAATGCATTCGTTAAAGGCGCATCAATAGTGATTTTATTTCCCTGAACATTTATAATTTCCCTGTCGGCACGAATCACGAAATCATCCGCTTTCCATCCGATCCATCCGCTTTCTCCGCCAAAATCATTCATTGATAAAAGATCAATCCAGTTTTTGGTAATCGGTGTATTGATTGTAATATGATCTCCTTTTTTTAGAGAAGTTCCATTTTTTACATTTAAAACTATTGCTCCTAATGGCGTGAAATTATCGGCTAATTCGAATTTATCTTTTAAAATTTGATTGTTGATTCCGCTGATGCTGATAATGGCGCTTCTGTTAATGGAAGTTCCTAACAGCATTGTTCCGTTAGTATCAGAACCACTTCCTCTTAGTACAATTCCGCTTTCTTTAATATTGATTACACCCGAAACTTTGAAAGTACCTTTGTCTAAAAGTACCGTTCCTTTGAAACCGTTTTTATCGGCTTTCAATTTGGCTGCGTAATCTATCGCTGTCTGAATAGTTTTTGTAGCATCACCATCAATATGAGGTACAAAAACTTTAACCGCAACATCAGGAATGGCAACCGAAGAAGCTTTATATCCGGCAAAAGAAAAATCAGGAATCTGGTTTCCTTTTGCGTCAGTGGTCCGTTCCAGTTTTCCTTCTTTGGATTTTGTAATATCAGGAAATGTGTTTTGTGCCGTACTAATATTGGCACTAAAGAAAATAACAAAACAGGATAGAACGAGTAAATCCTGTTTTGTCATTATATTTTTGAGTTGAATAAAATTCATTTTAATTTTAGATTTCTTTAGAACATAGAAAACAGAACAAAAAATATAGATTTTCTCATGATGAGTTCTCTCTTTTTTCTATTCTCTATATTCTATTTTCTATAATTTTTCTTCTATTCTTTATTAATCTTACTGCAGTAAAACTTTCGATAAAGTATCCTTATTATTTTCCGGTTTTGTCCAATCTGTTTTTCCTTTTGGATCTATACCGTTAAAATATTTTTCAATATTGGTATAACCATCTCCATTTGAATCTTTATTTGCATCAGATGCATCGTTTGGATTCAGACCAAATTTCTTTTCCCAGACATCCGGGATTCCGTCATTATCAGAATCTTTATACGCTTTTCCTTTGTATTCCGGATAACCGCCTACTTGGTCAGGATGTGTGATAATTCCTTTTTTATAAGAGTCGGCAGGCAATCTTCTTTTGATATATTCTTTTCCGATTGTGTTTTCCAAACCGTCTTTCACTTCTATTTTTCCGGTGCGAACCTGTTTAACAATTCTCTCATCAACTGCATCACGTTTTGGCAAAGTTGCTCCTGCATTATTCAGAACAAATTCATAGGCTTCTTCTGCTTTCATTATTGAAAACTTAGGCATTGAAAAAGCTTTCGGCTGTTTGATCAATTCTAAGAAATCTTTTGTTTCTTCTGCCGATTGGTCTTCGAGTTGTACACCGCCATTCCAGTTATCAGCTGTAACTTCTGGAGAACCTACGATGAAATTTCCGGAAACATAAGCTCTTCCGTAAGTTTTAGGTTTCATGTAACCTGATTCCGGTTTCAGAATTCTGTAACGAATCGGCTGATCTGTGGGAGTTATTGGTCCCGGTTTAAAATAATTATTAATGATATTAAACATCGAGCGATAATCTCCTCCGTCCAGTGTACGATTCCACCAGTTGAAGATCACGTTATTCACAAAATTAAAATCGCCGTACATTCCGATAGAAGCGTTTCTTGAAATATTATCTGCCCATAAATTACGCATAAAGGTACTGTTTAATCCTCCGATAGTACTTCCAAATGCATGATTATAAGTATCTAAACCTTCGGATGAAATTGTATTTTGAATGGTAATGTTACAAGCCGGCAGTTTCTCTAGCTTTGATTTATCGTTAGCCTGAAATTGGTGTCTGTATAAAGAGATATTTTCGTCCAGTCCCCAGCTCATCGAACAGTGGTCAACAATAATATTTCCCATTGGATTTCCTCCCAACGCGTCGTCTCTTCGGGTTACCTCTGTTGCACCTCTGCGAAAACGCATGTGACGGATAATTACGTCATGTGTATCAATTTCCAAGGTTTCGCCAGCAATGCAGATTCCGTCACCTGGAGCAGTTTGTCCTGCAATGGTTACGTAAGGCGCACGCATGCTGATTCTTTTCTTCAACTGAATAATTCCTGAAACATTGAAGACAATAGTTCTTGCTCCAACGGCTTCACAAGCTTCACGGAAAGTGCCTTTTCCGCTGTCTTCCAGACTGGTCACGACAAATATTTTTCCGCCACGGCCTCCTTGAGTATAAGCTCCTCCTCCTTCGGCTCCAGGAAATGCCGGAATATCAGCCTGAACAAAATCTTTTGGATAGGATGCCCAAGGCAAATATGGTTTGCCGTGTTTGGCTTCTTCTTTAAGTATGTTTTCGTTGTTTTTCCAAATCTCAGCCAATCGAACTTCCTCTTTTGCAAGAATGGAATCTGTTTTTGCCTGTAATGCAGGAGGAATTATAGGATATTGGGCAAAAGCTGATGAAAATGAAAAGCCTAAAATAACCGCCATCATCGTTTTTTGGAAACTTTTTTTTTGGAAAATATGCAGCATTTGAATTTTTATTAAGAATTGAATTTACGAAATTAATCGCTTATTTACCTGATTTAGCTTTTTCTCTTTCTTCAATACGCTTGTGCCAGTCAGCACTTTCTTTGTTAAGATCGTAACCTTCTTTTGATAAATAGTTGTTGATTCTACCTTTGTATTTACCAAACCAGCCATGTTTTTCCTTAGATGAACCTCCGTCCATAGCATGCTCTCTTGCTTCAACCAAGGCATCGTAAATGTATTTTTTTTGTGCTTCTGTCAAATTTGGCAGCATATCGTTATAGCCTGCAACAGTAATAGGAAGCACTCCATAAGTCATTCCGTCTTTTACTTCAATGATTTTAGCTTCGTTTAACTGAGTACCTAATTTTTTCAAATAGGACTTGTGCAGTCTGTCAATTGATTTATCAGCATCTGCTTTCAGCTTATCAATTTTCTCATTTTGTTTTTCTTTGACTAAACTGCTGTCTTCTTTTATTTTTTTAATTTCAGCATCTCTAGCATCCTGGATTTTACTCAAATCACGGAACTGCTGTGCAATGATATCGGTTACAGCAGTTTCTTTTTGTTTGTTATTCAAGGCTAATTTTTCGACAATTTTAGCTGCTCTTTCATTGGTAACCTTGATATACTCGGGGTCCGCATATTGCTGTGCGCTTAGTTTGCAAAAAGCAAAAAGCAAAAACATCAAACTTATTTTTTTTATTGACTTCATCTTATTTTATTTAGTTTTTGATAACAATCTTGTTTCATAATTCGGTAATCCTGAAACAAGATTATTGTCAAAAATCATTTTTAGTTTAAATCTAACAAAGGTCTAACTAATGTTTCTTTGTTATTGGCTAAATCTGTCCAATCCACTTTGATAGCCGGGTTTACTCCGTTAATATAGTCTTCGATATTAGAATATCCATCACCGTTTAAATCTCCTTTTGCATCAGATGGATCTTTCGGATTCAAACCATATTTTTTCTCCCATGCATCCGGCATACCGTCTTTATCTGTGTCAACATAAGGCTTCCCTTTGTATTCTGGATATCCTCCTACTTGTGAAATATCCGTGATGATTCCCTGCTTGTATGAATCCATCGGTAAACGGCGGTGTTCAAATTGATAAAATTCTTTTTTCTCCAATCCTTTTGCATATTCAGGAACACCAGTTTTCACGGTTCTTACGATTCTTTCATCAACCTTATCCCTGATTGGCAAAGTTGCTCCTACATTTTTAAGAACGAATTCATAAGCTTCATCTGCTTTCATGAAAGGACGGAACCATGGCATTGGGAAAGGTTTGTCACTTTTCATTTTATCGAAATAAGTTTTGGCTTCATCATACCCCATTAATTCTCCTTTTTTATTTTCGATCTGAATACCGCCGTCCCAGTTGTCTTTGGTTATTTTATCATTATTATTAACGATATTTCCGTTTACATAAGCTCTTCCAAAAACCATATAAGGCAATTTGCTTCTTCCTGATTCCGGTTTTAAAATTCTGTAGCTGATTGGCTGAGTCAAATCAGTAACTGGTCCTGGTTTGTAAAAGTTATTAATGATATTATAGTTGGCTGTATAATCGCCGCCATCTGTTGATCTGTTATACCAGTTGAAAACTACGTTATTTACAAAATTGAAAATCCCATTCCAGCCGATAGATGGATTTCTGCCTGCATTATTTGCCCACATATTTCTCATGAAAGAGCAGTTTTCACCGCCTAAGGTACTTCCAAAAGCATGGTTATAGGTATCCAAAGCTTCTCCGAACAGACTGTTTTGGATGGTAATGTTTACCGTACCCAATTTTACATCCGGATAACCTGCACCCGGACTGTACATGTGTCTGTACATGGACATATTTTCATCTAATCCCCAAGTAGCAGAAACGTGATCAATCATGATATTCCCAACAGGATTTCCTCCAATTGAATCATCTCTGCGTCCGACGAAAGTTTCGCCTCGACGAAAACGCATATGACGAATAACGACATCGTGAGTATTGATCCAAATAGATTCTCCCGCTACACAGATACCATCGCCTGGAGCGGTTTGTCCTGCAATCGTAATATAAGGCGCACGAATAATTAACGGCGTTTTAATTCTAATAATTCCTGATACATTGAAAACAATGATTCTGGCTCCGCCCTGTTCGCAGGCTTCACGTAAAGTTCCCGGACCTTTGTCTTCAAGGCTTGTAACGGTGTAAACATTTCCGCCACGGCCGCCATAAGTGTACATACCTCCTCCTTCAGCTCCTGGAAAAGCAGGTATAGACGCCTGTGGTAAATCGTTTGGTCTTGATGCCCATGGGATATAAGGCTTTCCGTGTTTAGCTTCTTCTTCAATAATAACTAATGCTTTTTCCCAAGCTTCGTCCGAACGTTTATCAGCTTCATCTATAAAAGCTTTGGATTGCGCCGCCATTTCAGGGCTTATTTTTGGGTACTGTGCAAAACATTGGATACTTCCCAAGAACAATAGAGAAATAGCCGATAAAGTGAAATTTTTCATGTTAATTTTTGATTATGATAATCTTTTTAAACAAATCACCTGTATCTTATGAATACAGGTGATTGGTTTTATTGTTTTTCAAATACTTTATATTATTACTATTCTTGATAATTAAAAGTACCAGCTGCACTAATGTTACTCAACCATCCTATAGTTTGCGATAACCATGGGTTTACGGTTAAAACATCTGTTTTAATACCATTTATGTAATAATTTGGATTAAATTTAATTTTAACAGCAGCTCCACCAACATTATCCATAGGGGTAATTAAATTTGCACGTACAAAATTTGTATTATAAAAAGTCGCTAAAGCTGTCAATTGTGTTTGGAAATTAGCAGCATCTGGATCAACTACAATACTTGCTCGTAAAGTTGCCAAAGGATCGGCAGCAGTTGCAGTCGTTTTGTACTGTAAAAAACTTCCTGTACGCTGTGTCCCATTGATAGGTGCTAAACCTAATTTACTAACAGTACCTCCTACAATTCCAGGCAATGATGCATCATCATAAAGCATCCAACGCTGAACATCCCAAAAACGTTTACCTTCATAAGCCAACTCAACTCTGCGCTCGTATAAACAAGCTTCGATAGCGGCATATTTATTTACCAATGTGCCTATTCCATAATTATTTGCCGAAGGAATACCGACACGAGCTCTAATTTTTCCTAAATAGGCTAAAGTATTTGCCGTTTGTCCTAATGCTGCATAACATTCAGCAATGTTCAATAACAATTCAGCATAACGGTATTCAAAAATATCAGTTGGCGAATACTGGTAATTGGTTGCGTTTGATGCTGTTTGATTACTCATTTTTCGAACAAATGCAGGACTTGATACTGTAGTATTAAGATCACTGAAATATGCTTTACCAGCACTATCTAACCAACGATAAGCCCAAACAACAGGTCTGTAAGTAGCATTAACTACGCTTTCTTTATATGCCCACGTCATACCTGAAAAAGCAAACGTTCTGTAAAATCTAGGATCTCGGTTCATAAAGAAAGTAAAATCGTTATATCCATTGGCAGGAGTAGGTCTTCTGCCATCTGCAAGCGGGAACAAATCAATCATCTCCTTAGGTACATTAACTCCTCCTGTTCCTCCTTGACCCGGTAAACGCATCGATTTTTCCCAGTTGTTGTTTAAGTTAAAGTTTACATCAGTATTTGTATTACTTAAAAGCTGCACTGTGATTGCTTCTTTACACTTAAGGTTATCAATTAAAAACATGTTATCCCAGTCTTTTATTGTAGTTCCATATAATCCGTAACCATCTTGCGTTAATTGTGTCTCTGCTGCCAATCCGGCATCTAAAGCCGCTTGCCAGCGTTCATTAGAACCATCCCAGTTTTTATTAAACAAAGGACTTGCAAACGTTAACAGTACACGGGATTTTTGAGCCAATGCCGCACCTCTTGTAAAACGTCCATAGGCACCAGACCAATCTCCCGGCAGCAAACTGGCTGCCATATCTAAATCTTTTACTATTTGAGCCACTACCTCAGATACTTTTGCTCTTGGAATTTGAATAGCTGGGTTATCTAAAGTCGCTTGTTCAACAGTTGTTACAATAGGAACCCCTCCATAAGTACGCATCAAATCAAAATATTGTATGGCACGCATATAATACATTTGACCTTTTGCCCGATCACGGAATGTTTTATCTAGAGCAGCGCCTTTTACGTCAATATCCTCCAGTAAATTATTGCATTCTCTTATCCTAGTATAAGGATTATTATTAACAGTAGTGCTTATTTTGGCACCATAATAACCATTGGCCAGATCTGAAGTATTAAGGGTTTTACTTGGATTAGTAAAATCCTGAACCCCTCCTAACTCTTCAGTCAGTTTGGTATTGGTATCTGTATAAAGTCCGACCACACTTGATGTTGGTGATTTATAAGATGAAAAAAACTCATAGTACTGATTATCAACATACGCCTGTACGCGCTCTTGACTTTGATAGAATGAATCATCATACTGACCGATAGGCTCAACGTCTTCCAGAAAATTATCATTACAGGAAGCACCTAAAACAAGCAACAGTCCTAAAGCTATATATATATTAAATTTTGTTTTCATAATTGTCATCAAATTTAAATTAGAATGATACGTTAAAATTAATCGACCATGTTCTAAGAGTAGGATACCCAACAGAAGAGTCGTCGTACATATTACGGTAATGACCAGGATAAGGATTGTAAAGATCCCAAAGATTATTACCGGTTACACCTAAAGATATATTTTGTATTTTGGTATTCACAAAACATTGTTTTGGAATATCATACATAAGAGTTAAATTTCTGATAACACAACGAAAAGTATTCAATTGCCAAAAATCTGAAGGACTTGTTGCACCATCGGCCGCTAAATTAGGATATTTTCCGTTTAAATTATCAGCTCCATACATATCGTTCCAAAAAGGTTCGCGTGCCCACATATTACTGGCACTACTGGTTGACTGACTTACCAAATCTACAAAAGTAGCTCCTCCCCAAGAAGTTGCAATTTGGGTTCTTAAAGAAAAACCTTCGTATTTAATTCCCAAGTTGGTATTAATTGTATATGTTCTGCTGCTATTCGCTAATTTAGCATAATCAGCTTTATCAATAATCTGACCATCTGGTCCTGTCAAAGTTCCGTCATTTTGAAGCGTACCTGCAACGTCTTGAAAAGCCATAGAACCTTTTTTAATTTTGGTAGGATCAGTAATTGTTAAATAGCTTGGAGAACCGCCTACTGCCTTCGCATTATCAGTCAAATATTTCCAATAGTTAGCAATATCGTCATCTGTACGCAAAATACCGTCACCAGTAGAAGTTCCTTTCCATGTTTTGAATCCCCATACAGGATTATATCCGCTTGAATATCCTTCTCTACTAGTGTTATTAGAAGGAAGAAGGTTTCCTTGATTTGGATATTTCACTATTTTATTATCTCCATAACCAAAATTTAGGCCCACATCGTAACTAAGTTTACCTTTTATTTTATCGCTCCAAGTAACGCTTAGCTCTGACCCCCAAGCATCAACGGCTGCATAATTCTCTTCTGCAAATCCTCCTCCAACAGAAACCGGCACACCAATTGCACTGCTCAAGTCAGTAATCATGTCTTTTGAAATATCATAATAGAAATCGGCATTAAACTGCAGTCTGCTGTCTAAAAAAGCCATATCAATACCAAAATTATTTTTTAAAGTACTATCCCATGCTGTCTCTCTGTTTGGAACCACTTTGGGAGTCACTGAAGACCCTAATTGACCACCGCCAGAACCAAATGTAAAACCTTTATTAGGAGTTAGTCCATAGAATTGCATCCATTTCCAAGGCGGAAGGTTATCTTTTCCGGTTTTACCGATTGAATAGCGCAATTTAAAGAAATTCACAGCTGACACATGATTCGCAAACCAATCTTCTTTAGAAACTACCCAACCCAACTGAAGTGATGGAAAAGTTCCCCAAAAATGCTCAGGCGCAAACTTCGTGGAAGCATCGCTTCTCATAAGAAATTGTGCCAAATACTTTGATTTATAGTTATAATTTAAAGTACCGAAATACGACATCGTTGCATTATTTCCTCTAAATTCGGTAGAGTTACCTGAATCAATTGTTCCAGCAGTATTCCAATCCCCTTGGTAATCTTTAGGAGTATTTGTATAAGCTAAACGAGTAGTGGCCCAACTAGACTCGGACCTTTCAGCTCCAAACATTGCACTAACTTGATGACTTCCAAAAGTTCTGTCATAATTGGCAAAAAAGTCCATTTGAGTGCTTTTAGAAAAACTTGTATTATAATACACTCTTGCGTTTCTAACATTAGTTTCTATTGCATAGTCGACAACACCACCCACCTCTGGGTTTTTAATAGTTGAACTAGGATATGCTGCACTTGCAAGGTGGTTATCCTGCAACTGATAATTGGTAATTCTTGCCAAGTCATAAGGCAATTGAATTTGCTCTGCATTACTGGAATTATGAGTTCTTGCAAAACTTCCCTTAAAAGACAATCCTTTAATATTGGCTACTTTGTAGTTCAACGAAGTAGTAAAGTTGTAAGAAGCATCATCAGTTGTCTGATGGGATCCATTATTTAGATTCGCAAAATAATTCCACCCTGCTATATTAGCATTGGCATTTGCACTTCCAAAATTTTTATTCGTATTAGGAAATGGTGACATGTAATATTGTTTGCCATCGACTGTTGTTTGCCATGGAACAAATTTTGGCATATGCAGCAGGAAGTCATAATCAGATTGTTCTCCTGCATTAGTATCATAGCCGCTAACATTTCCTGCTGCTTTGGTAAACGATTTATCCACAAACCCTGAATTTCCTGACATAGAAGCAGAAAAATCTAAATTATTTGCAATTTTAGCGGTAATCCCTGTACGATAATTCCATTTCTCATATTTTTGATAACCAAGATTCGCATCTTGGCTAAATTTGGTTACCCCTGCAAAATACGTAATGTTATCAGAGCCCCCGCTTATATTAAGCGTATGTTTTTGTTGGATTGCAGGTTTCCAAGCCTCTTCTAACCAATCATAATCCAACCCTTTCATTTCATCCAGTTCCTTTGCAGAAAACAGCACTTTTGGATCAATCGCAACTCCTGGAACTAATCCTCCTGTTAAAAATCTATTATTAAAAACTCCAAACTCATAGGCATTCATAGTTTTGCTATGGCTAATTGCATCATTAACAGCAAACTGACTACTATAATTAAACTTAGCTTTACCGGCTTTTCCTTTCTTAGTTCTTATAACTACTGCCCCTTGTGATGCACGGGAACCATAAATAGCGGCAGATGCATCTTTCAAGATAGTCATACTCTCAATTTCCGAAGGATCCAATCTGTTAAAAGTATCCAAAGTAGCCAAACCTGTGGCAGGATCTACTTGTACCATATCATCAATCACGATTAGCGGTATTCCTGAATTTGCATCCTTTCCAAAACCAAAAGATTGACGGATTGAAATAGTACCAGCATCTCCAGGACGACCTGTTGCGCTTGTAACAGAAAGTCCAGCAACCTGTCCTCTCAATGCATCAGATAGGTTCGTTACCGGCAAATTCTCAAGATCCGTAGCCTTTATTGTGGCAACAGCCCCCGTAAGATCTTTTTTCTTCTGAGAACCATAACCTATAACTACAACGTTCTCTAATTGATTAGAATCATCTTGCAGTTTTGTATTTAAAACAGTACGTCCTGCTATTGGAATTTCTATTTTTCTCATTCCTATAAAAGAGAAAACCAAAGTTGCATCACTCTTTACAGTAATCTTATAATGACCTGTGAAATCTGTAGTAACAGTATTCTTCGATGATTTTTCGGTTACGTTAACACCTGATAAAGGTATTCCTGCATTATCAGTAACAGTACCTGTGACATTAATTTGACTGACTGCAGTTTGAGCATAAGTAAACATACTCATCAGTACAAATAAAATAACACTGCATCTTCTCACTACTAGTGTTTGTTTCATAAAATTTGTTTTTAGTTAATTGTTAATTTTCTTGGTTAGGTTAAAAAAAATAAATAAATGTTTAATAATTATCTATATCGTTTTCGATGTTTAAATGTAAAAACAACATTTATCATTTTTGTTCAAATTTATAATGATACATATCCGCATGCATCCTGTACTATGCTGTATTTGATCAATTATTAAAATAAAAGGATAATAAAAATATTTATTGCAATACAAAATTGATTTTTTTACACATATTAAAAATAAATCAAAAAAAAATCGCACAATATTATAAAATATTCAATATTTAAAATAGCGCATTTTAATCATTTATGCTATAATAAATTCTAAAATAATTATTTTTCTCACAAAAAAATTGAAAGAGTATTACATCCAAAAATTTAAATAATAATAACACTAGAAATTAGTGCGAAAGCCACACAGCCATCTCTCCTTTCCCGTGGTTTCCCCACGCATAATAAGGAATAAATTTTATAGAAACCTTCACTCCTTCGTTAGTAGAAATGGGTTGATATAATTTTTTATTCCAAGAATTATCTGATAATATTGACGAGCTGGCCGTTATACTCAATAATTCTCTATTGTTAATTTTTATAAAATCTGTCGTGAATTTAGAATTCACATTTAAAACAATATTGTTCACACTAACATTGGCCGGAAGTTCATTCGATTCCAAACAATATACCAAGGGACCGCGTTTTACGGCTACCTGATTTTTTACTTCTTCCACCAATGGATTCGCCTGCATCAATTCGACCGGCATTGGAATATTCAATTCGATAACATCTCCTTTTTTCCATTTTTGTACTATTTTTTGATATGCACCAGAAACTATAGTTTCATTCCTATTTTTACCATTAACCGAAATAGCAGCTCCCGCACTCCAGCCCGGAATTCTCAATAAAAAAGCGTAAATGTCTTTCGGAGCTTTTATAACTTTCAAAGTAACTTTTCCATCCCATGGATAATTCGTCTGCTGTTCGATTTCAATTTTTTCTCCCGAAAGCGTAGTGGAATTCAAATTATTACTTCCGTATAAATTCACATACAACCCTTCTTTCGAAAAGCTGTAAGCATAATTACTTACTTCGGCAATCGTTCTGGTTACGTTCGGTGCACAGCAGTTCGACAAAGCGATATAACCTTCGCGTTCTTTGCTCCATCTTTGTTTGAAAGGCAGGTCATTAGAAACATTCAGCGGATTGTTATAAAAAAATTCTTTTCCATCCAGACTAATTCCGGACAGCACACTGTTATACAATGCCAATTCAACTATGTCTGCATATTTGGCATCACCTGTAATCTGAAGCATTCTCCAGTTCCACAAAACGTTTCCAATATTGGCACAGGTTTCTGTATGTGCAGTAGCATTTGGTAATTGAAAGGGCCTTCCATACGCCTGATGAATTTTCTGAACATCGGCAGGATTGTACGAAGTTCCGTCTGGCGAAACACCATCGTACAATGAACCGCAGGCTCCAGTAATATACATTTTTCTGTAGGCTACATCATCCCAAATCGATTCCAGATTATCCAATAATTTTTTCTCTCCCGTTTCAGCATACAAATCGGCTACACCGGCATACAGGTAATTCGCTCTTACGGCGTGACCCATGGCAGTTGTCTGCTGTCTAAACGGAATTCTGTCCTGATTGTCATCCGTTCCATCATTAGTAGTTCCTCTGATATCGATTAGATTATTGACCAATTCCAGATATTTCGGATTTTTCGTGGTACGGTACATTTCAACAATCCCCATATAATGAGAAGGACAAATGGCGTTTCGGGCTAATTCAGGCGAAGCTTTTTTGTAGAAATCATATAAGAAATCAGCAACACCTTTTGCTATTTCCAAGAAATTGGTTTTCCTGGTAGCACGATAATGAATACAGGCTGCAGTCATCAAATGCCCCATGTTGTATTTCTCAAAACCCAATTGTTTTTTTACTTCCTCAGGCCCCAAAGTTCCCCAGCGCTGGTCTATCAAAACCGGTGTGTGGATGTAACCGTCTTTACGCTGTACTTTTGCAAAAAGAGCAATGGCTTTATCCATTTCGGCATCGAGTTTTTTATCGTTAGTAACGGCATAAGCCGCGGCCATCCCTTCAAAAATCTTGTAAAAATCACCATCATGAAAAGAAGGACCTTTGAAAGTTCCTTTGCTTTCTCCAGCTGCAATTTCGAAGTTTTTATAAGCATGCGAAATCGAATCGTTATGATACAAATCCCACATATACGGAAGCGTG
The DNA here is from genome assembly GCF_015351475.1 of Flavobacterium sp. HJJ. Taxonomy (GTDB): domain Bacteria; phylum Bacteroidota; class Bacteroidia; order Flavobacteriales; family Flavobacteriaceae; genus Flavobacterium; species Flavobacterium marginilacus. Next base: position 67,269 of record NZ_JADKPR010000003.1, on the reverse strand, counting down.
TTTTTGGTTTCGACATCAAATTGTTCTTTCCAAAAACCATTCGTCCACTTTACATCCTGTAATCCTACACTCTGTAATTTAGAATAAGGACTTTCGGAATTGGCAACCAGACCTTTGTTCTGCGCCAATAACGCAGTTGAAAAAAGTATGGCTGATAATATGATGCTATTTTTTTTCATTTTGATTAAATTTTAAAACCTTCATAATCTGCAAAATCTACTTGAAAAATAATTAGCGAACATTTTGCAGATTGAACAGATATTTTATTCCTCTTACTTTACAAAGAAATTTATAGTTCGGCTCATAGAATCGCCATCGGCATCTTTTACTGTGATTACAAAAGACGCTAATCCTTTCTCTACAGTTGAAAACTGAATTTCTTTTCCTTTTAAATCTACTTTCCCGTTGTTAAGATTAGAGAAAGTATAAACTGGTTTATTCTCATATCCTTTAAAATAATCAGAAGCGCTCAAAACTGTTTTTTCTCCCAAATTCACAAAAAAATGAGGCTGTGCCATCCAGTCTAAATAATTGTCCAATTGTGTAAATCCATCTTTATCAGCATCTGAATTAGCTTCTGAAAAATCACCAGCTTTCGAATTTTCGTTTAGACCAAAAGCTTTTTCCCACCAATTTGGCAGTCCGTCGTGATCGGTGTCCCAATCCGCAGGACGGGTTTCGGAGGCAAAATTTGGCCATCCTCCCTGATCGGCTTCGTTATCAATCATACCTCCCAAACCGCTTTTGCTTCCTTTGTAAGTAAAGGTTCCTTTTAGGGTTTCATCAATGATTCGGTTATCGTGTTTGTCAAAAAACGGCTGAGTAGCCCCAACATCAGAAAGCACATTCTTATATGCTCCATTCGCAGATTGTGTGTTCACAAAAGATTCAAAAAACGGTTTATCGACAAACGTCAGATAGTTGACAATTTCATTATGAGTTATTGTCATTTTTCTTCCTTTATCCTGCGTTTTTTCATCAAAATATCCAGGCATAACGTTTCCGTCAAAATAATAACGCTGCATTCCTTTTCCAACCCCTTCGTGCTGTGCATTCAGTGCCACAAAAATTTTGGTTGAAGCACCCGGCTTATAATAATTACCCACAAAATTAACCTCATTTGCTCCTCCGTCTGTTGCTCTTTGTCCCCAGTTGTAAACCACATTGTTTCTGATATCTACTCTTCCCGTGTAGAATCCATCACCGCTTAAACCACCGCCAATACTCCAGTTACGTCCTTCATTATGTGCCAATAAATTGTGGTGAAAACTGCCAATATCTCCTCCAATTGTAGCAGCGTATCCATGCATTTTTCCAGCTTCGTATTTATCATGACCTGCTACATTTAATGCTTCAGAAATTAAAGTTCTCTGCAATGTAATGTGGTGTGCACCACGCGAACTAAATGATTCATCAATTGTCCAGCTGATAGAACAGTGGTCTATGATACTGAAGTTGGCACCTGTAAGCCCCATTCCGTCATAGGTTTTTCCGCCACCAATTCGGACTTTCAAAAATCGGATAACACCATCATCACCGGTCAACCCGATTGGCGCTCTTGTAATTGTGATTCCTTCACCCGGAGCTGTCTGTCCGGCAATCGTAATATAAGGCTGGTTCACCACCAATCTTGAATCCAGTTTGATATCTCCAGAAACGTTAAATACAATCGTTCTTGGACCAATTTGCTGATTGACTGCATCGCGCAGACTTCCTGGTCCGTCATCGTTTAGGTTGGTTACTTCAACCACTTTTCCGCCACGGCCTCCAACAGCAAAACGGCCATAACCTTCCGCTCCTGAAAAAGCCAGCTGAGCCGGTTTGAATGACCAGAGATTTCCTAGGGTTATATTACCATTGCTATCAATTTCATCCACACGCCAGTAATACGTGGTACCGCTGTATAAATCCGAAACCGGAAATATTGTCTCTATTGATTTTGTTCTGAATTCCTTTGAAGATTCATTGGCATTTGCAACAGCATTTTTATCTTCTCCAAAATACAATTTGTGAGCTACAGCATTCTTTGAGGCATCCCATTTTAAAATAACATTTTTAGCTGCCTCAACGTGTTCGTCTCCATTTTTTGGTTCCGGAGTACGCGCTTGATTCATTAAATTTGGTGTGTCCAGCTCAAATCCATTAATTACAATCTGCTTTACGACATCAGGGTTTGATATCGGATCGATTTCAAAACGAATGATTACATCCTGAGCTTTTACGGCATTAAAAGTCAAATACGCCATTGTCGCGTCAATTTTGGCATTGGCCCTCTGACTGGCATTTACAGTTTCTGCTAATTTTCCGTTTACAAAGATTTTTATCGGAGAAAAAGTTTTTCCGGTTATAACGTCAAAAGCATTATGAAAAGTCAGAAGCGTATGTTTTCCTTCTTTCAATCCACTGATTTTCAGTTCCAAATTTTCGGAAGTAACCAAGCCGTCGCTCGCTAATTTGTTGTAAAAAGGAGCGCTCATTCCCACCTTGTTCCATTTGGAAGTGAAATTCCCTTTTAATTTAAATACCACTCCATTAAAAGTTTTTTGGTCTTCCTTCATTTCATTCACCACCCACGAATCATAACTTGGATCGTGCACTTCCTCCAATCTTCTCTGAAAAAAGTCAAAATCAACTTTTACAATTTGCTTGTCGTTGTTCTGCGCCTGTCCATTAGTTCCTAAAATCATTGCCAAAGCAAAAGAACTCACTAACTTCTTTATCATTTTCTTTTAATTTAATTTCATTTTTTCTGCTTCAGATTTTCCGAGCAGGTTTATAATGTCTTTGTTTCTTTCTTCCGGAATTACTTTCAAAACTTTTAATTCACCACTTACCAGTTCAGCTTCCACTGTTGTGTTTTGGGAAGCGTGCAATTTGAAATGCACATTCCAGTCTTTTGGCCAAGCTGGAAAAAGATATATTTTTCCGTTAACTTCCTGCAAAAGCATTTCCTGCATGCCAATCATCCCTGCTCCTCCCCAATTATGATCAGGAACCCAATCATAACCCGGACCCCAAAATGCAGGAAATCTTCTTTCTGAATTGGACATTTTCAAAAGATTGTATTTTTTTGCTTCTTCTGTTAAACCTAATCGAGCCGAAAAAATATTATCCTGTTTCCATCCAATATGACTTCTGAATTTAATAGCATCCGTATCATACTTCCATGTGTTCAAAGCGGTTTCTAAATCGGGTTTTCCCACTCCATAAATTCCCCAAGGATAAACTGGATATAGTTGCGGAATCTCAGAATTATTAATGCGTTCCCACGATTTTGCCGGAACCAAAACTTTATGATTTTCAATGATGCCAAAATTTAAAGGAGGAATACGTTTTTGAAAGCCTCTTAAATATTCAATATCTTCTTCCGACAATTCTTTTTCGGAAAGATTTAAAAACTGTTCTGTAATAACTTTCAATGCCGAAATAGTACTGTTTGAATTATTCGCCATTTTATACGTTTCCGCTCCTGAACCCGGAAAAAGAATCAAATGTCCGTTTCCATCCAAAACTTTTCTGCCTCTTTGTTTGGCTAAATACTGATAATGTTCATCAAAAAAACGAAGACAGCTAATGATGAACGAATTGTATTTCTGAATATCCTCTCCAGCATATTCTTTCTGCTGCAACATCATTTGACAGAATTCTAAAACAGTGTCCCATTCGTACTCCAGCCAAGCGTTGTATTCCATTCCCGGATCGTAATCTGCGGGCCGTTTCCATTCATATTCCGCTGGATTTGGAAGTCCAAAGTTTTCCAATTGCTCTGTGAAAGATGCTCCATTGTGTTTCCAATAGACTTTACTGCGTAATTCGGCATTTTTTAGAATACTTAAATAATAATCCAGCTGCGATTTCATCATATCGAAATCACCGCTTTTTACCATCGGATGATAAACCAATCGCTGGTTTTGAGCTGTCATCGTTCCTCCTCCCCAGTTTCTAAAATCAGGAGTGAAACTCAGGTCTTTGTTGGTATAAACGGGATCAACTGTAAAAAGTCCGCCGTTAAATTTGGTGGGGTACTTTCCGTAAGCATTACATCCGAGCATGTAACGGAACAATTGATAATTCTGCCCGATTTGATACACCGAATCTTTTGCAGTCGATTGATTTTTTTGCGTAAAAATAAAACTGCGGTTCCAGAAATTATTCCACCACTTTATGGTGTTTTTCTCTGCTTGTTTGGCTGTGTTTTTATTTGAAACAATCAAACTTTGCAAGCCATTATTCCAAGTCGAAAAATCAGATTGGCTGGTGTTTAAATAAATTTCCAGCGACTGTCTTTTTGAAGGCTTAACGCTCGTTAAACTAAACCCTTTGAAATCCGTATCCTGATATTTTCCTAAATAAGTTCCGTCTGGTTTTAGGTTATCGCCTTTCATGAATCCGCCGAAAGTCAGATTGGCAATCGGATTCATCATCTGGTCTTTAACCGATTCCATTTTCTGCTGTTTTATGGCAACATCAAAAACAGTCTGCTCGCGGTTTCTGTGATAGAATTTAAGTCCATTATTTTCAAAAGCAATCGAATCTTTAAAATTGACAAGATCTCCCTGAGGTGCCCATTTATAAGAATTGGCATTATTTTCTTTTCCTTTTGAAATACGATTCTGATAACGCCAGCTTTCATAAGAAGCCGTCATTTTCAGCGGATTTTTATTTTCTAAATCAACATGAATAATCGGTTTAAAAACATCGACCCAAAGTTTGATTTTAGTCTCATTTTGTCCAACTAAAATATAACCGTCTTTGAGTTTCAATTCCTGATGAAAACCTTCATTATCCTTAAACGGATTCGGAGTTAAAGTAATTTTCACTCGACCTAATTTCAATAATGTATTATGTTCATCAAAAGTTCCGCTTCGCGAAAAATAGAAATACAGATCGCCTTTCTCGACCCAGACATTCATACCAATATCACTGCCTCCCAAAGGCATAGATTCTGATGAATTGTTGCTTTGCGTTTTCCAGACCTGGTTGTAAGTATCAAGCACAGGAATTTGCGCTTTGATGCAAAGCGTGAAGAAGAAAGAAAATATGAATATTAAATTTTTCAATTTTATTGTTTTTAAAGTCTTGCTTGTCATTCTGAGGAACGAAGAATCTCCGTTTACAGCATCGACAAAGATTGGCGATTTGATTGTGGAGTTACTTGCGGAGATTCCTCGTTTCTCGGAATGACAAACTGAACGAAACTCATAACTTATAATTCATAATTAACAATTATACTACTACCACTCATCCGTTCTAAACGAAGAAACCGGCAAACCGCCTCCACTAAACAATTCCGCTTTTGCGAAATCTTTCCACAAATATCTGACAGCAACTGGTTTCGTTACTTTATCCGAAGTCAAGACCACTGATTTTCTTCGTACTACGGTTTTAGCCGGATAAAAAACTTTGTCTTCACCTGCAATTTCAAAGCCTGTAACTTCTTTGTCGTAAGATGTAATTCCATTGGCGGCATCATCAAAAGAAACCGTTACTGAACCCTCTTTTATTTCCATTGATTTGTATTTAGGACTTTCGAATTCGAAACCTTCAATTCCGTATGTTCTTGCCAAAGCCTGAAACGCCAAACGGTTTCCTCCTTTTTCCTTGTCCATTGGATGAATGTTATTTTCTTCACCAATATCCATTAAAACTGCCATTGCCGAATTCGGAATTTCCTTCGAAGCTTTAAACTGCGCCTCTCTCAAATAAGCCGAATTGTATTTTTCTACATAATCTTTCGGATGAAAAGAAGCGTAATTAAAGGGTGCAATCTGAGCGAAGTAAAAAGGAAAATCCCCTTCATTCCACATTGTTCTCCAGCTGCTTACCATTTTCTTCATCAAAGCCGTATATTCATTTGCTCGTTCGTAATTTGATTCTCCCTGATACCAAATACAGCCTTTGATTCCGTAACCTATAACCGGCGAAAGCATTCCGTTAAACAAAGTTGTTGGGATACGGTTTGGATCTTTTGCCAACTCCTCTTTTGTGGTCGGAATTTTAGCACTAGCGAAATCTTTCAGCATTTCCTGATTCATCCAGGCTTCCATACTTGAACCTCCGTACGAAACGTGAATCAACCCAACTGGGACATTTAAAACTTCCTGCAAAAGCGATCCAAAATACCAGGCCGTCGCACTGAAATTTGAAGTCGATTTTGGAGAAGCAACTTCCCATTTTCCTTCAAAATCATCTTTTGGTTCTAAAACCGTCGCACGCGGAATCGTAATCAAACGAATGTTTTTATTGGTTGATCGAACGATTATTTCGTTTCCGTTTTTAACGGGTTGACCCTGAAATCCTTTCAAAGGCATTTCCATATTGGATTGCCCAGAACAAAGCCAAACTTCGCCAATTAAAATGTTTTTAATCGTTACTTTTTCAGCTCCTTCAGTTACTTCAATTGTAAATGGTCCGCCAGCAACAGGTGTTTGCAACTCCGTTTTCCATTTACCAGAAGCATCGGCTTTAGTTTTGTAAATTTTAGAATCCCAAGATGTTTTGATTGTAACATTTGCACTCTTTTCTGCCCAGCCCCAAATTGGCGCATTTGATTTTTGCTGCAGCATCATATTGTCGGAAAACAATGCTGGCATTTTGATTTTCGCATTAATTTGCAGACTTGATAGAAATGCAATTACAATTAAAAAAATGTGTTTAAAATTTTTCATTTGTTTTTATTCTTAAATTCTAAAAAGATGTGTCGCTCCGCTGTAGCTAAACAACTCTTATACTATTATTTTCTATAAATATTCGCTCTTCCAGAGCTTTTTTTTCGTCTTATTAAAACTGTCTTTCATAAATATCCCAATCTTACTGAGAAAGTCCCAGAGGGACGAAATATTTATAGAACAAGCATCACCATCATACAAAAGCTCCAGAGGAGCGACATATCTATTATTTCTCTTTTAAAATTGAAACCGGCCCCAACAATCCTGCCTTCAACAACGGATTTCCTTCCAATCTAAATGGTGCTGTTGTCCACGTTAATCTTTCTTCTTTTGGCAATTTTTGATCGCCGATTAAACGGTTTGCCCACGTATTTGTCACTTTTATTACGATTGTATTTTTTCCTTTTTGTAATGCCTGCGAAATATCTGTTTTGAAAGGAAAAGTCCAAAGCGTTCCGCAATCTTTACCGTTGATTGTAATCTCGGCAATGTTGGCAATTTCACCTAAATCAATCCATATTTTATCAGAAGCTTTTCCTTTCCAGACAAACTCTTTTTTATACGAAGCTGTTCCCGAATAATATTTTATGTTTTCATTTTCTGATGTTGACCAGTCAAAAAGTTTATTGATTTTCACAATCTCTTTTGGACCTTTATATTCCGAATCAAATTGTAATTCCCAGTTTTCATCTAAAATCTGAACAGTCTCAAATTCTGAATTATTCTGTGTCGCTTTTACAGAAATCATTTCGGTTTTGTCCTTAAAAATCACAAAACCGGATTCGTTTTCAACTAATGAAATTGTAACAATTGTTCGTCCGTTTTCAATTTTCCAATTATTTAAAATAATGGTTTTATCCTTCACAGGATTGTACCATTGCGGAATTTTTCCTGAAATTCTAAAAGAAGCATCAAATGTTCTTTTTTCTCCTTTTTGATTCGAAAGAAAATATACTTCTTCGTTTTCTGCTTTTCGGTGTGTCCAGGCAATCGTTTCAGAATCCGCTCTGTTTAGATTTGGAAAATAAACGTCCTGTGTAATTCCGATAGAAGCAAAATCGTTTCCTAAATAAGGTAGTTTAACAACCGTTCCTTTTCCGATTTTCCATGAAGATGAATTGCCATTATTCCAGATTTCATCAATCACGTGCTGCCATTTCTTTTGATTTTCTTCAGATTGAATTCCCGGCTGAATCGTTGGTTTTTCATCTACAAAAATGGTCGCTCCATCTTTTAGCAACTGCAGGATTTTTTCGGCGGAAGCCAAAGACAACATTTTATTCGGCGCCATTTTATGACTTCCCGGAAACAATAAAGCGCCGTATTCAATTCCATTTTCGAAAGTAACTTTTCCGTTTACAACTTTCCCTCTGTTAATTAAAACATCAGCATTAAACGAATCGTATTGATAACCGTTTAAAGGATTTATCCATTGTGATAAATCTGTGATATTTTTTGAATAGGTCACTTCTTTCGGCATTTTGGCTGTTGGCTGACCTTCATTTTCCAAACGGATTTTCTCGCTTTCCAATCTTTCCTTTCCAAAAACATTCGGAATAAAAGGCACCAATCTGTCCGGTACAAAAGAACGCGACGGAAAATCTTCTCCGATAAAAACCGCCAGATCAATTACTGGTTTTCCTTTTTGCAATTGAAACTGCACTCTCTGGCAATAATCAAACCATGCTTTTCCGGGTTTCCACCAGGTTTGGTCTCTTTGGAAAAAAGTTCCGATATCGTCTAAGGTCATTCCCGGTTTTCTATCTGTCCACGGATTATGAACAAAAACATGGTAGAACAAACGGTTGATTCCTAATGCATAATTTCGGTCTGCCGTAGTTTTTAGATTTCCGGGATGTTCGTCCCAATCCATTCGCAAAGCCGTGAAAGATTCTGCCTGAATGATATCTTTTCCATAAATGTGGCCTCCCGAAATGGCATCGACCATATCAAAAGGTTTGTCATGAGTTGGGCTTTTCAGCCAAAATTCACCACCCGGATAATCAACATATTTGTAATGAAGCAACGCATCACTCATCATTGTCGGTGCAACGTTTTCAGAACTTAACTTAACGTTATATTCTTTGGCAATCTGAGCAACAGTTCCGTAGAAATTATCGGCAACTAAATCGGCAATTGTTTTTCGGACATCGTATAAAACTTTCTCAGAGAAATCCGCACTTTCTACTGGAATTCCTGCCATCACAGGCAGATAATCTACCAGATCATAACCGCGTCTCTTTTTAAATTCGTCCCTAAAAACCGAAGACCAGTTTTGGCTTCCGCATTCCCAGCTGTCAAAATGCAGGATTTCCAAAACTCTTGAAGCCACTTCCGGACCAGCAGAACGAACGGCTTCTCCAAACCAGTGATCCAATTGAAAACGGATTAATTCAGGATTGAATTTATCTACTTCCAGTCCTTTTCCTGCTCCGCCTGTTGCATTTTCATGACCTGTAGAAGTATGTCCCATTCGGATAATTCTCCATTTCCCTTTTGGAGCTTTCCAGTTCAGATTCCCATTAACATCAACAAAATTGGAAATATTAATGATTTCTGATTTTTTAAATGATTCAGAATTCGGAATTTGTTTCTCGGTTGTCTGTGGAGTCAAACGCCAGATTGCTCCGGATTTTCCTTCGTAGTTATTAATCAATGCCTGATTCGAAAGTGTGATTTTACTCAATTTCAGGTTTTGTTTCCATTTGGCAAAATCCAAATCTTCAGCTCCTGGTTCTGTTCCAACAGGATCAAACACAAATCTGAAATATTTTGCCGTAACAGGCGCAATGGTATGCGTATTTGGAAAATCCATATCCTGCCAGCCGTGGCGCGGTGTAATCAGTCTTTCATGGAATCTAAAATGAACTCCGTCATCGCTCACTTCGACAATTAAACGCTGTGCCTGATAATCTCTTCCTTTGGTTTCAATTACGATTGATTTACAGGTAAAAGGATGTGCAAATTCATACTGAATCCAGCCTGCATCTGTAAACTTGAAATTTTCATCTTTTTTAGAATCTGCCAAAAACGAAGCATCAGTATTGTTTGATGTCGTTACTTTTGGTAACTGAATCTGCGAAGTCGTCTGATATTCTTTTATCGGAAGGGCAAAAACCACAATGTCTTTATAATACTCTTTGTAATGTTCGGGAACTGGCAGTTTTGAAGCTACTTTTTTTCCTCCCAAAATTTCAGTTGTTGACCAGACTACTTTTTGCATCGACATTTCGGGTGTAATCCATGGACCACCTGCAACGGCGAAACCGTCTGCTCCGTGAAAAGCCAATTTCAATCCTAAACGATCCGCTTCTTTAAATGCCCAGTGAATCATATCCCAAAATTCAGGACTCAGCTGTAAAACCGGCGGATCCATCAATGGCAGATTTGCCGGCCCTTTGATGGTCATTAAATACGCGCCTGCAATTCCGGCTTGTTTCATGGCTTCCAAATCGGCTGTGATGCCGCGTTTAGAATAAGCAGATTTCATCCAATACCAATACACCCAAGGTTTTGAGGATTCTATCGTTGGCTGAAATGATTCTTTTTTATAGACTTCCTGCGCAGAGACGAAGCATGCGAAAAGGAGGATAAAAAAGAGGTGTGCTTTTTGAAACATTTTAATTGTTTTTAACCGTTTTGTTTGTCAATTCCGACGTAAGGAGAAATCTCATACCGAGAGCAACTAAACATGATTGCTTCGTTCCTCGCAATGACTTCATTAATACTTAAACTTCTTCAAACTGCTTTCCAGCTGGTTTTTTGAACCACTGAAAGGCGTTAAATAAAAACTATATTGATAATCTCCTGATTTAATTTGATATTGTTCCAAAGGCTGTGCAACTAATGTCCAGCTATCGTTCCCTCCCACTCCCATCTGCATTAAGTCGATATTTACCGTCAAAAATCCCGGATCTTTTAGATCGTACGTATGACCTGCTGAACTCAGGTTTTCTTGTGTGTAAGGCCACGCACTCATGCTTAAAACTTTGGAATCATTCACCACCAAAAATCCATTGCTTTTCTGTGGAGTGCTTAATGCCATCCATCGTACATCACATCGGTTTCCGTTTTCCTGCGGTTTTGGATAATGTTCGATAAAATCATTTATTGGCAGTGAATATTTACCAACAAACGAGCCAAAACTTCTGTCGTTGTAATTTTCTAGTTCGCCTTTTCCGTACCACGAAATCTGGTCGAATTTTCTCTGAACACCCATCTGCATTCCGATTTTTGGAATGTTTGGCAGTTTGTCTGAAGCTTTTAAACTATAATCAACTTTTATCACGCCGTCTGGACTGATATTGTACACTACATTTACACTAGCACTGTCTTTTATAATTTCGTAATCGCTGATGATTTTAATATCTGAAGCTGATTTATCTATTTTAATGTTTATCAATTTAGGTTTCGCTTTGTACCATTGTTTCAAAAGCTTTTGGGATTTCCATCCTCTTTTGTCATTGTCTGTAAGTGGTCTTACGAAATTTGGAAGCAATGGCGCAAAAACCTGTTCTTCTCCATTGAAAACATACGAGCTCAATGCTCCGTTTACTTTGTTGATTTTGATATCAAAAGTTTTTCCTTTGATATTAAAATCAGCATCTGATTCGGAAACGCTTAGATTTCCTTTTTTAGATTCTAAAGTAACTTCCTTCTTTTTCAGCAGAAACTGATCTTCTGCAACAGCGTAGCCTTTTGAAGCCCACAACTCATCTTTCGAAAGCTGGAATTCGATATTTAAAATGTACTCTGCATCGGCTTTCATTTTTGGAAGATACTGACTCACATTTAATGTTGTGAATTGTCCTGCTTCTAAAGTGAAAGGTTTTAAAATCTGTGTTTTGATTACATTACCGTTTTCTAAAATCTTCAAAACCGGAATATAACCCGCTAAAGATTTTTCAGCACTGCGGTTCTTTATTTCTAATTGATTGCCGTCTTTTAAGGTTGAAGTCACCGGTTGAAACACCCATTTACATTCATAAATAGAGCCTTTGGGTTTTCCGTTAGAATCTACAATTCCTTTTGTATTGAAGTTTCCATCATGGTATTTTTCGCCAAAATCCCCTCCGTGGGCAAAATAATTCTGACCTGATCTGGAATCGAATTTTACCAGTCCCTGATCTTTGAATTCCCAGATACAGCCTCCAATAACTCTTGGAAGCGAACGGAATTCATCCCATAATTCTTTTAAATTTCCAACTGAATTCCCCATAGCGTGTGAGTATTCAACGAAAATAATTGGCCTTGTATCTTTCTTCTGATCTACCAAAAATTTAGGTGTGAAAACCCCCGGATAAAAACGGCTGACCATATCTACATACGAATCATCCTGCGGATTTTCAAAACGATACGCGTGATCAATTGTTTTTGGATATCCTGGATCAAGCGGGTCAATGTAACCGTCTAACTTTGCATTTCCCTGAGCAGGTTCATAATGTACCGGACGAGTAATATCAAAATCGTGAACCCAGCCCGACATTGCGGAATGATTTGGCCCTTTTCCGCCTTCATTGCCTAAACTCCACATCACTACTGACGGGTGATTTTTATCTCTTTCAACCATTCGGGTCATACGCTCCAAATAGGCGTTGGTCCATTTTGGATCGTTACTCAGTTTTCCTCCAATTCCGTGTGTTTCCTGATTGGCTTCGTCCATTACCATAATTCCATATTGATCACATAATTCGTAGAAATAAGGATCGTTTGGATAATGGCTGGTACGTATGAAGTTGAAATTAAACTTTTTAATCGTGGTAATATCCTGCTTGATGTCCTCTCTGGTTAATGCTTTTCCACGTACAGGGTTATGATCGTGACGGTTTACACCATATACATACGTTTCTTTTCCGTTGATGAGCATTTTTCCGTTTTCTTTCGAAAATTCAATAGAACGAAAACCTACTTTACAGCTTTTGGCTTCGGTAATATTTCCATTTTTATCTTTTATCGAAATGACCATCGTGTATAAATTCGGTTCTTCTGAACTCCATTTTTTAGGATTTTTGATGTTTTCCTGAAAGAAACCGAAACGTACATTATCCAGACGCGGGTAGCTTTCGTTGATTAAATCGATCACCGGTCTTTGAAGCGGTTCTTTGAACATTGCCGTATTGTTAGCATCGTACAACTGAACATTCATCATATAATCTTTGATTTTTTGTCCCGTCAGATTCTCTACTTTCGGTCGTAGTTTGAAAATCGCATCTTCGTATTTTTTGTCTAATTTGGTCTGAACAAAGAAATCCTGAATGCGTAACTTTGGCTCTGCCATAATAAAAACTTCACGCTGGATTCCACTCACACGCCAGTGATCCTGATCTTCCAAATAGGAACCATCCGCCCAGCGAATCACCCGCACAGAAACTACATTTTCGCCTGCTTTCAAATATGGCGTTACATCAAACTCAGATGGCAGGAAACTGTCTTCTCCGTATCCTAAAAATTCTCCGTTCAACCATACTTCAAAACCTGAACTTACAGCTCCGAAATGTAAAGTAACCGTCATATCTTTCCAGTTTTCAGGAACGGTAAAACTTCTTTGGTACGAACCAACTCCGTTATAATCTTTCGGGATATAAGGCGGATTTATTGGTCTAAAAGGATAAACCGCACTTTTGTAAATTGGGTTGTCGTAACCTTTCATTTCCCAATTGGAAGGCACTTCAATTTTGTCCCAACCGGATACTTTTGTTTTATAAAAATCTTTTGAAGCCTCTTTTAAATTTACCGCATATTTAAAATCCCAATCGCCGTTCAACATCTGCATTCTGCTCTTGGTTCTGTCCCCTTTTAAGGCATCTTCAATGTTGGTATACGAATAAGCAGTTGCTCTTGAAGGTTGTCTATTGATGCTCGTAACTGTTGGATCTTCCCAAGGTGCAAATTCATATTTTTTGTGTGGCTCAGGAACGCCCGCAGGTTCTCCTGTTACGGACTGTGCCTGTACCATGACTGACGTTAACAGTGTAAAAAGTAAAATTTTAATTGTTTTCATTCTTTATTTTTTTCACGCAGATTCCGCAGATCTTCGCAGATTTTTATTTTATCCGTTTCTTTATTTATCTTGTCTAAAACTTATTTCTTCTCTTTCTTCTCCGGTGGTGCCACAAAACTCGTTTCACTTTTCCCTAAATCCTTCGAAGTTGCCACTGCGATTCCTCTTTGCTCTGCTTTGTTTACGGCACAATAAAAATGATACACTACACCATCATGTTTTACAACAAATGATTTGTGCGCAAACATATTGTCATAAGGTTCAGACGATTTAATCAAATCTTCGCCTTTCCAATCGGTCCAGTTAACCAAATCATTTGAAACTGCAAAACGGTTAAATGCACCCTGATTCCAGCCCGTCCAGAAAGCGCCGAAATAGAACATCACCCAAGTATCATTAATACGCTGGATATAGGCATCGCCTGAGATTCCTTTATGATGATTGATCAATGGTTTATCGCCATAACGCTTCCATTGTTTCATGTCATTTGATACCGCCATTGCAATACGCTCTGCGCCTTTAGCAGGATTGATACTGTCTCCTCGGGCGTTGTAGTACATAATGAAATTGTGTCCTGTCAATTTATCTTTATCACGAATCACACTGTTTTTATACATCGTACTATTATCCCACCACTTAGCGTCTTTATCTTTTGGCGTTAAGACCGGATTTTCCAATCTCTGAAATTCATGTGGTTTCGTCGGTGATTCTTTGGTATACGCCATTCCGATTGACAGAACACCTGCTTCGTAACCTTTACTGTCTCCTCCAAAATAACTCATCCAGTATTTGTCATCGTATTTTTCCCATTCGTAACTTCCACCCCAAGTCATGTCTTGCAATGAAATATAACCCGCTTTTTGATTCACATCCCAGTGTTTTTTATTCTCTGAAAAAGACATCACTTTTCCTAAATATTTCCATTCCAGTAAATTATCACTTTCAGCAAGCCAAGTTTCATAACCTCTTCCGTCATAAATTAAATACGTCATATACCATTTTCCGTCTTTTCTGAATACAGAAGGGCAGTCCATTTTATAAGAGTTATCCGTTGGCACCATTACTAGACCGTATTTATAAGGAGTTTTGATTTCGTTGTAAATCTCCTGCATTACGGTTTCGGTGATTTCTCTTTTCTTATATTTTGTTGCGCAGCTTATTGTAAGCAAAGCCACTATTCCAAAAACAAGATATTTAATTGTATTGTTCATTTGATAATTATAAATGTATGTGCTTAAATGGACACGGATGACACGGATTAAACCGGTTGACGCAGATTTTATTTTTTTAATTTTACCACAGATTAAAAAAAATTACAGATAATTTATATTGTTTTATTTTAAAATCTGCGCTGTTTAGCTTAAATCCGTGTCATCCATGTTCCATTATTATTTTTATTTTATTTCAATTCCTTCAATCGCGATTCCATTACTTCTTTATTCAGTTTCACTTTTAGCATTCCGGTTGGGTGAAATCGTTTTTTCAGATCAATAGCGTTGTATACAATTGTGTAAACATCATTTCCTTCTGGAATTAGACAAAGCGGTGTTCGCATAATGTCCCACCATTTATCAACTTTAGTTTCGATTGGCAGATAATGTGCTTCCGACCAATTGATTCCGTCTTTTGAAAGTGTATATCCAATCATATTCGGCAAATGATGTCCCCAGCCTTCCGGGCCTCCGTCAAAAACAGCGATGTACAAACCGTTTGGTAACTGACTCACAATCGGGTTTTCAACAAATTGAGGATGTATCGTTTTTATCGGTTCTAAACCTTTATTCATTCGGCTCCATGGACCTTCTAAACTATTCGATTCTGCCAAAGCAACGAACCAGCCTTTTCCGGATTTCTTTGGATAATCTGCCCAGGATTCAAATGGATAGGCACCACTGTAAAAACCAAAATACTTATCTCCTACTTTATACGGAAAAAACGAAGCTACGCCCTGACGACCTTCCCAAGGCTGTGAATCCAATCCCGGCTCCATAATGATACCCATATCTTTGTATGGCCCGCCGATTCCGTTGATGCCTTCTACTGCTGATTCGCATCTCCAGATTCTTCCAAAAGAATGGTTGGGCTGAATTTCTTTGTGAACGGTATACGCCAAATAATAACCGTACCATTTGTTTGTTTTTTCACTAAAAACAGGCATATACGACCAAATTGCACCTCGACGGTCATTCATTGGATTGTCATCTTCGGTTACGGCATAAGTTCCACTGGCTTGGTAAATGGTGGATTCTCTTTTCCAGTGAATTGCATCTTTACTCGTCCAGTGACCGATTTTAGTTTTTACACGATCATAATACATTTCCACTCCTTTCTCTCCTGCTCTTTCCGTTGGAAACATATGATAGGTATCACCGACTTTTACAACACGTCCGCCTTCAAAACCACCTTGAATTCCTTCTGTTCCGGGCATTCCATCGTCGATAACGGGTTTATTTTCTCCTCCTATAATTTCAAAAAGCGGTTTTTCATCTGAGAATCCTTCAATAATGTAGGTTGGGTTCCAAAGTTTTCCATCTAATAATTCGGCGTTTCGGGCAATCAATTGCTGACTGCTTTTTATTACTCCCAAAACGGCAAACAATCCTTTTGCGTTTGGCAGAATCGTGTGTGCTCCTTTTGCGTAAGCGATGGCATAAATATTTACGGGAGCTAATCCAGTAATCGTAACTCCATTTTCAAGAATCAATTTTCCGTTTTCAATTGCATTCGGCTGAAGATATTCTTTGTTATTTGTTTCCTGAAAAACACCAACCAAAAGCTGAACCGGCTCTTTGAACTTTAGCTGTAACGGAGCATTTGTACCTTTTTTATAGGCATCCAAAGGCAATTCAATTCCTGTTAATCCCTGTAATTCTGGAACTAAACCTACAATATTGTGTTTGCTTCCTGAAAAAACATGGGCGTATTGTGTTGTTTTGAATGTTTTGTAATTGGATTTTATTATTTCAAAAGCTACAGGCTTCCAAGCTGTGTTTTGTGCTTCTGCAAATTGAATGCAGATTGAAAAAAGCGCAAGAAAAGCGGTTTTTAATTTAAAATTGTATGTTGTGTTTTTCGAAAACATTTTTTTTATTTTTAATTTCCACAGTCTTGTCATTGCGAGGAACGAAGCAATCACATTTGCAAAATCAAGCTTTGTCTAATTGTTAGTGAGATTGCTTCGTTCCTCGCAATGACACTTAAATCGCCTTATAAATCACTTTATACTCCACATTCGGCTTTACGATCAACTGATATTTATTTTTTGCTAATTCTGTAATCGTTCCTGAATTGGTTTTTGGTTTATTTTGACTTTCAAAAATCAATTTACCTTCTCCTTCAGCTGCTTTAACCTTAATTTCTTTTGTACTGCAATAAACGTTAACTTCTCCTTTTGGTGTTGGTACTTTTCCTTCCATCCATTGTAAACCACCTAAATTAGGTTTGATTTCATATTCAGCATAACCGGGAGCGGTTGGTTTTACTCCTAAATAATATTTACCCAGCAAATAGATTGGACTTGAACCCCAAGCGTGGCAAAGGCTTTTCCCGTAAGGACGTCCATACATCGCTAAATGTTCTGCGCCTTTTTTGCTAGGATTGTATTCTTCCCAGAAAGAGGTCGCTCCCTCGTTTAGCATTCCGCCCCAATAGTTTTTCATTTCTTTTAAAACATAATTCTGTTCACCCATAGCGCACAAGGCTTCCAACTCGTAAAAACGCATATAAGGTGTCGTGATTTTAAGAATTTTATCATTAAGCAGTACTTTATTTTTGATGCTTTGTTTTTGGTCTTCATTAAAATAATTGAAGAAAATACCGAACATATTAGCATATCTAGTTACAATATCCTGCATTTTACCGTCGATACGCTGATGCTTCATCACGTTTTCTTTTTTATCCCAAAACACATCAAATAGTTTTGTTTTTAAATCAGAAGCTAATTTTTGATATTCTTTTTGGTCTTCATTTTCACCTGCAATTTTAGCACTGACAGCCATAGCCTCTAAACTTCTTGCCAAAAGCATTTGTTCAAAACTAACCTCACCGGTTTTTGGTAATCCGTTTGCCCAGTCAATAAAAACCCAATCACCTTCCAAGGGTTCGAGGAATCCGTTTGTATTTCTTCTTTTTAAACAGAACTCCATCAATGATTTCATTCGCGGATAAAAAGTCTTGATAAATTTCGTATCGCCAGTGTGTAAATAGTAATCGTAAACACCCACAAACCAATAGAGCGAATAATCCATTATGATATTTACATGAGCTGTCACCGGTTCTTTGCCACGAAGCGCCAACAGCGTTCGTTCTACCGAAGCCGAATCAAAGAATAAATAATAATTCATCAAGTAACTTTGATATGCATCGCCAGACCAAACCCAGCGGTCGCGTTTGATTCCGTCTATAAAAAATTCGCGGGATGTTAAATGCATCGTGTAAGCCGACACATCCCAAATTTTATTCAATTGTTCGTCTGAAGATTTGAATGCACCACGATAGTCCAATGGCAAATATTCATAAAGCATCGAAATAGAATCATATTTTACTGTTGGATCTGTCTCTACCCGAACATAGCGGAATGCTTTGGAACCTGTATGTGTGTAGGTTTCGGGCTGATTTCCATCAAAAGATAAATGGTCTAATGTTTCGCATTTGGCCGTATCCAGCGCTTCCTCACGAGATTCACCATAATAAAGAGCCACTTTCCCTTTTCCTTTTAAACCGTGAATTTTGATATAACCAAAAGTTTCTTTACCAAAATCGACCAATTGACCAGTTCCTATTTTTTCTGTTTTTTTGGCACTCAAAGGTTTGGTTGTGAGTTTAAATTCGGAAGGTTTATGCTCTGGCGAGTCAAAATTCCAGGATCCAACAGGCACCCAAGGCGTGCCGGATTGCTGTGCTTTTCCATTTTCATCAATCCAAAGTTTGTCTTCATTAGTCACCTTCCAAGAAGCGTCTGATTTAACGTATTTACCAGCAATATAAATAGCCGGCAACACTTCCTGATTATATACTTTAAAGGAAATTTTGTGTTTTCCGGCAGGAATTTTTAATGATTTTGGCTGTCCATAAACCTGAACACCGTCTAAAATCAACTGAAAAGTTCCTTCCGAATAAATTTTTACCTCGTCTGGTGCTGGAATATCTACTTCTGTTTGAAAAGTCACCAAAGCATACGGACTGTAATATTGCCAAAGCGGTGGAAATACGGCTTCGCGTTCTGTACGTCTTACCTGCATTTTATTACTTAACCAAACTTCAAAATCTCCAGGATAATAAATCCATGTTTGAGCCGAAGACATTTCGGATAAAAACAATAATGCGATAACACTAACAGCCGTTTTAAAACGTTGACCTAAAGAAGTAAATGTGATCATATTAATTGAAATTAAAAATGAGGTATAAACTCAAAATGGTTAGTCCCAATAAAGCGAACAAGATCTTCACTCGTTTACTGGTTTTAGGAACATCGGTTTCACTAACAAAATTAGTTTCCGGATTTTTATCCAATAATGAAATGATAATTGCCCCAATCATTAAAACCGCAAAAATGTAAAATGATATCAATAAAAAGTGGGGCCAAACAGGATACTTGTCTGCTGGAAAAACCCACAGATATAAAACTCCCACAAACAAACTAAAAGCCGAACCCCATGAAAGAGTTGCATTTACTGCTTTTTTGGTAGTGCGTTTCCAGAAAATACTCAACAAAAACACCACTGATAAAGACGGAGCCAAGAAACCTAAAACGGCTTGGAAAATATTGAATAAATTTTGCCCTTTTATATTATCAATTGCCACAGCGATGAGAATGGCAAATAAACACCCCGCAGCAATTGTAATACGTCCTATTTTAATTTGTTCCTTAATGGTTGCGGCCGGATTCATTTTCTTTACATAAATATCATTTGTAAAAACCGTACTTAACGCATTAAGAGACGAACCAATTGTTCCCACTAAAACAGCAATCATTACGCAAATCACCAGTCCATTCATGCCGCTTGGAAATAAATTAGTAACCATTGTCATATACGCCAAATCAGAATTTTTACCCAATTCAGGATATAAAACATAACAAAGGATTCCAGGCAGAATAAATAAAGGCAATGCCATTACTTTTAGCCAGCCAATGAAATTAACCCCCAATTGTCCCTGTTCCAGATTCTTTGCTCCCAAAACACTTTGCACCATAGATTGATCCGTACAAAAGAAAGCCACTGCGGCAACAGGATATCCTAATAAAATAGCTGTCCATGGATAATGCGCATCGTTTGCAGGCTGTACTAAATTCCAGAAATTCGAAGGTGTTTTGGCAATCAAAGCTTCAATTCCTCCTACTTTCTGCAATCCTAAATAAGATAAAGTAAGCGATACAGCAATTAATAAAATCATCTGGAAAACATTCACTTTAGCAATGGCTTTCAATCCTCCGGCAAACGTAAAAATCCCAGAGAAAATGACTAAAACTGTAACGCTCTGCCACATCGGGATTCCTAAAATCTGACGTACCAAAATCCCTCCGCTAAATAATCCTAATGACAGCCAGCTTACCAAAATTTTGACCATAGCGTACCAAGCCAAGATAGTCTGAGTACTGTCGCCATACCGTTTTCCCATATATTCGGGCATCGTACTTACTTTACTCGCAATATACCGAGGCGCAAAAACCATTGCCAAAAGCAATAAGAAAACAAAAGCGTACCATTCAAAATTTCCTGCCACAATTCCTGTGGCATAACCAATACTGGCAAAAGCCAATAAGGAAGAAGGTCCCACATTGGTTCCCCACATATTGAATCCGATATTGTACCAATTCAGCGAATTTCCCGCCATAAAAAGCGTTTCGTTCTTTTTGCTCTGCTTGACACTGACCACATAACCAATGACCAATAAAGTCACTAAATAAACAGCAACTATTATAAAATCGAGGATCGTTAATTTGTCATAAATGCTGTTCATAGGCCATATTCATTAAGAACATCAGTAATTTTTACTGGCATTCCTGTTTGTAATGATTTATCCATTGCCTGCAGTAAGGCTACGGTTCTTATTCCTTCGTTCATATCTGGATAAGCCGTAAAATCCTGCTCAATACTATCTGCAAAATATTCCAGGTAATTTTGGTATTCACCGCCATGGTGGCTCTGCCCCTCAAAACGGAAATAATATTTAATAGTCGAATCACCCCAATGAATTATTTTTTCTTCTCCCTTTTTGTCAGTAACTGAATAACGTAATTCGTGATAATCAGCTTGGCTTGCCCCTTCAGTACCTCTCAAAATAACACTCATACCGCTGTCTCTTTTGGTTGGCTGTGTTGGCGAAGTATAAACACCGCTCACTCTAGCAATTCTGCCATCGGTTGCCTTAAAAATAAAGTGCATTGTATCTTCATTTTTCAAACCCGCTGTTACTCCGTTGCTGCTAATCATTCCGTACCCCATTACCTCTTCAATATTTGGCAAATACCAACGAATGAAATCTACAGGATGGCTCAAACCGCCATACAGCCATTTAAATGATTGCAATAAGGACCATTCTTTTTCCAAAAACCAACGATGATCCGCATGGTAATGGGATTCAATTGTAATTAAATCCCCTATTACTCCTGTTTTATAATCTTTTCTTTGTCTTTTTGCCGGTTCAAAAAAACGAGAACTCTGTCCGATAAAGACCTTTTTACCTGTCTTTTCACTTAATTCTAATAATTCTTTGGCATCTGATAAATCATCAATAAACGGTTTTGTACACACTACATGTTTTCCATGTAATAATGCCTGCTTAACATGCTGTGCATGCAGATGATCCGGTGTATATATTGCAATTATATCGATTGCGCTATCTTGCAATAAATCATCATAGTTTGTTGTAAAAGAATGAAAATCAAACTCTTTTGATCTCTTCTTACACAACTCCTCACTTTTGTCACATATTTTGACAAGCTCTAGTTTTGAACTTTCTAAAACGGCCGACATTGTACTGCGGCCTTCTCCAAGTCCTAAAATGGCTATTTTTAACATTGCTTTTAGTTTAATGCCTTGAATTCACGAATAATCTTTCTTAATCTTTATCATCAAAAATCTCACTAATTCTATTTGTGAAATTATATCCAGAAAACATTTGTTTTAATTCGTTAATTCGTGGCTTGATTTTTATTTTATTTTATTCAAAAAAATCCACGTTTCATCAGGTTTTGCACCTTCAATTCCTGTTTGATATTTTTTCATCAAATTATTCCAATCGTTGACACGGGGATTATTTTCGGTTGTTTTTGGGTTCAGTTTATCCAAGCTTTCTCCTTTCGGAATACTGATAATCAGCATTAATTGTCTTCCATTTTTGAAAACCTGTAACTGCTGAAAATCGGCATTACAAAAACCTTTTGCAATTTCAGGCCACTTTTCAAATTGAGTGGCGTGATAATCAACATATTCTTTTTGCATTTTGGGATCATCAACCAAATTAGCTGTCAAAATTATATTTTCCCATTCTGATACAGGATTTGAATCCTTGCATCTTTCGAATTTCTGGAAATCATAAACAGGATTTTCGTATACCTTTATTTCTAATTTTGGGAAAGCCAAAGCCAGTTTCTTTTTCACTCTTTCCGGCTGATTCATTAGTCCGTAAATCACCAAATGATTTTGCCATTGGTACAATTCTTCACCTACAATTCGGAAGCCTTTTATGGTTGATTTGATTTTTTCTACATCCAAATCAGTTCCAACTAATTCAATCACCACAGCTTTTGGCATTTCCTGCAAGCCCCAAGCTTCATCCACAACAACCTCTTTGTCTAAATCAGCATAAGGCTTTCTGATTCCTGCATTTTCCTTAATTTTTGGATTTACAAATGCATAATTGTCTTTCCAAATATTCCCTTCGGGACCATTATTATTTTTTAATATTTTCTGAATTGGTATCCAGTTGTTTTGTATTGTAAAATACTGTGAACCTTCATCCGTGTACATGTACAGCCACAGGAATGGATCGTGTGCATAAGGACTAAAATATACTTTGTCTATATAATTCTCTTCAATTCGGCTGTCTGCTTGAGAAGAAAGTGTATAAATTCCTGCTACATCGTGCAAATGTTTGGCATAATGATGAATTTTATTCCCAATAATTTTATTGTTTCGCATCACATTTGCAGTATGCGTCCAGCCCCAGCCCATCGAAATACCGCTGTAGGCTACATCCGAAATTTCATTATGCTCGATAGTCAGATTTTTGACAAAACCTGCAGCAATTCCAAGACATCCCCAATCTTCATTGGCCACATTGGTAATCATATTATCAGCAATCAGTTCATCTGAACAAACTTCTCTTTCATCTTTTATATTTAATGGTAAATGCGCTTCAAAAGACTCTTCAGAAAAAACACCCAAGCTCATTCCGTTTCCACCAATGTCCTTGAAAAGATTTCCCTGCACTCGATTGTGATTCGTTCCCTTATTAAAATCCAACCCTGTAGAAGACAAATGCTCAAAACTACAGTCTTCAAACACTATATTATTAGTGTAATTAACCTCAACTGCCGCTCTTGGTCTCCCAACCCAAGCCTGATTTTCTAAATTTGCCTGATTTGGTGTTCCAGGTGCTTTCAATTTATAGGCATCCAGCAAATACATTCCCGCCTGCAAAGGAACATGCCCTTGTTGTGACGGACGCAGCCAATTGCTGTATTGAAATGAAATTCCTTTAAATTTAAAATAACTTACCGGTGAATCTATAGTTCCTTTTATCTCTACCAAATTTTCTAAAACTGGCACCGTAACTTTTGCAGAAACCATATTTTCGCCTGTTCTTGGAATGTAATAAATCTTGGCATTTTTTCTATCCAAATACCATTCTCCAGCTTCGTTCAACATTGACATTCCGTTGTTTAAATAGAATGCAGAGTTTCCATTATTTTTAGAAATCCAAGGTGCTGGCCAAGGGTGCTCACTCTGAATACGGCTTTCAGGTTTTTCAAATGAAAGTCTGGCGCTGTCTTTTCGTATTTCGATATTTTTGATTCTCAGATTGGCGATAGCCCACCATTGCACAATAAAGATTTCCATACCAGGCTCGAACTTAACCGATTTGTCCTTGAAAGGAATCCAGCAGGTTTCTGATGCAGCATTCCAAGAGAGAATGCGGTCCATTTTGTTTCCAGCAGTGCTTTTGGCTCTAACAGCTTTTATATCATTTACCCAAAGCTGTCTGTAATTCAATATTTCTCCTGCCTGCTTAGGCGCATCAGCTACCCAAACTGTTCCTGCTTTTAAGCCGTTTATAGCGATTGCAGATTTTTTCCAATTTTTGATTTCAAATCCACCGCTAAAAATAGGTTTTGCATTGGCAGCTGCTTCAATTGTAGTTGGACTCTCGGCAGTTCCTGAATCCTCGGGTCTTATAAATAAAGGTTCATTCAAATTATAGGTTCCATCCATAATTATAATATGGATACCATCTTTTATGGAAGCATCTTTTAATCGGCGTAATTCTCTGGCTTTTCTTACGGCCATATGTACAGTTGCCAGCGGACTATCTTTTGTTCCAATGTTACTATCCTTACCTGAAGCTGACACCCAAATTTCGGCAGCATTGGCAGTAAACATCATTCCAATCAGGAAAAAAACCAAAAAAAGTCTATTTTTTTGCTTTAAAATCATTTTACCTTTTAATTTTAATTTGGTGACTATCTTAAATCTTAAAAATGTAAGATATTCGCCTTTTTATTTATTAATCCTATTTAAATAGGAATCTATTTTTATGAATATTAAATTTTATATTATAAATAATCATTGAAATGTTAAAAGTAATATTTATATAATTATTCCGTGTTATTTTTAAACAACGAACAATTCTATAAAAATTTTCTAATTTAGCCATTGAAAAATAACTAATTGACTTAACTAAAAATTATGGATAATTTAAATTCAAACAGCATCCAAAAAAATAGCGCTGGAAATTCTGGAGTCTGGTGGCATGAAAAAAATCCTGGGCCATTAATCAATATACCTTTCATCAAACAATTCGGCAGTATGCGCTTTACCAAAGTGCAGATGGACGAAAATATGCGGCCACACTTGAATGACGGAATTGAAATTCATTTTGTAACCAGCGGAAAATACGATTGGGTTGTTGAAGGTAATCAAATAGAGCTATTGCCAGGCAATTTATCTGTAACGGCGCCTTGGCACTGGAACGGTAGCCCAAGCGGCAAAATGGATATTGGATATATCGACTGGATTATATTAAAACCTTTGGAATACAATCAAAAAAAGAAATTAAACTTAGGAAACTGGTCAAAATTATCCAAAAGCATTCAGGAAAAGCTAGGTGATTTGATTGCTGACAACAGAAATGTGGTTGTAGAAAAAGCCAAAACCTTTGAAAAATATTTCACTGAAATTCGCAGGGAGCTGGCCAATCAGGAAGAAGGTTTTGAAATTATGGTCGGTAATATTTTAGAGAATTTACTAATCGATTTATACAGACAGCTTTCGAGCATGGTCCTGAAAACTGATGAAGAAACCAATTTTATAGAAAAATTCACTAAAACCGTCTCTGATGACATCAGCAAAAAATGGAATATTGACGATCTGGCGCATAAATTTGGAATGGGAAAAACAAAATTTACCTATGAAGTAAAAAGATTAACCGGATATCCTCCAAACAGCTACATCATTAATCTAAAAATCGAAAAAGCTATTGAACTAATCTTAAATCCTAAAAATAAATCGATGTCGGATATTGCTTATTCCTGCGGTTTTTCATCGTTACAGCATTTTACTTCTTCTTTTTTGCAAAGAACGGGAACCACTCCAGGCCGTTATAGAAATCAAGAAATTAAAGACAATTAAATCATAACTGATACTTTTTTTAAAACATATAAGTCATATAAGTTTATGAATCTTACTAATATGACTTATATTTTTACTGCTGATTTTAAATAATTTATAAGACATCAATCATCTGATTATTCAATTTATCACCAATATTTTTATTTAGATTTCCAATTTATAAAATGCCTCTGCGTTTTCAAACCAAATCTTATTCTGCTCCTGAATGGAAAATTGAGCGATATAATCTTCTAAAGTATTTACTACTGCTGCATAATCCGCTGCCACATTACAAACCGGCCAATCAGAACCGAACATCAATTTATCTGTCGAAAAATTTTCAAAAATCACATCTAGATAAGGTTTTAAATCCTGTGATTTCCAATTGTTCCAATCGGCTTCTGTAACCATTCCAGAAACTTTACAGCTTACATTATCAAATTTTGCAATCTCTTTGATATCTTTTTCCCAAGAAGCAATTTCGCCCGATTTGATATTCGGTTTTGCAATATGATCGATGACAAATTTTTGTTCCGGAAAACGTTTTACCAAATCGATTGCGGCCGGTAACTGCCGATGAAAAATTAGAATATCATAAGTAAAATCAAATTCCTTTAATGCAGCGATTCCATTTCTGAAATCATTTCGCAGCATAAAATCATCAGCTTCGGCCTGTACTACGTGACGGAAACCTTTGATGATTTTATTATTTGAAAAATGGTTTAATCTTTCACTTACGTTTTTATCCCGTAAATCTGCCCAGCCGACAATACCTTTAATAAAATCTTTTTTAGAAGCCAGATCCGCTAAAAAATTAGTCTGTTCTTCCGATTGATGTGCTTCAACAGCTACACAGCCCTGAAATTTATTTTCGGTCAGCAAAGGCAGTAAATCTTCCGGCAGAAAATCCCTTTGAATTTTCTGCATCGAATCATCAATCCAGCTGTCTCTAATGGGATCGAATTTCCAAAAATGCTGATGAGAATCAATTCGTTTGTTCATCCTTATTAATTTACATCGCTAATTAAAGCACGATCCAAATGCACATAACCGCCTTCAACAAAAACAAACTGTCCTGTAGTGTGAGAAGAACGATCGGAAATAGTAAACAAAACTGCATCGGCGATTTCTTCAGTTTTAGTCATTCTTCCCTCAAATGGTATACTTTTATTGATTTTTTTCAAAACTGCTTCACCATCTGGTACCGTTTTGATCCAGTCTTCGTATGCTGGTGTGTAACATTCAGCTATAATTATCGCATTGGAACGAATACCAAACTGAATCAAATCTACAGCCCATTCTCTGGTTAATCCAAGTACCCCTCCTTTTGCGGCAGCATAACCGGAAGTACCGCCCTGTCCTGTCAAAGCTACTTTTGAACCAATATTCAGAATATTTCCTTTTGATTCTTTCAAATAAGGAAGCGCAAATTTTACCAGCAGGAAGTAACTCACTACATTCAATTTTAAAGAATCCATAAATTCTTCATAAGTAGCATCTAATCCTGCTCCGTCGTTAACTCCTACATTATTGATAACAGCATCAATTCTACCGTATTTTTCGGCAATCTTTTTTACTGCATTTTCCATCGCCTCAGGATTGGTAACATCCGTCTGCACAAATAAAGAATCAATTCCTTTTTGCTGCAAAGCTTCGGCATAACCAAAACCTCTGCTGTTTCTGTCTACAAGAACCGGAATAGCACCTTCATCAGCAAGGCGGTTGATGATGGTTTCACCAATACTGCCTTCTTTTCCGGCGGAACCTGATACTACTATGATTTTTCCTTTTAAATTTAAATCCATTTTTTTCTATTTATTTATGGTTTTCAATAGCTATAAATATTTTTAACCACATAGAAACATAGCTTTAGAAACATACAAAAAGGCGTTTCACTTGCATACAAACGCATAGCTATGTGTGAGAAACTAGTTTCTTTCAATTCTCTCTCAAAAAAGAAAAAATCTATGTTTCTATGTGTTTAAAGCTTAATCTTATTTTATCTCAATTATTGCTTTAATAGTATTGTTTTTGGGATCAATCCATTTTTCAAATTCACCAATCATGTCTGTAAAATCAGCACGGTGAGTGATGTATTTTTTAGGGTCGATTTTACCTTCTTTCAGGCATTGCATTACATATTCAAAATCTTCGATGGTCGCATTTCGGCTGCTCATCAAAGTAGATTCTCTTTTATGGAAATCAGGATGACTGAAACTCAGTTCTCCTTTTTGAAGTCCCACCAAAACAAATCGGCCGCCATGGGAAATGTAATTGAAAGCACTGTTCATCACTTTTTGATTTCCGGTCGCATCAATCACCACATTGGCCATATCACCATTGGTCAGTTCTGCTAATTTTGCAGCAACATCATCGTGCAGCGGGTTTATAGTTTCATCAGCCTGAAGCGCTTCTTTACAAAAATTAAGGCGGTATTCATTAATATCCAGAACAATCACTTTAGCCCCGGCAATTTTTGCAAACTGGATCAATCCTAATCCGATTGGTCCTGCTCCCATTACTAAAACAGTATCGGTTGCTTTTACAGCTGCCCTGCGAACGCCGTGTGCTGCAATGGCAAGCGGTTCTATCAAAGCCAGTTCATCATAATCCAAACCTTGTCCGTGAAGGAGATACTGTTCAGGAACAGTCACATATTCTGCCATTCCGCCATCTATATGCACACCAAAAACTTTGATATTTGCACAGCAGTTTGTTAAACCGTTTCTGCAGGCAACGCATTTTCCGCAGCTGAAATAAGGAATAAAAGTTACTTTGTCTCCCGGTTCAAAACCTTTTGCATTTCCTTTTATATATTCTGCTGCCAATTCGTGGCCTAAAATTCTTGGATATTCAAAATAAGGCTGTGTTCCTCCAAAAGCATGTATATCGGTTCCGCAGACCCCTATTCTTTTAATTTTCAAAAGAACTTCTCCTTCTTTAGGTTCCGGCATTGGTTTCTCTTTCAGCAGAAACTCTTTCGGTTTTTCGCAAACAATATATTTCATTTTATTAGAATTATTTTTTTAGAAATTGGATAAACAACTCCTAAGTTTATATTATTTACTATATGCTTTTGCTACCTGTCTGCTGGATCCTAAACCTTCCATGCCTAACTCAATAACATCACCGGGCTTGATATAAATTGGATCTGGCTTGATTCCTAATCCAACTCCAGGAGGCGTTCCTGTACTAATGATATCACCAGGCATTAAAGTCATAAACTGGCTTAGATAATGTACTAAAAATGGAATTTTGAAAACTAAGTTCAATGTATTGCTGTCCTGGAATTTTTTACCATTTACAGTTAACCACATCGGAATATTATTTACATCGGCAATTTCATCCTGAGTAGCAAGGAATGGCCCAAGAGGCGCAAACGTATCGCATCCTTTTCCTTTTGCCCATTGTCCGCCCATTTCTATCTGAAAAGCTCTTTCGCTGTAATCGTTTAGTAAAGCATAACCTGCTACATAATCCAAAGCTTCTGCTTCTTCTACATAACTTGCTTTTTTGCCTACAACAAATGCCAATTCGATTTCCCAGTCTGTTTTTTCACTGTTTTTTGGGATAATCAAATCATCATTTGGACCGCATAAAGAAGTCGTTGATTTGAAAAAGATAATTGGTTCTGCTGGAATCGGCGCACCTGTTTCATGACAGTGATCCACATAATTCAATCCAATACAGATTATTTTTGAAGGTCTCGCTACTGGAGAACCCAAACGTACATCGGCACTCACTTCTGGCAAAACCGGATTGCTTTCCAATGCTTTTTTTAATTTTTCTAAACCGTTTTCATCAAAAAAAGCTTCATTAAAATCTGAAACAATTGAAGATACATCATATCGTTTCTCTCCAATA
Source organism: Flavobacterium sp. HJJ (assembly GCF_015351475.1). Classification (GTDB taxonomy): domain Bacteria; phylum Bacteroidota; class Bacteroidia; order Flavobacteriales; family Flavobacteriaceae; genus Flavobacterium; species Flavobacterium marginilacus. The sequence continues at coordinate 37,906 of NZ_JADKPR010000003.1, read as the reverse complement.
ATAACTCCTGGCTTTTCTTTTCCTACAGCTCCAAAACGTATTAATTTCATTTTCTTTTTTTTTTAAGTTACTGAGTTGTTAAGTTACTAAGCTGCTAAGTTTTTCATCTCGGCAAATTTAGTAAGTTGTATTTTTTAAGTTCCTGATTTCCTCAAATGCTAAGTATCTTAGAAGCTTAGCAGCTTCTTTTAATTATTTAATTTGATAAATCCTCCGTCAATAGGGTAATCTGAACCAGTAATAAAACCTGCTTCGTCACTGCACAAATACAGTGCTAAAGCTGCAACTTCATCTGGTTTGCCCATTCTTCCGATTGGCTGGGATTTTGATAATTTTTCGAAAATTTCAGCTTCTTTTCCCGGATAATTTTTATTGATAAAACCATCAACAAAAGGCGTGTGAACTCTCGCAGGAGAAATCGAATTACAGCGGATGCCTTCATTGATATAATCTCTCGCAACCGACAGAGTCATAGCCATTACAGCTCCTTTTGCAGTTGAGTATGCAAAACGGTCAGGTATACCAACCCATGCAGCAATTGAAGCCATATTCAAAATTACACCGCCGCCTGACAGTCTAAATTGCGGAATTGCTGCGTACAGACAATTATAAACTCCTTTTACATTTACATTCATCACTCGGTCGAAATCGGCTTCTGGTGTCGTATCAACTTTTCCAACGTGCGCAATTCCGGCATTATTAACCAAAATATTGAAGTTTCCTATTTTTTCAAATGTATCGGTAACTTCTTTTTGATTGGCTACATTACAGGCATAAGAAAATACTTTTCCGCCCAATTGTTTAATATCATCAACAGCCTCCTGAGCACTTTCGATTGTTAAATCGATAATATGAACCTCGGCTCCCTGTTTAGCAAACAGCGCAGCTATGGCTCTCCCAATACCGCTGCCTCCTCCTGTTACTACTGCTTTTTTATTTTGTAATGAAAACATATATTCAAATTTTAATTTTATCTATTCAATTCTAAAGCTGCCAAAATAAAAGGCCCTGTCGCTTTCGGGTCATTATTTTTCTTTCTTTCGTTAATATAATATTCGTACGAACCATCGCGATAAGGATTACCGCCCAAACCTGCTACAGCACAGGCATTAGTCAATTCTACTTCGCCTTTAGAGTCAATTATTATCGATTGTGAAGTCAATCCGTCAAATGCTTTATTGGCAAAGTTTTTGAATTTTTTAGGCAGGTAGCCTTTGTTCACTCCTTTTGCAAAAGCATAAGCAAACATAGCAGTACCAGAAGATTCTAAATAATTACCTTTTCTGCTTCCCATGTCAGTTACCTGATACCACATACCCGATTTTTTGTCCTGAAATTTAATCAATGCATTTGAAACAGCATTTAAATAAGCAATTAATTCTTTTCTTTTCGGATGCTCTTTGGGTAAATAATCCAAAACGTCAACCAAGGCCATCACATACCAGCCAATAGATCTTGACCAAAAATTTGGCGAAACACCAGTCTCTTTATTCGCCCATGGCATGGCTTTGCTTTCGTCCCAGGCATGGTAAAGCAATCCTGTTTTTTTATCAGTGGCGTGCATTTGGATTAATTCAAATTGTTTGGCTATGTCGTCAAAGAATTTTCCATTTTCAAAAACTGCAGTATACTGAGCATAAAATGGTTCTCCCATATATAATCCGTCCAGCCACATTTGGTTTGGATATATTTTTTTATGCCAAAATCCCCCGCTTGCTGTTCTTGGCTGATTTTCTAACTGCCTGCGTAAAGTCTGCATTGCGGTTAAATATCGCTTATCGTTTGTCTTCTTATACAAATCAAACAGTAATCTTCCTGCAGTTATATTATCAATATTATAGGTATCCGGCTCATACGTTTTGATATTTCCTTCTCCATCAATTAAATCATCTGCATAACCTTTTATATAGGCAGCATATTTTGGTTCCTTTTTCTGCTTATTCAATTCTTCAAAAGCATACAAAACCAATCCGTGTACATAATCCCAATGCGGATTTTTTGCATCGTCTATCATATAGGACTGCGGATGGCGGTTCATCAGTGTCAAAGCCATTCTTTCAGACCATTTCAGTTTATCCGAAATTTCATTTTTCTGTTTTCCTGAAACTGCTTCGATTTCGGTTTTTTGAGCCATAATGTGGCCGCTAAACACTAACAAAGCAAGCATCACACTTGTCCTTACAAAAAAAATGATTTTTAATGAATTATTCATCTTTGTTACAAATAAGATTATTATGAATTCTTTAGTTTTTGCTGATTTTTTTTACACAAAAAACAAATAAATTGTAATCGATTACACAAATGTAATTTTAAATATCAATATTCCAAACATAATTTATACATTTGTAATTGTAATTTTTACATTTATTATTTTTTAGCCAAAAAACAAACAATTTATCATAAAAAATGACAAAACTTAAAGGCATAACTTGGAATCATACAAGAGGACTTTTACCTATGGTTGCCACAGCGCAGCGTTTTACAGAACTTAATCCTGATATTGAAATCAGCTGGGAAAAAAGAAGCTTACAGGAATTTGCAGATGCTTCTATTGAAGATTTAGCAAAAAGATTTGATTTGTTAGTTATCGACCATCCCTGGACAGGTTTTGGAGCACATACCAATGCTATTCTTCCTTTGTCCGACTATCTTTCTCCAGAATATATAAAAGACCAGGAAATCAATACTGTAGGACGTTCTTACGGAAGTTACATTTTTAGCAATAAATTATGGGCACTGCCAATTGACGCTGCCACTCCGGTAGCTGCAGCACGATTGGATATTTTAGAAAAAAACGGTTTAAATGTACCGCAGACATATGATGAGTTATTGGCTCTGGCCAAAAAAGGACTGATTGCTTTTGCAGGAATTCCGGTAGATTCGTTAATGACGTTCTATTCTTTTTGCTGCAGTCTGGGTGAAGCCCCTTTTCAGTCGCAGGAAAAAGTAATTTCGATTGAAACAGGAAAAAAAGCCCTGCAGATGCATCGCGAACTGGCACAGTTAATGGATCCGGCAAACTTTAACCGAAACCCGATTCAGGTGTATGAAGCAATGGTCAACTCCGATGAAATTGCCTACTGCCCTTTTGCTTACGGCTATTCTAATTATTCAAGAATTGGTTACAGCAAAAACTTACTTCATTTTTATGATTTAGTAAAATTGAATGACCAGCCAATGATTAGCTCTTTAGGCGGAACAGGACTCGCAGTTTCTTCTTTCAGCAAACACATTCCTGAAGCGGTAAAATATGCAGAATTCACAGGATCATCACACGTACAGCAGAATATTTTTGCAGACAATGGCGGACAGCCGGGACATCTTCAGGCTTGGAAAAATGACCGAATCAATGGGATAACTCACGATTATTTCAAAAATACACTGCCTGCTTTGGAAAGAGCTTTTTTAAGACCTAGATATTCGGGACACATGTATTTTCAGGATCATGCGGGCGATGTGGTTCGTGATTATCTGATTAACGGCGGTGATGAAGAAGCCGTTTTAGCAGCAATGGATGCGCTTTACATCAAGTCATTAAACTTATAACAGCATGAGACCATTAGAAGGATTAGTTGTATTGGAATTCTGCCAGTTTTTGGCAGGGCCTTCTGCGGGCTTAAAATTGGCTGATTTAGGCGCGAGAATTATTAAAATCGAGCGTCCGGTAAAAGGCGAAGCTTGCCGTCAGCTGAGCATTAAAGACCTTTTTGTGGATGACAGCAGTCTGCTTTTTCATACCATCAATAGAAACAAAGAATCATTTGCAGCCGACCTTAAAAACCCTGAAGATTTAATTTTAGTAAAAAAACTAATCGCCAAAGCCGATATTATGACCCATAATTTCAGGCCGGGTGTTATGGATAAAATAGGTTTAACTTTTGCGGAAGCGTTAACCATTAATCCAAAAATAATTTATGGAACAATAACAGGTTACGGAGACAAAGGTCCATGGGCAAATAAACCGGGACAGGATTTACTGCTGCAGTCACTTTCCGGACTGAGCTGGTTAAGCGGCCGAAAAAGCCAAGGGCCTGTTCCATTTGGTCTCGCTGTCGCCGATTTAATGTGCGGCAATCATTTTGTTCAGGGTATTTTGGCCGCATTACTCAAAAGAGCCAAAACCGGAAAAGGAGTTTTAGTAGAAGTCAGCCTGCTGGAATCGATTTTAGATGTTCAGTTTGAAGCCATTACTTCCTACTTAAATGACGGAGGACAGCAGCCGCAAAGAGGCGATGTTAAAGGAAGTGCCCACGCCTTTCTAAGTGCGCCTTATGGAGTTTATCCCACTCAGGAAGGATACATTTCATTGGCCATGGGTGATTTACTTTTCATTGGAAATACGTTAGGAATCGATTTAAATAAATATTCCGATAAACATTTATGGTTCTCACAAAGAGATGAAATCAGAGAAATAATAACTGAAAAACTGCTGACTCAAACAGCTGATTATTGGCTGAATTTACTTCAAAAAGAAGGAATCTGGTGTGGCAAAGTTCTCAATTACGAAGAGTTGGACAGCCAGCCTTTTGTGAAAGAATTACAATTAAAACAAACGGTTAAAAATGCTGCTGGAGAAACCTTGATTACTACCAGAAGCCCTATTCAATTGGATGGAGAAATTTTGGCCAGCCCGAAAGCAGCACCAAAAGTGGGTGAAGACAATACTGTGATACATGAAGAGTTTATTCGTTGAACCGTTTATTTGTTTAATCGTTTTATCACAAACAGTTAAACAAATAAACGATTAAACAGTTAAACAATCAAAAACGATTAAACAAAAAATGAAACCATTAGAAGATTATTTAATAGTAGATTTCAGCCAGTTTCTTTCCGGGCCTTCAGCGAGTTTACGATTGGCCGATCTGGGTGCTCGTGTGATAAAAATTGAAAAACCGGGAACTGGAGACATCTGCAGAACCTTATATACTTCTGACTTGATTATGAATGGGGAATCTTCCGTTTTTCATACCATCAACAGAAACAAAGAATCATTTGCCATTGATTTCAAAGAGCCGAATGAACTTGAAAAATTAAAAAAACTGCTAGCCAAAGCTGATGTTGTTATGCACAATTTCAGACCCGGCGTGATGGAACGTGTTGGCTTGAGTTATGACGATGTTACAGCAATCAATCCCAATATTATCTATGCCGAAATTTCGGGCTATGGTACTAAATCGGATTTAAAAGATTTACCGGGACAGGATTTATTACTGCAATCATTGACTGCATTAACCTGGCTGAGCGGTAATCAGGAAGACGGTCCGGTACCAATGGGATTATCAATAGTGGATATGCTTGCAGGAGCGCATTTGGCACAAGGAATTTTGGCCGCTTTATATAGAAAAGCAACTCACGGTATCGGAGCAAAAGTTCAAGTAAGCATGCTGGAATCGGCTTTTGATTTCCAGTTTGAAACCATTACGACATATTTTAACGACGGCGGTGAACTGCCTGTTCGTACAAAATCCAACAATGCACACGCATATCTGGGTGCGCCCTACGGAATTTACAAAACACAAAATGGTTATTTAGCTTTGGCAATGGGATCAATCCCAGTTTTAGCATCTCTTTTAAAATGTGATGAATTACTGCAGTTCCCTGAAAATAAATTTGGATTACGTGACGAAATCAAGAACATACTCGCCACGCATTTACAAACTCAGGAAACTCAGTTTTGGCTGGATATTTTAGAACCTGCCGATATTTGGTGTGCCAAAGTACTGAACTACAAACAGCTTTTTGCCGAAGAAGGATTCCGTGTTTTAAATTTCACGCAGAAAGTCGAAATGACAGACAGCTATACTTACAAAACAACCCGATGCCCAATTAAAATTGATGGAGAAATTTTCACATCAGTTAAAGGTTCCCCAAAATTAGGACAGGATAACGAACGGATTATTAAAGAATTTATAGCTTAATAATGGAAAAGTTAAGAATCGCTGTCAGGAAATTTGATCCTTTTGAAAGTACATTGCAAAAACTGTGGGATTTGTTCTGTATCGAAAATAATATTGAAATGGAAGCTGAAATGATTCCGTTAGAATTACATGATTTATATACCGAAACAATCAGCAAAAAGGGACTAAAAAAAGGAACTTGGGATATTGCTCATCTTAACACAGACTGGATTTTTGATGCTGTCAATGAAAAAGCAGTACTGGATTTAAATCCATTAATCGCCCAAAATGCACCACAGAATTTCCCGGAAGGCTGGCATCAGTCGCTGTTACATTTACAGCAGATCAATGACAGAACTTATGGACTTCCTTTTCATGACGGTCCGGAATGTCTGATTTTTAGAAAAGATTTATTTGAAAATACAATCGAAAAAGAAAAATTCAAAAAACAATACGGTTACGAGTTAAACCCTCCCGGCACTTGGGAACAATTCAGCCAGATTGCCGAGTTTTTCAACCGTCCTGAGCAGAATTTATACGGAAGTGTGTTTGCCAATTTTCCTGATGGGCATAATATGGTATTCGATTTCTGCCTGCAGTTATGGACACGCGGAGGTTCTTTACTAAATGCACAAAACCAAATCGACATCCAACGTCCTGAAGCCATCGAAGCTTTGGATTTTTACAGAAAAATAATCAATAACCCCAAAGCCGTTCATCCAAAAACGAAAAAATTTGGTTCGGTAGAAGCTGGTTTGGCTTTCGCCAAAGGAGAAGCAGCAATGTCTATTAATTGGTTTGGATTTGCCTCAATGTGCGAAGTAATTGAAGAATCAAACGTGAAAGGGAAAGTAGATATTACCGAATTACCACACAATTCAAATCACAAAACAGCTTCTTTGAATGTATATTGGCTGTATACAATTGGTTCAGGAAGCAGACACCAAAAACTGGCGTACGATTTTCTGCGGTTTGCTACTAGCCCCGAAAGTGATAAATTACTGACCAATGAAGGCGGAATCGGATGCCGAAAATCAACCTGGAATGATTCTGAAATCAATACCACAATTCCGTTTTATCATAAATTAGAAATGCTTCATGAAAATGCTTTAACGTTACCGCAGACACCGATTTGGCCCAAAGTAGCCGAATTGATTGACCAAATGGTACTCAAGGCTATTGACAGCAGTGTTCCATCAGAACAGCTTTTAAAAGACACTCAAAAATCAATCCAAAAATTATACTAATCATGGATATACCTTATAAACCCTTATTGCCAGAAACAGTACAGCCCATAATCATTATTGGTGCAAGCGGTATTGTAAAAGATGCCCATCTGCCCGCTTATAAAATGGCTGGTTTCAGTGTTTTTGGCATTACAAACAGAACACTTTCGAAAGCACAGGATATGGCTGAACAGTTTGCCATTACGCATGTTTTTGAAAACGTAGCCGAAGCTGTAAAAAATGCTCCATCAAACGCTGTTTATGACATTACTGTCCTTCCTGATCAATACATCGAAATATTAGAACAATTGCCAGATGGTGCCGCCGTGCTGATTCAAAAACCTATGGGAAATGATTTGGCGCAGGCCAAAGAAATTGTGGCAGTATGCGAAAGAAAAAAATTAGTAGCTGCTATTAATTTTCAGCTGCGGTTTGCTTCTTATATCAGCGCTGCCCGATACATGATCAATCAGGGAATTATTGGAGATCTGTATGATCTTGAAGTAAAAGTAACGGTGAATACGCCATGGGAATTGTTTCCGCTGATTAAGGAGCATCCAAGATTGGAAATTCTTTTTCACAGTGTTCACTATATCGATTGCATTCGCTCTTTTATGGGAAATCCAAAGGGCGTTTATGCCAAAACAGCGAATCATCCTTTGAAGAAATTATCCTCCTGCCGTTCTTCGATTATTTTGGATTACGGCGATTCGATGCGTGTGGTGATTAATACCAATCACGATCATCATTTTGGACCAAAACATGAAGAAAGCTACATCAAATGGGAAGGAACCAAAGGTGCCATTAAGGCTAAAATGGGTTTATTAATGAATTATCCTGATGGTATGCCTGATGAATTTGAGTATGCCCTGCAGACTGAAGAAGGTTCCTATGAATGGCAAAAAAAGGAACTGGAAGGTTCCTGGTTTCCAGAGGCTTTCATTGGCACGATGTCAAATCTGATGCGTTTTAAAGAAGGTTCTGATGCTGTTCTGCACACCAGCGTGCAGGATGTTTTAGGCACTATGAAAGTGGTAGAGGCCTGTTACATCAGTAATGAAAGAGGAGCGGTCTCACTAGATAAATTATAAAAACAATTTAAAAATTTTAAACATATAAGTCATATAAGAACCAAGAAATTAAATGAACCTCTTTTTTAACTTATTCATAAGTTAAAAAAGATATAGGCCTTAAAATCAAATAAACTTATATGACTTACATGGTAAAAAAACTAAAAAAATATGTATTTCAAATCAACATTTTTTGAAGATTATCAGCTTAATGATAAAAGAGTTACATTAGGCAGAACAATTACTGAAACTGATTTTGTGGTTCACGCGGGACATACTGGCGATTTTTTTCCGCATCATATGGATGAGGAATGGTGTAAAACACAGCCTTTTGGACAGCGGATTGCCCACGGGACAATGGTTTTCAGCATTGGAATCGGACTTACAGCATCAGAAATAAATCCAGAAGCTTTTTCTAAAGGATATGACCGTATGCGGTTTGTAAAACCAGTTCATATTGGCGATACCATTCATTCGGAAATTACCATTTCTGAAAAAGGAGAAGCCAAAAAGCCTGAAATGGGAACTGTTACCGAGCACGTAGAAATCATCAACCAGCGAGGTGAAGTCGTATTAGTATGCGACCATCTATTATTAGTAAAAAAGAAATAATTAACTAACCTATAACTATAAATTATGCAAATAACCAACCAAACTGGCGACCATCATGAAGTCCCAACAGAACAAGGAGCAGGGACTAAATATTTACTGCCTTTTATTTTAATTACCAGCTTATTTTTCCTTTGGGGAATGGCTCACAATCTAGATTCTATTTTAATTCCGCACCTGAAAAAAGCCTGTGAATTAAATAACCGCCAGTCTACATTGATCGATACCTCAGTGTTTTTTGCTTATTTTATTATGGCAATTCCAGCGGGAATGCTGATTAAACGATTTGGATATAAAAACAGTATTATCATTGGACTTTTGGTTTTCGCCAGCGGTGCTTTCCTTTTTGTACCTGCAGCAAATACTAGAACATATGAGTTATTTTTATTTGCCTTATTTGTAATTGGGTGTGGCCTTACAATTCTAGAAACCAGTGCCAATCCCTATGCTGCCATTTTAGGTCCAGCAGAATCGTCATCAAAAAGACTAAATTTAGCAGCCTCTTTTAACGGTTTGGCAGCTATGATCGCTCCAATTGTGGGTTCGATGTTCATTCTTTCAGGAAAAACACATACTGCAGAGCAGATGGCAGCTATGCCGGATGCCACAAAAGCAGCTTATTTACTGGAAGAAGCTTCGGCTGTAAAACTGCCTTATATCATTCTGGGAAGCGTATTACTATTGGTGGCAATATTATTCTATTTTATGCATTTACCATCGATGAAACCAACTCATACAGAGGCTGAAATCAAACCTGGATTTTTTTCTGTTTTGAAATTCTCTCATTTAAGCTGGGCAGTTGTGGCACAATTCTTTTATGTAGGCGCACAGGTTTGTATTACTAGTTTTTTCATCAGAATTGCACAGCAAGGTGCCGGATTAGATGAAAAAACAGCTGGTTACTACCTCGGAATTTATGGCTTCCTGTTTATGGCTGGCCGCTTTATTGGAACCTTCTTTTTAAAATTCGTTAAAGATTATGTACTGCTTTCTATCTACTGTGTCATCAGCGTTTTACTTTGTATCGTAGCTATTTACGGATCAGGTATTTACGTTATCTATGCTTTAGGCGGATTAGGTTTTTTCATGTCAATTATGTTCCCGACAATTTTCTCGCTGGGATTAGTTGGCTTGAAATCCAATACCGAAACTGGTTCATCTTGGTTAGTAATGTCCATTGTCGGCGGGGCAATACTTCCTTACTCTATGGGAACTTTAATCGATATGAAACATGACGATATTCAGGCGGGTTATATTATTCCGCTGGTTTGTTTTGTCATTATTCTTTATTTTGGTGTATTTGGACATAAAGTAAAGAACAGTATTTCATAAAGTATTTTTTCGTTTTATAAAAAAGATAGTATTGAAGTAATATCCAATACTATCTTTTTTTTATTTTTAAAACAATCGGTTGTTTTTTATATCTTAGCCGAAACATCATGAATTGGGTTAAAGAAATAGTATTCCATTTATGATGTTTTAACATTAGATTATACTCCTTTCAGTTTAAAAAACTTTACGATGAAAATAAACATTCTTTTTAAAATACTATTTGTTAGTATTACCGTCTACGGTACGTTCAATTGTAATGCGCAGAATCAATATCGTTTTCAAGATTATAATTTAACCTTTGAAGAACGGGTAAATGATTTAGTCTCTCATCTCACTCTTGAAGAAAAAGTATCACAAATGCTTAACTCCTCACCTGCTATAGAACGTTTGGGAATACCGGCTTATGACTGGTGGAACGAAACACTGCATGGAGTAGCCCGAACACCTTTTAAAGTGACTGTTTATCCGCAAGCCATCGCCATGGCAGCAACATTTGATAAAAATTCATTGTTTACCATGGCCGACTATTCTGCAGCCGAGGGCCGAGCCATTTACAACAAAGCGGTTGCATCCGGCCGTACAAATGAGCGGTACTTGGGACTCACCTACTGGACACCAAACATTAATATTTTCCGTGACCCGCGCTGGGGACGCGGACAGGAAACTTATGGAGAAGATCCATATCTTACTGCCATGCTGGGTGATGCCTTTGTACGAGGACTGCAGGGTGATGATCCAAAGTATATTAAAGCTGCAGCCTGCGCCAAACATTATGCGGTACATAGCGGTCCTGAACCGCTTAGACATGTCTTTGATGTAAATGTAAGTGCCTACGATCTGTGGGATACCTATCTTCCAGCTTTTCAAAAATTAATAACAGAATCTCGTGTTGTCGGCGTTATGTGTGCTTACAATGCTTTCAGAACGCAGCCCTGCTGTGCCAGCGATATATTGATGACCGATATCCTAAGAAACCAATGGAAATTTGACGGCTACGTAACCTCCGACTGCTGGGCAATCGACGACTTTTTTAAGAATCATAAAACACATCCTGACGCTGCATCAGCATCGGCAGATGCTGTATTTCACGGAACAGATATCGATTGTGGTACCGATGCATACAAAGCACTAGTGCAGGCCGTAAAACAAGGTAAAATTACTGAGGCTCAGATAGATGTTTCGGTTAAACGTTTATTTATGGTGCGTTTCCGTCTAGGAATGTTTGATCCAATTTCAATGGTTAAATACGCACAAACCCCTGATAATGTTCTCGAAAGCAAAGAACATGCTGCACATGCTTTAAAAATGGCACAGCAGTCAATGGTACTGCTAAAGAATGAAAAACAAACCCTTCCTCTCAGTAAAAAACTGAAAAAAATTGTTGTCCTTGGGCCAAATGCGGATAATGATATAGCCATTTTGGGCAATTACAATGGTACGCCTTCTACGCTGAAAACGGTTCTGCAGGGCATAAAAGACAAAGTTGGCACAGCTACCGAAGTTGTTTATGAAAAAGCAGTCAGCTTCACCAATAACAATCTTTTGCAATATCAGGATTTATCCCAGCAGTATTCTTATGAAGGGAAACAGGGATTTAAAGCCGAATATTACAATAACAAAGACCTTGAAGGCACTCCGATAGTAACCAGAGAAACCAAAGTAGACAATATCTGGCAGGAAGGTCAAGCAGTAACCAGCACAATAAGAGCCAATAATTTCTCAGCCAGATATACTGCCGATTTTAAAGCTGAAAAAGACGGTAATATAACTTTTGAACTCCAAGGTGATGAAGGCTTCCGATTTATTGTAAACGGCACAGTTGTTATTGATTCATGGGAAAAAACCGCTGGGGAGCAAAAACCTATGAACTTGCAGTAAAAAAAGACTCCCATTATACCTTAGCTGTAGAATACTGGCAGGGCGAAGGAAGCGCGTATATTAAAATGAATGCGGGCAGTTATGTTAAAACGGATTATAATCAGCTTGCTGACCGCTTTAAAGATGCTGATGCCTTTATTTTTACAGGAGGAATTTCTCCACAGCTTGAAGGCGAAGAAATGAAAGTAAGCGACCCAGGATTTGACGGTGGCGACCGTACCTCAATACAGCTGCCAACTGTACAGACGGAATTGATGAAAGCCCTAAAATCAACTGGCAAGCCTGTAATATTTGTTATGATGACTGGCAGTGCGATCGCTGCACCATGGGAGTCCGAAAACATTCCTGCAATTTTAAATGCGTGGTATGGAGGCCAGTCAGCTGGAACCGCAGTCGCAGATATTTTATTTGGCGATTATAATCCATCCGGCCGTCTGCCTGTCACATTCTACAGAGGAGACAGCGACTTGGCATCTTTCAATGACTATAATATGGAAAACCGAACCTATAGATATTTCAAAGGTGTGCCGCAATATGGTTTTGGATTCGGACTGAGCTACACCTCCTTTAAATACAGCAAATTAAAAATACCTGTTCAAGCTGAAAAAAACAAAAATGTATCAGTATCGGTAACTATTACAAATACTGGCAAATTTTCAGGTGAAGAAGTAGCACAATTATATGTCCTTGAGCAAAGCAAAAAAATAAAAACCGCTATTAAAGCCCTGAAAGGTTTTGAAAGAGTTTCTCTTAATCCGGGACAAAGCAAAACAATAACTTTTACTTTAACTCCGCAGGATTTATCGTATGTTACTGCTGAAGGCAAACTACAGCAGCTTAACGGCAAAATCGAAATTGCTGTAGGCGGTCATCAGCCTGACGAACATAACCTATCAAGCAGCGGACTAATTAAAAGTGCAGTAACTATTAAATAATCATCAGGCTGCCAATTCAGGCTATCCGCTTCAAGTCCGCGGTCATCGCCCAAAAAAACATAAACCCAAAAGGAGCTTCCGCTGGTCGCTCTTTTGGGTTTTGTTTTTTTAAGGGCTCTTCCCTTGCGGGCTTTCCGCTGCTATCCTGGGCAGAAAGATCTTTCGCTTATTACAGAATATTTTTTCTTATAACCTGAGTTCGATTATAATATAAATAATTAATATATTGATTATAAATTATTTATAATAAAATCAATCGCATCAGGCTTTATATTATTGTCTTCTACCGAAATTCAACTATTCGTAAGTATATAATTTTAATTTTTGAATTTCATAATCACCAACAGAAATCCTAAGATGCCTTCCCTGATGCGTCTGGTCACCATTAAAATGACGGATTGTTCTCCAAACGTTCTCATCAAATCGGCCTTGGTCAACTTTTAAAATTCCAGCATTTAAATCACTATTTTTTAACGGTTTAAAAGTCACCACAATCCCGGAACCGGCTATATAAAATTCGTCTGGTGCAGTTTCAATGATAATCGCACTGGACATTGGCCAAACATTTTCTTTGGCACCATCAGACCAATTTAAAGTATAATCGTGTTTAAAAGTAAACTCATAATTTCCTAGTGTAATAATCTGTGAAGCATTTTCTTTGTCCAAAAGTACACCGTCAATCTTGCCCAATCCTTTATATTGCTCAATAACTGGAGTCAATTGTTTCACCAGATCATATATTTTGCTCAAAGGTTCTTTTTTACCATCTTCAACTGATTCAATAGAAAACGGAGAAAAACCAATAGCTTCATAATGACCTATTGCATACAATCCTTTAAATGGTGCAGTTGTATCAAACTTATGCTCTGGTATAAATAAAGGATCTCCCTGACGGGTAAATAAATCATTCCACTGTTTGAAAGAAGGATTGTAAAAATCTGGAGCCAAAAGATCAATTGCATTTCCTGCTGCTTTCCAAACATCCATTACATGCGGGAGCGGACCGGCACTTGGATATTCGCCCGGTTTTTTTCCAGGAGCATTCAGGGCAGCATTTACATACATTGGAATTCCGTAACTGTCTTTTCCTGCTTTGGCTACAGCATTAGTGAATTTTGCAAAAAACCAAGCCATAAAAATTTCATCTGTCTGCAGTCCTTTTCCAAAAACATCTTCCCAGTTTCCAGAGGTTTTAAAACCATTTTTTTTCCATAATTCAAAAAACTCAGGCACCAGTTTTTCTTTGTTCTTTTGCATGTACTGCAACAATTCTTTGGGTACTTCTTTTTTGAAAGCTTCGTTTGCCAATGGATGATAATCTCTTGCTGTTGGCAGCATTCCGATTTCATTCTCCACCTGAATCATTATGACAGTATGATCTTTCTGATCAAAATCTTTTATGTGAGCCATTAATTTTTGAAAAGCATTCAAATCTGCTTTCAAATTATTTTCACTAAACGGCGTTAAGATTTCATGGCTTTTATTTTTGTCATCTTTGATTCTCGGATATTTTTTCTGATTTAACTTTATCCAAGCCGGAGCATGGCTCGACATACTGTTTTTCCATGATCCGAACCAAAGAAAAACCAGTTTTAGATTCTCTTTTCTGGCTTTTAGAATCAGATCATCGACTAAGGAAAAATCAAACTTCCCTTCCTCCTCTTCAATAAGTTCCCAATAAATAGGCATCAGAACAGTATTAAGATTCATATCAGTAAGTTTTGGCCAGATTGGTTCCATACTCTCCATACTAGTAGCGGAGGAATTTCCTAACTCGCCGCCTCTTATAATGAAAGGCTTTCCGTTGACTATTAATTGTGTTTTATTGCCTTTTTTCTGAAGACTTGGTATTGAATTTTGACAGAATCCCAGCTGTATACACAATAATGCGGGTAAAAGAAATCTGCAGTTTATAAAATTAAACATCCTTTTTATTTTAATATTAAGAATTAAAAAAACAGAACCGAAAAATAGAAAAAAAAACAATCCATAGCGTAAACCCTTTGACAGATTTGCACTATGGATTGTTAACTAACAAAAAAACTATTTTTTTACTAAATCGCCAGAGAATCCAGCACTTACATCTTTTCCTGCTAAACCATCAGCAACTCCTTTGTATGCATGCTTGCGTTTGTAGCTGGCATCCCATAGGTTTGGAGATTCATTTGGCAGCCAGTTTACGTGCTCCTCTTTTCTATCTGAAATACCCCAAATAGTAATTCCGTATTGCTGTGCTTTAGGAATATACTGTCTGTAAGAATCTATAACATACTGATACATTGCAGACTGACTTGCTAATTGTTCTAAAGTTGGTGAAGCTGTTCCTAATCTCACATCCAATTCAGAAATTTTTATCAATTTGCCGCTAGCAGCCATTTTTTTGAACATTTCAACAATTTTAGCTTTATCAGTAGTCAATGAAATGTGCATTTGCGTACCAATACCATCAACAGCTGCGCCTTGGCTTTCGATGTATTTTACGTAGTCAATCAATCCGTCACATTTTGGTAAGTTAGCCTCTAAATTATAATCATTGATAAACAGTTTATCCGTTGCATTTCCATATTGGCGTGCTAATTTGAATGCTGTAACTGCATAATCTTTACCTAAATATTTTACCCAATAAAACTCATCAGAAGCTAAGTCTGTTACAACTCCGTCGCGCAGGCTTCCGCCTTCTTTCATTGGCTCGTTTACAACATCCCAAGCTTTAACATCATTCTTATAATGGCTCACCATTTTTGAAATCCAATCTGTCATAGCGTTACCAATAAGGGTAGCTTTTTCAGCATCAGTTTTTTCAATAGTGACAGAAGGCGTTCCAGCTCCACCGCCACTAGCAACTCCATCAGTTACTACTACTTTATCAATGTAATAAGTTCCTGCCACGGCTCCCAAATCGAAGTTGAAACCATCCTCTGCACCTGTTCCTGTAATCTTCCATTCCACATATTTCCAAGCTGTTGAAGTATTCTGATCTCCTTGATACATCGCATTTCCTGTGGTAGAACAGCGTACAGAACCTGCTGCATCTGATTTAATATAATAAGAAACAGTATATGCTGTCCCTGCCTTTAATTTACTTGTGAAATTAGAATGAATTTGAGTTTTATACTGGCTTCCAGGATTACTGGTCGAATTAATTACCTTCATTACTCCATTTCCTTCATAAGCCTCAGCTGCAGTGCCCAGATTTAATGCGTTTGCATCTCCATTCCATTTTGACCAGCCTGATATATCAGTATTGAAATTACCATTAGCAACCAAATTTGTAACTGTTGGAGCTGCATCTAAATCAACTACCGCAACAGTACTTGCATCGATATAATAAGTAACATTCGGCAAATAACCTAAATCAAAATTAAACTTAAATGCTGTAGATGCTGCTTTAATGTCTTTAATAACGAATTTAACCTGCTTCCATAATGATGTTGTTACAAAAGCTTCTGTATAAGTGGCTCCTGCAGCATACCAATCCTGATACGGATATTGATTAGTTACATTACTGTCAAAAGAAATACGCCCTTTACCCGCTTGATCGGATTTGATGAAAAATGAAATTTCATATCTATGTCCGCTCACCGCAGGTATACTAGGTGAAGTTAATTGCAAATTATAAGCCTGTGAAGATGTTGCACTCGAAACTAACTTAATAGCTTTGGAAGTACTGGATAATCCAGCTCCATCTACTGCTGTTATACCTGCACCCGGGTTGTTTTTTGCCCAGCTGCTAAAAGTACCATCTTTTAAACCAGCGATATTAAGTGTATTTGGGCCGCTTGAACCCGGAATAATAGTTGGAGCAATTAAACTGTTCAAATAACTCGCATTTTGATTTGAGTGCCAAACCAAAGTATGCCCAAAAACAGATAATCCTGCCTCTTTTGTTTTGGCAATAAAAGCATCAACTTTGGTGAAATTAATTGCGCCTGTTGAACTTACCATTGGAGCATGTTTCATTGCGTATCCTACTGTTACCTCGTCAAAATTTTCATTTACAAGAGTACGATATGCGGCATCATTCATATACTCGTCCAAACCTATACCTGCTCCAAGTTTGAAATCAGTATACGTTTTAAGCGGTTCATATCTGCTGATTTTTTCGGCTAATTCCAAAGGAAGTTCCGAAGAAGCTATATCTCCGTGAGAAGGATCTTTTCCCCATTCCATCAAATTATCATCACAAGATGCAAACAAGATACAAGACAAAGCAATTGCTGGCAGTATTTTATTATATTTCATTTAATTATTTTTTAAGGTGAAACTAATGTGCTATTGTTATTTAAATTCTAAACAATATCAAAGTTGTTATTTAATTAGGAAAATCGCTGTAAGTTGGTGTTTTCAATGATACAATCCTCCAATTATCTGTAGACACGCTTACAGAAGTAGCTGATGATGCAAATACAGCTTCACTAGCCTGTCCCGTAACGTTAGTTAATTTTACATCAGAATTTTCAAAAAAGAAACCGAAATTTTGATACGTTGCTGCTTCTCTAAATTTAAGAACATCATCAAAAATAAAACTAGCTTTTGAGTAACTATAAAATTTATTCAATGGAATAGTTACTGTCTGCCATCCTGTTGTTTGAAATGGAACCACTTTCCCTTCACTTGTTATCCAAGGTACATAATTGTAAGTGGCACCTGTCCATTCTCCCCCGTTAAAGTTATTTATCAGACATATTTTTAAAAAACCTGTATTGGTCCAGGCTGTTGGAACATAAATATCAAATTGTAAAGCAACCTGATCCAATGGAGTTGAAGCTGGAATGTATGGTGTCAATTGTGCTCTCCAATTATCAACACCATTCCCTGCTGTCCAAGTTTCGGAACATCGGTTTGTAGCTGCCGCAAATGAAGCGATACGTGCTGGACGATGCGGTACATATTTTCCTTGAGAAACATTTCCTGTACCAGCTGCTGTCGATAACAAATCAGCAGGCTGAATCATACTTGTTCCAGAACCCCAGTAGCCATGTGAACCTAATCCATCAAAATCAAGAATCACCCCTTTTTTGAAATTAAAATAAGCCGGTGAATACACTCCTCCATTGGCACTTTCTACTAATAAAGAGCCTCCTTCTGCTGAAACTCCTGCCGGCATGGTTACCGTAAAAAATTCTCCTTTAACATCAGATGTAATTCCGCTTGTTACTTCTATATTACCAGGGAAAACTACTTTTTTAACTTCTGTTAAACCAGTACCCGAAACTGTAATCACTTCACCAGCTTTTGGCATTGTATTAGAAATAGAAATAATTTTAGGTGCTGCTGAACGGATATTAAAAGCAAAAACAGCTTCGTTCGAGTCATTTACAAAACGAATCGTGTTACGAACCGCAGGATCTGCATCAATAGTCGGAGTATTTTTAGAAATGCTGATTAACATTGAAGTATCAGAAACAAATACGACATTAAAATAGGTTTCAAAACCATTGATATACACTTTCTTTAAACCTGTAAAACCAGTTCCTTCCACACGGATTAACTGTCCTAAACGGGCAAAAGAAACTTCTCTGTCCGGTACAGATGAATTAACATCCTCCAAAAAAACTTTACTTATCGTTATTGGTCCGCCGTCACTGCTGTCATTGTTATCACAAGCATTGAATAACATGGATACAAACATCATGACTATGATTGTAATAGACGCCCAATACTTTTTATTTAAAATATAATTTTTCATATTTTGTGTTTTCAGTTTTAATTAAATAAATCAGTTATTTTAGCTTCCTTGAAATCATAAGGAACTGGTGCTTGGCTTAATAATGGATTCTGAATTACTTCTGATTCTGGGTAAGGCATCAAAAATATTGAAGCATCTATAGCCCCAACCGGTCTTGTAGAATTATCTCTTGTGGCATCTACCGAAACAGTATTTGTTGCTGCGGCATAAGTAATCGGCACAATAATTCCTCTTGATTGACCAGTAACATAATTAATAACTTCCTGCTGTTTATAGTAAGACCTTCTTACTAAATCATACCAATACTGCCCTTCCATGCACAATTCTACTCTGCGCTCATGTCTAATATCTTCATATGTTAAAGATGTTTTTGGATCCAATCCTGCTCTTTTTCTCAAAAGATTTACAAAAGTCAAAGCATTAGCATCTGTAGTATTGGCATTATTTCCTAAAGCAGCTTCTGCATAATTAAGAAGCACTTCTCCCAAACGCAACATATAAGTGTTCAAAGATGAATTTTGTCTGGTAATTTTGCTGTTATCTTTGGTGGAACCTACAACTCCTTTTTTGACATTTACAAAAGTATTTGCATGATCTACAGTATACCCTCCATTGGCGGCATTAATAGTGGAATAGTGATCATCATCGGCCATCCAAGTAGCTTGACGTCTTTTATCTTTTGGTTCATATTCATATAAAACATTATTTGATGCTCTTGTCCAATATCCCCAGGCAGCATCATCGCCAGTAATATCTGAACTTAAAGCAAAATAAGCCTGCTGCGTATTATTAACACCATAACCTCCAAATGGTACCCACTGCAAAGCAAACATAGATTCAAGGTTATTGTTATTGTCTACTTCAAATAAATCAGCATAATTAACTAACATACGATAAGGTCCGTCAGCAATTGCTTTTTCTGCAGCCTTTTTAGCTAAATCAAGATAAGATTGGCTTCTTGTACCAGAATTAGGATTATCACTTAAACCTGCAACGGATAAATACAGACGAGACAGCATTCCGAAAGCACTATATCTCGTTAAACGTCCAGTTTGTGGTGCATTTTCCGGTAAAAACTTGGCAGCAAATTCTAAATCACGAATAGCAAATTCATAAACATCTTTTGTTGGATTCGTGTTAACCACAGGATTTTTTACCAAAACTCCCGGATCTGTAGAAATAATTACATTTCCCCACAATGAAGCCAAATACCAATAGGCAGTCCCTCTCATAAAACGAGCTTCAGCGATATATTTATTTTTAACAGCTGTATCAACATTGCTGGCTTCAATTCCGATAATAACGTTATTAGACTGCTGTACTACATTGTATAAAGATCCCCAAGCAGATACTAAAGGTCCTGTTAATCCTGTTTCGGTCAAATCGGCAAATGGATAAATATAATCCGAATAAGGTGCGTATAAATTGTATGAACGGCCGTCTCCTAATCCGTAATAAAATTTATCATTAAAATCAAACCACACTCTGTTATATAAAGGAGCTGTAGCAGCTTTAAAATCATCTTCTGTTTTATAAAAATTCTCTTTGGTAATTAAATCATTAGGAGCTTTATCAAGAAAGTCTTCACTACAGCCTGCTCCCAAAAAAGACAATGCTGCAAAAAGAAAAATGCGTTTTATATGTATCTTTTTCATATTATTTTACGTTTAAAATTTAACATTTACACCAAAGGTTGTAAAACGCGGCGTAGGATAACGGCCATTGTCTACACCCGTTATCAGAGCATTTTGATTTAACGATCCTACTTCTGGATCATAACCAGAATATTTAGTAAATGTGATTATATTCTGCATATTTGTATATAATTTGATTCCTGCAACTCCAATTTTTGAAACAAAAGAGCTTGGCAGATTATATCCTATCGAAATATTTTTGATTCGTACAAAAGACCCGTCTTCTACAAAACGATTACTAAAACGAAAGTTCGAAGCTGATGAAGCTGATGAAGCAGCAATACGAGGCATGTAAGGATCACCTCCTACGATTTGCACATTACGGTAATCATTTGGTCCAGTTGGGTCAATTAATTCTAACTGTGCATAACCCAAAGCTGTTGAGAATAAATTCGTGTTCTCACGAGGATTTTCTAGAAAACGTCTTTGGTAATTTACCACATCATTTCCATAAGATCCATCTAGAAATATATTTATATCAAACCCTTTGTATGTAAAAGTGTTACCAATACCAAAAGTGAATTGCGGTAATGGATTACCAATGTACTGAAGATCTTTATCATCAATAACTCCGTCTTTATTACTGTCTTCAAAGATATAGTCACCAATCCATGCACCATTTTCACTAATTTTCATGTCTTTTGGCAAAGCAGTCGGCACTACGTTTCCTGCTGCGTCTTTATAATAAAAATCAGTTGCTTTTTCAAAACGACCAATTACTTTATAACCATAAAACTGGCTGATAGGATTACCTACCGCTGTACGGGTTACTACAGTAACATCCGATCCCTGCTGAATTGTTTGATCATAATGTCCAGAATCACTGTTTAATGACAGCACTTTATTTTTGTTCATTGAAAAAACAAAATTAGAAGTCCATTTGAATTCATCTCTCTGAAAATTAATTGTATTCAAAGCGATTTCAATTCCTTTATTTTCAAGAGATCCAATATTGTACCAAGGAGGAGAAGTTGATCCTTGACCTGATGTTCCAACATAAGCCGGCAATGCCAATTGGTTTAATAAGTCATCTGTCTTTTTGTAATAAACATCTGCAACAAGCTCAATTCTGTTATCAAACAAACCTAAATCTATACCAATATTACTTGAATAAGTTGTTTCCCATTTCAAATCTTTATTAGCTGTATTTGAGGCCAGTAATCCTGTTCCCCAGTTAGCTGTAGCACTTGATCTATAAGTAGAAGTATAGGCGTAGTTCGGTACATTTTGATTACCAACTGCTCCCCATCCTAGTCTTAATTTCAAATTACTGATAATCTTATTATCTTTTAAGAAATTTTCATTAGAAACCTTCCAGGCAAAAGCGGCTGAAGGGAACCAGCCCCAGCGATTGCCTTCTGCAAACTTGGATGAACCGTCACGGCGCATAGTTGCAGTTAATAAATATTTATCATCAAACGAATAAAAAGCTCTGCCAAAATAAGAATTTAACGAACTGCCATTACTATTATTTGATACTATAGCAGTTTTAGGATCTCCCATAGACAGATCCGTTGACGTATTTGTCAAATAACCAGAAATAGATCCATATAAATTTTCCCAATACGACTCTTGTGCTTCCTGCCCTAACATTGCATTTATCGTGTGCTTTCCAAATGTACGGTTGTAGTTTAAAACATTATTCCAGCTCCAAAATTTACTAAAACCTTTGGTACGTGAACCCGTACGTGTTTCATTTTTAATCTGTCCAAAAGTATAGGAAGGATTAAAAGTATAATCATTTGTAAAACCGTAATTCAAAGAATATTGTGTTTTAAAAGTCAATCCTTTTGTAAAAGTAATTTCTCCAAAAGTACTTGCTCTAATTCCAACATTTTCATTGTGATTATCATTAATGTTAGCCAAACCAATTGGATTGTTTTGCACAAATTGATCGGTATCCGGACCATCAAAAGAGCCATCTGCATTACGGACTGCCACATTTGGAGTCTGTTTAAGTGCTGTAAGAATCAAAGACTGATCAGAAACAGTAGTTGTTTGTTTTGAATTATTTAATGCAAAATTCAAACCTACTTTAAAATAATCCTTTACTTGTGAATCCAGATTACTGCTCAAGTTCAAACGGTCAAATCCAGATCCAACTGCTATACCATCCTGGTTCAGGTACCCTATTCCCATGTAATAAGTACTTTTTTCTGAACCGCCAGAAGCTGATAAGTTATAACTCTGAACCAAAGCCTTTGCAAATAATTCATCTTGCCAGTCTGTACCTTCACCCAATAAATCGGTACGAATAAAGTAAGGATCTCTCTCTACAATACCTAAATCAGAACGTGTATTTTTATGCACTCCGTATTCTTTAAGGTTAAGAACATCTAAATGTTTTGGTATTTCCTGCCATCCTATATAACTGTCTAATGAAAGTGTCAATTCACCTTTTTTTCCTCTTTTAGTAGTCACCATAATAACACCGCCCGAAGCTCTAGAACCATATATAGCGGTAGCAGAAGCATCTTTCAAAATATCAATAGAAACGATATCCGAAGGATTTATAGATGATATAGGATTAAAATTTGTATTACTGCTTTGTCCATCAATAATAACCCCGTCAATAACATAAATTGGCTCGTTTGATGCATTAATAGAACTTATACCGCGAATGCGGATTGAAGAAGCTGCACCAGGTGCCCCGCTGTTTTGTGATACCTGAACCCCGGCAGCGCGTCCCTGCAGCACCTGTTCAATCGATGTAGTAACCGTTTGTGCAATAGATTTACTTGAAACTGAAGAAACAGAACCTGTTAAGTCACCTCTTTTCATAGTTCCATACCCTACTACTACAACTTCTTTCAGGTCGTTTGCATTTTCCTGCAGGACAACATCAATTTTAGTTCTGTCACTCACTGCAATTTCTTTGGTTTTGAAGCCTACAAAGCTAAAAACCAAAACTCCGTTAGCTGGAACTCCTTTTAAAGAATAGCCGCCGTCAAAATCGGTAACTGCACTATTCTTAGTTCCCTTTACAATAATATTTACTCCAGGAATTGGTCCGCTGCTGTCAGAAACTGTTCCTGTAACAGTTGTTTGAGCATTTACCGCAGCAGAAAATACTAACATCAGGAACAGGTATCCCAAGTTTTTAAAGTATTTTGATTTGCTTTTAGTAAGTAAAAAGTTAGTCATAAATAATTGTTTTAATAAGTTAATAGAATTGGTTTAGTTGTTGTTGTTTGTTTACTGTATTATTTTGCTATTAGTTTAAAAAATCGAACATCTAATTAGACGTTCTTGAAGCAAATATATATATAAAAAACAATCATACACAATCGGTTGTGTATATTTTTTTTATAAATAACAAAAAAATAAACCATAAATAAAACACTATAATTATTTATATTGATAAAATATTGATTTTTTATCAATAACACCTGTCTATTAAACTAAAACGTTATAGATAATAATTATTTTTAATTAAATACTTATATTATACATAAAAAACAATTTTTATACATTTTCTGAATTATATTTTTTTTATTACAGAATTATGCTTTTCAATAATTAATCCAAAAAAGCAATCGGTTGCTTCTAAAACAAAAAAACTCCCTTCAAAAGCATTGAAAGGAGTAGTCATTTGTCAAGAAAATAAGCTGTCTATTTTAAAGAATTTTAATCCATAATTTCATTTTCAGGAGGGCCTAGAAAAGAAGGCAGTAATCCTCCGGTATCTATCAGAATCTTTTGCAGAACAATACCGGGTTCTAAAACACGAAAACGCAGTGTATGTTTTCCTTGTTTCTGAATAGAAAGTTTTACTGAAGACCGTATAATCTGTTCTGCCTGCCATTTTCCTAATTCACCGCGGTAATGACCGTTGAAGTTTACAAGCTGTGGTTTTTCTCCATCAAAAGAGATCTCATAGCGCAATCCCTTGTTACTGTTAAAATTTAAAGTAGGTGCCAAAAGCAGCTCAACACTAAACTCGCCACTGGAGGCAAAGTCGATTTCATATTCTACAAAAACATTTTCAGTCTCACTCGGATAGGCATTTTGCGGAAAAGTGGTAATACCTGACTTTGTTTTTCCAAAATCAGGAATCACTTCCCAATGAATTTTATCAGTATTATTTGCTTTGGAAAAATGTTCCGCTTCTATAGAAACATAACCGTTCCTTTCTTTGAAAGTTTTGCTGATATGCGCATCTTTTTCAGAAATATAAGTAACGTCAGGCAATATATTTTTAGGCGAATCGTGCCAGCTTTTGTAGCCAATTCTCATTTGATCCATCATATGAGTCCACTTGCCTCCAGCAATTTTATTGTTATATTTATCCTGAAGAACAGAATCACGGGCAAAATAAGTTTTTACTTTATCCGCATAATCATTGGCCAAAATATTTTTTCCATCCGCAAGTTTTCTGTTTTTTGCCTGTGCAAAATACATTTCATAAAGATTACTGCAGGCGTCTATCGGATAAAGCACCAGCTGAAAATAAGCGTCTTTATATTGTACAGGAATTTCATCATAAAGACGATAAGCATCTAATGCCAAATTTTTATAATCATTGACAACAGTTTCAAATTCATTATAATTGTCAAGGCTAAAAGTTTTACTGTTCAGCATTTCAGGAGTAATACGTCGGTTATACCTTGGGTAAGTATTTAACAGATCTGCAATTTCTTTGGCCTGTTTTTTTCCAAACTGCTGTGCTGCCCAATTCTCTGTAAATTCAAAAAGATTCTTAGAATTGAACTGCTTTGGATTCCAAGCCATGTCCAGAAAGAAACTAATAGGAAATTCCATTGGTTTAAGATCTCCCACATTTACAATCCAGACTTTATCAACGCCGTGTTCGTAACTAAGAGTCATCTGCTCCCAAACTCTTTGTATAGGACTGATATTAATCCATTTTGAATTTCTTGGAGCGCCAACATAGTCAAAATGATAATATATTCCGTAACCTCCTTTGTGCATTGGTTTAACCGGATCTGGAAGCTTGCGCACATTTCCCCAATTATCATCGCAGAACAGCAGAATCACATCATCAGGAACTTTCATTCCCTGGTCAAAATATTCCTGTACCTCTTTGTACAAGGCCCAAACCTGCGGTGTTTTTTCAGCTTTTTGTTTCGTAATCTTTTCTATTATCTGACGCTGATTTTTTACAATATTCTCCAGCAGACTAATATTAGTTCCTTCTGTCATTGCTTCATCTCCATCTCCGCGCATTCCAACAGTGACTAATTTTTCCCAATTCATACTGCGTTCGATTCCAGTCTTCCAAAATTCATCTAAAATCGGCTTATTTTTGGAATAATCCCAAACATTCTGCAGTTTGTTTTTTTGAATATATCGTTTCCAGTCCTGCTGTGCCAAAGCCATTGGTTCATGATGAGATGTCCCCATTACAATTCCCATTTCATTCGCCAGCGGACCATTTTTAACATCATCATCATAAAAAGCATTTCCCCACATAGCCGGCCACATATAATTGGCCTTGAGACGAAGAAGCAGTTCAAAAACTTTTTCGTAAAACTGACTATTAAATCCTCCAAACGCTGCTTTACTCCAGCCGCTTAAAGCTGGAGCCTCATCATTCAGGAAAATACCTCTGTATTTCACAGCAGGTTCGCCATCAGTATACATTCCTTTTTTGAAATACAGGTTTTCTTTATGCTCTACCGGTACATCAGCCCAGTAATACCAAGGAGAAACGCCTATCTGACGGGATAATTCATAAATTCCATAAATGGTTCCCCGTTTGTCGCTTCCAGCGATTATAACAGCCTCCTCTACTCCCTTGAAAGGATTTTTAATACTTTGAATGATAAATTTTTCATTCTTACCTTTCAGTTCTTTACCATCAATTTTCTTAAGTTTTATTAAATCATCAATTGCAGAATTGGTACCGATTGTTCCAATGATTATCAGCGGAGATGAAGTGCTTACTATCTGATTAAGAATTGCAGGCTTATCCCCTGTTACTTTTTCAAAATCAGACTGAAGATTGTTCACTGCACGCAGAATGCCTTTATCTGTTCCATTATTTACAAACAATGAAAGCCTTAATGATTTTTCTTTAAGAACAACAGCATCGGCACTTTTTTCGGCCGTGATAAAAGATTCTGCTGCTTTTAATGGACTAAAAATACAGACTGCAGCAAGTGTTACAATAAATTTCGACAAAGCTTTCATTATATTTCTTTTAAAATTATATATAAAATTAACCCTTCGGATACAATTAGACTTAATGATTAAAATTCTTAATTTTATGACTAATACTTATCCGTTTTCCTATTTCTATAAAACAGCTAATATTACTTTTTTTTTTAGTAATTACACTCGCCAGAATGCAAACTATATTTTGAATTTAAATTTAAAAAGCCGAGAGTGAATCAACACTCTCGGCTGCCTAACTAAAACAAACTTAATAACTAACTAATTATGAAGGTATCCTGTAAAAACTACACTTATAATTGTTAACCAAAATGCATCATTTAAAGTTGTTCTTCATTAGGTATAAAACTTAATAACCAGGATTCTGATATGCTTTCTTTTCAGCATCTGTCATTTCCATTCCATCAAGCTGGCCAATTGGAATTGGTCTTAAATAATGATATGGCTGGATAGTTCTTGTTACTGTTACAGGAGTATGATCACCATAATTAGCTCCACAAATTCTATAGGTTCCTGCTAGCTCATTCCATTTTTGAGTACGTACTAAATCATACCAGCGGTATCCTTCTCCAAAATATTCACGTGAACGCTCAGCAAGAATGTAGTTAATATCAATAACTGCAGGAGTTGCCGCTGTAAGTGCCGCGCTGTTATCTACAGCTTTTGCTACATTACCATTATTATCCCAGCGCCATTTTCCTGCACGAGCACGGATGACATTAATTAGATTTCTGGCTGTCATAGATCCAGTTGCTCCTTTTACAGCAGCTTCAGCAGCTACAAAATAAAGTTCCGAAAATTTAGCAATTGGAAATGGTCTTGTACTTGCAGCATTAGGCTGTCCTAAAGTACCTGCATTATCTGTACGATATGGACCTAATTTCCAGAATCCTGGATACACAATTCTGCTAATCCCTAATGGTGAGACAACATAGTCAGCTCTACCTGGTAAAACTCCAGCACCAATACCACTTCCGCCTCCTCCAGAAGGGTATGTTATAGCAGCAGCAGGCTCAGCATCTAAGAATGACAATACAGCATCTTTTGGGCTTATTGGTAATGAATTTGCATTATACAATGTTGCTACATCTGTTAATCCAGTTCCTTTTAAATTCCAGTTCCCGCGATATACAGTTGTAAAAGTACCATCATATCGTGAATCATTTGTTTTATCAGCAAATGTGTTTGTAAAAACATCAATAGGAGGCGCCATACGAGTCCAAGGACGTCCCAAAGCCTGAGCCGCTTCACGCTGAACAGGAGACACTAAACTGCCAGCTGCATTTTTACTTTTAATCGCTGTATAATTCCAAGTTGCCATCCATCCTGCAAAATTATCCGCACCGCCGCCATTAGCATAAGTAAGGCTGGATCCGTTATAATACTCATTAGCCTCAGTATGATCAGCATAAAGCAGCATTTCTTTATTACGGTCGTTAGAACCCAAATTAACATCGTAGAAACTTGCCTGCAGAGCAAAATTACTTCCTGCATTATTAATACCGTCTAAAGCAACATTATATGCTTCCTGGAAATACCATTGTGCATTATGACCGTCAGGGTCTGTTCTTGGAGTATCTGGATAGGTTGGAATATTATTTGGATTTTGTAACCACCAAGCATATGTCAAATAAGCTTTCGCTAAATATAAACGAGCCAATGTTTTAGTTGCTGTTCCAGTCAGTCTAGATGCATCCGGTAATTGAGCTACAGCAGCTTTTAAGTCAGGGAAAATTGCCTTAGTATAAACTTCAGTTACAGTATTACGTACCGAAAATCTGGTAGCTACATTATTGAAAGCTAACACTCCTGTTCCTAAATCCAGAGGCACTCCTCCAAAAGTCTGCACTAATAAGAAATAATCGAAACCTCTAAAAAACTTAGACTCTGCAATTAAACTTGGAGAAACTCCAACAGATGCTCCATTTTCAATAATTCCATTGGCTGTATTAATATCTGAAAATGAATTATTCCACAACACATCAGAACGGCTAGAACTTGCAGTAATTGATCCCACACCTGATAAATCATGATCTTTAAAGTTGCCATCAGCACTTTGCGCATAGGTAATCTCATCTGTACCGGTTTCTAATGAATTATAAAAATAAGCATTCCCATACAGCCAGCGTAAATGTGCATAATGAGATGTTAGACCTTGAAGTACACCCTGCTCTGTTTTAAAATAGCCAGGCTCATAAAAATCATGCGGTTTTTCCTCTAATAGGTCTGAACAACCAGCCAAGCTAAACAAAGCTACTGATCCTATAATTATATTTTTAAATATATATCGTTTCATATTATTCTTTATTAAAATGTTAAGTTAAGCCCCATTAAAAAGTTACGAGTAGATGGTGTATTAGTACCAATAACTAAAAATTTGTTAGGATAAGAAGCTACCGCCTGATTTTGATCACCCAAAGAGTTTGTTTCTGGATCCATGCCTGACATATCATGATAAGGAGAAAAGAAAACAAATGGATTCTGAACTGAAGCATATATTCTTAGTTTATCAATACCTACAGTTTTCATGAAATCCTGCTGAAGGGTATAACCAAGAGTTATAGATCTAATTTTCAAATAAGACCCATCAAAATACCCCATAGTAGACATATATTTTGGATTATCACCGCTTCTAACACCGTTTGGATTAGGGAAATCTGCACCTGTATTTGTTGGTGTCCAATAATCTACATCCACATTACTGCCACGACCATTAAGTAAGTTCAAATAACTCGCACTACCGTATAGTGTACTTATCAAAATCCCACCGCTTCTAAAAGCTCCAACGGCATTAAAATCAAAACCTTTATACGTTAAGTTAGTATTGAAACCACCTTGAAAATCAGGATCGGTATCAATAATTTGTCTATCATTTTCATTAATTCTACGTACAGGAGAACCATCGGCATTATAATCTCCAGTATATGCTACTTTTATAGACCCCACTACAGTCCCCTTATCATTAACACCCGTTGGACCTGACTCATATTTATCCATAAAAGCGTCGCCCTGTTGCCATAGTCCTACCTTTTTATAATCATAAATAGAAGCTATATTATGACCAACAAACCATAAGTTTGATACATCCCTATCCGATCCTGAAGCAAGAGATTTGATTTGGTTTTGATTAGCATAAAAGTTAACACCAACCGTCCAGGTTAAACCATTAGGATTATCTAATATCACCCCGTTTAATGAAATTTCATATCCTTTATTTTCTGACGTACCAACATTTGCAGTATAACTATCAACACCTGTCGTCGTAGGTAATTTTACTTTTTGCAATAAATTCTTAGTTTGTGTATTATAATATTCTACAGTACCCGTCAAACGACTATTAAAAAATCCAAAATCCAATCCATAATTCATGGTTTGAGAATACTCCCATCCCAAGGCAGAGTTAGGCAATTCATTAACATAAACTCCTGTCGAATTAGTGGTTCCAAAATTATATGCCCTAGTATTTAAGGATCCTAAAGTTTTATAAGGATCAACTGCTTGGTTAGAAGTCTCACCATAACCTGCACGCAATTTTAACGAACTAAGCCAAGAAATATTTTTCATAAAAGATTCATTAGAAATAGTCCAGCCTGCAGAAACCGCTGGATAAGTAACCCACTTGTGACCATCAGCTAATCTTGAAGACCCGTCAGAACGTATTGTTCCTGAAATAAAATAACGATTATCGTAAGAGTACATTAATCTCGCCATAGCAGAACGCAATCCCCATTTTGTATAATCCTGTTCAGAAGGTGTTATAGTGATAGGTTCCTCACTTTGCCCCATATTATAAAATTGAAATGCATCAGAAGTAATTCCGTTTCTTGCAATTCTCGAATTATTTCCTGTATAACTTTCATTAGAATATAGTCCAACAAAATTAATAGTATGTTTTTGGGCAAAAGTCTTATCATAAGTAATTAAATTCTCAAGCAGCCATTGTGTTGACATGAAATTACTAATTGAAGCATTAGATAAAGTAGCTGCATTTACATCAAAAACACCCTGCCCTTCATAATATCCATTATTAGTTGAACGCAAATTCAGTCCAGAATTCAATCTGTATTTCAAACCATCTACACCTGGAATTTTTAGCTCGGCAAAAATATTATTGTAAGTACTAAATGCTCTGTCTAGATTAATATATTTATCGCCTAAACCATTAATCGTTTTTCTAGTATAAACCCACTTATCATCTATCAATCCCTGATTTACAACTCTCTTTAAATTCCCATCAGCATCATAAGGATTTACTAATGGAGACATACTCAAAGCTGTTCCAGGCCCTATATTGTCACCGTTTGTAACTGCATAGTTATTATTAGTAGTAAATCCTATGCGAAATGCAGTTCCGATTTCCTGATCTAGTGATGCTCTAAGGCTAAAACGCTCATAAGACTGACCAGGTAAAACGGATTCTTCTTTATAGTAACCAAGTCCTCCTGTATAAGAACCGCCTTCACTTCCTCCAGTAACAGCTACATCATGACTTATTATTTGGCCAGAATCATACAGTAAACCCTGCCAGTCAGTATTAGTTCCTCTTACTTCATCTCTACCATCTGAATATAACTTAGTAATATCACGAAGCGCTGCAAACTTATTACCGTCCATCATATCATATTCACCAAAAACATTCTTTACACCGCCAAATCCATTATAAGTAAATTTAGCTTTTTGACCTTTACGCCCTTTATTTGTTGTAATCAATACAACACCATTAGCACCGCGAGAACCATAAATAGCAGTCGCTGAAGCATCCTTTAAAATATCAAGGGACTTAATATCAACTGGGTTAATATCACCAATTGCCCCTGCAAAAGGAACGCCGTCAAGTACAATCAAAGGATCATTATTTGCAGTTAACGATCTAGTACCGCGAATACGGATCTGCATTGAAGCACCCGGTTTGGTAGAGGTTTGAGTTAATTCAACACCAGGAAGTCTTGCCTGCAGTGCCTGAGTTACATTTCCTGATGCAAACTCACCCAATTCTTTTCCTGCAATTGTAGAAACAGATCCCGTAACTGCCTCCTTACGAACGGCACCGTATCCAATTACTACAATTTCTTTCAGCGTATTGGATTCTTCTTCAAGAGTAACATTTATAGTAGTACGCCCGCTTACTGTTACTTCTTTTGTTTTATATCCTAAAAAACTAAAAACAAGTACTCCATTTGAAGGAACATCTTTAATCGAATATTTACCGTCAAAATCAGAGCTGGTTCCGCTGCTTGTTCCTTTCAGGTTTACATTCGCTCCAGGAACAGGACCATTTTTGTCTGATATTATTCCTGTAACCGCCGTTTGCGCACCCGCACTGAGCGAAAGAACAAACATTAAAATCAAAAAACCAAGGCATTTACAATGCTTTGATTTGCTTGTAACAAAATAGTTAGTCATAAAAATTGATTTAATTAATTAAAATAGGGTTAGTCATATTTACATCAAATTGTTTTTGATGTAATTGATTCAAATATATAAAATAATCAACACAACACAATCGGTTGTGTTGATTATTTTTTAATAAAATGAAAAAAAAGTGCGATAAAAAAACAATATGCGTATTTTTAATAACTTAATTTTAAATTTTCACTAAATAAAATTATTATTTAAGTATCTTTACTGTAAATAAAAAGTCATTTAGACTGAAAAATTAAAAAAAATATAAAAAGTTAAAAAAAATATATTTTTCTAAAAAAAAACAAAATTTATAAAACTTTAGAATTATATTCTTTCAAATAACTAAGTATAATTAAAAAAAAGATTATATAAATATTCAATGTAATATAGGTGCTATTTTAAAAAAAATGAGAGATACTCAAAAAGCGAAGAGCAAAACAAGCGGTTGCATAAAAAAACTCTCTCCAAATATTATTTTGAAGAGAGTTCCATAAATTATAAAGAAGAAATTAGAAACTTTTACAAATTCATCTTTTTAGCATCTTCAACAAACTGTGCTAAACCAATATCTGTCAAAGGATGCTTCAACAATCCTTTAATTGCAGAAAGCGGACCGGTCATTACATCAGATCCAACTTTTGCACAATCGACAATATGCATAGTATGCCTGATTGAAGCAGAAAGAATTTGTGTTTGATAATCATAGTTATCATATATTTCTCTGATTTCAGAAATCAAATGTATTCCGTCTGTAGAAATATCATCTAATCTGCCTAAGAAAGGAGAAACATAAGTTGCTCCGGCTTTAGCCGCCAAAAGTGCCTGACCTGCTGAGAATACCAGAGTAACATTCGTTCTGATACCTTTTGACGAAAAATATTTACAAGCTTTTACACCATCAGCAATCATAGGCAGTTTCACTACGATCTGCGGATGTAAAGCAGCAAGTTCCTCACCTTCTCTTACCATTCCTTCATAATCTGTAGAAATAACTTCGGCTGAAACATCTCCGTCAACAATATTGCAAATATCAAGGTAATGCTGCAAAATATTTGCTTTTCCAGTAATTCCTTCTTTTGCCATCAATGACGGATTGGTTGTAACCCCGTCTAAAACTCCCAATGACTGAGCTTCTTTAATATCTCCTAAATTGGCTGTATCTATAAAAAATTTCATATTCTAGTTTTTTAACTTTAAACAATAATCAGATTCCCTCTGATTTCCTGACTTATCTATTTTTTAAATTAATGATTTCTAATAAAATTCAATTATCTCAAAAACAGTTAAATAAATTTCTTTAGAAATAAACTGCTTCGTTATAAAGCAAAAAAAATGTGCACTCCAATTGCGTTAGTCTTTAAAACATTTGA
Source organism: Flavobacterium sp. HJJ (assembly GCF_015351475.1). Lineage (GTDB taxonomy): Bacteria > Bacteroidota > Bacteroidia > Flavobacteriales > Flavobacteriaceae > Flavobacterium > Flavobacterium marginilacus. The sequence goes on along the minus strand of NZ_JADKPR010000003.1, from coordinate 4,668 downwards.
TAACAAATAACCTAAAAACATTACTAAAGCTGACTTTACATCTCAAATAAAATTCATAAAAAAGTAACTAAACCTTTAAATCTTTTTTCAAAAATCTTAAATGACAATCAAGCTGGCAGCAATCGGAACACACATTTCTGCAGTATTCAATTTTTACTATTAAATATACTGATTAATTATATTTTCGAACAATTCTTGTTTACCGCTCTGTAAATTTAATTCTCCATTTTCCTGGGCAATTTTATACAAAGCCTGTAAATCTAATTTTCCTTCTTCGAAAGCTTTTCCGTTTCCAGAATCAAAAGAACTATATCTTTCTGTTCTTAATTTTTCGTAAGGAGAAGAAGTGATGATTTTATCAGCAGTCAATAAAGCTCTTGCAAAAGTATCTGCTCCCCCAATATGCGCTAAGAAAACATCTTCCATATCTGTCGAATTTCTTCTGATTTTAGCATCAAAATTGATTCCACCTCCTTGTAAACCGCCTGCTTTCAAGAACACAAGCATAGCTTCGGTAGTCTCCTGAATGTTATTTGGGAATTGGTCGGTATCCCATCCGTTTTGGTAATCACCTCTGTTCGCATCTAAACTTCCTAACATTCCAGCTTTGGCGGCCACTTCAATTTCATGCTGAAAAGTGTGCTGTGCCAATGTAGCGTGATTTACCTCAATGTTCATTTTGAAATCTTTATCTAAACCATATTGACGTAAAAATCCAATAGCAGTAGCACAGTCAAAATCATACTGATGTTTTGAAGGCTCCATAGGTTTTGGCTCAATAAAGAAATTTCCTTTGAATCCCTGTGCTCTTGCATAATCTCTGGCTTGTACCAAAAATTGTCCCATGTGATCCAATTCTCTTCCCATATCAGTGTTAAGCAAAGTCATATACCCTTCACGTCCTCCCCAGAATACATAGTTTTCTCCTCCTAATGCAATAGTAGCATCCAAAGCCAGTTTTACCTGCCCTCCTGCTCTAGCAACAACATTAAAATCAGGATTGGTTGCCGCTCCGTTCATATAACGCGGGTTAGAAAAACAGTTTGCAGTTCCCCAAAGCAATTTTACTCCAGAAGCGGCTTGTTTTTCTTTCAAATAATCAGTTATCGTAGCTAATCTGCTTTCTGATTCTGCAAAAGTTGCGCCTTCTCTAACTAAGTCATAATCGTGAAAACAGTAATGACCAAAACCCATTTTAGTAATGAATTCGAATGCTGCATCCGCTTTTTCTTTTGCCGCTTCAATTGCATCAGCAGGCTGATCCCAGGCAAAATGCTGTGTACCTGGTCCAAAAGGATCGCTCCCCTGTCCGCAGAAAGTATGCCAGTATGCAATGGCAAATTTAAAATGCTCACGCATTGTTTTTCCAGCAACAACCTGATCTGGATTGTAATATTTAAACGCTAAAGGATTATCAGATTCTTTTCCTTCAAATTTAATCTGCCCGATACCTTTATAGTACTCTTTGTTTCCTAAAACTATCATTTCTCTACTATTTATTTGTTAATATTAATTCTAATTCTTTTTTCCATTTTTGATAAGCTTCTTGATATGGTTCGCTATTCTGCAAAGGCAAAAATGTCATAACGTGATCATTTTTTGAAATATTTGAACCAAATTTTTCAAAATCACCATCGGTTAATCCGACTGCTCTTGCTGCTCCCACTGCTCCTGTTGTATTATAAATTTCAATTTCGTGACCAATTAAAGACGCAACAGTATTTGAAAATATTTCCGAACGAAATAAATTATCATTCCCTGCACGAATTACTCCAATGGCAGCATTGTCATCTTTCAGACATTCCATTCCGTAAACAAATGAAAAGGCAATTCCTTCTAAAGCCGCTCTAAATAAATGAGAATTACTGTGAATGTTTAAATTAAGATTTAGGAAATGCGTTCCAATGTTTTTGTTGTTAAACATACGCTCAGCACCATTTCCAAAAGGAATTACTACCAACCCTTCTGAACCAATTGCAATTTTGGCAGCTTTGTGGTTCATAGATTCATAGGTTTCGTCTCCCATATTATTACGCAGCCATCGGTACTGAATTCCAGCTCCGTTGATATTTAATAACTTTCCGATTCGAGGATTTTTTTCTTCAAAATTAACATGCACAAAATTATTCACACGTGTACTATTTCCAATTGTAACATCGGTTACGGCATAAAAAACTCCAGAAGTTCCGCCTGTCGCTGCTACTTCACCAGGATTTAATACATTTAAAGACAACGCATTATTAGGCTGATCTCCTGCTCTATACACAATCGGAATTCCAACGGGAAGCCCTGATTCCTGAGAACCTTTTTCATTTGTAACCCCTTGATTGCTAAAATTCTCAACAATAGCAGGTGTCATAGAAGTTTCAATTCCGTAATACTCCAATAACCAATCTGCTACTTTATTTTCTTTATAGTCCCAAAGCATTCCTTCTGACAGACCATTTTTGGTTGTAGTAATATCGCCTGTCAGTTTATAAGAGATATAATCTCCCGGAAGCATGTATTTATATACTTTTTTGTAAATCTCAGGTTCATTCTCTTTTACCCATTTTAATTTTGAAGCAGTAAAATTTCCCGGAGAATTCAACAAATGTGTCATACATTTATCTTCGCCTAATTCTGCAAAAGCCTTGTTTCCAATTTCAACTGCTCTACTATCACACCAAATAATGGAGTTGCGTAAAGAGCTGCCATCTTCACCAACAACGACTAAACCATGCATCTGATACGAAATACCAACACCTTGAATTTTTGAAGCATCAATATTAGCCTCACGAATAGCTCTTTTAGTTGCTGTGCAAATGTGTTCCCACCAAACTTCAGGATCTTGTTCTGCCCAATCAGACTGAAGCGAAACAATTTCCATTTCGTTTTGAGGCTCATTCAAAACAATTATTTTTTTTCCTGTTGCTGCTTCAACTAAGGCTGCCTTAACTGAAGAACTTCCAATGTCATATCCTATATAATACATAACTATAACTTATAATGATTCTCTTAATATTAAATTTGTCGGCACGTAACACTGAACTATTTCGTCATGCGTGATAAATGCTGCTGCTTTTGTTCCTAATGCGGCAAAATCAGTCGATACTACTGAAATTCCTTTGTATATAAATTTCTTCATTGGTGTTTCATTGTATGACAAAAAACCAACATCTGTACCAGGCTCAAAATCCTTCTCCTTACATTGCTCTAAAAAATGACCTAAAATCCTGTCACTCACACTCATATAAGCAATGTTTTTTTCTATGATAAACTCTTTTGAGTCCGTGATAATTTTATAATCAAAATCATAATCAGCACAAAATTTCTCAAAATATTGAATTGTTTCTTTTGGATGATTAGTATATTCAGGATATACAAACTGTATGTTTTTATATTTCCTGAATAAATCAGCCGCCTGTGTCAAAGAATCATAAAACGCTCTTCCAAAATCCTGAAAAATATAATTGTTCTCTTTTTTTGAATGTACATTCCAATCAATCAAGAGCAGCTTATCATTAGAAATTGACGACAGTGTTGGGATTATTTCTTCATGATCAAAATTCATGACCACGTATTTATAATATTTTCCAACACTATTATTAATTATCGTTTTAAAAACATCTATGTTATAATGATGAAACTGAACATCAGTAATTACATTATCAGGCAGATTATTTACAAAAGAATGATATAAAACTTCTTTATAAGCTTTGAAAGTATCCAGCACCAAAAGCACTTTTCTCGTTTCACCCGAAACATAATAGCCCTTATTAGGAACCGATTCAATAACTTTTTGCTCTTTTAATATTGAATACGCTTTAAAAACAGTATCTCTTGACAGCTGATTATTTTTACATATGCTGTTAACCGAAGGAAGCAGTTCTCCTTTCTGTAATATATTCTCAGCTATTGCATTTGTAATCCCATTTACCAGCTGCTGGTATTTTGGAATATCACTGTCATGATTTATTACAAATACAAATTTATCTTCTTCTTCGTTTGTCATTCCGTTCCGTTCTGTTCTGGTCTGCTAAACTAGTCACTTTTATCTAATAAAAAAAATATTTGCTCCTATTTTTTTGTCTTCTCAACATTTATTATTTGAAAACTTTTATATTTTTCCGACGAAAGACAAATTCTCATCTACAGCCTCAGCAGACTAGTATATGAATATTTATTTTTCGCCGAAAAATTATGCACTAACTGCTCTATTTTTTACATTAAAAAAAGAATCTCTTCCTGTTTTAAATCTCTCTGCCATAGGGATCAATAGTCACAATTGACCCGTCATCATTATACTCGATTTTAGCCACTTTCATGCTCCGCAAATGAGTAACACCCTTGGAAAGACTCGAATCATGGTAAAACAGATACCAGTCATTCTCAACCCTGCATATTGAATGGTGCGTGGTCCAGCCCACAACCGGATTCAGGATGCGTCCCTGATACACAAACGGTCCGTACGGGCTGTAGCCTATCGCATAACAGATAAAATGCGTATCGCCTGTGGAGTATGAGAAATAATATTTATCGTTGTATTTATGAACCCACGAGGCTTCAAAGAAACGGCGGTCATTGTCACCGGCCAGCAGAAGCTCTCCGTTCTCATCAAGAATCTGGATTTCTTTCGGTTCCTCATCAAACTCAAGCATATCGTCTCTGAGTCTTGCAACAATAGGA
>NZ_JADKPR010000002.1 GCF_015351475.1 Flavobacterium sp. HJJ | reverse complement strand
TAAAAACCAGCTACTTAGCTGAAAAATTTCATCCTTACAAAAAGAACTTACATGATAAAAATAACATCAAAACATTGAATTTTTAAAACTGCAGATTTTTACACAAACAGCATACTATTCAATAGGTATTTTTTATTTTTACAAAAACAAAAAATTATGAAAATCGCCATCCTTAATGGTCCAAACTTAAATTTACTTGGAAAAAGAGAACCTGAAATTTACGGTTCGCAGACATTTGAAGATTATTTTGAAATTTTGAAAAATAAGTTCCCTCAACTAGAATTGACATACTATCAAAGCAATATTGAAGGAGAATTAATTGGAAAAATACAAGAACTAGGATTTAACTATGACGGAATAATCCTGAACGCTGGTGCTTATACACATACTTCAGTAGGAATTGGCGATGCTATAAAAGCGGTTACTACACCGGTAATCGAAGTTCATATTTCAAACACTTATGCTCGCGAAAGCTTCAGGCATCAGTCCTATATTTCCGGAAATGCCAAAGGAGTGATTTTAGGTTTTGGCTTAAAAAGTTATGATTTGGCTATTCAGTCATTTTTGTAATATTTTTATATAAACTTTAACAAATTCAGCTCTTTATTCGCGTAACATACTTACAAAAAAGCGTCAAACATAAAAACTAAATTTTATGAAAAACGCTTTTTTGTACTTTTTACTTCTATTATCTTTCCATTCTTTTGCCCAAATAAAAGGCACAGTCACTGACGAAAAAGGAAATCCGTTACCGTTTATCAATGTTTTTGAAGAAAACACCTATAACGGAACCACAACAAACGAACTGGGAAAATACCAGCTCCATTTAAAATCTACCGGCAGGAATAAAATTGTTTTTCAATATCTGGGCTTCAAAACCCAAAAAATAGCAGTTTCTGCAGAGAAGTTAAATCTCCCATTGGATGTAAAAATGATTGAAGAAAACTTCACACTCAATGAAGTAATAATCAGCACAAAAGATAACCCCGCAAACGCAATCATAAAAAAAGCAATTGCCAGCAAAAAAGAAAACACCCGCAAAACATCCCGCTTCAAAGCCGATTTTTATTCCCGAGGAATTTTTAAGCTGAAAAACGCTCCAAAAAAAATATTCGGACAGAAAATAGGTGATATGAATGGCGCTTTAGACTCGACCGGAACAGGAATTATATCACTTTCAGAAACATTTTCTAAAATTATTTATGAAAAACCAAACAATCTGAAAGAAGTTGTAACGGCATCCAAAGTAAGCGGAGACAACAAAGGATATGCATACAATACTGCTAGATCTTCCTTTTATGACTTTTATGATAATACGATACGTTTTGGCATCAATATGATTTCGCCAATAGCAGATAATGCATTCAATTATTATAAATATAAACTGGAAAGCACATTTGTCGATGAAAACAACCAGACCATTAACAAAATAAAGGTCATTGCTAAAAGAGACAAAGAGCCAGTTTTTGAAGGTTATATTTATATTTTAGAGAATTCATGGGCTATCTACGGAATAGATTTAGATATAAAAGGCTACCGCATGAAAGAAGATGTTATCGATGTAATGACGCTGAAACAAAATTTCAGCTACAACGAAACCAGTAAAATTTGGGCAAAAAAGACACAAAGTCTTGATTTCAGTGCAGGCCTATTTGGAATTAAATTCAGCGGAAAATACACTTACGTTTACAACAATTATGAATTTGTGGATTCATTTGACAAAAAAACATTTACCAGCGAGATTACTACAGTTGATATAAACTCAAACAAAAAAGACACGGTTTTCTGGAATGCAAACAGACCGATCCCACTAACAACGGAAGAAATTACCGATTACATTAGGAAAGACAGCATTCATAAAGTCCGCAACTCTCCAAAATACTTGGATTCAATTGATAAAAAAGGAAACAAGTTTAAGTTTCTCGATCCAATCACCGGCTATACTTACAAAAGCAGTTTCAAAAAATTTTCTTTGGGGTATAAAGGGTTACTCGACTTCAGCTCTCTAAGTTTCAATACGGTGCAGGGATGGAATTTTGATACTGGTTTTTCATATTCCAACTGGAAAAATGAAGAAAAAGGACGCCAAACCAACATTGATTTAAAAATCAATTATGGTTTTTCTGATGACCGCGTCCGCATTAATGGAAAATATTGGCACCAATTCAACAATCAGAATTATGCCAATATACAAGTTTCTGGAGGAACCTCTGTCGCGCAATTTAACAGAAACGAGCCTATCAGTCCTTTTATAAACTCTATCAGCACGCTGTTTTTCAAGGATAATTACATGAAATTATATAATCTGGAATTTGCCAAAATAGAGTATGGGCAGGATATTGCAAACGGTATTAATCTAAAAGGAAAAATTGAATACGAACAGCGAAAACCGTTATTCAACACAACAGATTATACTTTTATCAATAAAGACAAACTCTACTCTTCCAACAATCCGTTAAATCCGGACGATTATATAAATTCTGGGTTCGAAAAACACAGTTTGGCCAAATTGAATCTGACTGCCAAAATAAATTTCGGCAATAAATATGCTTCAAGACCAGACGGGAAATACAACATTCGAAACTCAAACTACCCAACTCTTTATTTAGGTCTTGAAAAAGGATTTGCCGGAACCGAAAAGAAATATGAATTTACCAATATCAACACACAAATTAAATACAGCCACACCTTTGGAAACAAAGGAGATTTTGGATTAAGCCTAAAAGCTGGAAAATTCTTTGATGCCGAAAATATTGCTTTTATGGATTACCAGCATTTCAATGGGAATCAAACCTATGTGGGATTATCAGGAAATTATCTGAATGTGTTTAATTTAATGCCCTATTATACAAACAGTACCAACGACAGTTATTTTGAATTTCACACTGAGCACAATGACAGAGGATTTATAATGAACAAAATCCCTTTATTAAACCTGCTTAAATCAAACTTAGTTGTAGGCTATCATTTACTTGCAGAACCAAATATCAATCCGTATTCCGAGTACAGTGTAGGATTGGATAATCTCGGTTTTGGAAAATTAAAAATGTTCCGAATCGATTATTTGCGCTCCTATCAAAACGGATTTCAAAACGAAGGAGTTATTGTTGGCATCAAATTCATGAATTAGATTAGGGTAATTTAGATTATTTGGGCGTGACCCTCCGTAAAAACTACGGGTCGGGCTTTCCGTTCCCGCTTTTTTTATTTGGCTAAAAAACGCCAAATAAAAAAGAGCTCCACTGCAATCCCTCACGCGCAAGGTCATTACGTTAGGGATTTCATGCTTGAATTTGCTCAAATATAAATCTCGCAAAGGCGCGAAGACGCAAAGAAATCCGATTTTAACTTTGCGCCTTCGTGTCTCTGCGAGAGAAAATTAAAGCTTAACTTAATAACATTGCTCTCACGCTAGCAAATACGAGCCAACAAAATTGACATAAAAAAACCAATACCTTTTTGAAGATATTGGTTTTACTATTTTATAATCATTTCTAATCCGGCTCAATATGAATTAATACATGTCCAAGTTCCGGTATTTCTTCCCGCAAAGTATCTTTGAGTTTATGAGACAAATCATGGCCTTCTTTTACTGATATAGTTCCGCTTACACGAGCATGAAGATCAACATGATATTTCATTCCCGCTTTTCGGATAAAACATTTTTCGGTATCAATAATACCATCAACCTGATGAGAAACCTGCCTGATTTCCTCAACCAGATCATCGTATAAATGTTCGTCCATAATTTCCCCAAGAGCAGGCCTGAAAATCAAATAGCTATTGTAAAGTATGAAACCTGAAGCAAACAGCGCAGCCCAATCATCTGCAGATTCATATCCTTTCCCCATAAACAATGCAATCGAAATTCCAATAAAAGCAGCAATCGAAGTCAGCGCATCGCTTCTATGATGCCAGGCATCCGCTTTTAGAGATGAGCTGTTGGTTTCTTTACTTCTTTTCATCACCAATTGAAAGGAATACTCTTTCCAGATAATAATAGCCCCAAGCACAAAAAGTGTCCAAGGTTTTGGCAGCTCATGCGGCGTTCGAATGTTTATTATGCTTTCATATCCGATAATCGTAGCCGAAGTAATTAAAAACCCAACAACCAAAAAGGTAATTAAAGGCTCGGCTCTTCCATGTCCATACGGATGATTTTCATCTGCCGGTCTGCTGGAATATTTTATGCCAAATAAAACTAAAAGTGAGGCAAAAATATCAGCAGTTGATTCTATAGCATCGGCAATTAGTGCATAAGAATTCCCGAAAACCCCGGCTAGTCCTTTTATAAGAGCAAGAGAAGTGTTTCCGATTATACTAAAATAGGTCGCTTTTATCGCTTTTTCTACGTTAGACATATTTCATTTTTTATTATAAACACAATTTAAGTCAATAAATTTTGAACTCAAACTGTATAAAAAAACGCTTAAATTATTTTTAAGCGTTTTTTAAAATTATTATTCTTATTGTTTTTCTCGAACTATTTTGGCTCCAATTGCTCTTAGTCGCTCGTCTATGCGCTCGTAACCGCGGTCAATCTGCTCAATGTTTTGAATTGTACTGGTTCCTTTTGCAGAAAGCGCAGCAATCAACAATGAGATTCCAGCACGAATATCTGGAGAAGCCATTGTAGTTGCTTTCAATACTGATTTAAAATCGTGTCCAATAACTACAGCTCTATGCGGATCACACAACATGATTTTGGCTCCCATGTCAATCAGTTTATCAACAAAAAACAAACGGCTTTCAAACATTTTTTGGTGAATAAGAACATCACCTTTGGCCTGTGTAGCTACCACCAGAACAATACTCAACAAATCGGGAGTAAATCCCGGCCATGGCGCATCTGCAATGGTAAGGATAGAACCATCGATATCTGTTTTTACTTCGTAACCGTCTTTATGTTCTGGAATATAAATATCATCACCCTGCTTCTCAAGGGTAATTCCTAATTTTCTGAATACGCTTGGAATAACTCCTAGATTTTCCCAGCTTACATTCTTGATAGTAATTTCACTTCTTGTCATAGCCGCAAGACCGATCCAAGAACCTATCTCGATCATATCAGGCAAAATTCTATGCTCACAGCCACCTAATTTTTCAACTCCTTCAATAGTCAATAAATTAGAACCAACTCCTGTGATTTTGGCACCCATAGAATTCAGCATTTTACAAAGCTGCTGCAAATAAGGCTCACACGCCGCATTGTAAACTGTTGTTCTTCCTTTGGCCAAAACTGCAGCCATTACAATATTTGCAGTCCCAGTTACTGACGCTTCGTCCAATAACATATCGGCACCTGTAAGTCCGTCTGGAGCCTCTACTCCATAAAAGTGATCTTCTCTATTGTATCTGAATTTTGCACCAAGATTGATAAATCCTTCAAAATGGGTATCCAAACGTCTGCGTCCGATTTTATCTCCGCCTGGTTTCGGGATATATCCTTTTCCAAAACGGGCCAGAAGCGGTCCGACAATCATAATAGAACCACGAAGCGAACCTCCTTCTTTCTTAAAAGCTTCTGTTTCTAAGTATCCAACATTTACTTCATCACATTGAAAAGTATATGAACCATGCCCTAGTTTTTCTATTTTAACTCCTAAATTCCCCAGCAGCGTTATCAGTTTATTGATATCGATAATATCCGGGATATTGTTGATTGTTATTTTTTCTGGTGTTAAAAGTACTGCACATAAAATCTGCAGTGCTTCATTTTTTGCACCTTGCGGGATTACTTCTCCTTTTAAACGTGTTCCTCCTTCAATTTTGAAAACTTCCATACTTTTTTTGAGTTTCTAAGTTTCTAAGATTCTGAGTTTCTAAGTTTTTTTTAAAAAGACATACAAGAAGAATTCCGCACTATCTCAGCAACTTAGCGACTTAGTAACTTAGCCACTTTAAATAAATTAATTATTTCTTTTGAAACGGTTTTTGTTTGCCGTTTTTATTATTCTTGTTGCTTTGAATTTTTGGCTGTCCTGCCGGACCTATTTTATTAGAAACCCTTTTATTGGTTCTTAATAAATCGGTGGTGTTTAATAACTCTTCTGAACTTTGCAGTAAATTTAGTTTTCCGTCTGATAACTCATAAAGGTGTTCGAAAATCACATCATCTTTTACGGTATCTTTGTTCCAGCTCAAATAGGATTTTTTCATGTGATTGGCAATTACTTTTACCAATGCACTTTTCATTTCGCCTTCCTCCCATTTATTGGCTACATCAATCATATACTTGATATTGTTTCCATAGTACCTGTATTTGGGATAATTTTGCGGATATTTCAAAGCATCCGGTTTAAGCTGCAGTACTTCCCTTGAAGGTATTGGATAAGGAGAATCGGCGGCTAATTTAAAATCAGACATGATAAATAGCTGATCCCATAGTTTATGCTGAAAATCAGGTACGTCACGCAAATGAGGATTCAGACTTCCCATTACCTGAATGATGTATTTTGCCGCTTTGTTGCGTTTTTCATCATCTTCAATAACAGTAGCCTGTTCGATCAGTTTTTGCAAATGACGGCCATACTCTGGAATGATTAAATGTTTTCTCTCAGAATTATATTCCAAGTTGAAAACTACATCATTCGCATTTTCTTTTTTATATTTTTCGATCATAATTATAAGGAAACTATACCTTCTATTGTGGATAATTCTTGGTACTTATCTATTACTTCCTGCGAATCTTTGGCCGTTACATCTACCGAAATACTGGTGAATTTTCCGGTTTTGGATTTTGTTGTTTTGATTACAGCTCCCATACAGTTGAAGGCATTTTCCACTTTTAGGATATTTTCTTCGTTAGTTGGCACTATAAATTTAAACAAATATTGAGCAGGCCATGAATTACTGTTATCCAATTCGGTTTTCAGTCTTTCGTAAAACTCTGCTGTCTTTTTTTCGTTGTCGTCGCTCATTCCTAAATAAAAATAAAGGCAAATATACGCTTTAGATTTTAGAATTTTGATTTTAGATTTAAGATTTAAGAATCAAGAATCAAGAATTTGATTTTTTTGATATTTAATTTTCTCTTTTTTATCCTTTTTTTATTTCCAAAAATGCCCTATCTCTCTCGCTCATAGCCGTGATGGGAAGGAAAATCCTTTTATTTTTTTCTTTCAAAAAATAAAAGATTTGGAAGGACAGCAGGAATCCATTTTTACTAAAAATTCCTTATCATTCGCTCCATAAACAACAGCCTATTTTAGTCTTAAATATTCTTTTAAAAAACCAATAAGTTTGAGTATTTTTGCCGTTTAATTTGAAAAAGTGCAGAAAGAAATTATTGTTATCATTGGCGGTCCTGGTACGGGGAAAAGTTCTATTATAAAAGGTTTGGTTGCCAAAGGTTATTGCTGTTATCCTGAAATTTCCCGTGAAGTAACACTTGAAGCCCAAAAACGCGGTATTGAACAATTGTTCTTGGAAGATCCCTTATTGTTTAGCCAAATGCTGCTTGACGGCAGAATCAAGCAATTTAATGATGCGAGAAATGAATCTCATCAATTGGTGTTTATTGACCGCGGAATCCCTGATGTTGTTGCGTACTTAGATTATATTGGCGATAATTATCCTCCTCATTTTGTTGATGCCTGCCACGCAAATGTATATACGAAAATTTTCATTCTTCCGCCTTGGGAAGAGATTTATGAGAGTGACAGCGAGCGCTATGAAAATTTTGAACAGGCAAAAGAAATACAAGAACACCTCACAAAGACTTATGTAAATTACGGTTACGACTTAATTGAAGTACCAAAAGATACTGTTGATAACCGAATTCTTTTTATATTGGATAAAATTTAGCAATTATTGAATTTCAATAATTAGTAAGAATCTAAACTAGAAAAATGCCAACAGCACTAGAAATTCTTCAAAAATATTGGCAGCATGACACTTTCAGGTCGTTGCAGAACGAAATTATTGATTCGGTTTTGGACGGTCATGATACTTTTGCACTAATGCCAACTGGTGGCGGGAAATCGATTTGTTTTCAGGTGCCGGCTCTAATGAACGAAGGAATTTGTTTAGTGATTTCTCCTTTGGTAGCACTGATGAAAGACCAAGTTGCAAATTTGCAGCGGCGCGGCATCAAAGCTATTGCTTTGACTGGAGGCATTAAATCTGATGAGATTATTGATTTATTAGATAACTGTCAATTCGGGAATTATAAATTTCTGTACGTTTCTCCTGAACGTTTGCAGTCGGATTGGATTCTTGACCGAATAAAAAATCTTCCCGTAAATCTGATAACGATTGACGAAGCGCATTGTGTTTCGCAATGGGGACATGATTTTCGACCGGCTTATCTGAAGATTTCGGAATTAAAAAAACATTTTCCTAAAATTCCTTTTTTGGCACTAACAGCCACGGCAACTCCTCGAGTAAAAGAAGATATTATAACCGAACTGGGAATGCAGAATCCTGTTCAATTTGCTAAATCATTTGCCAGAAAGAATATCGCTTACATGGTTTTTGAAGTAGAAGATAAACTTTTCAGAATTGAACAGATCCTTAAAAAAAATCCACAGCCATCTATTATATATGTTCGAAACCGAAAAGCCTGCCTGGAGATTGCTGAACAACTGCAAACTTTAGGATTTAGAGCTGCCTATTATCACGGCGGTCTTACTTCCAGAGAAAAAGACAAAAACATGCAGCTCTGGATGGAAGAAAAAGCGCAGGTTATTGTTGCCACAAATGCTTTTGGAATGGGAATTGACAAACCTAATGTAAAAACCGTAATTCATATTCAGCTGCCCGAAAACATAGAAAATTATTATCAGGAAGCGGGACGTTCCGGTCGAAACGGAGAGAAAGCTTTCGCCGTTTTATTAACCAGTCCATCTGATATTATTCAGGCTGAAAATCAATTTTTGAAAGTTTTGCCTGATAAAATGTTTTTGACTACGATGTATATCAAACTCTGCAATTATTTTCAGATAGCTTATGGCGAAGGAATAAACGAAGAATTCATGTTTAATCTGAATCATTTTTGTCATAAATATGATTTTCCTACACTGAAAACGTTTAATGCCATGCGCTTTTTAGACGGACAAGGAATTCTGACTCTGTCCCAGGAATTTTCAGAAAAAATAACTTTGCAGTTTCTAATCTCGTCCAAAGAAGTCATTCGTTATACAAGCCTAAATCCAAACGACGAGGAGATTATTTTAACCATTCTTAGAACATATCCTGGTGTTTATGAAATGCAGACCGCATTTAATTTACCGCTGATTGCCAAAAAATCGAACCATTCGGAAGTTTCTGTACTTGCCGTCTTACACAAATTAAAAGATAAAGAAATTATTGAATTTCATTCAAAAAACAATGATGCCGTTTTAATTTTCAATGAAATCCGCGAAGATGAAAGAACAATTAATAAAGTTTCCAAGTATCTTGTCCGCCAAAATGAACTCAAAAAAGAACAATTACATTCGGTACTAAAATACGTAGCTGAAAAAAACAGCTGCAAAAGCAAAATGATTTTGGATTATTTTGGAGAAAAAACAACTGTTAATTGCGGTATTTGTTCCTATTGCATCACCCTGACAAAACCTAAAAAGGATTTCAAAGCTCTTTCTGAAAAAATTATAGCCTTATTGCAAAATGAAAGCCTAAGCTCAAGAGAAATTCAAAACAAGACTAAAAATACTGCAGACGACGTTATCTTTGTACTGCAGCAATTATTAGAAGACGAACTTTTAATAATTCAAAAAAACAACAAATACATTTTAAAAACCTGATGAAAAAATTACGAATCATATTTATGGGAACTCCTGAATTCGCAGTAGGAATTCTAGATTCTATAATTAAAAACAATTATGAAGTAGCAGCTGTAATTACCGCAGCCGACAAACCAGCAGGCCGAGGACAGAAAATAAAATATTCGGCAGTAAAAGAATATGCCTTAGAAAATAATTTACACTTATTACAGCCGGCAAATTTAAAAGATGAAGCTTTTTTGGAAGAATTAAAATCACTGGAGGCTAATTTGCAAATTGTAGTTGCCTTTAGAATGCTCCCAAAAGTAGTTTGGGAAATGCCATCTTTAGGAACATTTAATCTGCATGCGTCACTGCTTCCTAATTACAGAGGCGCTGCACCAATTAATTGGGCAATTATTAATGGCGAAACAAAAACCGGCGTAACTACATTTTTTATTGATGACAAAATAGATACCGGCGCAATGATTTTGAGCAGTGAAACCGCAATCGACAGCAATGAGAATGCCGGACAGCTACATGACCGTCTGATGCATTTAGGATGTGACACTGTCATTGATACTTTGAAACTGATTGAAAACGGCAATGTAACCACTGCTATTCAAAAAGATTCATCAGACATCAAAACAGCTTACAAGTTAAACAAAGAGAATTGCAAAATTGACTGGTCACAATCTACTGCAGCCATTCACAATCTTATTAGAGGATTAAGCCCATACCCTGCAGCTTGGTGTTATTTTACAGACAAGAATGAAGAATGGAATGTAAAAATCTATGAGGCCAAAGCAATTATAGAAAAACACAATTATGAAATTGGCTTTCTAATCTGCACTAAAAAGGAAATGAAAGTTGCCACGAATGAAGGTTTTATTCAAATAGTAAGCCTGCAGTTTCCAGGGAAGAAGAAAATGACCGCTGCAGAATTATTAAACGGAATAACATTTTCAGAAAATGCAAAAGTTCACTAACATCAATAAAAACAAGGGTTAAGTACCGTTTCTTTCAGAATTTTATATTACTTTATGAACAATAAAAGTAAGTTATTAACAAAATATGCTAATTTTGTATAAAACATTTGCACACACCGTATTTCCTGCTAATTTTGTTCTATTAACAATTATTTTAACCAACAATTAACATCCATTATTATGAACAAATCAGAATTAATCGACGCTATCGCTGCAGATGCAGGAATTACTAAAGCTGCTGCAAAATTAGCGCTTGAATCATTTTTAGGAAATGTAGGTGGTACTTTGAAAAAAGGTGGTAAAGTATCTTTAGTAGGGTTCGGATCTTGGTCTGTATCTTCAAGAGCTGCAAGGGACGGAAGAAATCCTCAAACAGGAAAAACTATTCAAATAGCCGCTAAGAATGTTGTAAAATTCAAAGCTGGAGCAGATTTAGAAGGAGCTGTAAACTAATCTATAGTTTATTTCATATAATTAAACCTTCCGATTGGAGGGTTTTTTTGTGCTTTTAAACGAATAAGGCAGGAAAAGTTTGGTTACTCAATATAATTTTTCTTAAATTTAATTAAAAATATAGCCTTATGATTTCAGAAAAATTAAAAAAAGGATATCTACTTATTGCTGAGCCATCAATAATAGGAGATTTGTCATTTAATAGATCTGTAATTTTATTAGCAGATCATAATCAAGATGGCTCGGTAGGCTTTATAATGAACAAACCACTGAAATATACAATCAATGATTTGATTCCTGAAATAAATGCCAGCTTCAAAATTTTCAATGGCGGTCCTGTAGAACAAGACAACCTGTACTTTATCCACAATATTCCTAAACTGATACCCAATAGTATTGAAATATCCAATGGAATCTATTGGGGAGGAGATTTTGATTCAACAAAAGATCTTATAAACAGTGGTCAAATCAAAAAAGAAAATATTCGTTTCTTTCTTGGTTACACCGGATGGGAAGAACATCAGCTTGAAAATGAAATGAAAGCCAATTCATGGATTATTACAAAAAACAGCTACGAGAATAAAATAATCGGTAAATCGACTCTTCATTTCTGGAAAGAACAAATCATGGAATTAGGAGGCGAATACCTTATTTGGTCTAATGCACCTGAAAACCCTTATTTAAACTAAGCCTAAACTATCGTTTAGCAACGTCACTAAAACCTTTGAGGTTTCAACTGAAAATTCCTTTTTTCTGTACTTTGTAATTGGCTGTATACCTTTAATCACATTTGTCACAAACAATTCGTCAGCTTTTTGAAGATCAAAAGGAGAAATAATTTCTTCAAATACTTCAATACCCTCAATTTTTTTGGCTAATTCTAGAATCTGTTTTCTCATAACTCCATTCAGACATCCTTCTGAAACTGGAGGAGTAATTAATCTGCCCCCAATAAGCATGAAAACATTGCCCTGTAATGCCTCAACAACATTTTTGCTGTCGTTTAATAAAATACAATTATCTAAGCCATTCTCATGTGCATAAATACTTCCTGTTACATTTATCAAACGGTTAGTTGTTTTAATCGAAGACAGCAATTGTTTTGCAACATAAAAGTCTTTATACAAATCAACTTCATATTCCTGCCCATTAAGCGAATATTCTTTATTTTCGAGCGGCATGGTCTTTATCAAAAACAAAACTGTGTTATCTTGTGGCAAATAATAACCGCCATTATTTCTACAAACTGTAATTCTGGCTCTAGAAGATGATTCTATATTATTATTTTTAACCAAAGTGAGAATCTGCTCTTCCAAATATTCCATCGTGAAATTCATTGGAATTTCCATTCGAATTACACGCATCGAAGACATCAGCCTAAAGTAATGATCTTCCAGAAACAAAATCTTCCCATTAACAATTTTTACAGTCTCAAAAACTGCATCACCGTATAGAAATCCTCTATTTTCAACTAAAATATTTGTATCTTCAGATACAATTGTACCATTAAAATTTATCATACTGTTTTTCAAAAAAAAGTCACGCTAAAAAGCGTGACAAATATAAGTTATAATATACAATTTCACTACACTGAACCTATAACATGTTTGAGGTCTGAAATTTGATTTTCCCATAGCTGGGTTGCTTCTTCAAGATCTTCTTTATGAGCAAAATCAACAACCATCAAAGAGACATCTTTGGTCAACTCATCCTCTAAAATATTTAATTCAAAAAAATAATCTGTATCCTTATTATTCTCGTCAACCCACCTAAACTTTACTTTTTCTCCCGATTTTTTTGAAGCCAATCTTGCTTTCTCCTGAGAGTCGTTCCAAATAAAAGTAAAAAACTCACCACGGGAATTTACATTATCTGCAAACCACTCAGATAGGCCTGATGGGGTCGAAATATACTGATATAATAATTGGGGGGAGGAATTTATGGGGAACTCGATCTCGTAACGCACTTTTAAATTCATGAATACTGTTTTTTGTTTGCGAAATATATAGATTATTACTCCAAAAAAAAAACCTTTTCAAAAAAAAATTTTTTTTATAGATTTTGCTTGCAAACTCTAATTATTATTCTATCTTTGCACCCGCATTCAAGGACAGGATATGTCCCCAAATATGGCGAGGTAGCTCAGTTGGTTAGAGCGCAGGATTCATAACCCTGAGGTCACGGGTTCAACTCCCGTCTTCGCTACAAAAGACAAAACCCTTAAACAGAAATGTTTAAGGGTTTTTTATTGAAGTTATAACCTCCTGAACATGCTATAAGTTGTGGATTTATCAAAAAATACACAATCTAAATACTAGAAATCCATCAATAAATTAGACAATTTATTGTATCTTTTCAGTTTATCATTTAAATCCATTCATCATTAAATCAAGAACTTAAACAATAAAATTTACCTGCTATAATTCTTCTATAAACAGAAAATTTTATCTATTATTAAAAAATAATCTCTTAAAAAATTAAAAACAGCGATACTCTAGCAGTAATTAAAACAGCCTTTTTGCAAACAAATTAATCTAAACTAAAATGGATATAGTCAAATTTAAAATCACATCGAAAACTATAAAAGTAGAAGTACGCAATTCTAATAATTATGTTTTTAATTTTAATACTGCATTAGAGATTGCAAAAGAAGACAAAGATGTTTTACTAAAGCTATACAATGCACTAGACCTTCTTTTTAAGAAAGAAAATGCTCCCGAAACAAAAAACTATATTTCACCAAACCAAACAAGCATACTAGACCAAATTTCAGCTGCTGATAATTTATAAAAGGAAAAATAATATTGAGGCAATCTTACACAAAATCATCAGCCATATTGAAACAAAAAAATTAAGGAAAATCAAAAAATAACGCAAAAACATTTTTTGTCTTCCCTACAAAAAACGAATTCTCAAACACTAACTGTTTAAATTTTGGTAATATGGTCAAAAATATCACTATATAAAAAAGAAAAAGATTAACCACTCAGAATTCAAATACGAACTCAACCCTTCTCAAACATAAAAAAAGCCCTTAAACACAATATTTAAAGGCTCATTCATTTTCATTTAAGATATTTTTTCCTTATCTCTTTAATATTTTATTATACCAAGAGGTTTTTTTAACATTCACTCCATAACCATATCCATAACCATATCCTTTTGTTGAGTCAGTATCATTTAACAATAAGCACATATTTGGCAGTTTATTTGCTTTGTACAATTCATTAGGGATATTCAGCATACGTTTTTCCAAAAAGTTTGCACGAGCAACATATATAAAGCAATCAGCATGTTTAGCAACCAACAGTGTATCTGTTACTAAACTCACAGGAGCGGTATCAACAATAATATAATCATACTGAGTCCTAAGAATTTTAAAAAGGTCATCTACTTTATTACTCATTAATAATTCTGCTGGATTTGGAGGAATAACCCCTGCAGGAAGGATGTAAAAATTATCGAAACCATCTTGCTTTACAATTAAATCATCCAATTTTACATCTTTCGATGATAAATAATTCGTGAAGCCCCTGCCTGGTAAAGCAAAATATTCATCTAATCTTGGATTCCTGATATCCATACCAACCAGTAATACTTTTTTACCAGACAAAGCAAAAGTTCCTGCAAGATTAGCTGATACAAAGGTTTTCCCTTCCTTAGGAAAAGTAGAAGTCAAAAAAATAGTTTTAGCCCTATTTTCATCTGCCTTGCTTAATATAAATTCCAGATTAGTCCTAATAATTCGCAACGCCTCTGCAGAACTGGTACGACTTTCAGATTTTATGATCTCCGAAGGCGAATCTGAAGTAGGAACATCTCCCACAAAAGGAATTAAAGTTTTTCCTTCAAGATCTAACCTGCTCTTTATTTTAGTATCCAACAAATCAATAACATAAATAATTCCAAAAGGAATCAATAACCCCAGCAATAAAGCCACTAAATAAATGACGTTTTTCTTAGGAGAAACAGGTATTTTCAAAGCTTTACCAGCATCAATTACACGAGCATTTGGTTCTGTTGCAGCCAATGAAATAGCTGTTTCTTCTCTTTTTTGCAGCAAGTACAAATATAATTCTTCTTTAACTTTCTGCTGTCTTGCAATTACTCTAAACTGATGTTCCTGTACTGGAATCTTTTCAATTTTGTTATTCAAAAGACCTTCGCTTCTTTTTAAATCATTTTTTTGAATAATTAAATTGGACTGCATTCTTAACAGACTAGCCTTTACATTTGATTTTAA
The DNA here is from genome assembly GCF_015351475.1 of Flavobacterium sp. HJJ. Taxonomy (GTDB): domain Bacteria; phylum Bacteroidota; class Bacteroidia; order Flavobacteriales; family Flavobacteriaceae; genus Flavobacterium; species Flavobacterium marginilacus. Next base: position 375,106 of record NZ_JADKPR010000002.1, on the reverse strand, counting down.
TGATGCTATTTGCTGCTCTAATTTGATTACAGAAGGATTCTCCGAAGTAGCAGATTTCAGAATCCTATTACGATCTAATACTAATGCATTATAAGAATCTATTAAATTACCTGTATCTCCCTGAGTACTTATAATGTTAGCAGGTAGTAAATCAGAACTACTGCTTTTTTTAATAAAGCCCAACATAGAAGAAATAACATTCAATTGAATTTCTGTTTCTACGCCTTTTTTAACATATTCGTCTGAACCTTTAACATAAAGTTCAGCTTCTGAATCAATATCGGTTATTTTATTGGAAGTTTTAAAACTTTCGACATTTTTCTCTACACCATCTAATTCCTGTGTAATTATTTCTAATCTGTTATTTATAAATTCTGAAGTATTTTCTGCAATAAAATTTTTATCTGTCGCCGCATTACTATTATAAATTGCTATCAGATTATCTAAAAAAACCTCTGCTTTTTTCACAACAGGATCTTTTATAGTAATTTCTACAACACTGCTAGTCTTGCTTATAGGATTCACTACTAATCGTTCTCTAAAACTATTAACTATATCTTCGAGCGGACTAATTACGACATTAATCTCCTTTCCGTTCTCTTTATTTTTTTTTGTTTTAAATTTTGTTTTATTGATAATCATTTTTCCATTCCTAGTAGAAATTAATTCACCATAATGAAATTTATTAGTACTTGAATAGGTTTTTAAATTTTCATCTGTCATATCAATTTTCAATTGAAAAACATCTGACGTTAGTTCCGTATAGTCTAAATTTATTCTTTCTTTGTAAAAAGAATTTTCAGGATTAACAAGTGTGACTTCTATAGGAGCATCTTTGTAGAGCTCTACATCCATTATCTTTCCCTTAAAAAAAATACTTACAGTAAGATTTAACTTTTTTATAGTACTCTCTATTAATGTTCTTGATTTTAAAATTTCAATTTCATTATCGACATTACTTTTCATCCCGCCAGCTATTCCTCCAATATCAGCAAAAGCTGAAAGTTCAGAAAGCATACCCCCTTTTTTTTCATCTTTTACTAAAATTGTTGCTGAAGCCTGATACTGAGGTATTGTATATCTTAAATATAGAAAAGCAAGAATTAAACAAATGCCAATCCCTAATCCAAACCATTTCCAATGAATCAAATATTTATCAAAAAATGCTTTTAAATCAAAATCATTCTCAAAATCATTCTCAAAATCGTTATTAAAGCTATTATTATGAATACTTTTTTCCATTTAAAAATTTTAGTTTGAAGAAGTGACAATTAATGTAATTATAGTAATTATTAAAGATGTAATTGAAATAAGCACTCCTGTATTAGGTCCGACTGCAGCTCCGTTTATTTTATTTTTATTGGGTTCAACATAAATTACATCATTTTGTACCAAATAATAAAAAGGAGAGTTGATAAAATCAGCTTTAGTAATATCTACCCTATTATAAGTTTTAACACCATCAACCTCTCTAATAATTAATATATTATCTCTTTTACCATAAATAGTCAAATCTTTTGCCATTGCCAAAGCTTCAATAAGAGTAATTCTTTCAGAAGAGACAGTATACGTCCCTGGCACAGTAACCTCTCCCTGCACTGAAATTTTAAAATTCATGATACGAAAGTTAATAATTGGATTTTTAATATAAACCGCTATTTTATCATGTAGCATTTTTTGCACATCAGTACGGGAATAACCACCCACATTTAATTTCCCTAAAACAGGAAACTCAATATTCCCATTGGAATCAACTAAATACAACTGCATCGTCTCCTGACCACGAGAAATATCCTGTCTACTTGGACTAACCATACTTACAGTTCTTAAATTGAATGGGATAGTAATTTCAGGATCTTCGGCAGATACTATAATAGATAATAAGTCATCCGGTCTAATTTTAATTTCGTAACTATTAGCATTTTGTTGAGATGACATTCCATCAATATTTTGATAATAGACAATATCTTGTTTTGAAGCACAAGCATTAAATAAAAACAACAGTGATAGAACAACAGCAATCTTTATATAAAAAGAAAATATCAATTTCATTAGACTTACAATTTTAGTTGGCAAATATAGGAATTTAAAATTTTATTCCTCTCAATTAAGAATTTTGAAAAAACATATAAGATACTAAGAGCTTGTTTAAATTTTATTTTTGAGATTTATTATTAGATGATTTTTGAGTGAAACTAGGCAAATTTTTATAAAATAGCAGAGCTATTGTATAAAAAATTTAACGAAGTTGTAGCCAAAAATCATCATAAGAGAGCCAATAAATAAAACTTAAACAGGCTCTAATTATTTTATTTTAAAATAAATTTAAAGTTTAATAGGCATTCTCTTCCCCTTTAAAGATATTCACAACTGTTTTTATGATGATTTTCAAATCCAGTAACAAACTCCAGTTTTCAATATACCAAATATCAAAATCCACACGGTTCTCCATATCTATTAGTTCTTTTGTCTCTCCACGATAACCATTTATCTGTGCCCAGCCAGTAATTCCTGGTTTAGCATATTGACGAACCAGATAATGATTAATTAATCCCGAATACTGTATCGTATGATTAACCATATGCGGTCTAGGCCCCACTACAGACATATCTCCCCAAAGTACATTAAAAAACTGTGGCAGTTCATCAATACTGGTTTTACGAATAAAGGCCCCAGACTTTGTTAAACGACTGTCTCCTTTTTTGGCCTGCAAATTATTAGAAGAATCATTAACCCTCATACTCCTAAATTTTAAACACTTGAAAGGTTTATTATCCCTACCTGTTCGCTCTTGTGTAAAAAAAACTGGCCCTGGTGATTCCATTTTTATAATTAACATCAAAAGGGGGAAAAGCCAAGGAAATATCAACAAAATAACTCCTAACGAAAAGAAAATATCAAAAACTTTTTTAACCAAACGATTAACCGTAAATTCCAAAGGCTCACTGCGAAACATTAATACTGGTGTATCTTCATAAAAAGTAATCTCAACTTTACTTGATTTAGTATACAGCTGAAAGTCAGGTATAAATTTAATACGAACCATGTGATGCTCACAAATTTGAATTAATTTATTAATAACTGCAATATTATCAATATGCAATGCAACATACATCTCGTCAACTTGTTTTTTAAAAAGAAACTCCTCTACATTGTCAAAATCTCCCAAAACAGGAGAAGATATAAAAGCAAAGGGATCCACTTTTTCATCAAAAAAACCTAAAAACCGATAACCATATGTCAAATCTCTTGCCAGTATTTTCCGAATTCTTTCACCTGTATCATTGGCACCAACAATAATGAAATTTCTAAAATTATAACCCTTAGCTCTTATATATCCTAAAAGCCTCATACTTAAATATCTTGATATCATTAAAAGACAAAAGAAAAAAATATAAAAATACGATAACCTCAGATTTGAAATGTTGGGATATTTTAAGAAACCGACAAAAACAGCAATTAAAGCCGCATGAAATACTATTTTTTTTGTTGTTCTTTTTAAAATAGATTCTATTGGCTCCACCCGAACAATCCTATAGGAATCACGATGTAGTAATAATCCAACCCATAGAATATTACATAGCAAAGATATTGTCTGTACTTCTCTTAAGAAAAGATGCTCAATATTACCAAACCTGCATAAAGCGGAAAGAACTATTGCAGTATTCAACAAAATAATATCCCAAAAAACAAATATGAGTTTGAAATAACGAGAAAAATTATGATTGTTTAATTTCTGTAAAATCTTCATACTAAATATTATTATTTTATAATTCCTCAATTAAAAAAAATTAGAAACTATGTAAAAGTAAATTTAAACCGTAAAATTACTCAATTAGTGATTTCATTTTTTTTCCCATATCAATAGAGGATTGTTCTATAAACTTAAAGGTAAAATGAGAAAAAATTACGGTCAACAATAGTACACATATAACCTTTAAAAACCCATTAATACTTTTAAAAAATATAGTATTCTCAATTAAAAAAATTGATACTGGATGAAATAAATATACCGAATAACTAATTCTCCCTAAATATTCTGAATATCTATTACTAAATTTAAATTTAACTAAGGTTAAAAACATAAGAATACCTGAATAGTAAGTGATTGTATATTTAATCCAACTTTCATTATGTCCCAAATCTACACTATAACCAAGTTTACTTATGATGGGAATAGCTATTATATAAAATATAATATAAATCGAAGCGTATTTTTTTATTTGCAAATTTCCTTCAAGTAAGTAATGCCTATAATATGAACCGAAAAACATAAGAGAAAGTGATAAAAATAGACCTATTGGTAGTTTTAACCCTAACATTCCTCTAAAAAATGCCACAATTATTGAAATGACTAAAAATAGTACTGAGATACTAAATAAATATTTTTCATCTGAAATCTTATTAAAAACAAATACAATTACCACTAAAAAGTAAAAAATTAATTCAATTTGAAGTGTCCAATATAAACCAAAAATATTCCTTACTCCGATAAATTGTTGAAGCATCGTAAGATTCAAAAGAAACTCTCTTTGAGTAAAGCCTTCAAATAAAAGAAATCCAACGATCACAGAAACCCAATAAACTGGATATAATCTAAAAAACCTTGAAATTACAAACTTTTTAATAGCTACAATTTTAGAACCTCTAATACTGTAAGGAATTACGATTCCACTAATTACAAAAAAAATGATAACAGCTATTTTTCCTAAATCAAAATATTTTGAAAAAAAATAGGCTATACTCGATAATTCTATACTCTCTTTACTGAATGTTAGAATTGAATGAAATATTAAAACCATTATTGCTGCAATTCCTCTAGCGGAATCTAAGTAACTCAATCTATTAACGCTCATAAATTATATTATTACATTCATTATTTCAAAACTACTTCTTAATTGTTTCATAATGAATGATTAAATCACATTTTTATTTAAAGAACTTGTTAGTTTTTTAACAATTAATTCCATTTAAGAGTTAGCCTTAATTTACTACTTATGTAGTCTCTTATATGGATGACTAATTTCAGTTATCTCCATCTTTAGTCAAAAAAACTAATTCATTTATATTAACACTAAACAATTGTTGTTTTTTCTTTAACAAAAGACAAAAAATTATCATTAAATATCTCTGTACTAAAACTTTCAGCATGTACACGGATTATAACAGGATCAAAACTCACTTGCTCAAATTCTTCGACAGCCACAATTATTGAATCACTAGTTTGTTCCTTAAACAAAATCCCTGTTAAACCATGCTTTACAGTCTCAAGACTTCCTCCCTTTCCATAAGCAATTACAGGTGTACCACAGGCTTGTGCTTCTACAGGTACAATTCCAAAATCCTCTTCTGCAGCAAATACAAATGCCTTCGCTTTAGCCATTTTTTCTTTCAAAACTTCAAAACTTTGATAACCTAACATTTTTATATTTGGAAGGCTTGACACAACTTTATTTAATTTTTTAAATTCTGGACCATCACCAATAACCACAAGTTCTTTGTCAGGCATTTTTGAAAAGGCATCCACAATAAGATCTACTTTTTTATAAGGCACTAATCGAGAACACGTTATATAGAAATTTTCTTTATTAGTCTGTAATGTAAAAGCATTAACATCAACAGGAGGATAAATTGTATCTGATTTACGTCGGTAAATTTTATTAATTCTGGATGCTATGAAATTTGAATTGGCTATAAAATAATCTACACGATTTGAGCTAGCTATATCCCAAATACGTAAATGATGCAAAAAATATTTTGCAATCATACCCTTAAAACCAGTTTGTAGATTTGCTTCTTGAATATATTTATGATGCAAATCCCATGCATAACGTACCGGAGAATGACAATAACTAATATGTACCTGACTATGATTGGTTAACACCCCCTTTGCCACACAATAGGAAGAACTTATAACTAAATCATACGATGATAAATCAAACTCTTCTATTCCATATTTAAACAAAGGAAAATAGTTTCTATACCGTTTAGGACATCCTGGCAAGCGTTGAATAAATGAAGTCGTAACCTTTGATTTATTAATATTGAGTCTTTCTAGAATATCATCATTGGCAACTAATGTAAAAATATCAGCATCTGGATACAAAGAATGTATAGATGCAAAAACTTTTTCAGCACCTCCCATTTCGGTCAACCAATCTTGAACTAATGCTACTCTCATTTAATGTTATTATTAATAATATTACTTAATTTCAAAGCACTTTGATCCCAAGAAAAACGTAATAGGTTTTGTCTTCCTTTCTCTACTAACTGCTCCCTTAATGCTTTATCTTTCACCAAAGTAATCATTGCGTTGCTAATTTCATCAATCGAATTTGGATTACAATATAATGCACTATCCTTAAAAACCTCTGGCAAAGAACTAACATTCGAAACAATTACTGGACATCCACAAGCTTGCGCTTCTAAAGGAGGTATCCCAAAGCCTTCATAATAAGAAGGATAAATAAACCCCAATGCATTTGTATAAAATTTTATTAACTCTTCATCAGAAACTCGCCCAACAAATTGAAAGGCTGTATTACTACTATATTCCTGTATATCAATTGATTTAAAAATTTTACTTTTTATATCACCAATAACTATTAATTGCAAGTTATTATTATATTCATTTGATATTCTTTGGAAAGCTGCAAGCACAGAATGTAAATTTTTTCTATAATTTAAGGACGAAACTGCTACTAAATAAGGAACTTTCGCTTGCTCTAATGAGCTTGAACCAATAGAAAATTGATTAGCTACAGCATTATAGATTACTGTTATTTTATCCTGAGAAATTTTGTAAAACTTAACAATTTCGCTTTTAGAAAAATCACTTACAGTAAGAACATGTTTTGACGAATAAATTACTTTGGGTATTAAAAACTTATAAAAAAACAAGAACTTTTTAGAATACGTTTCTGGATAAGCCAAAAATGCAACATCATGAATCGTTACTATTTTATTTTTATAAAACAATGGAGCAGTATTAGCGAGATTTAACAGAAGTGGATTCCCTTTGCTCTTTAAAAAATTAGGCAGATCCATCTGCTCCCAAATATGTCCTGTATTGTGTCCAATAATTATAATATTTAATTCATCTGCTAGCTCAGCATTAACTATATTTTTGGGTGCAAAAAACTGAATTTCAGAGCCATAAATACCCTTAAGCCTTCTTGACAACTCTATCGCAAAACGTTGAACTCCAGTAATTGATTGGGTTAGAAAACGTGCATTAACCGCAATTGTATTTTCCATATTTAATAAGTATTCAGAAAATTACCAAATTTTAATTTAATAAGATAATCACTATTTTTATTTTAGCCTGTTTCGTTATAACCAGAAAACAGATTTATAAAATGACATAAACAATAAAAGAATTCTAAAACACTTAAATCAAATTAGTAAATATTTATAATGCATCACATAACTCAATATATTCATTTAACATTCTATCAACTGACAAAAAAGGTTTAACTGACTCGGACGATTTACTAATAAGATTATTTAATAACACTCTATCCTTATTTAGACGTTTCATTGCTTTTGATAACGAATTAACATCGGACGGATCACAAAGCAAACCATTCACATCCTCTTTGATTATTTCAGGTAGTCCCCCTATTTTTGAAGCAATAACGGGTACACTATAAGCTGCAGATTCAAAAGCAACTCCTGGAAATGTATCCGGCCATATTGATGGTACAATTGAAACATCAATTTGTGCATAAAAATCAGCAGGGTCAACATATCCCAAAAACAGAATTTTAGAACTATTTGCCAAAATTTTTAACTTTGTTTCGTATTCGATAATACCTTTTCCACCAATGAGTAAAGTGGCTTCAAAATCTAAAGACAAAAACTCATCTATCAACCACTCCAGCCCTTTCGCTTTAGCAAGAGTTCCTAGATAGCCAAACCTAAGAGGAGTATTGGTTTGAACTAAAAAAGGAGCCTTAGTAATTTCAATATCACGGGCATTATAAATAACATATTTGGACACATTCAAAAAATAACCATCTTGAACAAATCCATCAATTATAAAGGAACTCACTCCAACAACTGCTGTGACTTTTTGAGTAGCTTTCTTATGCGGAAAACGAAAAATATAACAAGAATTACATTGAGAAACACAAGCATGTTCCCCTTTAAACATATTAGAATTAGGACATCTAAAATATTGATCATGAAGAACTTGAACAACTGGTATTTTCAACTTTTTAATTTCATCAAAAATACAAATAGACCAACCAGATATATTATGTAAAAATACAATTGTAGGTTTTTCTTTCTCTAAAACTTCCCTAACAAATTGATTCATTTCAAAATTATAAATATCTCTTATATGCCAACCTAATCTACGTAATTTACTAGGTTTATTCTGATTAAAATGCCAATAAAAATTACGTATTCCAGCCCTATATACTTTTACACCGTTTATTGTTTCAGATGATAATCCTGACTTATTAGAAGTAGCCAAAACGGAAACGGCAAAACCCATCTTTGCCAAACCCTCTGCTTGTACTTGCATTATAATCTCAGCACCACCAGCAATATTAGGAGAATAAAATGAATTTATAAATAAAAATCTATGTGACTTTTTTTTCATTTATTTTAATATTTTAAATTATAATACATATTAAATCTTGTTTTACCTCGAGTACTTTTTAAGGAAAAATATTCAAATTTTTTAAAATGACATGAAAAAGCAATAATACACCATGTAATATAAATAGAAGTAGCTTCTTGCAAAATAGGGAATAATATTGAATATAATAACCATGCTATACTCAAACATAAAAAATTATAATTATTAGAGGAAATATTCCCACCTAGCCTATTTACAATAATAAATATTAACAAGATTCCGAGCGTTCCAAAACTATAAATTAAAGATAACCAAGAATTTTCAAAATTTGAAATATTAGTAAAATATTGAGATCTTGGGGAAAAAAATTCACCTCCCATTCCGAAAAGCCAATTCACCTTTATACTCGTAATACCATTTTGTATTCTTACAAAGCGCAAAGCATCAGAAAGTGATGTCTCAGATTCAGCAACAGAATTAACCAATAATTGATCTATAATAATAATACAACCAAGTAATATAAAACAAAAAACAATCCACTTATTTGCCTTACAGAAATAAGAATAAACGAACATCAAAATAGATACGCCTAATAATAAATAACCAGCTCTAGTATTGGCCACAATTAAAACATAGCCAATTAATAATGTAGCAATTATCTTAAAAATTTTATTATATCGTTGATTAGTAGTAACGCAAACCAAAGTAAACCAGCTAAACTGAGATAAAGCCATAGGGCTAACAAAACAATAGCGCATACGCAGAGTATCGCCCCTTAATAAGGTAAATTCTTCTTTTTCAGCTACAAAAAAATAACTATAATTACCTCTTGATTCAAAAAAAAATATCCAAAAAGCACCTAAACACATCAATATAATAATAAGACATAAGTCTATGTCAAAATGCTTTCTATTTACCTGCTTAAAGTAATTAAATACCGGCAAACCAGTTGACAGCCAAAATACATGATCAAAACTAAATCGATTAAGAAACAGATCAATCAATAATGTTATAAATACAATAAAGATATACTTTTTTAAAAAAAAATCTTTTGAAGAAAATAACACTACAAATAAATTTGTCAATATCACAAACTCTTTCCAAAATGTTACTTGAGGTACTGATATAATCTTTATAAATAAAATATTAAAAGGGAATAAAATAAAAAAAAGTCTATTTAGATTATACAGTATTTTTTTATTCCTATTATTTTTTAATGTTAAAATTGGATTATTTACACTCCCTCTCATAAATCACTAATCTTAACATTTTTAATTAATAAATGCAAAAAAACAACTTCTACTAATATAATAGAAAAAAAATGAATCCCTAATCTAATTCTCATTAGCAAACTCAATCTCTAACGATGATTTTTTTATAAATTGAAGTTTCCCTCCATTGGTACAATCAACAAACTCAATTCCAAATGGCTCATAATAAATTTGCATGCTAACTAAATAAGGCTCCATATTAAGACGAGGATTACTCATAAAACTTTGGTTCAAAAAAAAATTTTCATCTATTTTAAAAGAATAATTTCCATTTGAGTAATTAGCATCGACACCAATATAAATAATCTTATTATATCCTTTTGAAATAGCTATCTGAGTAGCTGCAAAAATAACACTACTGCCATAATTTATTCCTATTTGTGAAATGTTGTTATGATTCCACTTGCGTTTATCAAAAAACAAATCATGAAGAAACTGAGGGATTAATATTTTATCAAAGAAAAATAATTTTCTAATTCTACTTTTAGCTAACTGACTAACAGGAGTAAAACTTCTACGTACAATATTTTTAATATATTTTACAGGAGGATTTATATATTTTTGATGACCTACAAAAAGTTCAGCATCATAATTTGAATACTTATCTCCAATCTCATTTAATCTATAACTGTCGGTAATAACAATAGCATCAGGCTTTCTAGTATATGAATCATTCATTTTATAATAATGATTACAAACCATAAAATAGACATTATCTGGGATTAAATCAATATTTTCAGTAAGTAAAGATGGTCCTGAACCAGCAATTATACATGTTTTTTTCATATTAAAAATTCTTTCTTGCTAAATAAATGGTGTACGGTAAAAAAAAGAGAACACTAATTGAAAACGGAATAGAAAATTTATATTCTATTCCTATACTTTGAACACCAAGAAATATTGCCACAACCATAATAAATTGCGTAATTACTGGTTTATGCCAATCCACTTTATTCCCAAATGCACTAATCTGCAAAAATGAAGTACCTAATTTATATAACAACATAGAAATAAATATCAACAATGCATTTTTTATTCCTGTAAGCTTGGTATTTGTTTTTAAAATATCAAGTACAATATTAACAAAAACGAGGCAAAAGACAGACAATGCAACATAGATACCTATAGATATTAAAAGATTTCTAAATATTTCATTTTTTAATTTCACTTTTTCATTTTTAAAATACATATTTATAAAATTTGGTATTCTTGAATAAAATGGAACAAATGCCATATTTGCAATCATATCAACTATACGTACTGTTAACAAATAATTACCCCATGCAAAAGCAGAAAATTTATCAACTAAATAAACATTAGAAATAAAAAAAACACCCGTTGAAAAACTGGTGGCTATCCAAGCTCCAAAAATTTGTTTTTTGTACTTTTTTATAAGATTTATCGGATTAGAAAGTCCATATAAATAATGAACACAAACTTTCCTAAGTAAATACAAATAAGTTAAAGCTAGAAAAATATAGAACCCATAATAGTAATTCAAAAGAATATCAAAGGAACTATTCATTTGGATTAATACAATAGTATATATTAATCTAAGAACATTACAAAATGTCTCAATATTCTTAGATTTAACAATATAGCTTTGTGCAAAAATTATATTTTGAACATATACAACAATATAGTTACTAATTAATCCTAATACAACAATTAAGGAAACACTTCCTCGAACATTATTTAAATACAAAAAAACAATGAAAAGCCAAAAAACTGAGGTAAATAATAATATTGAATTAAACTTAGTATTAAAAACCTTGGCAGAAATACCTGCCTTACCTTTAATATATCCGTATATTCTATTTTGTAAACTAATTGAACCAAAGTCAAAAAAAACTGCCATTGACATGATGTTTAAAAAATAAAGCCATTCTTGAGAATCATCAGCATTATATTTTTTAAATATTAAGGGTAAAATACATATAGGAATTATTAATTTTGAAAATAAATTTAACCAAGAATATAAATTAATACTATTAAACAACGCCTTTTCTTCTGTTTTTTTTTTCACAATTTTTAATTAATTTTTTAACTAATTTTTTAATTCTATGTTAATTCTATATGGTAATAAATTTTATTAAGTAATGATTATTGAAGTGTACTTATTTTTGTCCTATAAATATTAGTAGAAACATTCTTTATAATATCATCTTCCTTTACGCTAACAAAATAAATAGTCCCGTATGGTTTCCTTGCATAATCATAAACAATATTCAAAACTCCCTTTTCTGTCTCTATCATATCAGGATATGACACATAATTACCTGCGTCAATTACCATTTTATAAGGCCAAGTTACTCCGTCATCATCAGATAAATATATCATCATATTAGATCTAGCTTGACTATTATTAAAAATAAGAATTAAGCGACCAGATTTCAATTTAGCCAAATGAAAACGAGCTGGAGTTGTAGGACCTAATTGTGTAAATTTCTTTCCCATATCCCAATTATTTCCATCTTGACTTTTAGAATAATAAATCCCATCTAAAGTCCTAACCATCCCGAAATAAGTACTGTCTTTTAACTGTAGAACCATGTGCTCATGAATTGACATAATAGAAGGATCTAATGGTATTGATCCCACTTTTGTAAAATTATTCAAATGACTAGTTCCATAATTTGCCTTATAAATGAAAGGTTGATGCAAATCTGAATTTCCTTCGTACCAACGGGAAATAGGAAAAACAATTTGATCTGAAAACTCAGAATAAAAAGGTTTATTAATCATACTCCCTTCAGCTATTTTTCTTGGAGGAGTATAACGGATAGTATCACCTTCTTTTGACAAGTTCAATTTTGAATACCAACTAACTGCCCATACTTTCTTTATAAAATTTTTTTTCTTGACATGTTTAGCCCAATTCATATACAAATTTCCAAACTTGTCATTAAACAAACCTACATCCATTAATCTTGTTGAATCTTTTGAATCAACATAAGTAATTAATTTGTCATGACTCCAGCTTTTTCCCTTATCTTTACTCAAAGAAACAGTAAGATAGTTTTCATTTCCCTCACCTGGACCACCTGTTACCCATGCAACATATAAATTACCGTAATAATCGCTACCAATAGATGGTGTACCCTGCCAGATTCTTGTAGATTTTAAAAAACGAGGAGTATCACTTTGATTTTGTAAAATACCACCCTCTAAATATAAATCTGAATCTATAACAGGATTATTATCAAATAATACAAAATCTTTTCCAAGATAATTCTGAGGTTTATGATCCAGATTATCTGGAAGTGTAGTAATACTTACAGGTTCTTTTTCACTACTACAATGCGTAAAAAAAACCACCAATAATAACATTAGAAATGTAATCAATAGATTTCTCATTATAAATAATATTTAAAAAACAACAATTATGTTTTTTCTATTTTTGAAAAATCAGAAAAAGACCCAATATAGTTTTCTGACTTGTTTAACAATTCTTTATTATTGTATCCATAAAAAGTTATTAAATTAAAGTCAGCAGCTTCTAAATCATTAAAAGAATCACCAATCAAACACGTTTCTTTTTTTTTATAATCATTATCTGATAAAACCTTTTTCACTAACTCTATTTTTGGAGTTGGAGAACCATGAATTGAAATAAAATATTTAGACAATCCTAATGTCTCACAAATATGTCGTAATTCATTTCCATCAGAACCAGAAACGATATGCATATTGTATTTTGTATAATTCTCTTTTATGAATCTTATAGTATCTTCTATAAACAAACTTTTATCTAAAAGATTTTGTAGCATTACAACCGAAAACTTTTCTGCAAGTAGTTTAATATCATAATCTGTAATCGATTCTTTCCTTATTTCTTCAAAAAAATATCTAAATTTATTGTATCGGGAAAGGCCTCCATTACTTCTATGATATTCCATCAAAAGTGACACTTGCTTTTGAGGATAATTTTTTAAAACAATTTCAAACCCTTTATCACGGACTGGCATTGAATCCATGATAACGCCATCAAAATCCCATAGAATTGTTTTATATCTATCCATTTATATTTTTGTAAATTAATTCCGCTAATTCAAAATCATGTTCCCAATCAACATCAAATGACTTATAACCTGACTGTTCCATTAAAAAAGGTTTAATTCCAATTCTATCTTTATTCTCCAAATAAACATTTTTAGATGCAATAAAAAAAGCACTATCGATCTCATATAAAGGCATTAAATCTTGTGTTCTTGGCCACTTTATATCTGTCAATCTATTAATTAAATCATTCTTTTCTTTTGACCATAAAAAATTTTGGATTGTTTTTACACTCATTAAGGAATCATAATTTTCATTTAGAGATTTAAAATATGTTCTTATAGCATTATCATAATCCTCAGACAACACAAAAGGTGACGTAACATGCGTCCATAAAATATGAGACATACTACATATCGACGGAACGTATTTTACTAAATCAATTAAATTTGTACTGCTCAATGCAAGCTCATCTGGACGTTCAATAATCTTTAATCTACTTTCTTTCAAAGCTAATTTACATCCATACTCCAAAGAAGCATTATCATTTGATGATAAGACGATTTCATGAACTAGCTCTGTTTTCAAGAGCTGATCTAACTTTATTTCTAATAATCCATTATCAACATTAGAAAACTTTCTGGTATTTTTATTTAATACTCTTTCGCTTCCCTTTCTTGTAGGTAAAAAAACACTAATTGTTTCCATAAATCTATAATTCAGAATACACTGACTCTTGCACCAAACCATTATATTTTGTAGGCGTAAAAGATTTTAATTTAAAATTATTTTTTGAAAAATTATCAAATAGGTATTCATTTTCATTAAATAACTCTAATTTATTTTGATCAATTTCGCCATTATATCCATCATAACCACATACTATTACTTCTTTAACTTTCATTTCTTTGATTAGTTGAAGTAATAAAGCTGTTATTGAACTTTTAAATTTATCAGTTATATTAATTTCTGAAAGCTGGTAAGAATTTGATTTAAAATTTTTAGGTATATATGTTCCCATTGCTCTCGGATATGGAGGCAATATCGCAATTCTATTATTTGGAATTGAATTAAATATTTTTTCAAGTCTATGCCCCTCATTACCCGCAAGACAATGAAACTGTCTGTTGGTAAAATCATTAAAGTAGCTTACATTTCTTGAACTAGAATGAATAATTACGATATCAGGATTTAATGAAAGATAACTTTTAATAGCCTCCACATGTTCATTAACACTATTCCCACCTCCAACAATTAAAGCTTTGCTGAAGATTTCATCAGAATTATATTCAATTAAAGTCTCATTATCCTTCAATCCTTTAGACTGGTTACTTAATGCTCTAATTATACTATTGTAAGAATAATACCTTTTCCCTACCCAATCCATAACATCCTTCTGAGGAAGAGAATTTGCTCCAGAAACCATATAGGGCAAATTAGTACCCCACTCGTATTCCTTTTGTAATTCTGTAAAAGCATCAGTAACTGAGGAAAGTGAATTAAAATCTATCTCTAAATTATCTCTTTGATTTAACGCTGTTAGCAACAGCTCAGTTTTTAAATTACCAGCTCCTCTACCCATCCCAGTAATGGTAGCATCTACCATATCGACTCCACATTCAATTGCTGTCAATGTATTAATAAGTGCAAGCTCTAAATTATTATGGCCATGAAAACCAATTTTGGTTGTCATTTGTGCTCGTACTAAAGCAAAAATTTCTTTTACTTCTTCAGGATAAACACCTCCATAAGAGTCTACCATATAAAAATAATCAGCAAGCCCATCAACATGCTTTAAATTGGATAAAAATTCTGGGAGCTTCTTCCACTTGGACATGTACATTACATTAAATCCTAACTCAAACCCCATTGCTTTAACTTTCTTAGCTAAACCAATAGCCCGCATTAAATTATTGGGATCAATTGCAATTCTTACCATGGTGATAATTCCAAGGCAGGGCTTTAACAATTCTTCGACAACGTCTTCTCTTACATCTTTCTCATCCAGAATAATAACCAGTTTTTTATTTGTTAAGCTAGCCATTTTTTCTAGAACAAAATCCGGACAATAAAAAAATTCTCCATAATAACCAGATAACTTTGGGCTTCTATAACCAACTTCCAAATACTCAATTGGTAAATTATTTATAGCAGTAAAATATGTTTCTACTAATTGTTTATCAAAATCCCAATTAGTATAATATCCTCCATCACGTAAAGTACAGTCTAATATTTTCATATTTTTAATTTTTATAAGTTTAAAATAAAGTCTGAATAGTATATTGATAATTAAAAAATCTAATGAAAAATTTAAAATATCTCAATTACAATTCAAATATTGTCTTTTTTAAATTTTAAAGAAAGGATGAGTAGCCAATTTTGGACATATAAAAGAATTTCCTAAAAAATAAACTTCTCGACTCCACTCTGCAAAGCTGAATCGATCAAATTATTCTGAATCTGCATGTTTTCCATAATAAATTGATATGGATAATCATTATTAGCAAGAATACCACCGACACGGGCAGCAGCATCTATAATAACTTCAGGATTTTCTTTTGCAATAAAATCACGAACTGCTTTTTGATCTCTAAGATCTAATTCTTTACTAGAAGCACCTATTAAATTCTTAAATCCACTATTAATTAGTGTTGGCCAAATAGCACTGCCGACCATTCCGTTGTGCCCTGCAATATAAATCTTATTTTCTTTGTTCATCAATTAACTTTTTTAACTCAATTAAATTCTCAACTGCCTTAATTTCACAACAAACAGCTAGTTATCTTTAAAAAACAGCTTCACCAAAAGACAATGAAATAAATAAATCAAATTTATAAGAAAGCATTTCAATTCTCATAATTTCAATCTATTTTCTCTCACTTCAATATACAGCTTCGCAATTCAAACTCCCATTTTAGAGCTGAATAATTTTCCTAATCGGCTGTAAATATACAGACATTATAATGTTTTTAACAAATGGAGCTATTAAAAAAAAAACAGAAAAACATAAATACTCTAAAAACCAGCTTTTTATTATCAATATCTTTTTTTAAACATAAAAAAAGATAAATATCATAAAAAGCTAATGCGAAATTATTCAGTAATTACCCGCAAAAAAGAACGATAATCCGATAATTAGTTTATTATCAATTAACAAATCTCACTTAACCATTGCAAAACTTATTTTATCATGAATTTAATTTGCTACACTTTTTCAAATTTACTTATCAAATCTCAGAATTCACTAAAAACTATTTTCTTAACTTTGCGGCATGTTTACACTTTTCAAATCAAAACCTATACTCAGGGATCTCATCCCTGACAATCATATCGATATTCACTCACATCTTTTGCCAGGAATTGATGATGGCGCCAAAACATTTGAAGACAGCTTGAGACTTACAAAAAGACTCCTTAGTTTTGGTTTCTCTCAATTTATAACAACTCCTCATATCATTCAGCATGTTTGGGACAATACTCAAGAACAGATTCTAACCAACAAAGAAAAAACTGTAAAAGAACTAGAGAAAAACAGCATAAATGTCCCTTTCCGTGCTGCTGCCGAATATCTGATGGACGATCAATTTGTTCAATTATTTCAATCTGGAGAATTATTAACTTTAAAAGATAATTATGTTCTTGTAGAGATGTCTTATATAAATCCTCCCATCCATTTGCATAATATTCTTTTTGATCTCAGAATAGCTGGCTACATACCTGTTTTAGCACATCCCGAACGCTATTTATTCTACCATAATAATTTCAATGAATATTTAAAACTAAAAAAAACAGGCTGTCTGTTTCAGCTCAATTTATTATCAACAGTGGGATACTATGGCAACAATATTACTAAAATTGCCGAAAATCTTTTAAAGAAAGGAATGTATGATTTTGTTGGCTCAGATGTGCATCATGACAATCATTTAGGAGCTTTTCAGCAAAAAGTACAGGTAAAAGATTTGTCCCCATTCAAAGAAATCATTTCTAATAACCAATTTTTCAAAATAGAATAAGAGATTAACAAAAAACAATTAGCGTTAAAAAAACCGCAGACCAAAACTGTTGTCACAAAATTCTATTTGAATCATTAGTTTGACACAAAAACCTCAAAAATATCATCCATAAAAAACAATAATGCGCTCCCCCATCTTATACTGCTTACTACTCATTCTTTGCACAATTACATCCGTACAAGCCCAACTAAAAGCTATAACAGACCAAACCGACTATCCTTTCTGGATTAATCTTCCTAAACAAGAAATACTGGATAACAAAGCTCCTGTTATCTTATTCCTGCATGGAAAAAGCCTCTCTGGTACAAACTTGAACCGTGTAAAACGTTATGGAGTAATCCGGGCCATCGAAACAGGAAAAGAAATTCCTGCCATTGTAATTGCACCGCAAGTAGCTCATGGGGCCTGGGATCCCGACAAACTGCTGAAAGTTTTAGAGTATGTACAAAACAATTATAACACCGATTTGTCAAAAGTTTATGTCTGCGGAATGAGTCTGGGGGGATATGGCACTTTTGATTTTGCAGGCAGATATCCTGAAAAAATTACGGCTGCTGTAGCCATTTGCGGAGGCGGAAACACAAAAGATGCATGCAATCTTGCAACAATCCCACTTTGGGTCATTCATGGGAACAGGGATTACATTGTTCCAATTTCGCAATCCAAAAAAATGGTTAAAGCAATTCAAACCTGTAATCCCGATGCGAATCTCACTTTTACAATTGTTAAAGGAGGAAATCATGGCAGTGTAGAACATTTTTTCAGAGAAGATAAAATTTACAATTGGATGCTTGAAAAAAGTAAATTTATCCCATAAAAATTAACAATTCTGTTTATCTTACCTCTTTAAAATATCAATTAAAAATATTTTTTACTGACAATAATTCACCAAACCACACATCTTTACAAATCCTGAAACTTGACAAATTTTGTAAAATAATTACACGAATCAATCCGTGATAATTTATAAAATTTAGCATTGTTTTTTGTTAGGCTAAATTCTTTTTTATGACTATTCGTAACTAATACCAAACAGATCGAATTAGCACAAGTTATAACGATTTATACAAATTTTCTAAAAAAAAGTAATGAAATCTGTGAGAATCTGTGTAATCAGTGGCAAAAAAAATATACACGGTCTTATTTGCGGACAATCATATTCTTTTTCATTAATTCTCCATAAAAAGTATTTTATAAATTAAAGCATCATTGCTCTAATTTTTCATTTTGCAGTATCTTAATACAGGTCACGACAGGATAGTAATGTTAAAGTTTTACCTTTAATTGTCAAGCATTTAACTAAAATACTAAGAATGCAGCTGTTTTTTATCTAATTAAACATATTTTCAAACCACATTTAACCAAAAAAATAGCTTTTATTCACTTTTAAAAAATGCATACAGCCAATTTTAAAAACAGAGTTCGTTACGAATATTAATTAACACTAAAAACCAAACAAAAACCAGCCTATGAAGACCAATTTTACTATTACAAAAATGAGATTTTTTCTTTTGGCAATTTCATTTTTTGGATTTGTGAATTTTTCGAATGCCCAGATTATTAACTGGACAGGAGGAACAGACACTAATTTTTACAATGTCAAAAACTGGGATAACACCAGTATTGATTTTGCTAATTTAATCACAGTGGATTTAATTATAGGAGCGGGAAGCCCTAACAACCCTGCAAATTTAGGATTTACAGGCACTGAAACCATGGCCAAACGCCCCCGTACATTCACAACAAATACTGGCGCAAATATCACTATAACGGGAACATTTTTCCCAAATGGCTTATCAACTTTAAATGGAACAATTAACGTTGATGCATTAGCTGCTCAATTCAGCATGAGAAATACTGCTTATTTAGGCAAAGGCGCATCAGGGATATTAAATATAAATGCGGGAAAAGTATTGGTTAAAAATGCATTTTATATAGGAAATGCTACTGGAGGGAATGGTTTGGTAACTGTGAATGCAGGAACCTCTTTAGAAATAGGGAACTCTCTGGAAATAGGAACCGGAGTAGGAGACCCGATAGGAGATTTAAGAATTAAAGGCGGAACTGTAAGTGTTGAAACTGCCCTCAATATTGGTCCAAATGGACATGCTTTTATAAGCGGGACAGGAAAACTTATTGTAACTGGCAATAAAGAAGCTGTAATAAAATCCTATATTAAAAGCCGTGCTGTCAGCTGTACCGTTGGAAAAACATTAGAAGTCCTTTTTGACGGGACAAAAACTACTGTCCGTATTAAAGCATAAAAATGAATTCACTTTTTTATATAGAAAGAGGCTTTTTTACAGCCTCTTTTTTTTATTTTAAAAGCTCTTTCAGCTCTTCCAGGTTTACTTTTTTCTGCTCTCCGGAAGCCAAATCTTTCAAAGCATATTTATTCTCATTCATTTCGGCATCACCCACGATTACAGCATAAGGTATAAATCGTTTATCGGCATGCTGAAATTGTTTAGCCACTTTAACATTATCAGGATATAATTCTACTTTAATTCCTGAAGCACGCAATTCTTTGATGGCTTTCATCGAATAAAACGCCTCTTTTTCGCCGTAGTTAATAAACAAAGCTTTAGAAGTTGAAGTCACCGCTTCTGGGAATAATCCCAATTCTTCGATAACCAGATAAATTCGGTCAAGACCAAAAGAAATCCCTACACCGCTCATATTTTTCAATCCAAAAATACCAGTCAAATCATCATAGCGTCCGCCACCGCCTATGGAACCCATAGCAACAGTTTTTGGAGCAGCTACTTCAAAAATAGCTCCTGTATAATAATTTAATCCTCTGGCCAATGTTACATCCAAATCCAAACCTGCAGTTGACAATCCTAAATTCTGCACATTGTCACAAATGAAACGCAGTTCTTCAACACCTTTTAATCCTTCATCTGATGAAGAAAGCAGTACTGATAATTTTTCTATTTTCTCCGAAATTGTTCCCGTAAAATTGAATAACGGCTGAACTTTAGCAATCGCCTCTTCGGCAATCCCTTTTTCTATCATTTCTTTCTTTACACCGTCCTCGCCTATTTTGTCGAGTTTGTCCAAGGCTACTGTAAAATCAATCAATTTATCTGATGCTCCGATTACTTCGGCAATTCCCGAAAGAATTTTTCGGTTATTGATTTTTATGGTTACTCCTGCTAATCCTAATGCGGTAAAAACCGAGTCGTACAACTGCACTAACTCAACTTCCTGCCACAGCGATTTTGAACCCACCACATCGGCATCACATTGAAAGAACTCTCTGAAACGCCCTTTCTGCGGACGATCGGCGCGCCAAACAGGCTGAATTTGATATCTCTTGAAAGGAAATTCGATTTCGTTTTGGTGCTGTACTACATAACGTGCAAACGGAACGGTTAAATCGTAACGCAAGGCTTTTTCCGAAATGCTTGATGTTAATTTCGTGCTGTCTTTGGCTTCCAAATGGCTTTCATTAGCTTTTGACAAATAATCACCGGAGTTCAATATTTTAAAAATCAATCGGTCTCCTTCTTCTCCATATTTACCCATTAAGGTTTCGGAGTTTTCGAATGAAGGAGTTTCTATAGGCTGAAATCCAAATTTCTCGAAATTGCTTTTTATGATTTGGATAATGTATTGCCTTTTTGCCACCTCAGCAGGTGAAAAATCTCTGGTTCCTTTTGGAATGCTTGGTTTTGATGCCATTTTGTTAATTGCAGATTTTAGATATATGTATTATCCAAAATCATATTTTTTTAAATTGTTAGGTTTAAATTTCCAACTGCAAATATCCTACTTTTAAAATAATTGATTTGAAAAAATTTACATTTAATTTATATTTAGTGTGAATTTTATAATGAATGGCTTACATTGTTTAAACGAATGATGTAATTTTTAATGACGAATGTCCTAGCCCAGATGGAAACGGCATCCTCTTGTGGCGGTGTTCGCCACAAGAGATATATGTGGACAGCTGGAAATAGCTCCTAAAAAATCGCAGAATTTCTCAAATAGTAATTGTAACAAAAATTGTATTTTCGTGTCAAACGATATTATGATAAAACTATTCAAAGAAAATATTCGAATCGCTTTGGGTTCTATCCGGACTCAAATATTACGAACCACTCTTACGGTACTGATTATCGCCATTGGTATAACTGCTTTAGTTGGAATCCTGACTATTGTAGCAGCACTTGGCAACACCCTGTCATCTAACTTTGCTTCGATGGGAGCCAATACATTTAACATCAGCCAATACGAAAATACGTCCCGACGACATGGCGGCGATGAACGTGAAGTTATAAACCCTATTATTTCCTATCCCGAAGCAGTGGCATTCAAAAATAAATATAATTACCCAATGACCGAAACGTCATTATCATTTACTGCCACATCGACTGCTGAAGTAAAATATGAATCTTTAAAAACTGACCCTGAAATAAGCGTTTTAGGGGTTGATGACCGTTTCTTAACTAATTCTGGTCTGGAAACCAGCTCAGGAAGAAATTTTACCAGTTTTGACATTTCAAACAATGCTTACGTTTGTGTGCTGGGATCTGATTTTGCAAAAGGGATTTTGAAAGATGTAAATCCTATAGGTAAAACGATTTCTGTACGCGGCGCCAAATTTAAAGTGATTGGCCTGCTGAAGGAGAAAGGATCCACCTTTGGAAACAGTCAGGATTTAAGAGTTTTGATCCCTATACAAGTTGCCCGATCTTTATTTACATCGCCCAACATTAACTATTCTGTGAGTGTAATGGTCGGGAAAAAAGAATTATTAAACCAAGCTACTGACTATGCTATTAGTATGATGCGCAGAATTCGAAAATTAAGTCCTGTAAAAGATAATAATTTTGGCGTAGTTCGAAGTGATGATTTAATCAATAAAATAATGAGCATCTCGGGATATTTAAATACGGCTGCTTGGGTCATAGGAATTATTACAATCTTGGGATCGTCTATCGCTTTGATGAATATTATGATCGTTTCGGTAACGGAACGCACACGGGAAATTGGAGTCCGAAAAGCTTTGGGAGCAAAAAAGTCGACCATTGCCTTTCAATTTTTTATTGAAACACTGCTGATTGGCCAAATTGGCGGTATGATCGGAATTATTTTTGGAATTTTAATTGGTTTTGGAATTTCAACTGCAATGAACTTTGCATTTGTAATTCCGTGGGGAGCCATTATAGCCGCTTTTGTAACCAGTTTTATTGTTGCTGTCGTTTCTGGATTGTATCCTTCTGTAAAATCTGCAAATCTAGATCCTATTGAGGCTTTAAGATATGAATAAATATACGATTTAAAGATATTTGATATACGAAGGTTTGTAAATCGTATATCAAATATCGTACTTCGTACTTCGGGTCATTCTGTCATTCCCATAAATATCCTTACGGAGTTCAACATTTTTAAAATTCATTGTTTCTAATAATTCAATCATTTCTTTTCCTAAATATTGATTGATTTCAAAATACAATTGTCCGGAACTGGATAAATTTTTCTGCGCTAACTCAGCTATTTTTCTGTAGAAAATCAGGGCATCATTATCTTCTACAAAAAGTGCCAAATGGGGTTCATTGTCCAAAACATTTTTCTTGATTTCCTCTTTTTCAAGATGCCGCACATACGGCGGATTCGATACGATGATATCAAACTTTTGACCCAAATCCTGAGTTTCAAGAATATTTTGGGATATAAAAGTTATTTCGACAGCATTGATTTCTGCATTTTTTTTGGCTGTTGCCAAAGCTTTTTCGGAAACATCAATTGCAAAAACTTTAGCGTCTGGGAGATTTTTTGCCAGTGAAACAGCAATACAGCCGCTGCCAGTTCCTATATCGAGAATTTTTAATTTTCGGTTTTCGGCTTTTGACTTTTGGCTTTCTAAAATCCAATCCACTAATTCCTCCGTCTCCGGCCTCGGAATCAAAACATTTTCATTGACTTCAAAATCCAATCCATAAAAACTTGTTTTCCCTAACAAATACTGAATCGGAATCTCCAATCTTAATTGTTCCAAAATCGAATTCCAGACGGCAATTTCTTCCTGCGAAAACTCTAAATCAGACTGTAATGCCAAATCAATCCTTTTCAGCTGCTGTTTTTCTTCCAAAATCAAATAGAAAAAACTTTCCGCTTCGCCTTCATCATAAATCGGTGCTAACGTTTGAATAAATTGATTTCTGTATTCTTTTATTTTCATGTTATTATTTCCAAATAGAACTTTTTATTTTTCAGTTTCCAGCGGTAAATCTGAAATCAGATATCGTTAATCAAAAATCTAAATTCATAAATCCTTAAGCATCCAGACAGGACAGCTGGTATGCCCCGTGCTTCCCATTGGAGAACAAATATATTCGAAACCCGATTTTTTATACAGTTTTTGAGCATCATGCATAAAAGGCATCGTTTCCAGATAACATTTTTCGAAACCAAATTCACGTGCACTCTGCAGACATTGCTCCATCATTTTACTTCCAATTCCCTGTCCACGGGCTTCTGGGAGAAAATACATTTTCTGCAGCTCGCAATAAATTGCTGCTTCATTTGCTAATGGAGCCACACCCGCTGCACCTACAATTCTATTATTACTTTCGACTACATAATAAACAGACCTTGGCTTATTGTATTCTTCAAACATCAAATCGAGATACGGATCTTCATAAGCCGTTCCTGTTTTCGGAATATTCAATTCATCAAAAACATCTCTTATCAATTGAGCAACTGCTTCATTGTCTTCTTTTTGTATTTTCCTGATAATCCATTTATACATAAAAGCACTCTGTTTACTAATTCTGTTTACAAAAATAGAGATTGTAAACGGGAAACATCCTCGTTTCGAAACAAATTCCTAATTCCAAAATTAGTACTTTTGTAGAGTGAAAATACATGAAAAATATATAAGACGCTGCATATCTCTGGCCAAAAATGGACTCGGTGCAACTTATCCCAATCCAATGGTTGGAAGCGTCATTGTTTATGATGGCAAAATCATAGGCGAAGGCTGGCACAGGAAAGCAGGCGGACCTCATGCCGAAGTCAATGCTGTAAATTCGGTACAGGATAAATCACTGCTTTCAAGAGCGACTATTTATGTGAGTCTGGAACCCTGCAGTCATTTTGGAAAAACGCCTCCCTGCTGTGATTTAATCATAAAAAATAAAATTCCAAATGTGGTCATTGGTACTGTAGATCCTTTTAGCGAAGTGGCCGGAAAAGGAATTAAAAAACTAATCGAAGCGGGAATCCATGTTACAGTCGGCATTCTGGAAGAGGAATGCAATGAACTCAACAAACGGTTTTTTACTTTTCATCAAAAGAAAAGACCATACATTATATTAAAATGGGCAGAAAGCCAGGATGGTTTTATTGCTCCTCTTGAAAAATCAGAAAAAAAACCAGTATGGATTACCAATACGTATTCCAGACAATTGGTTCATAAATGGCGTACCGAAGAGCAGGCAATTTTAGTAGGGACGCAGACTGTTCTTGACGACAATCCAAAACTGAACGCCAGAGATTGGTACGGAAACAATCCTGTTCGGCTTGTATTAGACCAAAACAACCGTATTCCAAAAGAAAGTGCCGTTTTTGACAATCAGACAAAAACAATTGTTTTTACTGATTCCCAAAATACTATTCCCGAAGAAAACACTACCTTTGACAGTATAGATTTTAAACAAAATATTACTGGACAAATTGCCGATTCATTATACATCCACAACATTCAATCGGTAATTATAGAAGGAGGACTTCGAACGTTACAAACCTTTATCGATGCCAATCTTTGGGATGAAGCCCGAATTTTTAAAGGAGAAATAAGTTTAGGCAGAGGAATTCAGGCTCCTTTACTGCCAAAAACAGATTCTGAAAAACAATTAATTGAAAAGGACGAACTTACAATATTAAGAAACCATGATTAATGCTATAATTTTTGATTTTGGAGACGTGTTTATTAATTTAGATAAACAAGCAACCCTTGATGGTTTAAAAAATCTTGGCATACCCCAATGGAACGAAGATTTAAACCAATTGAACTTACAATATGAAGTAGGAGCAATTTCGGGTGACGATTTTTTATCCGGAATTCAAAAACACACCAATGGTGCTTCTATCGAAGATATTCGTGCTGCCTGGAATGCCATACTGGCCGACTTCCCATTATATCGGTTAGAATTTCTTCAAATGCTTTCGCAAAAATACCGCTTGTTTTTATTGAGTAATACTGATGCAATTCATATTGATACTTTCGAACAAAAAACCGGAGCTTCATTTTACAGCGATTTTTACCAATGCTTTGAAAAGGTATATTTTTCTTTTGAAATAGGCATGAGGAAACCCAATCCAGATGTGTACAGTTTTGTACTTGACCAGCACGGTCTGCAGGCCAAACATACCTTATTCATAGATGACAAAAAAGAAAATACAGATTCAGCTTCAGCACTTGGTCTCCAAACATGGAATCTGCAGGTAGGAGAAGAAGATGTGGTTCATTTGTTTGATAAAAAAATACTTTAGCAAAAAGGAATATCAATGGCAAAATTCAATGGCAAAATTCAATGACAATGGCAATGACAAAAAACTAAAAACAACTAAAATATTTAAATTTTAAAATTTGAGATTCTATATTTGATTTTTGATATTGAAATTGACCTTTGACATTAATATTGAATTTTGACATTGAAAATGAAAGACACCTATAATACCATTGCATTTCCTTCAGAAGAAACTCTTTTCAAGGAAAAAAGCAGTAAATTCTTTGGATACGCGTTTCCCATAGAATCTGAAGACGAAGTAAAACCTATTATTGAAGTTTTAAAAAAGAAGCATCCGCACGCAGTTCACTATTGTTACGCCTACCAAATAGGAACAGAAACTATTCAATACAGAGCGAACGATGACGGAGAACCCAGCAATACTGCCGGAACACCAATTTACAGTCAGATACAATCTTTTGGACTTACAAACGTTCTTATAATTGTGGTTCGAATTTATGGCGGAATAAAATTAGGCGTCGGCGGATTAATTTCGGCTTATAAAACTTCAGCGCAAATAACATTAGAATCTTGTGAAATTATCGAAAAAACAATCGATATTCATTTTCAGATTTCCTTTGATTATAAAAATATGAATAAAGTGATGCGTGTAATCAAAGAAAAAAAACTGGATATCGTGAATCAGGAAATGGAAATAAATGAAGAAACTAATTTACCAATAGGCAGATTTGTAATAAAAACCAGAAAAAAAAATGCCGAAATGGTATTCGACACTTTTAATTCATTGTTTGAAATTGACATAAAAAAACTATAATTCCGCATTAAAAAGAATCCAGACTGATGATTATTCAAAGTTTTTTAGTAGTTCTAAAATGTAATCCGGAGGAGCAGTTGGTTTGCCTGTTTTTAAAGATACAAAAACCAATAAAAATTGAGCCGTTGTTAATAACTCTTTCGCTTCATTGTAAATAGCACAGTCAAATTCAATCTTCACAGACGTCTGACTTTTGAAAACTGTATGCACCGTAAGCAGCTCATCATATCTTGCCGATTTTTTATAATTGATATTCATATTCACAATAGGAAGACCAATACCGTTTTCTTCCATACTCTTATATGAAATCCCTTTGTTTCTAAGCCATTCCACTCTTCCTATCTCAAAATAAGGAATGTAATTTCCGTGATAAACGACTCCCATTTGATCTGTTTCTGAGTAGCGCACACGAACTTGAATTTGATGATCTTTCATTAATTTTGCATTAAAAATTTAAATTTAAAAAAGCTTCTTACAACAATTTTTCCAAAAATTATAACTTAAAATATTTTTTTTTACAGATAATTGTTCACATATTTGTTATCCCGAAAAAAGAATTTTTTTTACATTCTTTTTGTAAGATAATAAACACCCGGACAACATAATTTAACTAGTAATATGAACAAGACTGCACAATCAGTATGGGAAAACTGTCTGTCCTTTATAAAGGACAACATTCAAGATCAGGCCTATAAAACTTGGTTTGAGCCAATTAAATCAGTTGAACTTACCGATAATGCATTATATATTCAAGTACCTAGTAAATTTTTCTACGAATGGCTGGAAGAACACTACGTAAAATTATTAAAAGTAGCCTTAACAAAAGAACTTGGAAAAAACGCAAAGTTACTTTATAAAATTAAAATGGAAAACACTTATGGCAACAAACAGCCGTTTACGGAACAGCTGCCAAGTGCTAATAGAGGACCAGTAAAAGCGCAGGAAGTAGATGCCCCTTTTAAAAACCTCAGTCCAGAATTAAAAAATCCGTTTGTAATTCCAGGAATTCGAAATTTAAAAATCGAATCCCAATTAAATGCTAATTATAGCTTTGATAATTTCTTAGAAGGCGATTCTAATAGATTAGCGCGTTCTGCAGGTATGGCTGTTGCCAATAAACCGGGCGGAACTTCATTCAATCCATTATTGATTTTTGGCGGTGTTGGATTAGGAAAAACGCATTTAGCTCATGCTATTGGAGTAGAAATTAAAGATAAATTTCCTGAGAAAACTGTTTTATATATTTCTGCCGAAATTTTTACACAGCAATATATCGATTCGGTAAAGAAAAATAACCGAAATGATTTCATTCATTTTTACCAATTAATCGACGTTTTAATCATTGATGATGTTCAGTTCCTTTCCGGGAAATCTGGAACACAAGATGTATTTTTCCATATTTTCAACTATCTGCACCAAAATGGCAAGCAGGTTATTCTAACTTCAGACAAAGCTCCTGTTGACATGCAGGATATTGAGCAGCGCTTATTATCCCGTTTCAAATGGGGATTATCTGCCGAACTCCACCAACCTGATTACGAAACTAGAATTTCTATCTTAAAAAACATACTATACCGCGATGGTGTAGAAATGCCGGACGAAATTATAGAATATGTTGCAAGAAACATCAAATCAAATGTCCGCGAACTCGAAGGTGCTATCATTTCTTTAATCGCACAGTCTTCTTTCAATAAAAAAGAAGTAACTATTGAATTAGCAAAAAGCGTTGTAGAGAAATTTGTAAAAAATGTAAAAAGAGAGATTTCAATCGAATACATTCAAAAAATTGTCTCCGATTATTTTCAATTGGATTTAGAAACTTTACAGTCCAAAACAAGAAAAAGACACGTAGTACAAGCGAGGCAGTTGGCGATGTTTTTTGCCAAAAAATTCACCAAAGCTTCATTAGCCAATATCGGTTCCCAAATAGGAGACCGGGATCACGCTACTGTATTACATGCCTGCAAAACTGTAGACAATTTAGTTGCTACCGACAAACAATTCAAAAAGTATGTCGAAGACATTAATTCAAAATTAACGCTATAAAGCAATGCCTGTTAAAATTTTAATGGTTTGTTTAGGCAATATCTGCCGATCCCCTCTGGCGGAAGGCATATTAGCCTCCAAACTACCTAACGAACTGTTTTATGTAGATTCTGCAGGAACAGGTTCTTGGCATGTTGGTCATGCCCCAGATAAACGTTCCATATCCACTGCACAAAAAAACGGTTTAAATATCAGTAACCAAAAAGGAAGACAGTTCTCAAGAGCTGATTTTGATACCTTTGATTATATTTTTGTAATGGACAAGAGCAATTACAATGATGTAATTCATCTGGCACTAAACGAAACTCAAAAAAACAAAGTCCAGCTCATTTTAGATTCCATATTTCCAGACGAGAATGTAGATGTACCCGATCCATACTATGGAGTAGCAAATGGATTTGACATGGTATACCAAATGCTTGACGAAGCCTGTGAAGTAATAGCTGAAAGACTGATTGCTAAACATTCAGAATAAAACTGAATCTGTTATTTTCATAACTTTGCCAGCGCACTAGCAAAAAATCATTCTTATAAGGATAAAACTTTTCATTCCTAAAAAATCACCTTATGAAATCAGCATCTCTTTTTGGAAAACTGTATTTAATTCCAACTACAATGGGCGATTGCGACCCAATGGATGTTTTACCGCAGACCATAAAAAGATGTGTCGATTTAATAGATCATTACATTGTTGAAAACGACAAAACTGCCCGAAAATCTATCAAGCTCACCAATCCAGAGAAAAAACAATCGGAGTTAAAGCTTTTCATCCTCAATAAACACACCGAATCCAAAGAACATCAAGAGTTTATCAAACCGCTTTTGGAAGGAAAAAATATGGGACTCATGAGCGAAGCCGGCTGTCCGGGTGTAGCCGATCCTGGCGCAGTAATTGTTAAACTAGCACATGAAAAAGGAATTCAGGTTATTCCGCTAGTTGGCCCCTCCTCTATTCTATTAGCCATGATGGCATCTGGGATGAACGGACAGAGCTTTACTTTTCACGGCTATTTACCGATTGAAAAAGACGAAAAAAGAGCCAGCTTCAAAAGTTTAGAGCGTATTTCTTTTGAAAAAAACCAATCACAGATTTTTATTGAAACACCGTACCGTAACAATAAACTACTGGAAGATTTAATTCAAACCCTGCATCCCGAAACGCATTTATGCATCGCCGCTGATATCACTCTGCCAACAGAATACATAAAAACAAAGAAAATCGCAGCTTGGAAAAAAGAAACAATCGATTTGCACAAACGCCCCACTATTTTTATTATCCATAAAATGTAAAAAATCTTAGGCGTTTAATTTAATTAAAAAAAATCACGCAGCTAATTGCAGAAATAAGCTGGCCTTTTTTATGCTCTTGAGCTATCCGTAACGTGCTATTACAGCAGTGTTATACCATTTAGATATATACGACAGTCTAAATGGTATAACTTCTACAGCCAATATAGCTTCCTATATACCAAATTCAAATTGTGGCGCCGGTGCCACCTTAAATGTTACTGCTGCAGGCATCATATCAACGAGCTGCACTAATTTAGGTATTGAAGATCAGACTTTAAATGAAAATATAAAACTGTATCCTACAATCACTGATACTGTTTTGAACATTAATTTATCCGATTCAATTTCAGGAGAAGCTGTTATAACTGTCTACACTATTACTGGAGAAAAAGTTATCTCTTCCTCGAAAAGCGTATCTCCCAATGAAAAATTATCTCTTAATGTAGCCAGCTTATCCAAAGGCATTTATTTATGCAATCTTAAAACAGATAGTTTTTCAACTACTTATAAATTCATAAAGCAATAATTTTCAACTGAAAAAACACAAAACAGCTCTAAAATTTCAGAGCTGTTTTTATATTATATCATTTCAAAATAATTAAACTCCCTCTTAAATCAAAATTTGGGCATGCAAACCCGCAGAAAATCTAGTGCAAGACAAAAAGTCTATTTTAACGCAATAGGTTTTTATTTTTTGAAAAAACAATTAGCCAGCCAGAAAGGGCATAATACAATTTTTCTTAATTTTGAAAATAAAAACACATTAAGTCTTCCTTTTAAAATCAGCAAATAACTATGAAAATCTTCATTTTAATTATAAGTTTATTTACAAGCATTTGCTGTACAGCTCAAGACAAATTAGATTTCAATTTAAAACCTATTGACTGCGAAGATAAGTGGGTTGTCTTTCCCTCCGACTTATCCGGTTCCTACAGCTATGGCTTTGTGTATATGGATAATCAGACAGGCTTAACTTTCGATTTTGCCGGTACCTTCAAAATAAACAGCAGCGGAAAATTTCTTATTAGCAAAAAAGAAGCAGATAGGACTATGAAATTCCGATTACAGCCCAACAAATCATTAGTAGCAATCATTCCCGAATCTTATTTTGCCGAATTTGATATTTCAAAAACTCCCGATTGGCTCAAAGCTTATCAAGAAAGCGAAAACGCAGCCGATAAATTATTCAGATGGGCCATTACTTATAACATATGGAATGAATGCGCCAAAGGATTAACTTACCTGGAAAAAGTAAAAACCATCGACCCAAATTACAAAGGCCTTAAAACCGAGATTGCCTTTTCATACAATTGTCAAAAACAATATGGAAACGCCATTACTGTTTTGAAAGAAGCTATTAAACAAACACCGGACGATGCATATGCCTACAAACAATTACTTTACTCCCAAGTATATAACAACCAGCTCCCTGATGCAATAAAAACCTATTATAAAATAGAAAAAGACATAACCGACAAAACTTATAAGTCTGAAAACGCATTCAATATTTTATGCGCCTTCTACAGCCAGAATAACTTAAAAAAATTCAACGAGTGGTTAAACCTCACTCAAGTTGACAAAGATGAACGCTTCAAACCTTATATCGAAAAATTTAAACAGGATTTGGAAAAGATGAATCAAGGGACTCCTCAAAAACCATGATCAATCCCATTCTATATTCTCACTAAATTATCCATCAAAATCCCTCATCGTCATTTAGACAAATTGGCATTAGTATAATTTGGTTTTAAAAACCACTTTCATATAACTGAATAAATTCATCTATCACATGAGTAAATTACCAAATGTAACGACCAGTATTTTTACCGTAATGTCAAAAATGGCGTCAGAGCATAATGCAATCAATCTTTCGCAGGGATTTCCAAACTTTCCCGTTGACGAAAGACTTACCCAAATCGTTTCGAGACTGGCAAATGAGGATGTCCACCAATACACGCCCATGTCGGGATATCCGCCTTTACTAAGCAAAATCACCGCATTAATAAAATCATCATACAGCAGGAACATCATTCCCGAAACCGAACTGCTCGTGACAGCCGGAGCTACTCAAGCCATATTCACTACATTGCTGGCTTTGCTGAAACCAAATAACGAAGTAATCATTCTTGACCCGAGCTACGATTGTTACGAAGCACCAATTTTACTAAGCGAGGCAAAACCCGTTCGGGTGGCACTCAATAACGACTACACGCCTAATTGGGATAAGATTGCCGATGCTTTTTCCGAAAAAACAAAAATGATTATCATCAATAATCCACACAATCCAACAGGTAAAATCCTAAATAAATCCGATTTTGAAAATTTGGAAATCCTTTTAGAAAAACACCCAAATGTATTACTGCTCTCGGATGAAGTTTATGAATACATTACTTTTGAAGATAAACATATTTCGACCCACACCCGTACAAAACTCCTTGACCGCTGTATCACGGTTTCCTCATTTGGAAAATCATTTCATGTAACAGGCTGGAAAATTGGTTATCTCGTCGCTCCCATTCATTTAATGAAAGAAATCAAAAAAGTGCATCAATTTCTGGTCTTTAGTGTAAACAGCATTTGTCAAATAGCTGTTTCAGAATATTTAGACTGTGTCAATATAAACGAAATCAGCACATTCTATCAGGAAAAACGAGATTATTTCAGATCATTATTAAAAAACAGCCGATTCGAATTAATGCCCTGCGAAGGAACTTATTTCCAAGTAGCATCGTATGCTAATATTTCGAATGAAAATGACGTAGATTTTTGCAAACGATTAATAACGGATTACGGTGTGGCTGCCATTCCTATATCTACTTTTTATGAAAATGGGAAAGATTTAAAACTAATACGATTCTGTTTTGCTAAAGACGATTTCACACTAGAAGAAGCATCAAGAAGATTGTGTACCATTTAAAAATAGCTACTAAATATCTAAGTCTTTGATAATAAACACCCTAAACTTAACCACACAGTATCTCAGAAAATTAGCCTTTCTCAAATTAATTCACGGCATTTGCTTTTAAAAATTTTTGACACGAATTACACGAATTTGCACGAATTAAGATTGCTATTCAATTACACAAAATCTCCTAAGCTGTAAAAATTTGTAAAATTTGGTTTCAATTTTGGTAAAAATTAGTATTAATTGGTGAGATTCGTGTTTATCTTTTTTTTCAATGCAAATGCTTTAAAATTAATTATGCATGCATACTATTTTATTTTATTATATTTACAATTCAAAATATAAAAAATTATGAGTTATACCGATAAAATGTTAAGAGACGATGCTTTACAAGGCAAAGTAATAGTAGTTACAGGAGGCGGAAGCGGTTTAGGAAAAGCGATGACCAAATATTTCTTAGAATTAGGAGCAAAAGTTGCCATTACTTCAAGAGATTTAGACAAACTGAAAAGTACTGCACAAGAATTGGAAACTCAAACAGGAGGAACTTGTCTCCCTTTGCAGTGTGACGTACGTCATTATGAAGAAGTAGAAAATATGCTTCAGGAAGTATTGAAAGCTTTTAACAGAGTTGATGTATTGCTAAACAATGCGGCTGGAAATTTCATTTCGCCAACAGAGCGTTTATCAGCCAATGCTTTTGACACTGTAATCGACATTGTTTTGAAGGGAACCAAAAACTGTACACTTGCTTTTGGAAAACACTGGATTGATACCAAACAAACTTCGGCAACAGTTTTAAATATCGTTACAACTTATTCTTGGACAGGTTCTGCATATGTGGTTCCCAGCGCAACTGCCAAAGCAGGAGTTTTAGCCATGACGAGAAGTCTAGCTGTAGAATGGGCAAAATACGGCATCCGTACCAATGCTATTGCTCCCGGTCCATTTCCTACCAAAGGAGCCTGGGATCGATTATTACCTGGAGATCTGGCCGAGAAATTTGATATGGCCAAAAAAGTCCCGCTAAAAAGAGTCGGCGATCATCAGGAATTAGCCAATTTAGCGGCTTATTTAGTTTCTGATTTTTCAGCCTATGTAAATGGTGAAGTAATTGTTATTGATGGCGGCGAATGGCTAAAAGGTGCCGGACAATTTAATTTATTGGAAGCAATTCCTGAAGAACTTTGGGATCAGTTAGAAATGATGATTAAAGCTAAAAAAAATCGTTAGTATCTAAAATTATTCTTACTTTTTAAAGCAAATAAATAAAATATAACACCAAAAGAGAGCTAATACAGTTCTCTTTTTTGTTCCTCCAAACACAAAAACAGTAGAGAATACATGAAATTATCGAGATATTAAAAGAAGTCTTAAAACTATTTCTTTTTGTTAACAAAATAGATTTTCAAAACCCATAAATAATTGTATTTTTACCGTTCAAAATTTAGAAAATAAATGGGCAAAATCATAGCGATTGCGAATCAAAAAGGGGGGGTTGGAAAGACAACAACCTCTATTAACCTAGCTGCTTCACTTGGTGTATTAGAAAAAAAAGTATTACTAATCGATGCTGATCCACAGGCAAATGCCACATCTGGATTAGGAATTGATGTCGAAACAGTTGAAATTGGGACCTATCAAATTCTCGAACACAGCCACACACCGCTGGAGGCTGTAATAAAATGTTCCTCTCCAAATGTTGATTTAATTCCTGCACATATCGATCTTGTTGCGATTGAAATCGAACTGGTGGATAAAGAAAACAGAGAATATATGCTCAAAACTGCATTGGAAAACGTAAAAGAGCAATACGATTATATCCTGATTGACTGTGCACCGTCTCTTGGACTTTTGACCTTAAACGCCTTAACTGCTGCAGATTCAGTTGTTATTCCAATTCAATGCGAATATTTTGCATTAGAAGGTTTAGGAAAATTATTGAATACAATAAAAAGTATTCAAAAAATACACAATCCTGATCTGGATATTGAAGGCTTATTATTGACTATGTTTGATTCCAGACTGCGTTTATCCAATCAGGTTGTAGAAGAAGTTCAAAAACACTTTAATGATATGGTTTTTGAAACCGTGATACAACGAAATGTAAAACTGAGTGAAGCACCAAGTTTTGGCGAAAGCATCATCAACTATGACGCAACAAGCAAAGGAGCGGTAAATTATATTCATTTAGCTCAAGAAATCATAAAGAAAAACATTAAATAGCTGTATGTCAAAAGCAATAAAAAAACAAGCCTTAGGTAGAGGTTTATCTGCATTATTAAAAGATCCTGAAAACGATATTCAATCGGTGGAAGATAAAAATGCAGATAAAGTTGTCGGGAATATTATAGAGCTTGAAATTGATGCTATAGAAATAAATCCATTTCAGCCCCGAAGTAATTTCAACGAGGAATCATTACGCGAACTAGCCACTTCCATCAAGGAATTAGGGGTAATTCAGCCTATTACTGTCCGTAAATTAGACTTTAACAAATACCAATTAATTTCTGGAGAACGCCGTCTGCGTGCTTCAGCATTAATTGGACTTACATCTGTACCTGCATATATCCGTATTGCAAACGATAATGATTCCCTAGTTATGGCCTTGGTTGAAAACATTCAGCGTCATGACTTGGATCCAATAGAGATTGCGCTATCATACCAAAGACTTATTGACGAAATTCAGTTAACTCAAGAACAGATGAGCGAAAGAGTAGGTAAAAAACGCTCTACCATTGCCAATTATTTAAGACTTTTAAAATTAGATCCAATCATTCAGACTGGAATTCGTGACGGTTTTATCAGTATGGGTCATGGCCGTGCTATCATCAACATTGACGATCATGATGTACAGACGGATATTTACCAAAAAATAGTAAGCCAAAATCTTTCAGTAAGAGAAACGGAGACTTTGGTAAAGAATTACCATGAAAGTTTAAAACCAAAGCCTGCTATCCCTGCGAAAATAGCATCTTTTGAAATTAACGACGAAGATGTGAGCACTTTCAACAAATATTTTGGAACAAAAATTGATGTGAAAGTAGCTGGAAATGGTAAAGGAAAAATCACTATACCTTTTCATTCAGAGGAGGACTTCAACAGGATTATAAAATTAATAGAAGGGTAGTGAATAAAATCATTTCCATAGGGTTATTGCTTTTTCTCATAGGAAACGCTTCGGTTTTTGCACAAGCAAAAACCGAAACTGTTTTAAAGCCTAAAGACACTTTAAAATCAATAGACATAGATCCTTTGACACCAGCAAAGGCAGCCTTTTATTCAGCTATATTACCCGGATTAGGCCAGGCATACAATAAAAAATACTGGAAAATACCCTTAGTTTATGGAGCAATGGGCACCAGTTTATATTTATATGCCGACAACAAAAAGAAGTACCACGAATACCGCGATGCTTACAAAAGCCGCCTAGCTGGAAATCCCGATCCCTATTATGCCAAATTTAGCGACAAATCATTAATTTCTGCACAAGAATTTTACCAAAGAAACGCTTCTTTATCAGGACTTTTTGTAATTGGCTTTTATGTACTAAATATTATTGATGCCAATGTAGATGCAGCATTAATCCAATTTAATGTTAATCAGACTTTATCTATAAGACCAGAAATAACTCCTGATGCTGTAACATTCAAATCAAATTTAGGACTAACACTTAATTATCGTTTTTAGATTCAAAATTTATTTTGTCTCTTTATAAAAATTAAAAAAATATACATAATGAAAATTGCGCTTTTAGGATACGGAAAAATGGGACAGGTGATTGAAAGAATTGCTTTAGAAAGAGGTCATGAAATTGTTTTAAAGAAAGATGAATTCAATACATATGACGGACTGTCAACTGCCGATGTCGCTATAGATTTCAGCGTACCGACAGCTGCCGTAAGCAATATCTCCAGCTGTTTTAACGCTAATGTTCCTGTGGTTTCAGGCACAACCGGCTGGCTGGAGCATTATGACGAAATGATTGCTCTTTGTTCCGAAAAAAATGGAGGATTTATATCAAGTTCAAATTTCAGCCTTGGCGTTAATTTATTCTTCGAATTCAATGAATATTTAGCCAAGATCATGTCAAAATTCGACCATTACAAAGTAGACATGGAAGAAATCCATCATGATCAAAAACTAGATGCTCCAAGCGGAACAGCAATTTCACTAGCCAAAGGTGTTATTAAAAACAGCAGTTATTCCAATTGGACATTGGACAAACCAAAAGAAAATGAAATTCACATTGAAGCCATAAGAACCGGAACAGTACCCGGAACACACACAGTCACTTATAACTCTGAAGTAGACTCTATCGAAATAAAACATACCGCTCATAATCGAGAAGGTTTTGCCCTTGGAGCTGTAATCGCTGCTGAATGGCTTGCTGGAAAGCATGGCGTATTCACCATGAAAGATGTACTAAATGCATAAACAACAATCATAGAATAGAATTTCACCCTCAAATCTAATCTTCTATTTTAACAATAAACTTTTTCAAATTATGACACTAAATCATTGGATTTTATTTTTCTTCGCTGTTCAGGTTATTCATTTTTTAGGAACTTGGAAATTATATGAAAGTGCTGGGAGAAAACGCTGGGAAGCTGCCATTCCAGTTTACAATGCTATTGTTCTAATGAAAATAATCGGACGTCCAACGTGGTGGACTATATTACTTTTCATCCCAATTATTAATTTGATAATGTTTCCTGTTATCTGGGTGGAAACTATTCGCAGTTTTGGCAAAAAAAACACTCTAGACACCCTGATTGTAATTGCGACTTTAGGATTTTATATCTTTTACCTTAATTACACACAATCATTAACATACATAGCTGACAGAAATGCAGATCCAGAGCATAAAGCTGCCGACACAATCAGCTCATTACTATTTGCTGTCATTGTAGCCACAATTGTGCACACGTACTTTATCCAGCCATACACCATTCCTACTTCATCATTAGAGAAATCATTATTAGTAGGAGACTTTTTATTTGTAAGTAAAATGAATTATGGAGCCAGAGTTCCAATGACCACTGTTGCAATGCCTATGGTACATGACACCATCCCTTTGACTAAGCAGAAATCATATTTGAACTGGCCTCAATTACCTTATCTTAGACTTCCTGGCATACAAAATATTAACCGTACAGATATTGTTGTTTTTAACTGGCCGGCAGATACTGTATATAAATTTAGAGACCACTCTGGACTAAGAGCAGACAAACCTATTGATAAAAAATCAAATTATGTAAAAAGATGTGTAGGCATTCCTGGTGATAGTTTATCAATAAAAGACGGATTAGTATATATTAACGGAAAAGAACTGGCTTTACCTGAACGCGCAAAACCTCAGTATTCATACAAAGTAATTTTAGATGGTAAAACACCTATAGACTTTGAATATCTTTTCAAAGATATGGATATCACTGACGGCGGTTATTTCTTAAATCAGCAGACTAGAGACACATTAGTTATAAGTGCATTAACATCTGCCGGAGCTGAAAGATTAAAAAACATACCTGGTATAAAAGGTGTAAACAGAATTATTTATAAAAATGCTGACAGCGGAATTTTTCCACATACTAAACAATGGAGCCAAGATAACTTTGGACCAATTTATATCCCTCAAAAAGGAAAAACAGTTGCATTAACATTAGAGTCTTTACCTTTTTACAAAACCATCATCACTGATTATGAGAAAAACGACCTGAAAGTGAATGGCAATGAAATCATAATTAATGGCAAAGCGGCTACAACATATACTTTTGGTCAAAACTACTATTGGATGATGGGAGACAACCGCCATAACTCTGAAGACAGCCGTTATTGGGGTTACGTTCCGGAAAACCACATTGTTGGTAAGCCAATATTCATTTGGATGAGTATCGATGGCATTAACGGTCCAAAAAGCAATTGGAAAATCCGCTGGGACAGAGTATTTACAACTGTTGACGGTGAAGGGCAGCCACAATCCTATTTTAAAATATTCCTGATTGCACTTGCTGCCTTTTTTGTTGGTGAATATTTTTGGAAAAAAAGAAAAGCTAAAACAAATAGTTAAAAAAGTTTCAGGTTTCAAGTTTCAGGCATCAGCCTAAACTTGAAACCTTATATCTGAATCTTGAAACTTTAAAAAAAAATGAAAACATTACTGCATCCATCTTATTTTCCATCCATAAGCAATTTAGCCGCTATGGCGCAGTCAGACAGTATCACGTTTGAAATGGAAGATAATTTCCAAAAGCAGACCAATCGAAACAGAACATATATTTATAGCCCAAATGGTATTCAGCTATTGAATATCCCTGTAAAACATTCTAATTTAAGTCATCAGAAAACAAAAGATATTAAGATTGAACAGGAATTTGACTGGCAAAAACAACATTTTAAATCTCTGGAAGCCGCTTACAGAAGTTCTCCTTTTTTTGAATATTTTGAAGATGATCTGATTCCAATTTTTCAAAAAAAACACACTTTTTTGATGGATTTAAATTTCGAGGCATTGGAAATAACCTGTAAATGCCTGCGGATGAAATTAGAATTTGACACAACAGCTGAATATTTTCATAAAATAGATAATCAGCAGATTACTGATTTCCGCTATTTAGTAAATGGCAAAAAAGACCATTCAGTTTTCGAACCTTACCCTCAAGTCTTTGATGATAAACATGGTTTTTTGAACAATTTAAGTGTTCTTGATTTATTATTCAATGAAGGAAAATTTGCGATGGATTATTTAAAAAATCAGATTCTTATCTGATAAATTCTACTTCTTTTTGAAGATTTACAAGACACACACAGAGATATCAAAATATTCAAAAAAAGTCTAAATTACTATTCCATCGATAGTTTTGCCATGATTGGAAAATGATCCGAATTTTGAAAATCAGAAAAACTTTCAAACTGTTTCACTTCCATACTTTCATCAGCAAAAATATAATCTATTCGAGCCGGATAATATTTAAATTTATAAGTCGCCCCAAACCCTTTGCCAGCTTCTTCAAAGCTGTCTTTTAATTTTCCTTTTATATTGCGGTATACGTATGAAAAAGCACTATTATTCATATCGCCGCAGATAATAATCGGATATTTACAGTCTTTCACGTGCTCTTTAAAAATAGCCGCTTGTTCCTGTTGCTGCTTAAAAGCTTTGCTGATTCTGATATAAAGATATTTAGATTTTTGCTGATCAATTACATCAATATTTTCCGAAATCTCACCTACTTCCGGTGAAATTTTTATAGACTGCAAATGCATATTATACACCCTTATAATGTCTTTCCCTTTCTTAATATCAGCAAAAACAACATTATTGTTCGAACGAGGAAATACTATCAGTCCCTGATCAATAATAGGAAACTTAGAGAATATTGCCTGACCGGTTTTAATTTGCTTACCCTCCATCAAAACATACTTGTAAGGATACACTTTTAGGTCAATATCTGCAGAATTTGAAAACTCCTGAATACATAATATATCAGGGTTCTGAGTATTGATAAATTCTAAAATAGTGTCTGGAATATCGTCGCGGTCAAGCCATTTAAACACATTAAACAGTCTCAC
The DNA here is from genome assembly GCF_015351475.1 of Flavobacterium sp. HJJ. Taxonomy (GTDB): domain Bacteria; phylum Bacteroidota; class Bacteroidia; order Flavobacteriales; family Flavobacteriaceae; genus Flavobacterium; species Flavobacterium marginilacus. The sequence goes on along the minus strand of NZ_JADKPR010000002.1, from coordinate 334,126 downwards.
ATTATAACTCATAACAGTAAAATCCTTGTCGCTTTCCTGAAAATCTTTGGCTGAAAATTTATAAAACTTATTAAAAAAAGTAATCCCAACCAGCAGAACTATACCAGACAAAATCATTCGTTTTTTAAACTGAATTGCCCAGTACAAAAAGAACAATCCATTGGAAAGAAAAACCAATGGCATAAACAAAGTTAACACCGATAAAACGGGAAAGATTTTTGGTGCCAAAAAAGGAAGCAGATAAGCAATGAATGTTAGCACTATAAGTACTAAATTCAAAAGAAACATTCCTTTATTAAACCATGAAAGGTTCTTCATTTTTTAATGTATTTTGAACTTTTGCAAACTGAAAGTTCTCGATTTACACTTCAATAATTAGATAAATTTAGGTTATTTTCCGGCTTGAAACAAGAATTCTTTTTCTTCTTGATTCAGACTGTCATAACCAGACTGGCTGATTTTATCCAAAATCTCGTCAATCTGCTGCTGTTTTTTATCTTTTACGACTATTTTAGAAATCGGTTTTTCAGCTGGTTTTTTATAATTTTTATGTACTTTTTTGAAAGGCGTAGTAGGCTTTTTAAAAAGATTAGCAAAGAAATCCAAAACCGCAGTTACTATCTTACTCAAATCAATTCCATTTTGCAGTAACTTCACATATATAAAACCAAAAAGAGCCCCAGACAAGTGTGAAATATGCCCTCCTGAATTTCCTAAGCGAAACTGCATTAAATCCAAAACAACAATTACTGCTGTAACATGCCATAATTTGACATTACCAATCAATAACAGCCTCACATCCATCAAAGGATTATATGTTGTTGCGACCATTAAAATTGCCATAATTGCTGCAGACGCTCCAACAATTACACCGCTGTAATGCATTAAATTAAAACACAAAGCAAATATCAGCCCTGAAAAAATGGCTCCCAAAATATATACTCCTAAATACTGCTTGGAGGAGAAAAATGTCAAAAATAAGTAGCTCGAAAAATTCAGCACAATCATGTTAAAAATCAAATGCAAAGGACCGTCATGAAGAAAGGCATACGTTAAAAAAGTCCAAGGCTTTAGCACAAAAACAGATGGTTCTGATGACAAAGCAATCCAATTGGGAAAAATAAATCCTCCTGAACTGAACTGATAGAAAAAAATCAGCGAAACCAAAAAACAGCCCACATTCCAATAGATCATTTTCATGGCGATTCCGCCTAATCTGTATTGCATTTTCAAATCGTCTAAAATGTTCATACTTTAAATTATTCGGTTACACAGTTTCAGTTATAAAATCTTTTGAATATTCTTTTTAAATTTGAAAAATTAGTCCCAGCGATTATTATTAAACTGGTTTTTTCTCCAGTACCACATCATAAGATAGCCTGTTAAAGCTCCGCCGACATGAGCAAAATGAGCTATTCCAGTACTGCCTGCGCCAAAAATAGACTGCCCTTTAAAACCTAAAAACAAATCAATTGCCAATATTCCTGGCACAAAATATTTAGCTTTAATAGGAATTGGGATAAACATCAAAGCTAATTCAGCATTTGGAAACATACAAGCAAAAGCTACCAATAAACCATAAATCGCTCCCGATGCACCAACAACTACTCCTTTTGAAAGCATTGATGCATTAACAATAGTATTGAATTGCTCTTGAGTACAGTGCACTCTTTCTAATATTGAATTTATTTCGCCAGGCATCATTTTACCATTTGCATCAAATAACGCACTATAATCAGCATTTAGCAATTGATGTATTTCTGAATTTGATAAATTCAAACTGGAAACTTCAGACAATAAAGAATGAATTTCAAAATAATTAACTCCAGAATGAAGCAATGCAGCTCCTAATCCGCAAGAGATATAAAAGAAAATAAATTTTCTGCCTCCCCAAAAATGTTCCAAAGCACTGCCAAAAGAATAAAGTGCAAACATATTAAACAAAATATGTGCAACATTAGGAAAAGGTGCATGCATAAACATATGCGTAATCAGCTGCCAGCCTTTAAAATTATCGCTCTCAGGATAATAAAGAGCAAAAAGATCATATGTTACCGGCACTAATTGCGAACCAATAAAAAAGATAATATTAATAATCAGTAGTTGTTTTACAACCGGGGTAATATTCATCATAACGCAAATTTTTTATCTAAATCTTCCACACGCATCGTGATGAAAGTTGGTTTTTGAAATGGGGAAACATTCGGATCCTTGCAGGCAAAAAGACCATTCACTAAATTCTCCTGCTCTTTCTCGGTCAAATAAGCACCTGTTTTGATAGCAAGGCTTTTGGCCATTGATTTGGCAATAGTATCATTTTGACTGAAACTGTTCTCTGGAATTCCATTATGCAGATCACTTAAAAGCTGATCCAAAACTGCCGCTACATCGCTCTCAGTACTATTCACGGGAATGCCCGAAATCACGATATGATCTGTATTCGATTCTTCAAAAACAAATCCCGTATTGACCAGTGACTGCTGGAGTTCGGCTATAAGTTCCATTTCTTGTGCTGAATAAAACAAATTAATAGGAAACAGCAATTGCTGGCTCGATGCGTGCTGCACTGTCATATTAACTAAAAACTGTTCGTACAGAATACGCTGATGTGCCCTGCTCTGATCCACAATAACCATACCTGACTTAATAGGAGAAACAATATATTTTTTATGAATCTGATACGTTTTATGAACTGTCTGCTCCACTTCCTCATCATCAAATAGAGATGAAGTTACCTCTTCGTTTTCAAACGTAAATTCACTACTCGCAAAACCTGAATCACTTTCGCTTGACTCAAAAGAATCATCGCCGGAAATAACTTCTGTATCGTGTTTAACTCCTACATACAGACTTTCCCAGCTGGCTGCTGACTCCGGCTTTTTATAAGCTGGCGAAAAACTCTTTGCAGGTTTGTCTTCTGCAAAAGGATTAAAAGTACGATCAACCTGAATAGTTGGCACTTCGGCCTCCAGATTTTTATAATGGTAAGGCGTGTCCAAATTGGCATCCCTTTCAAAATCCAGAACAGGAGCTACATTAAACTGCCCTAAACTATGCTTAATCGAAGCTCTTAAAATAGCATACATCGCACTTTCATTGTCGAATTTAATTTCCGTTTTCGTAGGATGAATATTGATATCGATAGTATTCGGCGGTACCGTTAAATACAGATAATAGCTTGGCTGGGAACCGTCTTTCAAAATACCTTCATAAGCAGCCATAACCGCATGATGCAGGTATGGACTTTTTATAAAACGGTCATTAACAAAGAAAAACTGCTCTCCCCTATTCTTTTTGGCAAATTCAGGCTTGCTCACAAAACCCTGAATATTCATCATCTCGGTATCTTCCATAACGGGAACCAGTTTCTCATTGGTTTTTCCGCCAAAAAAATTAACGATCCGCTGTCTTAAACTCGACGGAGGCAGATTATACATATCGCTTCCGTTATGATAAAACGTAAAATGAATTTTTGGGTGTGCCAGAGCCACGCGCTGAAATTCATCAATAATATGGCGGTATTCTACCGTATCCGATTTTAGGAAATTACGGCGGGCCGGAATATTAAAAAATAAATTTTTGACTGCAAATGAAGTTCCTTTGGGCAAAACAGCCACATCCTGAGAAATAAACTTACTCCCTTCAATAATAATATGAGTTCCCAGTTCTTCCTGCTCCAATTTAGTTTTCATTTCCATATGCGCAATCGCGGCTATGGATGCCAAAGCTTCACCTCGAAACCCTTTGGTATGCAGTGAAAATAAATCTTCGGCCTGGCGGATTTTGGAAGTAGCATGGCGCTCAAAACACAAACGCGCATCGGTCACGTTCATTCCTGAACCATTATCAATGACCTGTACCAGTGATTTTCCGGCGTCTTTTATAATCAATTTAATGTCGGTCGCTTTTGCATCCACCGCATTTTCCAACAGCTCTTTTACTACCGAAGCGGGTCTTTGCACCACTTCACCAGCGGCAATTTGATTAGCAACATGATCGGGAAGCAATTGAATTATACTCGACATTGAAAGATTTTAGATTGTAGATTAATGATTTCAGATTTCTGACAAAAAAATCAAAAGAAATACAAATTTAAGGAATTTCTATTGGGTTTTATCTTTTTGGCACTCATAAAAAAAACCAAAAAAACCGCAGCAATTCTAAATAACTTTTCATCAAGACTATACCTTATCAACTCTTTATAAAAAATAAAAAAACCTATACCGTTCCATGAACAATATAGGTTTGTATTAGTTATTTAAAATTAGCTAACAGCTAATCCAAAGAAAAAGTTATTCTTCTATCTGCAAAGGCAGATTGTCGATTCTCAAAGCGCCGGAAGACAATAAATGCTGGTCGTCAATTCTATGACTTAACGAAGCCTGCTGACGGATATAAGCCATTTTTATCGCTGCAACAGCCGCTTCTGTACCTTTGTTTCCGTGAATACCGCCGCTTCTGTCAATAGACTGCTGCATCGTATTATCTGTCAATACACAAAAAATAACCGGAATATCAGTCTGAACATTCAAATCCTTAATCCCCTGCGTCACTCCTTCACATACAAAATCAAAATGTTTTGTCTGTCCCTGAATTACACATCCAATAGCAATTACAGCGTCTACATTCTGTGTCTGCAGCATTTTTTTGGAACCATAAATCAGCTCAAAACTTCCGGGAACATTCCAGCGGATAATGTTATGAGGAAGAACTTCATTTTCAAGCAATGCAGTAAGTGCTCCATTATAAAGTCCCTCAGTGATATTATCATTCCATTCTGAAACAACAATCCCAAAGCGAAAGTCTTTCGCGTTTGGGATTGTGTTTTTATCGTAATCGGATAAATTTTTATTTACGGTAGCCATATTATTTAAGATTGCAGATTGCAGATTTAAGATTGCAGATAGACTGCTATCTGAAAACTGCCGTCTAGATTACTGTGACAAACCTATCAAACCATCAACTGTAGCAGCTTCTGGCGAGTTTTCATAATTTTCTTTAATATCTGTAAAATATTTCAAAGCATCTGCTTTATTTCCTAGCGCCAATGCTACTTTACCTGCTTTCATCAGGAAACGCGGCGTTGTGAAATCATTTTTACTAGCTTCAAAAGCTTTGATATAATTTTCTAAAGCTTCTTTTGGCTGATTTTTTTGAGAATAAGCATCGCCAATAGCTCCTTTTGCCAAAGCACTAAGCATCACATCACTTGAACTGAATTTACCCAAAAAACTAATCGCTTCATCATATTTACCCGTATTCAAGTAAGCAATACCAGCATAATAGTTAGCTAAATTCCCAGCAGCAGTTCCAGAATATTCATCAGCAATTTTTACAAAACCAAATTTTCCTTCAGAACCGTTCAATGCCAATTTGTACAATGAATCGCTTGCCACACCATTAACAGCTTTCTCAAAGTTAGACTGAGCAACAAACATTTCGTTAGCAGCATCGTCTTCTTTAGGATTAGAAATGAATTTTTGATAAGCAAAATATCCAACGGTTATCAATGTGATAGCTCCAACAACCCCAATTATAATTTTTTGATTCTTAGCAACCCAGTCTTCTGTCTTAGAAGCCGTCTCATCTAATTTCGAAAAAACCTCAGCCGTAGCACTGTCTTTTTCGTCAATGATTACATTTTCAACTGCATCGTCTTTTACTTCCTTTTCTTTTGGTGCTTTATATCCTCTTTTATTGTAAGTAGCCATTTAAAAATTTAATTTAGTGAACGGCAAAAATAAAATTTTTATTGTAATGCACGTAAAAAAAATCGATTTTATATTAAAAATTGAAAAAAAATATTCTCATCGCAATTTTCATCCAAAAAACCACCCCAATAATCCAAATAATAAGGGCGTGCCCCCATTGAAAAAAGAGGTTTACTTATGGTAATGATTACACAGCCCCTTTCCTCAACTCGGTCGGGCTATCCATGCTGCTTCGGCAGCTTATTCCTAATCCCTCACCGAGCGAGCGGACGTGACAGAAAAATCTAGATTGCAGACAGAAGAATTTAGTTTTTAGGAAGTTAATACAGTACAGCATCAAATCTTAAATCAAAAATCGCTAATCGAAAATCTTAAATCAATTCCCTCTTTAAATATCTCGATAATTTTCGATAATTTGCGCCCTCTAAGAAACCATCCAAAAAAAGGCTTCAAAGGCAAAAATTCCAGTAAGACATTCAGATGTATTTAAAAAAAATATCCTTATTCAATTACAAAAACTTTTCCGAAGCCAATTTCGAATTTGACGGCAAAATCAATTGTTTTGTAGGCAAAAACGGCATCGGAAAAACAAACGTACTGGATGCCATTTATCATTTGTCTTACGGAAAAAGCTATTTCAATCCGCTTGCCGTTCAAAACATCAAGCACGGCGAAGAATTTTTCGTGATTGACGCTGAGTTCGAAAAAAACGAAAGAACCGAACAGATTGTATGCAGTCTCAAAAAAGGCCAGAAAAAAGTCCTCAAACGCAACGGAAAAGCCTACGATAAATTCTCGGATCACATCGGTTTTATTCCACTAGTTATTATCTCGCCTGCCGACAGAGATTTAATCGTTGAAGGAAGCGAAACCCGCAGAAAGTTTATGGACAGCGTAATATCCCAATTGGATCCGCACTACCTGCAGCAGCTCATTCAGTACCAAAAAGTAATGAGCCAGCGCAACGCCCTGCTGAAATACTTTGCCCTGAACCACACTTACGACAACGACACCTTGTCTATATATAATGAACAGCTAACCGAATTTGGCCAATCCATTTTCGAAAAAAGAAAAGCATTCATAGCCGAGTTTATTCCTATTTTCAACTTTCATCATCACAACATCACAGGCTCAGAGGAATCGGTTCAAATCATTTACGAAAGTCATTTATTCGAAAATGATTTATTGACGCTATTGCAGCAAAGCATCAGCAAAGACCGGATACTGCAATACACGAGCATGGGAGTCCACAAGGATGATCTTTCTTTTGAAATTGACAATCATCCCATCAAGAAATTCGGTTCCCAAGGCCAGCAGAAATCATTTTTGATAGCCTTAAAACTCGCTCAGTTCGAATTCCTGAAAAAACAAAGCGGTGTAAAACCCATTCTGCTTTTTGATGACATCTTCGACAAACTCGACGAAACCCGCGTTTCCAAAATCATCGAAATGGTAAACAATGATACTTTTGGACAGCTTTTCATCTCCGACACTCACCCTGAACGTACAGAAGCCATTGTAAAATCGACGATGCAGAGTTATACGATTTTTAATTTGTGATTGAAAATTTAGAAAAAAATTGGTATATTAGAGTTACCCTTAAGAAAGAAAATACTGCAATTACAAAATACAGCTATGGATAAAACAATAGTATATAATGAAATTTTAAACAGTTGCATTTCTCAAATAAATACAGCCAGAAAAAATATTGCCATCAAAATAAATCAAGGAACTATTTCAGTATATTGGAATATTGGTCAATTACTCTCCGAAAAAGTGCAGGCATCATCCTATGGCAATAATATAATTTTAAAACTATCTGCAGATCTTAAAAAAGAGTTCCCTGAAATAGGGCTATCACCACGAAATTTGTGGAATATGAAGAAGTTTTATGATCGGTTTTATAATGCAAATGAAAAACTGCAACGCAGCGTTGCAGTTTTGCCTTGGCGTCATATTTTACTTATAATAAGCAAAACAAACTCTGACGAAGAAGCTTTGTTTTACGCATCAAAAACAGTGGGAATGCTTGGACGAGAGATATTTTACTAAACTATATCAAAGCCAAAGCCTATCTTCAAGAAAATACAATTGAAAAAAGTCATAATTTTAAAGAAACATTACCCGAAAATATAGCAGAATATGCAAACGAAATACTAAAAAGCAGTTACAATTTAGGTTTCTTGGGCATTACAAAAAGCCTAAAAGAACGAGAATTGGAAAATCGGCTAGTCGAAAAAATAAAACAATTTATTTTAGAACTCGGCAAAGGTTTTTCATTTATTGGCAATCAATATCGTTTGGAATATAATGAGAAAGAATATTTTGTAGATATGCTATTCTTTCATCGGGACTTGAAATCACTTGTAGCCATTGAACTAAAAATTGGTGAATTTCAACCTGAATATATCGGAAAAATGAATTTCTATTTAACCCTGCTAGACAAATTTGAACGAAAAACTGATGAAAATCAGCCCATCGGAATTATTTTGTGTGCCGACAAAAATCATCTAGATGTAGAAATTGCACTCCAAGACATCAACAAACCGATTGGCGTAGCTGAATATCAGTTATTATTGCCCAAAAACCAATTGGAAGAATTAATCAAAAAAGAATTGGAACAGAAAGAAAACAACTAATTCAGAGCTTCGCTATTTTCAATTTGTGATTTGAGATTCCTTAAAGATTCAAAAAGGCAAAAATTGCTTAATTTTACATCAATTAATACTAATTTCCAATGAAAATCAAACAACTCTATTTATTCATCATATCCTTCATTGTTTTCTCCTGCAGCGGACAAACATCGACAAATGTTAAAACCATTGATGTTACCTCTTATTCTGAAAAAATAAAAGCCACTCCAAACGCACAAATTCTGGACGTCCGCACACCCGATGAATATGCAAAAGGACATATTGAAAACTCAGATAATGTTGACTTTCTCAGCAGCACTTTTGTTTTAAAAACAGATAAATACGACAAAACAAAACCCGTGTTTGTATACTGCAAAAGCGGCGGAAGAAGTGCAAAAGCATCTGCAAAACTAGCCGAACTGGGTTTTACCTCTATTTACAATCTTGACGGCGGAATGCTCAAATGGGAAGCTGCAGGACTGGCAAAACCAGACACCAAAATCATCGGTATCTGCAGTCAGGAATATGCTGAACTGTTAAAATCCGATAAAAAAATAGTAGTAAACTTTTATGCACCTTGGTGTGCTCCCTGCAAAAAAATGGAGCCTTACATTCTAAAAATGCAGAAAGAAATGGCCGATAAAGTAACCATCATCCGCCTGAATGCCGACGAAAACAAAACCATTATGCAGGAACTAAAAATCAGTGAACTTCCTACTCTGCTTTCATACGAAAAACAAGCCGTAAAGTGGCAAAAATCAGGATTCGTGAGTGAAGAAGAATTAAAAACCCAATTACAATAATCAGGCCATGCTCTCAAAAGACACCTTACAATTCCTCGAAGATTTAAAAGCCAACAACAACCGTGATTGGTTTCTCGAAAATAAAAAACGCTATGAAGCCGTAAAAAAAGACTACCATCAACTGGTTGCTTCTTTACTCGACACATTGAAACCCCTTGATTCTTCGCTGGAAATGCTGGAAGTCAAAAACTGCGTTTTCAGAATTAACCGCGACGTTCGTTTTTCCAAAGACAAATCTCCTTACAAAACAAATTTGGGAATCTGGATTTCTGCAGGCTCAAAACACACCGAAGCTTCGGGTTATTATCTTCATATAGAAAACGGAAAATGTTTTGTTGGCGGCGGAATGTATTGCCCTCAGCCGGATCAGCTTCAAAAAATCAGGAAAGAAATCCATTTTTTCTATGATGATCTGGTCGAAATCCTGAACGACAAAAAATTCCAGTCCGTTTACCAAAGTCTAAACAGAGACGAAAATTCGACTTTAAAAAATCCGCCAAAAGGCTACGACAAAGAAGATCCAGCGATTGAATTTTTGAAATTAAAAAGCTTTACGGCAACGCAGTCATTCGATACCAAATTGGTTACACAAAAAGATTTTGTTGCGACAATGGCAGAAAAAATGCTAGCCTTAAAACCTTTCAATAATTTTATCGAAAGAGCTTTATACACTGAATAATTCCCAAAAGCAAAACACTCTTAAATCCAATTCTTAATGAAAATTTTAAATGATTTTTCTTTAAAAAACTACAATACATTTGGCATTGAAGCCAAAGCCGAACAATTTGTCGCCGTCCACAGCTTAGCAGAATTGAAAAGTATTTTGGAACAAAATAAAAACAAAAAAAAATTCATCCTTGGCGGAGGAAGCAATATGCTTTTGACAAAAAATATCGAAGCGCTTGTAATCCACATTGATTTAAAAGGAAAAAAAATAATAAAACAAGATGCTGATTTCGTTTGGATCGAAGGACAAGCTGGTGAAAACTGGCATCAATTTGTGCTTTGGAACATTGAACAAAATTTTGGAGGACTCGAAAACATGTCACTTATTCCGGGAAATGTTGGGACAACGCCCGTTCAAAACATTGGTGCTTATGGCACAGAAATCAAAGACACTTTTGTTTCGTGCGAAGCAATACATATCGAAACTCAGGAAATAAAAACTTTTACCAAGGAAGAATGTAATTTCGGATACCGAGAAAGTATTTTTAAAAACGAGGTAAAAGACCAATACATCATAACCTCTGTTATTTTCAAACTAACGAAACAAAACCATAAAATAAATACATCCTACGGTGACATTCTCGCCGAACTGGCCAAAAACAACATCACATCTCCCGGTCTAAAAGACGTAAGTAACGCCGTGATTGCCATTCGCAAAAGCAAACTACCCGACCCAGCCGAATTAGGAAACAGTGGTAGTTTTTTCAAAAATCCGATACTTTTAAAATCCGATTTTGAACCAATACACCAGAAATTCCCTGAAATGCGATTCTTTGACATTTCCGAAACCGAAGTCAAAGTTCCTGCAGGCTGGCTGATTGAACAGGCTGGTTTAAAAGGAAAACGTTTTGGCGATGCTGGAGTTCACAAAAATCAGGCATTGGTTTTAGTAAACTACGGAGGCGCAACGGGGCAGGAAATCTTGAATGTTTCCAAAACTGTTCAGGAAACCGTTTTTGAAACCTTCGGCATTCATATTGAAGCGGAAGTAAATATAATTTAGCACTAAAAAAATTTCGTCCAAAAAAATGCTGACAATCAAAATTTCAGATCCAAATGCCCCCGAAGCTTTCGCAATAATAGAGGAATTATCGCAAAATCTTTATGAGCGCTTTGGCAGTGACGGCAAAAACTCATTTACGGATTGGGAATCTGACAATCCAAAACATGTATTTGTCGTAGCAGTATTAAACACTGAGATTGTGGGATGCGGAGCGATTAGACCGCTTTCAGAAAAAGCTGGAGAAGTAAAACGAATGTTTGCCAAATACCCTGGGAAAAATATCGGACAAGCCATTTTATCATTTTTGGAGTCGAAAGCAAAAGAGCAGCATTATGAAGAATTAGTATTGGAAACACGTGTAAAAAACCAAGAAGCCTGTTCCTTTTACTTGAAATCAAACTATAGAAGAATACCTAACTACGGCAAATACGCAAACCGTTTAGATGCTGTTTGCTTTCAAAAAACACTCTAAAATTTTAAAAAATGTACAACCCGGATATATTCAAGAACGAAGACAAAGACTCCATTCGAAAATTTCTAAAAGAAAATGCATTTGGACTTCTCATCAATCAAACCAATGGGAAATTATTTGCCACGCATATTCCCTTAGAATTGGATTACAACAAAAACGGAGAAGAAATTCTGCACGGTCATATTTCAAAAGAAAATCCGCAATGGACTGCTTTTGAATCAAACGATGAAGTTTTGGCAGTGTTTACAGGAGCTCACGCTTACATATCTTCGTCTTGGTACGATCACGAAAATGTTCCCACTTGGAATTATTCAGCAGTACATGTTTATGGAAAAATCAAAATCATAGAAGGAGATGAAGTAATCGATTCTTTAACGAAATTGGTAGACAAATACGAGCAAAACTCCAAATGTCCAGTCCGAGTTTCGGAATTATCCAAGAAAACAATAATGCAGACACGAGGCATTGTGGCATTTGAAATTAAAATTGAAGAGATACAGGCCAAAAATAAAATGTCACAAAATAGAGATGATAAAAATTATTCTAATATTATTTCGGAATTGAAAAAAACAGAAAAACCTCAATCTAAGGCTGTAGCAAAAGAAATGTCTAAATTGAGAAAGTAATTAGTCATTTTACATTGATAATTGACAATTGCTAATTACATTTGTAATCGTTTTAAAAGCCAAAAAATAAAAGATGCTAAACATTATTTTATACTTTTTTATTGCTGTTGTTGCTGTTCAGCTTTTTTATTATCTCATTGTTTTTGCAAAGTTTTCTTTTGCCAGAGCACAGGAAATTAAACCTACAAATATTCCAATTTCGGTAATTGTGTGCGCCAAAAACGAAGAGGAAAATGTCGCTAAATATATTCCATTATTGGCCGAACAGAATTATCCCGACTTCGAAATCGTCTTGATTGACGATGCTTCGAGCGATACTACTTTGGATATTTTTGAAGAATTTGAAAAAACATATCCTAACATTAAATTAGTTAAAGTAAAAAACAACGAAGCTTTCTGGGGAAATAAAAAATACGCCTTGACATTAGGAATCAAAGCTGCCAAAAAAGAATATCTTCTCTTTACAGATGCAGACTGTTACCCAGCTTCCAAAGACTGGATAACTTCGATGAGTGCACAGTTTACCAAAGAAGAAACCATTGTTTTGGGTTACGGCGGATATGAAAAAATAAACAATTCTTTTCTAAACAAAATAATCCGTTTTGAGACGCTGCTTACGGCTCTTCAGTATTTTTCATGGGCAAAAACAGGCAAGCCATATATGGGTGTGGGCCGTAATTTAGCTTACAAAAAAGAAGAGTTTTTCAATGTAAACGGTTTTATAGATCATATTCAGATTCGTTCTGGGGATGATGACTTGTTCATCAACCAAGCTGCAAATTCAGAAAATACAAGTATTAGTTTTTCACCTGACAGCTTTACATACTCAGCTCCAAAAACCAGTTACAAAGATTGGTTTATTCAAAAAAGAAGGCATGTTGCCACTGCTAAATATTATAAAGCATTCGACAAAATACAGCTCGGACTGTTCTTTATTTCACAATTATTATTCTTGCTGTTACCAATTGCATTATTGGTTTTTCAATTTCAATGGATATTAGTATTAAGCCTTATCGGCTTTAGATATTTAGTTACTTGGATTGTCATTGGCTTTGCTTCTGGAAAATTAAAAGAAAAAGATGTAATGTATTGGTATCCTATTATTGAAATTATACTTATATTCACTCAGATTAATGTTTTCATAACCAATATTTTTTCAAAACCTGCACATTGGAAATAAGCAAACAAATAGAAAAAGCTAAGAAAGGAAACCAGGTTGCCTTTACTTTTCTATTGGATTACTACTGGAATGAAGTCTACGGTTTTATGCTGAAACGAACCGAAAACGAAACCACAGCCGAAGACATTACCATTGAAACTTTCTCTAAAGCCTTTGACAAAATAGCTACATACAACCCAGAATTCCAATTTAACACTTGGTTAATTTCTATTGCAAAAAATGTTCATATTGATTTGATCCGCAAAAAAAAATCGAGCCTTTTTATTGAAATTACCGACGAAGAAGACCAGACTGCCTATAATGTTGCCGATACTACTCCATCGGCAGAAGATGTATTAATTACCGAGCAGAATCTGTCACAGCTATTGCGGTTTATCAAAGAACTGAAACCTCATTATCAGGAGGTAATTCAACTGCGCTATTTTCAGGAAATGAGTTATCAGGAAATTGCGAACAAAATTGACGAACCTTTGAGCAATGTAAAAATCAAACTGCTTCGTGCCAAAAAATTACTTTCAGAAATTATTCAGAACAGAAGGTAATTTTACCAAAATAGTTTACTGAATTTTTATCCCAAAAATACTTTACTCCCTTCCATTATAAGACTTCATATTAATTCACATTAACAGAATTAATTTGTTAAAAAACAATAGTTATATTCAATAAATATTACTATATTTACTTACAGCGATACCTATTTAACAACTTTATTAAAAATAATTATATTCACACATACTAAAATTCCTGTTATTTGCGTTAGAAATAAAAAACCGCTTTAGCTTATGATTTAATCTCTACTTTAACCATTAAATCCATAAATTATGTCTAAACTAAACCTCTACGAAACAAGCTGGACTGACATCGTATTCGAAAACAGAAACAAAGAATACGGCGCGTATCATTTACGTCAGGAAAACACTAAAACAACCTTTTTTGCACTCTTCATGGGAGTATCGCTATTGACAGCCGCAATAAGTATCCCAATGATTTATAATTATCTGAATCCAGGAAACCCGATTACTAATATAGTCCCAGACTTACCACCGATAGTTGTCGTAGACCTTGTTGATCCTATTGTACCAAATGAAACAAAACCGGAAGAAGCTGCTATGCCTGCAGTTGAAGAACCAATTGCACAAAACATTAATACCGATCAACAGCTGATTAACCCTATAATTACACACTCTACAGAAGCAACGATAGAGCCAATTGCCACCAATGAACAGCTCAAAAACACTACTGACAACAGTACTGCAGTTCCAGGCGGAACAGGCGTAGGCACAGGAACCTCAGCAGGAACAGGTACAGGAGCCGAAGCTCCCAGCGTACCCACCAATGCAATTATGAATAGCGCTGTGTTAGATAAAAAACCTGAATTCCCAGGAGGAATCAACAAGTTTTATACCTATGTAGGCAATAATTTTGAAAAACCAGAGCTGGACAGCGAAATGGTTATCCGTGTGAGTGTTTCTTTTGTTATTGAGAAAGACGGAAGCATGACAGACATTAAAGTATTAAAAGATCCTGGTTACGGATTAGGAACAGAAGCAATCCGCGTTTTGAAATCATTAAAAACCAAATGGAGTCCAGGAATTCTTGACGGTAAAGCAGTACGAACTTCTTACAACCTGCCAATAACAATTCAAACAAATTAAATTTTAACCAATAAAAAAGAGAAAGCTGAATGACAATAATTCAGCTTTCTCTTTTTTTGTTCTAAACTTTTAAGATTTATTATTTCTTTTTAGCAGTTGTCGTTTTCTTTTTAGTCGTAGTTACTGTTTTCTTTGGAATAGTATTTACAATTGGTTTTTGCACATACAGCTTATACAAACCATCTTTTTCAGCTCTTGCTTTAGCAGTATCAGCTCTTAGTTTAGAATCAGGATGTGAACTCATCATCTGATCGATGAAAGAACTTTCAGCACCTTCACTCATTTTTGCCAATATTCTAAATGCAGACTCCTCGGCATTTACATCATAGCCGTTTTTTTTCATAAAATCATAAGCAAATAAATCGGCCTCTGATTCTTGTTTACGGCTGTATTTGCTGTCAATCATTGCACTTCCAATTTTAGCCAGCTGGCTGTCGGTAACAGCTGCAACTTTAACAGACTGCGAAGATGCCGCATCGATCAAAGCTTCTTTTTGATACAAAGCTTTCATCGCATCTCTGGAATCATGATTATGAACATGCCCAATTTCGTGCCCAATAACCGCTATCAGCTCATTATCATCCATTATATCCATCAATCCCGAAAAAACACGTACGCTTCCATCTGCAGTAGCAAATGCATTAACATCTTTGGTTAAATATACTTTATAATTTAATGTATAAAACTCCCCTTTCGTATATTTTCCAAAAACTCTAGCCAAACGAATTGCGTAAGGATCTGTTGCCGGTGCTACTTTATTTTCGGCATCCATTTTATCGACCGCTGGTTTGGATAAAGCTGCTGCATCGGCATCAGTAAAAGTGAATGCTGTAATTCCTTTTTGAACTGCTCCTAATGCTTTTTCTCCAAAATTAATTTGAGCCTGAACCTTAGACAGCCCAAACAAAATAACCAATGCACCTGATAGTAATGTTTTAGTGTTCATTTTTTTTATATTTAATTGAGTGTACAAATATACTACAACTTTAAAAACAACGGAATCCCGAATTATTTAAATATTTAAATTTAATGTCGTAAATATCTAAATCCGCTTTATCTGTCTTTTCTTTTTTTTAAGTTAGAATTAAAAAACAGAGCTGACAGCACAACAAGTTTTGTCAAAATTCATAAAAATGGAACCTTAATTCTAAAACTACATTCCTTATCTTTGCAGTCTGAAAATTAAAATATGGAAACTGTTTTAGATAATACATTACCAGCTGCAGCCAAAGACGGTGCCGAAGCGGGTACAGCTAAACCAAAATGGTTAAGGGTAAAACTGCCAATAGGAAAAAAATATACTGAACTTCGCGGTTTAGTTGACAAATACAGCTTAAATACTATATGTACTTCTGGCAGCTGTCCAAACATGGGAGAATGCTGGGGAGAAGGAACTGCAACATTTATGATACTTGGAAATATCTGTACACGTTCCTGCGGTTTTTGTGGCGTAAAAACCGGCAGACCCGAAACTGTAGATTGGGATGAGCCTGAAAAAGTAGCCCGTTCTATCAAAATAATGAATATAAAACACGCTGTTATCACAAGCGTTGACAGAGATGATTTGAAAGACGGAGGCTCAATTATATGGATTGAAACTGTAAAAGCCATCCGCAGAATGAATCCAAATACAACTTTGGAAACCTTGATTCCTGACTTTCAAGGCATCGAAAGAAACATTGACCGCATCATAGAAGCCAACCCTGAAGTGGTGTCGCATAACATAGAAACTGTTAGAAGACTGACCCGCGAAGTGCGCATCCAAGCTAAATACGACCGAAGTATGGAAGTTTTGAGATACCTTAAAGAAAAAGGCATCAACAGAACAAAATCTGGAATTATGCTTGGTCTTGGCGAAAAAGAAGAAGAAGTTTTTCAAACCATGCGTGATCTGCGTGCCGCAAATGTGGACATTGTCACTATTGGACAATATTTACAGCCTAGCAAAAAACACCTTCCAGTAAAAGAATTCATCACGCCGGATCAATTCAAGGTATATGAAAAATTCGGATTGGAACTGGGTTTCCGTCATGTCGAAAGCGGTGCATTAGTCCGATCTTCATACAAAGCGCAAAAACATATTTTATAAATTGTTTATTCGGCAGAACGTTTAATCGGTGAATCGTTTAATTGTTCAGTCAATGAAACAGTTAAACGGTTAAAGAATTTAAACTTGAAAACAAGAATCGCTATTAATGGTTTTGGAAGAATTGGAAGAAATTTATTCCGCCTTCTTTTAAATCACCCTGCTATTGAAGTAGTTGCTATCAATGACATTGCCGATAAAAAAACCATGTCTCACCTAGTAAAGTACGATAGTATTCACGGTGTTTTGCCATTTGCAGTAAGCTATGATGAAAAAGGGATTGAAATTGACGGAAAACATTTTTTATTTTTTCATGAAAAAAATATTTCAAACTTAGACTGGAAAAGTACTGACATCGATTTTGTTATAGAATCTACTGGAAAATATAAAACTTTTGATGAAATAAATGCTCATGTTTTAGCTGGAGCCAAAAGAGTGATTCTTTCTGCTCCAGCTGAAGTTGACAGCATAAAAACAGTTGTATTAGGCGTTAATGAATCAATTCTTGACGGAACCGAAACGATTATATCCAATGCCAGCTGTACTACTAACAATGCTGCCCCTATGATTAAAGTTATAGAGGGATTATGTGGCATAGAACAAGCTTACATCACAACAATTCATTCCTTTACAACTGATCAAAGCTTACATGATCAGCCTCACAAAGATTTACGAAGAGCCAGAGGAGCAAGCCAATCGATTGTTCCGACAACAACCGGCGCTGCAAAAGCTTTGACCAAAATTTTCAAATCACTTGACGGCAAAATGGGAGGATGCGGCATTCGTGTCCCTGTACCAGATGGTTCTTTGACCGATATAACATTTAATGTAAAACAGACTGTTACTATTGAAGAGATAAACAATGCTTTTAAACTAGCATCAAAGACCAATTTAAAAGGCATTTTAGAATACACCGAAGATCCAATTGTATCTGTAGATGTAATTGGCAACAAAAATTCATGTATATTTGACTCTCAGCTTACATCAGTAATCGATAAGATGGTAAAAGTTGTAGGCTGGTATGATAATGAAATTGGTTATTCTTCCCGGATCATTGATTTAATTTTATTATTGAATTCTAATAAAAACACAAATTGAGCACATAAAACATAAGTAATAACCTACGAGTTACTATGAAAAGATAAGGTATATCCATAAATAGCAACCCATGAAGTACTTTTTACTATTATTATTTTTTATTCAAACACAACTATATCCGCAAAAAAAAGCGCCTATAGACAGTGTTGCCTATTACTCAAAACTGATAGCTGACAATGAAAAAGAAAATAATTACAAAGATGTTTTATTATACACTCAAAAGTCAATTAATTATTGCAGGAAGACCAATAAAATCAAAGCCGAAGCTAATCAGACTTTAAAGTTAGGCAAAATTTATTTCGATCTAAAGCTTCAAAATGACGCTATCGAAGTTTTCAGCAAGAGCATCACAATACTCAATACTATTTCTGAAAGATCTTCCAAAGAAACAGCAGAAGCCTATTATTATCTCGGACTGGCTTATATAGAAAAAAAGAAATATACTCTCGCTGAAAGCAGTATTCTAAAAGCTGAAGAAATTCAAAAAAAACTAAATCTTAAAGAATATACAGACCAAATCAATCTGCAAAAAGGGATACTCTCAAAACATAAAAACAATACTTCCTTAGCATCGTCCATCTTCACCTCCATTATTGCCAAACCCCAAAGCAGTATTTTCACAAAAACAGAAGCCTTATATCAGACAGGAATTATTGAGACCGAAAAGAAGCGTTATAATCTGGCTTTAAATTATTTCAGCAAAGCACTGGAATTAAACAAAAAAGAAAAAAATCTTAACCAGCAGTCAAATATTCTGTTCGCCATAAGCACGACTTACGACAAACTGTTAGACAAAACCGCCGCCTATACTTATTTAAAAAAATATCTGAATTTAAAAGAAAGCATTACTCTTGCAAATGACGAAAAATTAGGTATTAACGATTATGAAGCATTTAAAGAGTCTCAACGGATTAGCGATAAATTACAAAAAGAAAAAGAGAAAAAAGAACAAGAAAAAAACAATAAATTCTCCAGACTCATCAGCATATTAGCCATTGCTATAATTTCTATTCTTTCTCTGCTGAGTTTATCATTGTACAAAAACAATATTATACGTAATCAGACCAATTCATTACTGAAAGAAAAAAACAATGAATTGATTGCTGCCAAAAACAAAGCTGAAGAAGCCTCAAAAGCCCGATCTGAATTTTTATCAACTGTGAGCCACGAACTCCGAACGCCTTTGAACGCTATTAACGGAATAACCCATTTATTATTAGAAGAAAACCCTAAAAAAACACAAATGCACTACTTAAAGTCATTACAGTTTTCGGGAAATTACTTAACTAATTTTATTAATGACATCTTAGAAATTAATAAAATTGATTCCAACAAATTAGAAATTGAGTACATCAGCTTTAATCTTAAGCAGTTATTAATAGACATTCAAAATTCTCTTAAAGAAATAGCTACTATAAACAACAATAAATTCGTACTTAAAATTGACCCTGCTATTCCTGAAAATTTAATTGGAGACCCAACGAAATTATCTCAGATTTTCATGAATCTAATTAACAACGCTTTAAAATTCACGAACAATGGCACGGTCAGTGTTATTGCGCGTTTAAGAAATTATACAAATGAAAATGCAGCTATCTATTTTCAGATTGTTGATACCGGTATTGGAATTCCTGAAGACAAATTAAAAACGGTTTTCAAAAGTTTTTCGCAGGGATCAGTCGAAATCAATAGAAAATTTGGAGGAACAGGACTAGGATTGACTATTGTAAAAAAACTTGTCCGCATTTTAGGCGGGCGCATCCTATTGAAAAGCACTGTCGGTAAAGGTTCAACATTTTCATTTGAACTGAATTTTAAAAAAGACCCAAAACCTATTCAAATTAAATCCAAAATTAAAAATTACGATCCCGAAATATTTAAAAACAAAAAAATATTATTAGTTGAAGACAATAAAATCAATCAAATGATAACCAAAAAAATGCTTTCAAGAAAAGACATGGAATGCACCATTTTGGACAATGGAGAAGAAGCTATTCAAGTATTAAAAAATAATACTTACGATTTAGTCTTAATGGATGTACATTTATTGGGAATAAACGGCACTATTGCAACACAGCAGATCAGAGAATTTGACACTTCAACACCTATTATTGCCTTGACTGCTATTTCATTAAATGAAAACAGAGAAATGCTAATCTCTTTTGGAATGACAGATGTAATTACAAAACCTTTTATCCCTGAAGATTTTTACACTACGATTGCACAAAATTTCAGCAATTCTTAACCGTTTACAATTAACTCTTTAATTAACATCCGCAGATTAGGTTCGGCTTCTTTGGCCGCCTGTAAAACCTCATCGTGTGAAATTGTCAATATACTTCCCTCATCGCCCATATCAGTAATAATAGACACACCAAAGGTTTCTAATTCCATATGACGCGCCACAATTACTTCGGGAACGGTTGACATTCCCACACAATCAGCACCTAGAATTTTAACCATTTTATATTCAGCAAGAGTTTCAAATGTTGGTCCCTGTAACCCCAAGTAAATCCCATCCTGAACCTCTATGTTTAATTCTTCTGCAATTGCTTTGGCTTTGGCAATCATTTCAACAGAATAAGGCTGGCTCATATTCACAAATCTTGGACCAAAACGCTCATCATTTTTTCCGCGCAAAGGATGCTCCGGCATAAAATTGATATGATCTTTAATGATCACAATCGAACCGACCTTATAAGTTGGATTTACTCCTCCTGAAGCATTGGAAACAATTAATTTTTCCACACCTAAATATTTCATCACCCGTACTGGAAAAGTCACTTCTTTCATCGAATAGCCTTCATAAAAGTGAAAGCGGCCCTGCATTGCAACTACTTTTTTACTTCCAATTGTACCAAAAACCAATGCTCCTTTATGCCCTTGTACCGTAGAAACTGGAAAATTTGGAATTTCCTCATACGGCAATGTATATTCAATCTCAATATCATTGGTAAAACCTCCCAAACCTGATCCTAAAATAATCCCAAACTCTGGAGTAAAATTTATTTTTTCTTTAATAAAACTAACGGTTTCCTGTACTTGATCCCACATAATTTAAAATATTTTCATCAAAATTATCTCCGTCTGAAAGGAACGTGCTTTTTATTGGCAGATAATAAAGCTGTTCACTCAAAATACTTCCATTCAATCGGACAAAATCTTTTTCTGTTGTTACAATAATCTTATCGCCTGCTTTTTTCTTAATTTCCTGTAATTCGCTTTCGCTAAAATGATGATGATCGGGAAAAGTCAGGCATTCGTCATTAGCTTGCTTCAAATGAGCAAAAAACGACTCGGGTTTTGCAATTCCTGCCAAAAGCAATTTTTCCCGGCTTTTAATTACGCTTACTTTTATCGTCTTTTCGTTCGAATAAACGACATCATCATAAGCAATAAAGGTAAAGAACAAACTTTGATTTGGAGAGAGATTCAGCTGTTTTTTTATGGTGTTTTGCTTCTCTTTCGAAAGGTCTGAAGGGCATTTTGTAACAACCACAATAGCAGCTCTTTTTACACCGCTTCTGCTCTCTCTTAGATTTCCTGTTGGCAACATATAATCATCACAATACAAATCTCCATAAGCGGTAAGCATAATATAAAAACCCGCTTTTACCTTCCGGTGCTGAAAAGCATCATCTAACAAAATGACTTCTGGAGGATTTGAATGAGAAAGCAGCTGTTCAATTCCGTTTTTTCTATTGGCATCGACCGCCACCTGAATATTTTTGAATTTTTGATAAAACTGAAATGGTTCATCGCCCAATTCCAAGGCATTTGAATCAGAATTTGCCAAAATAAACCCTTCTGACTGCCGTTTGTAACCTCTGCTCAATGCCGCCACTTTATATTTATCCGAAAGCAGCCGAATTAAATATTCAATCTGAGGTGTTTTTCCTGTTCCGCCGACACTAAGGTTTCCCACAGCTATAATTGGTAAATTAAAAGAATGTGATTTTAAGATTCCGATATCGAAAAGATAATTTCGAATACTAGTAATAAAGCCATACAAAATGGCAAATGGAAACAATATTTTTCGAAGTAAATTCATTTTACGAAAGTATAATATTTTATCTTTGAACGGAAATTATTAAAAAATAAACAAACGGTAACTTTACAAATAAATTTAGATCAATTTACGTTATTGGTTTATAAAAATTACCGCTAACAAATACCCTGAAAAGATTAAAAAATGAGTACAATAAAAGAAATCCTTTCTGTTCTTGAAGAAATGGCTCCATTGGCTTATGCCGAAGATTTTGACAACGTAGGTTTAATAATTGGGGACGAAAATACAACGGCAACCGGAATTTTGGTCTGCCATGATGCTTTGGAGAATGTAATCGACGAAGCCATTGCCAAAAAATGTAATCTGGTGGTTTGTTTCCACCCTATTTTATTCAATGGAATAAAAAAAATAACAGGACAAAATTATGTAGAGCGCGCCCTGCTCAAAGCCATCAAAAATGATATCGCCATTTATGCTGTTCATACCGCACTGGACAATCATCCTGAAGGAGTAAATAAAATATTCTGCGATACTCTGGGACTCATAAAAACCCAGATTTTAATCCCAAAACAAAATCATATCCGAAAACTGGTTACTTACACCATCCGAGACAATGCCGAGAAAGTCCGCAACGCTTTGTTTGATGCAGGTGCAGGAAGCATTGGGAATTATGACAAATGCAGTTTCAACTCTGAAGGAACTTTTACGTATCAGGGTAACGAAAAAAGTGAACCAACCATTGGAGAAAAAGGCGTATTATCAAGAGGAACCGAGGTTAAAATCGAAGTGGTTTACGCCAAACATCTGGAGTCCAAAATCATAAAAGCCCTAAGAGAAAACCATATTTACGAAGAAGTTGCCACCGAAATCTACAATATGAAAAACACCTTTAACCATATTGGTTTAGGAATGATTGGCGAGCTTGAGGAAGAAATGGACGAGATAGATTTCTTAGCATACGCCAAAGACAAAATGCAGGCCGTCGGAATCCGCCACTCAGCATTTACAGGCAAAAAAATTAAAAAAGTAGCCGTCTTGGGCGGTTCTGGAAGTTTTGCCATCAAAAATGCAATTCAGGCCGGAGCTGACGCTTATCTGACATCTGATTTAAAATATCATCAATATTACGAAGCCGAAAACAAGCTTTTATTGGCTGATATCGGACATTTTGAAAGCGAACGCTATACAAAAGAGTATATTGTTGATTATCTTAGAAAAAAAATCCCTAATTTTGCAATCATTTTATCGGAAGAAAATACAAATCCAGTTAAGTACTTATAGAATATGGCGAATACGAAAGAATTAAGTGTTGAGGACAAGTTAAGAGCAATTTACGATTTACAGTTAATTGACTCTAGAATTGACGAAATCAGAAACGTTAGAGGAGAGCTTCCTTTAGAAGTTGAAGATCTTGAAGATGAAGTTGCTGGTTTAAGCACTCGTTCAGAGAAATTGAAAGGAGAACTTGAGGTAATCGAGAACCTTATCAAGCAGAAAATAAATGCAATTGATGAGCACAAAGAAGCTGTCAAAAAATACACTAAGCAGCAAGAAAACGTTCGCAACAATAGAGAATTCAATTCTTTGACAAAAGAAGTTGAGTTTCAGGAATTAGAAATTCAATTAGCAGAAAAGCAAATTAAAGAAATGAAAGCTTCTATTGAGCACAAAAAAGAGGCAATTAGTTCTTCTAAAGAAAAATTAGATTCTAAATCATCTCATTTAAAACATAAAAAATCAGAATTAGATGCTATCATGTCCGAAACTCAAAAAGAAGAGGCATTCCTGACTGAAAAATCAGCAGAATTTGAAGCATTAATCGAAGAGCGTCTTTTGGCAGCTTACAAAAGAATCAGAAGCAGTGTTCGTAACGGACTTGCAGTTGTTTCTATCGAAAGAGGAGCATCAGCTGGATCATTCTTCACGATTCCGCCACAGACACAGGTTGAAATTGCAGCCAGAAAGAAAATCCTAATCGATGAGCACTCTGGAAGAATTTTAGTCGACACCATTCTGGCTCAAGAAGAAAGAGAGAAAATGGAGCAATTATTTGCTACATTCTAAAAAACAACTAAGTCCCGATTAAATCGGGACTTTTTTTATACTACATTATTTTGAGCCTAAAAAAAAGCATTCAGTTTCTATTTGTCAAATCTGTTGGGCAATACATTAATTTATTGAGTTTTGTGCATCCAAAAAATGCGCTGAACCTATCGTATAAACTTTTTACCAACCCCAGAGTAGGTAAAATTCAGGAAAACCAGCTCCCAGAAATCCTTCAGGGCACCATAAAAGAAAAATTCCAGCATGACGAAAACTATTTCCAAACCTATACCTGGGAAGGAAATGACACCAAAATTCTTTTAGTTCACGGCTGGGAAAGCAATTCGGCCCGCTGGGAGAAAACCCTTCCCTATCTCCAAAAATCAGGAAGCACCATCATCGCAATAGACGCCCCTGCACACGGACAAAGCAGCGGCAAAGAATTCAACGTACCCCGCTATGTCGAATTCATCAATAAAGCTGTAAAGAAATACAGTCCTAGCATCATTATCGGGCACTCCATCGGCGGTTCGGCCTGTGTCTATCATCAGTATCTGCATCCAGAAACCAGTATCAAAAAAATGGTGATTCTCGGCGCACCTTCCGATTTAAAAACACTCATCACTAATTATATTGAAATGCTGAGTCTCAACCGCAAAATGTTTGCACTTTTAGAAAAACGATATCTGGAAAATTTCAATTTCAGACTGGAAGATTTCTCAGGAGAGACATTTGCCAAACATATCCAAATTGACGGAATCATCGCCCACGATACCACCGATACAGTAGTTGCGTTTTCTGAAGGACAAAAAATAGCCAGCGGCTGGAAAAAAGGAAAATTCATCACTACCAAAGATTTAGGCCATTCCATGCACGACGATAAACTATATAAGGAAATCTATCAGTTTTTATTTGAAAAATAGACTTTTAGATTTTTAGATTAGCAAACTGCATAACTATCAAAAAAAAGCAATCTAAAAATCTAAAAATCCAAGAAGTCTAAATTTTGACTATTTTTGCACTATGGAAGAAAATCTAAAACGTCTCAATAAATTCATTGCCGAAACAGGCTACTGTTCCCGCCGTGAAGCCGATAAATTCATAGAAGAAGGCCGGGTAACCATCAATGGAGCAGTACCGGAACTAGGAACGAAAGTCTCGCCAGATGACGAAGTGCGTATAGACGGAAAACTAATCCGTGAGAAAACCGAAAAACCTATATATCTTGCTTTCTACAAACCAGTAGGAATAGAATGCACCACCAATCTGGAAGTCCGCAATAATATTGTGGATTACATCAATTATCCAAAACGCATTTTTCCAATCGGCCGTTTAGACAAAGCCAGTGAAGGATTAATTTTCATGACCAATGATGGCGATATCGTTAATAAAATACTGCGGGCACGCAACAATCACGAAAAAGAATATACCGTAACGGTGAACAAGCCCATAACCGACCGTTTCATTGAGCGAATGGGCAATGGCGTACCTATTTTAGACACTGTAACCCGAAAATGTAAAGTAGAGCAAATTAGTAAATACATCTTCAAAATCATTCTGACGCAAGGTTTAAACCGCCAGATCCGAAGAATGTGCGAATATTTAGGCTACGAAGTTACCGCTCTGAAACGCATCAGAATTATCAAT
This sequence comes from Flavobacterium sp. HJJ, assembly GCF_015351475.1. GTDB lineage: Bacteria > Bacteroidota > Bacteroidia > Flavobacteriales > Flavobacteriaceae > Flavobacterium > Flavobacterium marginilacus. The sequence continues at coordinate 308,434 of NZ_JADKPR010000002.1, read as the reverse complement.
ATTTCACTGGACATTCCAATAGGACGCTACCGCGATTTAACCGATGCCGAAATAAAAGAACTTAACCAATTAATCGAACCTTCCAGCAAAACAGAGGAAGCAAGTTTGCCAAAACCAGAACCTCAAAAAAGAAGAACTGAATTCATCAAAAAGGATGATCCCCGATTTAAGAAGAGAAGAGATTATTAAACTAAAAAAGCCGTTTCAATTGATTGAAACGGCTTTTTCTTTGTATCAAAACCATCTTCTTCTTTTAAATAAAAAAACACCAAACATAGAAAGCAAAACTGAAACAAGTATAATAATTGGCATACCGTAATTATTGTTTTCTAAGTTATTTGGCACATTCATCCCATACAAACTGGCAATTACTGTAGGAATCATCAAAATAATGGAGATAGAAGTCATCTGTTTCATAATCGCATTCAAATTATTAGAAATAACCGAGGCGTAAGCATCCATCATTCCTGTTAAAATGTCGCTATAAATATTAGTTGTTTCTTGCGCTTGACGCAACTCAATCTCTACATCTTCCAACAATTCAGGGTCATAAGAATCTCTTTGGGATTTAACATTCTTGATTCGATGGAGTAATATATCATTGCCTTTCAAGGAAGTCATAAAAAAAACCAAACATTTTTCTATTTGCAGCAAGGCTTGTAATTCTTCATTTTTGATAGATTCTTCCAAATTATCTTCGGCCAATTTTATCTTTTGATTAACCTGTTTCAAGTATTTCAAATACCAAACGCTTGATGATAAGAGCAGTTTTAAAACCAAATCAAAATTATCTTTGATGTCTTTATTTTTCCGCTGAGTGTAGATTACAAAATCCGTCAGCATTTCCGTTTTATGAAAACTAATGGTAACACAAATTTCTTCCTTAAAAATAACACCAACAGGAATTGTGTTAAAAGGCAGTTTTACATTATCTGTACTTACTGGAATCCTAATAATAATCAAAGTCCAGCCATTCTCTACTTCTATACGGGGTCTTTCATCAATATCTTCGATATCATTGTAGAATTCTTCAGGGATTTGTAATTCTTCTAAGAGGTATTTTTTTTCGTCTTCTGTTGGACATTCAATATTTATCCAGCAGTTTGGAGTCCACTCTTTAGACTCGATTAATCCGTTATTGTTTTTGTAAAAAGCCTTCATTTCAAAATTCCATAGGTTAAGTTATAGCATCTTGAAAGTTTTTCAAGTGCTTTATTCTTTCAATATTTCCGAATAATAATCGTCCATTGAGCTGTTCATTTTAAGTTTTGCAAAAATATCCTTTATATTTTAAAAACATCAGGAAGGAATGGATATTTAATAAAGTCTTAAGCAAAAAAAACCTCAAACTTTCATTTGAGGTTATACGGATAAATTGTCTAAAACAATTTTATTTATTTCTGCTTCTGATTTCTCTTGCCAATAATGTGTTTTTTAACAGCATTGCAATTGTCATTGGCCCAACACCGCCTGGAACGGGAGTGATGAAAGATGACTTTTTGCTTACGCCGTCAAAATCAACGTCACCTGTAATTTTATATCCTTTTGGATTTGAAGCGTCTTCAACACGGGTAATTCCCACATCAATTACTACTACGCCCTCTTTTACCATATCAGCCTTTAAAAACTCAGGCACTCCTAAAGCCGTAATAATAATATCAGCATTTTTGGTGTACTCTTCCAAGTTTTTAGTTCTGCTGTGCGTCAAAGTAACCGTTGAATCACCAGGATTTCCCTTACGGCTCATCAAAATACTCATTGGCCGGCCCACAATATGGCTGCGCCCGATAACTACGGTATGTTTTCCAGCTGTTTCTACCTTATAACGCTCCAATAATTCCATTATTCCAAATGGAGTTGCCGGCAAAAACGTTTCCATATCCAAAGCCATTTTTCCAAAATTGGCAGGGTGAAAACCATCCACATCTTTGTCAGGATCAATAGCCATCAGGATTTTTTGCTCGTCAATATGCTTTGGAAGCGGTAACTGAACGATGTAGCCATCAAGATTATCATCTTCGTTTAATTCCTTAATCTTAGCAAGAAGAGCTTCTTCGGTGATATCGGCTGGCAGGCTTACTAAAGTAGATTCGAAACCAATTTGTTCGCAGGAACGCACTTTGCTTCCCACATACGTTAAGCTTGCTCCGTCTGTTCCCACAATAACTGCTGCCAAATGAGGTACTTTTTCCCCATTATCTTTCATTGTTTTTACTTTGGCTGCGATTTCATTTTTAATGTCTTCCGATGTTTTTTTCCCGTCGAGTAGCTGCATTTTTACTGTTTATTGTTTGTTGTGTATTGTCTAAAAAGCTTGTTTATTTAAATTAAAAAAGTTTCAAGTTTCAGCACCAACAGCCTGAAACTTGAAACTATGTTTATTATCTCATTCCTGGCATACCTCCAGGCATTCCGCCTTTCATTCCGCCCATCATTTTCATCAAGTTTTTTCCTCCCGGCCCCTGCATCATCTTCATCATTTTGCTCATTTGCTCAAACTGTTTCATCAATTGATTCACCTGTTCCACTTTTGTCCCGGAACCTTTGGCAATCCTAATTTTTCTTTTGGCATCAATTACGGCAGGCTTGCTTCTTTCAATCGGTGTCATCGAATGGATAATCGCTTCAATATGTTTGAAAGCATCATCTTCAATTTCGATATCTTTCATTGCTTTTGAAGCTCCCGGTATCATTCCTACCAAGTCTTTCATATTACCCATTTTCTTAACCTGCTGAATCTGTGAAAGAAAATCGTCAAAACCAAATTCGTTTTTAGCAATTTTCTTTTGGATTTTTCTAGCTTCTTCTTCGTCATATTGTTCTTGAGCTCTCTCTACCAAAGACACAACGTCACCCATACCAAGGATACGCTCTGCCATACGATTTGGATAGAAAACATCAATCGCATCCATTTTTTCGCCTGTACCAACAAACTTAATTGGTTTGTTCACTACTGATTTAATCGAAATCGCAGCTCCTCCGCGGGTATCACCATCTAATTTAGTTAAGATAACCCCGTCAAAATTTAAGATATCGTTGAATGCTTTTGCAGTATTCACAGCATCCTGACCTGTCATAGAATCCACAACGAATAAAGTTTCCTGTGGCTGGATTGCTTTGTGAACTTTCTCAATTTCATCCATCATTTCCTTATCGACAGCCAAACGCCCTGCTGTATCGACAATTACAACATTGAATCCATTAGCTTTGGCATGTTTGATTGCATTTTGTGCAATCTCAACCGGATTTTTATTTTCTGGTTCAGAGTAAACCTCAACTCCTATCGAATCTCCCACAACATACAACTGCTGAATCGCCGCCGGACGATAGATATCACAAGCAACCAAAAGCGGTTTTTTATTCTTTTTTGTCTGAAGATAATTTGCCAATTTTCCAGAGAAAGTAGTTTTTCCAGATCCCTGCAAACCTGACATTAATATAATCGATGGATTTCCCTGAAGATTAACACCAGCAACATCACCGCCCATCAGTTCAGTAAGCTCATCTTTAACAAGCTTTACCAATAATTGCCCGGGCTGTAATGTCGTTAATACATCCTGACCAATTGCTTTTTCTTTTACTTTGGTTGTAAAATCTTTGGCAATTTTAAAGTTAACATCGGCATCAAGTAAAGCACGGCGAACTTCTTTCAAAGTTTCTGCAACGTTTACCTCAGTGATTTTCCCGTGTCCTTTTAATATATGAAAGGCTTTGTCTAGTTTATCGCTTAAATTATCGAACATAATGGTGTTTCTCTTAAATTAAGGCGCAAATTTAATGATTTGATATTGAAGTTTAAATAGTATTAGAAAATAAAAAATCAATTGTTTTGAAAATTAAAGCAAAAAAGCCATCTGCTTATTATTTTGAAATAAAATTTGTCGTTCAAGAAACACCTTTACAATTTTCAGCAGGAATTTCACAAACCTGCAGAAAACTGCCAAAATGAACCGTAAAAAAATTGTATTTCAACTATACAAAAAACAAATTTTGATTCCTTATCAGTACCCAAATGAATTAAAAATCCAAACTATAAATATCATTTTAAGATTTTCTATTCTACTTCTTTCCGCAATCTATAAATGGATAATTTTGTCGGATTTTTTACACTTTTAGCATCAATTTAATTCAAACGTTTTCGTTTAATTAGCCGTTTGCAGAAAGAGCAGTTTTAAAATAATAACTTTTGTTAAAATACTAAATATAATTTAATTTAAAAACATAAAAAACGTTATATATTTTGATATTTATAAAAAAAACACATTTTTTTTATAAATTTAATAACAAAATATTTTGTCGATTGAAAAATAGTTTATACTTTTATCCTAACAAAAAAACATAAAAAACACAAAAATATAACATAAAAAATAAAAAAAATTATGAGAACAATTATCACCTTCGCTTTATGTGTAAGCTTATTTACTGTATCTTATTCACAAGAAAAAAAAGTAAATAAAGAAACAAAAATTGAAGAGCTGCCTGAAGTAGTAGTATCATCAAAAAATGATTTTACTAAATACATCCCAGACAACAATCCTGATGCAGTTGTCAGAAATACCCAAAACGAATTTCTTTCGTATAAAGTGGATGATGGCTACAAAGATTTTGACAGCTATTTAGTGACTTTAGAAAGCAAAAAGGGATCTTTAACAGCTACTTACAATGAAAAAGGAATATTAATGTCTGTTTCCGAAAAATATGTAAATGTGGAATTGCCGAGAGAACTTATGAAAACAGTTTATCTTGCCTATCCTGAATGGACAGTTACCCAAAGTAAGTTTGTATATTCACAAGAAAAAGGGCAAATATTGAAAAAAGCATACCTTTTGAAACTTAAAAAAAATAACAAAACTCAAAATATATTAGTGAGTTCAATAGGCGAGATTACTAAAATAAGCAAATCAGAAGGATTAGCAATGAATTAAAAATCGCTGTAGCTCAAAAAACCAAAAAAAAAAATCAACTAACCATTAGTTAACCAGAGGAGAGACGGTCTGTAGTTTGAGACGGTCTCTCCTTAATTTTTTACATAAAAAGATTCAAAATTCCGTTATTAGTATGTCAAAAAAAGGGCTGCCCATTTGCACTGCTCTCTTCTTCAAAAAAAACAAAACTAACTAATTTGCTTATCTAATTAAAATGTCGTTGTACTATTTGCCTGATAAGCAAAATTAAAAGTATAATAAGGCGACACAGATGTAGCATCTGGTGTTACAGGCGCATCTTTATAATAACTTAAGATTTCGAATTTTGCATACTTGCCATCATGCGTTTTTACCACAAATACTTTTCCTGCAATAGCCGAAATAATGTGTGTTGTTGAATTATACGAATACCAACCATTTCCGCTTCCTGTAGGAATTGCATAAACTGAAGTTGCATCTGCTTTAAAACTAGTTGCCACTGGAAAAGTAGTTACACTAGCAAATGTTCCAGAAACAGAACTTACTAATCCTGATCCTGTTCTCGCTGGTTCACCTGCATCTGCGGCATTGTATTTAGCTCCTCCATTTACGATTATAGTCGTTCCTCGGAAAGCAATATCCCAATTATCATTGGCTACAACTTTGTTTTCAGAAAAACTGAATTTTGTAAATTCGCCACCCGCTGGTACTGCTTGTCCACCTGTCTGCGGTGCATAAAGATTAGAAAATTTTTGAGTTACTACAGCAGGTATTGGATCATTATCATCATTACTGCACGATGCGATAAAAAGTGTCAAGGCTAAAATCGAAAGTTTTAAAAAATTTGTTTTCATTGTAAAAGTGTTTAAATAAGGGTTAATTAAAAATTGTATTGAATTCGTGCAAAAAGCTGTCTTCCGGAAAGGTTTGGAATCTGACTTGGATCGGTATAATTAAGTAAATTATTGGCACCAGCCTGAAATAGTATTTTGTCTGTTATGTATTTTGAAACAGATAAATTAGCTGTAAAATAATCATCTACAAAAGTGTCGTGTTTGTCCAGAATCTGATTTCCATTAGTATCATACAAACCGTATCTGCTTCGGTAAAAAACACGCAGATTGACATCTGTTTTTATTTTCGGAATCGTGTATGCCATTTTAATATTGGCAGTATGTTTCGAACGATTGTACAAACCGAAATAATCCGATTTATTAATTTTAATGGTTTGCAGTTCAGCATTTCTGATGTATTGATAATTCTCAAAATTATCGACAACCGATTTGTCTTTCGCAGTCAAATATTGATAACCAAATGATGCAGAAAATTCATTGGTAAAATTATAGGCCGAATTAAATTCTAATCCATAAGTAAAAACTTCGCTGACATTGAAATAACTAAAAACGTTCTGGCTATTGTTTTTTTGAGCCACCACTCTCGTATCAATCAAATTACTTATCGAATTGTAAAATGCGTTTGCATCAACTTTCAGTTTGTTTCTTTTGTAAAAAGTTCCAAAATTGACATTCACGGCACTTTCGGCTTCCAATGGAGTATTAAAACTGATCCCTTCTACTCTTTTCAAAATTTGGCCTTCAGCATCCAATTGATTCAAACGATCTTCAGCAACATTATAGCCCAAAACCGTATAACCAACCGACGGATTAGAAAAATCAAAATACAGCTGGCGGAAATCAGGCGCTTTGTAACCGTAACCAACAGATCCTTTTACAGAAAAATCAGTATTGATTTTATAATTTACGGCTAATTTTGGACTTAACTGCGAGGCATATTCACTGTGATTATCATATCTAAATCCCGCAAGAATATTCCATTTTTCGCTTGGATTCCAATCGTATTGCACAAAAACATATTCAGAAGTGAATTCTACATTTTTACTAAAATAAGTTCTGTCCAAAGTTTCATAATTCAGTCCTATTCCAGCAGTAAGCTTGTCATTATTTATTGCCAAAGTTGTTCTGGCTTCTGGTCGAAAAAGCCATTGATTATAGTAGGTTTTATCATAAAGAACATCGTTTTCATCATTCAAAAACGAATCATTTTTATAATTAGTGGCATATAATTCATATTCTGAATAGAGTTTTGAATTCCATTTGTGTTCCAATTTTACTTGGGAATTCCATTCGTTTTCTGCTGCGTCTCCTTTGTAATTTTCAGCATCAATTATGGCAACGTTATCCATTTTCTGATTATAGAAACGATTGCTCACAATCAGCTTTAGATTTTCTGAAAAATCATAGTAAAGCTTGGGCTGAATGGTATAATTGTAAAAATTTTCGAGATTTTTTAAAGGCGTACTTTTATCTAAATCGTATCCGTCAGAGGAATAGAAATTAGCAAACAAATTAGCCGAAAACTTCTTCTTTTTCCAAAGAAGATTTGCATTAGCATCATTAGTATTAAAAGAAGCATATCGATAAGAAAGACTGCCCGAAAACATATCTTTCTTCGGCTTTTTTGTAATGACATTAATCACTCCGCCCATGGCTTCGGAACCGTACAAAGCAGATGAAGCTCCTTTTACAATCTCAATTCTTTCGATATTTCCAACAGAAACTCTTGACAAATCCAGAATTCCAGCACTTCTTCCTACCAAAGGGACGCCGTCAATTAAAACCATCGTGTAAGCCGAATCTAAACCCTGCATCTGAATACCCTCAAAACCACTTTCGTCCGGAATCAGGATAATTCCTGTCTGCTCATTTAAAATTTCATTCAATCTCGTTACGCCAGTTTTAGCAATTTCTGCCGAAGTAATTATGGTCATCGGTAACGGCAATGACGAAAGAACTCTCTCTGTTCTTGTTCCTGTAACCACCATTACCTCTAACAATTCATTAGTTTGAATACTATCTTTTTTCTTTTGCTGGGCGAAAGAAATCTGATAAAAAAGGAGAGCAGAAAAGAAAGTAATTCTATGTTTCATTATTTTTATTTAATCTTAATAAGCATTGCAAATATATAGTTATTTTTATTTATTCTAAATAAATTTAATATATTTGTCAAAAAATTTTTAAAAATAAAAACCCAATTATGAACACAAAAAAGACTTATCTAACTGTATTAATGACTATTACAAGCCTTATTGGATTCAGTCAAGACGCTAAAAAAGAAGACATAAAAGCCATCAAGTCAATGTGTGGCTGCTATGAAGTAAAATTCAACTTCACTGAAACTTTCAAGTATCCAAAAGATTCTGCCAGCTACAAACCATCAGAAACAAAACATGAATCTGCACTTGAATGGATAGAATTACTGGAGGACAAACCCAGCAAAATAGTATTACAGCATTTGTTAATTGTTGGGAAGGGAGAAAACGACATTGTAAAGCACTGGAGACAGGACTGGCTTTATGAAAACACCGATTTATATTCTTTTTACAAAGACAATACGTGGAAGTTTAACAAATTGACAGCCAAAAACGTAAAAGGACAATGGTCACAAAAAGTATATCAGGTGGATGACAGTCCGAGATACGAAGGCTCTTCAAGCTGGGCACATATTGACGGGAAAAACTATTGGCTAAACACCGCTGATGCACCGCTGCCAAGAAGAGAACACACTAAAAGAAACGATTACAACGTTCTAAAAAGAAGAAACATTCACGAAATCACCCCTACCGGCTGGAATCACGAGCAGGATAATCAAAAACTAGTAAGGGACGAAAGCGGAAAAGATTATCTATTGGCCGAAGAAAAAGGATTTGATGTTTATACTAAAGTGGAAGACAGCAAATGTCTATTGGCACAAAACTGGTGGAAAAACAATAAGGAAGTCTGGGCAAAAGTGAGAAGCAAATGGGAGAAAGTTTATGGCAGCAATAAAGATTTATCGCTGCAGAATAAAGTAAACAAGAAATCACTTTTCTCTCTTTTATTTGATTTAAAACCAACTGCAACGCAAGCAGAAGTTGATGCAATCATTGATTCATTTGTCATTAAATAGTGATTAGCTTCTAAGTCTAGATTCGAAATTTCACAAAAACGGATTCTTTCTATGCTGTACAACTAAGGACTAAAAGCTAAGGACTGAATAAAAATAATAATTCAAAGAACCACACTTATGTGCAATCTAAAAGTATTAAACCGGACTTCAAATGGCATTTTGCTCTTTTGTCAGCATAGAGATATGTATCAGCTGCTGTTCAATAATCTTACCTTTGACTTGAGCGGCATTGAAATGACTAGTTTTGCCAATTATATCGATCAGATTGACATTGATTATTGGGAAAGGGAATATAAAAATTCCATTTATGAAAAGAAAATTCCAATTCCTACTCTGCAGTCTAATTTTATTATTCTGCTCAACAGAAAAGAACTGGAAGAACTGCGCTTTTTGGTCGATTGTGTCAGCGAAGACAAAATACTGAAACCGGTTGAAATCAATTATCTGATTATTTCAAATTGATAACACATATAGAAACAGCACATATAAAAAAACCGTCCCATTTAATAAAACTGGACGGTTTTTTTATAATGCAAAATTTTTACTCCTTATTTATTCATCGCGATATAATCAGATGGCGACATCGAAAAATGTTTTTGAAAATTTCTGCCGAAACTCGTCTGTGATCTATAGCCTACCATTTCGGCAATTTCATACATTTTGTAATTTCCGTTCAAAAGCAGTTCTGCGGCTCTTTTTAAACGTACAATATTAATCAGCTCGTTCGGACTCAGATTTGAAATGTCTTTAATTTTTCTATACAGAGTTGAACGGCTCATGTTCATTATTTCTGCCAGAGATTCTACACTTAAATCAGGATCGACTATGTTTTTAAGGATTTCTTCATCGAGTTTTTTCAGGAATTTTTCGTCAGTCTTATTATGCGCAATGCTCTTGATGTGCGAAAGAGGCGAACTTGCGTAATAATTCATAATCTGCCTTCTGTTTTCAATCAGATTATTAACCTGAACTTTTAAATAATCCGTCGAAAAAGGTTTGGCTATATAAGCGTCGGCACCAACTTCCAAGCCGTCTATCTGTGATTTAAGCGAGTTTTTGGCCGTTAGCAGAATAACTGGAATATGACTGGTTTCTAAATTTGTCTTAATCTCTTTGCACATTGTAATTCCGTCCATAACAGGCATTGAAACATCGCTTATAACGAGCTGAATATTTTCGTTATGAATGATTTTCAATGCGTCTTCACCATTCTCAGCTTTCAAAACAGTATAATTTGAAACCATTTCGGCAGTAATAAAATTTAAAAGATCCAGATTGTCTTCAACCACTAAAATTTGAGGTTTTTCGAGTTTTGTCTCGGACTCGGCTATTTCAGACTCAGACTGGCTCGGTTCCTTTTCTGAATCAGTGTAAAGCATAAATTCTTCTTCCTGATGCAATGGAACAGTAAGCTCAAAAACATTCCATTTAACATTGGCAAGCAACTGCAGATTTCCATTATGCAGTTGTGCCAGCGAATGTGCCAGCGAAAGACCGATTCCTGTTCCAGACGAATTATCAGTATTATCAACTCTGAAAAAGGGTTCAAAGATTTTGTCTTTGAGCTGAAACGGAATCAGATTTCCATCATTTTTAACGATCAGAGTCAGTTTTTTTTCATCTCTGAAAAGCGTTATTGAAACCTTATCTTTAGAATATTTTATAGCATTGTTTATTAAATTACTAAGGATTTTTTTGAAAGCTTCTTTATCAACAAAAGCAAAAATGTCTCTCTCGCCTAATGCCAGTTCAAAGTCAATTCCTCTTTCTTCAATAAGCGGCGTAAACCTTAAATGCAGATTTCTAACTAGTGAAGAAATATTGGCTTCTACGAAAGTAAGTTTCAATCCCCCAATTTCAGATTTTCTGAAATCCAATAATTCATTCACCAGTTTTAGTAATCTGGAAGTATTTTTCTTCATTATAGAAAGGTTCTGAGGAACTTCGGCAGACTGATAATCCATTGCCAAAAGTTTTTCCAACGGTCCTTTTATAAGTGTTAAAGGCGTTCTGATCTCGTGCGCAACATTGGTAAAAAAATCAATTTTAGCCTGATAAATTTCTTTTTCTTTTTCGTCATTCAAATGCTTGATCTTGCGGTTATTTTTGATCTGAGTCAGGTTTTGCGAATAACGGATGATATAGTAAAACGATCCTAAAATCAATAAAAGATAGAAAAAATAAGCATACGAACTCGCCCAAAATGGAGGCAGAATCCTGATTTTTAATTTTATCTCTTTGCTCCAAACCCCAAAACTGTTTAATGATTTTACTTTAAAAACATAATTACCCGGAGCCAGTTCCGTAAAAAAGACTTTATTGTTTCGCTCAAGATAAACCCAGTCTTTGTTTACGTTTTCAAGCTGATACCAATATTCTGTAAGTTCGGGCGCAGTATAATTGAGCGACGCAAATTCAATATTAAATGACGACTGATTATTATCAAGTTCTAATTCATCAATATGCGAAACCGACTCTTTTATAGGAGAATCATTTTCATTTGGATCGACATCTTTATTATTAATTTGAAGATTGGTAATGAAAATAGAAGGCGTATATTTATTTTTAGTGAAATTCTTTGGATTAAAACTGATCATTCCGTTTAGATTCCCAAAATACATATCGCCGTTTAAATCCTTAAAAGCTGATGCATAATTAAACTGATCGCTTAACAAGCCATTTGCAGTAGTATAAATTTTGATGCTTTTATGATCCGGACTGAATTGCACCAGCCCTTTAGAAGTGGTCAGCCACAGATTTTTATTGGCCTCTTCCAAAATCGAATAAACAACATTACTCGGAAGGCCATTTTTGGTTGTAAACTTTTTAAAGCTTCGGGTTTTCTTATCAAATAAATTCAATTCATTTTCAGTCGCAATCCATAAATTTTTCGAACTGTCTTCAAAAATATAGTTGATAGAATTATTGCTGATGCTATTTGGATTTTTATAATCAGAGATAAATACTTCTTTTTTTCTCGTTTTTGGATTATAAAAAAACAACCCATCCCTGTAACTTCCTGCCCAGTAATTCCCTTCACTGTCAACCTTGAAAGTAGTATAATGAACCGTTTCCGGAAATGTCTTCAAAATATCAAAATAATCCTTTTGTTCATTGTAACGGTAAAGCCCCATCGTAGTAATTACAATGAGATCTTTGTTCTGCAATTCGCTAAATGAAAAAATAAAATTGCTTCGCAAACCGGTCGAAGGATCATTGGCACTATAATGTTTGATTACATTTCCCGATTTTCGGTCCAGAATATCGAGACCATGCTCAAAAGTCCCCACCCAAATCTTATCTTTTCTGGGCATTAAAGCGTGAATGTTATAATACGAAATGCCACTTTTGCTCCCGTTCGGTAAATAGGAAGTAAAAGTCTGCGTCCTCGGGTTAAAACGGTTCAAGCCCGAATCCTCGGTACCAATCCAGAGATCGCCCTGATCGTCTTTGTGAATTTCTCTGACTGCGCTCCCGCTTATCGAGTTTTGACCTTTCTGAGGGAAATACTTTTTAAATTGGGTATATTGTTTTTGATGATAGTTGATACCGCCAAAGTAGGTTCCAATCCAGACTCCGTTTTCTTTATCGATCGTGATCGAATAGGAAGCATTATCTGAAATAGCATAAGGATCGTTATAATTTTTTCTAAGATTGATGTTTCTTTTAGTTTTAAAATCATAAACATAAACACCCGATTCACTTGCAATCCAAACCTCATCGTTGCCACGTTTTTTAAACTGACGAACAAAAACCGGATCTTTTCCGGCAAATTGCAGTGACGATGTGGTTTTGCTTTTTAAATCATATACCAATACGCCATGATCCTGCGTTCCAATTAAAATTGTATTTTTATTAAAAGCATAAATAGATGTAATCCTAAAACTGGCTTTATTAGCCGGCGGATTTATAGCAACATTTTCAAATGAAAGGCTTTCTTCAGAGTAATGATATAATTTATTTAATGATGAAGCCCATATTTCACCATTTTCATCTCTTGAAATAGAGGTCGTCACAAAATATTTATTTGGATTAAAGGTTTTGGTCTCCTTGCTCAAAGTCGAATATTTATAAAGAATACTGCCGGATACAAACCAGATATTCCCTTTTTTATCGTGATTGATATCATTTATCCTGTCATTTATAGCTTCGTTCAAAACCATAAACTTATCGGTCTTCTTATTGTATTGGTACAAACCTTTATCTGTTCCTACCCAAATCACTCCTTTATAAGCGTGAATTGACTGAATATAATTGCTTCCCAGACTGTGAATCGGGTCAGACTGGCTTCTATAAGTCTTAAAACGGTATCCGTCAAATCGGTTCAGACCGTCTTTTGTGCCAAACCACATAAAACCGTCTTCGTCTTGTGCTGAAGCTAAAACAGTGTTATTAGAAAGTCCTTCTTCAACCTGAAAATGTTTAAAATAATATTCCTGACCCTCGATAAAATTTATCGAAAAAAAGAATAAAAATGTAAAAAGAAAGAATTTACGCATCGTTATATTTTTTTATAATAAAAATAGATCTAATCAAATCGTGTCAATATTCTACCAAATGTTGCAAGCCCTTATTTTTCTGGTCTTTTTTATACAATTTGAACCATTTGAGATAAATATTGACACAAATGAAGCATTTTATTTTGAATTAAAATCACCTACTTTGAATTTTCAAATAAATGATATCGATAATTTTTAGGCTTAAAAAATATACTATCTGTAAAATTTAATTTGAAAAAAAACATCAAATATAATTTTAAACCAAAATGAACACATTATTCTTTACGAGCAGAGTCAATTATTTTTCTGCCCGAATCAGAGATGATTAAAATTTTAATTATTTATTGTAAAACCAACCAAAAATTGAAAACTATCTAAAATGAAAAATCAATGAAAACAAAGTTCACTCAAATTTTAAAGCAGAGATATTACCTCTTGTTTTTCTTTAGTTTATTATTACAGCAAACGTATGCCCAGCAGCAAACTGCCATTACGGGTAAAGTTACCGCTGCAAACGGAGAATCGATTCCATTTGCCAATGTAAAAATCAAAGACACAAAAAACGGCACAGTAACTGATTTTGACGGAAGTTATAAAATCACAGCAGGCTCAAACCAGACTTTAGTTTTTAGCTCACAGGGATTTAAAACAACAGAAATCAGTATTAATAACCAAACTACTATTAATGTAACTTTAGGTGAAGCTACTACAAAACTCGATGAAATAGTAATTGTCGGATACGGTTCACAGCACAAAAAAGACCTTACTGGAGCTGTTTCACTGGTAAAAACTACAGAAATTCAAAAACGCCAAATTACAACAGTTGCAGAGGGACTTCAAGGTACGGTTCCCGGCGTTAAGGTTCGTGGCGGCGGACGTCCGGGTCAGGAAGCTAATATTGAAATTCGCGGTCTGAAAAATCTTCAGAGTTCCAATCCACTGTATGTAATTGATGGTTTAGTAACTACAGCAAACAGAGATTTTAATCCTAATGATATAGAAAGCATTCAGGTTTTGAAAGATGCGTCGGCAGCTGCTATTTATGGTTCCAGAGCTGCAAACGGGGTAATTATCATTACTACTAAAAAAGGTAAAAAAGGACCGCTTAAGATTGAAGTTTCAGCAAAAACCAGTTTTACTACAATGCCTCGTTATGATTTAATGGGAACTGAAGAATTTGCAAAATACAACAACATGGCTTATGATAATGCCGGAATACCAAGACAAAACTTAAATATGGCAGTAAACACAGACTGGCAGAACGAAGTTTTCAAAACGGGTATGATTCAGGATTATAATGCAAGTTTTTCTGGAGGAAATGAGAACTCATCATTTTTCATGTCAGGAAATTACTTCGGGAATGAAGGAACAGTTAAAGGAACTGATTTCGACAGAATCTCATTCAGGGTAAATTCAAGCGGAACAAAAGGAATTTTCAGCATTGGAGAAAACTTAGCCATCAGCAACGCAAAAACAGATGAAATGTCTGGAGCTCCAATTATTGATGTGTACAGATTACTACCTACAATTCCAGTTCACGATGCAAGCAATCCTGGAGGATATGGTTACGGTAAACAAGGTGTTGCCAATACATTTGGTACAAACCCGCTGGCTCTTGCTGATTTTGCTAATGCGACAAACGAAAATTTCAGAATCAGAGGAAATATCTGGTCTGAATTAAAATTGGCATCATGGCTGAAATACCGTTTCAATTTTGGATATGAAACCAGCTTTGACAGCTATAATTTCATGAGAAAATTAGGAAACTGGACATTAAATCAGCCTTATGAGCAGTCTTTCATCAACCAAAACAAAGGAAGATCTGAAACATTGCTTTATGAAAATACTTTAAACTTCAAAAAGGATTTCGGAAAACACAGTATTACGGCTTTAGTTGGGCAAACATTCCAAAAAGATAATTACAATCAGATTAATGGAACAAAGAGGAATCTTTTGGTAAACCCAAGTACAGGCGAGTATTTTGATGTTTTGGATTTAGGAAATTCACCGGAAGTCGGCGGATTTAGAAATGAAGCTGCTTTGACTTCTTACCTAGGGAGATTAGAATACAATTATGACAACCGTTATTTGTTCAACGCTGTTTTCAGACGTGATGGTTCTTCAAAATTCAGCAATGAAAACAAATGGGGTAATTTTCCTTCCGTATCCGCAGGATGGAGAGTCAGCAACGAACCTTTCTTTAAATCAGAACTTATCAGCGATTTAAAAGCCAGAGTAAGTTATGGAGAATTAGGTTCTGGAAATATTGGAAACTACGAATATCAAGGTTTCATCAATACTAATGGAGCTATCGTTCTGGGAGACGGACAAACATTGTATCCATCTGCTGCTCAGGTAAGACTGGCAAATTCGCAATTGCGCTGGGAAAAATTAAAACAAACCAATGTGGGTGTTGATTTAGGTGTCTTCAAGAACGATTTACGTTTTACAGGAGATTACTTTATTGCCCGTACAGAAGATGTATTATTTGGTTTCCCAATTTTATTCACAACAGGTAATGATGGCGGAAATCCAATTTCAAATGCTGCAACTGTTGAAAATAAAGGTTTCGAATTAGAATTGGCATATAGCAAAAAAATCAATGATTTTTCATTCAATGCATCAGTCAACTTTACAAAAGTAAACAACAAACTGGTTTCATTAGGAAACGGACAAAACGAAAGCATTCAGGGAAATACTATCACCCGTGCCGGAAATCCAGTAGGTATGTGGTATGTTTTACAAACAGATGGCTTGTTCCAGAATCAACAGGAAATTGACAGTTACAAAAATGCTGGAGGAAAAGTAATTATGCCAAATGCACAGCCGGGAGATATCCGTTTTAAAGATGTAAATGGTGACGGAGAAATTACAAACGAAGACAAAGACATCGTTGGAAGTCCTTGGCCGAAATTTGAAATGGGATTCAATGCAGGAGCAGAATACAAAGGATTTGATTTCTCTATGAACTGGATTGCTTCTCACGGTGCAACTGTTTATAACGGATTCAGAAGTGTTGTAGACCGTTTTGATGATGACAGTAACTACAGAAGAGGAATCCAGCCTTGGACTCCTGAAAATCCAAATACTGATTTCCCAAGAATTGTAAAAGGAACAACTTTGAACTCAAGAGGAGACAGCGACAGATTTTTAGAAAACGGTGATTTTATCCGTCTAAAATATATTGGGTTTGGATATAATCTTCCAAGCAGTGTTTTGGCAAAATCTGGAATTACAAGAGCTAGATTGACATTATCTGCACAAAATATAATTACAATTACTAAATACAAAGGATTAGATCCTGAGTTCAGTAACGGTAACATTTTTGAAAGAGGTGTTGACAATGGGGCTTTCCCAAATTTACAGACGTATTCATTTGGTGTTGAATTTAGCTTCTAATTTTTAAAAAATCGCGTAATGAAAAAAATAGTATTAATAATAGCAGTTTTTACGGGTCTTTTCTTCACCGCTTCATGTGAAAAAGAATTAGATCTTGACAATCCAAATGCTCTGACAACAGAACAATATTGGAAAACCGAAAGTGATGCACAGGCAGGAGTAAACTCCATTTATGCCATGTTTTATAAAGATGGATTATGGGCAAGATGGATTTACTTCCGTCTGGATTTAACCTCTGATGAAGGTTACAGCAACAGCCCGTGGATTGAACTTGCAGACTGGACCAGATTTAATTACATCAATTACAATTTCTGGGAAGGAAACGTGGTTACTTGGAGAGATACTTATAAAGCTATTTTCAGATGTAATCAGGTTTTAGCAAATGTTCCAAACATTCCTTTTCAAAATGAAGAAAACAAAAAGAGAATTTTAGCCGAAGCCAAGTTTTTAAGAGCCCTGCACTACTACTATGCTTCTATTCTTTGGGAAAATATTCCAATCGTTTTGACTCCTTCACAGCCAAATGACCTTCCGGAACAAAAAAATGTGACCGAAGTATGGGCTCAGGTTGAAAAAGATTTAAATGAGGCTTTCGCTGATTTGCCTGCAGATTGGGCTTCAGATCAAACAGGAAGACCTGATAAAGGTGCAGCAAAAGCATTTTTAGCAAAATTATACATGCAGCAACACAAATGGCCTGAAGCAAAATCGGCTTTGGAATATTTAATTTCCGGAGCTGGTGCAAAGTACAGTTTGGTTTCAAACTACAGAGACAACTTTACAGATGCAAATGAAAACAACAGCGAATCTGTTTTTGAAATTCAGTTTGGAGATCAAAGAAAAGGCGGAACTGACGAAAGTCAAAGTGCTGCCGTTTCAAGCAACCGTGCTCAATTTTTTGCACCAAGAAGTATTGGATGGTCAGATGGTCAGGCTCGTTTTTGGTTAGTAAATGCCTTCAAACAAGAGAAAAACAAAACTGGAAACCTGGATGTCAGATTGAGATATACTTTGTTTTATCCAGAGTTAGAAGCTGATTTTGGAGATAAAACTTACGGTAAAAACTGGGAATGGAACAACAACGAAGCCTGGTTCAGAAAAGGTGCCCGAGATTATTACAGAAACAATGAAGATTATTACAGTCAGGTAAACTACAGACTAATCCGTTATGCTGATATCTTATTGCGTTATGCCGAAGTTTTAAATGAAACTGGAAATACAGCACAAGCATATCAATATGTAGATATGGTTAGAGCACGTGTAAACATGAATACACTGGCATCTGCTCATCCTGAAATCGGAAACGATCATGATAAATTTTTAGAGCGCTTGAAAATAGAAAGAGTTTTAGAATTAGCCGGAGAAAGTGTTCGCTGGGAAGATTTAAAACGCTGGGGAGATTTGAATACTCAAGCTTCTGTTGACAAAATTGCACTTCGTGACCCTGATTTCAAAAACTTCGTAGTTGGTAAAAATCAAAGATTGCCAATTCCACAAGTTGAGGTAGAAAACAACCCAAACTTAAAACAACACCCTGAATATTAAAATTATTTTTTTAAGGGAATCAGATGCCACTTATCTGATTCCCTTATCATAAAGAACAATTGTTCAAAATAACAAAAATGACAATGAAGAAAGTAAAATTGTATCTGACATTTATGTTAGCAGGACTGGCATTGCTTAGCTGCAACAAAAAAAATAATTCTGAAGAAAATAAAAATGAAACAGCATCTATCGAAAAAAGAGAAATCTGGACCAAGGATCAAGCTAATAAATGGTATGCAGAACAGCCTTGGTTAGTAGGCTCAAATTATTCTCCTAGCACAGCTATAAATCAGTTAGAGATGTGGCAGTCAGCCACTTTTGATCCAAAAAGAATTGATCAGGAATTAGGCTGGGCAGAAGGCCTTGGCATGAATGTAATGCGTGTCTATCTACACGATTTATTACACCAGCAAGATGCAGAAGGTCTTTACAAACGCATGAACACTTTTTTAGAAATTGCAGATAAACACCATATCAAAACGCTTTTTGTTTTATTTGATTCCTGCTGGGATCCGTTTCCTGCTTTAGGGAAACAGCGTGATCCAAAACCACACACACACAACTCAGGCTGGGTTCAGAGTCCGGGACAAAAAGCGCTTCAGGACAAAACACAATATCCTCGATTAGAGAAATATGTAAAAGAAACGGTTGCAAAATTTAAAGACGACAAACGTATTTTAGGCTGGGACGTTTGGAACGAACCGGATAATATGACGGGACCATCTTATGAAAAAGTTGAAATTAAAAACAAAGCCGATTTGATCCTTCCTCTTTTAAAAGATGTTTTTGCGTGGGCAAGAGAAAGCAATCCGTCTCAGCCTCTGACTTCAGGTGTTTGGGTTGGTGACTGGAGCGACGAAACAAAAATGGCACCAATGCACAAAATGCAGATCGAACAATCGGATATTGTTTCATTCCATAACTACAACACACCGCAGGATTTCGAAAAAGTGATCAAACAATTACAGCGTTACGGAAAACCATTATTGTGTTCAGAATATATGGCGAGACCAAACGGAAGCACTTTCGAAGGATTCCTTCCAATTGCCAGAAAATACAATGTCGGTATGATTAACTGGGGATTTGTTGACGGAAAAACTCAGACAAAATACGCTTGGGACAGCTGGACAAAAACATATACTGCTGAACCAAAACTTTGGTTTCACGAAGTACTGCATACTGACGGAACACCATACATTCAAGCCGAAACCGATTTGATCAAAAAAATGACTTCGGAAGCAAATAAGAAGAATTAGATAATGTGTCAATTTGATAATTAGAAAATTATTTTGCCACAGATTAAAAGATTAAAAAAAGATTAAATCATTTTAATCCGTGTAATCTGTGGCAAAAAACAATTAGTGGAATTCGTGGCGAGAAAACTTCCAAAACTTTTAGCAACATGAAAAAAAACACAATAAAACAACTCTTTTTTTTAGCAGTAATTCTGATAGGATTTTCTGCAAATGCACAACAGCCGGATCCTCCCGGGCAGGTGAAAGGAAACGAAAAACCTAAAAACGAGGCCTATCTTTTTGCACACATGACACACAATGATTACGGCAGATTATATTATTCTGTGAGTCTTGACGGTTTGCATTGGGAAAACCTGAATGATGGAAAACGTGTTTTTGAAGAATACAAAGGTCATCCCGACATCTGCAAAGGACCCGATGGAAAATACTATATCGCAGGAAACACAGGTGATGATGCCAAAAGCATAAACATTTGGGTTTCGGACGATTTGATTACCTGGAAAAAACATTCCGATTACACTCCTGATTTAAAAAGTACGCCTGGTTATTCAAATGCTTTACAAAGAATTGGCGCCCCAAAACTGTATTACGACAAAGATTCTGAAAAATTCATCATGACGTGGCACACTCCACATCTTGAAGGAACTAAGGAAGATGGGGAACGCTATTGGGCGAGCCAACGAACTTTATATGTTTTATCCAAAGATTTAAAAACCTTCGAAGGAACTCCAAACCGTCTATTCGATTGGGATATGGGAACCATCGATGTATTCATTCGTAAAATCGGCGATTCCTACTACGCAGTAATCAAAGATGAAAAGTACCCAACCTTATACTGGACAACCGGAAAAACGATTAGAATTGCCAAATCAAAATCATTATTAGGACCTTATTCTTTGCCCCAGCAATCAATCAGTCCAAACTTTAGAGAGGCCCCAATGCTGATTCCTTCTCCTGATGATAAAATTTGGTACATGTATTACGAACAATATCCTGGTGTTTCATACGGATTATCAATTGCAGATAACCTAAACGGACCTTGGTTTCAAGCTTCAGGTTACACCTTTTTCTCCAATTGGGACAAATACAGTCTCCCTGAAAAAGTGCGCCACGGCTGTATGATTACAATTTCACGAAATGAATATGACGCTTTGGTGAAAAAATTTGGCTTGACCAAAAACTTAAATTCAAAAAAATAAGATGACAAACAAAAACAATCTATTACTAGCGTTATTATTGATTCCAATGCTGTCGTGCAGTGATGCATCAAATGATACAGTCAAGGAAGAACCGACGGTAGAACAAATTGCGTCAAGTCCTGCGGTAGAAGGTGTTAGAATAGCTTGGGATTATAGTTCTCTGACGCAAATTTCAGATAAAAACAGTTCAGATTACAATGGTTATGCCAGATTGATACAATTAAACAGCAAGAAATTAATATGTACCTATGAATCTGGAGGAGCAATTTTGGTAAAAATCAGTGATGATTTAGGCAAAACCTGGAGTTCGCCCATTAAAGCCGTTTCAGGAACAGCAACCGTAAATATGACAACGCCTGATATTTTACAATTGAAAGATAATTCAATTTTAATATGCTTTAATCCAAGACCGATTGGTGCAAATAATTCGGGAGAAAAATTTTCGATAAATACCATTAAAAGCACTGACGGCGGATTAACATGGAACGGAAATCAGGTTATTTATGAAGCCGATTCCAAATTTGAAAACGGCTGCTGGGAACCTTCGGCTATTCAAATTCCAAGTGGCGAAATTCAATTGTTTTTTTCGAATGAAAATGTATACAGAAGTTCTAACGAACAAAATATTTCATTATTACGATCTTCGGATAATGGTTTAACATGGTCGGTAACCCCTGCTATTGCAAGTTTCCGAGCAGGAAGCAGGGACGGAATGCCCTCTCCTATTCTGCTGAAAAATCAAACAGAAATAGTTTTTTCGATAGAAGATAATGGTGTTAACAATCAGTTTAAGCCTTACATCATTCGAAATACAATTTCCGATAACTGGCAGCAAACTATTACCGGAAACAGTCCAAACCGTAATTATGCCTTAAAAGAAGAACTGAATAATGCTATTTACGGCGGAGCTCCTTATTTAGCTCAATTAAGCACTGGTGAAGTTTTAATGTCTTATCAGGGAACCGATAATAGATTGACAAACAGTATTGACAACGCTGATATGAAAGTTGTCATAGGCACTAACGATGCCAGGAATTTTAACAGAAAGTCAACTCCTTTTCTAGTATCCGACGGAAAATCAGCCTTATGGAACAGTATTGCTGTTCTTGATGATGACACGGTTATAGCCTTAACTACCACCAATCAATTTGGCAGTAATTCGCAGGTTTGGATGATAAAAGGACATGTTCTGCCTGAAATTGGAGCAGAGAACGAAACGGCAGCAATAGACGGACAAAGTAATGA
This sequence comes from Flavobacterium sp. HJJ, assembly GCF_015351475.1. Lineage (GTDB taxonomy): Bacteria > Bacteroidota > Bacteroidia > Flavobacteriales > Flavobacteriaceae > Flavobacterium > Flavobacterium marginilacus. The sequence goes on along the minus strand of NZ_JADKPR010000002.1, from coordinate 286,421 downwards.
AGCGGTTTGGAAAAAAGAAAGTCCTGTTTTTATAGGACAAAAAGGCGCAGCACAATTAGAAGCTAATTTTACTTACGATGCATCATTTTTATATGTTTTTGCAAAAGCAAAAGACAGCCAAATCATAAATTCAAATTCATTGACAGACAGTGATGGTTTTAATTTATATCTGGATCCTAAAAACAGAAGCTTAACAGCTCCTGGAAAATCAATATTTAAATTAGAATTCGGACAGACCACAGCTTTCTCAATCTCTGAAGGAGAAAACAGTAAATGGAAGAAATTAGAAAATGTACAAGGTATTACAGCAACGACAGTTAAAACAGCCAGTGGTTATCAGATAGAAACTAAAATACCGTGGGAATTATTAGGAGGAATCCCTTCAAAACAAACAAGAATAGGCTATAGCGCAGAACTTCGGGAAAAAGGCGCAGCAAATTATATAGAAAGCATTTCGGGCAGTATCGGTGATAAACCTAATACGTGGCTGACACTAAAATTGAATTAAAAAAACATAAAAATTGGTTAGTTGAGTTTGATTAGCAATTACCAGGCTTATGCGAATATAAGTCTGGTAATTCATTTTGATTTAAAAAAAAACATAACGGCATCACATTAAATGACTGCCCAAAAAATATACAGCATGAAAAGAAAAAGCATCCTTTTTTTAGCCTTGTTCTCCCTATTTACAGCAAATGCGCAATGGAAACCGCAGGGAGATAAAATCAAGACAAAATGGGCCGAGCAGGTTGACCAAAAAAAACCGTTGCCTGAATATCCCCGCCCGATTATGGAGCGCAGCCAATGGAAGAATCTGAATGGTTTATGGAATTATGCCATTCAGGAATTTGGAAAAAAAGTGCCTTCAAAATATGACGGGCAGATTTTGGTTCCGTTTGCTGCGGAATCAAGCTTATCTGGCGTAATGAAAGAGGTGGGAGCTAAAAATGAGCTTTGGTACGAAACTGCTTTTTCGATTGAATCTGACTGGAACGGTAAAAATATCCTTTTGCATTTTGGTGCTGTTGATTGGAAAACAGAAGTTTTTATTAATGACATAAAAGTAGGTTCGCATACAGGCGGATACACTCCGTTTTCATTTGATATTACACCTTTTATCAAAAAAGGAAGCAGTCAAAAACTGGTTGTAAAAGTCTGGGATCCTTCAAATGACGGACCTCAGCCAAGAGGAAAACAGGTCAAAAATCCAGAAGGAATCTGGTACACACCAGTAACGGGAATCTGGCAGACGGTTTGGATAGAACCTGTAAATGCCAAAAATATTTCAGCATTAAGAACAACGCCGAATATAGATCAAAACACCATCAGCATTAAAGCAGATGTAAACAGAGCAGAAGCTGGAGATTTAGTTGAAATTTCTGTTTTAGACAACGGAAAAGAAATTGCCAAAGAAAAAGCGGTTGTTGGCGAGAACAATGATATTGTCATAAATTCTCCAAAATTATGGTCTCCGGAAAATCCGTTTTTGTATCAGACTAAAATTCGTTTAATTAGTAAAAACAAAGTCGTTGATGAGGTGAAAAGTTATTTTGCAATGCGAAAAATTTCATCCAAAAGAGATGAAAACGGCATTATGAGAATGCAGCTGAACAACAAAGATTATTTCCAGTTTGGCCCATTAGATCAAGGCTGGTGGCCTGACGGACTGTACACTGCACCCACAGACGAAGCTTTAAAATACGACATTGTTAAAACCAAAGAATTAGGTTTTAATATGATTCGCAAACACGTAAAAGTTGAACCGGAACGCTGGTATACCTACTGCGATCAGCTGGGAATTTTGGTCTGGCAGGATATGCCGAGCGGTGACGATCAGCCCATTTGGCAAAACAGAAAATATTTCGAAGGAACAGAATTACAGCGTTCGGCAAAATCGGAGGAAATCTACAGAAAAGAATGGCGTGAAATTATGGATCACTTGTACTCCTACCCTAGTATTGTTGTTTGGGTTCCGTTTAACGAAGCCTGGGGACAATTCAAAACCGTTGAAATTACTGAGTGGACAAAAAATCACGACCCTAGCCGATTGACAAATTCATCAAGTGGAGGAAATCATTTTCAAACTGGAGACATTTTGGATCTGCATAATTATCCTGGCCCGGAAATGTATTTATACGATGCCCGAAGAGTTACTGTTTTAGGAGAATACGGAGGAATCGGTCTGCCGCTTGAAGGACATTTATGGAGAGCAAACGACAACTGGGGCTACATTAAATTTAAAAACGAAGCCGAAGTAACTGCTGAATATATCAAGTATGCCAAAATTCTGAAAAACTATGTAAAAACCGGATTTTCAGCCGCGGTTTACACCCAAACCACAGATGTTGAAGGCGAAGTAAACGGTTTTATGACCTACGACAGAAAAGTGGATAAAATGGATTTCAAAGCCGTAAACAAAATAAATACCGAAGTCATAAATACCCTGAATCAGTCGAATAAATAAAATACAACTGAGATGAAAAAAACAGCAATCTTCCTTCTTTTAGCAATTATATCTGTTGGATATTCCCAGCAGAAAACATTCACAAATCCAATTCTGCCATCAGGCGCAGATCCTTACAGCACCTATTATAAAGGATATTATTATTACACCAATACACTTGGAAACCGTTTGGTTCTATGGAAAACAAAAGATTTATCCGATATAAAAAATGCCGAAAGCAAAGTAATTTGGACACCGCCAAAAAACACTGATTATTCGGCAGAAATCTGGGCACCGGAATTTCATATTATCAATGGAAAATGGTACTGTTATTTTGCTGCTGACAACGGAGACAACAACAAGCACAGAATGTATGTTTTGGAAAATAAATCGTCTGATCCATTTAAAGGAAAATTTGAATTTAAAGGAAAAATCGCTGCCAAAACTGACAAATGGGCCATTGACGGAAACATATTTGAACATAAAAACCAGCTGTATATAATCTGGGCTGGCTGGGAAGGCGATACAAACGGACAGCAGAATATTTATATCGCCAAAATGAAGAATCCGCTTGAAATTGACGGTGACCGTGTAAAAATTTCTTCACCTTTAAACGATTGGGAAACGCATGGCGCACTGCATGATGATGTGAATCCTCCGCAGGTAAATGTGAATGAAGGGCCTCAGTTTTTGTCAAAAAATGATAAAATTTTCATCGTATTTTCGGCCAGTGGATGCTGGACAGATTTTTATTCTTTGGGATTACTGAGTTTTAACGGAGGAGATAATTTATTAGATGCTTCGGCCTGGAAAAAATCGGCAGAACCTATTTTTAAACAATCAGATAAAAATAAAGTGTATGCTCCGGGACATAATTCATTTTTTAAATCTCCTGATGGGAAAGAAGACTGGATTTTGTACCACGCCAATTCAAACCCTGGAGAAGGATGTGGTAACAAAAGATCGCCCAGAATGCAGAAAATTAACTGGGATTCTAATGGATTTCCGGTTTTGGGAGAACCAGTAAGCGAAGAAACAAAATTGGCAATTCCATCTAAATAATTAGAAAAATTTTTAAACCAGAGAATGAGATTACTTCATTCCTCACAATGATAAAAAAATGAAAAATATTCAAATCGCAGCTGTCGTTTTGCTGGCACTTTTTCAGTTTAACTGTAAAGACAATAAAAAAGAGAATACCGCAATCAAAGTTGACTCAGTAAAACCAGTTTTAGAAACCAAAAATTTTGACACTATAATCGATGGTAATAAAGTCAATTTATACTGGATTGAAAATAAGGGTATCAAAGCCGCCTTTACTAATTATGGCGGAAGATTAATTGGACTTTGGGTTGCCGATAAAAATGGAAAACAAACCGATGTGGTTGTTGGAATGAACAGCGCAAAAGGTTTCAAAAACTCAACAGAGCCTTATTTTGGAGCTACTATCGGAAGAGTCGGAAACAGAATTGCAAAAGGCAGATTCACATTGGAAGGAAAACAATATCAGGTTCCGCTAAACAATGGAGAAAATGCGCTGCACGGCGGTGTAAAAGGTTTTCAGGATGTTGTCTGGGATGCAGTAAAAACAGATGAAAAAACATTGGTTTTCACTTATGTTTCACCTGATGGAGAGCAGGGTTTTCCCGGGAATTTATCTGTAAAAGTAACCTACACGCTTACAGATGATAATTCAGTTAAAATGGAATACGAAGCGGCAACCGACAAAACCACAATTGTTAATTTGACCAATCACGCCTTTTTTAATTTGAACGGAGAAGGAAGCGGAACTATTTTAAACCACGAATTACAGATTTATGCCAATGAATTTACACCGGTTGACGAAGGCCTGATTCCAAGCGGTGAATTAAAACCGGTAAAAAATACTCCATTTGATTTTACTTCAAAACACACTATTGGAGAACGAATTGAGACAAAAGACGAGCAGTTGTTATTTGGGAAAGGATACGATCATAATTATGTTTTAAACGGAACAAAGAAAAACGGGCTGAATCACGCGGCAACAATTTCTGGTGATCAATCAGGAATCACTCTGGATATTTATACAGAAGAACCTGGACTGCAATTTTACAGTGGCAACTTCATGCAGTCAAAAAACACTTTCAAATCGGGCTCAAAAGATGATTTCAGAACAGCATTTGCTCTTGAAACACAGCATTTCCCTGACGCACCAAATCAGCCAAAATTTGCTCCTATTGTTTTAAAACCGGGGCAAAAATATCATACCGTTTCCTATTATCAATTTTCTGTGAAGTAAAAACAAAAGTCAGTCATTACTCTTCCATAGGAATGACAAGCTAAAACCCAAACCAATAAAACATGAAAAAAACGCTATCTATAATAAGTCTGCTGTCAATTTTCGCAGCCTGCTCACAAGAAAAGAATTCTGACAAACCAGTAGAAACCAAACCAACTACTACCATTTTTCTGGCCGATCCGACGATTTTTTACAATAACGGATTGTATTATTTATACGGAACTACAAGCGGAAACTTCCCAAACGGAGAAGGATTTCAAGTTTACACTTCATCTGATTTAAACGATTGGAAAGGTCCAGCAGGAGCCCAAAATGGTCTTGCTTTGAAAAAAGGAGAAGCTTTTGGAGACAAAGGTTTCTGGGCTCCACAGATTCTTCAGTATAAAAACAAATTCTATATGATTTATACTGCCAATGAAAATATTGCGGTTGCAAGCAGTGACAATCCTTTAGGCCCTTTTAAAAATGACTCTAAAGAACCGATCATCAAAACCGGAAATCAGATTGACCCTTTCATTTTTATTGATGAAGATGGAAAAAAATACCTGTACCATGTCCGCTTAACAAATGGAAACCGAATTTTTGTTGCCGAAATTAATGATGATCTTCAAAGTATAAAACCAGAAACACTCACCGAATGTATTTCGGGTACTTTGCCTTGGGAAAACACACAAAATGCCAGCTGGCCCGTTACAGAAGGTCCAACTGTTATAAAACACAATGGTTTGTACTATATGCTGTATTCTGCCAATGATTTCAGAAACCCAGATTATGCGGTAGGTTATGCAACCAGCAAAAGTCCGCTGGGCCCTTGGGAAAAATCAAAAGACAGCCCAATTATCAGCAGAAAAAATACTAATCAAAACGGAATTGGCCACGGTGATGTGTTTTGGGACAAAAACAACAAAATGCATTACGTTTTACACACCCATTTCAGCCAATCGGAAGTTTCCCCCAGAAAGGCTGGCATTATTGATATTTACTTTGACGGAGATTTAATAAAAGCCGAAAGCAGCAGTTTTAAATTCCTGAATACTAAATAATCAGGAATTTTATAATTTACCACGGCATTCGCTTTTAAAAGTTTCTGACACGAATTACACTAATTTGCACGAATTAAGATTGCTGTTTAATTACACAAAATATTCGAAACTGTAAAAGTTATAAAATTTGATTTCAATTTTGATAAGAATTAGTGTTAATTGGTGAAATTCGTGTTTATCTTTTTTTAAATGCAAATGCCGTGATAATTTACATTCTCTCCGGAACATTTATGCCAAGTAAACTAAAAGAATCAGCAATAACATCTGCTACTTTTTTGGACAGCTGTACTCTGAATGTTTTTTTAGCTAAATCAGTTTCCCCAAGTATAGAAACAGCCTGGTAAAAAGAATTGTACTCACGTACTAAGTCATAAGTATAATTGGCAATCAAAGCCGGGCTGTGATTATTGGCCGCGTTCTGAATCACTTCTGGAAACAACTCAAGCTGTTTTATCAGTTCTTTTTCCTTTTCGTGTACCTCTGCAACGCCTGATACTGCATTCAAATCAAAATCGGCTTTTCTTAAAATGGATTGAATTCTGGCATAAGTATACTGAATGAAAGGTCCTGTATTTCCAGCAAAATCAACCGATTCTTCTGGATTAAAAAGGATTCTTTTCTTTGGATCCACTTTCAAAATATAATATTTAAGTGCTCCAAGACCTATTGTATTGAATAGTTTTGCTTTTTCCTCATCAGAATAACCGTCTAATTTCCCTAAATCTTCAGAAATTTTTTGGGCAGTGCTGGTCATTTCATTCATTAAATCATCGGCATCTACAACGGTTCCTTCTCTCGATTTCATTTTTCCGGAAGGCAGATCCACCATTCCATATGATAAATGGAAAAGATTGGAAGCCCAGTCAAAACCTAATTTTTTAAGAATCAAAAACAATACTTTAAAGTGATAATCCTGCTCGTTTCCTACAGTGTAAACCATTCCGCCAACATCCGGCATATCTTTTACACGCTGAATCGCAGTTCCAATATCCTGCGTCATATAAACCGCGGTTCCATCAGAACGCAACACAATTTTACGATCCAAACCTTCATCAGTCAAATCAATCCAAACCGAACCGTCTGGGTCTTTTTCAAAAATCCCTTTGTCTAATCCTACTTGAACGACATCTTTCCCCAATAAATAGGTGTTGCTTTCATAATAATAGCTGTCAAAATCAACTCCTAAGTTTTTGTAAGTTGTTCCAAAACCGTCATAAACCCATTGGTTCATCTTTTTCCAAAGTTCGATAACTTCTGGTTTTCCAGCTTCCCAATCCAAAAGCATCTGTTGTGCTTCAAGAATGATTGGCGCTTGTTTTTTGGCCTCGTCTTCAGTTTTTCCTTGTGAAATTAATTGGTTTATTTCTTCTTTGTATGCTTTATCAAAAGCCACATAATAATTTCCAACCAGTTTATCGCCTTTCAAACCTGTCGATTCGGGAGTTTCTTCGTTACCAAATTTCTGCCAAGCCAGCATTGATTTGCAGATATGAATTCCTCTATCGTTGATGATTTGAGTTTTATAAACTTTCTTGCCCGAAGCTTTGATAATTTCGGCAACTGAATATCCTAACAAATTATTACGAACGTGTCCTAAATGCAGCGGTTTATTAGTGTTTGGCGAAGAATATTCCACCATCACTGCCTTATCATCTGCCGAAGGCATTACAAAACCGAATTTATCAGAACTTCTGATTCCATTAAAGAAATTCAGATAATAACTGTCTGCAATCACAATATTTAAAAATCCTGAAACCACGTTAAAACGAGCTACTTCTGAAACATTTTCTACTAAATAGTTTCCAATTTTGTTTCCTAATTCTACAGGATTACTTTTTACCACTTTCAATAATGGAAAAATCACCATCGTTATATCGCCTTCAAATTCTTTGCGGGTAGCTTGAAACTCAATTTTATCAATGGTTACGTCAAACAAAGTCTGAATTGCTTTTTCTATCGATGGGGTAAGAATATTGGATAATGACATCTTATGATTATTTTTTTTTAAGTGTGCAAATATAAGGCTTATTCGCCAAATAGCGAAAGTGAATAACTACATTCTGTTTGAGACTGCCTTTTTAAAAACGTTACTGTAAAATAGTATCCAATAGCAGGTGAAAAAAGTCTAAAACAATTCAAAAACATGCTATTTCAAGAAAAAAAATCAGATGCCAAACCTTTAATAATCAAAGTTTATCAATACGAATCGAAACAAAGATGTATTTTTTTTTCAAAAATATTGTTACAAAACAAAGACAAAACAGTCTTATTTGCAATCATCAATCAAAATCATCAATCAAAAAAACAATTATGAAAATTAAACTTTTAGTGTTTTTCCTATTGAGTTTCGTGGGAATTACAAAAGCAGAAAACCCAGGAGTCCTTTCGGGTAAAGTAAAAAACAAAGCAACAAACCAGCCGGTTCAATACGCTTCGATAGTAATAAAAGATGCCGGAAAAATAATTACCGGAATTGTAGCTGACGAAAACGGAGCTTTTTCCATTAAAAATTTAGAACTAAAAAAGTTTACACTGGAAGTAGAATTTATTGGATATAAAAAATACGCCACGTCTATTGAATTAAATTCCGTAAAAAAGAATTCCTCGATCGAAATCCTTTTGGAAGAGGAAGCCACAGAACTGCAGTCGGTTGATATCGTCAAAGAACATTCGATGATTGAACAAAAAACAGATCGAAAAGTAATTAACGTAGGCAAGGATTTGCTGAGTGCAGGAGCAACAGCTTCCGAAATTCTGAACAATATTCCTTCGGTAAGCGTAGATCCGCAGACCAATGCGGTGAGCCTTAGAGGAAATTCAAACGTTCGAGTATTTGTGGATGGCAAACCATCAACTGTTAGTGCTTCTCAGCTATTACAGCAGATTCCGGCAGCTTCAATTAAACAAATTGAATTGATTACCAATCCTTCGGCCAAATACAATCCGGAGGGAATGAGCGGCATTATCAATATAGTATTAAACAAAAATGCTAAAATTGGTTTTAACGGAAGCGTAAACAGCGGCATAACCTTTGGTGAAACTCCAAAAACCAATTCCTCTTTTGACATGAATTACCGTAACGGAAAATTCAATCTTTATGGAAATTATGGTTTAACAACCGGAAAACACCATAATCATGGAAAAATAGAAACGCTGGAGCCAAACGAAGAAAATACACAAAACTTTGATTTTTTAAATAACGGTACTTCACACTTGGCCAAAGTAGGTTTTGATTTTTATTTGAATGAAACCAATACAATTTCTGTTTACACAACACAAAACATCAATAATGAAACAGGAAAATCAAATGTAAATGTAATTTATAACAACCCGGCTGCTAATATTAATCAGATATTTAACAGCAAAAATGATAATTATACCCAAACCTATAATTTCGATTATAAGAAAAGCTTCAAAAAAGAGGGACATACCCTTGAATTTGAAGCCAATTACAGCAATAATGACAATGAAGAAAACAGTTCATTCACCAATCCAGCTGCATTGAATGATATAACCAATAAAGGCGAGAATATTTTACTGAATCTGGATTACGTAAATCCTTTGACAGAAACTATCAAACTGGAAGCCGGATTGGAAACCCGTCTTGAAAACACAAAAAATAATTTTCTGCTGAATGACGCTTATAATTCTGATTTCAATTACGAAAGAAAAATTTATTCAGCCTACACTACCATTGCTAAACAATGGAAAAAATGGAATGCCCAAGTGGGAGCCCGTTTTGAAAAATACACTGCCGATGCACTTTTCCAAAAAGTAAATCAAGCCGACGGAACATTTAATGATGATTTGTTCACTGTTTATCCTTCTGGTTTTGTGACCTACACACCTACCGAAAATAATTCCTTCAATTTCAGTGTTTCAAAACGTGTGGACAGACCGAGCATTGATCAAGTGAATCCTATTCGTGAATGGAGTACGCCTTTGATAGACTCTGAAGGAAATCCTGAATTATTTCCTCAATTTACTAACTCGGTAGAATTGAATTACACACGAAAAACTAAAATAGGTTCTATCACTTCGGGCGTTTTTTACCGTCAGATTAATGACGAAATTACAAGAACCCTTAATGAAAACCCTACTGATCCCGAAAGACAAATTTTGTCGTATGCCAATTTAGGCGACAACAACGCTTATGGAGTGGAGCTTTCAGGAAATCTGGATTTCACAAAATGGTACACTGCCAACATCAGTTTTGATTTATACAACAAAAAAACCAAAGGATACGTGGAAACCGATTATGTAGAAGTAGATGTGACCACTATAAACTCCCGCATAAGCAACACTTTCAAAGCGTCAAAAAATCTGCGCTTCCAATTGACAGGAATGTATCGAGGCGAGGATTTGGGACTACAGTTCCTAAGAAAACCAATGTGGAGAATCGATGCAGGTTCAAGTCTTACCATCCTTAAAGGCACTGGAACTATAACCGCCCGAGTAAGTGATTTATTTGACAGTATGCATTTTGCCTTCGATGCTACAAAACCAAAATTACAAACCGGAGAATTCCATTGGGAAAGCCAAACGGCCTACATTGGTTTCAACTACCGTTTTGGAGCTGGAAAAAACAAAGCAGTTCAAAGAAAAGAAAGAGATAAAAACGAAACCCAAGGAAGCGGCGGTTTCTAAAAATTAGTTTTAATATTAGAATTGGTTACAAAAGAAGAAACCCCAGAGAATGCCAACTCTGGGGTTTCTTATGCTTTTACATTTAGTGTAAACTCTGTTTCAATGCTTTTATTTCATCAGCATCTGCTGTTTCGCCTGAATCAGTAATTGCAGAAGAGTGATAAAAAAGAGCATTTGTTTTTCTCATTATCATCTTACTATTTAAGGAGCGAAATCCTCCGCCTGGCATTATTACAATTCTGTTTTTTGCTTTTTCTGCCAATACCGATAATACCTCAATTCCTTCCAAAACATTTGCTGCTTGTCCCGAGGTTAATATGGTTTTGAAACCGCAGTTAATAACTATTTCTAACGAATCATAAACCGACGGAACCACATCAAAAGCGCGATGAAAAGTGCATGGAAATGGACTTGCCAAAGCAACTAGCTGCTTGTTCTGTTCAACGTTTACAGTTCCATCGTTATTCAAAATTCCAAACACAAACCCATCGGCTCCTATACTTTTAAACTGCTCAATGTCATTCTTCATTTTACTGAATTCTTCATTAGTATATACAAAATTTCCTCCCCGAGGCCGAATCATTACATACATCATAATATGCAATTCGCTTCGGACTTTACGTGCAGTTTCAAAATCAGGAGTAGTACCTCCTTCCTTCATGTTGGCACATAATTCTATTCTATCTGCCCCATTTTGCTGGGCAATAACTGCAGATTGTAAATTAAAACACGCGATTTCAAGTAAGCTGTTTTTCATTTCAAAAAATCTTAAAAAAAAACTTGAAGTACAGCCTTCAAGTTTTTTTAAATTTAATTATCACAAAGTTTTATATTACCATTTTATAATTGCGCTCGCCCATGTAAATCCGCTTCCGAAAGCTGCTAAAACTATGGTATCGCCGGATTTTATTTTTCCTTTCTCCCAAGCTTCGGTCAAGGCAATCGGAATAGAAGCAGCAGTAGTATTTCCATATTTTTGAATATTATTGAACACCTGATCATCTTCTAGCCCGAATTTCTTTTGTATAAACTGCGAAATTCTCAAATTTGCCTGATGCGGAATCAGCATATCAATATCCGAAACCTGCAGATTATTGGCTTCCAAACCTTCATTGATAACTTCAGCAAAACGAACCACTGCATTTTTAAATACAAACTGTCCGTTCATATAAGGAAAATAACTTTCGTCATCTGGATTATTGTCGGCAATAATATCGGTAACCCATCGCGCTCCCATTCCCGGTGCAGTCAAAGCTAATTCCTCAGCATGAATTCCTTCTGAATGCAGGTGTGTTGACAAAATACCTTTCGACAGATCTTCTTCTCTGCTCAAAACAGCAGCTCCTGCTCCATCTCCAAAAATCACCGAAACTCCTCTGCCTCGTGTTGTCATATCCAATCCAGTAGAATGAACTTCGGAACCAATTACCAGAATATTTTTATACATTCCCGTTTTAATGTATTGGTCGGCTACAGAAAGTGCGTAAACAAAACCCGAACATTGATTTCTAACATCCAATGCTCCAACTGTTCTCAATCCTAGATCCCGCTGTACCAAAACTCCTGGTCCTGGAAAATAATAATCGGGACTCAGTGTTGCAAATACTACAAAATCAATATCAGATGCAGCAACACCTGAACGCTCTATCGCAATTTTGGCCGCTTTCACACCCATTGAAGTAGTAGTATCCTCACCTCTGATGATATGTCTTCTCTCCTGAATCCCTGTTCTTTCCTGAATCCATTCGTCATTGGTATCAATGATTTTGGACAAATCATCATTAGTCACTACATTATCTGGGACATAATATCCCAATCCCGTTATTTTTGAATGGTACATAGTTTATCTTTTTATTAAAATCAAGACGTAAAATTCAAACATCCTTTAAAAAATCAGAATACAATATCGTATTTTTTTAGATATTTCCAGTTTTATTCAGCATTTATTTTTCTTTATGCTGCTAATAGTCTTTTCTTAAATGATTTTTAATATCACCTCCTGATTGAATTCTAAAGCAGTTTCATGCTCAAAAAAGATAACTCTTCTGTCGAAAACAGCTTTTATTAAAAAACGGCTTCCTTTAAAAAAAGATTCTTTTACTATTGCTTTTATAGTTCCAGCAGGATCTGCTTTTAACTGATGCGGATACAATAAAACGACCTCGTCTTCTCCTTCAATCGGCATTAACTGAGATAATTTTAATTCATTAACTTCACCAAAAAGGGAAGCAACATATTTATTCAAAGGATATTTATAGACATCGGCTGAAGGTCCTTTTTCCATAATTCTTCCCTGATACAAAACAATGGTCTCGTCCGAGAAAGAAAGAGCATCAACACTATCGTGAGTCGCTATAAAACAAGTGATTTCTTTTTTCTTTAAATAAGCAAAAAGGTTTCTTCGAAGTGCGTTTTTTCTAAAATTATCAATATGGCTGAACGGTTCATCTAACAGTAAAACTTCTGGCTCTAAAGCCAAAACTCTAGCCAAGGCCACTCGCTGCTGCTGTCCTCCGCTCAATAATTTCGCTTTTACATTTGCAAATTCAGTCATTTCGACCATTTCCAGCAGTTCTTGAATACGCAGTTTCTTTAAAGGCATAAAACCATTAGAAAGAAACTTGCCTACATTTTCGGCTACAGTTTCGTAAGGCATCAAATCAAAATCCTGCGCCAGATATTTCATAAATGGCATTCCTGGAATCAAATTATATTTTGGCCCCCGGATCTCTGTATCATTATACAAAATGCGTCCATGATTTAAATCATACATACCATAAAGCAGTTTTAAAAGCGTACTTTTTCCACAGCCGCTCTCACCAAGAATTGATATATTCTGCCCTTTAGCAACAGTGAAGTCTACATTTTGAATTATGATTTTCTCGGTGTAGCCGAATGAAATATTTTGAACTTGAAGCATTCTACAGCATTAAAATTTAAGAAAACAAAGATAGTTTCTTTACTAAAAAAAATATGTTGATAATTGAATTTAATCCAAAAAAAAACTGCTTTTATGATAAAGCAGTTTTTTTCAAATATCATTGAGGCTAACCTTTATTGTTTCTTTTTAGCGTCTTCAATCATTTTAGCATTTGCAGTAATTGCAAATTCTACACGGCGGTTTTGGCTTTGTCCCTCTTTTGTATCATTCGTTGCAATTGGGTCAGCTATTCCATAACCGGATGTTTTGAAACGGCTTGCCGCCAATCCTTTTGAAATCAAATACGTTTTTACAGATTCGGCTCTTTTTTGTGAAAGTGTCAGATTGTACTCTGGTTTACCCGTATTATCCGTATAACCAAAAATTTCAATGTTGGTATCTGCATACGAATTGAATACTGGAACTAATTTATCCAGATTCGCTTTGGCTTGAGCTGTCAAAGTCGCTTTATTTACATCAAAACGAACAGCGTTCTCGTTTAAAGTCAAGTGAATTCCTTCTCCTACTCTTTCCACTTCTGCTCCAGGCAGAGCCTGATCTATTTCACGGGCTTGTTTATCCATACTGTTTCCAATCAAGGCTCCGGTTCCGCCGCCTACAGCAGCACCAATCGCAGCACCTGCAGCAGTTCCTAGCTTGGTATTGTTTCCAATAATTGCCCCGATAACTCCGCCGGCAACGGCTCCTATTCCTGCTCCTTTTTGAGTATTATTGGCATTCTTTACTGAATCACATCCAGTAAAAAGAATGCTTAACATAAACAAACTGCTTAGTCCTATAATCGATATTTTTCTCATTTTTCCTATATTTAATTAGCTTTTTGAAATAAGTAAACAACATCTGTCGGCTTACTTCCTACGTTTATTTTATCAACCAATTCAAACGAAGTTTCCGATTGATTTCTTACAGCAAGAACAAAACCGGTTTTTACGTTTTTAGATTTCAATCCTTCATCTAATATTTTTAGCACAAATTGTCCTTCCTTATTAATATACCATGTAATTGCCGACGTAAAAGCAGTACAATTTGGACTATTCAAAGTCATTGTTCCTTTATTATTATTAGAAATAAAATGCCAAGTGCTTCCTATAAAACATTTTGAATCGGCAAGATTAAAAGAATTTACTTTAATATAATCAGATCCAGGATAAGTTACACTTACAATCTGCCAATCTCCTTTTATTCCAACTTGAGAAGCCTTATCTAATTTTGTCATTGGAGCATTAGAAACTGGTGCTGGTGCTGCAGGTGCTGTCGGAGCTGTAGATCCAGACTTACAAGCAAAGACCATAATGGCCATAGCGCATATTAAAAGAATTTTTCTCATTTTTTCTCAATTTAAATTAATTTAGCTACAAAGATACATATCAATTTCGTTCAAAATTATTTTTTTATTTATATAATTTGGCTACAATAATTTTCAGAAGGGTGGTATTTTTATAACTGCCTGCTGTTTATTAAAAAAACAATCTGCGGTTAAAATGTTATAAAACAGGAATTTTGACGGATATCTATTTATAAATATCGAAATTATTGGACATGTCCAAATGCAGCTTTTTGAGGCAAAAAAACGCTGCTAAAATGTACTTTTCTTTTCAAAAATCTTCAAAACTGCCTAACAACTGTACTTTAAATCCAATTTATTTACTGTTTCAGGATTGCTTCACCGCAGTTCACAGAACCCACTTACGACAATTTGTCATTATTAGAACAATTGGTATTCTATTTGAAAGTAATTTTCCCGATTGTAAAACCATTAATAAAATATAAAAATATGACAACAGGTAAAATTAATGTTTCGGTTGAAAACATCTTTCCTTTAATCAAGAAATTTCTATACAGTGATCACGAAATTTTCCTGCGTGAATTAATTTCTAACGGAACCGATGCAACTTTAAAATTAAAACATCTAATCAGTATTGGAGAAACTAATGTTGAATATGGTTCACCAATTATTGAAGTTAAAATTGACAAAGAAGGCAAAAAACTTCACATCATCGATCAAGGTTTAGGAATGACTGCCGATGAAGTAGAAAAATACATCAATCAGGTTGCTTTCTCGGGAGCTGAAGAATTTTTAGATAAATACAAAGACTCTGCTAAAGATTCTGGTATTATTGGTCACTTTGGACTTGGTTTTTATTCAGCTTTTATGGTTGCTGAGAAAGTAGAAATCATCACAAAATCATACAAAGACGAACCTGCGGCACACTGGACATGTGACGGAAGTCCGGAATTTACATTAGAACCAGCTGACAAAACGACTAGAGGAACTGAAATCATTTTACATATTGCAGAAGATTCTCTTGAGTTCCTGGAAGAATTTAAAATCTCTGGCTTATTGAGCAAATACAATAAGTTCATGCCTATTCCGATTAAATTTGGAACCAAAAAAGAAACACTTCCAAAACCAGAAGATGCTCCAGAAGATTATACTGCTGAAACTATCGAAGTTGATAATATTGTAAACAATCCAAATCCAGCCTGGACTAAACAGCCGTCTGATTTATCTGATGCTGATTATAAAGATTTCTACCGCGAAATGTATCCAATGCAGTTTGAAGAGCCATTGTTTCATATTCACTTAAACGTAGATTATCCTTTTAACCTGACTGGTATTTTATATTTTCCAAAATTAAGCGGAGATCTTCAGATCCAGAAAGACAAAATTCAATTGTACCAAAACCAAGTATTCGTGACGGATAACGTTGAAGGAATTGTTCCTGAATTCCTTATGATGCTTCGCGGTGTTGTTGATTCGCCGGATATTCCTTTGAATGTTTCACGTTCAGGACTTCAGGCTGATGGTGCAGTTAAGAAAATCTCGAACTACATCACCCGTAAAGTGGCTGATAAATTGAAATCTTTGTTCAACGAAAACAGAGCTGATTTCGAACAAAAATGGAATGATATTAAAATTGTTCTGGAATACGGAATGCTTTCTGAAGATAAATTCTACGAAAAAGCAGGAGCGTTTGTACTTTACCCAACTGTTGATGACACTTATTTTACTCTTGAAGAATTAAAAGAGAAAATCAAAGAGAAACAAACCGATAAAGACGGAAAACTTGTTGTTTTATATGCTGGAAATAAAGAAGCACAGCACTCTTATATTGAAATCGCAAAAGACAAAGGATACGAAGTTTTGTTATTGGATTCACCAATCATTTCACACTTAATCCAAAAAATTGAAGGAGACAATAGCGGTATGCAGTTTGTTCGTGTCGATTCTGATCATATTGATAACTTGATCAAAAAAGAAGAAAACGCTATTTCTAAATTATCTGATGAAGAAAAAGCAAACTTAAAAACGGTTCTTGAAACTATTGTTCCTAAACAAACTTACACTGTACAGCTTGAAGCATTAGACAGTGAAGCAGCTCCATTCATTATCACGCAGCCAGAATTCATGCGTAGAATGAAAGAAATGAGTCAAACTGGCGGCGGCGGAATGTTCGGAATGGGCAACATGCCGGAAATGTACAATTTGGTTGTGAACACTAACTCTGACTTAGCTACAAGTATATTGAATAACTCCGATAAATCGGCTCAGGAAAACTTGGTTAAACAAGCACTTGATTTGGCTAAATTATCTCAAAATTTATTAAAAGGGGAAGCATTAACCGCTTTCGTAAAAAGAAGTTTTGAACTGATAAAATAACTTCATGCACATCACTTAGAAATTAGTGATGAATAGTAATTGACCCTGCAAAGTTAAATTTGCAGGGTTTTTTATTTCATAATCTGTCCGATTTTCAGCAAAAGAGAAACAACAAATAACCATATTATTGAAAAACAGTATTCTACACCTAATTTCGTGTTGCTTTTTTGATTAATTTTAAGAATTACAAAACGATCTTATTTTTCTAAAATACCCCGCATTACTTTTTTATTTTCAAAAGCTCAATTCAAAAATGAAATAGTAAACATATACACGTATTGAAAAGCTTATAAACCAATTTTAATGCTGATTGATTTAAACCTAACTTAAACCTAACAGATATGGCAAGTAACGAAATCAAAAATCAAAACGAAACGGAATTAGAAAAAGAAAAAAAGACAATAAAAGAAGCCGAAACCTCAATCTTACTGACATTGTACATGGGTCTTTTTTTAGGATTAGTCCCTGTAATTGGTTTTCCGGTTACTATTCCAGAAATGGGAGGGAAAATTCTTTTTATTGGAATAATCCTTGGCATAGCCTCTTTTTTAAGTTTTTTTTTCACGGGAACACTCTTCGGTATGCCCAAACGAAACAATGAAAAAGAAAGTGATTATTCTCTAAACAACAGCTTAGTTGAAATTTCAGACTGGTTAACCAAAATAATTGTCGGGCTTGGACTAGTCAATCTAAAAGAGATTCCAGGTTATCTGGTTTCGCTGGGAGAATATGTAAAAACCTCATCCAAATATGACGGTCAGCTTCTAAATATTTACAGCATCGGAATAGTAATTTATTTTGGTTTTTTAGGCTTATACATTGGATACAACTATATGCGCCTCGTTTTATCCAGTAAATACAAATATGCCGATGACAATCTGATTCGGAAAGAACTGGAAATAGCAAATGAAAAAATCAATGAAGTAAAAGAAGAAATACAGCAGAAAGAGATAAAAATAATCCAAAGCCAAAATCTGATACAAGAAAAAGAACAGCTGACAAAATCTTTAATAACTAAAATCAATGAACCATCGATATCAAGTACCGAGTTTGAAACGACAGTCAAAAAAATAACCAGCGCAGATGAAATTAAAAAAGACAGAGCAAACATAAAATCCGAAGTCGACAAAATGATAGATGAAGCCAAATTAAAACTGCACAAAGGCCTAATCCTAAATCATGACGACCCTCAAAAAGGACAATGGAAATCAAAAGCAGTAAACAATGAAAGAGAATTAAAAGCAACTGTTACCGAGGAAAACAAAGGATTATACCATATTAATTTACAGATAGTTTCCACAAATCCTAAAAGTAATCCATTAAAAAATGGTGAATACGTATTATTTGCTCTTCACAATACCTTTGGTAATCTGCCTTTCAAACTCGTGCAAGTCGAAAAACAATCTGCAGAAATTACTTTTTACAGTTATGGTTCTTTTACTGTTGGAGCTTTTGCAGATAATGGCACAACTGAATTGGAACTTGATCTAGCAGAATTACCAGATGTTTCAAGTTATTTTAAAACCCACTAATATTTTTTCGATTTCAATATAGTTTGCAAGTCAAAATCTTACATAAAAATTATCATATCAGCAATTTAACATCCACAGATAAAGCCATAATTTAAAAATTTAACACCTTTCATAATAATTAATTCATATAAAATAATAAATTTGGCTACCCAAATAACAAACTTAACCAAAATCAAAATTTTTATGAGAAACAATACCTTATTATTCTCTGCTTTTGCAGTTACTTTCCTATCATTTATTTCGTGTACTAAAGAAGACTCATTGGCAGCAACAGATAATAGTTCTGTAGTAGCTTCTGCTTCTATTGATTTAGTTAATGAACTAGATATTAAAACAGGAAATCAAATATCATTTGATAAATTAACAACAAAACAAACTGGTAAATCCTTAACTGCTTCATGTGCTGCTGTAACTATGGATCCAGTAACAACCACTTTTCCTAAAACATTTTATGTTGATTTTGGAACTGGATGTACAACAAACGGCATTACAAGAAAAGGAAAATTAAAAGTAACTTTTTCAAATTACATTACTCAGACTGGAAGTACTATGACAATTGAAAGAGTAGACTACTATGTAAACGGAAACAAAGCCGAAGGAAAAATTGAATACAAAAATACAACTGTAAGTCCAAACACCCCGCAATGGACAAGAACCATTACAGGGGGAATATTTACCGATACGAAGGGAGAAGTATATTTAAATTCCGGCACTCATACTATAAAACAAACAGCAGGTGTTTCAACTGCTGTTTTAGATGACAATACCTATGAAATGATAGAAGGAACGCATTCTGTCACCAAACAGAATGGAGCAAAAATTACTTTGACTGTTTTAGAATCATTAGTTAAAAATTACAATTGTGATTATATATCAAAAGGAAAGCTTAAAGTAGAAAGTCTTCTTTTAAACGGTACAATCGACTACGGCAATGGTGACTGTGACAAGAATGCAACCTACACACAAAACGGAATAGTATTTCCTTTTACGATGTAAAAATATTTTAAAAGATTTCACAGAGGCTGTCATGATTTTGAACAGCCTCTTTTTTTGCCCATTTATTCCTATTTTGGTCAAAAAAAAATTACAAACTAATGATAAAAAAAATACTTATCTGCCACAAAATTAAATTTCAAAAAAATTAACAATTAAAATTTAAATACTAAATTTGTTAGACAAATCCTTATTCTTTTCGCACAAGAACAACAACAAAAACAGCTCATTATGTACAAGTTAGATATAAACGATTATTACACTCCATTTTTTTTAAAATCTCAGTTTTTTAAAATTATTTTGGTAGCATTTGTTTTCAATGTACTTGCCTTTTTGAGCTTTAGAATAACTGTTTCCCCAGACAATTTATCGCCAATTTTCCCAGATGTTGGATTTGCGCTTGCTGCTGTATTAATTATAGGACGCAAAGCTATAGCTGGAGTTTGGGCAGGGTCATTTGTTGCGAATATATTTTCATTTTGGGATGTCTGCAAAATGCTGGACAAATCATTACTCGAAATTATACTCTCATCAGCATCTGTAGCGACAGGAGTAGTAATTGGAGTAGCTATTAGTGCTTACTTAATTAATTTAATCAACAAAGGCGAATATCCTTTAAAAACAGGATTTTCAGTTATAGCCTTTTTAGGAGTCAGTATTTTATATTGCGGCATCTGTTCTTTATTATGTGTTTCAGCTATTTCGTTTTGGGAATTGAGTACCCCAAACCATTTCATTTCCAATTGGACAACTCTATGGAAAGGTGATTTAATCGGTACAATACTCATAACCCCATTTTTAATATCCTGGTTCTATCGTCATCACATAAAAATTATTTCGACATCACTTTTAGAAGCAATATCATTAGGATTAGCAACAATATTAGTCTGTGTACTAATTGCTTTTGACCATTCAAGTGATCAATACCTATTCATTATAATACTATTGTGGGCTACATTTCGCTTTAGAATTAGAGGAGTATCAATCTTAGCCTCAATGTTTGCTCTTTTATCGTCAATATATGGATACCTAGGCTATGGTTCATTTGTAGTAGTCAACTCCGAAGATTCACTGATCAACATTAATCCTTTTTTTGGATTAACAACAGTTATCGCCTTAATATTATCAGGATACTATTCTGATTATTTACATCATAAACTAGAGACCTCAAAAAGCTAACTAATTGAAATCCTTTTAAACCTGATCCCCTTTTTATCTTCAGATTATCCAATCTTTTGATTTAAAACTGATCCATGTCAAAAACAAAAAACCACCTAACAGAAGTTAGATGGTTTTCATTAAGAGCCGATAGAGGGACTCGAACCCACGACCTGCTGATTACAAATCAGCTGCTCTAGCCAGCTGAGCTACATCGGCCTATTCAATATGCTTTTTTTTGTAATGCGAAAATTTAAATAAAAAACCATCTATTTTTAACTAGATGGTTTTTTGAGCCGATAGAGGGACTCGAACCCACGACCTGCTGATTACAAATCAGCTGCTCTAGCCAGCTGAGCTACATCGGCCTCGTTACGGGTGCAAAGATAAGCCTGAATTTCGTTTTTCCAAAAAAAAATCAAACTTTTTTGCCCTTTTTTTTACTGCAATTCGTTGATTTTAGCAATCAATTGATTAGCAGTTTGTTCCAATTCTACATTTATTTGTTTGAAGTGTGCTTTTTTGTTTTCAACATTTTTAGCATTCACTTTAGTGATTAAACTGTCAAAAGCAACAATAGCCTCGTCAATCAATGCATTCGTTTCATCTGTTGGTTTTCCTGTTGTAGAAATTTCGAACAAGTAAACTGCCTCAATAATATCACCTAAAACGTAGTTGATGTCTTTCTTTAAATTCTTAACGTTTGCCATTTTATTTTTTATTTAATTTGCGTCTGCAAAAGTACACATAATCTTTCTATTACGAACTATGAAATATAAATTTCTAAAATTGAAGCTTTTCCCTTCAAATTATAATCCTTCATCGCTGCTGGAATAAGAATTGTGTCTCCTTTTTTATATTGATATGCCACACCTTCATAATCAATTTCAAACGAACCTTCTGCGCACATATATACAACAAAAGAAGCCCCAGAATTAACTACATTCTTTTCATTTTCCAGCGGAATAAAATTAGTTGTAAAGTAAGGGCAGTCAACTACTGTATTCGATATATTTACTTCTTTGGCATATTCTTTATAAGTATCGACTTTTTTATAATTAATAGCATCCAAAGCCAAATCAACGTGAAGTTCTCGGGTATTTCCCTGAGCATCTTTCCTGTCAAAATCATATAAACGATAAGTGATATCCGAGGTCTGCTGTATTTCGGCTATGACCAGACCTGCTCCAATAGCGTGAACCGTCCCTGTCTCTAAGAAAAAAACATCTCCTGGTTTTGCTTTTACAGTATCTAATATATCAATCAGTGTTTTATCATTGAGATGATCCATATATTCCTTGGCGCTGGAATCACTCTTAAATCCAACAATGATTCTGGCATCAGTATCAGCCTGCATAACGTACCACATTTCTGTTTTACCAAAAGAATTGTGACGTTTTTTTGCTAATTCATCATTAGGATGCACCTGAATAGAAAGATCTTCACGGGCATCCAAATATTTGAAAAGTAATGGAAATTGTTTTCCAAATCTTTCATGAACAGCAGTTCCCAGAATTTCATTTGGATATTCATTGATTAATTCGGTCAATAATTTCCCTTTATAATCACCATTTGCAACAACACTAATATCACCTTCCACTGTAGACAGTTCCCAGCTTTCTCCAGTAATACTAGATGTAATTGGCTTATTCAGAATAGTTTTTAACTTTTCGCCTCCCCAGATTCTTTCTTTAAGAATGGCTTCAAACTGTAATGGATAAATTTTTGAACTCATATTTTTTTATTTACAAATTTCTATACTTTTACTTTCAAAAGGTAATATTATTTTGTCCTTTTATAATTGTATTTCTTTGATTGCATCAAGTGCTTTTGGGATATGATCTTTTGCTTTCATGCTATCAAAAACCATAATTATTGTACCAGTTTTATCAGCAACATAAGTAACTCTGCCAGGTATTAAACCAAACAAATTAGAAGGCACTCCAAAAAGGGTTCTAATTTTCTTGTCAGCATCTGATAAAAGAATAAAAGGCAGTTTGAACTGACTGCTGAATTTTTGATGTGAAGCCACACTGTCACCGCTGATTCCTATTACCTCAGCGCCAAGATCTTTGAAATCTTCATATTGATCTCTAAAACTGCAGGCTTGAGCTGTACAGCCCGGCGTATTGTCTTTTGGATAAAAATAGATAACCAAAGGCTTTTTACCAATTAAGTCAAGACTATCAAAATCGTTCCCATCCGTGTCTTTTACTGTGAAATTTGGAATTTTATCCCCTGCTTTCAGTCCCATTATTCTCCTTTATAAGTTACAAAATTACGGGGCGTTTCATAAAGAACCACTTCCAAATCAAGTTCAAGTTTTATTCTTTTTCGTATTTTATTCCAAATCACTACTACTATATTTTCAGCAGTAGGATTCAAATCTTGAAATTCGGGCACGTCCAGATTCAGATTTTTATGATCCATTTGATTCTCGACTTCTTCCTTAATAATATCCGTCAGGAATTTCACATCCATGACATAACCCGTTTCCTGATCAATCTCTCCGGTAACACTCACTATTAATTCGTAGTTGTGTCCGTGAAAATTAGGATTATTGCATTTGCCAAAAACAGCATCGTTTTGTTCAAAAGTCCAATCTTTTCGATACAGACGATGAGCAGCATTAAAATGGGCTTTTCTGGATATGGTTACTCTCATGTAGGTTTAAGAATTTAATTTCGGCAAAATAGATTAGTTCCTGTTTTCTAACGAATGGTCTTCTAAAAAATGATAGAATTCTTCAAAAATGATTTTAAACCAAACAGTATAAACTTCTGGATTCAAAAGCATATCGCTTTGTATATCTTCAATTTTCATCCATTTCCAGTCTTCTACTTCTTCAGTATTTATCATAGGTTCGCCGTCATAATAACCAATCATTACATGATCGAGTTCATGTTCTGTCAAACCATTATCAAAAGGTGCTTTATAAATAAAATGAAAAAGCTCTTTCAATTCGGTATTAAAACCCATTTCCTCATACAATCTGCGGTTACCGGCCTGAATATTGGTTTCACCTTCCCGCTGATGACTGCAGCAGGTATTGGTCCACAACAAAGGAGAATGATACTTTTGATGAGCTCTTTGCTGCAGCATGATTTCATTTTTATTATTTAAAATAAAAACTGAAAAAGCACGGTGCAGAATAGCTTTTTCATGCGCCTCCAATTTTGGCATTAAGCCAATCTGCTCATCCAATTCATTTACTAATATTACTTTTTCTTCTTCCATATTCTGTATTGATGAAACAAAAGTACAAAAAAGATACCTTTATAAAGGCCTAAAGATTCTTTTGTATTTTGCAGAAATTATTATCGTCATGGTCATTAGCTTCTTCAAAACAAAAATCTAAGTGTTAATTTTCTGCATATTTCATATCCCTTTTTTTCTGTACTGTATCCGGTAACTACTCTTTTTAAAACCAAGAAACCATTTTTAACGTATATCAAAATAGTTAAAAATTATATAAATAGAATCAAATTGTAAAATAACCGACATTTCTATTGCCGCTCTTCCATTACATTTGATATATAAAAAATCGCCGTTATGAAAACAAAATCTTTTTTTTGCATTTTACTGTTTCTTCCCCTGTTTATTTTTGAAGCTTGCGGACAGAATAAAGAAGTGAAAAATTCGGAAATGACATCCGTTGAAACCAATTCAAGCAAAGCTAAAAATCCCTATTATTCGCATACCGATACTACAAAACTGAATTTAACAGATGCCGAATGGAAAAAAATTCTGCCGGAAGACGTTTATTTAGTTTCCCGCAAAGCAGATACTGAAAGACCTTTTACAGGCAAATATTGGAATACCGATGTAAAAGGAACTTATTACTGCGCAGCCTGCGGTAATACACTTTTTCGATCTGGAGCAAAATTTTCGAGCAGCTGCGGATGGCCAAGTTTTTTTGAACAGGAAAACAAAAAAAGCATTGTATTTAGAGAAGATAATTCTATCGGCATGGAACGAATAGAAGCCCTCTGTGGCAGATGCGGCGGACATCTTGGCCATTTATTTGATGACGGGCCAGCTCCAACCGGCAAAAGATACTGCATGAATTCCATTGCACTTGATTTTGTACCAGATGCTAAATAAAATTTAAAAACGATTCTCATGAAAACGAAAACATTAATTTTACTCTGTTTATTATTTACCGGAATATTATTTTCCCAAAACAATACTAAAACTAAAAAAATGACACAATCTAATTTTGAAACTATAACTCTTGGTGGCGGCTGTTACTGGTGCGTAGAAGCTGTTTATGAAAATCTGAAAGGTGTAAAAACAGTCGTTTCCGGATTCTCCGGAGGGAAAATCACAAACCCAAGCTATGAAGAAGTCTGTTCGGGAACGACAGGTCATGCCGAAGTTGTTCAGATTACTTTTGACAAAAATGTGACCAGTCTTGATGAGATTTTCAAAGTATTTTTTACCGTTCATGATCCTACAACCCTTAACAGACAAGGTGCTGACAGAGGAACGCAGTACAGATCTGTTATTTTTTATAATGATGAAGAACAAAAAAATGAAGCACAGTCCATTATTGCTGAGTTAAACAAAGCAAAGGTTTATCAAAATCCAATTGTGACTACGATAGAGCCTTTTACTAAATTTTACAAAGCCGAAGATTATCACCAAAACTATTATGCCAATAACAAAAATCAGCCTTATTGTCAAATGGTTATTCAGCCAAAAATTGAAAAATTTGAGAAAGTCTTTAAAGACAAGCTGAAAACCAAAAAGTAATTTCAAACTCCTCAAAGCCGAAATCCATTTTCGGCTTTATTATTTATCAAAACATCAAATTCATTTTCAAATGATTACACAAAAGTCTTGGACCGCATCAGAAAGTATACCCGAAGATTTAATTTTAATCAAAGAAAGACTTTTTGACAATTATGATTTCGAAATCACGCAGCCTATTCTTGAAGCAGAAAGCACTGAATATGGAGCCTGCCGTTTTGTTCTAAATAATTTAAATATTCTATTCCGAACTGCTAAAATCACACCTGCTAAAACCGGGCAGTTTGTTACGCTCTGGAAAAGAATAAATCAGGAGCCAATTCAGCCTTTTGACACTGCCGATCCAATCGATTTCTTCTTTATCAGCGTCCGTAAAGACAATGATTTCGGACTGTTTATTTTTCCTAAATCAGTTTTGATAACCAAAGAAATTGTTTCGGATAAAAAAGAAGGAAAACGTGCCATTCGTGTTTATCCGCCTTGGGATATTACAACCAGTAAACAGGCACAAAAAACGCAGAAATGGCAATTGGATTATTTCTTAGAATTACCAGATTCCCAAACAATAGATGTAAACCGAATTGAATCACTATTTTTTATAAAACACTAAAAAACAGCTTTTAACAAAACTAAATATTCTTTTCCTATCTTTATAAAGTCATTAATCTAAAAAACATGAATAAAAATATATACAGATACCAAAGCTTTTTCTTCTCATTTCTATTTATTCTAAGCCTAAATCTAACTTTGGCTCAGGAAAAAAAAGTAGCACCGACTTCACAGGAGCTGTACAACGAAATTGCTTCAATGGATACACAACTTTTTGATGCATTTAACGCCAAAGACATGGCAAAATTCAAACCTTTATTTACCGAAGATCTGGAATGGTATCAAGACAATGGAGGCCTAATTTCCTACGAAACTGTTTTTTCAAATTTTGAAAAAATGTTTAAAAACGAAAACAAACTCATCCGAAGTTTAGTCAAAGGCAGTCTCGAAGTACATCCCATAAAGGATTTTGGAGCTATTGAAACTGCCACACATCAATTTCGCCACATGGAAAACGGAAAAGAAGAAATAGGCACTTTTAAATTTCTTGCTATTTGGAAAAAAGTTGGCAGTCAATGGAAAATTTCAAGAATGGTAAGTTATGATCATTGACTCCATTCCTCTGCTATATAAAAATTATTTTTGCAAAACCTCAGCAATTTTCAAAGCACATTTTTCACCGTCAATCGCGGCAGAAATAATACCTCCAGCATAACCTGCTCCTTCGCCGCAAGGATAGAGTCCTTTTATCTGCAAATGTTCGTATGAAATTGGGTCTCTCGGGATGCGGACTGGAGATGAAGTTCTGCTTTCCGGCGCATGTAAAATCGCTTCATTGGTTAAATAACCTCTCATTGATTTTCCGAACTCAGTAAAACCTTCACGCAGAATCTGTGATAAAAATCCTGGGAAAACCTGTCCCATTTCCACCGAAGTGGTTCCTGGAACGTAAGACGTTTTAGGAATATTGGCAGAAACTTTATTTTGTATAAAATCGGCCATTCGCTGTGCCGGAACTTTTTGGGTTTCTCCAGCTAAATACCAAGCTTTTTGCTCAATGCTTTTTTGAAATTCCATTCCTGCCAAAGCTCCGAATTTTGCAAAAGGCTTAAAATCTTCCAATTTCAATTCGATTACAATTCCAGAATTGGCCGTTGACTGATCTCTTTTGGACGGTGACCAGCCATTGGTAACTACTTCGCCTGGACTTGTGGCACAAGGTGCGATTACTCCTCCCGGACACATACAAAACGAATACATTCCGCGACCATTCACCTGTTTCACTATAGAATAAGGTGCTGGAGGCAAATGTTCACCTCGATAATCGCAGCTGTACTGAATGCTGTCAATCAATGACTGTGGATGTTCGGCTCTTACCCCTAATGCAAATGGTTTAGCCTCAATTAATACTTTCTTTTTATCCAGCAGTTCAAAAATATCACGGGCAGAATGTCCTGTCGCCAGAATCAATTTATTAGCTAAAATTGTATCGCCTCTTTGAGTTACAATTCCCTGTACTTGATTATTTTTTATCAAAATATCAGTCAAACGGGTTTCGAATAAAACCTGTCCGCCGCATTCGATAATTTTTTCACGGATATCCTGTATAATCTGCGGTAATTTATTGGTTCCAATATGCGGATGAGCATCTACCAATATATCTCCCGTGGCACCAAAAGCGACCAGTAATTCTAATATTCTATTGACATCTCCACGCTTTTTAGAACGAGTATATAATTTCCCATCCGAATAAGTTCCTGCTCCGCCTTCACCAAAACAGTAATTAGAATCTTCATCGACAATATGATCTCTATTGATTGCCTTCAAATCGCGTCGGCGTCCGCGAACGTCTTTTCCGCGTTCGATAACAATTGGTTTCAGACCTAACTCAATTAACTGCAAAGCAGCAAAAAGACCTGCCGGTCCTGCTCCAACTACAATAACTTCCTTCGCATTGGAAACATTTTTATAATCCGGTAATTCTATTTTGTTTTCCTGAAATAATTCCCCTTTTAAATAAATCGAAACTTTCAAATTGATTTTAATCGCTTTCTGACGTGCGTCAATAGAGCGTTTCAAAATGGCAACATGCTGTATTTCATTTGTCGGAACTTTAATCTGTTTCGATAAATAATCTTTTAGTAGCAAATCATTTGCAGCTATTTCTGGAGTTACCTGAAGTAAAAGTTCTCTTGGCATTGTATTGTATTTATTCAATTAGCTTTTCTTGCTATGAAAAGAAGATGCAAAAATACTATTTTGGAACTGAAATTAATTATTTAATCTAAAATCGATTTCAAAATGACTTTGTACCTTTGTTACTTTGAAACCTTGCACTTAAAAATAATGTCCAGAAAAATAAAACTAATATGGGATTTTCGGGGTCCAGCTTCGGCAAAAACAGCTGAACATCACGAAATCCACTTAAAAGAATATATCATTATCGAAAAATTACCGATAAACATCACCGGATTTGAGATTTTAAATGAAATGTATGCAACCGCTTTTATGGTTGTAACCGAAGAAAATATGATTCAGGTAAGAGATGCATTGAAACCGCATCGCGGTGAGGTTTATGAGTAATCAGATAAAAGAACGCAGACTTCAGTTTACATAAAAAATCCCATTTCTATGAAACGGGATATTTTTCTAAAATCTGCCTGCTGAAAACTGCAGACTAATTTGCTACTTCGCTAATGAATTTTATACGCATCAGGCGCAATTCATCTATATCGTAGTCTCCATCAAATTCTTTAAGTGCTTTCTCGATGCTGTCTGATTCTGATTCCATAAAGTAGTCATGGATTTCTTCCTGCTGATCGTCATCAAGCATTTCGTCCAGCCAGTATTTGATGTTTAATTTAGTTCCTGAATAAACAATTTGTTCCATTTCTTTGATCAGATCATCCATTTTTAGTCCTTTTGCGGAAGCGATATCAGTCAAGGACAACTTTCTGTCGATATTTTGAATAATGTATAATTTATTGACAGAATTGACTCCGGTAGATTTTACTACCAAATCATCGGGACGAATAATGTCGTTTTCTTCTACATAACGGCTTATCAATTCGATGAATTCTTTACCATATTTTTTAGCTTTTCCTTCGCCAACACCATGAATGTTCACCAATTCTGATTGAGAAATTGGATATTTCAAAGCCATATCTTCGAGGGAAGGATCCTGAAAAACCACAAATGGAGGAACTCCTAATTTTTTAGCTACTTTTTTACGCAGTTCTCGCAGCATCGACATCAACAATTCATCGGCAGTTCCAGATGATTTTGAGGCCGTTACTATAGCTTCATCATCAGCCTCGCTGTATTCATGGTCTTCCGACATCATGAAAGATTCCGGATTTTTCATAAAGGCCAGGCCTTCTTTGGTTATCTCTATTATACCGTAACTTTCAATATCTTTTTTCAATAATCCTGCCACAAGAACCTGCCGTAATAATGCCATCCAAAATTTCTCGTCATGTTTTGATCCCGACCCAAAAAAGGATTGAGAATCTGTTTTATGAGCATTGATAACCGCATTTACACGGCCTATCAGCGTAAATACAATTTCTTTTGACTTGTAAATATGTTTGGTTTTTTTGACAACTTCCAATAGTTTAAGCACTTCATCTTTGGCTTCCACTTTTGTTTTTGGATTGCGGACATTATCATCCATATCAGCTCCTTCACCGGTTTCGCTGTCAAATTCTTCTCCGAAGTAATGCAGTAAGAATTTACGTCTTGACATTGAAGTTTCGGCATAAGCTACTACTTCATGTAGCAAAGCAAATCCTATTTCCTGTTCTGCAACTGGTTTTCCAGACAGGAATTTCTCTAATTTTTCAACGTCTTTATATGAATAATAAGCAAGACAGTGACCTTCACCTCCATCACGGCCAGCTCTTCCTGTTTCCTGATAGTAACTTTCCAAAGATTTTGGAATATCGTGATGAATCACAAAACGCACATCTGGCTTATCGATTCCCATCCCAAATGCGATAGTTGCAACAACAACCTCTACATCTTCCATCAAAAACATATCCTGATGTTTGGCGCGTGTTTTAGCGTCAAGTCCTGCATGATATGGAACGGCGCTTATTCCGTTTACCTGTAACACTTCGGCAATTGATTCTACTTTTTTACGGCTCAAACAGTAAATAATTCCCGATTTTCCTTTGTGCTGTTTTATAAACCGAATAATATCCGATTCAATATTTTTGGTTTTGGTACGAACTTCATAAAACAGATTGGCTCTGTTAAATGATGCCTTAAAAGTTTTTGCATTTGCCATCTCCAGATTTTTCAAGATATCTTCCTGTACTTTTGGAGTAGCCGTAGCTGTAAGACCAATAATAGGAACTTCACCTAACTGCTTGATAATATTTTTTAGATTGCGGTATTCTGGTCTAAAGTCGTGTCCCCACTCTGAAATACAGTGTGCTTCATCAATAGCTACAAATGAAATAGGAACAGTCTGAAGAAACGCAACATACTCCTCTTTGGTCAAAGATTCTGGAGCGACATATAACAGCTTTGTTATCCCCGCACTAATATCGGATTTAACTTGTGCGATTTCAGTTTTTGTAAGTGAAGAATTTAAAACATGGGCAATCCCATTTTCAGAAGAAAGGCTTCGGATAGCATCTACCTGATTCTTCATTAATGCTATCAAAGGAGAAACAACAATAGCTGTTCCTTCCTGAATTAAAGCGGGTAATTGATAGCAGAGTGATTTCCCTCCTCCTGTCGGCATAATCACAAATGTATTCTGCTTATTGAGCAGACTTTTAATAACATTTTCCTGCAGGCCTTTGAACTTGCTAAAGCCAAAATACTTCTTTAATTCTTTGTCTATGTCAATTTCGTTTGAATTCATTCTTTAATATGTGGTATTTTATATAAATTTGCGGCACATAAAGATACAACTTTCTTTCACACTTACAAATTTTAAATTATCTGTTTTGATTACAAAAGAAAACATACTGGCTAACGCCAAGAAAACAATTGAATCAGAAAGCCAGTCTATAGCCAAATTAATTGACTTCATTGACGATACTTTTGCGGAAGCGGTACAGTGTATCTACAATTCCAAAGGACGATTAATAGTAACAGGAATTGGCAAAAGTGCCATTATTGCTCAAAAAATGACAGCGTCATTCAACTCAACCGGCACTCCATCATTATTTTTACATGCTTCTGAAGCCATACACGGCGATTTAGGAATGCTGCAAGAAGACGATGTTATTATCTGTATATCCAAAAGCGGTAACAGTCCAGAAATCAAAGCACTAGTTCCTCTTTTGACCCGTTTTGGGAATAAACTCATTGGCATGACCGGAAATATGACTTCCTTTTTGGCCAAAGGTTCTCATTATGTTTTAAATACTACTGTTGACAGAGAAGCCTGCCCTTTGAATCTGGCACCAACTAACAGTACAACTGCACAATTAGTTATGGGAGATGCCATAGTTGTCTGTTTAATGGAAATGAGAGATTTCAAAGCAGAAGATTTCGCTGTATATCATCCTGGCGGTGCTTTAGGAAAAAAATTACTGCTTCGCGTAAAAGACATGCTGGAACACACTTTAAAACCCGAAGTGACTCCCGATACCTCAATTAAAAAAGCAATTTTCGAAATTTCAGAAAAACGCCTTGGTGTAACCGCTGTAGTAGAAAACAACAAAGTAGTAGGAATAATTACCGACGGAGATATCCGAAGAATGTTAAATGACCGCGACACAATTGCCGAATTAACAGCAAAAGACATTATGAGCAAAAACCCAAAAACAATAAAATCGACAGATATGGTTGTAGATGCTTTTAATTTAATGGAAGATTTCTCTATTACTCAATTAATAGTAGTAGATAATGGAGAGTACAAAGGCGTATTGCATTTACACGATATTTTAAAAGAAGGAATTGTATAATGGCAAAAAAAAATCTAGGCGAAATGTCTTTTTTAGACCATCTTGAAGAATTAAGATGGCTGTTAGTCAGAAGTACAACTGCTGTAATTATCATGGCTTTTGTAACTTATTTCATAAGCGATTACTTGTTTGACACCATTATATTTGGACCAACAAGACCGACGTTTTTTACTTATCGCTATTTCTGTGAATTATCTCATTCATTGGGGTTTGCAGAAGGACTTTGTATAACCGAAATGCCTTTTATCATTCAGAATACAGAAATGGAAGGTCAGGTTAATATTTTCGTATGGATGTGTATTCTGGCAGGTTTCATTTTAAGTTTCCCATATATTTTATGGGAGATCTGGAAATTTATCAGTCCTGCTTTGTATGAAAAAGAAAAGAAAAACGCTCGGGTATTTATATTCACCTCTTCCCTGCTTTTCTTTATGGGTGTGATATTTGGTTATTATGTAGTAATTCCAATGTCTGTTAATTTTGTGGCCACATTTACAATCAGTGATGTTGTCAAAAATCAATTTACGCTTGACTCCTATATTGGCATGGTAAAAACCAGCATACTGGCCAGCGGATTATTCTTTGAACTTCCTATAATTATTTATTTCCTGACAAAATTAGATCTGGTAACCCCTGAATTTTTAAGAAAGTACTGGAAATATGCCGTTGTAATAATCTTGATTGTTGCCGCAATTGTAACACCGCCGGATGTGGTAAGCCAGACAATTGTTGCCATTCCGATGCTCCTTATTTATGAAGTAAGTATCTTGATATCAAAAATTGTAGTATTAAATAAAAAGAAAGCAAATGTCTGATATTGTACAAGAATTTAACGACTACCGTTCTAAAATGAACGAAAAATTATTGGCAGACAATAATAAAATAGTAAAGCGTATTTTTAATCTTGACACCAATGCTTACGCTCCCGGAGCCTTAGATGTAAAAACCAAAGAACTGCTCGGACTAGTTGCCTCGGCTGTTTTACGCTGTGATGACTGCGTAAAATACCATTTGGAAACCAGCTATAAAGAAGGTGTTACCAAAGAGGAAATGATGGAAGCTATGGGGATTGCAACGCTAGTAGGCGGCACAATTGTAGTACCGCATTTGCGCAGAGCTTACGAATTTTGGGAAGCACTGGAAGAGCAGGGCAATTAAAAAATAGTCAATTAGATAATTTTACAAAATATTAATTTGTTTATCCGATTGATTAATTTTACTTATTTTGTCTCTTTAGGACAACAATTATTATATTATTCAGGTAATTTCAATTGACACATTATCCAATTAAAAATGAAGCTAAGAGCAGAAAATTTAATAAAAACCTACAAAGGCAGAAGCGTTGTAAAAGGTATTTCGGTAGAAGTAAACCAAGGTGAAATTGTTGGCCTTTTGGGACCAAACGGTGCCGGGAAAACGACTTCTTTTTATATGATCGTAGGCTTGGTAAAACCCAACTCTGGGAATATTTACCTGAATGATCTAAACATTACCGATTATCCAATGTATAAAAGAGCTCAGCAGGGAATTGGTTACTTGGCACAGGAAGCTTCTGTTTTTAGAAAATTAAGTATCGAAGATAATATTTTAAGCGTACTGCAGCTGACTAAACTTTCTAAAGAAGAGCAGATAGCCAAAATGGAAAGTTTAATTGCTGAGTTCAGTCTGGAACACATTCGTACCAACCGCGGGGATCTGCTTTCAGGAGGAGAACGCCGCCGAACCGAAATTGCCCGATGTCTGGCCACTGATCCAAAATTCATCTTACTTGATGAACCTTTTGCTGGTGTAGATCCGGTTGCTGTGGAAGATATTCAAAGAATTGTCGCCCAGCTGAAAAACAAGAACATCGGAATCTTAATCACCGATCACAACGTACAGGAAACACTAGCCATTACCGACAAAACCTATCTAATGTTTGAAGGGGGAATTCTAAAAGCAGGTGTTCCAGAAGAACTAGTTGAAGACGAAATGGTGCGCCGCGTATATCTAGGCCAAAACTTTGAATTAAGAAAAAAGAAGCTGGAATTTTAATAATCAGCGGTCAGTTTTTGAACAGTCTGTTCCTTAAACATCATTAAACCACTGATTTTCATTCATATCATCTTATTTTCACTAAACAAATATTGGCATGATTTCAAATACAAAAAAGGACGATTGGAGAGATAATGACCCCGATAAAGAAACATCAGACAGATGGAGAAATGATCCAAATAACTGGAAATGGAAAGGTCTTTTCTACTACAACAAAGAAGACGAACGCCTTTTTGTTCCAAAAAAAACAGAATGGAAAGGAACTGCCTTGAATTTTGCCAATAAAAAATCAAAATGGGTCTCTCTTTTATTTTTACTGTTCTTTTCAACTGTCCTATTTTTTATTCTAAACAGACTTTAATTCGGCA
This sequence comes from Flavobacterium sp. HJJ, assembly GCF_015351475.1. Classification (GTDB taxonomy): domain Bacteria; phylum Bacteroidota; class Bacteroidia; order Flavobacteriales; family Flavobacteriaceae; genus Flavobacterium; species Flavobacterium marginilacus. The sequence continues at coordinate 252,098 of NZ_JADKPR010000002.1, read as the reverse complement.
TCCTGCTGATTTTCCAGAGTAAAAAACATTATCCGTTCGATTTCTTATACTTTAATGCCTAGCAATGATTAACATTTCTTCTCTTTTGGATTCATACATTATCGCTTTTATACTGACGCTGCTATGATTGCAAAATTGAGTGAAAAAAAATCCTATCCATGGATAGTAGTTGGCTTATTATGGTTTGTAGCATTGTTAAATTATCTGGACAGGCAGATGCTTTCTACTATGAAACCCGCAATGATGCTTGACATTCCAGAGTTAGCAAAAGCCGAAAACTTTGGTCTGCTGATGGCTGTTTTCCTTTGGATTTATGCTTTAATGAGTCCTGTTTCCGGCATTATAGCCGACAGAATCAATAGAAAAAAAATGATTGTCTGCAGTCTTTTTATCTGGTCTGGAGTGACAATGACAATGGGATATGCCACAACTTTTAACCAAATATATGTTTTGCGTGCCATTATGGGCTTCAGTGAAGCCTTTTATATTCCGGCCGCATTATCATTGATTGCCGATTATCATCAGGAAAACACCCGCTCTTTTGCCATAGGCATTCACACTACCGGAATTTATCTGGGGCAGGCACTCGGCGGATTTGGAACAACTATTTCCAATAAATTTTCCTGGCAGTTTACCTTTCATTCTGTAGGACTTATTGGCATTATCTATAGTTTTCTATTGATTTTTATTATTAAAGAAAAGAAAACCTACACTTTTGACGCCTCCCAAAAATTAACGATAGGCATGGAATTAAAACAAATGTTCAGAGGTTTGAGTATTTTGTTTGGAAACATATCCTTTTGGGTTTTGCTTTTTTATTTTTCAGCGCCAAGCCTTCCGGGATGGGCGGCCAAAAACTGGTTACCCACCTTGTTTTCCGAAAAACTGCATCTGGATATGTCTATTGCAGGCCCAATTGCAACAGTCAGCATAGCGATGTCTTCATTTGTAGGCGTTCTGCTTGGCGGATTTGTTTCTGACAGATGGGTAATCCGAAATCTTAAAGGAAGAATCTACACTAGCACGATAGGTTTAGCCCTTACAATTCCAGCCCTTTTTTTATTAGGCAAATGTGAGAGCATCGAAGCTATTATAGCCGGCGGCATGCTTTTTGGTCTTGGATTTGGAATTTTTGACACTAATAACATGCCTATTCTCTGCCAATTTGTTTCGCCTCGTTATCGCGCCACAGGATACGGCATCATGAACTTTGTCGGGATTTCTGCCGGAGCGGTTATTACTGAATTTTTGGGGAAAGCTGCAGACAAAGGCGGTATGGAACAAATATTCATTCTGCTGCTCTTTGTAGTGTTGATCGCCATCGTTTTACAGCTGGTCAGCTTACACCCAAAAACGATAAACATGACCGAAGAAAAACAGCAAAGCTAAAATTTTACCAATATTCATTATTACATTACTATCCTTAACTAATACCAAACAAATCGAATTAGTGACAGATTAAAAAGATTTACACAGATTTTTTTAAAAAATAGTAATGAAATCTATAAGAATCTGTGTAATCAGTGGCGAAAAAACACATGGTATTATTTGCGGACAGTCATATATTATTATATCCAATAGCCAAACTCATTTATAGGCAATGGCTACCCCTTGAATGAAGCTCTTTATAAAAAATCCTATTAGGAATACTCTCTTTTAAAATTGTTTTATTTTTTGATAATGGTTTAAAAAAACATTCAATTTTCCTTCAGCTGAAGCTAAATGTTTTTGCAAATTTCAGGCCTTTTTCACATAAAAAATCATTCTACGGTTATATACTGCAGCTGTTCCAAATCGCCATTATAAATGTTAACATCAACAGTACGGTCAATTCCAGGCACTTTGGCTTTCTCTGTAAACTGCCAAAAGAGCCAATCATCTTCGATTTCTTCGCGATAAAAATTGTAATTGGCTATCCAAAACAAATAATCGCTAAATTCTTCTTTCAAAAAATCATCATAATATTTTTCTCCAGTGTAAATAATCGGACGTACGCCATAATGCTGTTCTACAGCACTTAGCCAGCGCTTTAATCCAATTTTCAGCCGTTCAAGAGACTGTTCTTTTGGCAGCTTTTCGATATCCAAAACCGGAGGAAGATCACCTTTCCTGAGTTTTACTGTTTTTATAAAAAGTGAAGCTTGTTCAAGAGAATTTTCATTTGGACGGTAATAATGATAAGCACCGCGTATCATTTTATTTTTTTTCGCTCCAAGCCAGTTCCTTTCAAATTGACGGTCTACTCTGTCATTTCCGACAGTTGCACGTATAAAAACGTAGCGTAATGGATATTTCTCTTCAATAGTATCTACATAAGACCAACGGATTTTTCCCTGATATTCTGAAACATCAATTCCTACTGTTTTTCCATCATTTTTTTCTAAGACCCTAAGATTTCTTGCCTCAGAAAAAACATCTACCTCACTTTTATAACGCGGTCTAAAGCCCAGATAATTTGCCAGCCCAGAACGGTAATGATATGCTGTTGAAAAAATAATAAGAACAACTATCCCAATAAAAAAGAAATCAATCCACTTTCCTTTTTTCTTTTTTGATTTACGCCTTGGCATAGCACTGCTGTTTTTTTATCTAAAAAAATTACTTCTTTTGAAACTTGTTATTAATCACTGATAGTAAAACGTAGAAAACAATAACTAATGTAACTCCTAAATATTGCAGAAACAGTAACAATAAAACAGAAACTGCCAAGAAAACAATCTGAAGTGCATTATCCCTGAAATTAAACTTTTTTATTTTTAAAGAAAACAAAGGAATCTCGGCATTTAAAATATAGGCACTAAACAGTGATATTAATAATAAAAACCATTTCTCCGTAAAAATTTCAAGTACCATCAATGAATCAGCTGCATAATACTCTTTAACCAATGAAAGGCTCAATATGAAAAGGGCATTTGCCGGAGTTGGCAGTCCTATAAATGAATCCGTCTGACGCGTGTCAATATTGAATTTTGCCAAACGCATACACGATCCCAAAGTAATAATAAAACCTAAATAAGGAAAAAACTGCAGCCATCCTTCATTCATATAAGCTGAACTGCTCTGCATCATTTTGAACATTACAAACCCAGGAACAACACCGCTTGTAACCATGTCAGCAAGAGAATCCAGCTGCAGTCCTAATGGACCGGAAACTTTGAACAGACGGGCAAAAAAGCCATCAAAAAAATCCAGAAAAATTCCGAGGCAGACAAAAAAGAACGCCATCTCAAACTGATCCCTGCTTACAAATACTACAGCGATACAACCGCAAAAAAGATTCAGTAAAGTAATTGTATTTGGAATGTGTTTTTTGATATTCATAGTGATTAAAATTGAATTATAAGCTTGGCAAATTTAATACAATATGTGAAAGCTCACCTTGTTTTTAGTGATTGATTTCAGACTGTTTTGTACAAAAATTATTAATTAATTGAATTGAAGCAGTTACATCATCAAAAAACTTTATTTTTGGAAAATAATTAAAATGGTTTTAAACCGACAAATTAAGATCCGTTGAAAAAAATACAGCTTTTTTTACTCCTATTCATAATAAATAGCAGCTATTCCCAAACCGTTCGAAAATACTCGAATGAGTTTATGAATATTGGTGTGGATGCTAAAGCTCTAGGAATGTCAAATGCCGTTACTGCCTCTACATCCGATGTTAATTCCTGTTATTGGAATCCTGCCGGACTAATACATCTTGAAGACAATCAAATCTCTTTAATGCATTCTAATTATTTCGCTAATATTGCCAAATATGATTATGCTGCTTATGCCAGTCCCATTGACGACCGCAGTGCCTGGGGAATTTCGTTAATACGTTTTGGAGTTGATGATATTATGAACACCACCGATTTAATTGACAATGAAGGCAATATTGACTATAACCGAATTTCGCTTTTTTCTACTGCAGATTATGGCTTTACATTTTCCTATGCTGTAAAACTTCCGGTTCCGGGATTTCAATATGGAGTAAATGCTAAAATTATCCGGCGAATAATTGGAGATTTTGCGACTTCATGGGGATTTGGATTTGACTTTGGTCTTCAGTTTGAAAAAAATGACTGGCAATTTGGATTAATGCTTCGGGATATTACCACTACTTACAATATCTGGAATATCAATGAGGAAGCTTACCAGAAAATAGCCGATGCCATTCCCGGCCAAAATCAAGAAATGCCTGAAAGTACTGAAATAACACTTCCTAAAGCGCAGTTAGGCGTCGCCAAAAAAATTATTTTTCATGAAGATTACAGCCTTTTGACCACCGCAAATATGAATATGCAGTTCACTCAGACCAATGATATAATTTCAAGTTCTCTTGTAAGTATTGATCCTGCTGTAGGTTTAGAATTTGGATATACTGATCTTGCCTTTTTAAGAGCGGGTGTTGGGAATTTCCAGCAGGTAACACAATTAGACAATGGCAAAAAAATAGGATTTCAGCCCAATATCGGTTTGGGATTTAAATACAAAGGAATTGCCATCGATTATGCATTAACCTCATTAGGGAACCAAAGTACTGCATTGTACTCAAATGTTTTTTCATTAAAAATTGATTTATCTCTTTTTAGAAACTAACTTTGATTATTTTAAAAACTCACCTCTTATTTTATATCTAAAAAAACAGCAAAATGAAAGCTCCCTTATTAAAAAAAATATTCGTTTGCATTCTTTTATTGGGTTCCGTTTATAATTTATCAGCTCAAGATATTTTGCTGTCAAAAAATGCACATGTCAGCATCCTGACCTGCGGTACTGGTAATGAATCCTATTCCTTATTTGGCCACACTGCTATAAGAATTAGTGATCTGGATAATAATTTTGATGTCGTTTATAATTATGGGAATTTTGATTTTAACACCCAAAATTTTGTGCTGAAATTCACAAAAGGAGATTTGGATTATTCTATTACTAATAATAGATATGTTGATTTTCTTGGTCAGTACAATTATGAAAAAAGAGATGTTTACGAACAGGAATTGAACCTTCCTTTAGAACTGAAACAGGAATTATTAGAAAATTTAGCCAAATCAATGCTTTCTGATGAACGTTTATATCAATATAAATTCATTGATAACAACTGCACATCAAAGGTAGTAGATGTGATTAATAAAACATTGAAAGGAAATCTAATCACAAAAAAAACATCGACTAATCAAACGTACAGATCAATTTTATTCCCTTATTTCAATAATCATTTTTATGAAAAGCTCGGAACGAGTATTGTTTTTGGGACAAAAGTAGATCAAGTGGGAACAAAAATATTCCTGCCTTTTGAGCTTCAGGAAAGTTTAAAACACATTCGATATAAAAATCAGCCTTTATGCAAAGAGAACAAAACAATATTAAATTTTGAAGAAGAAACTCCAGCTTCCTGGTGGAATAACAGTTATACTTATCTTTTTATTTTAGGATTTGTAACTCTGATAAACAAGAGAAGCATTGATTATATTTATTTGTCAATAATATCCTTATTGGGTTTATTATTTGTTTTTTTAGGCTTTTATTCTTTTCATCAGGAATTAGAATATAACTACAACGTACTTTTATTCAGCCCTTTTATTTTGGGCGTACTGTATTTTGCGAAAACAAAAAACTCAAAATGGACATACAAATTATCTGTTTTCAATATTCTGCTTCTAATAGTTTATTGCGGATTAATGCTGTCAAAAGTTCATTTACTCATTGTTTCTCCGATATTACTGACCAATTTATTTGTTCTATCCCGAATTGCTATTAGAAATAAAAAACGTATTCCAATAATTATTTAAATTACTGCCCCCTATAGAACAAAACTGTTGAAACGGTTTTAAAAGCAATATTTAAATCCAGATAAACACTTCTGTGTTTGATGTAATATAAGTCATACTGCAGTTTTATTAGACTATCCTCTAAGTTTACACCATAGGGATAATTAATCTGCGCCCAGCCTGTAAGTCCTGGCTTAATAATATGACGTGTTTCATAGAATGGCATAATTTGAGCAATTTCATTAACAAATACTGGTCTTTCTGGTCTTGGTCCAATCACAGCCATATCTCCTTTTAAAATATTGATAAACTGCGGAAACTCGTCGATTCGGGTTTTCCTTAAAAACTTTCCAAATTTAGTTACTCTGGAATCATTAACTTTAGCAAAAACAGCCCCCCCCTTTTCGGCATTCTTGACCATCGTCCTAAATTTAATTATTTTGAAAATAACACCATCTTTACCTACTCGTTTTTGAGTGTAAAACAAGTCCCCTTTGTTCCAGAAAGCATTACCAATAAGAATTATTGGAATTAAAACAAGTCCAAAACTCAATCCGATTAATGACAAAAGAATTTCAAAAAACCGTATAAACATCAAATATAATTTGTTTTGATTACTGCGGCTAAATGGAAAAAACCGATAAAAATCCCTAGAAATATACTGAACCGGAATACGCTGCGTTTTACTTTCATATACTTGTGTATATTCTCGAATACTCTTACCAGATTCCAGCAGTTTAAGCAGCTGATGATATAAATCAGTAGTGATTCCATCTGTTTTTTGAGAAGCCACCACTATTTCAGAAATACCATTTTTAGCTACAAATGAAATTAAGTTCTTTATTTCAATATGTCTCACATATTGAATTTCAAAATCGGAAGCTGAATCACTGTCAAGATTAATATATCCGATAATTTTATAATGAGGGTCGACGCTTTCTAATCCTGAAACAAGTTCTTTCACCTGATCCTTATCACATACCAAAACTGCATTTTGAACAAACCTGTTAGATGCTAAAAAATGAAGATAAATCATTCTCCATGCATATAAAGCTATAAAAAAAGTAATATAAAAAAAGAGTAACTGCAAGCGGTTTTTGGGCAACTCAGGAGAGAAAAACGGTGTTAATAAATAAAACAACACCGTAGAAGTAGTGGTTAAAATTGTACTTCGCAGTACTTGAAAATTATTGCTTGCTACCTGAAGGTTGTACATTTCAAAAATACCTCCAAATCCATTAATGTAAACGGCCAAAACAATAATCCAAGAGTAATTTGTTACTAAATATTGGAAATAATCAAAGTCTGAAACAAAACTCAAACAATATAATCCAAAAAATACAAATACTACATCAAAAAAACGTAAAAGCAGTTTACGCTCAGATATTTCAAAATGCATCTTTTTTGAATCATTCATCATCAACAGGAATTGTATTTCGCTGCAAGTTAATAATTATATAAAAAACAAACCTTTTTTATTTTAAAATTGTCAGCCATTTCTGCTTAACCTTCTGCCATTCAAATTGTTCTGATTCTCTTCTTGCTTCAGAGGTAATTTTGCTAAATAAAGCCGGTTCTTGAATTAATCTAACTATAGCATGAGTCATTTTATTAACATCCTTATCCGGAATCAATAATGAGTCTTTTTCGTTTTCTAATAAAAATGGTATACCTCCAACATCAGTAGAAACAACGGCTAAACCTAAAGACATCGCTTCTATCACGCTAACAGGCATGTTGTCAAAATGGGTTGTATTTATAAAAACATAATAATTTTTAGAAGCATCAATCCAATCTTTCTTAGACAATTTGCCTGTAAAAAGAACTTCAACATTAAGTTCTTCGGCTCTTTTTTTTGTTTCTAACAAGCTGCCATCTTTTTCAGGTCCAACCATACAGAGTGTAGCTTCTGGATATTTCTGTTTCAAACAAGCAAACACTTCAACAGCCATTATAGGATTGTATATTTTAGCAAAAGAGCGAACCCACAGTAAATTAGGAGATGCTTTTTCTCGTTTTAAAAATGGATACTTATCCAGTTCGATTGCATTTGCAATATGAATTACATTATCATATCCTTTGATTTTGAATTCATGGAGCAAAAAAAGAGAGGGAGCAACATTCTGAAAGGAATGTTTGAAAATCATTTTACTAATTTTAGGATTCTTTCTCAATCGGACTGTTAAGTTCCCACCGTGCAAAATAGGAATGTATTTAATTTTTAACAGGCGGCACAATTGAGAAGTGACAAAAGCATACCAAAAATTAGTTGTGCTATAAGTATCAATAAGGACATAATCAGCTTTTCTATATTGAAATATACTGCATATCATAGCAAATAATCGTAATACCTGATTTTTCTGAGAAGAACTATATCGCAGTTTAAAACCTTCTTGCTCCAAAAGGGGGCCAAGAGTTTCAATAGTGGTAGGTGTAACTCCATGCTTGGATAATTTATTCCCTATGTACAGCAGGTTCTTCAACAGTATAAACTTTTAATAATGAAAGTGCATAAACAAAAGCTGGTGCTGCTAATCTCATAGCAGCATGATTAATTGTTAACAGCCAAAAAACTAAAAAAGACAAAGCCAAAATATTCTGTCTATTAAACATAAATAAAAATATAGGAGTACAGAATAAAATAATTAAATCAATCAATCCAAGAGAACCATGTTCTGCCAGCATTCTAGTGATTTCGTTGTGTGAAGCCGATACAATTCCTGTTTTTTTTTCTCTGATTTCCTTATTCCTGCCCACTCCTACGCCCAAAATGGGATTGTCCCAGAACATCTGCATTTCCGAAGCAATGAGAGTTTCTCTTCCTGTTAACTGGCTCTTCTTTTCACGCCCTCTTGCATCTTGATTGGCATATCGTTTGTTAATCAATCCTCCCGTTTGCATAGAACTATATCCCCATACTCCCAAGCCTGCAACAAATGATGACATGATAATAATTCCTATCTTAAATTTCACAGCATAATTTGCCTGATAATACAACACTGCCAAAAAAATAAAAATCATTAATACAGCAGTCAATATACCTCCTCTTGAGAAGGTCACAATTCCCCTGAAAGCAAAAACGACAACCAATCCTGCATTAATTAGCTGCATTAATCTGCTTCTGGAATTTAGCACCAATTGAACAAAAAATATAAAAGCTCCTAATCCTAAAATAGTTGATACCTGATTGGGACCAAACCCGCCAGAAGTCTCAAAATTAGACTGCGTACCTGTTACCACAGCCTTGACGCTTGGTGTATATAAAAACAAGTAAACAGCAAGTGCTGCAAGTGGTATAGCAAATGCCGTAATTATCCCTAATAATCTGGTAAAAGATATTTTCCTCTGGTAACAGTATATAGCACTAAATCCCAAACAGACTGGACCTGATAAATTAAATGCAATTGCCTTTCTTACGTCTGTATCCAAATCTAAAGTTAGTGTTGCCAAAACAATTCCAGGAATTAATAACCCTAAAAATAACCAATACAAAAAAGCATTTTTAGAAAATCCAGAATAAATCATGCCCATAAACATAAAAACCAGCACACTATATTTACCATATTCATTAAGAAAACCTCCTCCTGTCATCCTCAAAAACACTTCAGCACTTACCACATATGCAGAAATCAGCAAAGCTTCATTATTTCTGTTTTTGGTTCTTATGATATAATAAATACCAAAAACAAATATCACAAGCGTATAAAGCTTTGAAATAAAAGGCAGTACAAATATCGCTATACCCAGCAGAGCGTGGAATAACAATAAGTAGATATAGGATAACTCTTCTTTCTTCATTTAACTATTTTGCAGCCAATTTAAATATTTTTTCATAACGGTCTCTTCTGTATAATCCCTCTGGATGGTATCAAAAAGAACTTTGCCAAAATCATCTCTTAAAATCTCATTTTTTATCAAATTAACCAAAGATTGATAAAATAAATCTTCTCTGTCTGCATCAACAATAAATCCATTCTTGCCATTCTGAACGATTGTTGAAATTTCGCCGACACGAGTAACAACAACTGCTTTTTTATACAAACCATATTCCAAAAGAGATACTGGTAATCCTTCTGATTTTGAGGTTAAAATTGCAATTGATGCCTGATTAAGTATGTTTCCTATATCTTGTTTGGAACCATACATAAAAACATTATTTTCTAAACCATATTCTTTAATTAATTGTTTTATCTGAACGGCATATTCATCTTCAAAATCTTTTCCAACCAAATGAAAAGTCCAGTCTGGATGAGATTCTTTTAGCTTTTGAGCCACTTTCAATAGTAAAAAATGATTTTTTTGTTCTCTTAAATTAGCCAAAGATACTATCCGTTTGCCTTCACCCCCATTTAAAATAGTATGATTAACAACATTTATATCCTTTACTGTGAAATTAGGCAAATAAATAACGTTTTTAGCTTTAAGCTCTATCTCAGACCAATATTTCAGTTGTTGATTCACAGCAACAACTCCTGTAAAAAAAGAAACTGTCCATTTTAATATTAAATGAGGTCTTGAAGCTAAAAATTCGTTATTCCCATAATGGTCATGCCGAATAATTAATAATGAGGGGCAAGTTAATTTCAATAAAAAAGCAAAGAAAAAAGAAGTGCTATGGGCATGAATATGAGTAATCTTATTTTTTAGAACAAAAGACCTAAATCTAAAAAGAGCAACAATATCCAGCTTCCTCTTTTTATTCAAAAACAAATAGGATACTTTTGGACTAACTTGCTGTAATAATGAACCTTCCTTTCGAGTAGCTGCCAATCCTGAAAATTCAATTTTATCAGCCAAGGCATTAGCATAATTAACTGCCATGCGCTCTGCTCCTCCCGCTTCTAAAGAATCAATTAATTGAACTATCCGCATTGCATTATGTTTTTTATTTCTGTATCAAAAACATCAAGTGTATATTTACGTGACCAATCAGAAGCCTTTTTACTTTTAGTAACAAAATCTAATTCGTTTTTTAAGAGTATTTCTAATTGCTGAACATCTTCATCTATTACCATTTGCAGCAACACCCCCCTATTTCCAAAATCCAGCATAAAAGGTACACAGGAAATTTCAGTTGCAATGGGAACACAGCCCCAAAACATTCCCTCGGCAATAGCTTTTGGCCAGCCTTCACTTTTGGATGGTAAAACAACAAAATGACTGTTTTGATAGGCTTGTTGAACAATATCTTTAGATTGATTTCCATTTAACGTTACAACTTTCCCTAAATTAGAATTTATAATATAACGTTCTATATTCTCTCGTTCCGCTCCTTCTCCATATAAGTTCAGATGAACGGAATATCCTCTCTTAAATAATTCTTCTGCCAATTGAATCGCATATAGTGGATTTTTACCTTTCACTAGTGCACCGACAAAAACAAAACGAATCGTTGGAGTTAACGATTTCTCTTGAATCATTTTTTTATCGGATTCCAAATAGGTCGCGGTAAAAAAAGGTTTTATATTTTTGGACTGATTTTCCCATTGCCCATAAACCAATACTTGCATATTTCTGGTCAAAAAAGTATTGCTTAATAACCATTTTTGCAAACAGTAACTCCAAGGCTGTTTGGATTCGGGATCCCAATTTCCGGCATACTTTGCTGTTTTTGGCTTACTTGGAAATAAAATCTGAACCAAACAGCCTAGTAATCCTATATTTCCGGGACAACGCAGATGGATGTGATCGGCTTGTTTCATAGCATTGTATATCTTCCAACTAATTTTTGATGCTTTTACAATAGAATTTATAACTTCAAAAAAACCTAACAAACTTATTTGTGGAATTGGAACAAATTGTACATTACTATGATTATACGAACAATCAATTCTTGATTTATTCATTTTTTGTAATGGAGCAACAATAATTAGCTCCTCAATATATTTTGACCAAATATTCATTTCGTTTACATATGGGGCATAAGCAAAATATTGATTTTGCAAATGAATATGTGAAACGTGAGTAATTACGGTAAACTTCATTTGTTAACTCTATTATAAAAAATCATCAACATTAAAATACACTTAATCAAAGTTTTCCTAAAGTAAATTCATAAAAAACTAGCTTTAAAAAATTTATCTAAGTTCTAATTTAGCTTCAAAAAAAATCTTTTTTATTCGCTCTCCATTATTTATTTAGAGACTTTAAACCCTTCATAAATAATTTTAGGGTCATATCCTTAAAAAATTAAAAAATATCTCTGTTGATAAATAATGAATTCCCACCATTCATTTGATGAAATGAAAAATTGTATTTACTTATAGTTCTAAAAAAACTTTTAGAACATCCCATTTTCATTCCATCATGAAGTTCAATTACGATACATTTGGTTACAGGAATCCAATTTTCATAATTACTTGCAAAGAGTTCTTTTTCAGCTCCTTCAATATCAATCTTTAATAAATCAATATATTCTAAATTATTCTCTTTTATTACTTCGTCAATCGTAATCGTTTTGATTGTATTTACAACGTTTTGCGAACTTGTATTATCATTAATTTCTGTTGTAAATCCCCAATTTCCAAAACCTTTATCAATTACATTCAAATTAAGATTTTCCTGATTAGATAATGCTCTTTTGAGTAAAACAATATTTTTATAATTTTTACAATTCATTTCTAGAATTTCAAAATTAGATTGTTCGGGCTCAATTGCTATTATTTTTACATTTGGATACTTTTTATTAAGATATAAAGATGTTAAACCAATATTAGCTCCAGCATCAATGATAATTTTAGGGATAAATCCTAAATTAACATCATATCCTTTAAAAGTAAACACTTGGTGAAAAGCTAATAAATCACTTGACTTCGACCTCAAATGTATTGGTGATAAAAATCCAGACAAATAAATCTTTTTTGATATTCTAAGTGAAATTATTAAATTAAAAAATATATATTTAATTCCTTGATTTAAACGGTTTATTATTTTTTTTATCATTTATTCTATTTAATAATTGTTTCTTGTTATAGATAATATTCTTTTTAAATAATTTTTTGGATGCAAATATTCGTTACTCCAGTCAAGATTATTTTGAGCTATTTTAAGGTATTTTTTATCTTTTAATAAATATTCAATTTTTTCGGGTATTTCTAAATAAGCTGAACGCGATGAAACCTTTTCATAATTAATATGTTCATTAAAATTTTCGACAGCAACATTTATTGGTGTTGTTACTACTGCTTGTCCATATAACAAGTATTCTCCAATCTTCCATCCGGGAGTATCTTTTAAACCATCATCTGCAATGCCGATATTACACTGTCGAAGAAGTCCAAAATATTCTTTTAATGATGTTTTATTTTTATCTAATAATAAATCTGGTGCTAATTTAGAGGATAGTAAATCAGGAAATAAACCTACTGAAGCATTTTTAAAATTCTTCCTTATTATTCTGCACGACTCTATCCTAAATTCATTTTGTAACCGTCTCCTTTCTTTTTCCTCCAAATCTATGTGATTGTCAGGATTCCACAATCTAGTATAAAAAATAACTTTACCATCATTATCCTTTGCTTTATTTAATAACCTTCTGACATCAATTGCATTATGTGATAAATTTGTAAAAGTATTAAAATAGTCAAGGGCTCTTATAATTTCAATTCTATTTATTTTATTTGTTAGAAATTTTAAATTTAACTTTGACAATAGTTTTAATGATTTATACGAATAATTTACCTGCAGATTGAGTGGAAAAACATTCTGATTCACATCTGCTATTTTCAATGATCTTTTTAGATAAAAATCATATTTTTGAGGATCGTCAATAAACTGAATATCATCAGAATAATCAAAATAAAAAGTTTTATTGCTAAAATAAAGTATAGCTCCGTTCCAAGATATTTGAGGATTAATCTGAACATCAAAATTAATATCATTTTCTTCACAAAAATATAGAGACGAAAAAACAATCATGTTATGATGAGGAGTCCAATGATGAAATTCTAATCTCATAACTGTTATTTTAAATTTATTTTTGGCTTATTAAAAATCAAACTCCACCAGCCTGCTGTTCTCCCTATCGTTTCGGTAAATGACTGTTTTCTTTGGTTTGTCGTCAAAGTATTGGAAAACCGAACTAAAGTCAATAATATAGTTATAGCATGCCACTTTAATTTTGCTCTTAGCAATGGTTTCGGATTCTTAACTCTCCAGACATACCAGCCGTTTCTTACCACCATTTTCCCGTAAAGGTATTGGTTAGGTCTGCCTGAAGCATCATGATAATGATTTAGATTAGCAGCCGTATTTACATACAACGTCCCCATTTTAGCCACTCGCAGCGTAAAATCAGCATCTTCGTACAAACCATACCCTTCAAAATAAGTGGAGAATTGTATCGTATCGAACACTTTTTTTCTAAAAGAAGAAACTCCTCCCATAAGCATTTCTGTTTGATAAATTTTACCGCTTGGAGGTAAAAAACCAACACTCCTGCCGTGAGAATACAATGACGAATATCCTGGGGGACAATCACTGTCTAAACCCAATTTTTTCCGAAGGACAAAACGGGAACCATCGTTTCGCTTCCAGCCATCAAAATAAAATTCATTTATCTTCGGATTATAAACATCCGAAACCTGCTCCCATTTAACTTCATTTGAAATATAACCTCCAGCTCCTAATGCTTCAGGATATACTTGATAGGTTTGCAGTAATTGCTCAAAATATTTTTTTTCTAAAACAGTATCATCATCCAAAAAACAGACAATCTCTGAACTGGAACTGACTTTCGAAATACCAAAATTCCTTTGTTTAGTAAGGCCTCTATCATTATCAGAAACCAAAAAATAAATTAAATTATCGAATTGATTTTCATTTAAAACTAATTCTGTTTCTAGATTGGTAGAACCATCAATAATCAAAATTTCGTCGGGATATACAGTTTGTTCCTGAACCGACTGCAGTAATTGCAACAAAGGTTTAGGGCGCATATAAGTACAGATAATTAAAGAAAATTTCATGATTTAATGGGTTCTTTTTCCTAAAGCCAATAACTTTTCGGCATAAAACAAGGATTTCTTAAATTGAATATTTTTATAAGGGATACGGATTAATCGGTATAAAAGAGATATTTTTTTTCCTTTCAAAAGATATAGAAAAAAATGTTTTTTCTTGTATTCTATAATTTGCTGAGGCGTAAAATGTTTTAAAATTCCATACATCACAGTCGGGCTCGGTACAGGCTTGATTCTTTTTACCAGAACATCTAATTCCCAAGGCTGTACTTTTCTTTTCTTCCCTGTAATTTTTGCTTGAAGTCCCCAAAATCGGTATCCTCCTGCAAGAGGTTTAAGATGCAGATTTACAGAAAAAGGATTATGCAATACCGTAACACCTATTTTCGATAAAGACATCCCAAAGTCGCTGTCTTCGCCGTAACCCCCATCAAAATTAACATCATTACCTGTCAGCTGTGATACATATTCCTTTTTTACACAGGAATTGGCATTACTGAACATTTGGGTACAGCCAGCAATCCATCTTTTATCTCCAAGTGTATTTAATTTATTTTCTAAATCTTGCAAATCTTGTTTTTGATGGTCGGCTCTAATATCCAGACCATTGCAGGCTCCCGAATTATTGGTTTGCAAAAAACGTATATGATTTTCTATAAAATCATTTGGAACTCTAATATCATCATCTCCAAAAACGATATAATCTCCCGTACATAAAGCAATCGCTTCATTTCTCGCCCGACAGCTCCCTTTGGATTCCTGCCACTTTACAATTAATTCAAAAGAATACTTTTTCTGTTCATATAAACTCTCATCACGATCATTTTCTGGTGTTGCATCAACTACAACTACTTGAGTAACCTTATAAGTTTGACAAGCTAAATCTTCTAATAATTGCAAAGTAAAATCTTGTCGAAACATTGTTGGAATAATGTAACTCACTGAAGAATTGCTTTCAATGGGTTGTAATTCCCTAGGTTTTAATACTGCTTTTGGTAATGTTTTTTTGAATTTATTTTTAGCATAAAAAAATGCGTCCCATTCTTTCCATTTCCAAAAACCTTTTCTGTAAATCATAAATAACGCATGATCTACTTTGAAATTTTTTATAAAAAAAGTATAGCGGTCTCTCGTTGATATATTTATTTTTTCTATTTCATTAATTGTAAATAAATCTTTTACATATAATGAAACTGCCCCAGAATTACGTACCGCATTGTAACCAAAATCTAATGCTTGTATCTGAGGGTTTTCATATTCATCATCAAAACCTTTTAGTGTTTCCCATGTTGATTTTCTAATAGCAAATGCATTAGGATTAATTCTCCAGCTCACACATTCCTCCAAATCATCAAAATCATTGATGTACCAAAAGAAAACCGCGGTTTGATATACTAATTCTGGAAAGGCATTTTTATAACCTTGTTCAAAAGAACTATGCCAGATATCTCCTGCTCCATTGGAAAGCTGTTCTAATTTGTCAAAATCTGGATTTCCATTATAATAAATAATTTCTCCTGAATTGGTTTTATATTCTTTTACTATCATCTTCGTGAGAACTGTTTATAAAATGCTAAACTCTGTTGTGCTACTGCCGAAATACTGAATTGTTGAGCCACTTTTTCTCTAGCCGAAATCCCAAATTCCTCTCGCATGGAAGTATTGCAAAGCAATGTATTAATTTTTGAGGCATATTCGGCATGACTCTTAGGATTAACCAAAAAACCATTGATTCCATCATCAACAACAGCTGTCGCCCAGCCGATATTTGAGGCTGCAATTGCTTTTTGCATCGCCATAGCTTCTATCCAAGAAACTGGTAACGCTTCCGCAAAAGAAGGAAACACACAGACTGCTGATTCACTAATATACTTTTGAATTTCCTGATAAGGCACACTTCCTAAATAACTAACATTAACCAAGGCATTTTCTGAAAACAATCGTTGCATCATTGCCCAAGTAGAAGGCGAACCCGAAATAATATCCGACACATCTTTCCCTACTAAAACTAATTTTGCTAATGGATTAAGTTTAATTAATTCAATAAAAATTAGAGGCAATTCCAAAAGCCCTTTTTTGCGAATCAAACTGCCAAAATACAAAACAGTATTTGGTACTTCTGCGATTGACTTATCCACTTCAAAAGAAGTAATATCAATGGAATTAGGAATAATTGTAAATTGCTTTTGTAAACCAAAAATACTATTCGTTTCATCTGCGGTAAACTGACTCACAGAAAGCAAAGCAACAGCCTTTTGCAAAGCCCTTTTTTCGTGAAATTTATTATTCCATTTGACGGGACGTTTATCTAAATTGCAAAAATAAGTATCGGAACCATGCAGTTTTATAACAATTGGGCATTTTTTAGGTTTAATAAACGAAGTAATTCCTGTCCAATCTGGCGCTTCAACTAAATCTATTTTTTTTTCAGAATAAAGTTGATTGATGATTTTTTCTATTTTTTTTTGAGTCAAAAACCAGGATAATCCTTTTACTTTTATATTTTTAATCTGCTGGATTACAATACCATCATCTTCAAAAACACTTTCCTCCTTCTGTCCATAAATTAAAACACGAACTTGACAGCCTTCCTCCAAAAGTCCTTTAGCTAAATTTCTGATACTCGTACCAATTCCTCCTGAATTTCCTGTTCTGGCATGTGGGTATTCTGGGGTCAGAAAAGCTATTTTCATCACTCCCGTTCGATCTTCAGAGGAAAAAGTAGAATTATTTTTCATTGATCTTGTAAATTATTAATAATTTTTAAATTCATTCTCTCACCTCTTTAGACTCCCTCTCCTATGGAGAGGGCTGGGGTGAGGAAAAAAATCTTTTATAATACGGGCGGTAAACATTTTAGCACCAATATCATTCATGTGCCCGCAAGATGAGAAATATTTATTTTCGACAACTGCATTTTCATAATTGTGAATCTCAGGATAAGCCTTTTGTACTTTATCAAAATAATTCATTCCTATAACATTTTCGCACATTGGTGTCATTATGGCAATGAAATTGATGTTGTTATTTTTGCAAATCTCCTTAATATCTTCGTAATATTTATTGTGAATCAAGGGTTTTAAAAGCTCTAAATTACCTTTCATATTCCCTTTCCCATTACTTTCCAAGGGATGGTATCCCAAATTTTGCAAATGACTCGTTTTTTTATTAATTGCATTAAAAAACATTTCCCTAAATCCTATCCGAGAATCAAACTTAATATAGCGATAAAATGGAATATAATATAAATAGTTAAAATCTTCTTCTCTTAAAAAATGTTCCTCTATGATTTTTGAATCATGTAAATAAGGCAAAAATCTGGAACAAATACCATCAGCACGATGCTCATTTGTCAAATTCAAATCGGCTTCCAGAATCACGTTCTCAATTTTATAATGACGCTCAATCATTAATTTCAATAACAGATCGGCTTCAAATAAATGCCCTCCGCTCATTCCATAATTAAAGGTTTTCAACCCCTTATCTTCAAACATTTGAGAGACAAAATGATTATTGGCTCGGGAAGAACCCAAAATGACTACATCATAATTTCTAGGTTTTGAATTGTAGACATAATCTATTTTTCCTCTACTAGATGATTGCAAATAAGCTTTGGTATATAGAAAATCTAAAACACTCAACAGTAAAAATACTGTCACTAGAATTAAAATAACTAAACGTAAAAATTTCTGCATTAAGATATTATTTTTAATATTATTTTTTAAACACATAGATGCATAGATTTGTATTGTGTTCAAAGAACGTTTCACTTTAAATAGAAACAATAATTAATCATTTTATAAATTACAAACATATTAGTTCCTATTCGATATTTATATTATCTTCTATGACTAT
Source organism: Flavobacterium sp. HJJ (assembly GCF_015351475.1). Lineage (GTDB taxonomy): Bacteria > Bacteroidota > Bacteroidia > Flavobacteriales > Flavobacteriaceae > Flavobacterium > Flavobacterium marginilacus. Next base: position 233,527 of record NZ_JADKPR010000002.1, on the reverse strand, counting down.
CCCCGACTAGTACCATCTGAGAGAATAAATTAGTTGCTGGATATTTTTTTAACTTTATTATCTCTATTCTTTGCGTCTCTGCGCCTTTGCGAACCAAATTCCACGCAAAGGCACGGAGGCGAAAGAGTAATATTTTGAACATGTTAAATTCTTGGTATGCTACAGATAGTCATAGTATCTTTTAAAAATATAGAGAAATTTTACTATTTATAAAAAGATGATTCGCTCAAAATAGAACACCTTCTATAATTTAATTCTAAAAAATGAAATGCCTTTTCTCGTCCCCATAAACCTATGTCTCTATGTGTTTAAAAAAATCAAAACTGGAAATAAATAAACTCTTTATAATCCGAATAAGTGCCAATTGCAATAATAGCAACTAAACACAATGCCAATTTTGCATAGGAATATTTTCCCGAAATGGGTTCTATTTTCGTTCGGTTATTCCATTCAACCAAAACAAACAAACAAACCATAATCAATAATTCGTAATTGTATCTTTCATTGGAAAGGTATTGAGAAGTAAACTCTCCATTAACAAAGATTTTTTTCAAATACAAAACTGCATCAGTTATCGTTTTGGCTCTAAAAAAGACCCAAGCTATACACGAAAGTAAAAAGGTCATTATAATATTAAGTCGCACTTTAATGGATTCTAAATTCCAACTTAAGACTGTACTCTCGATATTATTCCTGTTTTTCTTCATCAGCAATAAAGGCAAAAAATAAACTGCATTGATAAATCCCCAAGCCAAATAAGTCCAATTAGCGCCATGCCAAAAACCGCTCACTACAAAAATGATAAACGTATTTCTGATTTTCATCCAAATTCCCCCTTTGCTGCCTCCCAACGGAATATACAGATAATCTTTAAACCAGGAAGAAAGCGAAATATGCCAGCGACGCCAAAACTCGGCAATATCTCTGGAGAAATAAGGATAGTTAAAATTCCTTAGCAGATCAATTCCAAACAGCTTAGACATCCCCAAAGCCATATCAGAGTACCCTGAAAAGTCCCCATAAATTTGAAATGCAAAATAAACAGCTCCCAAAATCAATGATAAGGAATTCATACTGTTATAATTATCAAAAATGGCATTCGCATAGGTAGCGCAGGTATCGGCAATAACTACTTTTTTCAGCAATCCCCATATTAATTGATAAAGTCCTTCTTTAGCAGTTTTATAATCAAAAGTACGCTTCACTTTTACTTGAGGAAGCAAATGTGTCGCTCTTTCGATTGGTCCAGCTACCAGCAGCGGAAAATAACTCACGAATAGCGAATAATCAATAAAATTATATTCGGCTTTAATGCGTTTATAGTAAATATCAATTACATAAGACAAGCCGTGAAAAGTGTAAAATGAAATGCCGACAGGTAAAACAACATCCAGCAAAAAGGGACTTGCCTTAAAACCAAAACCTGTTAGTAATTCGGTAAACGAGCTAGCAAAAAAGTTGTAGTATTTAAACATTCCTAAAAAACCCAGATTTACTAGGATACTCAGCCAAAACCAAAATTTTCGATTTTTTTCAGTCTGGCTTTTTTCAATCCGGATACCAGTATAATAATCCAAAAAAGTGGAGAAAACCAATAGAAACAAAAAACGCCAATCCCAGCAGGAATAAAAATAATAACTTGCAATAATCAATACTGCGTTTTGAGTGCTTTTATTTTTATTAAAAACAAACCAATAAAGTAAAAAAACAATTGGTAAAAAAACAGCAAAAGCCAGAGAATTAAAAAACATAAATAGATTGAAGGTAATTGAATGGGCAAATTTAAGATTAATTATGGATTTGTTCGAAATGCTGCTGCACCATTTCCTTTAAAGAAAACCGATTTTCGATGTCAATCCTCGTATTCAAATCAATTTTTTTAGTCCCTAAACAAACTTCTTCAATAATCTCCTTTAAAGCAGAAACATTTTTGGGGTCAAAAATATAACCATTAACGGCATTAGTCACAGCTTCTTCATTACCTCCAACGTTTGTAGTAATAACAGGTACATTCGCAGCTAAACTTTCTAAAATAGACAAACTGAAACATTCCATATGCGTTGGTTGCAGCATATAATCATAATGGCAATAAATAGATTTTAGCTCGGCTCTGCTTCCTTTAAAATTAAAACAAGCATCTAATGCCAATCTTTTGACTTTATCTTGCAAATATGTTCTATAAGGGCCATCACCATAAATATCGATAACCAATTCTTTTTTTATGGCTTCGGGCAATAAAAATACAGCCTGAATTAAATCTTGAATTCCTTTAGATTCCCGTAAATGTGAAGCTGTTAAAAAAACAGGTTTAGATTCGTTTCGTTTTTGTCTCACTTGGATATCATCTAATGCAATTCCATTGTGAATTACCCGAGTTTTATTTTTTATTTGAAATCCAAAATCTTTAATAAGCTCTTTTTTTGTATAATCAGAAACACCAATAAAAGTGTCAATGTATTTTGAATACAATAATCCTTTGATTTTTTTCTTTATTTTTTTCTGAAAAGAATAACCATTTATTGGCCTTGGATTATGATCTACTGCAATGATTTTTGTCTCAGGAATTTGCTTAGCTTTTTTAAAAAAAGGCGTACACAACTCTATAAAATGAGTGATGACATATTCATAATGCACATTATTTTGAGAACAATAATCTAGAAAAGAAGATTCGACAGTACCATTCTTGCTTTCTAAAATGGTGAGTTTATAATACTCTCCATGAATGGATACGTTGGGAAAAAACCAATCTGCCTGAATATTATTTTCTTTACATTTGGCATCAAACTGCCAGAAAAATTGATCCATTCCCCCTACTCGTTCCGGCAGAAGTTCATAATTGCAGATAACTGCTATTTTTCTTGACTCCATTTTTTTAAAGTTGTTGCGATTCTTTCAGAAGTTCCTGCGAGGGGTTTTCCAATCTGCATCTGAATTAACTGTTTTCTGTTTTCAGAGTCTGTATTGGGTTTCTCTAAATATAGCTTTATGGCATCAATGAGCTCTTGTTCGTTTTTGACAATCCTAGTTGCATTAGAATTTACCACCTTTTTAATATGTGGATATTCTAAAAACCGCTGATCATCATAAAGTCCATTTTTTGCATTCCCAAATACTGGATTTATAACCGATTTATCAAATTGCATAAAATCCAGACTCATAGTAGAAAGCATATTGACATTTAAATCCGAATATTCTAAAATACTTCGCAAATCTGTAACATCCTCTTTTGAAGGAATTCGCTGTGACCATTCTTCCTGATGTCCTTTTCTAGCTAAATGCCATTTGGGATAATTCCATTGTATAAAAGGATATTTTTTTACAAAAAGTTCAAATCTAATTGGGTCTTCTGCCGGCGATGTGCGGACGATAAGATTAACATTCTGAATCTTATTGTCCTGAATCGCCTCAGCAATTGTAGTGATATACAATTCATCATTTTTACTCGTTGAAATATCACCACAGCTAAAACAAATCGTTTTTTTGGAAGGTTCTAAATGGAATCTGGTATAGAAATCATTTTTCGCAATTTGATATCTTTCTAAAACGTAAGGTTCAAACTGAGGAGTACCCACGGCTGCAATATTTTGCGATTTTACTTTTTTATAAAAATGCAGTAATTCTTCTTTCATTAAATCACTCCAGACCAAGTAATAATCAAAGTTAGCTGCCATTCTTCCCTTAGATGCTAAATTGTCCCAGCTAAAAATAAAAGAAGCTGTTTTGACTTTCAGCTTCTCAGCCCAATAACCCAATGGTGCAATAAATGGTGGTCTTTGATGCGTAAAAAACAATATGTCAAATCTTTGCTTTTTTAAAATGCTTCTATAGTTTTTTACGATTGAATTATTCTTAAAAGAAAGCTGTTGCAATTTATTATAAAACTGGATATGGCTCTCGGAATAAAACACCGAGGTCCATTTAAAAATGAATCTGGTAGCAAAACCTCTGGGAGTTTTAGCTTTGGATTTATTAGTGTTCAAATTATCTGTTATTCCAAAATTATTGTTTTTATGCAATTGCAGATGAGCTATTTCTTTTGCTTTTCTAAAAAACCAAGTTGGGAACTTTTCCTGAAAAACGGCTAGTTCAATGACTTTTGATTTTTGCAGAAAACCTTCATAAACAGATGCTGGAAGGCAGGATAAAATAACTACCTCATCAAATTGCTGTTCTGCCTCTGATAAGAAATCACTTAAAATAAAATTCTTGAATCCAACGCCATCTGTTATTACTATTCCTAGTTTTTTCATTTATATAATTCCATTATAATACTACACTGTTTACCCACTGCCAAAGGTAAAAACTATTATCTTGATTCCCATTACAATATGCTTTCCAAATAGCACTCACCTGCTTCCCATCTACAAAATCAATTTTAGAAAACTGCTCTATTTTTTCAGAAAAATAAGGTCTCAATTCTTGCGCAATCCATTCTCTTTGTGGCGTTTGCAATGCTCTTTTAGGAGCCAGTGCAACAGTATCTCCTAAATGCTCTTTTACTAAATTTCGCAATAGCCATTTAGTTTGTCCATTATGTATTTTCATTGCAGCACTTAGAGCAAAAGCTAATTCTACTAATCGATAATCTAAAAAAGGTTCGCGCAGCTCTGTGCTATGCATCATACTGATTCTATCATTAAATCGTAACGCTCTTGGGATTTTTGTATAAAACAAATCGCGATATTGTAGATTTTGCAAATCATTGTCAAAAGGTCTTCTGTACACTTCTTTATCAGCCAAATCTCTAAATTCAGGCAATAACACTTCTGGTCGCACTGGACTTGCTGTAACTCCCTGAATGACACTATTACTTTTATTGTGGTAATAATCATATCCAGCCCAAGCCTCATCCATCCCCTGTCCATCAAGGATTACCTTAATCCCTTTTTGCCTTGCCGATTGAAATAATAAACTGTAGGCCAATGTTGGAAATCCGCCGAAAGGCTCATCTTGATAATAGCTCACTTTTTTAATCAATTCAGGAATGTCCGCATGATTTAAAAGTACTTTATGAAGTACATAAGGTGTTGATTGCATCAACTCATTTACCCAAGGCAATTCATCATAATTTTTATTATTAGAATAAAACGTAAAGGCTTCAATATTTTTTTGAGAAGGCAGATTCCGATGAACTAAATTTATTAAAGTGGAAGAATCCAAACCACCGCTGACATTCATTCCCAAAGGAACATCTGCCCTAAAACGGAGTTGAATTGCTTCTTCCAACAAACCTTCATAACGTTCTTTTAAGGCTGACTTTGGCAGTTGCTGCATCTTTGAGATCCGTTCCGGGAAATCATACCACATCTGAGGTTGAAGATTATTGCAATTGAGGTTATCAGAAAATTTTATTTCAAAAAAATGCCCCGCTTTTAATTGGTGAATATCCTCATAAAAAGTTTCATCTGGCAATCCATAGGTACCAAAACTAAAATAATTGGCCCAAACTTTTTGATTTTTATTTTTTGGAATTCCTGCTTCAAAAAGTGTTTTTATTTCACTCGAAAAATAAAACTGCTTTTCAAAAAAAGTATAATAAAATGGCTTTACGCCAAATCGGTCTCGGGCGGCAAAAAGAGTATTTTCTTTTTTATTCCAAATGGCAAAACTGAACATTCCATTTAGTTTCTCTAACATTTTAGAATTCCATTGAATATACGCTGCCAATAAAACCTCAGTATCAGAAGTCGTTGAAAAAAAATAAGATGTCAATTCTTTTTTGAGCTCTACATAATTATAGATTTCGCCATTAAAAACAATGATATAATTTCCACAATTACTTATCATCGGCTGGTTAGCACTTTCGGACAAATCAATAATGCTCAATCGATTGTGACCAAAAACTACTTTGTCATTATTCCAAAAACTCATGGCATCAGGGCCTCGATGTTTTTGCGCTTCGAGCATCAATTGAATAGTTGAAACATTTTTAGGATTGGCTCCTAAAATACCTGCAATACCACACATCTAGATTAAAGATAAAATGGTTGGTAATTTTTGTTCCGCCTGTATCCAATCTTCCATCGTATCAATATTGACGTATAAATAGGGATTACTTTCTATATAACTTAATTTTTCGCCATAGAAAGTTCCTTTTTTTATGGATGCTAATTTGGTTAAATAAATAGCGCCATCTCTAAAAAAAGCTTGAGGCAATTCTTGTCTTCTCTTAATAATTTCTTTATCTCCAGTAGCAATTTGTAACATTCCACTTGTATCCGCTTGAAAAATCCAATGTGGATTGTATTCATGGGGAACTGGCAAAACGGAAACCAAGGCATCTGAATCAGTAGAAGAAAACTTTGAAATTGCTTTAGTTATAAATCCCTTTTCACGAAATGGTGAGGTAGGCTGTAGTAAACAAACAGCATCAAAAAATTCATTTTTAGATGCTAAAAAACCTATGGTATGCTGAACAACATCAATACTCGAAGCTGTATCATTTGCCAATTCAGAGGGTCTAATAAATGGAACTTCAGCACCAAAATCTATTGCTATTTGGGCAATGGCTTCATCGTCTGTAGAAACAATAATCTTTGCAAATGAGTTACTAGCAATCGCTTGTTCTATAGAATAAGCGATTAAAGGTTTACCGCCTAATAACTTGCTATTTTTACCAGGAACTCCTTTACTACCCCCACGGGCTGGAATAATTGCTAAAACTCTCATTAATACATTATCGTTTTATGAAACTGCAAAGGTATTTTATTTAATAAATCTGCTATAGTTGCTCCTGCATTGCCACCTCCATATACAGCCGAAGTTTCAGATTTCCCGTTTTTTATAATACTATTAATCGCTTCAATTATTTCATCTTTATTGTAATCTACATCCACTACATTATTTCCTCGATCCCGTTTATTTTGTCTTGAACCAATATTAACAACCGGAACACCCAGATAGGCACATTCTCTGATGCCTACACTTGAATTTCCTATTAGTGCTTTAGCATTATGCAATAAAACTAGAAAATCATCTCCTTCCATATTTTTGAAAAAATGCACATTTTCCAATTTGTGATGCTCCCGAAAAGCCCTTATTCCAGTTGAAGTTCCATCTGCACCCGCATCAACATTGGGCCAAAACCATAAGGTAGGCATATTCAATTCTTTTACCGCTTCAAGTGTTTCTTCGATATGTTTTCTTGAATCTTGATATTCGGTGGTAACGGGATGCTGCATAACAACCAAATAGCCACTAGACAAATCAGGTGCTGCGCCAACCCCTCCATATTTTTGATACGGATTAAAATTCAATCCTTTAATTTTACTGATTTCTAAAGCAATATCTATAGACGGACATCCTGTATTAAAAACAAAATCAGGATTTTCTCCCAATCTAATAACTCTTTCCCTGGCATTTTCTGAAGCTGTAAAATGATAATCAGCCAGCTTAGTAATGGCATGACGCACTTTTTCATCAATATTTCCGGTAACTTCTCCACCTTGAATATGTGCTAAAGGAATGTTCATGTATGAAGCCGCAATAGCGGTTGCCATAGTTTCAAACCGATCAGCAACGGTAACTACAATATCAGGTTTTAGGTTATCAAATACTGTAGATAATTCTAAAATACCGATTCCGGTTGTTTTGGCAGCAGCTGTCAAATTTTCCCCCTCCAAGACATTAAATACCTTAGCAGCAATAACGAAACCATCTTTCTCAATGTAATTCACGGCTGATCCGTATCGATCTAGTAAGGCAGATGCTGCAATGATTAATTGCAATTCTAAATCAGGATGCTGATCAATTGCGGACAAAACCGTTTTTACGCGGCTGTATGAGGGGCGCGCTGTAATTACTACTGCTATTTTTCGTTTGCTCATTGTATATCTTCTTCCTTTAGAAAATCCCATTTATTTTTGCCAAAAGTAAGCTTTTTGCCAATAACTGCTTTAAATTTTGATGCCTCAATTCCAAATCCTTTTGGTTTTTTTGCTTCTAAATCATCAAAAGTGATAGTGTGATTTTTGGGTAAATCTTTATTGACAGCTAGTGACTTTTCGAATATTTGTTTGAGTTCCACAAAACTTTTGTTTGAATTTTTATCTATAGGATGTTGTATTGCGTTCTTAATATTGCGAACAGCAATAACTAAATCTCTAGTTTCAGAAATCGTAATTGAAGATTTAGAATCAGGTCCAAAAATTTGTCTATCAAAGACAACATGAAACTCCAATATTACTGCTCCCAAGGCAGTCGCAGCAATACAAGTTTCTATTCGTGCTGAATGATCCGAAAATCCTATCGGAACATTATACCTTTCTTTTAGTTCTTGAATCACATTCAAACCGTATTGTTCTGGTTGAGTAGGATAAGCAGTCGTACATTGCAAAATAGAAAAATCAACATTCCTTTCTTTCAAAAAAGCTACTGTCTGGTCTAATTCTTTATAAGAACTCATTCCTGAAGACAGAATTACTGGCTTTTTAGTCTGAGCAATTTTTTCTAAAATCAAAAAATTATTTACTTCACCAGAACCTATTTTGTATCGCGTTACTCCTATTTCTTCCAGCCAATCTACAGCCAAATTGCTAAAAGGAGAACAAATAAAATCGAGACCTAAACTTTCACAATGTTGTTTAATCCCTTTCCATTGTTCTAAAGAAAAACCCATACGATTCCAATAATCGAATCTGGTTTTGTCTTCTAGTGAAAACTTTACACGAAAAGGTTCATGTTCGCTACTTTCGGCTTCAGCAATGTGCATTTGAAACTTGATCGCATCAACGCCTGTTTGAGCAATAGCATCGATGTAGGAATATAAAATTCCTAAACTACCTTCGTGGGCTTGGCCTATTTCGGCTATGATATAAGGGTTTGATTTCATATTAAAATTTTAAAGACGACAAACTTCTCATTTTAGTTATCACAGCTTTATCAATAGGATTGCGATGTTGCAGAACTCTAGGAATATTAACTAGTACAATTAATACCGATTTAAAATATATTCTAAAACACACCCAATCAGTCAAAGCATACTTTTTAAAATTATGCCAATACAATTTTAAAATATTCAAAAGTGGAGACGGATAATAAACCAAAAAATAATAAGTGGAATTTTTTAGCTGTTTGCCAAATCTAAAATAATTCTGTTTATTCAATTTTCGTTGTACTTTATTTACCCTATGATTTATTTTGATTTCATTAGTATACAAAATATCATATCCTTTACTCATCACTTCTATCGAAAGGCATGATTCTTCTCCATAAATATCAATCCAAACTGGAAATCCATTTGTTATACCATACACTGCCTTTCGAATAGCAAATCCACAGCCAATAAATTCGGAACATAAAAACTCATTCTTAGTCCCTTCAGCTTGTGATAATGCTTCTTCATCTGAAGCAAAAATACCTTTAATTTCCTCGAAAGCAAAAATACCAACATTAGGATTTTCCTTAAACAGATTTTCAATTTTAGAAATAAAATCTATGTTTAATGGATGTGCATCATCATCTAAACCAATTAAGATTTCCGATTTGGCAAGCGGATAAATTTTATGCCTAGCTGCCGACGCTCCGATAGACTTTTCAGAAACAAAAAACCTAACCCATTTTAATTCGTCAATAAGATTTTTAGAACTATCTATACAGCCATCTAAAAAAACAAGAACCTCAACTTGGGTTCTATCAATTAAAGAGTCAATGATACCTAAAGTCTTGACTAAATCTTGTTTTCTGTTTTTTGATACAATGAGAATTGAGGCTTGCATTTTTTGTATTTTTAAACTAATAAATTTTATATCACTTTTTTTATAAAATTTATTTTAATTGATTATTTCCAAACCTTTAATTATTTCACTCAAATAATCAGCAGACAAATATTCGACTAAATCCTTTCTATTCAACAGTAAACTATCTGGGTCTTGTTTCCATAATTGATACAACGCAGTAATAACAATAGCTATTTTACCAACCTCATCTACCTCTGCCCAATACGGATAATTATTTCCTAATAATCTTCTAGTTTCACTATAATAGGGAGCCAAAGAAAATATTATTTTATTTGCCTCAATACAATGTGGGAATTTCCCAGGAAGAAATGGGCTAATCTCTGATTTTGATTCCAAAATTACATTCACAGATGCATTTTTTTGAAGATTATATACTGTATCGAAAGGAATATTCCCATTATAAATATAAATTTCAGGATTATCAATTTCATATTCCTTTAGCATGGAAGAGTGATACGACGCATTCCCTAATAAAATTAATTTAGACTCTTTTCGTGCTTCTGGATTTTGATTTAAGAACAACTTAAAACCTTCAATTAACCCCTCAGGAGAACGTTGTTTCATGAGATTTCCAGCATGCAGAATATTAAATTTTAAACTATCAAAATAATCAGGAAAATCAGTATTTTGAATTTCATATTTTGAATTTTGATGTGGTATGACAATGCCAGTTTTTAAAAAATTAGGCAAATAACTTCCCATCCATTCGTTTAATAACAAACTTGGAAAAGCACTATATTTAGCTTTTTCTGACACCTTCCTAAAGAAATCTTCTTTAAATTGATAGCCCGGCTCTACCCAATTATAGGGTCTAGGATAATAATGAAATGGATACGGATCATGGACATACGCCATCCATTTACTATGTAATTCAGGTAGTTTCAAAACAGCATAATGAGGCCTGAAACTCGCTCCTTTACTTAAAGTTAATACCAGATTAGATTGAAAATCACATTTTTTTAAAGCTCTTGCAATACTATTAGCATCATTAAAAAAAGTAAATGAAAAACCAAATAAACTTTCTAAGAATGGAGCAAGATTCACCTTCATATTTCGCTGTAAAACACGTTGCAATCGACTTAGGAAATACAAAGGACAATACTTAATTTCGGGAATAGAATAACAATCTACTCCTTCTAATTGAATATTTTTTCTGGTATAATGATATACTAAAACCTCAAAACCAGCAGTTGCTAAATTCTGAATCAATGCGACATTTACTTTTGAGCCACTACTATCCTCTATATTGATAGAATCTACAACGACTAGTACTTTTTTTATCATTTTTACCAATTAATTCTCCAATCTATAGCCTCCTTTACAATCAAAGCAGGATTACCTGCAATAATAGTTTCATTTGCTGTAAAGCTTCGTGTGACTACACTTCCCAAACCTATTAAATTTACACTTTCAATGACTACTCCTGGCGCAAAACTACAAGCTGAACCGACATAAACATTATCTTTTATTACAATAGATAAGTTTTTATTTCTAGTTTTTGTATGAATAGAACCGTGTGTCCAAAAATGGCTGTTTTTGCCAGCAATCCATGAATTATTACCTATTTGGATATCATTCCATAAATCAAAATGATGGTTGTTTATAATTCTAGAATTATTTCCGATAGAAAAATTGGCGTTTCCTTGAATCACGTTTCCAGAATGTATAGATGTGTTATCCCCAATAGATAATTCATTGCAGACTATTACATTTTTGCTGGCAATATAAACATTGTCTCCAATTGTTACTTTAGCACAATTAATTGTAGTTTTCCCGATTTTTACATTTTTCCCAATAGAATAATTAAAGATTTTTTTTAGCAAAAAAATCCTAAATAAATTAATAGGTATGTGTTTTATTATTCTTAAACCTATCGATTTTGCCCTCATCTAAAATAGTTTTGATTAATTGTTTTTAAATAATCAATAATAATTTTTGATGCATCTCCATCCCCATAGGGGTTTTTAGAATTTTCAAAGCCAGCAAAATTATCCAGAATATCTCGCATAGCAGCAATAATTTTATTTTTATCTGTCCCTGCTAAAATTGAAAATCCTGCATCTACTCCCTCTGGTCTTTCAGAAACCGTACGGGTAACCACAACCGGTTTTCCTAGTGATGGTGCTTCTTCCTGAATACCACCAGAATCTGTAATAATCATGAAAGATTGCAGCATCAGCCAAACAAAGGCAGGATAAGAGACTGGCGGGATCAAGTAAATATTTTGATGCGCAGATAACAAATCATAAACTACATCTTTTACATTTGGATTCAAATGCACTGGATAGACTATAGTAACATCATCCCGTTGGGCAATTTCTAATAATGCGTCACAAAGGTTTTTTATGCCTTGCCCAAAATTTTCCCGACGATGTCCTGTTACTAATACAATCTTTTTATCTATTGGAATGGTATTTTTTAATGCTGTTATTTCAGGATGTTTGTAATGTCCATTCCCAATTTTGTTAATTGTCCAAAACAAAGCATCGATCACCGTGTTTCCTGTTTCTATAATTTCACTTTGAGATATTCCCTCGTTTAATAAGTTTTTTGTAGCTTGCTTTGTTGGTGTAAAATGAATATCGGCAATTCGGCTGGAAATTTGGCGATTGACTTCTTCTGGAAATGGAGCTTCTTTATTATAGGTTCTCAAACCTGCTTCAACATGACCCACTTTTATACCCAAATGAAATGTGGCCAAAGCCGCCATAGAGGAAGTGGTTGTATCACCATGTACCAAAACCAAATCCGGCTTCTCTTGTGTTAAAACCGCATCCATATTCGACAGAATTTTGGCACTTAACCCATTTAAGGTTTGATTGGGTTGCATCAAATCGAGGTCATAATCTGGAACTATTTCGAAGAAATCTAAAACCTGATCCAGCATTTCACGGTGCTGTGCCGTCACACATATTTTTGCTTCAAAATCGTTTTGTTGCAATTCGTGATAAAGTACTGCCATTTTTATAGCTTCTGGACGGGTTCCAAAACAAAGGAGGATTTTCATTATATTTTTTTCAATACTTTTTTCTTAATTCTATAAACAAAAAGTCGCAAAGGTAAAGTTGTGTAAAAGAGTTGCCACTTTAATTTTTCAGAAGTAGGCAAATCGAAAATTTTTAAAATATTTTCAAATAAATTATACTCTTTAAAACCTCTTGAAAGAGTTACAAAATAACGTTTTAATGAAGTCGAAAGCAATTGTTTCTCTTTTAGATTTTGCACTACCAATAAAATAGCTTCTACATATGAATCTTTTCTAATCGAATTATTGCTGTAAAACTCTCCTGTATTTGAGTTAGGATGTTTACGTCCAAAAAACAGACACTTTTCTATAGATACTCCTTTAAAACCCGCAGACAATATTCTAGAATACAATTCCCACTCTTCAGCATACATTAAATTTTCGCTAAATCGATTTTCTTTAAGGCACGCTGACTTCCACATTACAGCACAAGAATTAAAAGGAAGTTCATTTTTTAACATTCTATCAATATCTTTTTCATCTATATAAAAAGAGCTATATTCTTTCGAAAAATCAAAATTATAGTCGAAATTTTCAAAAAAAACATTTCTTATATAACGGCAAAAATAAACATCAGTATCCTCCAACTCTTGTACACATAATTCTAAATTTTGTGGATGCACAATATCATCATCATCAAAAAAAATAATATAATTTCCTTTGGCTAGATCCAAACCGAAATTACGGCAACCTGGTAATCCTTTTGCATAGTCATTAGGACGTTTTAAAAATTGAAAACGACTTTCTTTTTCTAAAATTGGAGCTATAACACATTTTGTATTATCTGTTCCGCCATCATCAATAATTAGACATTCCCAATTGGAATATGTTTGGGCTGAAATAGAATTTAAGGTTTCCTTAATAAAGTGGGCTCTATTATAGGTTGCCATGATTATTGATACCATAGGATTCATATAAATAGAGATTTTATAAAACGAATTGGATTTAAAATTGCTTTTCCAATTCTAAACTCAAGCCGCAAGGCATTCTTAATCTTTTCTTTTTCTTCTCTTTCAATCCGAGCTAATAAATGAAATATAAAGTTTTCGTAATGATCTATATATAAGTCTTTATGTTTTAAATAAATGCCTTTCAATAAAGTATATTTAACTTTATTTGCTTTTGTTGTAGTTGAATTTGTTTTTATTCGATAATTAAAGAGCACCTCTGGTATTACATAAGCAGTGCCCTTTTCTTTTAATAAACGAATATAAAACTCCCAATCTTCAAAACCATTCGTCATTTTCTCTTCATAACCGAAAACTTTTTGCCAATCAGATTTTCGAAACATTGCACTTCCCATTGCACAATTAGTTATTAAAAAAGCGTCTATACTTCCTCCTTTGGGTTTGAATACATCCATCTTTTTTTTATCAAAAATTCTATTTGTAAAACAGGTTATTATTTTAATCAAATCATTGCTTGAAAATAATGCTACAGCCTTTTCGCAAAAAGTTGGTTCAAAAAAATCATCACTATCCAAGACTAAAATATACTCTCCACTAGCCTCTCGAATACCAACATTCCTGGCAGTACTTTGTCCTTTATTTTCTTGCGTAACCACCTTCGTGATTTTAGGTTCAATTCTTTTTAAAACTTCTTTAGTCTTACTATTTGACCCATCATCAACAATTATAACTTCTTTATAAGCATACGTTTGATTTAAAGCAGAATCGACTGCTTGTTCAACGTATTGCCAATCATTGTAGCATGGGATTATTATAGATACTAGCGAATTGAGCTCCATTACTGAAAAATTTTATTTAAAATAAGTTGAAGATTTTCCACATAACTTTCAACATTGTATCTCTTTATTCGCTCCAAATTATTATTAGACTCTCTAACGTATAAAAGTTTTGAAGTTAATATTTTTTCCATAGCCTCATAAATTTCTTCTTCATTATTATTAACTAATAGTGTAGAATCTTTTAATAAATCAACACAGCCAGGGTGATTAGAACAAATTACAGGTAAGCCATATAACATATATTCCATAACAACATTAGGTGTTCCCTCAATTAAAGACAGTAAAACACCAACATCAAGAATATTCAAAACATCTGTAATATCTTCATTACTTAGTAAAGTGACATTTGATTCTAAATCTGTTTCAATAATATCTTTTTTCAAATCATTATAAATACTCAAAGTATTTTCATCATTATCTTTATTTCCGATAAGAATGAGATGAGTTAGTGGATATTTTTTATTAAATTTTTCAAATACTTTTAATAAAAGACCATGATATTTAAAGCTTTTAAAGTGTGCAATCATGCCAAAAACAAACTTGTCAGATTGTATACTGAATCTTTTTATAATAGTACTTTTATCTCTATGTTCTTTTTCTAAACTTAAATATTGAGGTAATAGATTTAACTTGTGATTTTTTACTTTGTAATCATTTTTAAACATATCCAGACAATTACTGGCATTTCCAATAATACATGGCACATTATTAACTGCAATACTCTCAAAAACATCATATTTTAGTATGTCCAAACCAAGCTGATGCCAAAATGTATATTTAGCTGTTGGTAATACTTTATATAAATAATAGGCTACTTTAGATGGTGTATTTTGAAACGGTATAATGGCATCATATTTACATTTAATCAATCCTTTTCTTAGCTTTAATAAATACTGCAAAGACCACTTTAGTCTTTTGAGATTTTTTATTGTAAATTCTCGTTTTAAAAAAATATATGGGGTGCCAAAAAAGTAAATTTTATTAATACTTGATAGTGCTAATTCAACCTTAAACTCTTCTGACTGTACATTAGAAGAAACAAAAAGAATATCAAATGTACAGTTTCTTTTTTCAGTAAGAAATTTAGCTAACCCAAACGCTTGTCGCTCTGCTCCTCCCAAGTTACCTCCTTGAAAAACCAATAAAATATTTTTGTTTTTTAACTCCATTAATATATCAAAGTCTTTTTAATAGAAATTTTAATCTTTTTAGGTTTTTATCGAAAATTCTTTGGGGAAATAAATATAAAATGTACCAAAAAACAATATTTTATCAATGCCACAGCTTGCTGCAAACGTATTAAATTCTGCGGTTGTTTCATCTGAAAAAGTTAATAACAAATCTACTTTGCAATTATAGTCTGTTATATTTTGCCAGCCCCATAGCTTGCCGCTCGGCTCCGCCAAGAGCACCAGCATGAAGGATTAACAAGATTTTTTTGCCGTGTAAAATCATTTAATCGATGATGTCTTTTAGTTTCTTTTTGGAGAACAAGCTAATATAAATTCTAAAAAAAATAGATACTATTTTTTTTCCTATTGTTGTTTTTTCTATTTCAAACAACATTTTAATGCGGTTAGTTTTGAGTATTTTTCGATGGTTTTGCAACTCTTTATAATCAAGCACAAAGCCGCCGAAGTAGTCTTGCAATACTTGGTTTCTTTCTGGATAATAATTGGTATACGAGCTAATTCCGTCGAGATAAAAAGTCGAAATAAGTTGGTTTATTTTCATATAACTGCAATTGTGTTTGTACAATGCCAAGATAAAAAATTTCCAATCGGAAACAATTTTTAAATTTTCATCGTAGAAACCAACAATATCAAACAATTGCTTTTTTATAAAAGTAGCAGGATGTGGTAAGGATTCAAAATACAAATCTGAAAATCGTAATTTGTCAGACATTGAAAATATTCTAGATTCTTTTTCACCAATAACCTGCATATCAAAACAAACCAAATCATATTGATCCAAATAAGAATTACTGTTTTCTAAAACAATTTCATCATATAAGTGATCTCCACTATTCAAAAACAACAAATAGTCTCCAGTTGATTTTTTAATACCTTTGTTCATCGCATTATAAATCCCTAAATCTTTCTCACTAACGCAATAATCAAAATTATCTTTATGTTTTTCTAAATATTCAGCACTACCATCAGTAGACCCTCCATCAATAATAATATATTCAAATTTTTTCCAAGTTTGATTTACAACACTCTCTATGGTTCTTTTCAAGCCTTCGAGGTTGTTGTAATTGATGGTTATAATAGATAACTTTTGCACTTGTTTATTTTTAAATATAAATTTTAAATTATTCTTTTAGCTAAGCATTAATTTTATAACCAAAATTTTCGATAAAAGGTTTCCAAAATTCAAAATCATATCTCCACCAAGCATGACACCCCATCGGTAAGGCGTTTTTATTTATTTGATATAAATATTTAGGCTTAACTTCAAAACCAAATGGTATCGCCTCTTCAATAGATGCTATTTTAAAGGTTTTTATTTTCTTGGCAATAATGTGACTAATGAATCCATCTTCATTTCTATGGACTGAGCGTTGAATAGTATGGTTTTCTCCAAAATAAATTTTTAAATAATTAAATAGTGTAAACAATTTATATACTATTTTATTTTTCGTACCAAAAGGGTGATATGCTGCTTCGTGTATATAAACTTTTTTAACAGCTCTTTGCATTGATTTTATATTTCGTAGTGAAAAACCCGAATTTCCTACTCCTAGAAATTCGTCTGTAGGTTTGTCATAACCTACAAACCAAGGTGAGCCAATATAATCATAGCCTTTATCACACCAAAATATAAGCTCATCCTTAAAAACAAAAGCATCTAATTCATAGGTAAGAAGGAACTGATAGTCATCAAACAATTTATAAAAAAATTGGCTCAGTTTAAGTTTATTATATTTTTCGATAGATGACTGCCAAATAGGATCAATAAAGATAGCCTCAAAAATTGGAATTACTGTATTATATTTTTCTAAATTTAATCCACGTGGGGATAGTATTCTAATATCATGCCCCCCCAATATTTTAAAACATTGCTGAAATGAAATTAATTCCAATTTACTTGGATTTTCTGTATGTATTGGGATTACAACTACAACTTTATTATGAGACTTAGCCATACATTAAAACTTTTATAGCTTTTTTAATTCTACGATTTATTTTTAATAATAATGTTTTTTTGCTTTTCTTTTTTACCTCTACAGAAACTATTGATTTAGGATAATAAAAAACATTTAACTCAGCTATTGTAATCACATTATTATTTAGAAGCTTTTGTCTATAGTCCTCAAATAAAGATACCAAGTCTGGTCTGCTTTTAAAATCAAATCTCGTTTGATAGGAACATATTTGTTCAGGTTTATTAAATTTATAACTACTGAAATGAAAAAAACGAAGAAAATATTCTTCATTTACAAAGTATTTTTCTTTTTTTATTGAAAGTTTTCTTTCATGTAGATTCCAGTTAGCCATGTTGTACCCTGGATGCTTCAAAATAAAATAATTATCATAAAAGGCAGGCACATAATTAATCCATACTTGATCGTAAAACATACTTTTTGAAAAATTACAAAAACCATATTTTACTACTCTTGCACCCCACCAATCTAGAAAATCTTTGACTCTTTCATAATCACTTAATGCTATAAATCCCAAGTTAAAAACTCCACCTCTTAGTGTATGATAATCTGTAGGAGCATATTCATCATCAATAGGTTCGCAGATATGAGGTGTTATTACAATATTTTTTTTATCCAAAATATCAAAAACCTCATCAAAATGACTCGTAATTAGGATATCTGGATCAATATATAATAATTTTGCTACTTCAAATTTTTTAAAGATGTAATGAAAATAAAATGGCTTAACGGCTGTATTTAGTTCTACAATGTTATATTTTTCATTTAATTCTTCAAAGCATGAGATTTCTAATTCTTCAACGGGAATCATTAAAAAGTTAGAAAACATACTATAATCAAAAGTGGCATCAATTTTATCGACTAACCCAATAATGAATTTTGTATCTGGATGGTACTCCAAAAAAGAATCTCCTAATGTTTTAGCATGAGCTAAATAATTATTAGAGCAAATAGTAAATGCTATTTTCATTTTATTTAATAATCTTAATTACTGTAGCAGGAACTCCAGCCACAACACAATTGGGAGGGATATCTTTGGTGACTACAGCATTAGTTGCTATTATACTATTTTTACCAATAGTAACATTAGGCATTATAGCTACACCTTCACCAATCCATACATTTTCTTCTATAATAACAGACCCTTTTGAAATTAAAGGTCTATCCTTTGGTGCTAATTTCAACATTTCAATTGTAGGTTCTCCATGATGATGATCTGTAATATAAATTCTACTGGCAAATAAACAATTATCACCAATCTCTATATAATTTATACAGCCAATATGGATATCTGTATTAAATATAACATTCTTACCAATTTTGATACTTGGTGTGAAATTATCGTCCCCATAATTCTCCCAAGCTTCTATTCTAAATCTTTCGCCTGCAATAAAATTATCTCCTATTTCTATATATTGAGGATTCATAATTGTATAATCTTTACCAATAGTAAACCCTTTTCCCGTTTTTTTGAATTGAGAAATAATATTTTGATCCCTTTGATGCTCCTTCTTTTTTTGATACAATTCAAATTGTTTAAAAAGATAATTCAAAACTTTATTCTTTATTTTTCTTAACATCGTTTTAATTTAGAAAATAATCAATCAACATATTTTAGCCATATATAAACATCTAGTAATAAAATCTATCAATCCGTAAATCTATAAACTTTCATAGATACTTATTTACATAACCTAGCCACTTATTACTATTCTTTATCTTTAAAAAAAACAATATTAAAGATTGGCATTATCACCACTTATTATTTTTGAAAACTTTATTTTTTTTCCAATAAAATAACTTTCAAAATATTTATACGAAAATCCAGCTATTACAATTGTAACAAGTGCTATTAAAATATATTGAATTTCAAAATTTACGATTCTCAATGTTTCAAGGATTTTTAATGTAAGCACGATGGCTATTGGATGGTACATATATAATCCATAAGATATTTTACCTAAGTAATGAAATAGTTTGTTTTCTAATTTTAAAAGAGAATGTTCATTAGATGCCAAATTGAGTATCATAACACCAAAGAATATAGCATAAAATTCAAAATGTATATAAGGAATTTGAATCCCTTTTGTAATTAAAACAGCTAATAAAATATATGTAATGATTTGTGTATATTTTGAAAACAAAATCTTGAGCATTTTATCTTTGTTAAATAAATAAACAGCAAATAATCCTCCTATTGCCATACAATCAATACTAAAACTATTGAAAAATGATTTAACAGTTTCCATATAAGCATTCCAAAATATAAACTTTTGAATGAATCTAAAACCAAACCATTTAATAACTAAGTAACCAAAGACAATTGTGTACAGGAGTATTTTTTTGTTTTTTACATTTTTCATTAAAATTGGCCAAATCAAATAAAATTGTTCTTCAACACCTACTGACCACGTTTGACTTGCATATGGTACAGGACTGAATAAAATCAAGGCTAAATTAGGAAGAAAGAGAATAAACATAATTAATTTCAGAGCTACGTTGTCAAATATATGTCCAGACAATTCCTCTATATTAAAAAATGAAACTCGAGAAAATAAAAAAAAACTTAATCCAACAATTAAATAATATAAAGGCCATATGCGTAAAATTCTCCGCATATAAAATGATTTGACTCTAATGGTTTTAGTTTGATTTTCTTCAACCAATAAAAGATACGTTATCAAGAATCCACTTAGAACAAAAAACAATATTACTCCCAATGGACCGATTAGCTTAACGAATGGATTGTCCCATTTACTATTTAATCCTAATAAATTTTTAATTTGTTCTGTATGGTGAATAATAACCAAGAGAGCCGCTAAAAATCGAATCCCGTTTAAGTTCGGGAAATATACATTTATTATGACTTTGTTCATCCTTGTGTAATTGATTACTATTTTTCCAAAAAACAATTGACAATAGCATCAATCTCCGTTTCACTCAGCTCATAATACATTGGCAAACGTAATAAGGTATCAGTAAATTTATCTGAATTTGGTAATACCCTACCATCATGTTTTAAAGAATAATATGGACTTGAATGCAATGAAATATAATGAAAAACAGATAAAATATCTTGCTTTTTAAATCTTTCAATATATTTTGTTCTCTCCTCCAAAGTAGCAAATTGGATATAAAACATATGCCCATTATTAGTCGCATAATCAGGAATTTGAGGCATTTTTATGCCACATAAATTCGCTAAAGGATTTAATTGTTGGTAATAATATTCCCAGAGTAACTTACGCTTTTTTTGTATAATATCTAAATTTTCAAGTTGACCCCAAAGAAATGCAGCAATAACCTCAGAAGGTAGAAAACTAGAACCAATATCCACCCAGCCATACTTGTCGATTTCACCTCTGAAAAATTGTGTCCGATTAGTACCTTTTTCCCAAATAATTTCCGCTCTGTCTGTAAATCGTTCATCATTAATAACAATCATGCCGCCTTCTCCGGAAATTATATTTTTAGTTTCGTGAAAAGAGAAAGCTGCTAAATGTCCGATAGAACCTAAAGCTTTTTTTATTCCATCTTTACCAATATAAAAACTATCAATAGCTTGTGCCGCATCTTCAATTACCAAAAGATGGTATTTATTCGCTAATTCCATTATTTTATCCATATCACAGGCAACTCCCGCATAATGTACTGGTACTATTGCTTTAGTTTTTGAAGTAATCAATACTTCTATACTATCTAAATCTATATTAGGATTGTCCGAATAAGAATCAGCAAAAACAATTTTTGCTCCTTGTCTAACAAAAGCCAATGCCGTAGAAACAAATGTATAACTAGGTATGATTACCTCATCGCCTTCTTTAATATCTGCAAGTATTGCTGCCATTTCTAACGCATCTGTGCAAGACGTTGTAAGCAAACATCTTCCAAAACCATATTTTTGTTCAAAAAACTGATGGCACAATTGGGTATATTTACCATTACCTGATATTTTACCAGATTTCACTGCTTCTTCAATATACTTTAATTCGCTGCCAATTAAAAATGGTTTATTAAATGGAATCATTTATTAAATTACTTTTATTATTGTTCCTCCCCAAGAATATCCCACACCAAATCCAGCCAACAAAATATTACTACTTTTCTTCAATAATTTTTCATTTTGTGCATGATATAAAGCTATAGGAATGGTAGAAGAAACTGTGTTTCCACAATTATCAATATGTATGTAAAATTTTTCGTTTTCAATTTTACATTTTTTTCTTAAACTTTCTAGCATAAACATGTTGGCTTGATGTAAAACAAATAAATTAATATTTTCTTTTAACAGATTGTTTTTCTGAATAGTATTATCTATTAATTTAGGTACTGAAGCTAATGTAAATGAAAAAATTTCTGAACCATTCATAAATAAATAGTCATCAGAAAGATAATTCCCAAATTCGTCTTGAATAGCTTCATTGTTGTTTTTCAAATTTCTCATTGCTCCATTTTTTACAATAAGATTATTTGCTCCTTTTCCGTCTGTTCCATATTCAAAATTACCAATTTCTGCAAAACCATCTTCTGAAGAAATTAAAGTAGCAGCTGCAGCATCTCCAAAAATAGTTTTATTACTTTTATCCTGTGGATGAATAAATTTACTGTAAGTCTCTGAAGTTATAAAAAGAATATTATTGGCTTGACCAGAAAAAATAAGACCTTTTGCTAATCCTAAACCATACATATAACCAGAACACCCCAAGTTCATATCAAAAGCACCAATACTAGTTTTTAAACCTAATTTTTCTTGTATAACACAAGCAGTAGTTGGCAAAAAATAATCTGGACTTTGAGTACATAAAATCAGGTAATCTATAGATAATTTATCAATATTGTGCTCTTCAAATAGTTTTTCAGCAGCTTTTATTGCCATATCACCAGAAGTTTCATCCGTTGCAGCAATATATCTAGAACTAATTCCTGTTTTTTTTGCAATTTTATCAATACTCCATTCAGGGAAACTTTTTTCTATAATAAAATTATTTAACTCAAATTGAGGCAAATAATAAGAAATAGCTTTTATATATGATTTCATATTAATACGATATTGTCTTTCCTCCATCTAATAGAATATTACTTCCAGTAGTCCAAGAGGAAGCATCTGACAATAAGTAAATCACTGCATAAGCTATTTCTTCTGGGGTACCATACCTTTTAAGAGGATATTTTTGTCTATCCAAATCTAATTGTTCTTGTGTAACATCACTTTTTTCCATAATTGAAGTTTCAACCATTGCAGCCATGACTCCATTAAATCTTATTTTTTTGGAAGCATACTCTAAGGCAAGTCCTTTAATCAAACCATTTAATGCAGCTTTTGAAGCAGAATAAATTGAGCCTCCAACATACGAAGAAATAATACCTGAAGTCGAATTAATAAAAACAATAGATCCTTCTTTATTAATTTTTTTTTGCTTTAATAATCGTTGTGTTAATAAAGTTGGAATCTTAAAATTAATGTCCATCATATGATTTAATTGTTCTTCTTTGAGAAAATTAAATAATACATGACCAGAAATCCCTGCAGAATGTACAATACCGTCTATTACATCTATACGATTTAAAAAATTTTCAAAATCATTTTCATTGGTTAAATCAGCTTGAATCATTATATGATCTCCTTTTTCCAGCTCATTAAAAGTCAAAGTTAATCGCTCTAAATTACGTCCTGTAATAATAATTTTTGCCCCCATTTTAGAGCACTCTACAGCACTCGCTTTTCCTATTCCAGAAGATGCTCCAGTAATTAAAATTGTTTTATTTTCGAGAGAAAATGGATTGTTCATCTTTAAATTTCTATTAAATCAAGTACTGTTAATTTTTCTGTTGTGAAATAACAACTCCCCCATGACAAACCTACACCAAAACCACACAGCAAAAGTTTATTTTTACCATTTCTCAATTGATTTTTCAGTTCCGTTACCATTGTAACTGGAATTGACGCAGAACTAGTATTTCCAAATTTATCTAACGAATAAGGTACCTTCTCCTTTTCTAATTTCAATTTTTTGCGAATCATTTCATTCATCATTTTATTAGCTTGATGAAAAATGGCAAAATCAATTTCTTTATTTGAAATTTTTGCAAAATCACATAATTCTCTAAAGGTTTTCGGCGCCTGATTTATTCCAAAACCAAAAACATCCATTCCGTCTAGAACTAGCTCGCACTGATTTCTTTTAATTCCATCGCCGTGATCGACAACATGCAAAGAGTTTGCATTGAATGGATTTCTAGAACCTCCATCATTAACAATTATAGCTTTATAACCTGAGCCATCACATCCTAAGTTAAATTGCATTTCTGAATCATTTTCTTTTCTTTTTAAAACTACTGCAGATGCTGCATCTCCAAAAAGTAATGCTGTGCTTTTATCTTCCGGATTAACAATTTTACTTATTGTATCTCCACAAATAAGTAAACCTTTTTTAAAAGCTGGATTTTGCATAAAAGAAGCTAAAGTACTTAATCCATATATAAACCCCGAGCAACCTAAAGACAAATCAAATGCTATACAGTTCTTTGACAATCCTAGTTTATTTTGTAATTGAGGAGCTGTATTAGGAATATTTAAATAATCAGGGGTTTGAGAAACAAAAATTAAAACATCAATATCTTTCTTGTCAATATCCATTTCTAAAATTAATTTTTGCGCAGCTTCAAATCCTAAATCAGAACTTGTTGTAGATTTATCAGCAATCCTAAATTCTGAAACACCTGTTGTTGTGGTAAATTTTCCGATATCCTCTTTAGAAAAAAAAAGATTCTCTAAATTCACTTTTCTTGTTTTGGGTACAGCAACAGCAAGTCCTGATAAAACTACATTTTTAATTTTAAAATTAGCCATACAATTATCCTAATTACTTTCTAAATATTTTATAAGTCTAACTATCTTTTTATTAGCGTAAAAATCTTCTTTTTTTAAAATCAATTCAAAACTAATAAAATCATTATCAGTATCTTTAATTTGAAAACCCATTTGTTGATTATATGCTAAAACCCTTTTATTGTTTTTTAACACGTGACTTATCAAAGTATTTAATTTTAATGTTTCAAAAGCAAATATAATTATAGATAAAGAAGCTCGCATAGATATATCACCTTCCCAAAAATATTTACTTTTCTGGTAAGCTCCCGGTTCCCCAATTCCTATCTCAAAATCTATATCTTTAATATTATAAACACCAAAAGGAATTTCATTTTGATATGCGATATAATAATAATTGGTATATTTATCTAATTGTTTAAACCAAGTTTTTTGTTGCTCCGGATTTATAATTTCCTGATATTGCATAAAAAGACGAACATCATCAGAATTTCTCCAAATTCTCACCATTTCTAAATGCTCTTCTGATAAAGCTTTAAAAGTAATTCCAAATTTAGTAAACTCAGAAAGGTTCATTTATTTCATACTTATTTTATCAAAAAGATCTTTTACTGTTACAGATGTTCTGATATCATCTCCTGAAAGTTTTACATCATATTCTTCATCTACCATTGCTATAACTGTCAATGCAATTAAAGAACTCCATTCCTCTAAATCTCTAAATTTTGTTTCCGGACTAATGCTACCTGCTTCAACCTCATCTAACAATAATTCGAAATCTTTAACAAATTTTGAAATTTCTATATTCATTATATCTATTTTTAAGTATTAATTATTTCATTAAATATTTTAGTAGCAAACTCAAAAGAAGAATACTGTTGAATTTGTGTATTCGCACTTTTAGAATATTGAGTATATTCTTGCGTAGTTAAATTGATCATTTTCTTTATACCACTAGCCAAATCATTGCTGTCTTTTAATATAGCCTTATAGCCATTGTAATCATTAATTACAATATTATTAACCACTCCCATATCGAAACCAACTACTGGAGTACCACATGCCATAGCTTCTGAGACCATCATGGGCCCAGAATCTTCAATAGATGAATTTACAAATAAATCTATAGCTTGATAAAGTAATACTAACAGCCTATAATCAGTAATGTAGTCTAGTTTTTGTTTTTCAAAATTTAAATATTCAAATTCTTGAGGCACATCACGTGAAACTACAAGTATAACAATTTTATTTTTTTGATGAACAGTTAATTGAGCTTCCAAAATTTTTAATGCTTCTATAAAATATGGAAATCCTTTTCTTGGATCATTAGCATTCTGGCTGCCTGCCAATATATAAAACTTTGAGCTTTCGAATCCAAAAACTCTTTTTGCTATATCTCTATTTTTGGCATTAAATAGCTTAGTATCAATTAGACTATTAATATTATGAAATACCTTTTGTTCTTTATAAATTTTTGATTCTTGGGCTTGTTTTAAAGTCCATCCTGAACCTGAAATTATCTCAAACCTTCCTTCTCGAACATTTTTAAGTTTTGTTTCAAAATTTATTTTTGCCAGATCCCTGCCATTTTTACCAATAATTGCAGGACATTTTTCATCACATCCTTTTATATATCCCTCACAATCCCAAGCATAATGACACCCTCCTGTAAAGTGATTCATATCAACTGTAATATTATACACTTTAGCGTTCGTTAATTTATGTAAATTTAATAAATCCGTACTATTTATAAACCCATCTGTCATACCTGTTATAATAAAATCTGGTATAAAACCTATTTGAGACACGATTCTCTTAGTTGAAATATTTTCACTAGCTTCGTCTTTACTAATGAAAGAATATTTTCCATCAAAATGAATAGGCTCTGTCTTATCTTTGAATTTGTGTATTATTTTATTTTTGACCTTTATAAATATCCTTTTTAAGAGAGATTTTCTTTTTAACGATTTTGGTTCATTTAAATATTGAACAATAAATCCATTTTTTTTTGTTTTATGCTTAACCAGCATGCTCACTGTATGGCCTTGCTCAATAAAAAAATAAGCTAACTTATAAATTGCTTCATAAGCACCATTTATATCTCCTGTAGAGAGTAATAAAATTTTCTTTTTTATATTTTCCATTCCAATGGTATCTTGAAAATTCCGTTTTCTACATCACCTTCTTTAAACTCTTCTTGAGCTAAATTGATTATATTTAAATTCAATTTCCTTTGAGGTAAATCTAATAGTTTGACTTTTGGTATATCTAATGCGAAGCCAATAATATATGAGTTTGCTATCAAAACATTTTTAGGAACTCTAACAACCCATGTTTTTACACCTCTAAAATCTAATTCTCTGCGGTTGATAAAAAATAAATTTTCATATTTATCTAATATAGAGAAGTTCAAACGTGCTTTTTCCTGATAAAAATTATTTCTTAATGTAATATGAATATATATATCCTGATCGGTGAAATACTCTATTACATTATTTTCATTTTCATCCTGTAATTCTACTTTTAAAATCTGAGTTGCCTTATCAGCATCATCTTCATAAATTATTTTAGAGACATTTTCATCATCCGAATTTATTTGTAAATATTTTGACAAGGCATCATCAATATTACCATCGTATTTCACTTTTCCATTTTCCATCACAATACCTCTAGTACACAACTGTTTTACCGCCGCCATATTATGACTCACGAACAAAACCGTCCTTCCTTGTCCCTTAGCAATATCCTGCATTTTGCCAATCGCTTTTTTCTGAAATTCAGCATCGCCCACGGCGAGTACCTCATCGATAACCAAAATTTCCGGATCAAGAAATGCGGCCACAGCAAAAGCCAATCGTACTGTCATTCCGCTACTGTAGCGTTTCACCGGTGTATCTATATATCTTTGACATCCTGAGAATTCAATAATTTCATCGAGTTTTGAAGCTATTTCTTTTTTGGTCATACCCAAAATAGCACCATTCAAAAAAATATTTTCACGACCAGTCATTTCACCATGAAACCCTGTCCCTACTTCCAGAAGCGAAGCTACACGCCCGCCAAATTTTATATTTCCTGTCGTAGGTGCTGTAACTCTTGATAAAATTTTAAGTAACGTAGATTTACCTGCACCATTCTTGCCAATAATACCGAGAACTTCACCACGCTCTACTTCAAAATTAATACCTTGTAAAGCCCAAACATAGTCTGATGTCCCTTTCGTAGAACGATCATTAATCTCCCCTATTTTCAGATAGGGATCTTCTTTACCTCGAATACTATGCCACCATCGATTCAAATCGTGACTCAAAGTCCCTGTCCCTACATTTCCCAAACGATACTGTTTAGAAATATTTTCGGCTTTTAATATAATGTCTTTCAAAGTTAGAGATTAAAAGTTAACGATTTTAAAATTAAAATTTGCTGTTGAAATTATCATTGCTTTTTTTACACTGTATCTATAAAAGTCTTCTCCGTCTTGTTAAAAATTAAAAGTCCAACAAAAAAAACAATTACTGTCACTGAAAAAGTGTATAACAATCCTCCAAATGAAATAGCCCCGACATTCAATAACATATAGCGGGCAGTTTCTATTAAATAGGCTAATGGATTATACTGTACCAGCCAGCCATACTCGGGTATTCTCTGTTTAATTAATTCCATTGGATACATCACCGCTGATAAATACATTAGCAATTGTACTCCGAAAGTAATTAAATTACTGAAATCACGATATTTGGTTACCAATGAAGAAATAAACATTCCCAAACCTAATCCCAAAATCCCCATGATTACAATCAATATAGGAAAAAATAAAACTAGCCCGTTGACACTTAAATTTGTCCCCTGAACATAAAAATAGATATAGAAAGCAACAAAAATAAAAAACTGAATTCCAAACTTTATTAAATTTGAAATGATAATCGACATGGGAGTAATAATTCTAGGGAAATATACTTTCCCAAAAATTCCTGCATTACTGGCAAACGTATTTGAGGTACCATTGAGGCAAGCGGTAAAATAGTTCCAAACGGTAATTCCTGCCAAATTAAACAAAAATGGAGGAACAGTCCCCGTATTAATTCCAGCTACATTATTAAAAATTATAGTAAAAGTAACAGAAGTAAATAGAGGTTGAATCAAGTACCATAAAGGACCTAGAACAGTTTGTTTATAAACAGTTATTACATCACGTTTTACAAAAAGCATCAGCAAATCTCTATATTGCCAAACCTCTTTAAGATTTAATGTAAAGAATTTATTTTTCGGTGTTATTTCAAACAGCCAATTGGTATTTTGAGGAGAATTAGTATTCATTAGTATTTGAGGCAAAAAACAATATGTATAATATTAATCATTAATATATAAAAGTGCAATTTTAAAAGAGAGGTGAGAACTGTAGCGTGTAATTAGTGTATGGAACAAATTCTATAATCCGTTTTCTGATCTTCTTATTGCAAATCAGAAAAAACAACTGATTTTTTTTGAATTCATTTTTCAAACATGTTCCATAATTAGAAGGCACCGCTTCGCAATTCATACTCACATAGTCAGTTGAATTCACATGAAATTTTATCGGCAAATATACTTAAATTAACTTATGAGTCTACTTATAAAAAAACCCTATTTACAGGTTTTTTGTGTACGAAAAGGAGACAATAAACTAAGTACAGATAAATATCTTATACGTTGTCAAATCCAGTAAAATAGCAGTTAAAATAATTATGATAATGCAATTTATAAATTTCTACAGATACAAAAAGCAATAAATTAGAGATGTTTTTTGTTGTTTTTTGATCAAATTGAACATTCAGCAAACATCAATAAAAGAGAAGTGAGTAAAAAAAGTAAAACTTAGACATTAACAATAACCAACCTAGAAATGACAAAATAAAAAATCATGTTTTCTCTAAATAAAAAAGGTTTACAAGAACACCCCTGTAAACCTTTTCTTTTAATATTCTTTTTAAGTCTTATTTATCCAAAACCTCAAAAGTTGAATTCATACTCTTAAACTCAGGAACGATAACTTTCATTTTTGTAACTATATCATCATTGTCAAAGAAATTTGCAATCCCGATAAGTTCATTAATGTCAGCATGAAGATTTTCAAATTCATCTTGAATTTCTTGGGCAATCATTATTTTTTCATGATATGTGGGAATCGTTTTAGCTGTATCGTTAAGCAGTTCTTCATATAACTTTTCACCTGGCCGTAAACCAACTACTTCAATTTTTATTTCTCGATCGGGGATAAAACCTG
Organism: Flavobacterium sp. HJJ; assembly: GCF_015351475.1. Lineage (GTDB taxonomy): Bacteria > Bacteroidota > Bacteroidia > Flavobacteriales > Flavobacteriaceae > Flavobacterium > Flavobacterium marginilacus. The sequence continues at coordinate 203,760 of NZ_JADKPR010000002.1, read as the reverse complement.
CCAATTTAATCATTTTTTTGGCCAAATCTAAAATACGTACAGGCTTACCCATATCAAAAATATAAATTTCACCACCATTCCCCATTGCTCCAGCTTCAAGAACTAACTGACAGGCTTCGGGAATAGTCATAAAATATCGAATAATATCCGGATGAGTAATTGTAACAGGACCACCGCTGGCAATTTGTTTTGTAAATAATGGTACTACTGATCCATTTGACCCCAAAACATTTCCGAAGCGGGTAGTTATAAATTTAGTAGCATTTTCCTTATTCTCTTTCTGATGCTTTATTTGTAATGACTGTACATATTTTTCTGCAATCCTTTTACTGGCTCCCATAACATTGCTTGGATTTACAGCTTTGTCAGTTGATACCATTACAAATTTTTTAACATGATATGCACAAGACAAATCAGCCAAATTCCTAGTTCCTAATATGTTAGTTAAAATTGCTTGCGATGGATTCTCCTCCATTAAAGGCACATGTTTATAAGCCGCAGCATGATACACTACTTGAGGCTTATATCTTTTAAAAACCTTATCAATAGCTTCTTTATCCCGAACATCAGCAATAATATATTCAACTTTTGATTTCGAATTTGTTTGTTCCAGTTCAAGACTCAAATGATGCAAAGGCGTTTCGGCTTGATCTAAAACAACCACTCTATGAGGATTAAACAATAATACTTGTCTAACAATTTCACTTCCAATAGAGCCAGCTGCTCCAGTAATTAAAACTGTCTTATCCTTTAACTGTCTTGAAATAGATTTTTTATCTAAGACAATCGCTTTTCTCTCTAATAAGTCTTCAATCTGAATATTTTTTACTTTTTGAGAAATTTCTTTTTGATTTTCCCAATCCGAAATCAAAGGGACAGTATAAACTCTGTAATTAAATTCTAAACATTGATCCACAATAATCAACTGTTCATCTTTACTGATACCTTTATCAGCCATAATAACAGCTTCAGCACCAACTGACCGCATTAAAGAGGGCAATTTTTTTCTTTGAATCAATATTGGCAGATCCATCATCCTTTTGGAAGCATTTTGATTGTTTCTGTCAACAAAACCAACTATTTTGAAACGGCTTGGGGTTTCAAACTTCAAAGCATTAGCTACAGATATTGCATTAGCATCTGTTCCATAAATAACTGTTCTTATTAACTTAGTTGCATTTTTATCAGATAAATACAATTCAAATGTTTGTTTAACCACTACACGATATAAAAACAAACCACAAAATGAGAGCAGAACATTGATAAAAAGAGCTGTTGTTAAAAAAACTTTTTCGTCATATAATAATTCATAAGTAAAATTAAAAAACAGGAACACAACCAAAACTGACATTTGAGAAAACAACAGCTTCACTGCATCGTTATAAGATGAGTGTCTAATAATTCCCGAATAAGTTCTAAACAGCCAGAAAAAGAAAATATTACATGCAAAAAAACAAGCTGTAAAAAACACATCATGAACTGTATTGATATATTTCAAACCAGTTCCTCTAAAAATAAGCAAAGTAAAGAAGAAGGTTATTGTCAAAACTGAAACATCAATCAACACAATTATCCACCTAGGTAAATAACTCAAATTACGTATACTTAATTTCAAATTATCCCTAGAAAAAAATCCAGTATCCATGGAATTTTTCGACATATGATATGCTTTTTAATTTTATAAAATAACTATAGACAAAAACAAAAATACAATTTATTATTCTTAGATAAGAAACTAAATAACTCTTCGTAAACAATTAACATGATAAGTAATAACAGCGTGTTGAAAATCAACTAACACCACGTTTCATTATCTAACCTTTCGAAAAACAAAATTGATTATTAAAAAACATACTCTTTTAAAAATAAATACCAAAGTGGCAGTAATAATTTTTAAATCGTTATAAAGACTTTGTTGTTTATAATAGTCCAAATTCATTCTTACTTTATCTGGAAAAATAACAATATCATTATAAGCTAAAGAATCAGCCTGTTTTTTTAACAATGTCTGTTCATCATAATATTTCAGAGAAGCCAAACTAGTTAATCCTGGTTTTAATTCGAGAATTTTCCGGTTTTCTCCTTCCAGCAAATCATAATAGCCCTCGACATCTGGTCTTGGGCCAACAATACTCATTTCGCCTTTCAATACATTAATAAGCTGGGGCAGTTCATCTAATTTAAAATCCCTAAGGAATTGACCAAGTTTAGATATCTTCAACCCTTTTAAATTTTGATCTAATTGTATAGTCCTTAATTTATAAATTGTGAATCGTTTCCCATATTGGCCAATACGAACTTGAGTGAAAATCCCATTAGTTCTAGTATCAATAATTGCTGCAAACCAAGCTAGAAGCAGTAACCAAAAAAAAATAAAAAAAGCCAATGCGGCAAATAAAACATCAAATAACCGCTTTATCATTGGCTGCAGATAGAAACTAATTTAGTGAATGAACACTCTTTTATAATTACGGTAATCATTAAATTATTCCTAAAGTAATTTTTCGAATAACTCTATTTCTAATCCATAGATAAAACAAAGTTTGAAACAATAAAAAAGAAATAATAATTGGAAGCGACAATTCTCCAATTTGCTGAAGATAGAACAATAATATGTTTATTAACAACTGTATTCCTGAATACAATATAGATACCGTAATATGAGAATACTCTAATTCATTAGCCAGATATTGATACAGATGGGATCTGTGAGGCTGAAAAATATTTTCTTTCTTTTTTAAGCGTATAAAAATGGTAATCATTGCATCAATACCATATACAGATAAAAACAAAACATACCCAATTTGACCAGAGTCTAAAACTGTTTTCAGCATAAAATAACCCAAAAAAAGAGCCATGCTAATACTTCCTACATCACCGGCAAATGTCCTGGCTTTTTTTCTAACATTAAAAAACCCAAATACAAAACAGGACAATGCCATAGTTATCAATAATGGTAAACTACCCTTATTAACTTCTAAAAAAGAAAAACTTAGAATAGCAACAAGTGCATATAAAACAGTAATTCCATTAATACCATCCATAAAGTTAAAAGCATTTACCCAGCCTATTAACAAAATAAAAATTATAGGTAAAATCCAAATCGGCTGAGTAAATAATCCTAAATCATAAAAAACCAAACTCATTGCCACTGCATGAGATACGAATCGAGGTAATTGAGATAAAGGTTTTATGTCGTCAATAAAACTAACAATGGCAACCAAAACTACAGCTAATGTTATAGACAGAGAAACATATTCTAGTAAATAAGCAGTCAAAACAGCTATAGGAAAAATAATCCCTCCTCCTCTCAAAGTAATTGAAGTGTGCGAAGAACGGCTATTAGGTTTATCTATTATATTGAAATAATCAGCGGCTTTAAAATAAATCAATTCAATTCCAATAAACAAAAATAATAGTGCAATATAAATCATGAATATAGTATCTGTTAGTTGGCTTATTTTTACAATTCTTAAAAGTCCAATAATCTATTAATTATAATTTGTGTTTTAAAAGGCCTAACAAATATTCACCATAACCTGATTTTTTTAAAGGCTCTGCCAAATCTCTCAATTGCTGCTCAGTTATAAATCCCTGTCTCCATGCAATTTCCTCAATACAGCCTACTTTTAATCCTTGACGTTCTTCTAGAACCTGAACAAACTGCCCAGCCTGCATTAAACTATTAAAAGTTCCGGTATCCAGCCAAGCAGTGCCTCTACTTAAAATTCCAACTTTTAATTTACCATTCTCTAAATATACTTTATTTACATCGGTAATCTCATATTCACCTCTGGCACTTGGCTTAATGTTTTTTGCAATTTCTACCACAGAATTATCATAAAAATAAAGCCCAGGAACCGCATAATTAGATTTTGGTTCCAAAGGTTTTTCCTCTATAGAAAGCGCTTTTAAGTTTTTATCAAATTCCACTACACCATATCTTTCAGGATCTGAAACATGGTAAGCAAAAACAACTCCTCCATCAGGTTTTGTATTCGATTGTAAAAGTTCATGCATATTAGCACCAAAAAAAATATTGTCTCCCAGAACTAAAGCAACATCATCATTACCTATAAACTCCTCGCCAATCACAAAAGCCTGTGCTAAACCATTTGGAATAGCTTGCTCAGCATAACTGAATTTACATCCGATTGCAGATCCATCTCCCAATAATTTTTTGAAATTAGGTAAATCATGCGGAGTTGAAATAATTAATATTTCATTAATACCTGCCATCATTAAAGTTGATAATGGATAATAAATCATTGGCTTATCATAAACTGGCATCATCTGCTTGCTCATCGCAAGCGTTAAGGGATGCAAACGTGTTCCGGATCCTCCAGCAAGTATTATTCCTTTCATTTTTTTGCTTTTTATGTAACGTTAATATCTAAGGAGTTAAGCAAGATTATGCTTCTTTCAATAATTCCATACATCGGGCTAAACTCACTTTATAATCAGGAACAACAACTCCAAATGTATTTTTTATTTTAGTCTTATCTAATAATGAATATTGCGGACGCCTTGCAGGTGTAGGATATGCACTGCTTGGGATACCGGAAACCAAACAATCAAAACCTCCATTTTCCTGAATTGCTAAAGCAAATTCATACCAGCTCACTTCTCCTTCATTTGAAAAATGATAAATCCCAGCCTGCCATGTTTCGTGAGTTAATATCGTAACAATGGCTTGAGCCAAATCGGCAGCATATGTAGGACTTCCAATTTGGTCATTAACCACACTAAGACTATCTCTTTCCTGCATCAAACGTGACATTGTTTTCACAAAATTATTTCCAAAACTGGAGTATACCCATGAAGTTCTTATGATTATTGCATAAGGATTTTCTTCCATACAGGCTTTTTCTCCTGCCAATTTAGTCACTCCATAAACATTAATCGGTCCCGTTAAAGCAGATTCTGTTAATGCTGTAGAAGCTGTACCGTCAAAAACATAATCCGTAGAAATATGTATTAGTTTGCAGTCATTAGAATGGCTCCATTTTGCCATAACAGCAACTGACTGATGATTTAACACATCAGACAATTCAACCTCTGATTCAGCTTTATCAACCGCTGTGTGTGCTGCACAGTTGATAATGATTTGAGGATTGATTTTCGCAATTGAAATTTCTAAATTTTTCAAATCACACAAATCCAATTCTTGGTAATCGGTAAAAATCCATTCATATTTATTCAGCTGATTAGATAATTTTCTTAACTCTGAACCAAGCTGTCCATTGGCACCTGTAACTAATATTTTTCCCACATTTATTTTTTCAATACTCAGCCAGTTTTTTAGGCTAAACTTCTTTACTTTTTCTAAATTAAAAAAAAACGAATTTCAAAACTAAAATTCCCAATCAACTGCATCAAAACTCGGTAAAATAACATCTTTTTCCGAAACAATAATTTCTTCTCTATTTAATTGCCAATCAATTGCCAAAGTAGGATCATCATAACGAATCCCTCTTTCACTATCTCTGTTATAAACCTGGTCTACTTTATAAAGCACAGACGCCGTTTCACTCAAAACCGAAAATCCATGTGCAAAACCGTGAGGAACCATCAATTGTTTTTTATTAGCTGCACTTAAAACAACACTCACGTGCTGTCCGTAAGTAGGCGAATTTTTACGCAGATCTACTGCAACATCAAGTATTTCTCCTTCAAGAACTCTAACCAATTTTGCCTGTGCAAAAGGCTTAATCTGCAAATGCAATCCTCTGATTACTCCTCGTTTAGAAAAAGACTGATTGTCTTGGATAAAATTGTAGGTTATTCCGTTTTCGTTGAACTTTGCCTTATTGTAGGCTTCAAAAAAATACCCTCTATCATCTGGAAAAACAGTTGGGTTAATGATTACTAAATCTTGAATGGCAGTCTTTTCTATATTCATAATTATTTTACAATTTATTAATTTAATATTTTAAACTATAATAATTCTTCTTTATCATTGATACAAAATAGCTTAATAAAAGTAGACTAAAGTCTAATTCCATTCATAATTTTTTATTTCTTCATACACTTTCTGGATTCCTTCCTCCAAAGTTATTGAAGCCTTCCATCCCAAATCATTCAATTTAGAAACATCCATCAATTTTCTGGGTGTCCCATCCGGCTTAGTTGTATCCATTAAAATCTGGCCTTTAAATCCAACTGTTTTTTTTATCAAATGAGCTAAATCCAAAATGGAAATATCTTCTCCAACACCAATATTTACTAGCCCTTCTTCATTATAACTTCCCATTAAAAACAAACAGGCTTCCGCTAAATCATCTGCATGCAAAAACTCTCTTTTAGGACTTCCCGTACCCCAAATTACAACTGAAGCGTAACCATTTCGCTTGGCGGTAATAAACTTACGTAGCATAGCAGGAAGTACATGGGAATTATTCAAATCGTAATTATCATTTGGGCCATATAAATTAGTTGGCATCACCGAAATAAAATTACATCCATATTGATTTCTATAGCCATCACACATCTTGATACCTGCAATTTTAGCTATTGCATAAGGTTCATTAGTTGGTTCCAAAAGACCTGTCAGTAAATAATCTTCTTTCAAAGGCTGCGGTGCCATTTTAGGATAAATACAAGAAGACCCCAAGAACATTAATTTTTTCACCTTATTTATATAGGCCTGATGAATTACATTATTCTGAATCATTAAATTCTCATATATAAAATCTCCCCTAAAAGTGTTATTCGCTACAATACCTCCGACTTTAGCCGCTGCCAAAAAAACATAATCCGGCTTTTCTTTCGCAAAAAAATCTGCAACAGCTTGCTGATTTCTGAGATCCAACTCAGATGAAGTACGCAAAACAAAATTTGTAAATCCTTTAGCTTTTAATTGGCGTAAAATAGCCGAACCCACCATTCCTCTATGACCTGCAATGTATATTTTATCTTGTAAATTCATAATGATTCTTTCTAAATCAAGAATACAAACTATTCTGATTGATCTAAATTAATATCTAATGGACGATCTCACTTCTTTTAACATCTTTTCTCTTTGAACATACTCAAGATCAGATGCCATCATTTCATTTACCAATCCAGCCAAATCATACTTCGGCACCCAGCCTAGTTTTGTTTTAGATTTCGTAGGATCTCCAATTAATAAGTCTACTTCTGTAGGACGGAAATATTGAGGGTCAACAGCAATAACTTGCTTGCCAATTTCAATTTGATAACTTGGATTACTACAAGAAATAACATATCCTTTTTCATTTACTCCTTCATCTCTAAATTCGATATCTATTCCTACTTCTTCAAATGCCATTCTTACAAAATCCCGTACATAAGTGGTTTCTCCCATGGCGATTACATAATCCTCCGCAACATCTTGCTGCAATATACGCCACATAGCCTCTACATAATCTTTGGCATGCCCCCAGTCACGTTGTGCATCTAGATTTCCTAAATACAAACAATCTTGCTCCCCTAAAGCAATAGCGGCGGTAGCCATAGTTATTTTACGTGTTACAAAAGTTTCTCCTCGACGAGGTGATTCATGATTAAATAAAATTCCATTGCAGGCAAACATATTATAAGCTTCACGATAATTTTTGGTAATCCAAAAACCATAAATTTTTGCTGCTCCATAAGGTGAACGCGGATAAAAAGGCGAGTGTTCATCATACAATCCTTTTGCATTTTTATTTTCGGCCAAACCTCCATACAATTCAGAAGTAGAAGCCTGATAAATTCGGGTTTTCTTTTCCAAACCTAAAATACGAACTGCTTCCAAAATTCGTAGTGTACCAATACCATCAACGTTAGCCACATATTCTGGCGAATCAAAAGACACTTTAACATGGCTCATCGCTCCCAAATTATAAATCTCATCTGGTTGTACTTCCTGAATTATTCGAATAATATTGGTAGAATCAGTCAAATCGCCATAATGCAGTTTAAAATTCACATGTGCTTCATGTTGATCTTGATAAATATGGTCAATACGTTGGGTATTAAAAGAAGATGCTCTTCTTTTTACCCCATGCACCTTATATCCTTTTTCTAATAATAATTCGGCTAAATACGACCCGTCTTGTCCTGTAATTCCTGTTATAAGGGCTATTTTCATCTTTGTAATTTTATAAAATAATTATTTTTTTCTAGACTCGTAGTTATTACAAATCATTATATTTTAAATAGTCTAATACTGACTGCGGATTCCAGCCCAATTCTCTGGCTTTTGAATCATCAAAAGTCAAATCGGAAGTAATTTTTTTAAGTTTCATTGAATTAATTGGTGCTTTATTTCCCAACAAATCCCCAACATACCCCACTAACTTTGCAATAGACAAAGGTAGATTAAAAGGTGTTTTCTTATTCTTACGTTCTGAAATAATAGTGCTCAACTCATTAAAATCAGGATGGACTCCATCGGTTAAATTATACGTTCCCCCTACAGTAGCCACTTTAGGGATAAAAGCAGCCACATCTTCTGCCAAAACCATACTCTTTCTCGCTTTTCCACCAGCTATATTAAAATAAAAACCTTTATCAATAGCTTTTAACATTGCGCCTAAATTTCCCGGAGGATTTTCACCAACTAACAAAGGCAAACGTAAGATTGTACAAACTATATTATATTTATCACACCAATTTTTAACTAAAGTCTCTGCTTCAATTTTACTTGATCCATAAGGATCTTTAGCTACTACTGGAAATTTTTCATCTATATTATTCCCAAATTCCTGACCGTAAACTGAAACTGAACTTATATAAACAAATTGTTTAGGAATTCCTGTTTTCTCCAACCCTTGCAATAAATTTAATGTGCCTGTAACATTTACATCCACAAATTGCTTTTTGTCTTCTGCCGTTTTTGGGACACTGTGTGCTTTACCTGCAGAATGAATAACCAAATAAAATCTTTCATTAAAATTTGGAATTGCTATAGCTAAAGAACAATGATAATCCCCACTTTTTCGGTTTAATTCAAAAACCTTTTCATCCTTAAAACTTTTTTTTAGAATACCTCCTAAAAAACCACTAGAACCAGTAATCAGAATACTCATATTTAATAAAAACTTTTTAGCCAACCCCATTTATTAAAATAGATAATTGCACTTTCAACTGTTATCCATTTGAATTTTAACCTTTTGTGGGTAAGTTTTGCAAAATGATGATATACATGGGCTTCAGGATAATATGCTGTTTTGGAAACTTCTAAAAAACGCCTTGTCAAATCCGCGTCTTCTAAATACATAAAAATTCTATCATCAAAAAAACCTACTTTTTTAAGTACAGAGGTTCTCAAAAACATAAAACAACCCGACAAATAAGGGATGTCATAGATAATTTCATTATAGTCCTTATTCTTATACTCATATTTATTCATCCTTTTTTGAAATATTTTCTTCAGAAAGGAAGGCATAAAACCTCTCGCAAACAAATCAAAAAAAGTTGGATTAGTTTTACATAAATATTGAAATTCACCATTGGGGTACGTAACTTTAGGCATTATATGTCCAATATCTAAATTTAAATCCATAAATCCACAAAGTTTTTCTAAATTCCCTTTCTCAAAATAAATATCTGGATTTAGAACTAAATGGTAATCAGAATCCAATTCAAAAGCTTTTTGAATTGCTAAATTATGAGAAGCTCCAAAACCCGGATTAGTAGGATTATGTATATATTCTACCCTAGAATCTGTAGCTAACAACCGTAATTCTTCTGTAGGTGAATTATCAATTAAAAGCAATTTAACATTCAAATCTGTGTTTAAAAAAGAATTAATTGCTTCTTGCAACATTGAGAGATCATTGTTATATAAAACAATACACGATGTTATTTTAATATTCATATTTTTAGAGCAAATAGTTTAATTAAATTACATATTTATTTTACAATTTGCGAATAAAATTTTAAATAATTCTCTCCCATCTTTTCTCCACTAAAATTATTCTTTGCTTTCAGTAAAGCATTATTAGATTTCATATTTTTTGTTTCTAAAGATTCAGTTATTGCGTAATCTAAAGATTTAATATCTTCTAAGGTAAAAAAAGTGGCTTCGTCTTCAGTAAAAATTTCACGAAATACTTCAATATCTGAACAGACTATTGCGGTTCTAGTAAGAGCAGCTTCAACCATTGCTAAACCAAAACCTTCACTTCTTGACGGCATAATGTAAACATCAAATAGATGAAGATAGTTATAAGGTCGTTTCAGATAAGGAAAGAAAATAATTTGTTCATGCACATTTAGTTTTTGAGCAAGATTTTTCAATTTTTCGATCTCATTTCCCTCACCGATAAAAACCAAGGCAAGATCTTTTCTTTTATTTAAAAGTCTAACAACCTGATCTATACCTTTTCTTTTATTCAGAGCAGCATAAGAACCAATAATCTTTAAATTTCTCTTCTTAAACTCATTAATTTTCTCTACATATTCTTCCTCAACACATAATACATCTAAATCAATATCTACTCCATTATAAACTCTAAAAAGATTCTCGAACTTATCATTATACAATAACTTCAATTTGTCAGAGATAACCACAACAGCATCATGTTTCTTCATCATATTCAACCATATTGGAGTGAAAATCATTGAAAACAATTTATTGTAACCATATTTAAAATCTTCAGCAATATCAGCATGTATAGTACAAACAGTTTTCGCTTTCAAAATCCTTGATCTCCATTTTTTAATATATCGATCTGGACGAAATCCATGTGTATGGATTACATCATAATAATCAAAATTTATAGGAACATTCATGTATATTTTTTGTGTAGCACAAGGAAATTCTAGTACTATATCATCATCAAAATAATAAACATCAATTTTTTCAACTTTTTGAACTATATTTTTTATAATGGTGTTTGCAACAATTACAGGACCCTTATTTATAAGTGATGGCAAGATATATGCTATTCTCATCTATATGTTAATCTTAAATAATAAAATTGTATAATTCATTTACATTGAAAAGAAAGTGAAATTTATTATTAATTAATTCCTAACTTTTTATTAATTCAATCTAAATTTTAAAAATCAAAAAACAACTAGAGCCTACAAACTAGTACTACTTTTTGATGAAATCTCAAAAAAAGCTTTTAGTATAAGGAAAATTAATAAGCAATAAAAGCAATTTAGTAATGGATAAGTTATTGAAAGGTTTAGACCATATCTAAAAAACATAAAAAGACCACTTATATAAAAGTATAAATAAAAGAAACTAAACAACCCCGATTTTCTATATAAAGCTAAATATAAACGCAAACTTAATGATAACATTATAGGGTAAAATGCAAAAAGAAAATTATTACCAAAATATAGTACAAATTGTGACACCCATGAGCTGCCAAATCCCATATCAGTAAACCCATATAATGCTTCTTTTGAGTTATCAATAATATTGACTGCTGTTGTATCGGGATCAATAATTAGATACTTAATTCCAAATGGCAAAAATTCAGACAAAACATTTGCAAACCCATCAAAAACAGTCAATTTATTAGATGCACTTAGAGCAATCTCTATTGACTGCTGTGTATTAAAAGATTCACCGAACAAAAAAATGGCAGAATCAAGAAAATTTAAATCAGCTCCTTGCCCCAACAGTCTAAGCATTGAATATAATCCAAAAAAAATGCAACATAATATTAAACCTTTTCTAGAAAAGAATTTATTTTTAACATGTAAGTAGCCTATTAAAAAAATACTAAAAAAAGCAAATGGCCAAACCCTTCCCATAGAAATAAATTCAATGGAAACAATCGGAACCATATATAATAGATAAATTAATTTCTTTCTAATAAAAACTAAATACACTACAAAAATACTTAATAGTAAAAAAACTACCTTTAATTTATACTTATCAGCTATAACAGCCGATAAAGCAAACAAATCAACCCTTCCAGCAACAGATCTTGATTTAATCAGCATTTCAAAAAAAGCCGGAAGCGTGATAATGAATAATAAAATCGTTATTGTCTTAATAATAATAATAGGAACATGAACATTCAAATTACCTTCTACAATGCTTTTTGGAGATTTCGGAACAGTAGCCAATAAAACGAAAAAACCTAGTATTTGAAAAATTGCAAGATTTGTTTGAAGAGGAGTTTCAAGATGCAACCAAAAAAAAACTGGTTCTTCTAATTTAATTGAAATCAAAACATATATGGATGGTAGAACTGAGTATACAAAATAAAAAAAAATAGTTAAATATTTTGCAGAATTAAATAATAAAGCGGCATTTGAAAATTTTATGGCTTCTCTTATTTCAGTCATTATTTCTTTTTTAACACAATGTAATTTACGACCTGAGATCCATATTTTTTTCCAAATAAAAAAATTATACCTGAAATAACAACTCTTTTTACAAAATGTGTATCAATTTTTACAAATGGCTTTAGATTTAAATCCCGTCTTAATTTATAAGTTTCTTTAATAACCCTATTAACTAAATTCGGATTTGTACTAATCCCCCCTAAAGAGTGTACTACACCTACAAAAGGATAAAAAATTGGGTCACCAAATTTTAAAGAGCGCAAAATATAGTGATGATCTCCAACTATTTTAAATTTATCATCAAAAAGACCAGCCAATTCCAAAAGACTTTTATGATGAAAACATCCTGGATGTCTAATTGTCATTACAGAATTTATTTTCTGTTTCGCAATATCCCATTCATCTCCGACAACGCTAATAAAATCCCCTTCATCATTTATTATTTTATTTTTACCATAAATAATTCTTGTTGATTCATCAGCTTTAACGAAATATTCATTCATTTTAAATAAAAAATTGCAATCTTCAAAATAATCATCCGAACCAAGAAATAAAAACCAATCACCATTAATCCTTTTTAAACAATGATTCCAAGCATCATAAACTCCATTGTCATTACTAGTATTTAAATAATAAATCTTTTCAACATTGCTATTTAATATTTCAACAGTATTATCTGTGCTTGCACCATCCTTTACCAAAATCTCATAAGAAGCAAAATTTTGATTATAGATAGAATCTAAACATCTTTGAATAGTTTTGCCTGAATTATAAGTGGCAATTATTATTGATATCATTAATTTAAAATTTTCTTTACTATTTTATCAAACATTATTTTTAAATAAAAAAAACTGTCATTGAATATACAATACAAAAAGGTAATTATTATGAAGACATTGACTTTTTTAAAAAAAAACTCATACGATATTTTTCTTTGATTCAGTATTTTAACATCATCTGTCCGGCGTACAGCAGAATATATTGAATAAGGTAAAATATCAATATCTACATCCGTTGCTCTTAAACAACAATTCAAAACAGTTTGATCATGCCTAAACACTTCACAATCTCGAATTATAAAATTAGATTTCATTACTCTATTTCTTTCTCCATAAGAATATCCTAAACACATTCCTTTAAGAGCCGAATCATATGATGTGTCTATAATTTTCAAAAAGCCTTTATTATTTTTATCAAAACCTATATTTCCAGCAGCAAAAACACTATGATCTTGAATTTTATTTAATCCATAGTATTCATAATAATCTGCAGGGGTAATTTGAGACAACAATTGTCCCTGATCAACAAAAAAATAACCTTTTTCCTTTATCCTTTCAAAAATAACATCAATATCACACAGAACTGTATTCCCGGAATCTAGATGCAAAAAAAATCTCTCCTTAGATTTTTTATAGATATATGTTTTCCATGTATAACAATCTCTCCAAAATTCACAAAATTCAGGAACTTTTATTATAGTAACATCATAATATTTTAACAAAAATCTCTCTACTTTATTTAATCCAATATCCCAAACGACAAACTTGATTGGCTTTTTAGTATTAAATATAGTAGAAAAAATAAGGTTTAAGGTTCTAGAAAAAAAATAACCACTAGAAGTTGTATTTAAAATATTCATAATAGCTTTTTCAAATTAAAAGTTTGTCCCAAAGCTGCTAATTGTAAAAAAAAAACAGTCTTACCGTTACTAGAAAAAAAGTACAGAATAAAATTAGTGATAAAAGAAGTAAATATTGCAGAATAGCAGGCTCCTAAAACCCCACATTTTGGAATTAAAATAAAATTTAAAAAGACATTCAGTATTAAACCTATAACACTTCTAAAAGTAGGTATCCAATACAATTTCTCAACAATAATCCACTGTCCAGCAACCATACCAGTACAATTAAAAATCATCGCAAAAGAATAAAGAACCATATAAATACTTGTACCTGAAAATTTATCTCCAAATATTAAGTTTAAAATAATTCCAGAAAAAAAATACAAAAACACACACCATAAAATTGCAATTCGAAAAACAAATAATGTATATTGTTTCACTTTATCTTCAAAAAGAGTAGGATTATTTATTTTTAGATTTAAAAGCAATCCCAATTTACTAGATAGTAAAGCTGAAACAGGTATAAGTATTATTGAGGAAATTTGTATTGATGCCATATATTTTCCAAGCTCAGACATCCCCAAGTATTCAGATAAAATAAACTGATCAGCTTTAGTATATAAAATTACTATTATTGCATTTAACCATAAAGGAATAAAATTCAATACCCACTTATAAAAAAATTTTTTAGAAATTGAAAAATTCTCTTTTTTAAATACAAAAAATTTACATAGAAAATAGATAAAAACTAGGACAAGAAAAAATTGCTCAACAATATCAATATAAAACTTAAAAATTACTTCAGAATAGAAATGAATAAAAAATATTTTAATAAAAAAAAAAGGAACACATATAATAACTGTAAGCTTAAAAAAAAAGTCCGTATTACCTCTCGAAATAAAATACTGTTCATTAGCATTAAATAAAAATAACAATAGAAATCCACATATTATATAAAAAATTTCATCAGTTATATTTTGAAAGTAAAATCGCCTAAAAACCAATAAAAATAAAATTGATAATACTAAAAAGAATATCCTTGCATAAAAAGAATAAATAATACTCTTTGTTAAAATATTCTTTAGTGAAAAATCTCTAAAAATCAAGATATCTGAGCCTCCAGTAATAAAAGTTGAAAACACTAATATAACACTTGTAATTAACGAATATTTACCAAGACTTTCAGGACCTAAAAATCTACCTATAAAAATAGACAACAAAAAAAGCATACCTAGCTTAAAAAATCTATCTAAAAGATTAAAAATAGTTTGTTTCAAGTAAAAATTTTTTAAAATTTTATATTAAAAGTCCTCTCTTTAAAATGATTATATTTCATTAGTCTTTTTCCAAGAATTTAAAATATTATTTCTAATATCAAAATATTCATTAACAGCATTTCCTTTTTCTTTCTCCCATTTATAAACATAAGACATCATAAAATATGTTAAATAGGCAAACATTAACATAAGACCATCTTTACCCATTAAAAAAGTTTTTCTTATAAAGAAAATTTTTAAAATTCCTTTTATAATATTAAGAATCGATTTATTTAGAGTTAAATTAGGTGAATTCATTTCTCCCTTCCAATATCTAATATGATTACTCATCATTTTATCTACAGTTTCATGTGTCAAATGATACATACAGCACACTTCATCATTTTCCATATCTAACTGATTCCCAATAAAATTAGCAGCATCATGTACTCCATTTTTATTAATAACGACAGCACCTTTTCTTACTATTTTTGGACTAAGTTTAGAATACCAAGGAGACCTTTTAGACTCTAATCCTAAAACATATCTCCTAAATGGAATATTTATAATGTCGTAAATTGAATCTTTGTCTCTTATAATTTCAATAATTTTTTCAGCTAATTTTGGATGTATTACATTACTTGCAGTAAAAGGAATAATCCATTCATTTGAACAATGATTTAAAAAAAAATCCCATTCAGAAGACTGATATGCTTCAGTATTTTGCATATAATGAACTTTTACTTTTTCTCCGTAGCTTAATGCTATTTCTACTGTTTTATCTGTACTATTTTTATCTATCAAAATAATTTCATCACACCATAAAAGAGATTCAATCGCATATTTTATACGATTTTCTTCATTGTAAACTGGTAAAAATGCAGATATTCCCATATGTTATTTTATTTTTTAATAATTCTCAAACGAGAAAATGTCAATCCAAACTAGATTAAAAAATATTGTTTATCATTTTAAATAATACCTAAAAATTTGAAAATGATATTGTATCTTCTGGCAAATATAATTGATCTGAATAAGCTAATAATATAAAATCTTCAGAAGAATTATTTATAAAAATGTGTGCAATATGATTGGGAATATAAATTGTTTCGGATTTAGCTGAAGACAAACACAATGACTGCTTTTCACCTGTAAGAATATCCACTGTTTTTAATTTACATTCACCTACAATTAAAGTAAACCATTCATTTGCTTTTTCATGATAATGCCCACCTTTTGCCTCTCCTGGAACAGCATTGGTTAAATAAACTTCACCAGTATGAGAAGGTATATTTTCTTCTAATCCATCAATTACTTTAAGGAACCACCCTCTATTATCTGTAATAAGTTTACGTGGAATTATTTTTATTTTTTCATTTAAAGACATTTGTCATATATTTTTAGTGAATCAATGAATCTAGTATACTTTACTTCTCGCAATATTTTTTTTAATTCAGAATCGTCTAATTGCAAATTTAACATCCCTACATCAGCTCTTTCTGCTTTACCAAACAGTTCCTCTGAAATTTCCAGTCCATAAAATTTATATATCATCTCAATAATCTGTCGTACAGAAAAAGTTTCAGTTCCGGATATATTAAAAACACCCTCTTTACTAAGCGATATCAAATCAAAAACTATTGCTGGAATATCACCGACATATAAATATTGTCTCACCTGCAAACCTTGCGTAAACTGCATAGGCTTATTATTTTTTATAGATGTGACCACATAAGGTATTAAACGATGAGGTGCTTCTTTTTCACCATAAATTGTAGGTAGTACTATATGAAGATGTTTAAATACTTTTTTATCAGATGTAACATATCGCGTTAATAAACGTTTAGAGATACAATAATCATTTGGAACATCGAGCGATGCACAAACCACTTCCTTTTCAGAAAAAAGAACAGATTTATCATTATTACCTATTTCAAAGCATGACCCAAAAGTTACAAAAGTACCATTAAAGCCTTTTTTACTTAATTCTTTACATAAATGTATGGGAATAAAAGTATTTAACTGATAAATTGATACTTCAGAGTCGTCTAGATTAGATTGTATACCTGCACCTGCTGTATAAAAAATAATATTACTATCTAAAATTTTATCAATATTGATTTGTTCATGTAGCAAATCTACCATCTCAAATTCGTTATACGAATACGTAATCGGTTTATTCCTTCCAAATGCTTTAATTGAAATCTGATTTTGATTGCAAAAAAGACCTAGTTCTGTTGCCAAAAGACCATTCGTTCCTATAATAGATATAACCACTTTATTTATCTTTTCAAATCCTAATTATATTTTCCAATCAAATTTTCAACATTTAAAAAACATAATATTTGATTAGTTGTAAATTTTTTCATATCACTTCCATCATTACTAAATTCTCTATACCAATCCATTGTTTTGGATACTGCTTGTTCTGCATTCATTTTTGGGAACCACTTTAATTCTGCTATTGCCTTGTTAATATCCAGTTTCAATAATCCCGCCTCATGAGGCTGATGTCCATCAGATTCTACTTTATATTCCCCTTTACTCCAACTTTGAATAGCCAATTCAAGCATATCTTCTACCGGAAGCGCATCCGATAATTGAGGACCAAAATTATAGGCCTGATTAAATTGTAATGGTTCTTCAGCTAAATTAGCTCCTAATAATAAATACCCCATTAGAGGCTCCAAAACGTGCTGCCAGGGCCTAACTGATTTAGGATTTCTAATTACTACTGCTTTATCATTAGCAAATGCTTTGGCAATATCAGGAATTAAACGATCTTTTGACCAATCGCCTCCTCCTATAACATTTCCCGCTCTTGCCACTGCAATACCTTTTTTGTGCGTATTGTATTTCTTGCTATTAAAAAAAGAATTACGATAGGAATCAATTACCAATTCAGTACAAGCTTTGCTGGCACTATAAGGATCATATCCCCCTAGTCTGTCATTTTCACGATATGGATAAATCCACTCATTATTATGGTATACTTTATCAGTAGTAACTAATACTACATCACATTTTTTATCCAACAAACGAACTGCATCTAAAACATTAGCCGTTCCTACAACATTTACTTCGAAAGTTTCTGCAGGAATTTCGTAAGACAATCGTACTAAAGGCTGTGCTGCTAGATGAAATATAAAATCAGGTTGAAAATCAATTATTTCTTTTTCTAATCTTTTTTTATCACGCAAGTCAGCAATAACCGAATCACAAATTTGTTCACCTTTAATCAAATAAAACAAATCATCTTTCGTTTGTGGCTCCAATGCATAACCTTTAACATCTGCCCCTAATAACGATAATGTTTTCAACATCCAAGCCCCTTTAAAACCAGTATGTCCTGTTAAAAATATCTTTTTGCCTTTATAAGCTTGCTGCAATTTTTGAAATAATGATTCTACCATGTCTTCCATTTTGCATTTCCTGAATTCCACATTTCTTCCAGTTCTTGTCTATCTCGTAATGCATCCATACATTTCCAAAACCCATGATGCTTGTATGCTGCTAATTGTTGGTCTCTAGCTATAGCTCCTAATGGCTCTTTTTCCCATTGAACGTCTTCAACATCATCTTTAAGATATTCAAAAATACCAGGTTCTAACACAAAAAACCCCCCATTAATCCACATCCCGTCTCCCAAAGGTTTCTCAACAAAATTATCTACTTCACCATGTTGATTAATTTCTAAATTCCCAAAACGTCCAGGTACTTGAACACTTGTTAAAGTTGCCAACCTTCCATGCAATTTATGAAATTTAAGCAACTCTGATAAATTTACATCTGCAACACCATCTCCATAAGTTAACATAAAAGTTTCATCTTTTACATATTTTTGGATGCGCTTTAATCTTCCTGCTGTATTGGTGTGCAAACCGGTATCAATCAAAGTTACTTTGAAAGATTCAGTCTCTGAATAATGAACATTAATGTTATTATTTGCTAATTCAATGGTTACATCTGAATTATGCAAATAATAATTATAAAAATATTCTTTAATATAAGTAGCTTTATATCCCAAACAAATAACGAACTCATTGTAATCATGTTGTTCGTACATTTTTAAAATATGCCATAAAATTGGTTTTCCACCTATTTCCACCATCGGTTTCGGCCTAGCTTCTGTTTCTTCCATCAGGCGTGTTCCAAAACCACCTGCAAAAATGACTACTTTCATTGTTTTCTTTATGATTATTAGAGTTATTATATTTTAACAATAACATTATCGGTTAAAGGATAACTGCAGCAAAGTAAATATTCGTTCTCAGCTAAATCCATCCTGGGTTTATCCAATCCTATCATTTTCATTTCTCCTGAAACTACAATTCCTTTACAAGTACTACAATTTCCTGTTTGACATGAATAAGGTAATTCTATACCCATTTCTAAAGCTTCCTCAAGAACAGAATTCCCTTTATTTACAGTAATTTTGTTCCCAATACCTTGAAAACGCAATACAATTCCCTGATTAACATATCTTTAAAATCTTCAGAATTTTTAACTATTTCAAAATCTTCTGAAAAAAAGTTATCTAAATGCCCCTCATGAGCTAACAATGATTCTTTAATTACATTCTTAAGTCCGACAGGACCACATACATAATGTCTTATTGGATGGCTAATCTTTTGTAGCAAATCATTAACAAAACTAGAATTAATTCTTTCTTTAAAATTATGTGACTCATTATCAAAAAATACTCTTTCAAATAAAAATAATAGATTTTAAAACGGTCAGTATGAGTTAATTTAAGCTGTTCTAATTCATCATGAAAAATTATAGAGTTCTTAAATCTGTTGTCGTAAACCAAATGTATATTTAGCAATGGTTCTCAAGCTAATAAATACTTTATCATTGAAAAAAGAGGCGTAATACCACTTCCAACTCCCCAAAAAACAACAGATTTAATTGATTCATCTGATTCGAAAATAAAATCACCTAAAGGCTCCTGAACTTCTATTACATCGTCAACTTTAACATAATCATTAATATCGTTAGAAACTATACCACCAGGAACTCGCTTTATTGTCACATTCAATATGGATCTATCAAAGGTGTTGAAGAAAAAGAATAAGGTCTCACAATCTTCTTCCGTTAATTCTAAATTGAAGTGTAAGATACTGACCTGCTAGATATTTAATTCTCTTCAACCCAGGCTACTTGAAACATAAAGTCACCGTGTCTTCAGTTTCTTTCCTAACCTCCACAACCCTAATAGTATAACTATTCATTTTGTATGAGATTATTTAAATAATTCTTTAAACAATCTCCTTATAATCAAAAAGAATACCCCTAAAAAACCAGCCAAGAGACCACCTAAAACTAGTCCTTTAGCTTTACCAAAACGTTCTTTAGACAAAGGCAAAATCGGTCGATCAATAACCTGAATTAAAGGAGTTTCTTTACGCAGGGTTACTTTCGCTAATTCACATTGTTTAACCAATTCAGTAAGTATTGCGGTATTAGCCTGAACATCTACTTGTCGGCGAGCAGATGGGGTACGACGCACATTCAAAGCTGGATTCAGATTAAAAGTATTATCATTGGCAACAGCCACACCAGTAATTGCACCGTTCAATTCAGCTCGAACCGAATCAACCTGATGTTCTAAGATATTCATATTTGTACGAGCTTTTTTACTTTTGGTATCTACATAAAATTTACCAACTTGTTTTGCTAAAGCTTCACAAAACCAAAGAGAAAATAATTCATTATTAGAAGAAACATCCATGGATATTATCGTTATTTTTTTATCTTTCTGCGCAACAGACAAAGAACTTTTGGACAAACCTTTATAAATCTCGCCTAATATACTATCATGAACTCTTGTAAAATACTTGCGCTTGATCTCTGGCAAAAACTGTATGTTCTTGAATTTAGGATTTTCATCCCATTTGTCCCGCCATTCATTATTCTGTATGTACATTTCTGCCAACGAAATTACTTTCCCGTTTAGAGTAACCGGTGTCAACAAAGTTTGTTCCACCATCGTACGGGACTTGAATAATTCGGTCAAATTCGAACCGGAAAATATGCTTCCTCCTCCGCCTCCAAGGTCGATTCCAAACGAACTGGCTAATCCAAGTGCACCACCTAATCCTCCTCCAGACTTCTCATCTTCCAATGCGAATGTTAAAGTAGCTGTATACACGGGTTTTTTAATAAAGGAATAAGTCAATCCCAATGCTGACCCTATCACTCCCGCCAATACAATAATTTTCCATTGACTCAGTAAATAGTTGTACCACTCCTTTAC
Organism: Flavobacterium sp. HJJ; assembly: GCF_015351475.1. Taxonomy (GTDB): domain Bacteria; phylum Bacteroidota; class Bacteroidia; order Flavobacteriales; family Flavobacteriaceae; genus Flavobacterium; species Flavobacterium marginilacus. Next base: position 182,363 of record NZ_JADKPR010000002.1, on the reverse strand, counting down.
TTTTTCCAATAGCTCTTTTAAGGATATTTCGTCGTTACGATTTTGTTCGTTCATACTTTTTATATAAGTTTCATTTCTGAATAACTGTCTAACTTTTACTTTTTAATTTCTATTCGTTTATCTCTTTAAAATTTTATTTTAATCGAAAAACTATTTAAACGAAGTAACAATCAACAATGCCAAACTGGTAATCACACTTCCAATACTTACCCATTCACCAGTAGTCATTTTCTTTGTCTCAGGTTTTTCTGGAACCACAATTTGGGAACCAGGTTCAACTTTTGGACTAGACCTAATCAATAAAAACCTGCGAGTTACTGCGGCCTCTCCATTTGGATAAATAACATATGCTTTATTTCTCCATCCTTTGGCATCCAAACCTCCAACAGCATCAAGGTAATAATTAAATCCTCTGCCTTTTTTATAAGAAATCTCTGATGTCAAAAGAACATTTCCAGCAACTTTTACAGTCTCGTTGAAAGCCGAAACCTCGATTTCATCTCCAGGCTGTAAAGTTATATTTGCATTTCCATTTTGATTTCTGACAACTTTTTCCCAAGCAACAGGAATAGTGGCATATTTCAAGTCTTCTTTTAATTTCTTTTTCAATTTATTTTGAATACTATCTTTTTTACCCAAATTTAAATTTACATTTTCCAATTCTTCAATTTGAGCTTTTTTAATAGGCCTTTTTATTTTTACCCCATTCAAACTTGCCAATGATGTAAGACCGCCTGCTCTTTGAATAACATTATAAATCTTCTCTTTTTTATTAGCCAAAACATATTTCCCAGGATAGGAAACCGACCCGGATATAGTTACCATCTCTGGTTTCTCAACAACTGCCATTCGCCTGATATTAATGACATCAAAAGGTTCCAGTACAAAATTAATCGATTGTTCATTCGAATTCGGAGTGATTTCAATATTAAACAATTCAACTTTGTTCGGATTAGAATCATCTATATCTTCAGCCTTAATCATTCTCGCTATTTCAACACGCTTGGATGCTGAACCCGTCAAACCGCCCGCAACAATAATTAAATCATTCAAAGTTAAATTATCCTGATAATCATAAACATCTGGTTTCTTTACTTCACCATCAATCGTCACTTTATATTCTTCCTTAAAATCTAAAATAGAATACACAGTTACCACATCTTCTTTTTTTAAAGCAACATCAGCATTCAAATCCCCTACAATTGCTTTAGATAAATCAACATTAACAATCTCAGTCGTCAAATCTTCTTTTAAACGAATGATTCTAGCTCTTTTAAGATAAGCATCTTCTTTCAATCCTTCAGCCTGACGAATCAAATCTGAAACTCTCATTCCTTGATAAAAAGAATAGGTATCTGGTCTGAATACTGCACCATTAATAATGATACGGTTTTCAAAACGATTTAAAATTTTGGAGATACGAAACACATCTCCATTTAAAGGCAGATAACTGCCATATTGAGCAGCTTGTATATCAGCTACTTTAAATTCTTTTCCGGTTTTTTGCAAAACATTTACCGAAGCTGTATAAGCAAATTCATTGAATCCGGATGCAAAATTCAAAAGATCTGAAAAATGCTCACCCTTTTTCATTTCAAAAATACCCGGACGCTTTGCTTCTCCCTCAATAATAACCCGATTAGTATAAGCCGGAATACGAATAACATCATTATCTTTTAAACCAACATTATCCGATTGGTTTCCATTTACCAAAAAACGATAAATATCGATGTTTCTGAAAATTTTATTATTACGGATCAGCTCAATATTTCTGTAACTTCCATTTTTACCTGGACCTCCGCCTAAAAATAAAGCATTATATACCGTTGCTAAAGATGAAACCGAATAATTCCCTGGCTGTTTGCTTCCAATAATAGTAATTTTTATAGTACGGATACGGCTTAAACTCACTTCTACCTGCGATTGACCAGAACGAACAGTACTATATACTCTTGAAATAGCTCCTTTAATTTTTTGAGTTGCGGCTTCAATAGTCATTCCCGATACCGAAATCTGGCCGACGTATTGAATAGTAACTTTACCCTCAACAGATACTGGAACATTATCGTTAAACTCCTGAACTCCATTTACGCTAATTTGCAGTTCATCTCCAGGACCTAAACTATAATTGATAGGTGTGGCCAATTTCAAATTAGGCTGGAAATTCAATGTAGGGTTATCAAATAATTCAGATCCAAACACTAACGAATTCAAACTATCCTTAACCTTTTTATTTTCAATTTTTTCTTGTTTCCGTTCAATAACTTCGCTATTATCCTCTTCATCTTCCAGATCTGAATCTTTTGATTTTTTCTTAGTCGTTGTTTTTTTATCAACTGCACTTTTAGAAGTTTCGGGAAAAGCTAAACGCTTTTTTAATTTGGCAAATTCTGCAGGATCCATTCCTTTGGACAAAGCCATCGATTCTACTTGATCTATAGTTAGATTATTTGTTTGCAATTGTGATTTTATTTTTGCAATATCACTATCCGATAAGTAATCAACCTTTACTGTACTCAAGTCGCTTCCTTTTAGAATATCCTGAGCTAATATAGTGTTAGTCTGAAAAAGAGCTATAAGAAAGAGAATTACGGTAATTAGTTTTTTCATTGCTGCTATTAAATTAATTAAATGAAATTATTAATCTCATTCAAATTACATTATTTATACTTCTTGTAGTTTTATAATATCTATTATAATTTCAAAAAAAAATTATCAAAAAATTATTTTATCTTATTCGCAAACGTTTTTTTTATGGCTTCGCCATTGTGAATCCCATTTTATAGATCCACATTAACATTTCAGAAGAATTTTGCAAATTTATAGTAAAAAAAAAGATTTATCTCATCTTTTAATTATTGTTTTGAAACTTTAATCTTATTAATAATAAATTAAATTACATAATTTACAATCTGTTTTAAATAAGTGTTTTAAAACAAAAAAACAGATAAACTATTTTTTTTCAACTTTAAGAATACATCCTAAAGATTCTAAAATAAGTATATAATGATTCTGTTTTACCTCTTGAACAATTGCTGATTGTGCCAAAAAAGGACCTGATTCTAATACAATACTATCTCCCTTTTGCCATTTATCAACCACTAATTCGAATGTATCAGGCACATTCAACCAATCTTGAATAATTTGAATTTCTTTTTCCTTTACGACTGCTGGCTTCCCAAGCCAAAATAAATACCGAACAGCACCTGAAATTTCAAAAATAACATTCCGATTCTTTTCATCAACTTGTACAAAAATATACGAATTAAACAGTGGTACTTGTATTTTCTTTTTACGATCCGACCATTGGCTTATTTTAGTAATTAAAGGACAATAGGCAGTAATCCCAATTTCATTTAAACGTTCCGCAACTTTTCTTTCCCACTTGGGTTTGGTATAAACTACGTACCAGTTCATTTTTTTCTATTTTAATACAAAAATTAAGTTCCTTAAATTTAAAACTATTATGAATATTGTTTTTCATAATACGAAGCATAAGCTCCAGAGGTTACATTATTTAGCCAATCTTGGTTATTCAAATACCAGTCAATTGTATTTTCTAATCCTTGTTCAAATGTCACAGATGGCTTCCATCCTAATTGAGTGTTTATTTTTGAAGCATCAATAGCGTAACGTAAATCATGTCCTGGTCTGTCTTTCACATATGTAATTAATTGAGCAGATTCCCCATCTGCTCTTCCTAATTTTTGATCCATAATCTGGCACAAAACTTTTACTAAATCGATATTCTTCCATTCATTAAACCCTCCAATATTATAAGTTTCATGATTTTTTCCATCATGAAACACTAAATCGATGGCTACAGCATGATCTTTTACAAACAGCCAGTCTCTTGTATAATTTCCATCTCCATAAACAGGTAATGGCTTATTATTGATAATATTATTAATAAACAATGGAATTAATTTTTCTGGAAAATGATAAGGTCCATAATTATTAGAACAATTTGTAATTACATAAGGTAAACCATAAGTCTCACCGTAGGCACGGACGAAATGATCTGAACTTGCCTTAGATGCAGAATAAGGCGAATTAGGGTCGTAGGGAGTAGTTTCAGTAAACAATCCTTCAGCACCAAGCGAGCCATAAACTTCATCGGTACTTACATGGTAAAAACGTTTTCCTTCGGAATTTCCTAACCATATTTTTTTGGCTGCATTTAATAAATTCATAGTTCCAATCACATTGGTTTTTACAAAAGCCAAAGGATCTTCTATAGAACGATCAACATGTGACTCTGCTGCCAGATGAATCACTCCGTCAAACAATTGTTCCTGAAACAAATTAAAAATAAAATTTTCATCGGTAATATCGCCTTTTACAAAAGTGTAATTAGATTCATTTTCGATATCCTTGATATTTTCTAAATTTCCAGCATAGGTTAAAGCGTCCAAATTAAAAATTTGATAATTTGGATAGTTATTCACAAAACGTCTTACGACATGTGAACCAATAAAACCAGCACCTCCTGTAATAAGTATCTTTTTCATCATTTTATGTTTTTAATTTATAATTTATTCCTTTTTTAGCTTATCATAATCTACCATCAACATCATCAGCCAAAACCCCCTTAACATCATAAAGTACACTACATTTTTTTCTAAATGAATTAATGTCTAAATTGAGAAACTCTTTATGAGCAACACCTAAAACTATAGCATCAAAAACTGCATCAGGCTTTTCATTTATAGTCTTTAGTCCATATTCGTGATTCACTTCATCTGGATTTGCCCAAGGATCAAAAATAGTAACTTGAATTCCATAATCTTCTAATGCTTTTATCACATCTACAATCTTAGTATTCCTAACATCTGGACAATTTTCTTTGAATGTAATACCTAACATCAGTAAACTGGCACCATTGATTGAAATACCACTTTTAATCATTAGTTTTACAACCTGCGAAGCAACATATTCGCCCATACTGTCATTCAAACGACGGCCTGCCAATATAATTTCAGGATGATACCCTTTTTCTTGGGCTTTTTGTGCTAAATAATATGGATCTACACCAATACAATGCCCTCCAACTAAACCTGGTTTAAAAGGTAAAAAATTCCATTTTGTACCAGCAGCTTTAAGTACAGCTGCAGTATCGATATTCAAAAGATTGAATATTTTTGCCAATTCATTGACAAAAGCGATGTTAATGTCTCTTTGTGAATTCTCAATTACCTTAGCGGCTTCTGCAACTTTTATTGAAGGAGCAAGATGAGTTCCGGCAATGATTACTGATTTATATAATTGATCTACTTTTAATCCAATTTCTGGTGTAGAACCTGAAGTAATTTTTAATATTTTATCAACAGTATGCTCTTTATCTCCTGGATTAATCCGCTCTGGAGAATATCCCGCAAAAAAATCAACATTAAATTGTAATCCTGAAATTTTCTCTAAAACCGGAACACATTCCTCTTCAGTAACACCCGGATATACAGTAGATTCATAAATAACAATATCTCCTTTTTTTAAAACAGAACCAACTGTTTCACTTGACTTATACAAAGGGGTTAAATCAGGGCGATTATTTTTATCAACTGGCGTAGGCACTGTAACAATAAAATAATTACAGTCAGCAATATCTTTTACTTCAGAAGAACAAAATAGTCCAGTTTTATGATCCCTATTGTGAACTAACACACTTTGTAACGTTTCACTATCAACCTCTAGAGTATTATCTACTCCCGATTGTAATGCTTTAACTCTTGAAACGTTAATATCAAAACCTACAACTGAAAATTGTGTAGCAAACAATCGAGCCAAAGGCAAACCAACATAACCCAAACCTATTACTGCAATTTTTATGTCTTTATTCAACTTCTTAATATATTGTTGGCTTTTAAATTCCAATTATAAAATTCAAAGAATAACATTTTTAACAATAAAAATGCAATCCTACTCTATATCGGGTCGGCAAAGATACTAAAAATAAACAAGCAATTTTGCCAAAAAAACAGCTTTAAAACCAAAATAAGGATTTCCACCGACTAAAAGCATAAGCATCTAATAATCAGCAAAAATCTATTTTTTAAAATTATAAATAAAAGTAAAAAATCACTGTTTTTAGTGACTTAAATTATAGTAATATTGATTTTTTTTAGATGCTTTATACTACAAATGATAAAAAATTATGAACCGATAGTTTGATACACGAACCCAATTTTTTCTAATAACACTTTATCCAATATATTTCTCCCATCGAAAATGAAAGCTGGCTTTTGCATATTGTCATAAATTTTTTGCCAGTCGTACTTAATAAATTCATCCCATTCTGTAAGTACAGCAATAGCATGAGCATTTTCACAAGATTCATACGGGTTATCATAAGTAACAACACTCCTTATATTTTCTTCTGAACTCCTAGTTTCCAAATAATTTAAATCAGCTAATACCTTATCTATTTTGACCTTAGGATCATAAACAGTGATTTTGGCTTTTTCATTAATCAAATCATCAGCTATGTATATTGCCGCAGATTCTCTAGTATCATTAGTATCCTTTTTAAACGCCCAGCCTAAAAATGTGATTTTTTTATCAGCAACTGTATTATAAAGCGTCTGTACTATATTATTTGAAAAACGACGCTTTTGATGATCATTTATAATAATGACCTGCTCCCAATAATCAGCTACTTCATTTAATCCGTATGATTTTGCTATATAAACTAAATTCAATATGTCTTTCTGAAAACAAGAACCACCAAATCCAACAGAGGCTTTCAAGAATTTAGGACCAATACGGCTATCCATTCCAATTGCTTTAGCAACTTCATTAACATCGGCTCCAGTTTTTTCACATAGCTCTGACATTGCATTAATAGACGATATTCTTTGAGCTAAAAAAGCATTAGCTGTCAATTTTGACAATTCTGAAGACCAAACATTTGTAGTCAATATTTTTTCAGGATCTACCCAATTCAAATAAACATCAACCAAAGCTTGAATCGCTTCTTCTCCCTCAGCCGAAACATCTCCACCTATTAATATCCTGTCAGGATTCAACAAATCCTCAACAGCTGTTCCCTCTGCCAAAAACTCAGGATTAGAAAGTATTTGAAACTGAACTCCATTGCCTGTTGTATCAAGAATACTTTTAATAGCCTCGGCAGTGCGTACTGGCAAAGTTGATTTTTCAACTACTATTTTATTGTCTTTAGCTACTTTTGCAATTTGTCTTGCGCACAATTCAATATATTTCAAATCAGCCGCCATTCCTTTTCCTTTACCATACGTTTTTGTAGGTGTATTCACGGATATAAAAATGATTTGAGCTTCATCTATTGCTTTATCAACTTCCGTTGAAAAAAACAGATTTCTTCCTCTGGCTTCAGCAACAATAGCATCCAAACCAGGTTCATAAATCGGAATATTATCTGTGTTTTCATCATTCCATGCAGCAATCCTTTCCAAATTCAAATCCACCACTGTCACTTGGATGTGAGGACATTTTTGCGCAATAACAGCCATAGTTGGACCACCAACATATCCAGCTCCAATGCAGCAAATTTTTGTAATTTTCATATTGTCAATCTTTATCTTCTATTCTTTATTTCTACTAAGATTCTCCCAATACCAGCTTACCGATTCCTTCAATCCTTCCTGCAGAGAAAATTTAGGATTATATCCTAAAATTGATTTAGCTTTATCAATACTTGCTAATGAATGCGGAATGTCTCCAGCTCTATTAGGACCGTATTCAATTTCTATTTTTGCAATCTCAGAATCATACTCCGCTAAAAAAAATTTTAAATAACCAACCAAATCATTCAAAGTATTGCGATCACCATAAGCCGTATTATAGACAGTATTTATCGCTTCTGGATTCTCTGTAGTCATAGCCAGCTCATTCATTTGAATCACATTATCAATATAAGTAAAATCCCGTGAATAATTTCCGTCACCATTTATTTTGGGACTTTCATGATTCATCAATTGCATAACAAATTTTGGAATTACTGCTGCATAAGCCCCATTAGGATCTTGTTTTCTTCCAAATACATTAAAATAACGCAAGCCAATAGTTTCTAATCCATAAGTTCTGCTAAAAATTTCAGCATACAGCTCGTTTACATATTTTGTTATAGCGTATGGAGAAAGAGGCTTCCCTATTACCTCTTCTACTTTTGGCAAACCTATAGAATCTCCATATGTTGAAGAACTTGCTGCATAAACAAATCGTTTAACATTTGCATCTCTTGCGGCAACTAACATATTCAAAAAACCAGAAACATTAACATCATTTGTTGTTATCGGATCATTTATTGATCTTGGAACGGAGCCTAAAGCCGCCTGATGCAATACATAATCAGCCCCTTGCACTGCTTTATGGCATGTATCTAAATTCCGTATATCTCCTTCTATTAAAGAGAAGTTTTCATTATTAAGAAAAGCTGTCAAATTATATTGATGACCTGTAGCAAAATTATCTAAACAGACTACATTATATTTTTTGTCCAAAAAATATTCGCATAGATTAGACCCAATAAATCCTGCTCCTCCAGTAATTAGAATTGTTTTTCTACTATTTCCAGTCATCACATAATATTTTAATTGTAGGCTATTTCTTTTTCTTAATTACAATTTTCTCCATTAAACTTTTTTTCTTCTCAACTTCATGATATCCACTTGAATAGCTACTATTGCCGTAGCCATAGCCGTAACCATACCCTCCTCCATACTTAGCTTTATTTTCAAATCCATTCAAAATGATGCTCGTATTATGGAGTTCTCCACGGCTTATTCTATTATTCAGTAATGTTATCATCTCTTTTTTTGTGAAATTCTGCCTTACAATATACAAGGTAACATCACAATACTGTGTCAGCTCAAGTGAATCGGCCACCAAACCAATTGGAGGTGTATCAAGAATAATGTAATCATACTTGCTTTTAAGCTCGTCCATTAATTCTTTCATCCCATCATTCAAAATTAACTCAGACGGATTAGGAGGAATTGGCCCAGACAATATCACATCTAGAAATGGAACTGAAGTTGGATATATAATTTCACTCAAAGTTTTATCTTTAATTAAATAATTCACAACACCCACAGAATTATCTAAACTAAATTCATCAAACAGCTTTGGTTTTCTCAAATCCATCCCAACAATTACAGTCTTTTTTTCACTTAAAGCAAATACTGTTGCAATATTTATAGAACAAAAAGTTTTTCCTTCACCACTAATTGATGATGTAATCATGAGAGTTTTTGCTCCTTCTACATTATTTTTTTTGTACAAAAACTGAAGAGATGACCGAATGGCCCTAAAGGATTCCGATAATGGTGATTTTGGTTTGTCAAAAACAGCTAAATTATTTTTATCCGGATCAACCCCAACAATACCAATTAACGGAATAGATGTCAATTTACTTACATCCTCAGGATTATAAATAGTATTATTGACAAAAAAAAGAATTGTAATTACCAGTAACGGCAACAGTAATCCCATAAATAATGCCAAAATGTAATTCACTCCTGTTTTTGGACCTATTAGTCCTCCTCCAACATCTTTTGCAGGATCGATAAAATGAATGTCTGATAAATTCGCAGCTTTAACAATATCTGCTTCACTTCTTTTTTGTAAAAAAGTACTATAGATATTATCATTCAAATCATATTTTCTTTTTATCTTAATTAATTCCTGCTGATCATCCGGAAGACTCTTGATTTTACTTTCTGTCTCATTAATTTTACTTTCAACAATTGCCAGATCATACTGCAAAGAAGCTTTGGCTGTATTAATATTTTCTAATAAAACATTCTTAACAGCTTCCATTTGATTATCAAAATCTCGGAAAATTTTTTCACTTTTTACGGCATAAGCCATTTCCGATCTTTGAGTCGAAAGTGCTATCAATTTGGACACATTCACAGCAATATTAGGATCTTCAATTCCCGCCACTGAAGGAGCCGGAAGTTTTGAATAATCAACACTGTTTTTTAAATATGCTTTTAAAGAATTATAATATGTTATTTTTCTGTTTACAGCATCTTTCTCAACATCAAAATCAAGAATTTTATCAGAAAACTTAGCTCCGCCTCCACCTTCGATCTCAAAAATATTTTTATCTTTTCTAAAAGATTTTAGTTCATCACCGGTTTTTCTTAGCTGTGACTCCATTGCCACAAGCGTGCTGTCAATAAAATTAATAGTATTAGTTGCAAACAGATTTTTATTATCCAGCTGTCTTTTCATAAGCATCTTAACAGTAGAATTAAGATACTCAACCATTCTGGCTTTATTGGTTCCCTGCATTCCCAAGGTGATTATTGAACTACCCTTGTCATCTGCTCTAACATTCAGATTTCTGTAATTCGCAACAGTTCCATCAAAATCATTAAATCGAACAAAATATTCATTTCCTTTATACAGCCCTGGATTTTCATTTATCTGCAGTTTCCAATTTAAAAATGGCAAGGATACTTGTTCGCCAACTTTGTACTTTTTAATAAACTCTCCTTCAGCAACAGAAGTATTAGCATAACTATTATCCGAATAATGAATTATTGAAACTGAAGGTCCTTCAAAAAGTATTTTTATTTGATATTCATTTTCACTAATAAACTTTATTCCGATTAGAGTTCCTGCTAATTGCCCTTGCTTTTTATCAATATCTACATGAAATGGAACTGCACCATAAGCATCAAGAAGATTATACTTCCCTTGTACCAAATAGTCAATATAAAACTGTAATTTATCCACAACTAGCTCATTATGAGAACGAGACTGTAACGTGGTTAAAATAGTTTGAATCTGATCAGAAGCACCTCCCCAATTAAAAACTAAATTTGTGCTTGAGGTAAAAAGAGGATTGGTTTCTTCTTTTGCAGAGATTAAAGTTTCAATACTATAAATTTTTTCTTTACGTATATTAATCTGATAAGCAACCATTAAGGCTAAAACAACGGATACTAAAAACCATTTCCAATAACTTAGTATTTTAAGTAAAAAACCCTTAAAATCAAAACTTGGAACATTTTCAAAAACTGCAAAATCTTTAATATCTAACATATTTGGGGAATTGTTTTTATTTTTTAAGCAATAAATAAGTGGTAGAAACTAAAGACAAGAGCGTAATAATCGTTGTCAAAGATTGAATTCCCGTACTACCTGTTCCCCATGTTTTTTGCTTGAGCGGTTTTACATAAATATAGTCATTTGGCTGTAAAAAATAATAGGGCGAATTCATTACATTGATATTAGTCAAATCAAGGTCTTTCATTTCGGTACCATTGGGAGTCTGCCTAATAATCGTTACAGCTTTCCTGTCACCAGTTGTACTAATATCTCCAGCATTGGCGATAGCTTCCATTATATTTACTTTTTCCTGAAACAAAGTTTTAGTCCCTGTACTTCCTACCTCGCCATTTATTGTATAACGAAAACCTGCTAATTTTACTACCACAAAAATACTGGCATTATCTTTAAAATATTCGGCTAATAATTGTTTTTCAATACTAATACGCACTTCTTCCAAAGTAAATCCCATCACATTCATCTCTCCCAAAACAGGAATTCTAATATTACCATGATCATCTACTGTAAAACCGTCAAAATACAACCCTGACTCTGACTGATCTAACGCTGAACCATCTGCAGTTGGATTAAAAATAGTTACTAATTTAGGATCCGAAGCTTTGATACTAATCCTCAGCACATCATGAGTCTGCAGACGATATGGCTTAGACTCCACCATTGCAATCGCATTTTCATTTGAAGAATTGTCCTTTTTTTGAAGGTAGACCAAATCTTTTACTGGTATACATGATGTAAAAAATACACTGATAAATAAAAAAATATAGACTAAGTGCTTGTTCATTCGTATTTATTTAATAACAAATATAGTTTTTAGATTACTATTTAAAAAGGGACGATACTTAATAAACAGTTTAATTGATTTTCAATGATTTTTCAAATGGCACTCTTTGCAGTATACTTCTGCCAAGGGTAACTTCATCGGCGTATTCTAATTCGTCTCCAACAGCAATTCCTCTTGCAATTGTAGAAACTATTATCTCTAAATCAGCTATTTGTTTATAGATATAAAAATTGGTTGTATCCCCTTCCATTGTAGAACTTAGAGCAAAAATAATCTCTTTAATTTGCCGTAATTTAGCCTTTTCTACCAATGAACTGATAGTAAGCTGACTAGGTCCGACTCCATCTATTGGTGAAATTTTACCTCCTAAAACATGATAAATCCCTCTAAACTGTCCTGTGTTTTCGATGGCCATTACATCACGAATATCTTCTACCACACATATAATATGATGATTACGGCTTGAATTAGTACAAATTTCACAAACTTCTTTATCCGATATATTATGACAGCTTTTGCAATATTTAATTTCCTCACGCATTGTAACCAGCGCTTGAGCTAAAAAAACTGTTTGTTCTTTTGGCTGCTTTAAAATATGCAAAACCAATCGCAAAGCAGTTCTTTTACCAATTCCAGGCAATTGAGCCATTTCATTAACCGCTTTTTCTATTAATTTTGAAGAAAATTCCATGGGTACAAAAGTAAGCAATTTGACAAACCATCATTTAAAAATTAAACCTATTTTAAAGACAATAGCCAACTTTAAAACAAATAAATTTTTATTTTTTCGAAAAAAGCAGATCGTTTCAAAATATCACATCACTATAATTTATGCCATTTGATTTCTACTTTCAGATAGAAACAAATCCAATTAATATTTATTTAATGTCAGTAAAACTAATGTACAGGCTGCTTCAAATTTAATATTGTTTAATTCCAAAAGCTGATAAAACTCTGGGTTTTCAGTCCCTGGGTTAAACAACACGCGTTTAGGACTAGCCTCTACAATATAATTATAATAATCTTTTTGTCGTGAAGGATTTATATAAAGTGAAATAGTATCAATATTTTTGACCGGAATTGCTTTCGTATTTATTTTTACACCAGCAACTTCCCCTGCATTCTGCCCTACTGCAAGAACAGAATGTCCTTTAGCAACAAGCATATTAACTGCTTTAAAAGCGGCCCTTTCAGGCTTTGTAGTTGCTCCAATAATTAATGTTTTTTTATTTTTTATCATTGTAAATCTTTATGAAGTGCAAAAGTAAGCAAAAACAAGTAAGCACTAACTAAATAGTTGTTTTAAACCCGTATTCAGCATTAGAATTTTGAAGCTCTAAGGAACTGCAGCTAAAAACACTATCGATTTGAAATTTCATAATTAGTAACCCCTTTTACTGAAATAAACAATAATCTAACTCTTATTTAAACTTAATTATAGAGAAAATTGTAATTTTACAATCAAAAATTAATACTGAATGGATTTATTTATTTACCTATTTGTTGCTTTATTTTCTGTATTAAATCCTATTGGAACCGTTCCAATTTTTGTCGGCCTTACTCAAGACGATTCTAAACAGGAATGCTCAAGAATTTCACTATGGACTTCAATAAATGTATTTTTAATTCTTATAATTTCATTTTTTATAGGAAAATATGTTTTAAGCTTTTTTGGAATTAGTATTGATTCTCTAAGGATTGCAGGAGGATTAATTATCGTAAGCTCTGGATTTTCTTTGCTTTCGGGTAAATTCAATAAAAAGCGCGGTATCAATAAAAAGATAGAAACCGATGCTCAAAAAAGAAATGATATTGCATTGACACCACTAGCAATTCCAATGCTTGCTGGTCCTGGGTCAATATCTCTATTAATTGCTTTTTATCAGGAACATCACAAAACGAATGAACTTATAATTGCCTCTCTAGCTATATTAGCAATCGCAATTGCTATTTTTATTATTTTAAGAAGCGCTCACTATTTAGCTCAAATACTTGGAGCTTCTGGAATTGTTGCCATTTCAAGAATTGTTGGTTTTATTGTTGTAGCTATTGGTATTCAATATATAGTCAGTGCACTAATCAATATCATTAAAAGTAATTTGATGTGATGGCACAAAAAAATCCCAAATTCTAAAGTGCTGGAATTTGGGATTTAATTTTTGAATTTGTATTTATTATTCTCTCGGCAAAAAAATCTCAGCCATCATACAGCGTGCGCTTCCTCCGCCACAAGCTTCAATTGTATCTAAATTTGAACTCAAAATTGTAACATGCTCTTCTAACTGGGCAACTTGTTTTTTAGTCAGACTCTGATGAGCCGAAGCGCTCATTACTAAATATCTTCTGTCATCAGCTCCTTTTACTTCGAGCATATTGCCTGCAAAATTATTCACTTGCTCTTCAGTAATCAGAATTATTTCTTTTTCATCCCCTTTCAAACTGTCAAGAACCATTTTTCGTTCTTTTTTATCATCAATAGAATCAGCGCAGATAACAGCAAATGTATCTCCTATGCACATCATGACATTAGTATGGTAAATCAGTTTTCGCTCGTTATTAACCGTTTGAAAAGCTTCAAAAATTACAGGTGTAAATTCAAAATCTTCACAAAATTCAATAAATAACTCTTCATCTGCTCTTGGAGAAAGAGCACAATATGCTTTGCTGTTTTCTCTATCTAATAATAAACTTCCTGTTCCTTCCAGAAAAAAACCATCTTCTTCTGCAGAAGTATAATCCATAATATTATTAATTATAAATCCTTTTTCTTCTAGAATATCCAGAATATCTTCACGGCGTTCCTGACGGCGGTTCTCAGCAAACATCGGATAAAGTGCTACGTCTCCATTCTCATGAAAAGAAATCCAATTATTTGGAAAAATACTGTCCGGAGTATCTGCATTTTCTACATCATCTACCACTGTTACGTCTACCCCAACTGAGCGAAGCTTGTCAACAAAAACATCAAATTCCTGTTGCGCTTTTGCATTTACTGTTGCCGGCAAAAGACCATCTAAAACTTTTTGATAATAATTATTCACTGCCGTTTGCTCGTTCATACGAAAAGCAACTGGCCGAATCATCAAAATGGAGTTTGTTGTTTGTGTCATATTCTTATTTTTTATAGTTTGAAAATGTATTGTCTAAAGTTAAACAATATAAGCTCAAAACACACTATTAATCTCTTATTAATGGCAGAGTAGAACACCTTAATAGTCCCTCTTGCTTTGCAATTTCAGCATATGGGATTTCTTCTACAATAAATCCATTTGCTCTTAGCCAATTATTTAATCTTGTAAAATTTTTCTCAGAAACAACCACATTCGTATCTATTGAAAACACATTAGAATTCATATTATACATCTCATCCCTCGTAATATGAAATAGATTTTCTTTACCAAAAAGATCAACCAAAAACATATAATCGGCCTCTTCTCTAAACCCCCTCTTATAAATAATCCCTTTGTCTTTCCCAACGGGCTGAAAACAGCAATCCAAATGCAGTGCATTATCTCTTGCTTCGATCTTTGATTTTACCAAATCAAATTCTTTTACAATTTTATTTGGAAACAATTCTTTTATAAAATCAACACCATGCATATTTGTCCTTGCAGTAATATAATTTGCATAATCACTTCCTTTATATGTTCCAACAAAAACATATTGGTTCCAAAGCATTACATCACCTCCTTCGATATGAACTTCTTCGGGCGGCCGAATTATTTTTTCTGGATTTATTTGATCAATCACATATTGAATAGCATCTAATTCTCTTTCGCGGTCAGGCAGAATATTGGATTTAACAAATACATCATCAATTACAAAACCAATATCTCTAGCAAATATTTGATTGTAGTTTTCAATCATTTTGGGACGTAAAACTGTGACCCCATATTTTTGAAAGACCGAATTAAAGGCTTCCGTTTCAATAATCATATCACTTTCGACTGGATAAGTATTAGCCAAAATATGTTCTAAAGATTTTGGATCATAGGCTTCATCTGCTTTTGGTGTTGGTCCATTGCTAATTGCAGATCCTAACACTACTGCCCTTAATCTCGAAGTTTCATTCTTAACATTTAATTTAAGCATTGTTATAAATTTTGCCAAAGATAAAAAAAAAGCTTCACTAGTAAAGTGAAGCTTTGATAATCTGTCTGAGAATTATTATTTCTTATATTCTCTTAAAGGATAACCCGTATAAACTTGTCTAGGTCTTCCGATTGGTTCTTTATTTTCTCTCATTTCTTTCCATTGAGCAATCCACCCTGGCAATCTACCAATTGCAAACAAAACAGTAAACATATCAGTTGGAATTCCTAAAGCTCTATAAATAATACCAGAATAAAAATCAACATTCGGATATAAATTTCTTGATTTGAAATATTCATCTTCCAATGCCGCTGCTTCCAATTTTTTAGCGATTTCAAGAATAGGATCATTAACTCCTAAAGTTGAAAGCACTTCATCTGCAGCTTTCTTGATAATTTTTGCTCTTGGATCAAAGTTTTTATAAACTCTATGACCAAAACCCATCAATCTGAAAGAATCATTTTTATCTTTTGCTTTTGCTAAATACTTATCTGCATCGCCACCATGTGCATGTATTTCTTCTAACATTTCAAGAACAGCTTGATTTGCTCCACCATGCAAAGGCCCCCATAATGCAGATACTCCCGCAGAAATTGAAGCAAAAAGACCAGCGTGAGAAGAACCAACCATTCTAACTGTAGAAGTTGAACAGTTTTGTTCATGATCAGCATGAAGAATAAATAATTTATCTAATGCATCAATAACAATTGGATTAGCAGTATATGGAGCAGTAGGAAGTTTAAACATCAAACTCATAAAATTCTCAACATATCCAATAGTATTATCATAATAATTTAAAGGATACCCCATACTTTTTCTATAAGTCCAAGTAGCAATAACTAAGAATTTAGCAATAGTTTTACAAACAGCATCATACATGTCTTTTTCATTGCTTGCATCAACAGATTTAGGATTAAAAGCTGTTAAAGCACTAGTCAAAGCAGACAATACTCCCATTGGGTGAGCAGTTCTTGGAAAACCATCAAGGATAATTTTCATTTCCTCACTTACCAGAGTGTGCTTTCTAATATCATTTTCAAATTGTTCTAATCTTTCTGCAGATGGTAAATCACCAAAAATTATTAAATAAGAAACTTCTAGAAAATGAGATTTTTCAGCCAACTCCTCGATTGAATATCCTCTGTAACGTAAAATACCAAGCTCTCCGTCCAAAAAAGTGATTTCACTTTTGCACGCTCCAGAATTTTTATATCCTGGATCAAGCGTAATCACACCAGACATATCACGTAATTTACTAATATCAACAGCTGCCTCATTTTCGCTCCCTATTATAACTGGAAGCTCAAACTTGTTACCATCGATTTCTAATATTGCTATTTTTGACATATTGTTTATGAAATAAAATTTAAATTATAATTTACCAAATCTAAGTAATTTCTAAGTAATTTAAAAACTTATTAAGTATTGAATTTGTTAAATATTCAATAAAAAAGCCATTCATCATAGACGAATGGCTCATTTATTACAAATTCATTACAATTACTTTATTTTAAAAGCTTTTTTCCCAGGAAAATATGCAGAAGTCCCTAATTCTTCTTCAATTCTTAATAATTGATTGTATTTAGCCATACGATCAGAACGTGAAGCAGATCCGGTTTTAATTTGACCACAATTTAATGCAACTGCTAAATCAGCAATTGTATTATCTTCAGTTTCTCCTGAACGGTGGGACATAACTGAAGTATACCCAGCATTTTTAGCCATATTCACAGCAGCAATAGTCTCTGATAATGTTCCGATTTGGTTTACTTTAATCAAAATCGAATTAGCAATTCCTTTTTCAATTCCAGTAGATAAACGCTCAACATTAGTCACGAATAAATCATCACCAACTAATTGAGTTTTAGTCCCAATTTTTTCAGTTAATAATTTCCATCCGTCCCAGTCATTTTCATCCATACCGTCTTCGATAGAGATAATTGGATATTTAGCAACTAATTCAGCTAAATATTCCACCTGCTCGGCAGAAGTTCTAATTTTTCCAGTTGGCCCTTCAAATTTAGAATAATCATATTTTCCGTCCGAATAAAACTCAGATGAAGCGCAGTCCAAAGCCACCATTATTTCATCACCGAAAGAATATCCAGCCTTTTCAACAGCCAATTTAATAGTATCTAATGCATCTTCAGTTCCTCCCGCTAAATTTGGAGCAAATCCTCCTTCATCACCAACAGCAGTACTTAGACCTCTATCATGCAATACTTTTTTCAAATTATGAAAAATTTCAGTTCCCATTTGCATAGCATGAGTAAAAGAAGTTGCTTTTACCGGGAAAATCATAAATTCCTGAAATGCAATAGGCGCATCAGAGTGAGAACCACCATTGATAATATTCATCATAGGAACAGGCAATGTGTTTGCAGAAACACCACCCACATATCTATATAAAGGCAAACCTAATTCATTAGCAGCAGCTTTTGCAACAGCAAGAGAAACTCCTAGAATAGCATTTGCACCTAAATTAGCTTTGTTTGGCGTACCATCCAAATCAATCATTGCTTGATCTATAAGGTTTTGCTCAAAAACTGAAATTCCAATTAACTCTTCAGCAATTTTAGTATTTACATTTTCAACGGCTTTTAAAACTCCTCTCCCAAGAAAAGATTTTCCTCCATCGCGCAATTCAACAGCTTCGAATTTTCCAGTTGATGCTCCTGAAGGAACAGCAGCTCTTCCTAAAACTCCGTTTTCTGTTACTACGTCTACTTCTACTGTAGGATTACCTCTTGAATCGAAAATTTGTCTTGCGTGAATTTTAACAATAATACTCATTATTCTTATTTTTTATGTTATTAATTTGTATTTTACTCAAAATTAAGTAAAAAAATTCATTAGTCTTCATTATTTAATCGTTAATATAATTTTATTTATTAACGATAACGTTTTAGATCTTATGCTGATTTGATATTTTCTATAAACTGGTCAAAAAGATAAGAAGAATCGTGCGGACCTGGGCTTGCTTCTGGGTGATACTGCACAGAGAAACAATTTTTATTTTTCATTCTCATACCTGCCACAGTCCCGTCATTTAAATGCAAATGTGTTATTTCTAAATCTGGATGCTGATCTAATTCTTCTTTATTCACAGCGAAACCATGATTTTGCGAAGTAATCTCCCCACGATCACTAATTATATTTTTTACAGGATGATTAATTCCTCTATGCCCATTGAACATTTTATAAGTAGAAACACCGTTTGCCAAAGCAATAACCTGATGCCCTAGACAAATACCAAACAGAGGTTTATTATTTTCAAGTATTTCCTTCGCTACTTGTATAGCACTTTCCAAAGGATCTGGATCTCCAGGACCATTAGACAAGAAAAAACCGTCCGGATTAAAAGATGCTAATTCAGAGTAAGAAGCGTTATATGGAAAAACTTTAATATAACAGTCTCTTTTAGCTAAATTTCTAAGGATGTTTTCTTTTATTCCTAAATCTAAAGCTGCAATTTTATAGGCAGCATTCTCATCACCATAAAAATAAGGTTCTAATGTAGAAACTTTCGAAGCTAATTCTAAACCTTTCATGTCTGGAACTTCAGCTAGCATCGTTTTCAATTCTTCAATTGGAGTTTCATCTGTACAGATGACAGCGTTCATAGCCCCGTTTTCACGTATGTAACTCACTAACGCACGTGTATCAACATCCGAAATACAAATTAAATTCTGTTTAGCAAAATAATCTTCTAGACTTCCAGATGAGTCAGTTCTAGAATAGTTAAAACTAAAGTTTTTACAAACCAATCCAGCAATTTTTATACTGTTGGATTCAACTTCTTTATCATTTACTCCATAATTCCCAATGTGAGCATTTGTAGCAACCATCAATTGACCAAAATATGAAGGATCTGTAAAAATCTCTTGATATCCGGTCATACCCGTATTAAAACAAACTTCACCAAATGTTTTTCCAGTGATTCCAATCGATTTACCATGGAAGATAGTTCCGTCACTTAATAAAAGAATAGCGCTTTTTCGTGTTGTATATTTCATATCTAATTTAATATTGTGCAAATTTAAATTTTTAAAACAGTGGACGCAATGTTTTTTAGGAATAATTATATCTATTTGAAACCGTAAACATCAGAGTAACAAAAAGGCATTAAAATGTTTTAAAAAAGATCTCCAAATCAACTGCATTCTCTACTTCCTTTAACCTTTGACAAAAAATCCTTATTTATTTTTCAAAAAAAAAGGATAAACTATAAATAGTTTATCCCTCTTTATTATTGAATTATTATTCTCATAATTATTCAGCTGCATCAGTTGTTGGTTCAGCTTCAGCAACTGGAGCTTCAGTAGCTTCCTCTGCTTTTTTAGCTTTCCCGCCACGACGGCTTTTTGCTTTTTTAACTTCTTTTTTACCTCCGTTGTAAAGTTCATTGAAATCAACTAATTCGATCATTGCCATATCAGCATTATCTCCTAAACGATTTCCAACTTTAATGATACGAGTGTATCCTCCTGGACGGTCACCTACTTTAGCTGCAACATCTCTGAATAAATCAGTTACTGCATATTTACTACGTAAGTAAGCAAAAACGATACGACGATTATGAGTAGTATCAGATTTTGATTTTGTTATAAGCGGCTCAACAAATTGTTTAAGCGCTTTAGCTTTAGCAACAGTAGTATTAATACGTTTGTGTTCAATAAGAGAACAAGCCATATTAGCCAACATAGAACTTCTATGTGCAGTCTGTCTGCTTAAGTGATTGAATTTTTTTCCGTGTCTCATGACCAATTTATTTTAACTTCATCTTGCTGCAATCCACTTTGGAGAGCAAAATATGAAGTAAATTATTCTTTATCTAATTTGTATTTTGCCAAATCCATTCCAAAAGTTAAATTCTTAATTGCAACTAGTTCATCTAGCTCAGTTAAAGATTTTTTACCAAAATTACGGAACTTCATTAGGTCATTTTTATTGAACGATACTAAATCACCAAGTGTATCAACTTCAGCCGCTTTCAAACAATTTAACGCTCTAACAGAAAGATCCATATCAACAAGCTTCGTTTTAAGCAATTGTCTCATGTGCAATGATTCTTCATCATATGACTCTGTTTGTGCAATTTCGTCAGCCTCAAGTGTAATTCTTTCATCAGAAAACAACATGAAATGGTGAATTAAAACTTTTGCAGCCTCAGTAAGAGCGTCTTTAGGATTGATTGATCCATCAGTTTTAATTTCAAAAACTAATTTTTCATAATCTGTTTTTTGCTCTACACGGAAGTTTTCAATAGCATACTTAACATTTTTTACCGGAGTAAAAATTGAGTCAGTAAATATAGTTCCTATTGCAGCATTCTGTTTTTTGTTTTCTTCAGCAGGAACATATCCTCTACCTTTTTCGATAGTTAAATCGAAATTCAGTTTAATTTTACTATCTAAATTACAGATAACAAGATCTGGATTCAAAACTTGGAAACCTGAAATAAATTTTTGAAAATCACCTGCTGTTAATTGATCTTTACCCGAAACAGATATAGTAACTGATTCATTATCGATATCTTCAATTTGACGTTTGAAACGCACTTGCTTAAGATTAAGGATAATTTCGGTAACGTCTTCAACAACTCCTGAAATAGTAGAAAACTCATGATCTACACCTTCAATGCGAACAGATGTAATTGCATAACCTTCTAATGCTGAAAGCAAAACTCTTCTAAGTGCATTACCAACAGTCAATCCATATCCAGGTTCTAAAGGTCTAAATTCAAATTTACCTTCAAAATCGGTTGAATCGATCATGATAACTTTATCGGGCTTCTGAAAATTAAATATTGCCATAAATTTCGACTAAGTCAATTATTATTTGTTGTACAACTCTACGATTAATTGTTCTTTAATGTTTTCAGGAATTTGAAGTCTTGCAGGTACAGAAACAAATGTTCCTTCTTTAAGATCTTGATTCCAAGTAATCCATTCATAAACATGACTTGAATTTGATAAAGAACGTTCGATAGCCTCTAATGATTTAGATTTTTCACGAACAGCAACTTTATCACCAGGTTTAAGGTGGTAAGAAGGAATATTAACAACTTCACCGTTAACTGTGATGTGTCTGTGAGAAACGATTTGACGAGCACCTCTTCTAGAAGGAGCAATACCCATTCTAAAAACTACGTTATCCAATCTTGCTTCGCACAATTGTAATAAAACCTCACCAGTAACCCCTTTAGTAGCTGATGCTTTTTCGAATAAATTTCTGAATTGTTTTTCTAAAATTCCATAAGAATATTTAGCTTTTTGCTTTTCCATTAACTGAACAGCATACTCAGATTTTTTTCCTCTTTTTTTAGCCATCCCGTGTTGCCCAGGAGGATAATTTCTTTTTTCGAAAGCTTTATCATCTCCGAAAATTGCTTCGCCGAATTTACGTGCGATTCTTGTGCTTGGACCAGTATATCTTGCCATTTTAAAAAAATTTAAGGTAGAGATTATGAATTCAGGTCTTATCCTTCGATAATCGTTATTCTACCTTTATTATACTATAAATTTATTTGAGTATTATACTCTACGTCTTTTTGGAGGACGGCATCCGTTGTGAGGCATTGGAGTAACATCGATAATCTCTGTAACTTCAATTCCACCATTATGCAAAGAACGGATAGCAGACTCACGTCCATTTCCTGGTCCTTTTACATAAACTTTAACTTTTTTAAGTCCAGCCTCAAGAGCTACTTTACTACAATCTTCTGCTGCCATTTGAGCTGCGTATGGAGTATTCTTTTTAGAACCTCTAAAACCCATTTTACCAGCTGATGACCAAGAAATAACTTCACCTTTTTTGTTAGTCAAAGAAATGATGATGTTATTGAAGGTAGCAGAAATATGAGCCTCACCCGTTGATTCAACGATAACTTTACGTTTTTTTGCAGTTGCTTTAGCCATATTACTTATTATTTAGTTGCTTTTTTCTTGTTAGCAACAGTTTTTCTTTTACCTTTTCTTGTTCTAGAGTTGTTTTTAGTTCTTTGTCCTCTCAAAGGAAGACCAGATCTATGACGAATTCCTCTATAACATCCAATATCCATTAAACGTTTGATGTTCAAAGAAATTTCAGAACGTAATTCTCCTTCAATTTTGAAAGATGAAACTGCTTCACGAATTGCTCCGATTTCATCATCATTCCATTCTTGAACTTTTTTATCTTGGCTAACTTGAGCTTTCTCTAAAATCTCAATAGCTCTACTTTTTCCTAATCCAAAGATATAGGTAAGTGCTATAACACCTCTTTTGTTTTTTGGGATATCTACCCCTGCTATTCTTGCCATAATTATCCTTGTCTTTGTTTAAATCTAGGATTCTTTTTGTTGATTACGTATAATCTGCCTTTTCTACGCACAATGATGCACTCGGCGCTTCTTTTTTTAACTGATGCTCTTACTTTCATTTTGAATATCTTTAATATCTATAAGTAATTCTTGCTTTTGACAAATCATAAGGGCTCATTTCTAGTTTTACTTTATCACCAGGTAATAACTTAATATAATGCATACGCATTTTTCCAGAAATATGAGCAATTACAATATGTCCATTTTCTAACTCTACACGGAACATCGCATTTGATAATGCTTCAATGATAGATCCGTCTTGTTCTATTGCTGATTGTTTTGCCATAAGTTAAGCTACCGCTTTTCTATTTTTACCACTTTTCATCAAACCATCATAATGCTTATTCAACAAGTATGAATTAATCTGTTGAATCGTATCAATTGCAACTCCAACCATAATAATTAATGAAGTCCCTCCAAAAAACATAGCCCAAGATTGCTGAACATCCATAAGACTTACAACAATTGCTGGGAACACAGCTATCAAAGCAAGAAATAAAGATCCTGGAAAAGTTATTAAAGACATCACTTTATCAAGATAATCAGAAGTCTCAACACCTGGTCTAATACCTGGTATAAAACCGCCGCTTCTCTTCAAATCATCAGACATCTTGTTAGTAGGAACTGTAATTGCAGTATAAAAGAAAGTGAAGACAACAATTAATGTTGCAAACAAGAAATTATACCAAAAACCGAACATATTACTAAAAGCACCAACAATAGATTGAGAAGCATCTGATTTAGACAAACCAGCAACAGCAGCAGGAATAAACATAATAGCTTGTGCAAATATAATTGGCATTACACCAGATGCATTAAGCTTTAAAGGAATCCATTGTCTGTTACCACCCATCATATCTTGTTCGAAATCACCAGATGTTGTACGACGAGCATACTGTACTGGAATTTTTCTAACTGCCATCACAAGCAGTACACAAGAAATAATTACAAGTAACCAAATAATGATTTCAACAACCAATAACATTGGCCCTCCATTATTATTAGTTACTCTTGTTGTAAATTCTTGGATAAAAGCTTGTGGTAACCTAGCTAAGATACCAACCATGATCAAAAGGGAAATACCGTTTCCGATACCTTTATCAGTAATTTTTTCTCCTAACCACATGGCAAAAATTGTACCCGTAACTAAGATAACTACTGAAGAAAATAAAAATTCAAATGAATTAAATCCTAAGATAAAAGCT
Source organism: Flavobacterium sp. HJJ (assembly GCF_015351475.1). Taxonomy (GTDB): domain Bacteria; phylum Bacteroidota; class Bacteroidia; order Flavobacteriales; family Flavobacteriaceae; genus Flavobacterium; species Flavobacterium marginilacus. Next base: position 157,864 of record NZ_JADKPR010000002.1, on the reverse strand, counting down.
GAACTAGGTAAAGTTCTGTAAAGATTGTAGATATAAGTTGGTCCTTGTACTAAGGTAATAACTATAGTTAACCAACGGGTAATTTGATTGATTTTCTTTCTACCGCTCTCTCCATCACTTTGTAGTTTTTGCAAATAAGGAATCGCAATTCCCATAAGTTGCACAACAATAGATGCAGAAATATAAGGCATAATCCCTAAAGCAAAAACTGACGCTTTAGAAAATGCACCTCCGGTAAACATGTCCAGAATAGATCCTAATCCATTTTTGGTTTGTCCCGCTAAACCAGTTAATTGAGTTGCGTCAATTCCCGGTAACGTAACGTGTGCACCAAAACGATAAACTAAAAGCAGACCTAAAGTAATTAAAATTCTATTCTTTAGTTCTTCTATTTTCCAAACATTACTTATTGATTCAATAAATTTCTTCATCTTAATTGCAGGAATTACATGATTACAGCCTCTCCACCAGCAGCTTCAATAGCAGCTTTTGCAGTAGCAGTAAATTTGTGAGCAGTTACTTTTAATTTTGCTTTCAATTCTCCTCTACCTAAAATCTTTACGATTTCATTTTTAGCAGCAAGACGATTAGCTACATAAACTGTCATATCAACAGTATCTGTAATTACTCCATTATCAACCAATAATTGAAGAGTATCAAGATTAACACCTTCGTATTCTTTACGGTTGATGTTAGTGAAACCAAACTTAGGCACACGTCTTTGAAGTGGCATCTGACCTCCTTCAAAACCAATCTTTTTAGAATAACCAGAACGAGATTTTGCTCCTTTGTGACCACGTGCAGCGGTACCACCTTTACCAGAACCTTCACCTCTACCTAATCTTTTATTTTGATTGTGTGTAGAACCCTCAGCAGGTTGTAAGTTACTTAAATTCATAACAGTATTTGTTATTTAGCTTCTTCTACAGAAACTAAGTGTTTAACTTTATTTATCATCCCAAGGATAGCAGGATTTGACTCATGCTCTACAACTTGTCCCATTTTACGTAGGCCTAAAGCTTCCAAACCTCTTTTTTGAGTAAGAGGGCAATTGATTTTGCTTCGAACTTGTTTTACTAATAATTTAGCCATAATTTCCTTGAATTAACCTTTAAAAACTTTTTCTAAAGAAACACCTCTTTGTTTTGCAACAGTATGAGCGCTTCTCATTTGTAATAAAGCATCAAAAGTTGCTTTCACTACGTTGTGAGGATTTGAAGATCCTTGTGACTTAGACAATACATCGTGAATCCCAACTGATTCAAGAACCGAACGAACAGCTCCACCAGCAATAACTCCTGTACCATGAGAAGCAGGAATTAAGAACACACGTGCACCACCAAATTTACCTTTTTGTTCGTGAGGAACTGATTGCCCGCTCAAAGGAATTTTCACTAGATTTTTCTTTGCATCTTCAACAGCTTTCGCAATTGCTTCCGAAACATCTTTAGATTTTCCTAATCCATGACCTACAACTCCATTTTCATCACCAACAACTACAATAGCAGAAAAACCAAAAGCTCTACCTCCTTTTGTAACCTTAGTAACACGATTAACACTCACCAAACGATCTTTTAATTCAAGACCACTTGGTTTTACTATCTCAATATTCTTGTATTTAGACATAATATATTAGAATTTAAGTCCAGCAGCTCTTGCGCCTTCTGCTAATGATTTAATACGACCGTGGTATAAATAACCTCCTCTATCGAAAGTTACCACATCAATACCAGCTTTTAAGGCTTTTTCAGCAACTAGTTTACCAACTGCAGTAGCTACTTCAATATTCGTACCTTTTCCTATTTCTTTTTCTCTTGAAGAAGCTGCTAACAAAGTAACTCCGTTTACATCATCAATAAGTTGAGCGTAAATTTCTTTGTTACTTCTAAAAACAGATAGTCTTGGATTAGCAGCAGTACCACTGATCGTTTTTCTAATTCTGAATCTAATACGTTGTCTTCTTTCAGGTTTTGTTAATGACATAATCTTATTTTTTAAGCTGATTTACCTGCTTTTCTTCTTAATACTTCACCTACAAATTTAACACCTTTTCCTTTATATGGCTCTGGTCTGCGGAAACCTCTGATTTTCGCAGCAACCTGTCCTAAAAGCTGTTTATCTAATGATGTTAATTTTACAATTGGATTTTTACCTTTTTCAGATATTGTCTCAAGAGATACCTCAGGAGCTATTTCTAAAATAATATTGTGTGAGAACCCAAGAGCTAAATCTAATTTTTGTCCTTGATTTGAAGCTCTATAACCTACTCCAACCAATTCTAACTCCTTAGTAAAACCTTCTGTTACCCCTATAACCATATTATTGATTAAAGCTCTATACAAACCGTGTTTTGCTCTTTGGTCTTTATGATCAGAAGATCTTTCTACTAAAACTTGATCTCCTTCAACTGTAACAGCTACGTCCGAAAACCCCTGTGATAGTTGACCTTTTTTTCCTTTTACTGTAATAATACTACCAGCAACTTCAACAGTTACTCCAGCTGGTATTGTTACTGGACTTTTACCTATTCTTGACATCTTATATAGTCTTTAAAATTAGTATACGTAGCAAATTACTTCTCCACCAACATTTAACTGCTTAGCTTGTTTCCCAGTCATTAGACCTTTTGAAGTTGAAACAATAGCAATTCCCAATCCGTTAAGGATTCTTGGCAATTTGGAAGCGCCTGCATACTTACGTAAACCTGGCTTACTAATTCTTTGAATATCTTTGATAACCGGCTCTTTAGTATCTTTATCATACTTCAAAGCAATTTTGATAGAACCTTGAACAGTGTTCTCTTCAAACTTGTAACTTAAGATATAACCTTGATCAAATAAGATCTTTGTTATTTCTTTTTTAAGATTAGAAGCGGGAATTTCGACAACTTTGTGGTTTGCAGCCACAGCATTTCGAACTCGCGTCAAATAATCTGCAATTGGATCTGTATACATATGTATAAAATTGCGGTTTTGGTATTCTTACCGGACCATCCGGAAGAACCTGAAACCATTAAACTCATTAATTAATCAACAGATAGTTGTCAATTTACCGACAAAAATCCGGCAAACTTACAACTATCTGTTGAAATATCAAAATCGCAAATAATATTTATTACCAGCTTGCTTTTTTAACACCTGGAATTAGTCCATTATTAGCCATTTCACGGAAAGTTACACGTGAAATTCCGAATTGACGCATATACCCTCTAGGTCTTCCTGTTAATTTGCAACGATTGTGCAAACGAACTGGTGAAGCATTTTTCGGCAATTTCTGTAAAGCTTCGTAATCTCCAGCTTCCAATAAAGCTTTTCTTTTCTCAGCGTACTTTGCTACCGTTTTTTCTCTTTTCACCTCACGGGCTTTCATTGATTCTTTAGCCATATCTTAATTCTTTTTAAAAGGTAAACCTAATTCAGCCAACAATGACTTTGCTTCTTTATCTGTTTTTGCAGTAGTAACAAAAGTAATGTCCATTCCAGATATTTTATTTACTTTGTCAATATCAATTTCAGGGAAAATGATTTGCTCTAAAACACCTAAATTGTAATTACCTCTACCATCAAAACCAGTTGCTTTAATACCACTGAAATCTCTAACACGCGGCAATGAAGAAGTGATAAGTCTATCTAAAAACTCATACATTCTTTCACCTCGCAAAGTAACTTTTGCTCCAATAGGCATCCCTTTTCTCAATTTGAAAGACGCAACGTCTTTCTTTGAAATAGTAGATACTGCTTTTTGTCCAGTAATCTTAGTTAACTCATCAACTGCATAGTCAATCAATTTTTTATCAGATACTGCTGCACCAACTCCTTTACTCAAAACGATTTTCTCCAATTTTGGAACCTGCATTACGTTTGTGTAACCGAATTCTTCTTTAAGAGCAGAGATAACTCTACTCTTATATTCTTCTTTTAGTCTAGGTATATATGCCATTACTATAGTACTTGATTAGATTTTTTTGAAAATCTTACTTTCTTATCTCCTTCAACTCTAATACCTACTCTTGTTGTTTCCTTAGTTTTAGGATCAATTAGAGAAATATTTGATATTTGAATAGAAGCTTCTTTTTTTACAATACCACCTTGAGGGTTTTTTGCACTTGGTTTCGTATGTTTAGAAACTAAATTTACACCTTCAACAATTGCTTTGTTTTTCTCTTTGTACACGCGTAAAACTTTACCTTCAGCACCTTTATGGTCACCAGCGATAACTCTTACGATGTCTCCTGATTTTATTTTTAGCTTTATCATCTTAAAACGAATTAAAGCACTTCTGGTGCTAATGATACAATTTTCATGAATTGTTTTTCACGAAGTTCTCTTGCTACCGGACCAAAAACACGAGTTCCTCTCATTTCCCCTGCAGCATTCAAAAGAACACATGCATTATCATCGAAACGGATATAAGAACCATCAGCTCTTCTCACTTCTTTTTTGGTACGTACAACAACTGCAGTTGAAACAGCACCTTTTTTAACGTTTCCGTTTGGTGTTGCGTCTTTAATTGATACTACAATCTTGTCTCCAACAGAGGCATACCTTCTTTTGGTACCTCCTAAAACACGGATAGTTAAAACTTCTTTAGCTCCTGTGTTATCTGCTACTTTTAGTCTTGATTCTTGTTGTACCATAATTATTTAGCTCTTTCTAGGATTTCAACTAATCTCCAACATTTTGTTTTACTTAAAGGACGCGTTTCGCTGATTCTTACAGTATCTCCAATGTTACAGTCGTTTGTTTCGTCATGTGCAACAAATTTCTTTGTTTTCAACACGAACTTACCGTATAATGGGTGTTTTACTTTAGTTACCTGAGCAACTACAATGGATTTATCCATTTTGTTTGAAGTAACAACCCCAATTCTTTCTTTTCTTAAATTTCTTTTTTCTTCCATCTTTCAGCAGAATACAATTATTGTAATTCTTTTTTAGTAAGCTCTGTAGCTAATCTTGCAACTGTTCTTCTAGCACTTCTAATTTGAAGCGGATTCTCAATTGGAGAGATAGCGTGAGCTAATTTTAGGTCAGCATGTGCTTTCTTAGCTTGGCTAAGTGCATTTTGCAACTCAGCTATAGAAAGATTTTTTATTTCTGATTGTTTCATAATATAATATAGATTATGCTTCGAAATCTCTAGCAACAACAAACTTAGTTTTTACTGGAAGCTTTTGAGCTGCAAGGCGCAAAGCCTCTTTTGCAACTGACAAAGGAACTCCTCCAACTTCAAACATAATTCTTCCGGGTTTAACAACGGCAGCCCAATATTCAACGGCACCTTTACCTTTACCCATACGTACCTCAAGAGGTTTCTTAGTGATAGGTTTGTCTGGAAATATTTTAATCCATAATTGTCCTTCTCTTTTCATGTAACGAGTAGCAGCAATACGAGCTGCTTCGATTTGACGAGAAGTTAAGAACATTCCATCTTCATGTACAGATTTAATACCAAACATTCCATTAGAAAGTTCGTGTCCTCTTTGGGAATTCCCTTTCATTTTACCTTTTTGTACCTTACGGTATTTTGTTCTTTTAGGCTGTAACATTTTTCTTTAGTTTAAAAATTTACTTTCTTTTACGAGCGTCTGATTTTCCACCTTTATTAAAAGGCTTTCTGTCTCCTCTTGGAGCATCTCCACCTTTAGCGCCAGCTTGTTTTTTGTCCATTCCGGCAAGCGGAGAAAGATCTCTCTTTCCGTAAACTTCACCTTTCATGATCCATACTTTGATACCCATTCTACCATAAGTAGTATGAGCTTCAGCCAAAGCATAATCAATATCAGCTCTGAAAGTTGATAGAGGAATTCTACCTTCTTTGAAACCCTCTGAACGAGCCATCTCAGCACCATTCAAACGACCAGAAATCAAAACTTTGATACCTTCAGCGTTCATACGCATAGAAGCAGCAATAGCCATTTTGATTGCACGTCTGTAAGAAATACGGCTTTCGATTTGACGACAGATGCTTGTAGCAACTAGATACGCGTCAAGTTCAGGTCTTTTAATTTCAAAGATGTTGATTTGAACCTCTTTGTCAGTAATTTTCTTAAGTTCTTCTTTCAACTTGTCTACCTCTTGTCCGCCTTTCCCGATAATGATACCTGGTCTTGCAGTAGTGATAGTAACGGTTACAAGTTTCAAAGTTCTCTCGATGATTACTTTTGATACACTAGCTTTTGATAAACGAGCGTGGATATACTTTCTGATTTTTTGATCTTCGGCTAATTTATCACCGTAATCATTTCCACCATACCAGTTTGAGTCCCATCCTCTGATGATACCAAGTCTATTTCCAATTGGATTTGTCTTTTGTCCCATGCTGCTTAAGAATTGCTTTGTGTGTTATTGATAGCTCCTAACACGATTGTAACGTGGTTAGAACGTTTTCTTATTCTGTGTGCTCTACCTTGTGGCGCTGGACGAAGTCTTTTCAACATCATTCCACCGTCAACACGGATTTCTTTAACAAATAAACCAGCTTCTTCAAGACTAGCTTCGCTATTTTTCTGCTCCCAGTTATTGATTGCAGATAATAATAGTTTTTCTAATTTTCTTGAAGCTTCTTTAGAACTGAATCTTAATATGTTAAGTGCTCTTTCTACCTTCTGACCTCTTACCAAGTCCGCTACTAAGCGCATTTTTCTAGGTGAAGTAGGGCAGTTATTCAATTTCGCGAAAGCAATAGACTTATTAGCCTCTTTTCTCGCATCTGCTGTTTCTCTTTTACGAACTCCCATTGCTTCTTATTTTTTACCTTTATTTTTTGCTCCAGCATGACCTCTAAAAGATCTAGTTGGTGAAAATTCTCCTAATTTGTGACCTACCATGTTTTCTGTAACGTAAACTGGTACAAATTGACGACCGTTATGAACTGCGATAGTCTGTCCAACGAAGTCAGGAGTAATCATAGAAGCTCTAGACCATGTCTTAACAACTCCTTTATTTCCACCTGCAATGTTTTCTGCAACTTTCTTGTCTAACTTATAATGAACAAATGGTCCTTTTTTTAATGAACGTGCCATATCTTAATTATTTCTTTCTACGTTCTACGATATACTTATTACTCGGGTTTTTCGGAGAACGAGTTCTATAACCTTTAGCTGGTACTCCATTTCTTGAACGTGGATGACCTCCAGAAGAACGTCCTTCACCACCACCCATTGGGTGATCAACAGGGTTCATTGCAACAGGTCTTGTTCTAGGTCTTCTTCCTAACCATCTTGTTCTACCTGCTTTACCAGATACAACTAATTGGTGGTCTGAATTAGAAACCGCTCCAATTGTAGCTGAACAAGTCAACAAGATCAATCTTGTTTCACCTGAAGGCATTTTAATTGTAGCATATTTTCCATCTCTTGCCATTAATTGAGCAAATGTTCCAGCAGAACGAGCAATTACAGCTCCTTGACCTGGTCTCAATTCAATACAAGAAATAACAGTTCCTAAAGGAATTCTGCTTAAAGGCAATGTATTACCAATTTCTGGCTGAGATTCTGGTCCAGAAACAACTTTCTGACCTACTTTCAATCCATTTTGTGCAATAATGTATGTTTTCTCTCCATCAGCATAAGCTAATAAAGCGATAAATGCAGTACGATTTGGATCATATTCGATTGATTTCACTGTAGCTGGAATTCCTTCTTTAGTACGTTTGAAATCAATAATACGATATCTCTGCTTGTGACCACCACCCGTATAACGCATGGTCATCTTTCCTTGACTATTTCTACCTCCAGAGTTTTTTATCGGCGCTATCAAAGAGCGTTCCGGCTTATCAGTTGTAATGGCGTCATAACCATTCACAACTCTAAATCGCTGACCTGCGGTAATAGGTTTTAATTTTCTTACTGACATTTTATCTTAGATATTGTTGTAAAAATCAATTGTTTCTCCTTCTTGTACTTGTACAATTGCTTTTTTAATTGCATTTGTCTTTCCACTGATTAAACCACTTTTAGTGTATTTGGTAGTTCTATCCGGTCTCACATTCATTGTATTAACACTCAAAACATTTACACCGTAAGCAGCTTCAACAGCTTTCTTAATTTGTACTTTGTTTGCTTTTCTGTCAACAACGAATCCGAAGCGGTTTAAAACTTCACTTTCTTTGGTTACTTTTTCCGTTACTATAGGTTTAATTATGATGCTCATATCCTATTTATTTACTTAAATTTTCTTCAATTACTTCCAAAGAACTCTCCAAAAGCACTAAATTATTAGCATTCAAAATAGCATAAGTACTTAATTCATTGGCACTTACAGCGTTTGACGCTTTTAAATTTCGTGACGACAAATATACATTTTTATTCGTATCACCCAACACAAACAAAGATTTTTTGTTTTCTAACTCTAAAGCTTTCAAAACATTAACAAAACTCTTAGTGTTTGGCGTTTCAAAATTGAAATCTTCAAGAACAATAATGTTTGATTCTTTTGCTTTAATTGAGAAAGCAGATTTTCTAGCCAAACGCTTCAAGCTTTTATTCAATTTAAATGAATAACTTCTTGGTCTTGGTCCAAAAACTGTTCCACCACCTTTAAACAAAGGATTCTTCACACTACCCGCACGAGCAGTACCTGTTCCCTTTTGTTTTTTTATTTTACGCGTACTTCCAGTCACTTCAGCTCTTTCTTTAGCTTTGTGTGTACCTTGTCTTTGATTAGCAAGATATTGCTTAACATCAAGATATACGGCGTGATTATTTGGCTCTATACCGAATACTGAATCAGAAAGCTGTACTTTTCTTCCAGTATCTTTTCCGTTGAAATCTAATACTTTTGCTTCCATTACTTCTGAATGATTACATAAGAGTTTTTGCTTCCTGGAATACATCCTTTAACAACAAGCAGATTCTTTTCAGCTACTACTTTTAAAACTCTAAGATTTTGAACTTTTACATTATCTCCTCCCATTCTTCCAGCCATACGCATTCCTTTGAATACTCTAGATGGATAAGAAGAAGCTCCTACAGAACCTGGCGCTCTTAAACGGTTGTGCTGACCATGAGTCGCTTGCCCAACACCACCAAATCCGTGACGTTTAACAACCCCTTGAAAACCTTTACCTTTAGACACACCCTGTACATCTACAAATTCTCCTTCTTCAAAAATTGAAACCTCAATAAGATCCCCTAATTTTTGTTCAGTTGCAAAATCTTGAAATTCAACGACTTTTTTCTTAGCAACAGTTCCAGCTTTTTTAAAGTGACCTACAGCCGCTTTTGTGGAATGTTTCTCGTTTTTGTCATCGAAACCAAGTTGCAACGCTTCGTACCCGTCAACACCTTTGGTTCTGACTTGGGTAACAACGCATGGCCCAGCTTCAATTACAGTACAAGGAATATTCTTCCCGTTTTCATCGAAAATACTAGTCATGCCGATTTTTCTACCAATTAACCCAGACATAAATATTAATTATTAATTATTAAATATAAATATAGAACGCAGCTTTTAAGCAAATCCTATTTTTAAAGTGGGTGCAAATGTATAACTTATTTACACACAAACCAAAAAAATATTTTTTACCTAAAAACAGCGTTCCTTTTTACTCTTAAAGTACTTAAACTTTGATTTCAACTTCAACTCCGCTTGGTAATTCAAGCTTCATTAAAGCATCAATAGTTTTAGAAGAAGATGAATAAATATCAATTAATCTCTTATATGACATTACTTCAAATTGCTCTCTTGCTTTTTTGTTTACGTGCGGAGAACGCAATACTGTAAAAAGTTTTTTGTGTGTTGGTAATGGAATTGGACCAGTTACAACAGCACCAGTAGTTTTTACTGTTTTTACAATCTTCTCAGCAGACTTATCCACCAACATGTGATCGTAAGATTTTAGTTTTATTCTGATTTTTTGACTCATTTTCTTAAAATTAAGCGTTTCCTTTTGCTTTTTTGATTACTGCTTCTGAAATATTAGAAGGCGTTTCTGCATAGTGTGAAAATTCCATAGTAGATGTTGCTCTACCAGAAGACAATGTTCTTAATGTAGTAACATATCCAAACATTTCTGATAATGGAACATCAGCTTTAATAGTTTTTGCACCATTTCTGTCACCCATGTCATTCACCTGACCTCTACGACGGTTAATATCTCCTACGATATCCCCCATGTTTTCTTCTGGCGTAATAACTTCCATTTTCATGATTGGCTCAAGAATTACAGCTCCAGCAGCTTTTGCTACTTCTCTATAACCCATTCTAGCTGCTAATTCAAAAGAAAGCGCATCAGAATCCACAGGGTGGAAAGATCCATCCAATAAAGTAACCTTTAAACTATCTACTTGGTAACCTGCTAAAGGACCAGTTTTCATAGCTTCACGGAAACCTTTCTCTACAGAAGGAATATATTCTTTTGGCACGTTACCACCTTTTACTGAATTAATAAACTGCAATCCTACAGGAACTTTACCATCAACTTCATCAGCAGGCTCTAGTACAAATACGATATCACCGAATTTACCACGACCTCCAGATTGTTTTTTATAAGTTTCTCTATGCTGAGCAGATTTAGTAAACGCTTCTTTGTACTCAACTTGAGGCTCACCTTGGTTCACTTCAACCTTGAATTCACGTTTCATACGATCAACCAAGATATCTAAGTGAAGCTCACCCATACCAGAGATAATAGTTTGTCCCGAAGCCTCATCAGTTCTAACCGTAAAAGTTGGATCCTCTTCAGCCAATTTAGCCAAAGCCATACCCATTTTATCAACGTCAGCTTTAGTTTTAGGCTCAATAGCAATACCAATTACCGGAGCAGGGAATTTCATAGATTCAAGAATGATTGGGTGTTTTTCATCACACAATGTATCTCCAGTCTTAATATCTTTAAATCCAACAGCAGCTCCAATATCTCCAGCCTCAATATATTCGATTGGATTTTGTTTGTTAGCGTGCATTTGGTAGATACGGGAAATTCTCTCTTTGTTACCAGAACGAGTATTCAACACATAAGAACCAGCATCAAGTCTTCCTGAATAAGCACGGAAGAAAGCCAAACGACCTACGAATGGGTCAGTAGCAATCTTAAATGCCAAAGCAGCGAAAGGCTCTTTTACATCTGGTTTACGCAAAATAGTAGTTTGATCTTCTTCAAGCAATTCAGCATCATCTGGGTGAATTCCAGTAATACCTTCTTTATCCATTGGAGATGGCAAATATTTACATACTGCATCTAACATGAATTGAACCCCTTTGTTTTTGAAAGAAGAACCAGCAATCATAGGAATGATTGCCATATCCATAGTTGCAGCTCTCAATGCTTTATTGATTTCATCTTCTGTGATAGACTCTGGATCTTCCATGTATTTATCAAGCAAGTTTTCATCATAATCAGCAACCGCTTCGATAAGGATATCTCTGTATTCCTTCACTTCATTAACCATATCCGCAGGGATATCGATAATATCAAAAGTAGCTCCTTGTGTAGCATCATGCCATACAATCGCTTGATTTTTAACTAAATCAACGACACCTTTGAAATCATTTTCTTCACCAATTGGCAAAGTGATCGCAACAGCGTTTGATTTCAACATATCTCTAACTTGCTGACATACATTCAAAAAGTTAGAACCTTGTCTATCCATTTTATTAACAAACCCCATACGTGGTACACGGTATTGATCAGCTAATCTCCAGTTAGTTTCAGATTGAGGCTCAACACCATCAACAGCACTAAATAAGAAAACCAAACCATCCAATACACGCAAAGAACGATTTACCTCTACGGTAAAATCAACGTGACCAGGAGTATCGATAATGTTAAAGTGATAAGGCAATGTTTCAGGTAAAACTTTACCTTGTTCAGTTGGAAAATTCCACTCACAAGTTGTAGCAGCAGAAGTAATAGTAATACCTCTTTCCTGCTCTTGTGCCATCCAGTCCATTGTTGCAGCACCATCGTGTACCTCACCAATTTTGTGTGATTTTCCAGTATAGAATAATATACGCTCAGTTGTTGTTGTTTTACCAGCATCAATGTGAGCCGCAATTCCTATGTTTCTTGTATATTTAAGATCTCTAGCCATTTCTTTAAGAATTAAAATCTAAAGTGAGAGAAAGCTTTGTTAGCTTCTGCCATTTTGTGAGTATCCATTCTTTTCTTAACAGCTGCTCCTTCTTCTTTAGCCGCAGCTAAACACTCTGAAGCCAATCTCTGAGCCATTGATTTTTCGTTTCTTCTTCTTGCATAAAGAATTAACCATTTCATAGCCATAGAAATTTTTCTGTCTGGTCTGATCTGCATTGGAATTTGAAATGTAGCTCCACCAACTCTACGGCTACGTACTTCTACGTGAGGCATAACGTTTGTTAAAGCATCTTTCCAGATTTCTAATGAAGTTTTTTCGTCATTTTGCTTTTTAGTTTCAATGATATCAATTGCATCATAAAAAACTTTAAAAGCTGTTGATTTCTTACCATCCCACATTAAGTTATTTACAAAACGTGTTACCAATTGGTCATTAAACCTTGGATCTGGTAAAAGTGGTCTTTTCTTTGCCGCTCTTTTTCTCATGTCTTTTGTTTTTTTACGCAGTTACGATAAATCGCATCTTTACGTGAGTTGATTTACTTTTTAGCTTCTTTTGGACGTTTTGCACCATATTTTGAACGACGCTGCGTTCTTCCTGCTACACCTGATGTGTCAAGTGCACCACGAACAATGTGATACCTAACTCCTGGTAAATCTTTTACTCTTCCGCCTCGCACTAATACTATCGAGTGCTCCTGCAGATTATGTCCTTCACCTGGGATGTAAGCATTTACCTCATTTCCATTAGTCAAACGTACACGCGCTACTTTACGCATTGCAGAGTTTGGTTTTTTTGGAGTAGTTGTGTAAACACGCGTACAAACACCACGACGTTGTGGACAAGAATCTAAAGCAACCGATTTACTCTTCTTAGTGATCTGAGTTCTTCCTGTTCTTACTAATTGTTGAATAGTTGGCATAATTAAATACTAAAAATTACTTGTTTATAAAATTCCCGCTTTTTACGGGGTTGCAAATGTATAAATTAATTTCCACTATACAAACCATAATTGGTTTATTTTTTAAATAAGTAAGCATTTGGCTTTTAATAAAATACATCTCGATATAAAAAACAAAAAACTACAAAAAAACAGACCTTCTTGTCATTTAAATCACAAACATTATGAATATTAAAACAAACAGCAGATATTTGCGTTACTTTCATGAAAAAAGAAATCAAATTGAAATCTAAAATTCTTATTCTGCTTTTTTTTCTTCTCCATTTGACTTCTCAAAGTCAGACTATACAATTAAAAATAATCGGCAAAACTCCATTAGAAACCAATACAATTGATTCTATTAGCTACTCCCAAAAACAGCAAAACGTAAAAACCACAATTGAAGAAATAAATATTCTCAGCAGAAAACTAAAAGATAATGGCTATATCAACAACCAAATACTTGAGAAAAACAGAGAAAATGACAGTGTTTTTTACGCTAAAATTTCACTTGGCAAAAGAATAAAAAACATACATATATATATAGGTAAAAAAAACGAACTGATCTTAGCTGATTTTTTCGAAACAAATCAAGATTCGATACTATTACCATATTCTCAAACAGAAGCGTTTTTAAAACAGATTCTACAAAATTTAGAAAAAAACGGTTATGCTTTCGCAAAAGTAAAACTCAACAACATTCTACAGAAAAGACAAGATCTTTATGCCGAATTATTTATTTCAACAGACATTAAAAGAAATTTAAACACAATAGAAATAAAATACTCCGATCAGAAGCAGAAAAAACTTTTTCCAAAAGGAGCTCAAAAACAAATCGCAAAAAAATACAAAAACTCAATTTTCAATCAAGAAACAGTAAAACAAATAAATCATGATTTTGAAGAATTTGGATTTATAAATCAAATTAAATTTCCAGAAATACTATTCACACAAGACAGCACCAAAATATTTGTATACCTAGAAAAAAAGAAAGCAAATAATTTTGACGGCTATTTAGGATTCAATAACACCGAAAATAAAAAAATTCAATTTAACGGATATTTAGACCTAACCCTAGTCAATGCACTTAGAAACGGAGAAGAATTATCTATTTACTGGAAAAACGACGGAAATAACCAAAAGCTTTTTAATGCTAATTTAAATATTCCTTATTTATTCAACAGCCCAATAGCAATTAAAGCGCAAATTAATATTTTTAAACAAGACAGCATTTTTCAAAACACAAAGACCGCCCTGCACCTGGGTTATTTCATAAACTACAATAAACGTATATATCTTGGATTTGAATCTACAGAGTCCAGTGACATTCAAAACCTGAACAGCCAGAATTTATCCGATTACAAGAACACTTTCTATACCGCTTCTATAGAATTCAAAAAAAACAATTCAAAAAACAAACTATTCCCAATTAAATCCCTAGTAGACTTAACAATTGGAATCGGAAACAGGACTATAATAGAAAATCTGCCACAAAAACAAAATTTTGCTAATTTTAACATAATTAATGATTTTTATATTAATGAGAAAAATATTATAAATATAAAAAACCAAAATTATATTTTAAAAAGTCAAAATTATATCACAAATGAATTACATCGTTTTGGAGGAACAAACTCAATACGAGGATTCACCGAAAACAGCCTGCAAGCAAACTTAATGATTGCTTTAATGACAGAATACAGATATTTAATTTCATCAAACTTATACTTCAATTCCATTCTAGACTACTGTTATTACGAGGATTCCACAATTTCTGCTACAAAAAAAAACAATGATAAACTTCTAGGTATAGGGTTTGGATTTGGTGCACAAACTCTAAATGGTTTATTGAAATTTGCCATAACAAACGGTAAGTCTAAAAACGAAGAAATAAAATTTTATAACACAAACATAACGATAAGTTATAATGTTAAATTTTAGTCTTAACAAAAAAAGAGTTTCAGATATTAGGAAACTTAACAAATTATTATGATTTTTGCCTCACTAATTCAAAATATTTAAAAATGAAACTAAAATTTAATGGATTCCTAGTGCTTCTTCTAGTACTAATGGCGCAAATCACATTTGCACAAGAAAGATCTGTTTCAGGAATTGTTACCGACAATGCAGGAATGCCTTTACCAGGGGTTAGTGTATTAGTAAAAGGAACAAAAAATGGAACTCAATCAGATTTTGATGGTAAGTACACTATCAAAGCAGCACCAATTGACGTATTGGTATTTAGCTATATAGGTATGAAATCCACAGAAAAATCTGCAAGTTCAACCTCACTTAACATTAAATTAACGAGTGATGCAACTGAACTAGAAAGTGTAGTTGTAGTAGGATACGGTACTCAAAAAAGAAAAGAGGTTACTGGATCTATAACTAGCGTAAAAGGTTCGGATTTAAAGAATTTGGTAACTGCCAGTTTTGAATCTCAATTAGCAGGTAGAGCAGCAGGTGTGCAAATTACTACTCCATCAGGAATATTAGGAGCAGCTCCAATTTTCAGAATTAGAGGTATTGCTTCTATAACTGGTGGTACTTATCCTTTGGTAATTGTTGACGGTATGCCTATAGTAACAGGTGATACTGGTGGTGTAGCACAAACAAATGGTTTGGGAGATATCAATCCAAACGATATAGAATCCTATGAGGTTTTAAAAGATGGTGCTTCTACAGCAATCTATGGATCTCGTGCTGCAAATGGTGTAATCTTGATTACAACAAAAAGTGGTAAAAAAGGGAACCTTAAAACCAGTTTCGATAGTTCTGTCGGTTTTTCTAATGCTGTAGAGACATACGATTTGTTACAAACTCCAGACTTTATAACTATTTCGAATGAAAAAGGAGCTCCAACTGTATGGGCTGCAGGGACTACTTACAATACAGATTGGCAAAAAGCGACAATGAGAAACAATGCGCAGCAAGTAACAAATAACCTATCCGTTAGTGGAGGTTCTGACAAAAGTAAATTCTATTTATCATTAGGCTCTACTGACCAGGAAGGACTTGCGAAAGCTAACGATATGAAACGTTATACCGCTAGAACAAATATTGATGCTAGTGTAACAAAATGGTTAAACATTGGAACCAATATAGGACTTACCAAAACAGACTATAATGGTTTGAATACTGGAGGTACAACAGGTAATGCTCTTTCTGGTAGTATTTACGCGGCTACAAAAATGTTACCTAATACACCTATCTACGACGAAGCTAATCCAACTGGATATAACCTAGATTTAGTAAACAATAGAGTTGGTCAATGGGATAATAAAATTGCAATTGCAAATAACCTACCAAATATTGTTTATATCATGGATAAAAACAAATATTCATCAAAAATAACTAGAATTTTAGCGAGTGCTTTTGCTAACGCAAAAATCACAAAAGATTTGAATTTTAAAGTTCAAGGAAGTATTGACAATTCAATCAATAAAGGGTTTCAATATCTTAATCCTTTAAATGGTGATGGTTTTTCAAACAAAGGTTATGTTTATAACGATGATACTGAATTTTTACGTTATAACGTCCAAAATATTTTAACGTATAACAAAACATTTGCTGAAAAACATACTATTGGTATAACAGCTGTATCTGAATATCAAAAAGAAAAGTACGAAACTTTCTGGGGTTCAGGAGCAACATTACTAGATGGGTTTTACAACGAAGGATTAATTACAAATTCATATACAACCAAAGATTCAGGTGGTTCTCAATACGAGAATGGTATTATATCTTACGTTGGCCGCCTTAACTATGACTATGGCAAAAAATATTTCTTTCAAGTTTCAATCCGTAGAGATGGAATTTCAAAATTAGCTGATGCAACAAGATGGAATAATTTCACCGGATTTTCTGGAGGATGGACTATCTCTAATGAAGATTTCATGGAGTCAATTCGTTCTGTAGTTTCTGATTTAAAAATTAGAGGTTCTTATTCTGAAGTTGGTAATACCGATATAGGAAACTATCCTTATAAAGGACTTGCTATAGCATCACCATACGGATCATTAAATGGATTTGGATATTCTCAATTTGGTAATGATCAGTTGCAATGGGAAAGAAGTAAAAAAACAGATTATGGTGCAGATTTAGGTTTATTTGATGATAAATTAAGATTCACTTTTGATTATTTCTCTAATGATGTAGATCAATTAATTTTAGCTGCTCCTCAAAGTCCTTCATTAGGTATTCCTGGTAATACAAGTACTCCATATGGAGTAATTAACAAGAATATAGGTGCGCTATATAATAAAGGTTTAGAGTTTTCTGCAAGTTACAAAATGGTAAAAGGTAATTTCACTTGGGATATCACTGGTAACTTAACTCTTATTAAAAATAAAATCACTAAGTTAAATCAAGGACAAGACATCCTTTTTGACTACAACATCATTAGAGAAGGCGAACCATTAAAAGCGCTTTACGGTTACAGATATTATGGAGTAAATCCTGCAAATGGAAATCCCGTATATTACAAAGCGGATAACAGCTTAGTACAAGGAAATGCAAATACACAAACTTACACTGTTTTTGACCCCGCTAATCCAAGCGCAGCAGGTGCTTCAAGTACATTAGATTCTGCAAAAGACAAATCTGTTTTAGGAAACAGTTTGCCTACTTATTATGGTGGATTAAACAATACCTTTACTTACAAGGGGGTTGATTTTGGATTTATGTTTAGATTTAGTGGTGGAAATAAAATTTTCAATGCTACGCGTAGAGATCTAGTAACTCAAGATTTCTCTAATAATGGTACCGAGATTTTAGGAAGATGGCAAAGTGCAGCCAATCCTGGTGATGGCTGGACTCCGAGAATTGTTGGAGGATCTAATACATTTACAAATTTAACAGGTCACTTAAGCACACGTTTTCTTGAAGATGGTGACTTCATATCTTTAGACAATATCACTTTAGGATATACATTACCTAAGTCATTTACTCAAAAAATTAGTATTGATAGTTTCCGTATTTATGCTTTAGGGCAAGGATTGGCAATGTTTACTGACTACTCAGGAATTAATCCAGAAATGCAAAACACACAAGTTACTCAATATTCAGGTGTAGATTACATTGGAACACCAAGAGTAAAAACAATTTCAATAGGTGTCAATGTTAACTTTTAATACAAATTTAAGATGAAAAATATATTTAAAACGTTACTACTTCTTTCTGTAATTGTTTTGGGAATGAATTCCTGTTCAGAAGAAAAACTATTGGATTTAGACCCAATAAATAGTCCTTCAGAAGACTATCCATTTACAACTCCAGATTTAATTGCATCAGCAATGAATGGTGTATATAATGCTGCAGCCATAGGAACATATACTAGTGGTACTGCTAATGGTGGTAGAGGTTATATTTGGGGTGCCGCTTTCGTAGAACAAGGAGACTGTAGAGGAGAAGATGTAGTAAATACTGCAACTTTCTACCAACTTACTTATACAGCTACCTATGACGCCACTACAGCAAACAACGTTTATTATTGGGTAGATGGTTACCGTTTAATTAATCGTTGCAATTTGATGATCGAAGGTGTAAATGATGCCGTCGCTAAAGGAATTATTTCAGCTGCAGTTGGGAACGATTATATTGGTCAAGCTAAATTCTTACGCGCAATTACACATTTTGAACTTTTGAATTATTTTTCCAGATGTTATAACTATACAGCAACAGCAGAGCATTTGGGAATTCCTTACAGAGAAGTTGGAGTTAATACTCAAGGCGAAATTGATTCTGAAGTTCTTAAACCAAGAAACACAGTCGCTGAGTGCTACACTAAGATTTTAGCTGATTTAAATGACGCTGAAAATCTTATAACGACTACAGGAATTGCAAAAGCTTCAAAAAATGCAGCTATCGCATTCAAAACAAGAGTATATCTTCAAAAAAGAGACTGGGCAAATGTAATCACTGAAGGTAATAAACTGAACGGAAAAAGGACATTAACAGCTAATCCTGGAGATGCATTTGTTTTGGCAAACAATTTAAGCAATACAGAATCAATATTCTCCATACAACACTCAACTACTTCTAATCCAGGAACAAATGCTGCATTAGCTTCTATTTTTGGAGGAAGAAAATTAGTGGCTGTTAGTCCAATTATATGGAGAAATCCTAGTTGGTTAGTTGACGATAAAAGAAGAACTGCAATTGTAAATCCAAGTTCTGGTGTTATTGGAGCAACTGAAATGATAATCAACGTTAATGGTCGTATATATACTAACAAATATAAAGATCAAGTCAATTTTACAGATGCAACACCTGTTATTAGATATGCAGAAGTATTATTGAATATGGCAGAAGCGCAAGCTCGCACAGGAGACTTAGCTAATGCTTTGATCAACTTAAACACAGTTAGAAATAGAGCTCTTGCAACTCCTGCTACACAAGCTTATACAGCTGCTACTTTGAGTACAATACCATTAATGGTAAATGCCATTCTTACTGAAAGAAGAATTGAATTCTTGATGGAAGGAAGAAGATGGTCTGATATTCAACGTCTTGAAAAAGATGACATTGCTCCTTCTACAGGTATTCCTGCAAAATATGCAAATGCAGTTCCTGCTGTTGCTGACTATACGCTTGGAACACCTTACACAGGTCCTAGTACAGTTCTTGCAATTCCGGCTTCTGACTTTAGATTCTTATGGCCAATACCACAAGTTGAGTTAAATACAAACCCTACTTTGGCTAAGCAACAAAATCCAGGCTGGTAAAATTTCATAAATAGAAATGAAACAAACTGTTTTATTTAATTTCCCGATTACATAATGTAATCGGGATTTTTTTTGTTCAAAATTTATAAAAAAAAATTATGAAGAATATTGACACTAGTAATACCAATTATAAATTCGTTATAGATCAATGAAAATCGAACTATATTCATACCATATCCAATTATTCCCCTTTAAATTGAACCACTTAAAAAATATAGTTTATGCAATTTTGAATTTACCAAAGCTATTACAACAATAAAATATCAACAATAAAATCCTACCTAACAATAAACCTTGGGAGCAGGTAAAAAGAAGCATAACTGAAATCGCTAATACAAAAAACTAAAAAACATTTAGCAAATTTTAACATAACAAACAACCATTTTTTAACAAGAAAATAAAATCAAAATTAATTTCACGAAGCAAGATTTATTTACCCTCTGAATTATTAATATTTAGAAGCATAAATACAATTCGTTTCTTTCAGAAAATAGTTTACTGATCAATTTTTCGACTTCGATAATTATAGAAAAACGTTAATTAATTCTTCGCAATCTACAACTAAACCCAACTCTAAACCACTGAAATTAAAGTTTTTTAATAATAAAAACCAAATATTTAAATTAACACATAAAAATGATAACGAAAGAAATCAAAAAAAATATAACACAAACATAACTATAAGTTATAATGTTAAATTTTAACCTTAACAAAAAAAAAGAGTTTTAGATATTAGGATAGTTAACAAATTATTATGATTTTTACAGTACTAATTCAAAATATTTAAAAATGAAACTAAAGTTCAATGGATTCTTAGTACTTCTTATAGTACTAGTGGCGCAAGTAACTTTTGCGCAAGAAAGATCTGTTTCAGGAATTGTTTCCGACAATGCAGGTATGCCTTTACCAGGTGTGAGTGTATTAGTAAAAGGAACAAAAAATGGAACTCAATCAGATTTCGATGGTAAGTATTCTATCAAAGCAGCACCAAGCGATGTATTGGTATTTAGCTATGTTGGGATGAAATCTTCTGAGAAGTCAGCAAGTTCAACATCTCTAAATGTTAGACTTGCAAGTGATGCAACACAATTAGAAAGCGTTGTAGTTACCGCATTAGGTATCAAAAAAGAGAAAAAAGCATTAGGATACGCTACTTCACAAGTAAAAGGTGAAGATTTACAAAACTCACACGAACCTAACATTATTGAAAGTCTTGCAGGAAAAGCGGCAGGAATCCAAGTAACAGGATCAGCAGGAACACCTGGAGCTTCTAGTAGAATCATTATTAGAGGTCAAAAATCTATTAGTTTATCCAGCCAACCTCTAATCGTTTTAGATGGGCAAATAATCGACAACTCAATCAACAACAATGCAGGTTCAGGAACGAATATAGGTGGTGTTGATGACTCTAACAGAGCTGTCGATATTAATCCTGACGACATTGAAAGTGTATCTGTCTTAAAAGGTGGTGCAGCTGCAGCTATTTATGGTGAAAATGCTAGAAATGGTGTAATCATTTACACTAGTAAAAAAGGAAGAAAAAAAACTGGTATAGGTGTTGAATTAACAAGTTCTATGTCAATTGACCAAGTAAGCATGTTACCAAAAATTCAACTTGAATATGCAGCTGGAACTAATGGAACAACTTATTTACCACCTGCTGTATATGGCTCAGACGGATTTGCTCAAACAAATGGAACTAATCAAAGCTGGGGACCAAAAATCTCTAGTGTACCAGGACTTACAGCTGTAAACAACCCAAAGAATTTCTTTCAAGACGGGATTACAAGTACAACCAATGTTGCTTTATCAGGAGGTAGTGACACAGGGAGTTTTAGACTTGGTTTAGGCCATACAGATCAAACAGGGATTGTTCCGAATACATCTCTAAAAAGAACAAACCTTAGTATAAACGCCCAATATAACATAACAGACAAATTAAAAGCTGGAGCAGATATAAAATACTCTAATACTGGAGGAGTAAGAGCACAAAAAGGAAGTAACGTAGCAGGAATTATGCTCTCTTTATTTAGAACTCCTGCAAGTTATGACCTAAGAGAATACGAGACAAGTGTAGGAACTAACAAAAACTATTTTGCTGCTTACGATAATCCGTATTACACTGTAAATAATAATACATATACTGATGAAACAAATCGTAACATCATCAGTGGACATCTTACTTACAACCAAAGTAAAGCTTTTAACACATTATTAAGAGCAGGTGTAGACACTTATACTACTCATGCACAACAAAACTATTCTTATAGTAGTAATGGTAACTCAACTGGAGATGGAACTGGTCAAGTAATATTAGATACTTATACTGCAAGCCTTTATAATCTTGATTTGATTTTTAATGGTGATTTTAAATTTATGGATGATAATCTATCTCTAAGTTATAATGCTGGATTATCTATCAACTCAAAGTTCTCAAATGACTTGTACACTGTAGGATCTACAATGCTTACTCCTAATTTGTATAACCTAAGTAACTTTGCAACTTTTACACCTACAAACTATGATACCCAACAAATAAAAAGAGGTATTTATGCACAAGTTGAGCTAGGTTTATATGACCAATTATTTTTAACACTTACAGGAAGAAATGACTGGACTAGTACATTACCAACTAATAATAGTTCGTATTTCTACCCAGCAGTAAGTGCATCATGGTTAATGAACAAAACGCTTGATATGCCAGAATGGGTTAATTTAGCTAAGTTAAGAGGAGCGTACGCAAGTACTTATGCTTCGCCAAATCCTTATAATGTAATTACTACTTATACCACTCCTTATTATTATGATACATTTGGTCCGCAATTGTATACTCCTTATAATGGTGTTGGTGCGTATGGCTATTCAACTACACGTAACAATCCAGATCTAAAACCAGAGCATAACGAAGAATTTGAAGTAGGTCTAGAATTAGAAATGTTCAAAAGATTACGTTTAAACATGAGTGCTTACCAATCTACTAATTATGATTTATTGATTTTAGCACCAATTGCTGCGTCTTCAGGATTTAGCAACTACTACACTAATGGTCCAACTGTTCAAAACAGAGGACTAGAAGTTGAATTAGGATACGATATCTTAAAAAATACTCAATTCAAATGGGATATCAATATTAACTGGAGTAAAAACGTAAATGAAGTAACTGACGTTGCAGATAATCTTAATTACTCTAGTATGGGAAGCGATTTCTTCTCAGGTAATGTAACTCCAACAATCATAAAAGGCCAACCTTTAGGGGTTATGTACGGAACAGCATGGGAAAGAGACGGTTCTGGCAATTTAATTATTGATACAAATGGTATACCGTTAGTTCAATCTGCATCTCAAATCATTGGTAATCCAACTCCAGATTTCTTATCAGGCATAAGAAATAATTTCAGCTACAAAAATATATCATTAAGCTTCCTTCTTGACATCAGAAAAGGTGGAGATATCTGGAATGGTACACATGCAAGACTTAATAGACTTGGAATTACCGAAGAGTCTGCTGAAGATAGAACAGCTACTTATGTTATTCCAGGAGTTACTGAGGCGGGTACACCAAATACAAAGGCTATATCAAATAAAGTTTATTACAATAGCTATTTAGGTGATTCAGGAGCTGCAAATGAGCAACAAGTTGAAAAAGATGTTAACTGGGTAAGAATGAGAGACATTAGTTTAGCTTACAATTTCGGAAAACTTCTTTCAAATAGTGCGCCATTTATTAGAGATGCATCTTTAACTCTATCAGCAAGAAACTTATTTATAATTACAAATTATAATGGAGTAGATCCTGAAAACTCATTTGCTGGATCAGGTTCTAACACAAGTGGATTTGATTATTTTAATAATCCAGGTTCAAAAAGCTACGCTTTAACATTAAAACTTAATTTTTAATATTATGAAAAAAATAATATATTTATCTATAATATTAGGAGCGATATCTCTAAATTCATGTACAAATGAATTAGAAACCTTTAACGAAAATCCTAATAGACCTTCCGCATTATCTAATCCAACTACATTACTTACAGGTGCTGAAGTTGGGACAATTAATAACTCTGTAGGTAATTTATCAAGAGGCTTTACTATATTTACGCAGCATACTAATGGTAATGCATTTCAATCTGCTGAAGCGGGACAATATATCCTGACAGAATTAGACAACGAAGGTGATTGGGGTAACATTTACCAAGCTGGTATTAATGCAAACACGATAGTACAGAAATTTGAAGCAACATATCCCTACTATGGTGGTATGGCAAGGATAATATTAGCTCTTAATATGGGGTATGCAACTGATGCCTGGGGCGATATTCCTTTTTCGGATGCATTTCAAGGCAATGAAGGTAATCTTACACCTAAATACGATACTCAAAAAAACGTAATTGAACGAATTCAATCTTATCTGGATATAGCAATAGCAGATTTAGCAAAACCTTTAAGTGCTAATATTTCTGTACCTGGAGTTGACGATATTTTTTATAAAGGAAATACTGATAAGTGGACAAAACTTGCTTATGCTATCAAAGCAAGATATGCTATGAGGTTAACAATAAAAGACGGAAGTACTGTCGCTGCACAAAAAGCATTGACTTATGCACAAAAATCGTTCACAGGAACTGTTAAAGATGTAAATTCCGATAATTTAGTAGCGACTTTTGACGGAGGTAACAATCAAAGTTCATGGTATGCTTTTAATAATCAAAGAACTGGATACATCGGGATGGGTAAATATTTTATTGATTTATTAAATACTACTGCAGATCCACGTTTACCATTTTATGCACTTGCAGATGAACATGGCAATTATGTTGGAGCTGCACCTGAATCACCAGATGCAGATGGCGTAACATCTCAAATTGGAGATTATATCGCTGGAGGACCAAATACTTCTTTAAATATTTTTACTTTCAGTGAAATTAAATTTATTGAAGCAGAAGCACAATTTAGATTAGGAAATACTGCCGCTGCTCAAACTGCATTACAAGCTGCTGTAAGCGCTTCTTTAATAAATGTTACTGGGGCTGACGATACTACATTTGCTACAAGCGCGGCAGCTACAGTTACTTTGAAAAACATTATTACACAAAAATATATTGCTTTGTTCACTTCAACTGAACCATACAATGATTGGAGAAGAACAGGATTCCCTGTATTAACACCTAATCAAAACAGTTCAACTAAACAGATTCCTGTGAGATTAATAACTCCAAAATCAGAGAGAACGTTAAATACTAATGCAACTGTTGTATCAAGTTTTTATACTCCTGTTTGGTGGGCTAGTGGAAATTAAGCCCTGTTCAATAATTAATACCAAAACCGTTTTGTTAACTCAGAACGGTTTTTTTTTATAAAAACATTATACCTATATTTGCCTCATGGAAAAAGAACATCAAATTTTTGGAATAAGAGCAATAATTGAAGCTATTCAAGCTGGAGCAACAGTGGATAAAGTTTATATTCAGAAGGAAACTAGTGGCGAATTGATGAAGGACTTAATGAAAGTAATGAAACGTGGCAATATCAATTTCTCCTATGTTCCCGTAGAAAAATTAAACCGATTAACTCCCAATAACCATCAAGGAGCCGTAGCAAGCATCTCCCCTATTTCGTTTTTTGATTTAGAAACCCTGATAGATACTGTTGTTGAAAATGGCAAAAAACCATTGTTCTTAATTTTAGATCAAATTTCGGATGCACGTAATTTTGGAGCAATAATCAGGACTGCTGAGTGTACTGGGGTAAACGGAATTATTGTTCAAAAAGCGGGTTCGGCTCCAGTAAACGGTGACACTGTAAAAACTTCGGCAGGTGCGGTATTTAATATTCCGATTTGTAAAGTAGAACATATTAAAGATGCAATTTTTCTTTTGCAGGCAAGCGGTATAAAAACTGTTGCTGCTACCGAAAAAACAGACCAAAATATTTATGATATTTCTTTAGATGAACCTCTAGCAATCATTATGGGATCAGAAGACCGAGGGGTAAATCCTTCAGTGCTTAAAATTGTAGATGAGAAAGCAAAACTTCCTATGTTTGGCTCTATAGGATCATTGAATGTTTCTGTTGCTTGCGGTGCTTTTTTATATGAAACTGTAAGACAGAGAAGCTAATAATTTTAGATTGCAGAATTTAGATTTTAGATTGAAATTTAAAATCTAAATTTTTCACTATTTAGATAAAACGAAATGAATCAAGACTCTGGTTTTGATTCATTTTTTTTATTGATAGATTCTGAATCTTCTATATAATCGTAGACAACATTTGAATTAGACAGAAAAAAAGGATTGATTTCTACTAACTCGTCTTCTACTATTTCAGATTTTGGCAAATTGACAAAATTACCATTCTCATCAAACCGCTGCATAAATTTATCTTCGGAGGGGTCATAATCCGGCCTTTCCCAATCGTATTTTATCACTTTTTTAAATTCTGTCTTTTTATAGAAAAAAGTAAGTATAAAACCGGCAATCAGTCCAGATAAATGACCTTCCCAAGAAATGGTTTCGTCAATTTTTGGAAAAACATACCAAACCATTCCGCCATATAAAACTACAACTGTGAGAGACAAGGCAACTAATCTATAATATTGGGTCTGCAGGCCTTTGAAAAAAATAAACGAAACCAATACATAGATCAAACTGCTGGCGCCAATATGATAATTTTCTCTTCCAATAAACCATGTCAAAGTTCCGGAAAGCAGAATTCCGTAAACCACAATTCCTACTGCTTCTTTGCTGTAAAAAAAGAAAAGTGCTACCAGAAGCACTAATAATGATATTGAATTATTATAAAGATGTTCAATATTCGAATGAATGAATGGACTAAAAATTATGCCCTGCATTCCTGAAAAAGTTCTCGGCAAAATTCCATTATCGTCAAAATCGAATCCAAAACGAATTTCCAGCCAATAAACAAACCATAAGAACAGCACAAAAAAAAGCGGTACTCCTAGAACTGCATTGCTGAATTTAAAATGATTTTCTTCCATTATTCTGAACACTTATTAAGCTAATTAAAACTATTTAAAACGAATCAAAAATGAGTCCAAAAGCAATTTAGTGTTATTTTGTCATATAAAATAAATGCTTTTACGAAAACAAATCTCTTAGCCCTGATCGAAATGGAAAGCCCGCAGTCCTGCTGACTTAAATTTTTTGGGTTTACAAAGCGACAGCAAGAAGCTCTTGCAAACACTTAAAAATTTTGTCAGCGGGACGAGGACTTGTAATGCCGAGCTGGAATAGCTCCAAAAAATATAAAAATTGCTTAATTTTACAGCATGGAAGCACCATTAGCAGAACGTATACGCCCACAAAAACTTGAAGACTACATCAGCCAGTCCCATTTGGTAGGTCCCAATGGCTCGCTGACACAACAGATTGCAAAGGGAATTATTCCATCCTTGATATTTTGGGGCCCTCCTGGAACTGGAAAAACAACTTTGGCACAAATCATTGCTCAAGAGTCTAACCGTCCATTTTATATATTGAGCGCCATTAATTCAGGGGTTAAGGATATTCGGGACGTAATTGAAAAAGCAAAACAAAGCGGTGGTTTATTCACTGCTAAAAATCCTATTTTGTTTATTGATGAGATTCATCGTTTTAGTAAATCACAGCAAGACTCTTTATTGGCTGCGGTTGAAAAAGGATGGATTACATTAATAGGTGCAACAACCGAAAACCCAAGTTTTGAGGTTATTCCCGCTTTATTATCCCGTTGTCAAGTCTATATTCTGAACGCATTTACAAAAGCTGACTTAGAGCATTTATTGCAAAGAGCAATGAAAACGGACACTTATTTAGCCTCAAAAAACATAAAACTGCAAGAAACAGAAGCTTTATTACGTCTTTCTGGCGGTGACGGGCGCAAACTATTAAATATTTTTGAACTGGTCGTAAACGCCTCCGCCGAAGACGAAATTACGATCACCAATGACCGCGTTTTTGAATTAGTTCAGCAAAATACTGTTTTGTATGACAAAAGCGGCGAACAGCATTATGACATAGTTTCGGCTTTTATAAAATCGATCCGCGGAAGCGATCCTAACGGAGCTGTATATTGGCTGGCACGGATGATTGAAGGTGGTGAAGACGTTAAATTCATAGCCCGAAGAATGCTGATTTTATCCAGTGAAGATATTGGCAATGCCAATCCAACCGCTTTTATTATGGCCAATAATGCTTTTCAGGCTGTATCAACTATTGGTTATCCAGAAAGCCGGATTATTCTCAGCCAATGCGCTATTTATCTAGCTACTTCGCCTAAAAGCAATGCTTCTTATTTAGCGATTGGCACAGCACAGCAATTAGTAAAACAAACTGGAGATTTACCAGTACCAATCCATTTACGCAATGCTCCTACCAAATTAATGAAAGAATTGGGATATGGTGAGGATTATAAATATTCGCACGATTATGCCAACAATTTTGCGGAACAGGAATTCCTGCCAGAAGCATTGAGTAACACACCAATTTATGTTCCGGGACAGAATTCCAGAGAAAATACAACCCGTGAATTCCTGAAAAACCGCTGGAAAGATAAATATGGATATTAATTAAAGCTACAAAATTATCAGATATAGATTTAGTACAAGCAAAAAACCTCGGAGCAGAGCCACCGAGGTTTTATATTATTAGGAAAATTTTCTTTATTCCTGAAATTAAAACTTCACTTTAATTTTTTCAGACATTAAAGTATCTTTCTCATAATATTCAAAGTACCATTGGTTATCTTTTAGAACCAATGTTCCTTGTATATCCCCTTTAGATGCCATATATATAGATGGATTAGTTGTTTTAAAAGCTTTCAGAACGACTTTTGGCGTACTGTCTACTAATTGATATCCATTTTTTATTGGCTGTGCAAATAATACTGAGCCGTCTGGTTCGGTACTGCTGTTAGGAACACTTACTGCCACCGCTGCTGCTGCAGTAACTCCAGCAGGTGCTGCTTGTACTCCCTGTGGAACTGCAGCCATTCCTGTATATCCATTATTAACAGCCGGCGTGCCATCATATTTATAATGCAATGCATATACAGACTCAAAAGCCATATTCAATGCTTCAGCATAAGCTACATCATATTCTTTCTCTTTACTTTTCCCAACTTCAGATTTATAAATCTCTTTGCCGCTGCAATCCTTAAAAACTACATAA
Organism: Flavobacterium sp. HJJ; assembly: GCF_015351475.1. Taxonomy (GTDB): domain Bacteria; phylum Bacteroidota; class Bacteroidia; order Flavobacteriales; family Flavobacteriaceae; genus Flavobacterium; species Flavobacterium marginilacus. Next base: position 128,999 of record NZ_JADKPR010000002.1, on the reverse strand, counting down.
AGCTTCGTTACTAAAAATCCATTATCTCTTATTACATCTACATTCAATAAGCTGCATCTGTCATTGTACCCGCCCGGAAAATTTTCATTAGCATAAAAAGCTTCGAAACCAGCTTTTTTTAAATTAACCTTAGTTAATGTAGCAAGGCGGTACTGATTTTCAGATTTAAGGAAATCATATTTCAAAGGAATAATCACTCCTGTATAATCATTGATTGATTGTGAAAATCCAAAGCTTGAAACAAGCAGTAATAGGTATAAAAATTTTGACTTCATGACTTATAAATATTTTTTTAGTTCTAATAAATGGGTTATTTGTTTAATATCTTGTTCAACTTTAATTTTTTTATCATTAAAAAAAATAGCTTCCAATCCAGCATTTAAAGCTCCCTGTACATCAGCCTCGAGACAGTCACCAATCATAACACTGTTTTCTTTATTGGCTTGAGCCTGATTAAGAGCATACTCAAAAATAAACGGATTGGGTTTCTTAACACCTGCCATTTCTGAATTGGTAATGGTTTTGAAAAAACCTGCAATATTCGAATTATTTATTTTTTTATACTGCACATCTGCAAAGCCATTGGTAATGATATGCAATTTATACTTTTTTTCTAAATATTCCAGTACTTCTATCGTTCCGTCAAACAAGCGGTTATTTTCGGGCAGTAACTGAATATAATCATTTGCCATGCTTTCTATCTGTGCGTCGGAAACAAAATATTCCAAAGCATCAAAAGTATGTTTAAGCCGATTATACCTTAACTCTGCGTGCGTAATTTTATCATACTGATATAATTTCCAGCAGGCCTGGTTAATGGGAATATATTTTTCTATAAAAGCGGTAATTTCGATTGCTGGATGCAGTTTTGTTAAAATAGCTTCAAAAGCCAGTTCTGAATTGGCATCAAAATCCCAAAGCGTATGATCCAAATCAAAGAATATATCGGTTATTTTAGAAGATAACATGTATTTGCAATTATTTTAAAATGTTTGTCAAAAAAACAGCCTGTTCATTATTTTTAATTTAATCAAAATCAACACAATGCAGATTAACCTAAAAACTAAAATCATTTTTAATTACAGGTGAATGCACTTTCAAAATACAGACTTTATTTCTTTTATAAAATTACCCTCGAAAAGAGGCGTTCCAAAGGTACAGGAAAAACATTTCAAACAATATTGACTTCAATAATATTTAACGTTTCTCCAAAAATACATTTCCCTTCATTACAAAGCCCATGAAGATTTACAAAAATTAAAATATTCCTTCATCAACAAAACTATAATAGCCATTTTCGGTAATGATTAAATGATCGAGAACCGAAATATCTAATTGCTGGCCGGCAGTTTTAATTTTTTTTGTTATTAAGATATCAGCATCACTGGCCCGTAATTTTCCAGAGGGATGATTGTGTACCAAAATTATAGAAGTTGCATTTTGCTCAAAAGCAGTTTTAAAAACAATCCGAATATCAACCATCGTTCCAGTCATTCCGCCTTTGCTCAACTGCTTTTTGAAAAGTATTTTATTAGAGTTGTTCAAAAACAGAACCCAGAATTCTTCGTGCGACAGCTCCCCTATTATCGGATGCATCACATCAAAAACCATCTTACTTGAAGTTACTTTTGTCAGCTCTACTACATCTTCGCTTCTCCGCCTCCTGCCCAATTCCATAGCCGAAATTATCGAAATCGCTTTGGCTTCGCCGATGCCTTTAAAATTCATTAATTGTGAAATAGATAGTTTCCCTAAAGTATTTAAATTATGATCGACACTGGCCAAAATTCTTTTGCTCAAATCTACCGCCGATTCATTTCGGTTTCCAGAACCAATGAGAATTGCGATTAATTCGGCATCGCTCAGAACGCTTTTGCCTTTGAGCATTAATTTTTCGCGGGGCTTGTCGTCTTCAGCCCAATGTGTTATTGGAAAATTACCTGATTCCATTGTTATACAATTTAAATAATCGATTTACTCATACAAACGCTATCTGCCAAACCTACATAAGGTCCATAATTGTCTATTATCCTAAAACCAGTTTTTTGGTAAAAATTAATAGCTTCAGTTTGTTTATATAAAGTCTCTAAAATCAAAACTTCGAACCCCTGATTCTTCGCTTCTGCTTCCAATTCTTTAATTACCAATTGAGCCATACCCAATCCCCTTGCCTCTGGTAAAACAAACATCCTTTTTAACTCAGCTGATTCTTTATTATATTTTTTAAAACAGCCACAAGCCACCGCTTTTTCATCTAAATAAACAATAAAAACATTGGTGTTAAACTCAATTAAATTATTTCCCCAATAATCCTTTTTCAGTCTAGGGTAACGATCCCATAAATAAGCATCAAAAGTTTGTATCAGCAATACAAAGTCGGGATTTTCACTTGTTGTTTTTATTACATTAACCTTTGGATTCATATAAAATATCATATTTAGCTAAACTACACAAAAAAGAAGAAAATTCAATCAAATTAAATTTATATACTATTGTAAATATGTTTAATTTTAAACAAAAAAAGATGAGATACATTTCTATATTACTAGCTTCTATATTTTTATGTTCCTGTAATCAAACAAATAAAAATAAAACCTCATCCTTCATAACGATAAAAAGGCCCATCACATTTGAAGAAAAATTATCTGAAGCAGCTATTTCCATAATTAATCCTTCAATAGATTATGATCCTACCTATACTTCGATAAAATATCCAAATGGAGATGTCCCAAAAGACAAAGGCGTCTGCACTGATGTGATTATTCGGGCATACAGAAAACTTGGGATTGATTTACAAAAAGAGGTTCACGAAGACATGAAAGCCAATTTTTCAAAATATCCAAATTTGAAGAAATGGGGAATGACAAAAACAGACACGAATATCGATCATCGGAGAGTACCAAATCTGGAAACTTTTTTCGAAAGAAAAGGAACAAAATTAGCTGTTACAGAAAATGCAGGCGATTATAAAACGGGAGAAATAGTAACTTGGATGATTAACGGACAATTACCCCATATAGGCATCATTACGAATAAAAAATCAGAAGATGGAAAACGAAACCTGATAGTTCACAATGTTGGACACGGGCAGGTTTTAGAGGATTGTCTCTTTGCTTATAAGATCGCCGGGCATTTTAAATATGTAAAATAAAAAATGTGCCAGCTGTATAAACAATTGGCACATTATATCTAATTTTCTAATTGATAAACTATAAAATCAACTCTTTTACCTCATCAAAATTCAATCCGCCGTAATTTCCAGAACTCATCAATAATAAGGCTGCATTTTCAAGATTCAGATTAAACAGATATTCTTTGAAAGCTGCCGGATTGGTATAAATAATCAGATCTTCTCTATTGAAAGCTTTGGCAATCTGCTCATAGGTTACTTCTTCCAGCTGCTTGATTTTTACTGCATCAGGAGAGTAAAACACCACGGCAACATCAGCATATTCCAGTGCACCTTCATATTCTTTAAGGAACTCGGCATTCAGACTGCTGTAAGTATGCAGTTCTAAACATGCCACAACGGTACGGTTTGGATATTGTTCTTTTACGGCTTTTGTCGTTGCTGCAACTTTACTTGGGGAATGGGCAAAATCTTTATAAGCTACTTTGGTTTTGCTTTCAGCAATTTTTTCCAAACGCTTCGATGCTCCTTTGAAACTCGCAATCGCTTCATAAAAATCAGCTTCATCAACTCCCATATTCTGGCAGATCCATTTGGCACCAGCCAAATTATTTAGATTATGCGCACCAAAAACTTCTATAGGCATTGGCCCTTCTGGAGTTTCTAACAATGTTACTCCGTCTTTCACTTCGTATTTTGGTGTTGTATAAGGAATTTTACGGATTGGATTTGTAGCTTTCTCTGCAACACGTTTCACCTCAGAATCATTTTCATTGTAAACCAAAATTCCGCCGTTTGTGATTTTTTCAATAAAAATTTCAAACTGTTCTACATAAAAATCATAAGTTGGAAAAACATTGATATGATCCCATGCGATCCCCGAAATCAAGGCAATATTCGGCTGATACAAATGAAATTTAGGTCTACGGTCAATTGGCGAAGACAGATATTCATCTCCTTCAAGAACCATAAAATCATTCTCCTCGGTAAGATGTACCATCGTGTCAAAACCTTCCAATTGTGCTCCTACCATATAATCCACTTCTATATTGTGATAATGCATTACGTGCAGAATCATCGAAGTGATCGTTGTTTTTCCGTGAGAACCGCCAATGACCACACGGGTTTTATTTTTGGACTGTTCGTATAAAAATTCAGGATACGAATAAATTTTAAGTCCCAATTCCTGTGCTTTTAAAAGCTCGGGATTATCTGCTTTGGCGTGCATCCCAAGGATTATAGCATCAATATCGGCAGTAATTTTCTCGGGAAACCAGCCCAGCTCAGCAGGCAGAATTCCTTTTTTTTCCAAACGTGATTTTGAAGGTTCAAAAATAGCGTCGTCACTTCCCGTAACCTGATATCCTTTGTTGTGTAATGCCAATGCCAAGTTGTGCATTGCGCTTCCGCCTATGGCTATGAAATGTGTTTTCATTTAGTGTTCTTTATATTTTTTATCAAATGATCGATAACTCTATTTTTTCTTATTTCTATATTCCTCCCAAACCGTATTGGCTTTATCAGGCTGTTTCATTTTATTCTTATAAAAATCGGCCAATGCCTGATAGCAAACCTTTGAACCTCCTATCAAAATAGCTCTTTTGTATTGCTTTTCGGCTTCAGTATACCTTTTAAAATATTCTTCGATATGTCCGCGGGACAAATACCCGTCAACTGGCGAGAGTTCTCTTAATTCGGACGAATATTTAATAGCTTTGGACTCACTTCCTCCAACTATTCCGGGCAATTGCAGATTCAATTCAATCAGCGCCCAGCGCGCTTCGATATGTTTCGGATTCAATTCGATCGCTTTTTCAAATGAAGTCCTTACTTCTCCGACCATTCCCAAAGCTTTTAATTTACTGACTTCTGCAGTCTTCATTGCCAAAGCACCGCCATATTTAAAGTAATAATCAGCCTCCTTAGAATTTGTAACTTTAAGTTTTTTATAATACGAAATAGCCTTGTCCCAAGACTTATGGTATGCGGCGATGTCACCTAAATATTCTATCGTTTTAAGATTGTTTGGATTACTTTTTAGGAAGTTTTCAAAAATGGGCTGTGCTTGATCGTATCTTTTTTCAATGAATAATTTTTCTCCCTTTTCAAAAGATTGGGACAATAACAGCAGCGGAAACAACAAAAAGATACTTAGCAGTAATTTCATCCTCCAAAAATAAAGAATTTCCAAAAGAATAGAAGTCTTTTAACCAAAAATTAGAAATTGAATCCAATCATTTTTTAATCTAAATTTTAGGCATAAAAAAAGTGCAAAAGCAAAAACTTTTACACTTTTTTATCTTGACTAATTGTAAAGAACTTTTATTCTGCAGGCTCCAATTGTGTGCTTATAGCAATTCTGTTCCATGCATTTATGGTCACAACAGCCATAATAATCTGGGCAATAGTATTTTTATCAAAAAACTGTTCGGCATTTTTATATGTTTCGTCAGATAGACCGTGATTGTGAATCAAAGTGATTTCTTCGGTAATTGCCAAGATTACTTTTTCTTCCTCAGTAAACAGATTCGTTTCACGCCAGGCATTCAGTAAAAAAATACGCTGCGCAGTTTCGCCATATTTTAGTGCATCTTTTGTGTGCATATCAATGCAAAACGCACAGCCATTGATTTGGGAAGCTCTTATTTTTATTAATTCCTTTTGCGTTTTAGACAATTGGCTTGATGCCAAATATCCTTCCAATGCGTACATCGCTTTATAGGCCTGCGGTTCAATTTCGCTGATATCTATTCTCTTTTCCATTTTTTTGTTTGTTTTAAATTAACAGGACAAAATTCGGAAACAGATAATGAAAAAAACTTAAACCAGTTTAAGAACGCTTTTTATTTCTGATTTCGCTCAAATATTCGGGGGTAAAACCTAAAAAAGAAGCAATTAAATATTGCGGAATCCGCTGTACAAATTCAGGATAAGAGTTTAGTAAATGATGGTAAAACTCTTCTTTGGAAAAATCATATAAATATTTCAGTCTCACCTGCGTGGCCGCATAAGCGCGCTGATAGACAAATCTAAAATAACGTTCCATTTTGGGAAATGCAGCCAATAACTTTTCCTGCGATTCGCTGTCAATCACTAATATTTCTGAATTTTCTACCGCCTGAATGTAAAAATCAGTTGCCAGGCCCCGCTCGTAAGCAAAATTGTCGGTCATCCACCAATTTTCAATTGCAAATTCAGTGGTGAGTTCAATCCCTTTGTCATTGACAAAAAACTTCCTCAGACAGCCGTTCAATACAAAATAATGCGACTTACTGATCTGTCCCTGTTCGAGTAAATTTTCTTTTTTCTTAACCTTTTTCACTTGAAAAAAAGATGAAATTTCAAAGAACTCTTCCTCGTTTATTTCAATGAATTTCTGCAGATGCTTTTTAAATATTTCAGACATGATTTTTTTCAAATGATTAGTACAACCTCATATTCCCTATCTCTTTATAAATCGTTCAATCCCTTTCCTTTTAGAATTTGGGGAATGCATTTCTCTACTCTTGATTCACGGGTTTTGGATTGTTTTGGAGCCGAAAAATGCAGTAAATAAGCCTTTTGCCTTCCTGGTGTAAGAGCCTCAAAAGCAGTTTTTAATTCAGCTGATTCGTCGAGTTTTATTTTAAATTCTTCGGCAACAAGGAACTCTTCAGTTGTTTTGAATTTTACTTCCAAACCCGCTTTTTCGACTTCGATGGCTTCGTAAATATAGGCCTTGAGAATAACCTGCTGTTCAATAATCTGCTCGACATTAGTAAACCGAATCTGGCGCGCCGATTGTACATTTTTGGACTGCTGGACTAAAATATTAGCAACATCATTTAGCAGTACTCCCTTGAAAAATAAAAAAGCACAGTATTCCTTAAACTGGTGGATTAATACAATATTATTTCCTTGAAAAGTATAGCAGGGACTGCCCCATTTCAGTTCTTCGGTAAGCTGGCAGTCCAGAGCAATAACTCGCAACTGTTCCAATTCTCGTTGCCATTTTTGGGAATCAGCAAAATAAAAATCAGCTTTTGAATTCATAATATTCATTTATTGATTACAGAAAAAAGCTTTTGTCAAATAGAAAATTTCAACTTTCTACTTAAGAAACAAAAACTAAGAATCTCAAAGATATTGAAAAATAATCATTTGGTTTTACCCTAAAAAAACAGTAATTTGTACGAAAATCATTTAGCGGTAATCCATTATGAAAAATATTTATTTAGTACTTCTTTTTATATCAACTTCATTATTTGCCCAGCAATATGAAAAAGACTGGAACAAGGTTGTCAAGAACGAAAATGAAGGCAAAATAAAAACTGCCAATCAAATTGTAAATAAAATTAGTAAAAAGGCTTTCTCTAAAAAAAATGAAGTCCAAATTATCAAATGCTTTTTCTATAAATCCAAGTACCGACAAGTACTGGATGAAAATGCAAAAAAACTCATTTTAAGCGATTTGAAAACGCAGATTAATCAGGTTTCAATTCCGTCTAAAGCGATTTTGAATTTGATTCATGCGAAGTGTCTGAATGATTATAATCAGAATTACAGCGACTTTGCTGTTGTAGTTGATGACACAACAGCTGTTGCGGTAGATACGGTCGCTACAGCAACAGCAAACATCGTCGATTCCGCAGCAGTTACTGATTTTAATAAAGAAGAGGACATCAGCAAAATATTCGAAAAAACACTCGAAAACGAAGCCATTTTAAAAGCTACACCTCTAAGCAATTATGAAGCTATTTTCAAATTCTTTACTTTAGAAAAATTCAAAAAAGAGAGCCTATATGATTATTTACTAAAGGAAAACATTGCTTTTTATAAAGAAAAAATAGAGGAATGGCAGTTTGAACCTAAAGAATATGAAGCTCATAAAAACATTCTTTTAGGAAATACAGATCTTTTTACAAAACTAAACCTCGATTTTATAAAAGATGAAAATCTAAAAAAAGTGCTTTCTCTATATCAAAAGCTAGAAGCTGATGTTCCAGCTATTGAAAACAAATTGGAACGCATACTATTTTGCTCCCAATACCTTATAAAATCAGATGAAGATTTGCTGAATGCTTTAATTAACTTAGAAAAAGAAACAAAAGAAGCAATTGAACTGCAAAAAATTCAATTGGAAAAAGCGAATATTTACGCCAGATTAGCTTCCAAAGAAACGCATCCTGATTATAATATTAAAGCGATTTCTGAATTGGAAAACATCCTGAAGATTACTAATAATTCGAATGCCTACAAACTGGCGATTCAAAAAAAAGAAGAACTGCTTTCAAAAAACATTCAGGCCGAACTTCAAAAATACATTTACAGCAAGCAAAACACCAGAGCTTTTATTCAATATAAAAACACAAACAATGTTACAGTTTCCTTTTTTAAAATAAATTACAGCAAAATTGCCGAATTCTATAACACACCAAACAAAACAGATAGTCTGGCAAACCAAATTGTAACTGCCAAAAAACCATTAATCACCAAAAGTTATCCACTTACAGATAAGAAAGATTATTTTGAATACTCCACCGAAATCCTTTTACCACAACTGGAAACCGGCAGTTATCTCGTTTATTTTGAGAGCGAAACCGACTCCAAAGACAAAAAAGGTTTTGGTTATGAAACCATTACGGTATCAAATATTTCGGTTTTGGCTAATTCAAAATCAGGTAAAGAATATTATACTGTTCTCAACAGAAAAACTGGCAAGCCGATGGAGGATGTTTCTTTAAAATCGAGCTATTTCGAAATAAAAACCAATGGAGACGGCTTGGCGGTTTATCAACCAAAAGAGAATAAAAACAGCTACTACAATCCGTATCCAATTCTGCTGACAACAGCGAATGACACTATTTTAATCACTAAAAATTATCTCGCTTATGCCACAGATTATTACGAAAATAACAAAGACGAAAAATTCATAGGAAAAGTAGAATTCTACTTGGACCGCGCCATTTATCGCCCAGGACAGACCGTTTATTACAAAGGAGTTGCCATTCAAAAAAAGAAAAACAAATCAAGTATTGTCCCAAACACTTCTTTCAAAATAAACATCAAAGATCCTAATTACACCAATTTTAAAGAGTTTGAAGTTACTACTAATGAGTTTGGTTCGTTTTCGGGTGAATTTGTCCTGCCTAAGAATGGCTTAACAGGAGATTTTAGGATTGAAGCAGAAGAACCCAGCGATATCAAAAAAGATACTTCTCATGATAAAACAAAAGATGAACATCCATTTTGGGAAGACTTGGATTTTCAAAACTCATCCGCTTATTTCAAAGTAGAAGAATATAAACGTCCAAAGTTTGAAGTCTTTTTTGAGTCTAAAAAAGAAAGCTTTCAGGTCAATCAATCCGTTACCGTAAAAGGAACTGCCAAAGCATTTGCAGGAAGCAGTATTTCAGATGCAAAAATGACCTATACCATATCCCGTTTTACAAATTTTTACAGAAATTATTATTACAATAATGAGCCCGAAGAAGTTTTAATAAGCGGCGAAACCAAAACTGATGCTACTGGGAAATTTGCGATTGATTTCATTGCGAAACCATCAAAAAATGCAGTTAAAGAACAGCTTCCTGTTTTCAATTACCGAATAAACACAAGTGTTACCGATATCAATGGAGAAACACATACGGCTGTTACAACTATTAAAGTAGGTTACCACGACTTGGTACTCAATGCCACAGTTCCAAATAGTATTGAGACCAAAAATAAAAATGAAATCATCCTAAACAGCACGAATCTGAATGGAGAATTTAAAGCTGTAAAAGGAGAAATCAAATTATATTTTGTAAGTCTGGTACCAAAAAAATTCAAATCCAGAGTTTTTCAATATCCTGAAATCAACACAATTTCGGATGCTGATTTTGAAAAATTATTTCCATACGAAATTAATAATTCCGCAACTGCTGAAAAGCCTATTGAAAAGTTAGTTTTTTCAAAAAAAATAGATACCGAAAAAGACAAAAACCTTGTACTGGATTTTATTACAAATTATCAATCCGGAAATTACAAAGTAGTGTTTTCTGCAAAAGACAGTTATGAAAACCCTATTGAAACTGTTTCTAATTTCTCGATCATTCAAAGTAAAGACAAATTCAGTCCAAATAAATTATTCACTGTTGAGCAGCTCAATAAAGACCCAAAGAAAGATGGTTTTGTGACCGTTCAGCTTCGATCACTATTAGACACTTTACATATTCATACTACCGCCAATTACAAAAACGGCACTTTCTATGAAAAAAATATTGTTTTAGAAAACCACCAGACTACAGTTACGATTCCGCTTCAAAAAGATTTCGAAAAGTCACTGCGAATTGGCTTTGAAAGTGTTTTTGACAATCAGGCTTTCAATGATCAATTAGAAGTAGTACTCCCTTTTGATGAGCCAAAGATGGAGTTTGCTGTAGAAAGTTTCAGAAGCAAAATCCAGCCGGGAAGCAAGGAAAATTGGTCATTTAAATTAAAAACTTCAAATACTAAAGCAGAAGCTGAAATTTTAGCATCCATGTATGACAGTTCCTTAGATCAATTTACAAAAACAGCTTGGGGAGCATTGAACTTTTATGACTACAACAGCAACGGTATAAGTTTTAGATCTAGTTTAGGATTTGATAAAACTAACATTTATGTTCGAGATTTAAATTTAGAATCAACTCCATTAGAACTGCAAAATGAAGAAACTAAACTGAAATGGTTTGGTTTTGATATTAATAATTCAACTAATGGATTTGTAATGTCTTTAGATGACATAAAGGACAAAAAAGTTAGTTCTGAAACAATAAAAGGAGATCCAGATGCACCGCTAATAGTTGAAGAAGTAGGTAATGCTCCTGCTCCTAAAGTTGACCTAGTTAAATTTGTAAAACCTGTAGCAGCAAAAGCCGAAGAAATTAGAATCAGAGGAAACTCAACTATTTATGGTTATCGTTCATCTTCAACAACATTATACATTATTGATGGAGAAATTGCAACAGAAGCTGATTTTAAAAAATTAAATCCGGCAGATATCATATCTATCGATGTCCTAAAAGATGTCACAGCCACAGCCCAATATGGAGAAAAAGGCGCAAACGGCGTTATCATCATCACCACCAAAAAAGCACTAGAAGCCTTAACCCAAGTAAAAGCAAGAAAAAATCTATCCGAAACTGCTTTCTTTTATCCTAACTTAAAAACAGACTCCAAAGGAAACGTGAGCTTTAATTTCACCTCTCCCGAAGCTTTGACAGCTTGGAAACTCCGCTTATTGGCGCACAACAAAGATGCGGTTTCCGGCTATCTCGAAAAAACAACCATTACCCAAAAGGATTTAATGGTAACGCCAAACTTTCCAAGATTCTTCAGGGAAAAAGATTCCATTGTTATTACGACAAAAGTAGCAAATGTTACTAACGAAGCCAAAACAGGAATTGCCGTTCTACAGCTTTTTGATGCTACAACAATGCAGACTGTTGATTCCAAAATGAACAATACCAATACCGTAAAAAACTTCACAATTCCTGCTTATGGCAATACAACAGTGAGCTGGAAAATCTATATTCCTGAAGGATTGCAGGGTGTTCAATACAAAGTTTTGGCAAAAGCCGGCAATTTTTCGGATGGGGAAGAAAACATTCTGCCTGTCTTGACCAATAATATGCTAGTGACCGAAAGCATACCGATTTGGGTACGCGGAAATTCGAAGAAAGAATACACGTTTGAGAATTTAAAAAACAACAATTCAAGTACTTTAAAAAATCATCAGTTTACACTAGAATACACTTCGAATCCAACTTGGCTGGCGATTCAGTCCCTTCCTTATCTGATGGAATACGAACACGAATGTGCCGAACAGACTTTTGCCCGTTTTTATGCCAATGCTTTGGCTTCGGAGATTATTTCCAGCAATCCAAAAATCGCCGAGCTTTTTGAAACCTGGAGAAAAAACGGAAAATTAAATTCCAAACTAGAAGAAAACGAAGAATTAAAATCGATTATTCTTGCTGAAACACCTTGGTTAAACGACGCTCAAAACGAAGACGAAAAAAAGAAAAATCTAGCTCTGCTTTTTGATTTAGAAAAAATGAAAACTTCGCAACAGGCAGCTTTTGATAAATTAAAACAAAAACAAAAACCTTCGGGAGGGTTCGCCTGGTTTGACGGAAGTAACGAAAACGAATACATTACAAGACATATTTTGGCGGGGTTGGGACATTTACATAAATTAAACAAAAGCTCAGAAATAGCTGTTAATAGAGTTGAAATTGCTAATAATGGTATTCCGTTTATTGACAACAAATTTTTGGAGTATTATAAAACAAGAACCAAAAACCTTAAGAAAACAGACAAATTAATCTGGCTGAATCCATATTCTGATCTGCATTATTTATACACCCGCAGTTTTTATTTAAAAGATTATCCATTAAACGATACTTTGAAGAAAGCAACAAAACTGTATTTAGAAACAGCTAAAAAAGATTGGCTAAACTATTCTTTGTATGAAAAAGGAATGACGGCTTTGGTACTGAATCGTTTTGGCGAAACATCATCTGCCAAAAAAATCATCGAAAGCTTAAAAGAAACCGCTTCCAACAATGAAGATTGGGGAATGTACTGGATTGCAAATAAGCCCGGCTGGTATTGGTATCAAGCGCCAATTGAAACGCAGGCTCTGCTGATTGAAGCTTTCGACGAAGTGGATAACGACACGAAATCTGTCGATGCGATGAAAGTTTGGTTATTAAAAAACAAACAAACCAAAAACTGGTCCACTACAAAATCCACCACCGAGGCTGTCTATGCGTTATTAATGCAGGGAACCGACTGGCTGAGCGTAAAAGACAACACCGTTATAAAAATTGGAGATGAAAAAATCCTGACCAAAAAACTAGCTGGAAACGAAAAAGAAGCCGAAACTGGTTACATCAAACTGAGTTGGAAAGCGAATGAAGTCAAAAAAGAAATGGCTTCAGTTTCTATTCAAAACAAATCAACAGTTCCAGGTTTTGGAGGTGTGTATTGGCAGTATTTTGAAGATTTGGATAAAATCAAAAACAATTCGGGAACTAATTTATCGGTTGCCAAAGAATTATATATCAAGAAAAACACAGACAAAGGTTCTGAACTGCAAAAAATAACAGCCAAGAATAAATTGAAAATTGGTGATTTAGTTACTGTCCGATTAATAATTTCTGCCAAAGAGGATATGGAATTTGTTCACTTGAAAGATATGCGAGCTTCCTGTTTTGAGCCTGTTGATGTGCTTTCGGGCTATGAATACAAAGGCGGTTTGGGCTTTTACAGAAGCACCAAAGATGTTGCAACTCATTTCTTTTTTGACCAGATAAACAAAGGAACATATATTTTAGAATATGATATTCGGGTAAATAACACAGGGAATTTTTCCAATGGAATTTCAACGATTGAGAGTATGTATGCTCCTGAATATACCAGTCATACTAAAGGAATTCGGGTGAATGTAAAAAATTAGAAAATTCTTCATTCAATTAAAAATCCGTCTCGTTAAATTTAACGAGATGGATTTTTTATACACAAATAATACTAAAAACACATTGGGATAACATAGCGGTTTTACTTTCGTAAAAACTAAAAATGAAAAGACGAAGAAAAATCCCCTTAGTTGTTATAAGCGATGTTCACTTAGGCACTTACGGATGTCAAGCCAAAGAATTATTGCAGTATTTAAAATCAATAAATCCTCAGACATTGATTTTAAACGGTGACATCATCGATATCTGGAGTTTTACCAAAAGTTACTTTCCTGTTGCCCACATGAATGTTTTAAGACAAATCATAAAAATGTCCAATCAAGGCACTCGGGTTATTTACATTACTGGAAACCACGATGAAACTTTACGAAAATACTCAGACTTTATTTTGGGCAATTTCGAATTATTGGACAAAATCATTCTTGATTTGGACGGCAAAAAAACCTGGATTTTCCACGGAGATGTATTTGATTCTTCAACCAAAGGCTATGCCAAAATACTAGCCAAACTTGGCGGGAAAGGCTATGATTTATTGATTCTGATTAACAGTTTGATTAATTGGTTTCTAGAACTTTTGGGCAAAGAAAAAAGAAGCTACTCCAAAATGATCAAAGACAGCGTCAAAAAAGCGGTCTCTTTTGTTTCCAATTTTGAAACCACAGCTGCCGAAATAGCCATCCAAAAAAAATACAGTTACGTAGTCTGCGGACATATTCACAAACCGCAAATGAAAGAAATTGAAAATGAACACGGAAAAGTATTGTATCTGAATAGCGGCGACTGGATAGAAAACCTTACTTCATTAGAATATAAAAAAGGAAAATGGAGCCTTTACCATTATAAAAAAGAACATTACAAAGACCCTGATTTATCTGAAGACAAAGAAGTAAATGACATTGTCAACAAAATTCTTTCTTAACCTAAAAAGCTAACAATGAAAATATTTTACGCAATACAGGCAACAGGAAACGGCCACATCAGCAGAGCCATACAATTATATCCTTATCTGCAAAAATTTGGAGAAGTCGATTTTTTTCTAAGCGGCAACAATGCAACTCTGGACATCGATTTACCCATAAAATTCAGAAGCGCCGGCTGCAGCCTTCATTACAGCAAATGCGGAGGTTTAAATTACTGGGATATTGCCAAAAACATAAAACCAAAGCAAATTTATGACGATGCCAATGCTTTACCGCTAAAAAATTATGATGTTGTCATTAATGATTTTGATTCCATTACCTCATTAGCTTCCAAACTGCAGAAAGTGAACTCAATACAATTTGGACACCAAGCCAGTTTTATTTCGCCAAATACTCCAAGACCCGAAAAGAAAAGTATGATGGGAGAAATGATTCTGAAACATTATGCACCGTCTCCTAAAAACATCGGACTGCATTTTGATAAGTACGATGATTTTATTTATCCTCCCGTCATCAAAGACGAAATCGTAAATGCCGATCCAAAAAACAAAGACCATATTACAGTTTATCTTCCTTCATTTCAAAAAGACTGCTTGGAAAAAACATTCAATAAACTTCCTAATTTAAAGTTTCATTGGTTTTTGGAAGAAACAAAAAACAAACATACTATAAAAAATGTGACGTATTATCCCGTCAATAAAGACCTCTTTAACAAAAGCCTGATTAACTGCGAAGGAATTATCACTGGCGGAGGATTTGAAACTCCTGCTGAAGCTTTATATCTTGGCAAAAAAATACTTTCGATTCCAATCAGACAGCACTATGAACAGGAATGCAATGCCGCAGCACTCAAAAAAATGGGCGTTCCTGTGCTTTATGAAATAGGTGATGATTTTCATTTAATAATCGAAAACTGGCTGGATTCCCACATAAAATATCCAACTATAAAAGCCAATAATATCAACGACACACTGCAGTATTTATTTGATACTTATAATGACTGATACTTTTCTTATGCAGCCTGATTTCGATTTTTAATTATTCTAAAAAAAGAAGAAACAATAATCTAGTGAGGCTAAAAATGAAAAAACACGGCATTCGCATTAAAAAAAAGATAAACACGAATTTCACTAATTAACACTAATTCTTATCAAAATTGAAACCAATTTTACAGTTTCAAATATTTTGTGTAATTAAATAGCAATCTTAATTCGTGTAAATTAGTGTAATTCGTGTCAGAAACTTTAAAAGCGAATAACGTGATAAAAAAACGTTTCATCACTGAAACGTTTTTTAAGTTTTTATACATTTTTTTGTCATTCAATATTTATAGCTTATCTTTTCAAAGAGAAATGTCCTTTAAGTCTCTTTCCTTCTTCTGTAATTAATTCAAACCAATAATCCGAGGAAGGCATCGGATTGTTATTATAATTACCATCCCAACCCATACTGTCACCTTTTAGACTCGTCATAATCTTGCCATATCTATCATATATCACAATCTTTACTGGTTAAATATAACAAAAGAAATAGTGTTAATTTAGATTTAATCACCATAAATAAACCTTCATTTCAAGTCTAAAAAAAACCACTAACAAATCGAATTCATTAGTGGTTTTTATATGTTTTAAAAATATATTTTACTCATTCAGCATTTTCCAAAGCTTGTCTTTCAGCTCTGTTAATCCCTGCTGTGCAACCGATGAAATAAACAAATAAGGAATACCTTTGAATTCTTCGTCTAATTGTGTTTTCAATTCGGCTTTCAATTCATCATCCAGCATATCGATTTTCGAAATCACCAAAAGGCGTTCTTTATCCAGCATTTCCGGATTGTATTTAGTCAGTTCATTTACCAAAACATCATACTCTTCCTTGATATTTGGCGTATCCACAGGAACTAAAAACAATAGAGTCGAATTACGCTCGATATGGCGCAGGAAATAATGACCAAGCCCTTTACCTTCGGCAGCACCTTCAATAATTCCCGGAATATCGGCAATTACAAACGATTGGAAATCCCTGTAAGCTACAATTCCAAGATTTGGTTTCAAAGTCGTAAATGGATAATCTGCAATTTTTGGTTTTGCTGATGTCAATACAGACAATAGTGTTGATTTTCCAGCATTTGGAAAACCTACCAAACCAACATCTGCCAAAACTTTTAATTCCAAAATCACATCCATTTCCAAACCTGGCAAACCTGGCTGTGAATAACGAGGCGTCTGATTCGTTGAACTTCTAAAATGCCAGTTTCCTAAACCTCCTTTTCCTCCTTTGGCAAGTATTTGTTTTTCACCATCCTCGGTAATCTCAAACAATGTTTCGCCTGTTTCTTTATCTTTCACGACAGTTCCAAGAGGAACTTCAATATATTTATCATCACCATCAGCACCTGTACTTCTGTCTCCTCCTCCATCACCTCCGTGACCTGCTTTGATATGACGGGCAAATTTTAAGTGAAATAAAGTCCAAAGATCCTTATTCCCTACCAAATAAACATGTCCGCCACGACCTCCATCACCTCCATCTGGACCTCCATATTGGATGAATTTTTCTCTATGCAAATGCGTAGACCCCTTTCCTCCTTTTCCGGAAGAAACATAAATTTTTACGTAATCTACAAAATTTCCCTCTGTCATTTTCTTTTGTTTAAAAGTTTAAATCTAAAGTTTAATCGTTTAATCGTTTAATCGTTTAATAGAAAATCTATCAACTTTAAACTTAAAACCTTAAACTATTTTTAAACTAAATTTAATCTTTTAAGGCTCTCACCATTACTTTATCGATCTTCACGCCATCCATATCGATAACTTCCAGCACAAATCTTTGCCAAATCAGCTTTTCGCCTTCTTTCGGAATATGTGATAACTCCGTCATTATTAAACCACTTAGAGTGGTCACTTCATAATCATTTATCAAATCATCCAGCTCGAAATAGGTAAGGAAATCGTGCAGTGAATAATGCCCGTCTACCATCCAGGTTCCGTCTTCTCTTTCAATTAACTGAAAATCGTCTTTATAGAAATCGGAAGCGTTTCCAACCAAAGCTTCCAGAATATCATTCAGCGTAATAATTCCTTGAAAAACTCCATATTCATCGGAAACCAATGCATAATGAATTCCTGTTTTTTTGAATTGTTCCAATGCCTTATAAGCAGTTGTCTGCTCCATCATAAATGGGGCATCAGTCATAATTTCTGCCAGATTAAAATTGTCATTATCAACATTAGCAAAAATGTTTTTCAAATTGACAACTCCAACGATATCATCGTGGTTTTCATTATAAACCGGGTAAACAGAATGCAGTTCTTTAATCATAAAACCTCTTACTTTGCTTTTATCAGCATGTAATGGCAGCATCATCACTGATTTTCTGTGAGTCATTAACGAATTTATTTTTCTATCTCCAATATGAAAAACACGCTCTACAATATCCTGCTCTATTTCCTGAACTTCTCCTCCTTCGGTACCCTCCTTGATAATTGCTTTTATCTCTTCCTCTGTTACTTTTCCGTCGGCGGTAGGTTTTATTTGCAGAATATCCAGTAAGAAATCAGTAGAAGTAGTTAACAGCCATATAAAAGGTGCTGTTATTATAGAAATTATTTTCATTGGCAAAGCCACTGCTTTGGCAATTCCTTCTGGATAGTTTAATCCAATTCTTTTAGGAAGTAATTCTCCTAATACCAATGAAAAAAAAGTCAATACAACAACAACAATCCCAACGGCAATTGAATGAGCATAAGGAATCAGTATCTGAAATCCTTTTACAAAAGCTTCAACATCGGCAGTAATTTTATCGCCGCTGTAAATCCCTGTCAGTATTCCAATAAGTGTAATTCCTATTTGTACTGTTGACAAAAACTTATTCGGTGAATTGGCCAAATCCAAAGCAGTCTGGGCATTTTTGTTTCCTTTTTTTGCTGCGGTTTCCAATCTGTTTTTTCGAGCCGAAATCAATGCAATTTCAGACATAGAGAAAACCCCATTTAAGAGTATTAGAAAAAATATTATAACTATTTCCAATGTTTAGATAATTCGTTTATACTTTGGATTTATGCAATCCTTTTGTTATGCATTCTTATTTTAATAGCCCAGATGGAAGTGAAAAGCTCATAGCTATAAAAAACTAATTTTTCCTGTTATAAAAGAGCAGATCTTCATCCCGACCCTCTCCAAAAGAGAGAGAAACAGGATGATTCCTTCTTACTTCTCCTTTTATGACATAGAAAAATTAGTTTTTTATAGCTGTGACTTGTAATGTACAGCTGGAGAATGCTCCTATAAATTATCGATAACCGCTGTAAGTCTTTCAGTAATTTCCTGAATAGTTCCTATCCCGTTTACTGCATGAAACTTATTTTGATCCTTATAATATCCTATCAGCGGAGCCGTTTTTTCATTATATTCCTGATAACGGTTTCTGATTTTTTCTTCGTCCTGATCATCAACTCTTCCGCTTGTTTTTCCTCTTTCCAATAATCTGGCAACCAAAATATTGTCATCAGCTTCCAAAGCTACTGTAGCAGCAACGTTTGAACCAATTGTCGGTAAAAAAGCATCCAGTGCTTCAGCCTGAGCGATAGTTCTTGGATAACCGTCGAATAAAATTCCGTTGGAATCCAAGTGTTTGTTCACCTCATCAATAAGCATTTTGGTTGTTAATTCATCTGGAACCAAATCCCCGGCATCCATAAAAACTCTTGCTTCTTTACCAAGCGGTGTATCATTTTTCAGATTGTAACGAAAAACATCTCCGGTTGAAATATGTGTTAATTTGTATTTTTCTTTTAAAAATTCTGCCTGAGTTCCTTTTCCTGCTCCCGGCTTTCCAAATAAAATTATATTAATCATTCCTTTTTTATATGTGGTTTTTACTATTTTTAGTTTTTTGGTTACTCTTTTAACTGATACACTTCTGGCAGATTTCTGCCCAATCCATCGTAATCCAATCCAAAACCTACGATGAATTTATTTGGAATCCGGATTCCAATATAATCAATTTTCAGATCTTTTTTGAAAGCATCCGGTTTGAAAAAAAGTGTTGCTATTTTAAAATGTTTTACATTCTGGCTTTTGAACAATTTTTTCAGTTCCTCTAATGTATTTCCTGTGTCGATAATATCTTCTATAACAATTACGGTACGGCCTGTTAAGTCCTGATTCAGCCCTATTAACTGCTTAACAGAATCGGTAGAGGATGTCCCCTCATAAGAAGCTAATTTGATAAAAGAAACTTCGCACGGTTTTTTGTATAATTTTAAAAAATCAGAAACTACCATAAAAGAACCATTCAGTACTCCAATAAAAATCGGCGTTTCATCAAAAAAATCGTCTTCTATCTGTGCTGCCATTTTTTCGATAGCAAAGTTTATCTCTTTGGCAGAAATAAACGGAACAAATTGTTTATCGTGTAGTTGTATCACAGTTTTATATTTTAAAATATTTGGCAAAGATAGGGATTTCACTTTTGACAATTGTCAATTGATTTGTACTTTTAAATCAAAAACAGAAATGATGGTCAGCGAATTCCAGAAAAATTTAGATTATATAACAGGACATAGAGAAAACCGACAAAAATATGCTGATGAAGTACTGTATAATCCAGAACTTTTCCCTGAATTAATTCGGCTGTGTTTTCAGGTTTCAAATAAAAATTCGGCCAAAGCCTGCTGGATTTTGGAATTTGTCTGTTACCAAAAACTGGAATGGATTGAAAATCATCTGGATTATTTTTGTTCCAATATCAAAAACCTGAAAGATGAAAGCGCCATTCGCCCCGTTGCCAAAATCTGTCAGCTGCTGATTCATTCTCATTATAAAAAAAGTGAAATACAGCTTTCTGAAAAGCATCTGGAAGCAATCATCGAAAGTTCTTTTGACTGGCTGATTAACGATACCAAAGTAGCGTCCAAAGCTTATTCAATGAGAACTTTTTACCTATTAGGACAGCATTATGACTGGATTCATCCCGAATTGAAAACTATTGCCACAAAAGATTTTCCAAATCACAGTGCCGCTTATAAAGCCGTTGCCAAAGAAGTTTTGAAGAAAATAAAATAGCATTTTCCTATTCGATTAGGAAAAAGTATCTTTGCAGTTGCTGGCAATGTGCTGAGCAGACAATGTAAATACAATCACAATGAACTATTTTTCTTCTGATTTTAAATTAGGAATCTTAGGCGGCGGACAGCTTGGCAAAATGCTGCTGTCTGACACCCGAAAATTTGATATTCAAACTTACGTTTTAGACCCAAGTGACGAAGCTCCAAGTAAAATTGCCTGTAACCATTTTGTACAAGGCGATTTGATGGATTTTGAAACTGTTTACAATTTTGGAAAACAAGTAGATGTTTTGACCTTTGAAATTGAGCTGGTAAATCTTGAGGCGCTTGAAAAGCTGGAAAATGAAGGCAAAAAAGTATATCCTTCTCCAAAAACGCTAAAACTCATACAAAATAAAGGAATCCAAAAGGATTTTTATATCAAAAATAATATCCCGACAGCTCCTTTCAAGCGTTATTCTACTCTAAAAAACTTAGTAGTTGATTTAGTAGAAGCAAATATTCAGCTTCCTTTTGTATGGAAATGTACTGAATTTGGATATGACGGAAACGGCGTAAAAATCATTCGGCAGACAGCTGATTTAGAAAATTTACCAAATGTAGAATGCATTGCTGAAACAATGGTGCCTTTCAAAAATGAATTAGCTGTAATTGTCTGCCAAAGTCCTTCCGGCGAAATCAAAACCTACCCAGTTGTAGAAATGGAATTTCATCCAGAAGCCAATCAGGTAGAATATGTGATCTGCCCAGCCAGGATTGATGATAAAGTTGCCGAAAAAGCAAGAGCGATTGCATTGAATGTATCGCAGCAATTTAATCATGTTGGCCTTTTGGCAGTTGAAATGTTCCAAACCAAAGATGATGAAATTCTGGTAAACGAAGTAGCACCGCGTCCGCACAACTCAGGACATTACTCAATCGAGGCTAGCTATACTTCGCAGTTTGAAAATCATCTGCGCGCTATTCTTGATTTACCTCTTGGAAACACAGACAGTAAAGCTGCCGGAATTATGGTAAACTTAGTCGGTGCCGAAGGTTTTTCTGGCGACGTGATTTATGAAAACATCGAAACTATTTTGGGCTGGAACGGCGTTACCCCGCACATTTACGGCAAAAAACAAACCCGCCCTTTCCGCAAAATGGGACACGTAACCATTGTCAATGAAGATATGGCCGAAGCAAGACGCATCGCAGCCGATGTTAAGAATACGATTAGAGTGATATCCAGATAATTAAAAAATTTAAAGATTGAAAAATTTAAAGATGGATGCAGTATTTTTTAGATTTTTCAATCATTTAATCTTTAAATAAAAAAACAAATGAGCAAAGTAGCTGTAATAATGGGAAGCATTTCGGATATGCCGGTAATGCAGGATGCCATAGATATTTTAAAAAGTTTTAACATAGAAACCGAAGTCGACATCGTTTCGGCACACAGAACACCCGAAAAACTGTTTGATTTCAGTATGAACGCACACAATCGCGGAATTTCGGCAATTATTGCTGGAGCTGGAGGCGCAGCGCATTTACCTGGAATGGTAGCTTCGATGTCACCGCTTCCTGTAATTGGAGTTCCTGTAAAATCAAGCAATTCTATTGATGGCTGGGACAGTGTTTTATCTATTTTACAAATGCCTGGCGGTGTACCAGTAGCAACTGTTGCTTTAAACGGAGCAAAAAATGCCGGAATCCTTGCTGCACAAATTATAGGAAGTGCCGATAAAACTGTTTTAGACAAAATCATCGCCTACAAAGAAGGACTGAAAAAAGCCGTTTATCAATCTTCGGAAAACTTGAATAAATAAAAAAAAGCTCCTAAAATACGGAGCTTTTTTTTGATATTGCAAAATTCTAAACTCGGGGAAATTTAGCATTTTCAATACTTTTTTCTTTTAGGTTAGGGACAAAAAGAGTTTGTTTTTTTGACAGTATTAATTCTATTAAAGAAATTAATTATTCGACAAAAATACACAAAATATCGATTAAATACATTTTACTTTTAAATTTTAATGAAGTTTATTTTTTTTCAATTTCAGACAAAAAAATAAACTCCTAATATTTGGAACAAAACAGATCTTATAATTATGAATATACTACTCAATAAATTTGACACCAGGCTAGATACAGCGCCATTTTCACAAATAAAAAACGAAGATTATCTTCCTGCATTTCAGGAAGCAATTGATATGGCCAAAGCCGAAATTGATGCAATAATTAACAATGCAGAAAACCCGACTTTTCAAAACACTATTGAAGCTTTGTCATTTAGCGGCGATACTTTGGACCGGATTTCAAATATCTTTTTCAACTTAAATTCGGCAGAAACGAGTGACGAAATGCAAAAAATTGCTCAGGAAGTTTCGCCGTTATTATCTGAATTTGGAAATGATATCCGCTTGAATACTGCTTTATTTGCCAAAGTAAAAACAGTTTACGATCAAAGAGAATCTTTGAATTTAAATCCAGAACAAACAACACTTCTTGACAAACAATACAAAAGCTTTTCCAGAAACGGAGCTAATCTGCCGGAAGAAAAGAAAAATCAGTTAAGGGAAATCGACAAAGAATTGTCCAAATTGAGTTTACAGTTTGGCGAAAATGCTTTGGCCGAAACCAATGCTTTCGAACTGCATCTTACTGACGAAAATGATTTAGCCGGCTTACCAGAAGGAACTATCGAAGCGGCTCGTTCATTGGCGAAAGCCCAAGAAAAAGAAGGCTGGATTTTCACTTTGGACCACCCTAGTTACCTGCCTTTTGTGACGTATGCAGACAACCGCGAACTGCGTAAAAAAATAGCTCTTGCTTTTGGAGCAAGATGTTTTCAGAATAACGAATTCGACAATCAGGAAATCGTTTTAAAAATTGCTAAACTGCGCTTTGAAAGAGCTAATCTTTTAGGATACAAAACCCACGCAAATTTTGTTCTAGAAGAACGCATGGCCGAAAGTCCGGAGAAAGTAAAATCGTTTTTAAATGATTTATTAGCAAAAGCCAAGCCTGCTGCCCAAAAAGAATTTGAACAATTATCAGCTTTCGCAAAAGAACTGGACGGTATAGAACAGCTTGAAAAATGGGACGGCACTTACTATTCGGAAAAACTGAAACAGCAGTTATTTAATTTAGATGACGAGAAACTGAAACCCTATTTCCAATTGGAAAAAGTGCTGAACGGTGCTTTTACCATAGCAGGAAAATTGTTTGGTTTGACTTTTACTGAAATTTTTGACATCGACAAATACCACGAAGAAGTTACTACCTATGAAGTAAAAGACAAAAACAATGAATTGGTTGCGCTTTTCTACGCTGATTTCTTTCCAAGAAAAGGAAAGCGAAACGGTGCTTGGATGACTTCGTTCAAATCACAATACATCAAAGACGGCGTAAACGAAAGACCGCACATTTCAAATGTCTGCAACTTTACAAAACCTACCGAAACCAAACCGTCGTTATTGACATTTAATGAAGTAACAACCCTATTCCACGAATTTGGTCATGGCTTACACGGAATGCTGGCCGATACTGTTTATCCAAATCTTTCGGGGACATCGGTATATTGGGACTTTGTGGAACTGCCAAGCCAGATTATGGAAAACTGGTGCTATGAACCAGAAGCTTTGGCTCTGTTTGCACACCATTATGAAACCGGGGAAGTTATTCCACAGGAATATGTAGAAAAAATCAAGGAGAGTGCTAGTTTCCAGGAAGGAATGGCAACGATGCGCCAACTGAGTTTTGGATTACTGGATATGGGCTGGCACGGGCAAGATCCAACCAACATTACCGATATAAAAGCCTTTGAGACAGAATATTTTGCCTCTACGCAATTGTATCCAGATGTAAAGGAAAATGCAATCAGCACAGCCTTTTCACATATTTTCCAAGGAGGTTATTCTTCTGGCTATTACAGTTACAAATGGGCCGAAGTTCTTGACGCAGACGCATTCGAATATTTTCAGGAGAAAGGAATTTTCAACAAAGAAGTGGCTGATAAATTCAAAGAAAATGTCCTTTCAAAAGGCGGAACCGAACATCCAATGATTTTATACAAACGCTTTAGAGGACAGGAACCAAAACCGGATGCTTTGCTGAAAAGAGCAGGTCTTTTATAGATTTCTAAATTATTAAACTTTTTAAACATTTATAAAAACCGAGGCAGAAACGCTTCGGTTTTTATTTATTGTTAAAACAAAAAAGATTACCTGAATTAGGCAATCTTTTTAAATTAGTCAGTAAAAAATTATCTTAAACTGCTTGCTCTTTTAAGGTATTTACTGCTTTAACCGGTACGTTTTCAATAGTGTGTCTCCAGTATGAGAAACCTCCAACTCCATTCCACGCATTATCAATAGCTAAATGAGCATTGAACTCAGCCAAGAAAGAACCAATTGCCGGAGGAGGAACTGAATGCACATACTGCCCTTGCAGACTAACTAATTGTGTATATTTTCCTAATCCGGCTGCATATATTTTTCCTTTTACCTGAACAACAATGTGGCTGTCAGGACCGCTTACTGCCTGAGTAATTATTACTGTACCTGTTACGGTATGCTGTGATGGTACCACCACTAAACTAAATGTTGCGATTGGAGCACCTGGTGTTCCAACATTTCCAATTGTCCCTTTTGCTAAATAAGCACCTGCTAATAAATCTGCCATGATTTCTAAATTTTATTTTTATCTTACTCGTTAGGCTTTTCAGAACCGCCTCGTTTTTTTAAGTGGGATCTGCTCCACTTTTTTAATTGTATTTTTAATTAAATCAATAAACTTTGTTTTAAATCAGAAAAAAAACACCTTATATTCATTTGATAATCAATAACAAACAAATAAAATCCTTCTCTTTTTATTTTCTACATCAAAACTATACTAGACTTATAGAATTAATTAAAAAAATGCTGCAGAACAAAAAATTTCAGTTATGAAAGAAACAAAATCAAGCATAAGATAATTACTACTTTACTTTTGGAATGATTTTTTTAAAACAAACTTTCAATTATTTTTGAAAGTTTAAAAACTTTTGTTTACATTTGCTCCAACAAAAGGAAATAAATCCAAAAATGGAATTCAAAGAGGCAAAAAATAAATTCGTACAAACCTGGGGAGCATTAGGTTCTCAATGGGGAATTAATAAAACCATGGCGCAGATCCATGCTTTATTAATGGTCTCCAACAAAGCGGTTTCTATGGAAGACATCATGGAAGAATTACAAATTTCACGCGGTAACGCCAGCATGAACCTAAGAGCATTAATGGACTGGGGAATTGTCTACAAAGAATACAAAGCCGGCGAAAGAAAAGAGTTTTTTACTGCTGAAAAAGATTTAGACGAATTGGCTTCCAAAATTTCGAGAGAAAGAAGCAGGAGAGAAATCAAACCTGCGCTTAAAATCCTAAAAGAGGTTTCGACAATTGAAGCAAAAGATTCAGCCGAAGAAAAACACTTTGTTGACCAAACTACTAAATTGTATGATTTTGTTTTAAAAGCTGATAATGTCTTAGACAAAATGACAGAATTCAACGAAAACTGGTTAGGTAAATTGGTTTTAAAAATTATGAAATAGCCAACACTAAATATTTGATAATTAGATTAAATTTCTACTGGTTATTCAATGGGACAAATAAAAAACAATAAAAACGAATTAAATAGCAGTAAAAAAATTTACCACTAAGTTTCATTTTTTTCTGAAAGTTTAAAAATTTAAAAATAAATAATTATGAATTTCAACATTATCGGGTATTTAATTTACCTCAGCATTACGATTTTCATTATCCTGAAAGTTGGAAAAATATGCTACAAAAACGGAAATATTTATGTGGCAGAATTAATTCCAAACCACGCAGACATCTGCCAAAAAATCAATCAGGTATTACTCTTGGGATATTATCTTTTAAATATTGGTTACTGCGCCATGACCCTAATTTCCTGGCAAAAAATAACTTCTTCACCCCAATTGATAGAAACCATCGGCACCAAAACCGCAGTCATCATTTTTATTATTTCGGTACTGCATTACACAAACATTTTAATATTAACCAAATACATTCACAAATTAATTAAATAACACTTAAATACTTATTATCATGGAAACTACAAAAATCTTAATCGGGTACGCTGTCTATTTACCAATCGCTTTATTCCTTACTTATTATGTTTCTAAAACACTTTTCAAAAACGGAAAAATATTTATGCTGGATATCTTCAAAGGAAGAGAAGAAATCGCTCAGGCAACCAACAAACTTTTCGAAACAGGCTTTTATCTGCTCAATATTGGTTTTGCTTTAATGATTCTCGAAATTCAGTTATATCAAAACAATTATCAGGAATTAGTCGAAAAATTAAGTTATAAAATAGGTGGTTTTTCTATTTATCTTGGACTTATGCTATTCTTAAATTTATATTTTTTCTTTAGAGGAAAAAGAAAAGCAAAAGAGAGTCAAAACATAGAACAATTAATAGTTAATGAATAATTTCATTCTAAAAGAGGCTGTCCGAAAAGTAAGGACAGCCTTTTTTTATAAAAACAAAAGATGTTTACTAATTTGAAACAAAACTATTATCGTTGCAATTGTGGATTTAAAACTCATGCCGTAACTGCATTTGCATTAAACTAATTAATTATCTGTTGATGAATTAAATAATGCTAAACTAATTACACAATCATTCCAATCATTATCAGATCCAGCATCATTAGAAAATAAAAATCCTTGATATGTTATAGCATCACCATTTGATTTAGTCCCAATTTCCATACTATTTTGTACTTGACCATCCAAACTACTAGAGTTAGTTTGAATTGATATAGCATATTGTAGTGTAATTCCTGGTGCATATACTGAAGCTGGGATTACAATACTATTAAATCCAAAATTATTATTAGGAAAAGAAATAGGTGTATTAATACCAGGCCCTGTAATTGTTGCACTGTAAGCATATCCAGAAGTAGTATAATATGTAATATTCAAAACTGTATTGGGATTATTTGTCCAATATGGTGTTAAATTTATTGTATAATTGTATGTATTTAAATCAGACATAATTTCTATAATTTAATTTTTTATCCCTACTCATAAGGCTTTTCTGGATTCGCCCCGTTTTTATAGTGGTTTCTGAACTCCACTGTTTACATTTATTTTCGCATTAATATATTTCAACAAGTCATTTAAAAAATACTGATAGCACAGTCGGGTTTATGCTTTTGAATAATTAATTGGAAAAAAATTAAAAATAAATCTAGCTAGCTTTTATTTCTTTAACAAAACCACCGAATTACTGTATTTTAAAAAAAAATAAGGAAGCCTTTTTTATTCATAAGGAAGTGCAGTTTTGGAACAAGATGACACCTTAGTTTTTTATAGTAACATAAAATTGAAAAAATGGTATCTAAGGTGTTTTCTTTTATTCTAAAAATTATTATACTTCAACACCTTTTATATAATTAAAAATTGTTGTAACAACTCCTTGGGTAGCAACATTTAACATCACATGTGATTCTCCATCACAGGCTGTTGTAATAGCTGTTGCCTGACCTGTAGAATCCAATTGATTATAAGGAGCCATACTAAAGGCGCATACGTTTATATTACGTTCTACAAGTGAGGCAATTGCTCCAACTTGAGTATAAGTTACTCCATTAATCTTGTCAGGATTATGACCATAGACATCCCCAAACCAAGCTACTATCCTAGTTGCGCCAGGACGCCAACCAGTATTACTCAAAATTCCTATCTGAGTTAACGCTCCCATTTGTCCTTCAGGTATGTCTCCTCCTCCCATAGGAATCAGCGCATTTACTGCATCTTGAATAAGTTTCTGATTGCCAGTAATCTTTTGTAAGACTTTAAATGGCACAGCATCACCGTTATCTCTATAAAAAGCAACTCCTAGTTGAACGTCCCAATTTGTTGATTTTGAAAACACATTCCATGCTTCAATAATGTTCTTTTGTACTTTAGCTATACAATTTGCCATACTGCCTGTCGCATCAGCCAAAAACATTATATCTACTCTTTGTCGAGACCCTTTAACTAAATTAAATCTTGATTGTTCCATGATTTCTAAAATTTATTTATTTATCCCTACTCATAAGGCTTTTCAGGTACCGCCCCGTTTTTATAGTGGTTTCTGAACTCCACTGTTTACATTTATTTTCGCATTAATATATTTCAACAAGTCATTCTAAAAATACTGTTAGCACAGTCGGGTTTATGCTTTTGAATCATTAAGCTGAAAAAAATTAGAAAAAATCTAGCTAGCTTTTTATTTCATATGTAAAACTAATACGACTCCACTTTTTTAATTATAAAAATGGAACAAGCAAAGCCTTCTTATCCACGAAAGTGTAAAAAATTAGCACAAAAAAAAGACTTAAAAAACAGTAATTGTCTTTTAAGTCTTTCTTTACAAATCTGAACCAATAAATTTAAGATTTTACATGGATCAAAAAATAGCTCTCCTTTAAGATCGTTTTTGAAGTATATTATCTTAGAGTACGGACTCTCTTTAAAATATCTTTATATTTCTCGCTGAGAGTTACCTTGTGTCCCCCAATCAAAAAAATAAGATTGTCTATAGGAATAATTTCTGTTATTTTTTGAATGTTTACAATATAATTTCTATGTGTTCTATAAAAAAGTTTTGCATCAAGCAACTCTAGTATTTTAGTTAATGAAATTAGAATTAAAAACT
The DNA here is from genome assembly GCF_015351475.1 of Flavobacterium sp. HJJ. Taxonomy (GTDB): domain Bacteria; phylum Bacteroidota; class Bacteroidia; order Flavobacteriales; family Flavobacteriaceae; genus Flavobacterium; species Flavobacterium marginilacus. The sequence continues at coordinate 99,708 of NZ_JADKPR010000002.1, read as the reverse complement.
TTTCTTTTTCAGTAACTATATTGCAATATTTTTCTTCTACCTCAATATAAATAATATCCTGCAGATGCACTTTTTTGAGTGATTTCCCTTTTTTAATGAATAAAAATTCTTCACTAATAACGGTATTTTCTTCATCACTCAGAAAAACATCTTTTTGTCCATAAAATTTTTCGACGGCAAGTTCAAGAGCGAATAAAAGTTCTAGCTCATTAAATGGTTTCATCAGATAACTGAAAGGCTTGGTAAGTTTTGCTCTTTCAAAAATATGCATGTCAGTAGAACTTGTTAAAAAAACCAAAGGTTTTGGAGCATTGGGCAATACATTTATGGTTTCGGCAAATGCAATACCTTCTGGAGAACCATTTAGAAAAATATCTACAATAGCGATGTCTATTTTGTTGCTGCAAAAAAGAGCTAAAGCATCTTTATGATTTGCAGCTACACCAACTACATTATAGTTATTGGCTTCAAGTACTTTAATAAGGGCATCACTTTCTGATGGAGTATCTTCAACAATCAGCAGGTTAATTTTGTTCATGAGGCGGCGTTTTAAGCAAAGATACAATGAATTTTGTTCCTTTTCCTAACTCGCTTTTTATATCTAATTTTCCGTTATTCTTTTTAATCATTGACTTACACAACTGTAAGCCTAGACCTGTACCTATGCTCTTTTCATTTTGTTTTTTAGATAACAATGTACTGTCTTTAAGAAGATTTGCAATAGTATCGCCACTCATGCCAATACCATTGTCTTCAATAATTAAATCGCAATAGGTATCACTATCGTTTTGAGTATAAATTTTTATAAATCCATTTTCATTTGAAAATTTAATAGCATTGTCAAAAAAATTTCGCAGCAGTAATTTTAGCGATTCCTGATCGGCAAGAACGAAATCTTTTTTGGAGATTGTATTTTCAAAAAGAATATTTTTCTCTGCCATCAAAGGCTGATAATTGTATGCCACTTGCTCTACTATAAAAAATAAACGCAAAGAAGTGATTTCAAAATAAGCCTGTTTTGTTTGCAATAATGCCCAGTGCAAAAGGTTATCTAATAAATTGTAAGTACTGTTTGCAATACCACTATTTTGATGCAATATGGTATCAATTTCTTCCAGATCTTTTGTGGCTACTTTTTCTAATAACCTGGCATTACTGGTTTTCATAGCATGTACCGAGGAACGCAAATCATGACTTACTATAGAAAAAAGCCTGTCTTTTGTGGCATTCAACTCATCTAGGGTTTCTTTTTGAGCTAAGATGATTTTGTTGGTTTTTATTTTTTCTTTATAAAAATAGACAGATACTCCAAGTAATAACAACAAAACAATAGCAGAATAAAAAAGCCCATTTCTCTCGGTAACTTTTATTTTGTTTTCTGCTTGTAACAAGCTCACTTCTTTTTGTTTTTGTTTAACTGCAAATTTCTTTTCTAACTCCGCAACTTCCCATATTTTATTTTGATTGTTCAAAGAATCTTTCCATTGATCGGATTCTTCTCTATACTTTAATGCTTTTGCAAAATTATTACGGTTTTTCTCAACAGCAGACATATTGCGAGCTGCTCTTCTTTTTAAATCGAAATTTTTGATTTTTTTAGATAAAGCATAGGCTTTCTCAAAATAGGGAATGGCGAGATTGTCTTTGTATTGAAGATAATATAAATTAGCAACATCTCCATAAGCATTGACGAGCAATAAAGAATCTCTTTGTTGTTCATATAATTTGATACTTTTGAGCAAATAAAATTCAGCCTTATCAAACTCCTCAAGATGCATATAGCAAATTCCTAAATTATACTTAACGCTACTTTTCTCTATACCTAGAAGATTATTATCTTTTACAAGTTCAATCTCTTTGAAATAATTAATTGCTTTTTGAAATTCTTTTTGTTCTAATGAAATATCACCAAGAAACATTTTGATATGGTTATAAAATTCAAAATATTTAGAAATTAAAGTAAATTCTTTTTTACTCTCAATAAAAATTTTTTTTTCTTTAAAACTGAATCCTCTAAAAAAATGACAGAAATTCTCAATCTCTTTATTTTTATTTCCAGTACTTAATTGTTTCATTGAGTAAACTAAAGTAGAGTCCCATTCTTTTTGTAAAAAAAAAGATCGTGCTTTATTAAAATTAGGCTCACTAATGAATTTTCTACTTTTTATTATAATTTCTTTTTCAAAAGTGCTATAGCTTTTTTGAGAAAAAAATAATTGAGAAAAAAATAAAAAACAAAATATTAATATTCTATAAAAAACTTTCATTTGCTAATTTTAGCTAGCAATTTAGTTAAAATAAAAAACAGAACTTAAATAAAGCTCTGTTTTTTATTTCAACTTATTTCTTACACACCGGTTTGTACAGACGTTTCAGTACCTCTTGACGTTTCTGGATCTGAATCCCATAGAAACACTTTTATTATTTCTGGCTTCATCCCTAATAAATGTGCGCTCGTTAAGGTAAAACTAACTTGATAGCCATTAAAAGTCGTCGATGGACTATTAGTATCATTGTAAGAAATGTAAAATGCTGGTCTTAAAACATTATTATCCCAAGTAACGTTAAGATCGTTTTCTGTTATAGTAATAGTAGACTCAATAAAAATAACAACAGAAACTGATATATCGTTATCGTTTGCAACGAAGTTTGCTTGAACAAGAGGCGGAAGTGGATTTTTACCTCTATTGTTTAAAAAACATATATTCCCATCACAAGGAAAAAAAGATTCAATACTTAATTGAGTCCCCGGAGAGTTAATAATGTTTGCCTTTTTTGTAATTGTTTCGCTCATAATAATTTGTTTTTTAATTTAAAAAAAATGAAATACTATTTAATTTGATTGTGAAATTTATCTATGATGTTGTGAAAAAAGTCTATTTTAGAATTCAATTATTGCTTATAAATCCATATTGTGTAATCTACTTAATCTTCCAAAAACGAAACAAAATTTTATCCTGCAAAATTTTTTCTGGAATTTGTGATAAGATACTGCGTATTCACTATATAAATAAATCCAAAGATTAAACTAGGAATACAACACTTTACTTTTTTTCTTTCCACAACTTTACGTTTTTAGTGATTAAACTCAAATTTACAATTTAGTTCAAAAGAGTTTTCTATTATAAATGAAGATATTACTAAAAAAAATCTTTATAAGAACAAATCTATTTTTTGACCATCCAAACATTTAAGTAATTCGGAAAGTTAAAAGTATCAATTTCACAAAAAACACTTAAAATCAAATTGTTATATAATTTGATTTCAATACGATGCTATTACAATGATCCTAACTAAATTCTAAACAAAAGAAATTAAAAAAGCTTTAAATCTCAAAATACAATGCACAAGTTCGTATATTTTTAGCACAAGACACTATATTTATAGCACAAGAGAATAAAAGTTAGGATTCAAGACATTCTCTTTTAAAAATAAATATTGCTTTATCATTTTGTAAAACAGTTAAATTAGCCACGGATTCCATGCATAAAACAGATTAGAACAGATTTTTTAACAAATCCGTTAAGAATTTAGCTGGAATCTGTGCAAGATCCGTTATATCCTTGTCATCTGTGTGCCATTTTTTTATACTTTGGGTATATAGAATTTAAAAGTTTTAAAGCGAATACCCTGATTCACGGCACGGCATTCGCTTTTAAAAGTTTCTGACACGAATTACACTAATCTGCACGAATTTAAGATTGCTGTTTAATTACACAAAATATTCGAAACTGTAAAAAGTTGTAAAATTTGATTTCAATTTTGATAAGAATTAGTGTTAATTGGTGAAATTCGTGTTTATCTTTTTTTAAATGCGAATGCCGTGACCCTGATTAGGATTATATAAACAGTAATTATTATTTTTCTAATTATAAGCCAGCATCAGCCACCAAAAAACAGGCACTGCTTCGACCCAAAATGAAGTGTAATATTTGGAGCGGTTTGGATTTGCAAATGCAATAAAAAGCATTAGTATAACCACCATAACAAGATTTATCAAAGCATCATGATAATTGAATGTTGATATAAAAATTTCCAAAAACCAAAAAGGTATCAACAATAAAAAACCTAAAAGTTTCGTCTTTTTTACACCAATCATCTGCGGAACGGTCTTTAAATGCGGATCATCATTGGCCAAATCAATAATTTCAAAAACCAAAATCAGTACGAAAACTAGAATAAACCGCTGAATGCATTTTATGAAAAAATCAGATGTAAACGGGATTTCGGCATTTATTAAAGGTAAAACCAAAGTCGCTCCCACCCAACAAAGAGATACTATATAAATTTTTACACCAGCCCAGTTTCGGGCATTACTCCTGTTAGGGAAAAAAGGAAGTGTGTATAATGCTGTAATAGCCAGAATTCCGAACGAAACTATCTGAGTAATCCGTTTTAACTGAAAAAAATAATATCCAACCAAAACAATCGAAATCAAACTACAAAGAGCAATAATCTTCAATAAATTCCCAATCGGTTTTTTCTTCACCCGGACCAAGGCATCATATTTAACAAAATTATACCCTACAATTGTTCCAAAAAAAACAAATAAAGCCATCGGATTATCGTACTGAATATGAAACACATGAAACGTAATCCGCACCAGTGCATAACAGGACAAAGCCACATGAATACTGCTGTTCAGGTAAAAATTTAATAGCTGTTTCAATAGCTTCATTTCGTAAATATAATTAATTATTAACAAATCAACTCTTTAGTTATAAATTTCACAAAAATTGAAGTTAAAAATACCCATTAAATTATTAATAATACTTAATTTTGCGCCACAAAAAAACAACACATTTACTGTAAAATGTAATAATCTTGGTATAAACTTAATTCAAATGAAGAATATACTTTGCAGATTACATTTCTTTTTTAAAAATAGATAGCTACAAATGAAAACAGATGCTTTTGCTTTAAGACACATTGGTCCAAGAGAAACAGATCTTCAACACATGTTACAAACCATTGGAGTTGAATCGATCGAACAACTTGTTTACGAAACCCTTCCTGACGACATTCGTTTAAAAGCACCGTTGAATTTAGATCCTGCAATGACAGAATTCGAATTTGCAAATCATATTCGCGAATTAGGGAAGAAAAACAAAACATTTAAATCATATATTGGTTTGGGTTATCACCCAACTATCGTTCCGGCTCCTATTCAAAGAAACATTTTTGAAAACCCAGGATGGTATACAGCTTATACTCCTTATCAGGCAGAAATTGCTCAAGGCCGTCTTGAAGCTATTTTAAATTTCCAGACTACCGTTATCGAATTAACTGGAATGGAAATCGCAAACGCTTCTTTACTTGATGAAGGAACGGCTGCTGCAGAAGCTATGGCGTTATTATTTGATGTTCGTACTCGCGATCAAAAGAAAAACAATACGCACAAATTCTTCGTTTCTGAAGAAATTTTACCTCAAACTTTATCTGTACTGCAGACTCGTTCCACTCCAATCGGAATTGAATTAGTTGTTGGAAATCACGAAAATTTTGATTTTTCAAATGAGTTCTTCGGAGCGATTTTACAATACCCAGGAAAATATGGTCAGGTAAACGATTACGGCGCTTTTGTTGCTAAAGCAAAAGAAAATGAAATTAAAGTTGCGTTTGCCGCTGACATTTTATCATTAGCGACTTTAACTTCTCCAGGAGAAATGGGAGCTGCGGTTGTTGTTGGAACTACACAGCGTTTTGGTGTACCAATGGGTTACGGTGGTCCTCACGCAGCTTATTTTGCAACAAAAGACGAATACAAAAGATCTATGCCGGGCCGTATCATCGGAGTTTCTGTTGATGCAAACGGAAACCGTGCTTTACGTATGGCTTTAGGAACTCGCGAACAGCACATCAAACGTGAAAAAGCAACTTCGAACATTTGCACTGCTCAGGTTTTATTAGCAGTTATGGCCGGAATGTACGCAGTTTACCACGGACCAAAAGGTTTAAAATATATTGCAAACAAAGTTCACGCATCGGCAGTTACGGCTGCTGAAGCTTTAAATAAATTAGGAGTTTACCAAACCAATACAGCTTACTTTGATACTATTTTAGTAAAAGCAGACGCTCAAAAAGTAAAAGCCACAGCGGAGAAAAACAAAGTAAACTTCTTTTATCCTGATGCCGACAGCATTTCGATTTCATTTAACGAAACGACTTCAGTTACAGACATCAACCAAATTATTGCGATTTTTGCTGAAGCTTTAGGAAAAGAAACTTTCACAGTTTCAGAATTAAGTGAAAGAAGTCAGTTACCGGCTTCATTAAAAAGAACATCTACTTTCTTAACGCATGATGTTTTCAACAATCATCATTCAGAAAGTCAGTTAATGCGTTATATCAAAAAATTGGAACGTAAAGATTTATCATTGAATCACTCGATGATTTCGTTAGGTTCTTGTACGATGAAATTAAACGCAGCTTCTGAAATGCTGCCTTTATCAATGCCAAACTGGAACAGCATTCACCCATTTGCACCAGTTAATCAAGTTGAAGGTTACCTTACAATGCTTAAAAAATTAGAGCAGCAGTTAAATGTAATTACTGGTTTTGCCGGAACAACTTTACAGCCAAACTCGGGAGCTCAGGGAGAATATGCTGGTTTAATGGCAATTCGTGCTTACCACCTTTCTAGAAACGATGGTCACCGTAATGTATGTTTGATTCCTTCATCGGCTCACGGAACAAATCCTGCTTCTGCAGCGATGGCCGGAATGAAAATCATTGTGACTAAAACGACTCCGGAAGGAAATATTGACGTAGAAGATTTAAGAGAAAAAGCGATTGAACACAAAGATGATTTATCTTGTTTGATGGTAACGTATCCTTCTACTCATGGAGTTTTCGAATCTTCAATTATCGAAATCACAAAATTAATCCACGATAACGGCGGATTGGTTTACATGGACGGTGCCAATATGAATGCACAAGTAGGTTTAACAAACCCTGCGACTATCGGTGCTGACGTTTGTCACTTAAACTTACACAAAACATTCGCTATTCCTCACGGAGGTGGCGGACCTGGTGTTGGACCAATTTGTGTGAACGAAAAATTAGTTCCGTTCCTGCCAACAAACCCAATCTTAAATGTTGGCGGCGAGCAGGCAATTACAGCAATTTCATCTGCTCCTTATGGATCTGCTTTGGTTTGTTTAATTTCTTACGGTTACATTACAATGATGGGAGCTGAAGGATTAAAAAGTGCTACTGAACATGCAATCTTGAATGCTAACTATATGAAAGCACGTTTTGAAGGACACTATCCAATTCTTTACACTGGTGAGTGCGGAAGAGCTGCCCACGAAATGATTTTGGATTGCCGTGCATTCAAACAAAACGGAATCGAAGTTGGCGATATCGCAAAACGTCTAATGGACTACGGTTTCCACGCTCCAACGGTTTCTTTCCCAGTTGCCGGAACACTAATGATCGAACCTACTGAATCTGAAGATTTAGCCGAATTAGACCGTTTCTGCGACGCTTTGATTGCTATCAGACAGGAAATTGAAGAAGCAACTGCTGAAGACAAAAACAATCCATTGAAAAATGCTCCTCATACTTTGGCGATGTTAACTTCTGATTCTTGGGATTTACCATACACCAGAGAGAAAGCAGCTTATCCTTTGGATTACATCGCTGACAACAAATTCTGGCCGTCTGTACGTCGTATTGACGATGCTTACGGAGACAGAAATCTGGTTTGCAGCTGTGCGCCGATTGAAGCATACATGGAGAGCTAGAATTTCAGCAGATTTTAGATTATACAAAACCCTTTCAGCTACAAACTGAAAGGGTTCTTTATTATAGTCAAATATTTATTTTTAAATTTATTAAAAACGTTTTCGAATTACTGCGATAGGTATCAATTGGTTTTGCTAAATAATAAAAACCACGCATTTTTTAGTTAAAATAAAATGATATTTATCCTTTTAAAACAACAAAAAACAACTTTATAACAAAAAGAACTCTGTTTGTTATTTATACCTATTCTAAGAATAAAACGCATTATTTAATCATTTTCATTAAAAAATATTCAATATTTTTGCCATATATTTATTATTCCATAATTATATGCATGCATAATAAATATATTAACTATTATACATTTATTATAATTAATTTAGCCAAAATTTATTCTGGAAATTATCAAAATGAAAATAAAAATAACTGGTATAGGAAGCTATATTCCTGAGAAAAAAATTAGCAATACTGATTTTAGCGAACATGTTTTCCTTAATGAAGACGGTTCTCCATTTGCTTACCCAAATGAAGTTGTAATTAACAAATTCAAAAGCATTACCGGTATCGAAAAAAGAAGGTATGCCGAGGATCATTATACCTCTTCTGATTTAGCTTTTTTTGCTTCTCAAAAAGCAATTGAAAATGCAGGCGTAGATCCAGAAACATTAGATTATATCATTTTTGCACATAACTTTGGTGATGTAAAATACGGAACAAACCAATCCGATATTATACCAAGTCTTGCAACAAGAGTTAAACATAAATTACAGATTAAAAACCCAAGGTGTGTCGCTTACGATATTCTTTTTGGCTGTCCTGGATGGATTGAAGGCGTACTGCAGGCCAATGCTTTTATAAAATCGGGCATGGCAAAAAAATGTCTTGTTATAGGAGGCGAAACTTTATCCAGAGTAGTTGATGCCCACGATAGAGATTCGATGATTTACTCTGACGGCGCTGGTGCTTCGATTATAGAAGCCTCTGATGATGAAGCTGGAATGCTGTCTTATGAAAGCGCAACTTATGCTGCTGAAGAAGCTAATTTCCTTTTCTTCGGAAAATCATACAATCCAGAGTTAGATCCGGACACTAAATACATCAAAATGTATGGCCGTAAAATATATGAATTTGCACTAAGTCAGGTTCCAGCAGCGATGAAAAGCTGTTTAGAAAAGAGCGGAATTGCTATTGAGGATGTCAAAAAAATTCTGATTCATCAGGCTAATGAGAAAATGGACGAAGCCATCATTCACCGTTTTTACAAATTGCACGGGCAGACTCCTCCAAAAAATATTATGCCAATGTGCATCCATGAATTAGGAAACAGCAGTGTAGCAACCGTTCCCACCCTTTTTGACCTGCTGATTAGAGGACAAATTGAAGATCAGGAAATAAACAAAGGTGACATTGTCATTTTTGCTTCGGTAGGAGCTGGTATGAATATTAATGCATTTGTCTATCGATATTAAGATTACCCCTGTACGTTTTTTGTAAGCCCGCTCACTTTTTTTAGTGCAGTGGGCTTTTGTTTTAGAAATAAAAAAATACATTTCTAAACTCAAATAATATTGGGACAAATATTAAATTACAAACAGTATAAGAAAGAGAATCTTTATATTTGCAGACGCTAAAGCAAAAGCGTAGTCAAAAATTAAAATCATGTACGAAAAAACATTTCCCAATAAACGATTCAAGCATACTTTAGAATTTTTAAAAAAACATGTATCTCCTTCGCAAACCATATTAGATCTTGGTGTTGACAATCCTTTTTCTAAAATTATGAAAGAAGAAGGCTATTCTGTAAAAAACACCACTGGTGAAGATTTAGACATGAATCAAAATGTTTTTTCAGAAGGAAAGCAGGATGTCGTTACTGCTTTTGAAATTTTTGAACATCTGCTCAATCCGTATACTATTTTAAGTGAAATAAAATCAGATAAATTATTAATTTCAATTCCATTGCGCCTTTGGTTTTCTTCTGCCTACCGTAGTAAAACTGATATGTGGGACAGACATTATCATGAATTTGAAGACTGGCAATTGGATTGGTTATTAGAAAAAACAGGCTGGAAAATCATTGACAGAGAGAAATTTACTCATCCGGTTAAAAAAATTGGTTTCCGTCCCTTATTACGATTTTTCACGCCGAGATATTATATAGTTTACGCAGAAAGAAAATAGTCGGGAGATATTTTACATCAAAAAATGTAAAAACAAAACTAAAAAACAGAAAACAAAACTATGAGAAAATTATTTTTGAGCATTTTATTTCTATTAATTTCATTACTAAATTATTCACAAAATTCAAAAATTAAATTTGGAATTCAAGGCGGATTAAATTATTCTAATTTTAGAGGTTATGATATCCCTGCTAATATTAGTTCTTATTATTCTGAAAATCCTGCATTTGCTTTTTTGGGAGGACTAAATTTTGAATATCAAATTAAAGAAAAATTGAGTTTAAAATTAGAATTTAATTATGAACGAAAAAGTCAAAAGTCAAAAACGACGCTTGAAACAATAAATGTAAATGTAAATCCCGATCCAATCTCTGGAGGATTCGATGAATTGAGATCTAAAAGAAATCATGACTATTTAGTATTACCAATAATGATAAAATATAATTTCAGCAACAAAAATAGTTTTTTTGTAAATGGTGGTCCATTTATTGGATATTTATTAAAATCAAATTTGGTGGAAAGTTTGTATTTGAATAGATCAGTCAAAGAATCACAAACGACTGAAACAACAAATAGTTATAATAAAACTGATTTTGGATTATCGATAGGATTCGGAAAAACAATTGAAATAAACGAAAGAAACTCAATTTTTATAGAAATAAGAGAAAATCTAGGTTTAGCTAAATCAAGTAAAAATAAAATTTGGGGAGATGGAGAGGCTAAAACTAATTCATTGAATTTAATAATTGGATATTCGCTGAATTAAAAAAACATCGCCCAACCGCCGTTGCAATATGGCGGGATTTGGCTTAATTTGAAGATGGTTTTTGTACTTGGGAAAAGTCATTAACCGAAAGATTACGCTTTCTTAATCCGCCACATCGCCAAAATAGAGTTGAAAAAAAGACTTACTTATGCGTTATTACATAGTTATTCCAACCTACAACGAAGAAACCTTCATTCAGCTAACCTTAAACAGTTTAGCAAATCAAACCGTTTTGCCGGCCAAAGTTGTTGTAGTAAATGACAATTCTACTGATAAAACTGCGGAGATTGTTTCGGCTTTCGCCAAAGAAAATCCGTTTATTAGTCTGGTAAATAAAACTTCGGAAACAATTCATTTACCGGGAAGTAAAGTGATTCAGGCTTTTCAGAAAGGATTTGAAACTTTGGACGAAGATTATGATTTAATCGTAAAAATTGATGCCGATTTAATTTTTCCTTCTAATTATTTTGAAACCGTAATCAAACATTTTGAATCGGATGACCGAATCGGAATGGCCGGCGGATTTTGCTATATCGAAAAAAACGGCGACTGGGTTCTTGAAAACCTAACCGACAAAGATCACATCAGAGGCGCACTGAAAGCATATCGAAAAGAAACTTTTAAACAAATTGGCGGATTAAAACCTGCAATGGGCTGGGATACGGTTGACGAACTGCTTTGCAAATATTACAATTGGAAGGTTGTTACCGATGCTTCTTTGCACGTAAAACATCTTAAACCTACGGGTGCAAATTACAACAAAACTGCGCGCTACAAACAAGGTGAAGCATTTTACACACTTGGCTATGGCTTCTGGATAACTGCAATTGCTTCAGCAAAATTGGCAATGATGAAGAAAAAACCACTTCTTTTTCTCGATTACATCCAAGGTTTTTGGAAAGCAAAATCGGCAAAAACTCCTTTGTTGGTTACTAATGAACAGGCAAAATTCATACGCAATTATCGCCTGCAAAAAATGAAAGAGAAATTGTTTTAATATTTACCCTTTGGTAATTAAAAACAAAAATTCCAACAAAATACAGTATTTTTGCATACCTGTATTCTTTTCTGAATACTGTAACCCGTAAACTGAATACTAGAAAATGATGCTCATTCGCTATTTATCCCAAATTGGGAAATATTTTTTAATGTGGAAAGAAATCTTCAGAAAGCCAACAAAATGGTCTGTTATGAAAGGTTTAATCTTCAAAGAAGTCGATGATTTAATTATTGATTCATTAGGAATTGTTGCATTCATTTCATTCTTCGTTGGCGGTGTTGTTTCTATACAGACTGCTTTGAACTTAACTAATTCTTTCATTCCTAAATATCTTATTGGATATGCCACCCGTCAATCGGTGATTTTAGAATTTGCACCAACATTTATGTCCATCATTATGGCAGGAAAAATGGGTTCATTTATAACATCGAGCATAGGATCAATGCGCGTTACAGAACAAATTGACGCTCTAGAAGTTATGGGAGTTAACTCTCTTAATTATTTGGTTTTCCCAAAAATAATAGCATTGCTTTTATATCCATTCCTTATCGGAATTGGAATGTTTTTGGGCATAGCTGGCGGATATATCGCTACCGTTTATGGCGGTTTTGGTGCCGATGTTGATTTTATCGAAGGAATTCAGCGGGATTTCCTTCCTTTTCATGTTGTATATTCTTTCACTAAAACATTTATTTTTGGTATGCTTTTAGCAACCATTCCTTCTTTTCATGGTTATTATATGAAAGGCGGGGCACTTGAAGTAGGTAAGGCAAGTACCGTATCCTTTGTTTGGACTTCGGTTACCATTATTGTACTCAATTATGTTATTACCCAATTACTCTTAACAAAATGATAGAAATAAAAAATATAGAAAAATCATTTAACGGCGTCAAAATTCTGAAAGGGATTTCCAGTGTTTTTGAAGCAGGCAAAACCAATTTAATTATTGGCCAGAGTGGGTCTGGGAAAACTGTTTTATTGAAATCATTATTGGGAATCCATACTCCAGAGGCAGGAACCATATCATTTGACGGACGGATTTATTCAGATTTAAATGCTGACGAAAAAAGAGAAATACGTACAGAAATCGGAATGCTCTTTCAAGGAAGTGCCCTTTTTGACAGCATGACTGTTGCCGAGAATGTAGCTTTCCCTTTAAGAATGTTCACCAATGACAGCAAATTAAAAATCCAGAAACGAGTAGATTTTGTTTTAGAAAGAGTAAATCTTGTGGGCGCACATAAAAAATTACCTTCTGAAATTTCGGGAGGAATGCAAAAAAGGGTTGCAATCGCAAGAGCCATCGTAAACAATCCTAAATATCTATTTTGTGATGAACCAAATTCGGGATTAGACCCCAATACGGCAATTTTAATTGATAACCTCATCAAGGAAATAACGGTAGAATACAATATTACAACTGTCGTAAACACACATGATATGAACTCTGTTATGGAAATTGGCGATAATATTTTATTTCTAAAAAATGGCGTTAAAGCCTGGCAGGGAAATAAAGAAGAGATTTTCAGAACCAACAATGAAGCCATCGTAGAATTTGTTTATTCTTCAGAATTGTTCAAAAAAGTCAGAGAAGCGCATTTAAAAGAATAATCTCTTCAGCAAAATATATAAATACACCATCATCTTTGGAGTAAAACTAAAAAGGGCCGCAATTAAATTATTGTGGCCCTTTTTAAGTAAAATATATTTCGGTTATTTCAGCTGAGAAACAATTCCTTTTATTTCCTGTTCTTTACTTTTTGGATAAATCAATAAAACTGAATCTTTATCAACAATAATATAATCATCCAATCCGTCAACAATTACTTGTTTCCCTAAAGCCGTTCTTACAATATTATTGGATGAATTCTGCAATAATACCGTAGCATTTACTACTGCATTATTATTATCGTCTTTTGGCAGTTTTTCATGCAGTGATCCCCAAGTCCCTAAGTCATTCCAATCAAAAGTTGCAGGAAGCACATACACATTTTGAGCATTTTCCATAATCGCATAATCTATGGAAATATTATCAGCATTTGGATAATTTTCCTGTATAAAAGCATGTTCATCCTCTGAATTATATACATCAAACCCTTTCATAAAATGAGCATACATTTCAGGCTGAAATTCTTCAAAAGCTTTCAAAATAGATTTAACACTCCACATAAAAATACCTGCATTCCACAAATAATTTCTGCTTTGTATAAATCGTCTGGCTGTTTTTGAATCTGGTTTTTCTCTAAACTGCACAACTTTTTTTATCGAGCGACTGTCTAATTTGTCAAATTCAATATAACCATAACCTGTATTTGGAGCTGTTGGCAAAATACCTAAAGTCATCAGCGATTCTTCTCTTTCGCACAAATCAAAAGAACGCTGTAAATTGGCCACAAACTGCATTTCGTCTTCAATCCAATGATCACTTGGAGCGACTACCATCACAGCATTTGGATTCATTTTTTTAATTTTTAATGAGGCATACAAAATACAAGGTGCTGTATTTCTCATTGCAGGCTCCAAAACAATCTGCTCTTGTTTCACCATTGGCAGTTGTTCTAAAATCAAATTATTATAACTCTCATGCGTCAAAATCAAAATATTCTCTTTCGGAATAATTTGTGACAATCGGCTGAATGTCTTCTGAATTAAAGTTTCTCCAGAACCCAGCATGTCATGAAACTGTTTTGGGAACTCTTTCGTACTTACCGGCCAAAATCGGGAACCGATCCCTCCTGCCATAAGTATTGCGTAATAGTTTTTGTTCATTTTTAACTTCTTTTTATAGCCTTCTAACAGCTTTTATTAATTTGGCAGCAACTCAACCTCAGCATTTGGATTAAATAAATACAATCGTCCGGAACTTATTTCTAAGCATTCGTAACGCTTGGTTCGTATTGCTATTTTCTTAAAAATCTTCCCATTGGAAATTCTAAAAACACTTCCGTAAGGAATTTCAAAGATATAACTTTTATCATTGGGTTTATCATACTGCTTTAAAGCTAACGCTAATGTAACATCTGTATCACTGCTTGCAGACGGATTTTTAAAATGTCTTGCCAGCAAAGGCAGTAAATGACTGGGAAAAATCTCTGGCCGGATAAACGGCATCATCAGCCTTTGAAAAGAATATTTCCATTCATCTCCATGAGGTTTAATATTTCTTCCGTATTTTTCAAATGCCACCAAATGCGAAATCTCATGAATCAGTGTTATCAAAAACCTGTATTTATTAAGACTTGCGTTTACTGTAATTTCGTGTTTCCCGCTCGGTCCTTTTCTATAATCGCCATGACGTGTCTGCCGTTCATTGACAATTTTAAGATGCACCTGATTTGCCACAATCAGTTCAAAAGCTGGTTTTACGGCATGTTCAGGCAAATATTTAAAAAGCGTCTCTGACAAAATAGTTATGAGTTATAAATTATGAATTTTTCTTCGAAGTAATGATTATGCTTCTAATGATTTTAAAAACTTCATTACTTTACTGATGAATTGTACTAAATTCCTTTTCAGAAATATAATCTGTTTCCTTTAAAAGTTCTAACCAATACATTGTTTCATCACACTCTTTTTGCGAAATAGACAACTTATGAATAAAATCAGCTTTACTTTGAGCATTTACAGCTTCACGAATATTTGCACCAACAGAAGTTACTGAACGCAAAAACTGTTTACTCATTACAAATTCTCTCTTTTCGGAAACTAAATATTTATAAAAATTAACGCCTCTTATCGCTAACTCAAAACTTTTTATTCTGATAATGCTTTCACTCATATCTTATAATTCATAACTTATAATTCTTATGGATTTGTAGAAGAAACCGGCAGCACTTTACCATTAAAATATTTATTCCCTGTAAGAGTGAAATCATAAATATAATTAGCCATTTCACCAGCCGAAAGAGGTGCCTGATAACCTGGAAAAGCTTCCTGCAGCATTTCGGTCTGAACTGAACCCAAAGCTAAAACATTAAAAGAAATCCCCTGCTCTTTATATTCTTCTGCCAATAATTCAGACAAAGTGATTACCGCTCCTTTACTGGAACTATAAGCTGCTAATCCTGCAAACTTAAGACTTCCTTGTACTCCTCCCATAGAACTAATAGTGACTACGTGGCTTCCTTTTTGTAAATAAGGCAAGCAGATACGTGTCAAATTAGCCACTCCAAAAACATTTACTTTATATATGTTCTCGAAATCATTTTGAGTGGTTTCAGAAAAAGGTCTTAGTAATAAACTCCCAGCGTTATGGACAACTGCATCTATTTTTTTCCAAGTACTAGATAAAAAATCGGTCACTTGCTGCAACTCGGCTTCATTGGATAAATCAACAGAAAGAAAAGTAATGTTTTTATGTGAAAGTAATTCCTGATTAGCTTTTCTCGACAAAGCCAGTACCTGATGTCCTTCATTAGCAAATTTCAATGCCAACTCAAAACCTATTCCTCTTGAAGTACCTGTAATAATAATATTTTTCATGTGGCAAAAATAAGCAAAACAGTTAAAAAACCACACTTTTAAATTTCAAAACTAATATCCATTATCTGGCTGAATAATTACTTCTCCATTTTTTTTATTTTTACAAAAAACTAGAATCTGCAAAAATGATTGATCACATCCAATTTGGAACAGCAAAAATCACTGATATTGAAGGTGTATTGGCATTACAGGAAATTTATCTGATCTCGAACATGACCGAAGAAGAAAAAACTGCTGGGTTTGTAACCACTCCTTTTTCAGTTGAACAATTACAGGAAGTCATCCGCCAGGAAGGTTTATTTGTTGCCAAAGAGAATGGCAGAATAATCGCTTACATTTTTGCAGCAAGCTGGCAATATTTCAGCCAATGGGCGATTTTTAATCATATGACGCCAATGCTACCGGATCTTACTTTCAAAGATTTCAAAATGACTGACACCAATACTTTTCAATACGGTCCAATCTGCATTGACAAAAAATACAGAGGAAAAGGGCTGATTAATCCTTTCTTCGATTTTATGCGGATTCATCTTTGGGGAAAATTTCCTGTGGGTATTACTTTTATCAACAAAACCAATATACCCTCACAAAAAGCACACATTGAAAAGCTAAAATGGTCTGTTATTGGTGATTTTCAATTTAATAATAACAACTATTTTATTTTGGCATACGACATGAGTCAATCGTCTTTGATTCTTATCTAATGTATTTTTTATAGACTTTAAAAATCTGGAAGAGGGCCAAAACAACAAAAAATAGCGGAATACATATCGGCATAATGTATTTCGAAAAAGAAAATGTGTTCTTCGATAAAGAATCCAGTACTAATATTGCTAATAACATTCCCCAAAAGGTTCCCACTAAAGTTCCAAAAATATAATGAAATTTTAGTTTACTATCCAATACTATGTGATTGGCATTCATCAAATATAAATTCCAAGCCACCCAAAACGGTATTTGAAGAAAATTCATCCCGCACAATACCATTCCGATTAGAAAAGGAGAATACCGAACATAACTTTCTAAATAATTATGTTCTTCAACTGATTGATTCGAATGGGCATAAAACAAATAAGCCAGCAGAAAAAGAAAAAACACAGCAAAGAAATCAATCCCTTTCATTAACTTTTTATTGTTCACTAATTTATTGGCAAAAATCACAGTGAAATAAATTACAACAGCTTCAACAACAATAACTCCTAACAAATAAAAAATCAAAGGATTTATTCCAACTTTAGAAAGAACCTCAACTCCAATGATATTCAAATAACCAAGAGGCAGTGAGCCTAGAAAACTCACCACAAATCCAACTGCTATATTTTTAAAAGCTTTCATTTATTGAAAGTTTATAATTTTCTTATTCTGCATTTGATGCAGACGATATTCTTTCATTCCTGCTTTATGTGACAGATACGGAAATCCATTTTGATAATTAGCGGAACTAATTTCATACATATACGTAATATGCCGTGCCAATTCCTTCCAAGCAAATAATAAGGAATGTTTGGGATCATAAATATGTGTCGGTTCACTTGCAGCGCCATTCAGTTCTACAACCGCGAAATTCTTTCCTTGCTCTAATTCTTCAAAAGTATTGTACATAATATCCAATCTTCCAAAATGGAAACCAGAAATCTGACCACACATTTCATTAAAAACTGCAGTAAGTTTTGGCGTTATCAAATGGCTTACATCCAGAAATTTAGCACCACGTGCATGATTTCCATAAGGAACAAGATTTATTTTTTCGCCCACAGGCAAAACCTTCTGTAATTTACTGCCATATTCTTGTTTCAATACTTTTAATTGCAGTTCAAATCTAGGATTTTCTTTTATCAATTCTTCAATAGTTGCGTGACCATTTCCAGTAACAATTAAAAATTCTTTGGCTACAATGCCGGTAATTCTTCCTTGCTTTTCGTGTGGATATCGTACATAAAAAACACCTATTTCATTTTTATACGGAATCAGATTTTGCACAATAAAATCAAAATGAGCTTTTTCAGAATACTTTTTCAAATCGGCCGGAGTTTCTATTTTTTTTACAGCTGAACCGCGCAGACCAATATCAGGCTTGGCAATAAAAGGATATTTGATTCCTGCGTTTTCCAATACCATACTTATTTCATCAACACAAGTTCCGGCTCTAACCAATTCCGTTTTGGGATAATATTTTTCGGGAATCAAATTATAAATCTGCTTTTTGCTTTCCATCATAAAACCTCCATTTTTGATGGTCGGATTAGAAGCATTGAAGAAAAAAATGGATTTTGCCTTTATGGAATAATACGCCCATAAAAAATATATAGGTATGTAAACCATTTGAAAAGGCCAGTATTCCCAGTGGGTCAATTTGTGAAAGAATAGTTTCAAGAGTTATGTTTTAATTGTATTCTGATTGGCAAAAGTAAAAATCAGGATGATTATGATATCAAATAGCTATAAAAGTTTTGGAGTATTCTTTTTCTGCTATCAGATCCAAATGATTAATTATCACTTTATTTTTCTCAATAACGGACTGAGTAATACTCAAGGTTTTCATTTCGTTATTTCTATTGATAATCAAACCGTGTTCCTTGTCATCTTTTTCGGTATACCGATGAAAATGAAGCATTTTATCTTCCGTAATTACTGGATTATTAGCTAAAAAAGTATAAAACCAGCTTGCTCTCTCTTCTCGGATTTCTTTAGAATATAAAGTAGATGAAGACCAGATATAATTTTTATCAATCTCCAAATCTACAGCTGCTTTTTCAATTCCATTCCAGCGCAACTGAAAAAGCTGTTTATCCTGAAATAAAACTAAGGTAAAAGGCTCGATATTATCTAAATCAATTTCGTGCCAAAAATCCTTTGGCGAAGCACTGCTAATCATTTCGAGAACAATTAAACCTCGGCTTTTTCGATAAGGCAATTTAACGTCGTGCTTTTCATCGGCTCCGTTTAATAAGACTACAACCGTTCCATTCTCATCAACTGCATACCAAGTTCCTCCAGCTTTGGGATCTTTAGGATAAATAATATTTTTTCCATTTAAAAAATAGTTCTTCGGAGGGATTGCACTCGGTCTGATTATTTTTTCATCACGATTTGAGGTAATGATAATTGTATCATTGTAACTAACAAAACTTACTGTGCACATTGTTTCCTGTATTCAATTGTAGAACGGGCTACTCCAAAATTTTCATCAACTGTTATATTTTTATATTGCAAAACCGCCACTTTTATCAATGCCTGATGATGGATACAATGTTCTAAATTATACAGCAATTCCCGATAATAATTACTTTGAATTTTGACAGCAGCACCATCTATGATTTGCTGTAATTCTAGATTTTTGTTTTCTTTAGAAATATTATTTTTGATATCTGAAATAATTTGAACTGCAAAATCAATATTGGTCTGTATCAATACGTTTCGTTCTCTTTTATCATAATTCACAATTCCTGAATTATAATTCAGAATCAAACACTGAAACATTTCTACTATATGCCGTGTATGTTCCCCAATGCTTGCACCACTTAATTCGAAACAAGATTCTGAATATTCTTTTTCTTGCAATTGATTGAGAAGACCAATCAATTCGTTTAAACTATTATTTATGGATGAAATCAGCATACTACAATTTTAATTTAAACAGATTAGGTATTTTACTTTTATTCCAATAAATCAGCGCAATACAACAAAGAAAGGTAATTATTGCCAAAATGAACAACTCTCCCCCATCATTTTTTACTTCGATTCCCAATACAAAAAGATGCGAAAAAATAGCTCCAAGCATAACACCGGCTCCCATCAAAGCACCTAACAAAGTTGTTCGGGGAATCAGAATTAAAATAGCCGCAATTAATTCTGTAATTCCTGATCCAATTCTTCCGTATGGTTCCATTCCTAAAGTGGAGAAAATATAAACACTTTCTTCAGCTCCGGAAAATTTAAAATAAAGCGTTTGTAGCAAAATAACTGCTGCCGTTAAACGCACTATCCAAATTAAAATTGATGTTTTCATGATCTCTTATTTTATAATTTTTTTCCAATTAGCATCCGCTTTTGCTTTCAGGTTGTTTTCGTCCTTATTCCAACTTTTTAAAGTATTATTGAAAAAGGCATTATAAAACAGATACAATTTTCCGTCAATGATTTTGAATGTTTCGGGATTGATTTCGACTTTCTCTCCGGCGCTTCCCATTGCATAGGCGCACCAGCCTCCATATTGTGGTTCGAAAGAAGCAGGATTTTTTGAGAAAATTTCTTTATTTGTTACAGACGAAAATTGATAAACAATACCCTCGTATGAAGCTGCAATTTCCTTTTTCCCTTTTACAGCTTTATTTTGTTTAAAATAAGATACAGGATCATAGCCTTGAATGGCTGCTTTATTTTCCAAATTATATTCGGAGACTTTTTTGCCTGCACTTTGTGCAAATGTTGCCGAGAATGCAAAGACAGCCAACAGTAATACTAGTATTTTTTTCATGATAAATTTTTGTTTATTGATTTCTACATTACAAATATATATCAGCAAAAAAAGGCAAAATGTCGGGTAGTTTACATTGGAGGCAAAATTTCGAAAAATTAACTGACGGCTTTGGCAAAACCAACAGTGTCGCGATACGTTTGAGGAGAAACCTCAGCATTGGTTTTAAAGAAACGGCTAAAATAATGCTCATCTTCGTACCCAAGCTCATAGGCAATTTCCTTTACTGCCTTATTTGTTAAGTACAACTCACGCTTGGCTTCGATAATAATGCGTTCTGCTATTAAATTCGTCAACGTTTTATTGAAGTGATTTTTGGTAATTTTAGCTAAAGCTTTTGGAGAAATATTCAGCAATTCGGCATAATCGCTGGCAGAATGTTTGGTTTTGAAATTTTGCTCAATGAAATTTCTTAAATTTTGAAGAACAAATGGTGCCGATTTTTCATCTATTACAGAAGTTGCAACAACTTGTTGTTCTTTTTTTAATCGAGAAGCTGTAATGAGAAAAATTTTTAAATAAGATATCAGCAACTCATATTGTGCCATTGCCGGATTTTGCATTTCAATTTTCATTTGTTCCAAAACCATATTGAATGTAGCTCCAGCCATTTCATCAACCATTACATACGGCGGTTCATAAATATTATTGAACAAAACCCCATTACAAGCTACCTCATCATGGTGTTTCATGATACAAAAAAAATCAGGATGAAAATGAATCACTTTCCCTTCAAATAGATCATCTGGTGATAGCATAAACGGCTGATAAGGTGCAAAAGCCAACAATTGATTTTCTGTAAAATCATATTCAGAGAAATCAACTTTTACTTTGCCTTTTCCTTTTTGAACCCAAATTAATGAATAATAATTCAATCGCTGAATGTGATCAAAACAAGAATTGCTCTCAAAAGAAAAAAGTTTGAAAGCAAGATTTCCATTTTGCGGATTGACTAAAGTAAAGGCGGATTGATTTATCATACTATAATTTTTATAAACAAATTTAGCTTAAACCTGCTTCTTTTAATTTGTTTTTAAGATTTTCTATTTCTTCTTCTAATTTTTGAATATGGGCAAACTTTGGTTCGAAAGCCCGCTGTATTTCTTCAACGGTAAATCGTGGTGTGATGTGCTGCGGGCAATTCCAATCAAAAGCATCAATATGAAAAAGTATCATGCGCTCTGGATGATATTTATATTCACCCAAATCGAGTTTGGCTAATAATTCGGGATTGTCTTTGAGTTCCACTATTTCGGCTTTGGCCAAAATTTTCAATCTCGCTCTTGCTGGATAATCCACCATAATTAATGCTACATTATTGTTGGTTGCAAAATTCCCAACAGATATGTATTGTTTGTTTCCCGAAAAATCGATGAAACCAATTGTGTTTTTGTCCAAGACTTTCACAAAACCTTTGGGTCCGCCACGATGCTGAATATAAGGATAGTTTTTTTCGCCAATAGATGCCAAATAAAAACTATCCCGATTGGCTATAAAACCCATTTCATTTTCGGATAAGCCATCAATGATATTGAACTTTTCCATTCGTTCATACCCTTTTCGGCTACCATGTTCTTCCTGTAACGCTTTGGCAGCATCCGAAAATGCTATTTCTGCAAAGTTTTTAGCCATGACTAAGTAATAATTATGAATTAACAATTACGAATTACACCAATGAGAAGTGTTTTTATAAAAATAAAAACGTATTCCCAAATTACTTATTTAAATTTTCTGTCTTTCTCTTCTATTGGCAAATCATTGATACTGGCAAAACGTTTGCGCATCAAGCCATTTTCATCAAACTCCCAATTTTCATTTCCGTAGGCACGAAACCATTGCCCATCAACATTTCTATATTCATATTCAAAACGAACTGCCATTCGATTTTCGCGAAAGCCCCATAATTCTTTTTTCAGTTTATAATCGAGCTCCTTTTCCCATTTGCCTTTTAGGAATTCTTTTACAGCATCTCGGCCATTGATGAAATCGGTTCGATTGCGCCATTCCGTGTCAACAGTGTAGGCCAAAGCAACACGTTCTGGATCTTTGCTATTCCACGCATCTTCGGCTAACTGTACTTTTTGCAAAGCAGTTTCCATATTGAATGGAGGAAGTGGATGTTTTTGCTTCATAATTATTAAAGTATAATGCAAACCACCTCTTATTGAACTGGTTTGCAATCTATTGTTATTATTTAAAAACACAAATTATAAAGATGGTGCCAAAGGAAAATCAACTGGCACTTTTGTCAAATTGTGCAAATAGTTCATGGCTGTTTTATCACTTATTAGAAGTATCAGATCCACTAAATTTTCATTAGTAAAACCTTGAGCAAAAAAAGCATCCACTAAATCCGAATTAGCCTCTCCTCTTGTTTTAGTAATTTCACCAGCAAGCTGTACTAATGCATTCAATTTTGCATCAGCAGCTTTTCCTTTTCGGATGTCGAGTATTTGTTCGTCTGTAAAACCATTCATTTTCCCAATAACAGTGTGGGCACTCACGCAATACACACAGTTATTAACTTGGCTTACGATTAAATTTACCGCTTCTTTTTCTTTATTGTTTAAAGATGTTTTAGCATTTTGATAGGCTAAGTATTTTTCTAAACCATTTTTTGAATTTGCAATCACAGCATATAAATTTGGAACAAATCCTAATGCTTTTTGCAGATTGTCAAAAATTGCCTGATTGTTTTCTGAAACTTCTGATCTTGTTGGGACTGAAAATGTTGTAGTTGTCATTTTATTTATTTTTAAAATTGCTTGTCATTATTGACATTACAAAGATGCGACAGCTTTAAAATTTATAAAATGGACAATAAGCGCAAGGTGATGGACAATTTTCCTTCATGAAAATGAGCCCGCTAATTTAAAAGAATATGACTGTCCGCAAATAATACCATGTGTTATTTTCGCCACTGATTACACAGATTCTCACAGATTTCATTACTATTTTTTTTAAAATCTGTTGCTTATTCGATCTGTTTGGTATTAGTTAAGGATAGTCCTATAAAACAAAAATTACAATTTAGTAATATCTTCAATAATAATTTCTTTGCGATTATAATGCAATAAACCATTGGTTTCCATCTCATTCAGTAATTGAGTGGCTGTCTGTCTGGAAGTACAAATAATCTGCGCCATATCATTTTGGGTTAGATAATTTTCAAGAATAACTCTATTATCGGTTCGCCTGCCTTCTCTCTCAGCCCAGTCTTTTAGGAATTGATGCAGTCTGGTTTTGGCATCTTTTGAAATTAAATTAGCATAACTGTTTTTAATCCGTTTCATTTTCAATCCTACAAACTTGGTATAAGACAACGCCAGACTAGGATTTTGAAGTAATAAATTTTCAAAATCAGATAACAAGAAACTGCAGATAATGATTTCATCTGTTAGTGCTTTTGCATATTCATTGGAATTCACATCGTTTTCCAATGTCAATTCACCAAACAAATCTCCTTTTTGAATAATGTCTTTGATAGTTTCATTTCCATCTTCATCGACAGCAACGATTTTGATATTCCCTTTTTTAAGCAGAAAAACTCTGGGCACATCTGAGGAAGAAAAATAGATAATATCTCCTTTTTTGGCTTTTTTAAAACCTGTAATAATGCACAACTGTCTGATTTGTGACATACTCAATGTCCAAAACAGCTTGTGATCCCGAAGGTACCAATATTTTAATTCTTCGTACATAACTACTTATAAGTGATTTACTAATTTAATGTAAAAATAAACAAAGTCACATTTCAAAAAACACATTATAAAATAAAAAATCCAAACTCGAAATTCAAGTTTGGATTTATTTATTAGTCTCTGAGTTACTAAGTAACTAAGCTTCTTAGTAACTTAGAAGCTATTTTAAAACATTTATGCTATTAAAGTTCTCGAAATTACGATACGCTGAATTTCGGAAGTTCCTTCATAAATCTGAGTGATTTTGGCATCTCGCATCATGCGTTCTACGTGATATTCGGCCACATAACCGTTTCCACCGTGAATCTGCACCGCTTCGATAGTCGTATCCATAGCAGTTTGTGAAGCAAATAATTTGGCCATCGCTCCCGATTGCGAAATGTCTTTTCCTTCATCTTTTTGAGTCGCCGCATTCAGACACAATAATCTCGCTGCCGAAATCTGGGTCGCCATATCTGCCAATTTAAAAGCTATTGCCTGGTGTTTGAAAATTTCTTTACCAAAAGATTTTCGCTCCTGTGAATATTTCAAAGCCAGTTCATAAGCGCCGGTTGCAATTCCCAAAGCCTGCGAAGCGATACCAATACGGCCTCCGTTTAAAACTGCCATGGCAAAATTAAATCCAAAACCATCTGCACCGATTCTGTTTTCCTTTGGTACTTTTACATCATTAAACAATAACGAATGCGTGTCGGAACCACGGATACCCATTTTCTTTTCTTTTGGACCAATGTCAAATCCAGCCCATCCTTTTTCTACAATAAAAGCATTGATTCCTTTATGTCCTTTTTCTACATCCGTTTGGGCAATTACGATATAAGTTGATGCAGAATTTCCATTGGTAATCCAGTTTTTGGTTCCATTCAGCAAATAATAATCTCCTTTATCAATAGCAGTTGTTTTTTGAGAAGTTGCATCCGATCCAGCTTCAGGTTCAGACAAACAGAATGCTCCAATTACGTCACCTTTGGCAAGCGGTACAAGATATTTCATCTTCTGCTCTTCATTACAATATTTTTCTAATCCGGCGCAAACCAAAGAATTATTCACAGACATAATAACAGCTGCTGAAGCATCTACTTTGGCAATTTCGGTCATTGCCAAAACGTATGAAACGTTATCCAATCCCGAACCTCCGTATTTTGGATCAACCATCATTCCTAAAAACCCAAGTTCTGCCATTTTTTTGACCTGCTCAGCAGGAAATCTGGAGTGTTCGTCTCGTTCTATCACTCCTTCCAGCAGCTCAGCCTGAGCAAAATCCCGCGCTGCCTGCTGTATCATTAATTGTTCTTCGGTTAGATTAAAATTCATAATAATATAAAATAAAGTGTGGTTTTTGTTAAAAAAATATTATCAAAGGTAATTTTTTAATTATGAAATTTTAAATTTTGAATCGTAAATTTGACCTATGAAAAAAGATTACTATAACGTTATCGGAGTGATGTCAGGAACTTCGCTGGATGGGGTCGATTTGGCTCATATTCAATTCCATATAAAAAATGAAAAATGGGCATTTGAAATTCTGGAATGCGAGACTATTTCCTATGATTTGAATTGGATTTCCATCCTAAAAACAGCTGTTGATTATTCCGAAATTCAGCTTGAGGAGCTAAATAAAAATTATACACAGCTGCTCGCTTCAATCATTACAAATTTTATAAGCAGACACGCTCTTGAAAATTTAGATGCAGTCTGCTCTCATGGACATACTATTCTGCATCAGCCACAAAACGGTTTTACACTTCAAATTGGCAATCTGCCCGAAATTGCGCAATTAGTGCAGCAAAAAATAGTCTGCGATTTTAGAGTTCAGGATGTTCAATTGGGAGGACAAGGCGCACCTTTAGTTCCTATTGGTGACCGTATCTTATTTCATGAATACGATTACTGCATGAATTTAGGAGGATTTTCGAATGTGTCTTTTGAAAAGAATAACATCCGAATTGCTTTTGATATTTCTGCCGTAAATACCGTGCTTAATTTTTATGCCAGTCAATTAGGATTCGATTATGATGATAAAGGTAAAATTTCTAGAACCGGTCAATGCAATCCTGATCTATTAAATGAATTGAATTCACTGGATTTTTACAAAACACCGCCTCCAAAATCATTGGGATTTGAATTCGTAAAGGAAATTATTCTTCCAATGATTGAACGTTATTCTATTTCTATTGAAGATAAACTGCATACATTTACAGAGCATGTCTCTATTCAAATAGCATTGGCTTTAGAAAATTTTGAAACCCAAAAGAACCAAAAAAGAAGTATGCTGATTACTGGCGGCGGTGCCTATAATGACTTCCTGATTGAAAGAATCCAATTTCATCTTCCCGAAATGCAAATAATTATACCGTCGGCAAAAATTTTAGAATTCAAAGAAGCCCTAATTTTTGGATTATTGGGTGTCTTAAAAATGAGAGAAGAAGTAAATGCACTTCAAAGTGTCACTGGAGCCCTACATGATCATAGCTCTGGAATAATTTACAGCTGTTAAAAAATAGCTGTTTTATCTGCTCCATCATTTTTTATAACAATTTTCCTTTCAGATCTATTTTTGCAAGAGCTTAAAAAATAAATATTTTCTTACTTTAGGTGTAAGTCTTTATTTACTAACAACTTATGTTTTTATGAAAAATAACCAACTACAACGTTATAATATGCATATTTAACAAAATAACACCCCCTTAAGGCATCATTAATAACAATTTAGCATTAATTTTGCGCAAAAATAAAAAAATTTATGACTGCTAAAAAAATAGTATTAGCGCTAACTCTTATTATTTGTGCCCTGTTTTCATCAGAAGCTATCGCTCAGAAACAAATTGTGTTTGAAGGAGTAACTATCCCAAGAACAATGAGTTTTGAAAACAAGACTTTACAGCTGAATGGTGCAGGATCCAGATCCAAAATGTGGGTAGAAGTTTATATTCAGGCTTTATATTTAAGCCAGTTGTCCCAAAACCCTAAAGAAATTATCAATGACAATACAGTGATGTCAATCCGGATTGAAATTACCTCAGCTTTAGTTTCATCAGGTAAATTAACTCGGGCGATAAATGCAGGATTTGAAAAATCTGCTGGTGATACATTCGAATCTTTTAAACCAAGAATGGAATTACTCAAAGGTTTCCTAGCTGACGACATTACCAAAGGAGATGTTTACGAACTAACCTATTCTCCTGCAGACACTTCTATCTGGATTATAAAAAATGGTGAACTTAAGGGAAAAATTCCTGGATTTGATTTCAAAAAAGTATTTTTCGGCATATGGTTGGGAGACAAACCAGTCGATGAAGAATTAAAAAACAGTTTATTAGGCATCTAATACTGAAAATATCATTATTCCTGAAACAGTTTAATACCACAGATTTAATACCACAGATTTAATACCACATCTACAAAATGAGCATTGATTGAAGTTGGTTGCCATACCAATAATGTCGTGCTCATTTTATTTTAAAAAACAGCTGGTTTGCTATTATTAATTCAAATTGCCCCGAATACAAAAAGTGCTTTTCAATCTATTTAACAAATAGAAAAGCACTTTTTTTATGCTGGTAATTCAAATTCAAAAAAAATACACAACTATATCTTTCTCATAAAACCTTTTATATATTTGCCGAAAATAAATATATCACACCCAATGAAAGATTTGTTAAATAAATTCGAAAATAAAGCTCCTGAAATCATTTTCAACTGGAAAGATTCTGAAACAGAAGCCGAAGGCTGGACAGTAATAAACTCTCTTCGGGGCGGTGCCGCAGGCGGAGGAACCCGTATGAGAAAAGGACTTGACATGAATGAGGTTTTGTCTTTGGCAAAAACCATGGAAGTAAAATTTTCGGTTTCTGGCCCAGCCATTGGCGGAGCAAAATCCGGGATAAATTTTGACCCGAATGATCCCCGCAAAAAAGGCGTTTTACAGCGCTGGTACAAAGCAGTTTCTCCTTTATTAAAAAGTTATTACGGAACAGGCGGTGATTTAAATGTAGACGAAATTCACGAAGTTATTCCCATGACAGAAGAATGTGGTGTCTGGCATCCTCAGGAAGGTGTTTTTAACGGACACTTTAAACCTACCGAAGCCGATAAAATCAATAGAATCGGGCAATTACGCCAAGGTGTGATCAAAGTAATAGAAAACCCAAAATTCTCGCCCGATGTTACCCGAAAATATACAATAGCTGATATGATTACCGGATACGGAGTCGCCGAAGCGGTACGTCATTTTTACAATACCTATGGCGGAACTGTAGCTGGAAAGAAAGCCATTGTACAGGGTTTTGGAAATGTAGGATCAGCCGCTGCATTTTACCTAGCCGAAATGGGAGCCAAAATCATCGGAATTATTGACCGGGACGGCGGATTAATCAATGAAGAAGGTTTTACTTTTGAAGAAATAAAAGCTTTATTCCTTGCTAAAGACGGAAACAAATTAGTAGCCGAGAATATGATTCCGTTTGAAGAAATCAATCAAAAAATATGGAACATTGGTGCCGAAATTTTCACTCCTTGTGCAGCGTCAAGATTAGTTGCACAAAGTCAGATAGATAGTTTAATTGCCAACGGACTCGAAGTAATTTCCTGTGGTGCGAATGTTCCTTTTGCCGACACAGCAATTTTCTTTGGTCCGATAATGGAGGATGTTGACCATAAAGTAAGCCTAATTCCTGATTTTATTTCCAATTGCGGTATGGCTCGTGTTTTTGCTTATTTCATGGAAAAGAAAGTACAGATGACAGACGAAGCTATTTTTCATGACACTTCTGAAATCATCAAAAATGCCATTGAAAAAACACATGCTTTGAACCCATCCAAAACAAATATCAGTGCAACCGCTTTTGAAATTGCACTGAAACAATTAGTATAATTTTTTTTATACTTTCTTCTAAACGGATCAAATTGATTTTCACATCTATTTGATTCGTTTTTTATTTAACGATTATTTTATCTAAAGAAACAAAATTTCCTGTACTGCCAAATCCTGTTCCGTCTTTTTTATACCAGTTGCCATGTTCCCCTACAACGGTTACAATAAGTTTATAACTGCTTTTTTTCAATACAGGACTTAAATATTTTAAGGATGATTCAGGGTATTTACAATACATTTCAATTAGGTTCGAATGAATTGTTTTTCCATTATTATTCTGAATTTCTATTTGAGCATAACCTCCGTTTGGACGGGCAGTACCATAAAGTCCAATTTGAGTTCCGTCAAAATTTACCGAGAAAGAAGCTCCTTTGACATCAGAACTGTTATCTGAAAAAGAATCTGCCGATGACTGTTTTTTCCAGTTATCAGAATACTTTATTTTATCAGTTTCTGAATTTTGAATAATTATCCCTTTCAGAGCTAAATCAGACCACTCTCCGGTTGTAGTATTGATCTGCCAATTTTCCTTATAATCAGGCAAAGAAATCGAATCGTTTTTTACCAATAAAGGCTGCCAAACATAAGTCGCCGCCGATTTTTGACGCGGAAAAGCCCAGCGGTCTCCGCCAAACAAGTAGGTAGTCCCTTTTGAACCAACAACAGGAAATACAAATGTTGACTGCGAATTCCATGTTAATGAATTTTTGGGTGCGAAATTCTCATGAGCTTTCCACGGTCCTTTTAAGGAATTTGACGTAAAATAATAATTATCATTTCGTTCCCATGAAGTCAGAGAAGAACCCAGCCAAAAATAGATGCTGTCTTTTTTGAAAATAACTGGAGCTTCACAATGCTTAGTCATGTCTTTCACAATCTGTTCCGTAACACTTTTGTAATCATCACTAAGTTTATATAAATTACCAGAATGCGTTATAACGTAGCCACTTCCGTCAGTATCCTGAAAAGTACCCATATCCCACTTTTTGATGGGTTCTCCGTTAAAAAGTAAAGGCCCCTGAAAAGTATAAATACCATTGATCGTCTTTGACGTAGCATAACCCACACACTGATCTTTATACTTCAGGTCGTCGGTATGCATATACATGATATACTCGCCTGTTTTTGGACATTTCATCACTTTTGGTCTTTCGCCAATGCGGCCTGGCCCTAATTTTCCGGATCCTTGAACAGGAAGAACAATTTTTTCAAATTTCCAATTGTATAAATCCGAAGAAGAATAACAGCTAAAACCTGTAAAATCGATAATTGTATCGCTTTTGTATTCGCCAAAAAAATAAAAACGGCCGTTATCTTTTATAAGTCCGGCACCATGAGCACTTACGACATTTCCTTTTTCATCATACCAGGGAACACCCGAATAAATGGCATTTATTTTTTCTTTCTTCTGCGCATTTCCAGCTATATAAATTCCTAAAAAGAATAGTGACAGAATTGATTTAATTTTATAATTCATATTTTAAAACTGCATTTCTTTAAAGACCAAAAAACGATTTTTTGTTTCAAAAACAAATTATCTTTCAAAAGAATGTTCTCCCGAACCAATGTTGTCCAAATAAAGATAATTTCCTTCCTCGACAGCCGCTACTTCTTTGTTATCCAATTTAACTGCAGTTCCTTTTTTACCGCATTTTGGCACGTACACTTTTGCAGTACAATTGACAGGAACAGTTATTTTTAAACGATAATTATTATTTGTGTAATTCCAGTCAGCTTTGACATCTCCTTTATCCGTTGGATAAATTCCTTTGGCATACGTTAGTTTGTCACAGAACCAAAGTGGTTTTATCTGGATTTTTTCATGCTGCGGACTTTCCAATAATAATCAGTAGCAGTTTTAAGAGCCGTTTTTTCTAAATAAATATAGTTTTATTTTCTCGAACTGGTCTTTTTACTATCCCAGACATCTCCTTTGTCAGCTTTAAGATTAGCGAGACTGGAAGAAACAATAATCTGATAAGCTGATTGTATTTCGTTTTTATCCGTATCGCTTACATACCACCCAAAATAAGGCTTATCATTTGTACCAATAGGATTTTGTTTGTCAAAACTGCGTAAGTTAAAAGGTGCATTTGGATTTGCTGCAGTAATTTTAATAAATGAAAGGACAAAAAGTACTAAAATTAAAAATTGTTTTATCTGCTTCATCAATGGCGGTTATGATTTGGTTAAAATAAAATTTGCTTAAAAAAAAAGAGTACACTTTTATGACAGCTTCACAAATTTATGAAAGTCTTTTTTTTTGAGTATCCTGATTGAACGCAGACAGTTTCTTTAAAATACTTTAACTGATTTTTTTATCACCAGCTCTTATCAATTCACATCTTTAACACTTAGCTCATTTTTTATTCTTGACAATTTTTAGTACTTTTCAGCGTTCTAATACCATAATAATAAATAATGAGCACTGCATCAAGAAACATTAGCCGTCTAACATTCCTTTTTTTTGGACTGCTTTTTGGTTTTATCTTAAACTCTTCCCTATCTGATAAGAAAAAATCTTTGATTATGTCAAGTATTATTTTTGGCATGCTGCTTTTATTAATGTTTTTTTTACGCTTTTGGCCACCATATAATCCAGAAAACAATGTAGCACTTGCTAGCGGCGGAGGTGGCGGCGGTGTTACAATAAATTTTGGCGACAGTGATTTGGGATCAGGCAAAAATACCCAAAGCGAAGTCTTGAATGTTCAAAATGAAGCCAAACAAACTCCTGCAAAAAGCACGCCTCAGGAATCCATTTTATCACAGGAAAACACCACCGAAGAAAGTGTCGTAATCCCACAGAAAGAGAAACCTAAAAAAACCGAAGTGGTTGTCAAGGAAACTCCTAAACCCGAAGCCGTAAAACCAAAAGTATCCAATTCTACGAATGATGCCTTGTCCAGCATACTAAAAGGTTCCAAAAAAGGAGGTGACGGCGACGATAATACTGCCGGCAACAAAGGAAAATCCAACGGAAGTCTGACCGCAACCGGCTACTATGGCACGGGAGGTTCCGGCGGAGGAACAGGCGGTGGTAACGGAACAGGAAACGGTATTGGCAATGGCAGCGGTTACGGTCCTGGAAGCGGAGGCGGTTCTGGCGGAGGCACTGGAGGCGGTTCCGGTTACTCGCTTGGTAACAGAAAAGCGCTATCCAAACCCGCTCCAAAATATAACTGCAACGAATCCGGAAAGGTGGTTGTGGAAATTTCTGTTGATCGCAATGGAAACACCATCAATGCTACAGCGGGAATAAAAGGCACTACCAATACCGCAAAATGTCTGTTAGACCAGGCTCGAATTGCTGCAATGAATACCAAATGGAACGCCAGCTCTGACGCTCCCGAAAAACAAATAGGCAAGATTATTTATAACTTCAGTTTGAATTAATCCTACGATCAGGAGCACAGCTTTGGTGCATTTCATCAACAGCAGTCCCGTTTTCCGTTGCAATCTTGTATGCCGAACCCCGGCACACAAGGATTTCCACTTCAACCGGGGCTAGTTTAGAGGTTTTGTTTTTTAGAACAACTTTCAACATCAGAAATAATTAATTACTCAAGTCCTTGCGGGAAGCGAAGCAATCGCACTCCGTATTTCCGTTCCTACAATTTACTGAATCTGATTTTGATAGTGGGATTGCTTCGTTCCTATAACCGCTACTGGTACTCATCGTAAACAAGCACTCGAATGAAAACGAAAATAATAAGTTTATCGAGTATAGCTATTTCCTTCTATGTCAAGAAAACTTTCTTCCCTGTCTGTGCTGCTTTATAAACTGCATTAATAATTTTTATATCCTTTAATCCTTCTTCCCCTGTGATATGATCAGGCAGTTTTTTATTTTCTAACAATACTTTACAAATTTCATCCAATTGTGTTTTCTGCTGATTTATTACAGGAAATTTCAATTCCTTTTCTGATGTTCTGCCAACAAAAGGCCCATAACTCAATGCGGGGCTTAATTCAAAACTGCCCTCATCTGCCGATGCATAAAACCTGTCAATATAGTAACCGCAGGAAGTATTGCAGTTTGCTACAGCACCGCTCGGAAATTCCATCTGCCAGGAAATGCTTTCCTCGGTCTCCGAAAATCTGTCTTTATTGTTCACCGGACCAAATTGTGCAGTAACCGCAATGGGTTCTTCACCTAAAACGTAACGGCTCGCCTGAATACAATAAATCCCTAAATCCATTAAAGCGCCTCCGCCTAATTTCTTATTCAGTCTCCATTCACTTCGGTTATTCTTATCAACAATTGTTTTTTTATCTAGAGTGTCATACGTTTTATAACCTAGCGATGCTTCTATAAACCGCACTTGTCCAAAAACTTTTTCCTGTCCTAATCTTTTAATTTCCAAATGCGTTGGTTCATAATGCAGGCGATAACCAATAGCCAATTGAACATTATTATCATTGCAGGCTTTTATCATTTCTTCACAATCGGCAGGAGAAACTGCCATTGGTTTTTCTGTAATTACATTTTTGCCTGCTTTTGCAGAACGGATTACAAATTCTTTGTGCAGACCGCTTGGTAAAACAACATAAACTAAATCTATATCTTTATTATTGACAATTTCATCGAAGTTCTGATAATTATAAATGTTCTTTTCGGGAATATTATACTGTTTCTTCCACTTTACCGCTTTTTCAGGTGTGCCAGTTACTATTCCCGATAAATTGCAGTACTCGGAAGCTTCAATTCCTGTGGCTAACATACCTGCGTAATTTCCTAAACCGCAAAGCGCTATATTTAACTTCTTCCCAGTATATGGTTTCTCAATCTTTTCTGATGAAGTTATGTAAGAAGGAAGCGTTGTCATAACAGCAGCTGCTCCAACACCCAAACCAAATTTATTAACAAACGTGCGTCGTGAAATGTTTTTCATAAAATATACTTTTAAGTTCGTTCTTGAATTTATTAGTATACTCTTTTTTAAAATGTTACGCTTTTCTTTTTTTTGTAATACTACTATGCAAGCTTTTGCTTTGTTCCTTGTGCTGACCTGTTTATGTACAAGAAATCCTAACAGGTCTCCAAGACTGTTAGGTATCAAAAACCCATTTTGCTTCTAAAAAACAATAATACCTAACAGGTTAAAAAAACCTGTTAGGATAGACAAATATCTCATTTTGCAGCATTCCGCGTGAGAGATAGAAGCAAGTTACCGAAGTAACGCGGATAGCCCGACAGCATAAAGAAAAGGAGCCGAATCACCGCTGCGATGATTCGGCTCCTTTTCTTTATGGTGGCACGCCCAAATATTTTTAAAATTTTTATTTGGGACTTGTGGCGATGACAAATTTTAAATTGTTCTTCACTCCTATCTGCAATACATCGACCAAATCCTGAACCTGAAGATTGAACGGAATCCGGACAACTACCGTTTGATCTTTTTGGGTATCAATTTTAGACATTAACGTAGTTTCGAGTTCTTCGAAAGCAACGGGCTGTTTGTCGATGTAGAATTTCTTGTCCTCTGTAACTGATAAACTAATGAATTGTTTGTTGGTTTTTTCATGGGATTTTGCCTTTGGCAGTGTCATTTTTATCACGTTTGGATTCGCCAAAGTGGAAATAATCAGGAAAAACAGCAGTAAAAAAAACATAATGTCACTCAAGGACGAAGTGGCGACCTCGGCGTGAAATCTTCTTTTTCTTTTGATGGACATAGTTTATGCTTTTTGGATGATATTTACGAATTCCAATATTTGTTTCTGCACTTTTAATGCATAACTGTCAATTTTTCCGTTGAGTAAATGGTAAGCACTGTAAGCAATGATTCCCACGATAAGCCCGGAACCGCTGCTGATCATTTTCTCATAAAGTCCTCCAGAGATATTCCCGATACTAATGTTTTCGGTCACAGATATGCTGTAGAAAATTTTGATTACTCCAGAAATTGTTCCTATAAATCCTAGTGTTGGTGCAATACCGGCAATAAGTCCCAATTGTCCAAGATGCTGTTCCATTTCGGCGATTTCGATATCGGCGGCGCGGTCCATATTCGATTCGATTTCGGCAATAGGACGGCCAATCAGCGCGATTCCTTCTTTGATAACATTTCCTGAAGCGGTGTTAGAGCGGTCTGTAATGGTAAACGCCAGATCAAATTTTCCCGAAGTCAGGTGATCTTTAACATCGCGCATCATAAGCGGATCTACTTTGGCTTTTTTATTTATGTACAAATAACGTTCTATAATGAGGTAAAAAGTATAAAATAGTAAGATTGCAATAGGTATTAAAAAAAATCCTCCTTTTAGGATGAACCCTAAAACAGAGATTTCGGTAGTTGGCGCAATTTTTTCGACAACAGCACTAGAAGCGGCAGCAAGGGTATCAGCTTGTAATTGTATTAAACTAAACATATTTTATTCTGGGTTTATAATCGTTAATTCTAAAAAATATTTCAATTTTGTAAAAACTATTTTTCACTGTAATATTAAACTAAAAAAAGGGAAAATTATTTCAATTTACAACTATTTTATCAAAAATTAATGAACTATCAAGAAACCACAAACTGGATGTTTAATCAGCTCCCAATGTATCAATTGCAGGGAGCATCGGCTTATAAAAAAGACTTAACCAACATCCATTTGCTGGCAGACCATCTTGACAGTCCGCATAAAAAGCTAAAATGTCTGCACGTTGCCGGCACAAACGGCAAAGGTTCTACTTCGCATATGCTTTCTTCTATACTGCAGGAAGCGGGCTATAAAGTTGGATTGTACACTTCCCCGCATTTAATTGATTTTCGGGAGCGCATCAAGATCAATGGTGCCGAAATCTCTGAGGATTTTGTCTGTGAATTCATAGCGCATCATAAATCTTTTTTTGAAGCCAATGATATGAGTTTCTTTGAAATGACCGTTGGATTGGCTTTTGATTATTTTGTAAAAGAAAATGTAGATATTGCTGTTATTGAAGTGGGATTGGGCGGAAGACTGGATGCTACAAACATTATCACTCCCCTAGTTTCGGTAATAACCAATATCGGGATTGATCATGTTCAGTTTTTGGGCAATACGCTGGAATCTATCGCAGGTGAAAAAGCAGGAATTATCAAACCTAAAATTCCAGTAGTTATAGGCGAATATACTCCAGAAACTCAGCCTGTTTTTTCAGCAAAAGCCAAAGAAAACAATGCCGAAATCTATTTTGCATCGGATTTGATTACAGAAACTCCTCCTTCTGATTTAATCGGCGATTATCAGCAGCACAATAAAAAAACGGTTATAGAGACTTTTAAAATCCTAAACGAACAAACCAATTTTAAAGTGAGTGGCGAAAACATACAATTGGGTTTGATGAATGTCGTAAAAAACACCGGCCTGCTTGGCAGATGGCAGCAATTGGGAGCAAATCCAAAAGTGATCTGCGATACAGCACACAACAAACACGGTCTCGAAATTGTTTTGAAACAAATACAAAAAGAAACTTTTGAAAACCTTCATATTGTCCTGGGAGTTGTCAATGATAAAGAACTGGACGAAGTACTGCCATTATTTCCAAAAAATGCTGCTTATTATTTTTGCCGGCCAAATATTCCAAGAGGTTTGGATGCTGATATATTAAAAGAGAAAGCTCTAATGTTTGAATTAACAGGAAATACATACAGCTCTGTATCAGAAGCTTATGCCACCGCTAAGAATAATGCCGCAAAAAATGATTTCATATATGCAGGCGGCAGTACCTTTGTAGTGGCTGAACTGCCTTTAAACAAAGAGGTTTAATCAATTCCTGTTTTTTCTCCTAAAAAATAAATCAAAAACACATAACTACTTGATTAACAATTTACTAAATTTATATATGTTTTTTGTTAATTAATAATTTAATTTTTGGTTTATTATGAAAAAGAGAATTTTTTTTTCGCTGGGAATGTTAATTTTAACATTCTTTCTAAGCATAAACAGTTATGCGCAGGACCTCCCCAAACAAGATTCCCCAAAGCCTGTATTTATTACAATGACAACCCTACACAGAAATTTAGATACGGATCCTAAAGATTGGAAGGCGACGGAAAAAGAGTATTTTGACAAAGTAACGAGCAAAAATGATTTAATAATCGGCTCTGAAATTCTAACTCATTATTACACTGGAAACAGTACCGAAATTATTCTAGTCAGCGTTTACAAAAACTGGGACGATATAGAAAAAGCAGAAGCCATTTCAGATGATCTTGCCAAAAAAGCCTGGCCCGATGAGAAAGCCAGAACTGCTTTTTTTGATAAACAAAGAAGTTATTACTCTCCTTATCATTCAGACGAAATTTACAGTTCTATTGAAACCATTGGCGTGAAAGAATTCAAAGCCGCCACAAAAGAACCCATGATTGTTTACATCCGAAAATCCCAAATGTCTTTTAATAACAAAGGAAAAGGCATGAAAGAATACAATGAAAAAATCACCCTGAAAGATCCGTTTATCAAAGGTTATTATCCGTTTCGCCACGCTTGGGGATCAGACAGCAGGGATTTTATGGAAGCCTACTTTTATGATTCTTTTGGAGATATTGAAAAATCAAATCTAAAACAAGACGAATTGGTAAAAGCCACATGGCCCAAAGAAGCTGACAGTAAGGCTTTTTTCGATCAGTTAAAATTAGCATTCACAGGTGTGCATGGAGATTACATATACCACAACCTGCCCGAAGCTTCCAAATAAAATAACAAACAGCACAAATTGCGTTCTTACTATGCCGTTTGTGCTGTTTTTTTGCCTCCTTTTCCCAAAATGTAGCAGACTTTAAAATCATAAAACCTCATCTTTCTGTTTATGATTTATTTAAACTTTCTTAATGTAAGATTTATTGTTTATTAACAAGCGATATATAGTATTAGTATAGTTTTGAAAACAAAAAACAATTTATCTACAACATGCAAAAATTTCACTTTTTAATGCTATTTCTTAGCATGAATGCTTTCTCTATGCCTTTTTCAGAGAATTTTATACTTACTAATGATGGATCGAAGATTAATATAAAAGCTAACTTTTTTCGAATTGATAATACTGAAAAGATAGTACTCTACAAACTGCCAAACTCCGATGCAGAAAGCAGAATTAAATTTAAAGACTTTAATTATATCCATATTGGAACAACTAAATTTAAAACATATAAATTAAATAATTCTAAAGAAATAAACGGCTATTTTGTTCTGTCAGAGACACCTTCAAAAACACTTATTTTTACAACTAAACAAAATGATGACGAAGAAAGTTCTAAAATAAACTATGTTTTTTATGTGCTGGATTCAAATAATAATATCCTAGACGGTCTGGAATTTGACAATCTTAAAAGCACTAAATCAACTGCAGTACGAGGTGATATTTTTCCTAAAATTCAATTTTATTTTAAGGGCTGCGAACAATTAATCGCACGAATTGAATCCTATGACAATGTAAATAATCAGAATATGTCCATTTTAGATTTCTTTGATTCGCCGATGTATATAGAATGTCTAAAATAACAAAGCTTCCAACTGATTGGGAGCTTTGTTATTTTATAATAGAATCAGTTTCAACAAACACGGCATTCGCATTTAAAAAAAAGATAAACACGAATTACACTAATCTACACTAATTCTTATCTCAAATCAAGTTTTACAACTTTTTACTGTTTCGAATATTTTGTGTAATTAAACAACAATCTTAATTCGTGCAGATTAGTGTAATTCGTGTCAGAAACTTTTAAAGGCGAATGCCGTGTTCAACAACTGCTTTCTATTAATTATCTTCTGCATCTTTGGTCTCTTCAATGTCCTGACCCTGACTGCCCATTTTTATTTTTGGTTTGTCCTGAGTTCCGGTAACCGTCAGCGGAATACCAAAAATTCCAAACGGCGGTAATCCCAAACGCATTTTGATATTCAGTTTGCCGTCAAGGCTTGAGGTTCCTTCAATTCTGGGTCTGAATCCGGCATATTTGAATTTGAAACGCTCAATAGTAACTATATTGTTTTTCACCGTGGATTTGATGTCTACCTTGGACAGTTCAGGGTTTTTGATCGATTCATGATTTGTGGTTTTACTCACAGCATTGAACATTTTCATCCCTTTTACTTTCACATCTTTTATCGAAAGTACGCCTCCGCCAATCAGCGAAGGATAAACAGGCATCATCTGCTGGTTCAGTCTTCCTTTTATTTTGTAATCCAATGAAACAATTCCCTGTGCACTTTCGGCTGCGCTGGCCATTTCTTTGAACATTTTTACTTCCTTGTATGCTCGGTGTATATCAAAATCAGTGGCTTTGATCTGGTATTCAAAGACTGCTTTTTTAGGAGTTATTGCCTGATAAGCAGCATTCATCGTAACATTACAGCCAATTAAATTGAAACCAGTATTCTGCATCACAATTTTTCCGTTTTTCATTTTCACGGCACCTTTCCCATCCTGCAGAGTAAGCCCCTGATAATTGATTTTGTGTGCTGTGGCATAAAACTGCAGATCCAGATTAGACGGAATGATAATTACTCCTGTTTCCTGCGTTGCAGGTTTTGGACTATTTTCTGTAGTGGCAGGAATTTTATCAATTGTAGTAGTTGTAGATGTGCTCGACATAAACTCATCAACATTGATGTATTTTGAATTTAACGTAAACGATCCTCTTAAAGTCCCATTTTTGGAAGACATAAAATTAAATACATTCTGCAGATAGCCATTCAGCTTGAAATCAGACTGACCGTAGGAAGCCAAGAATGTATTAAACGACATTTTATCCTGATTAAATTTAAAAATTCCTTCTTTAATCAGCAATGATTTTGGCAGATATTCCGTTTGAACATTAATGTTTCGAAGTTCAAGAGTTCCTTTATTCTTTAATTTACTGTAATCACCTTTTTGTGCATAGCTCTGAATCCCTTTCAGTTCCAAATCGGCTTTGATAAAACCATCCACATCCAGTCCTTTTTGCGAAAATACCTTGTAAATTTTACTGATATTCAGAGTCCCTTTGGCCTTGATGTCATAATTCAAATCATCAAAGTTTTTCAAATCGGCTTTTACCCAAAAAGGTTCTCCTTCAAACGTAAAACCAGCCGGAACCAGCACTACCGAAAGTCCGTCGTAAGTTCCTTTCGTATTGTTTATTTTGGATACCACATTGATGTTGGTAATCGGATTTGGATAATACTTCGTTTTCACAAATCCGTTTTTTAAATTCAGTGAACCGCTGGCGTTTGGAAAAAGTTTTTGCTTCTGGTCAAGCTTTCCTTTTGCTTTCAGATCACTTACTAACAATCCTTTTAACTCAACATTCGGAATCCCGAGTGCTTGGTTTAATTTTTCCAGATCAATATTGGAATTCAAAACCAAATCAATGTCGGGCGCAGACAGACCGTCCATTTTCAGCTTCGTTTTAAGATAATTTTTCTCAATGTTTAATGATAGGTTTTTGGCGTCCAGCTGTAAAAGTTCTGGATTCAAAGACGGCACTTTTGTCGCAACATCGATGTTTAGATTTGAAACCGGAAAAGCACTTTTTTTATAATTTATAAATCCGTCTTTTATTTTAAGGTCCAAATTCAAGTCTGGTCCAATATTTTGCGAAGCGATGTATCTGCCTTTCAAAGTAAGCAATAAATCAACATTTCCCTTAAGTTCTGTATCTTTTAACCACGTAATGTATTTTGGCGGAAAAGCCGTAAAAAGATCATTCAGGTTACTTTTATCCGACTTAA
Source organism: Flavobacterium sp. HJJ (assembly GCF_015351475.1). Classification (GTDB taxonomy): domain Bacteria; phylum Bacteroidota; class Bacteroidia; order Flavobacteriales; family Flavobacteriaceae; genus Flavobacterium; species Flavobacterium marginilacus. Next base: position 58,795 of record NZ_JADKPR010000002.1, on the reverse strand, counting down.
TTTTGAAATCCATATTATAGCCATCCTTCAGAAAATCAAATTTTCCAGTAAAATCCACCAGCAGTTTATTGATAAAAAGATCATTCTGTTCAAAAACAAAAGAAAGTGAATTAGTATTTATTTTGGTAATCAAATCTCCGTCCACTTTTTTATTCATCAAATAAGGTTCTTTTTGATAAATTACATTCAATTTCCCGATTTTGACTTTGGAATGCAGTGCAAATATGGCTTGGCTAAAATCCCCGTTCCCTAAATAATCAAACCCAAAAGCGTCTATATGGAATTCTGTAGATTGATCATCATAAACAAGCTTACTGTTATTAATCTCGATTGCTTCCAGTTTCAAGCCTGTGTCGGATGCTTCTTCTGGCTCTTTTTCCTTTTCCTTCTCAGCGATATAGACATTATAATTGGCCTCGCCTTTCTCATTTACTTTCACATTAATCAGTGAATTCGAAAGGAAAATCTGGTCGATTTTAATCGTTTTCCCAAAAACAAGACTGCCCAAATTAATCCCGAAAGCAACCTCATCGGCAGCAATTAATCTTTCATTTTGAAAAGGAGCCGAGCCATTAAGCTTAAAGTCAGTCAGAGAAAGAGTTAATGACGGAAAATGCCTAAAAAAAGAAACGTTAGCTTCATTATAATTCAGTTCACCGTTTAATTTTTCATTGGCTGTTTTCTTCACCTGTTCCCTGATTTTATCTGCAAAAATCAAAGGAGTGATAAACATCAGTGCCAATAAAACTGAGAATGTAATTCCTGTATATTTTAGTATTTTGAAAAAAAGTATTTTATAGTTGGTTGCCGCCATATTTTTTATCTGAATAAATAAAATTTAAAGTACTAAAATTTATTATTCCAAAGAATTATTATCCGTGAACTGTTTCATTTTTGCCATAATTGGTAATAATCGAGGTTTCATACTCAATCCATTCCTTCCAGCGTTTGTCTACGTCAAAATTATCTACATATTTTCGGGCAAAGCCAAGGAAAGTAGTGTAATGCCCTGCCTCTGAAATCATAAGATCTCTGTAGAACTTAGCTAATTCCTCATCTTTTATGTTTTCGGACAGCACTTTGAAACGCTCACAGCTTCGGGCTTCAATCATAGCAGAAAACAACAGTCTATCTACCAAAGCATCCTTTCGACTTCCGTCTTTTTTCATGAATTTGAAAAGCTCGTTTACATAATGGTCTTTGCGCTCCCTGCCCAAAGTCAAGCCTCGGCTTTTTATCAGATTGTGCACCAATTGCAGGTGATCCAGTTCCTCTTTGGCAATAACCAATAACTCCGTTACCAGCTCTTCCAGCTCCGAATTGTAAGTGATTAAACTAATGGCATTGGAAGCCGCTTTTTGTTCACACCAAGCGTGATCGGTCAATATTTCCTCAATATTACTTTCCACTATATTTACCCAACGAGGGTCGGTTGCTAATTTCAATCCAAGCATAACTGTTGATTTAATCCCGCAAAATTAGTCATTCCCTGCCGATTTTCCTCCAAAAATGATGCTTTAACCGCTCAAAATGCATTATTTTGCAACATTATCATTAATTCTTATGACCCAAATTCAAACGCTTTTAATCATTGGTTTTGTTTGGCCGGAGCCCAATTCTTCAGCTGCAGGCGGCCGAATACTGCAGTTAATTGAACTATTTCAGCAGCAGGGATTCGGCATAACATTTGCCAGTCCGGCTATGGACAGTGATTTCATGACTGACTTAGCTTCATTGGGCATAAATAAAAAATCAATCGCTTTGAATTGTTCCAGTTTTGACACTTTTGTCAAAGAACTGAATCCTGCCGTGGTTTTATTCGACCGATTTATGATTGAAGAACAATTTGGCTGGCGCATTACCGAGAACTGCCCTGATGCGCTGCGGATATTAGACACCGAAGATCTGCATTGTCTGAGACAGGCGAGACAAAAGGCATTTAAGGAAAAACGAGAATTTGCTCTTATTGATTTACTGAGAGAAGATGTTGCTAAAAGAGAAATCGCCAGCATTTTGAGGTGTGATTTATCACTAATGATTTCCGAATTTGAAATGGATCTCTTGAAAACCACTTTCAAAATAGACGAAAAACTACTGTACTATCTGCCTTTTTTATTGGAACCGATTTCGGAAACCACTTTCGAAAAACTTCCTGCTTTCCAAGAAAGAAAAGATTTTGTGTTTATAGGCAATTTTCTTCACGAACCCAATTGGAATGCCGTTCAGTATTTGAAAGAAACCATCTGGCCTTTGCTGAGAAAACAGCTGCCCGAAACTGAACTTCATATTTATGGAGCATATCCTTCGCAAAAAGTATTGCAGCTGCATCAGCCCAAAGAAGGTTTTCACATCAAAGGCCGTGCTGCTGATGCCGATGAAGTAGTGCGAAATGCCAGAATTGTTCTGGCTCCATTGCGTTTTGGCGCTGGAATTAAAGGAAAACTGATTGAAGCCATGCAGTGCGGTACTCCGAGTATTACCACAGTAATCGGTTCCGAATCAATGCAGGGAGATTTACCCTGGAACGGATTTGTAACTGATGATGTGCCTGAATTCATAAAATCTGCCTCTCAATTGTACCAAGACCAAAAACTTTGGACTGAAGCACAACATAACGGAATCGCTATTATCAACCAGCGGTATTCAAAAGAATTATTTGAAAACGATTTTGCCGAAAAAATCCATTTTTTGATTACGCAATTACCGCAACATCGTTTGGATAATTTCTTTGGGGCATTGTTGCAGCACCACACTTTAACCAGCACTAAATACATGTCCCGCTGGATTGAAGCCAAAAACAAGAAAGTTTAATTATTAAGAGACAAAGAAGCATCATTCAAATGTTTCATTTCTAATTTCTATTGGCTTTACCTGCTAAAATTTTCATATTAAGACATTACTAAAAAAACAATATATTTGTAGCCTATAGAGCTAACCACGAGCTTACTATAGTATTCCATAACAAAACAATTTTTACCTGCAATGACTTCCAATAACAAATTTTCAAATGCTATTGCCTTATTTTCGACAGGTTTACTAGCGGGCACTTTTTTCTATGTGAAATTTAACATATTACCAACTTTTTGGGAAGTCCCTACATTGGTTCATCTCAGTTTTAGGTCTACTCTAATGAAACATAATGATATTGTTTTTCAATCATTAATGATAATTTCAATTATTACCTGTATTTGGTTTACATGGAGAATAAGAACACTAAAGCATATCTGCATTTTGACTGGTTTTGCCGCAATTTTAGCAATAACAACCTATTTAATTACTTATTTTGGGAATTTACCGATCAATGCTCAGCTTAGAGTCTGGCTACAGACCTCACCCCCAAAAAACTGGGTAAAAATCCTTAAAATCTGGGATTTTTATCACACCTGCAGAACAGCTACAGCCATAGGCAGCTTTATAATGATATTAATTGCGACTTTTTTTAAAAAGCAATTATTTAAAAAACAACTGCACCGTAATAATTAACCTCTTAATTGTTTTTGCGGTTCAATTATCTGCTTAGACAATGTTAAAACCAATTTTATTGTATTTTTTTTATTTTTTAAAATACTAAATACCAGCAAACTGAATATTTTTTAAAAATAAAAAGCAAAATTTCTTCGAAAAAGTTTTGCACAAACGAAAAACCTGCCTATATTTGCACTCGCAATCACGAAATGATAGCAGCCTAGTAAAATAGGGCGATTAGCTCAGCTGGTTCAGAGCACCTCGTTTACACCGAGGGGGTCGGGGGTTCGAACCCCTCATCGCCCACCAAAAAACTCCTTAAGAAATTAAGGAGTTTTTTTATGCTTCATTTTCTCTTCAAACACCGCCCTCTCGGCTCATCACCCTCATGAAGCACAATTTCGGAATGCAGGAACTCTGCTGCATCGGCTGAATCTTTTACTTTGACAGCACTTCGCTTTAACATTTCTGCTTCAAATTCCGTCAGAACACTTTCTCTAATACCTGCTTTCCTCCATTGCGATAAAGGCCGGCATTCTCTTGTGATTGTCCGAGCCAGCATGAGCGCATCCAGTAAGGCCTGATTTGCTCCCTGTCCTTTGAATGGACTCATTGGGTGAGCAGCATCGCCAATTAGTGTAACCTGTCCTGCTTTCTTCAGCAATTCTGACTTTAGTAATTCCCGGTCATATACCGGATAACCTGAAATCTGAGTTTCTAATGTAGCCTCTAATATCTGTGGAATGGGATCGTGCCACTGGGTTCTGCGGCATGCTTCTTCCTTGAGTGCCTGAGTGCCTTTTGCACTTAATGTCCTGGCTTCTTCTTCGGTCATTGGAAAACTAAGCTGCCACATCACCGAATCTGATGTATAAGGCATCATGTAAATCCTTTCGTTACCATTAGCCGTTTGAAATACAGTTGCCGAGTCCAGTAAAGAACTGCTATTATCTTCCAAAGCCTGCAAAGGACAAATACCCAATATTACAATACAGCCAAGGTAACGCAAAGGAGCAATTTCCTCGCCAATCAGCAGTTTTCGCACGGAACTGCGGATACCGTCAGCCCCTACTACAAGATCTGCACTGCAATTTTTTATTTCACCGTTTACCAAAAAACTTAAATCAACGCCTTCTCCCTCCGATTGTTTCAAATCCACTAGCAGATGTCCCCACTGTACTGCATTATGCCCTCCAAGCTGTTCCAGTAAAGCTAAGCGCAAGGACTGCCGTGCGATATGCACATTTGATCTTTTCTGAGATGTTTTCGCATCTGACTGTATCCACTTTCGGACTCCCCATTCCCCAATCACTTTTCCTTCTGTAGTATGTACCAAATGCCTTGTTGAAACCACTCCTTCTTCTAATGAAAAAATCCCCAGTCCTTCAATCGCTTTACTGGCTTGCTGCAAAGTAAGTCCGTAGCCTTGTGACCGGGCTTCAAAATGAGTATCTCGCTCAAATAACGTAAATGGAATTCCGCGGTGCAAACAGGCAACAGCGAGCGCCACGCCTCCTATGCCTCCTCCAATAATTGCAACATGCGGGTAATTTTCTTTATCGGGTACAGGACTGCTGGCAGCAGGAAGCAAACCAGATCCGTTACAATTCAAACATGAGTATAAATGCCCCTTGGGACGAACTGGAAAGACACCTTCTTTCGTTTTTTCAAATTGATCGACGGCTGCCTGGTAACGAAGTTTCACTTTCTTGCTGAGTCTTTGTCTTTTTTGCCCACGCCCCTGACATTCCTCACAAATAGTCCAGTTCCCAGCTGTATTTTTCATTTTTTTCACTTCCTCTTTATTTAACTTGATTGGCAACATGCAAAAAAACTCTGCCAATACAATTGCTGTCAAACCTAATCATAAAGCAACAATTATACCTTTCATTAGCTCTTTATTTAACATGAAACCTTTGCATTTCAGTGCATGCCGCTTGTAGTTGTGCAAATTTAAGACAAAAGATTTGAGTACAAAACGGCCTTAGAATTTTCAGAGAAAATCAAAACTATTAGAATATCCGCTAAAGAATCTCATTGCGTTAAAGTCAATAAAACAATTGTATTTGTTAATAAAAAGTTAATTTTAAGTACTATGTGATACACAATACCTTTTTTAAGACATATATTTGCATAGGATATTATTATATGATCCAAATTATTAATCAATCATCAATCAAAAAAAATTAATTATCATGAAAAAATCAATCGTTTATTTAGGAGTAGCTTTAATCGCAGCAACAGGTGTTTTATCAGCATCAAATCAGTATTCATTTTCAAATGGTTTACATAAAACCGAATACACAGAAACAGTTTCTCCCTTGAGTATTGCTATCTGTAAAGGAGATTTAAACAGTGTCAAAAAGTTTATCGAATATGGTACAGATATAAATGAAGTTTCAAACGGAATGACACCTTTAATGGTCGCAGCCCGTTATAACAAAACCGAAATCATTAAATTTTTATTATCAAAAGGTGCCGTTTCTACTGCAAAAGACAAAAATGGGTTTACTGCTTTAAAATTTGCAGAACTATCTAATGCTCACGAAGCTGCCGAACTTTTAAAAAAATAAACCGAAGAAATTATAAATGAGATATCATTGATAATGGTATCTCATTTTAAAAAATAAATCATCAATCAATCATCAATCAAAAAACATTAATCATGAAAAATTCAGTTTTAATCTTAGGAGTTGTATTAGTATCATTTTCAACTATTTCTAATGCAAAAAACACAGTTAACCTGCCATACCGTTCATTTAAAAACATCACATTATCTGATGATTTTTTAACAGAAACTAATGGTACAGCAAAATTTGGAAAACCTTCTTTGGCAAATAATGCTGAAGTTTTTAATCCTGAAACAGTAATTGCCTATAATCCAAAAACTATAAAAGAAATCATTATCGAAGGCAATAAAATTGTAGAAGCAGCGGATTCTGACGAAATAGAATTTTTGGAATATGAAGAATCAATGCGGGAACTAATTGCTCAATCCGATTTAGTTATTGAAAGCACCGTTTCTGATACAATTTACCCACTTCACATTGAAAGAACAATCTCTGACGAAATAGCCGAACTTGAATTAATTATCGAAAGTAATGCTGCAGATGAGGTAAAACCATTGGACTTTAAAAAAATCAATGGCGATTCTATCATGATTAATTCCATCAGTACTAAAAAATTTATCGGGATGAATTAAAGATAAAGAAGTAATCTAATATTTAGAGCGTTTTAAAGCATTTTTACGAAAGATGAACTGTAGCTGCAAGCTGTGATTCAAATTCATGCAGGTACTCGCTTCAAACGAGCTCCAGTGGGGATTTGGAGCTAAATTGAGCCCGTTACTCGGATTTGCGACCCGAGCGATAGCGGACAGGCGAAGCAAATCTCACAAATACAAAACCAACTTTTTATTAAGCCCATTGTCCAAATCTATTGTGGTGTTAACCGTTGTATTTATTTCACATTAAGTCTTTTTAAAATTCCTTCTTTTTTTAATTCCTCCAAGAAACTCTCATAAGTTTTTGTTTTATCAACCGAAGCATAGTCTGTTTCTTTTTCAGTCGTTTTAAAACAGATTTTTTCTTTACAGTTAAATTTTATCCAAGTTGATTGAAATGGTTTACATTTTTCAATTTTATAAAAATATTCAGGCTGAATATTAGTTGTATCGCTTTCACTTTCCCAATTGTATTCCTTGTTTACAACTGTTGAATTATATTTTAATTCCACTCTTTCATTTTCTATTTTGTATTTTCCAGTATAAAAATTATCAACTTCCAAACAGTAATCAACACAAATGAAATTCTCATCATCCAAAAATAAATAATTACTGCTGCAACAATCACATTCGCCAAATGATTCACAATCCTTTGAGTTAAACTCAGGAGCTAGAAGATAAAGTTTATTCGATAAAAAAAAGTTTTTAATATCTTCTTTTTTATTTATTACAGACTTAGGTTCTTCCTCAAGAACTGATTCTTTTTGAGACTGATTGCAACTTGCCGAAAAGAATAGTAAGGTTGAGAATAGAAAAATTAAGATTACTTTTTTTATGATCATTATTCTTGAGTTTTATTCTCCCAATTTGGGTATATTACGACTAACGCTCCTTGCTACAAGAGGTTTGGGGTTAAAGTAAGCCTTATTTTCGGATTTGTGAAAACATTCCAAATACAAGACCATTTTTAAATTCAGCCAAATGCCCAAATGTCTTGTAGCAAGTGTGGCTGTTGCACAACTCAAAAATAAGTAATATTGGTCAAGAAATGCAAAATGCATAAATTGCATTTAACCGACGTATAACATGTTTATAATTAGATATTTGTAAAAACAAATCAAAATTAAACTAAGAGTTAGTTGTACAACAGTCACAAGTGTTAAGCGAGGTTGTTTATTTTTTTCCCAAATTCTTGTTCTATTTTCATTAAGTTGTTTTTCCGAATTCCGTTAATTACGCTTTCGGATAAATCTCTTTCTCCCGAATTCCAACATTCTTCCAATTTTTTTTGCTCGTTTAGTTTTTCGATTAAAAAATGATAAAAATATAGGTCAATTTTTTGCTTTGTGATTTTAGAAATGATTTTCAAGCAATCTATATAATATTCTTTCATTTTATCATCGAGATCAAAACCAATATATAAAACGTGAGCTTTCTTACCATCTGAACAAGCTGATGCTACTCGATGAATTAATTGATAAGGTAAATACATAACATCATTTATTTTAATCTCTAATTGCACGTGAGAATTAATTTTGCCAAGCCAACCTTCAAGCACTAACTTTCTATTTGGAATATCTTTCAACCACTTTTCTACAATTTCATATTTTGGTTCAGTTCTTTTAGCTTCGATTGCAATATTATGATTATCAAATTCAATCATTAAATCTGTGCATGAAGGAAAACCTCTTCCTTTTAAAACAGGAGTTTTGTGTTCAAACGTATATTTTATTGCAATTTCATTTCGTAATCCTTCAATTTCAATGCTCTCAAAATAATTTTGGTTGAATAAAGTAATCAATGGAATCGTTGATCGAAAAGGAGATTTAAATTCCTTTTTATTGAAAATTTTGAGGATTTCTTCTACTTTATTCATTTCTGTAAATTTTAATATCTTACGTGAATTCTCTTGTTTTGCAGTACAATTCTAACTAACGTTTTGGGGCTTGGCGAAAGTGGGGTTTTAGAAGTACAAATGTTCAATTCAGTACGAATGCCCCACTTTCGCCAAACCCTTGTTAGCTGTTCGTTGTTTTTTTCTTTTAGTTTTCGTTTAATTTTTCGTAATATTTTGTCAATGATTTTTTACTTATTAAATTGTAAATTGTTCCAAAATTTTCTTTCAATTCTTCTCTTTTGCATTCAAATATAACTTTCATTTCATTAATTCTTGGAAATAAATCAATGATTTGCAAAGTTTTACTGTCTGTTACAAGTCCAAACCTGCAACTTAACCAAATTGCATAACTTTTAACTTGTTTTTGTGCTTTGTCTAACTCAACTTGTTTATAAAGTCTATCTTCTTTTTTAGCCTCCACGACTAATAAAATTTGTCCTTCTAAATTTTCATTTTCTGTGTTAGATAACGCAAAATCTACTTCAAGAACAGAAGAACGAGAACCATTTGCGACATTTATTGTCATACCGTCAAATCTGTCATCGTCAGAATAATTCAATCTATTCAAAAGTGGTAAAATAAATTTATTTTCCACTTCTTTTTCAGTTCTAAAATGTTTAGTTAAAATATCATCAAACCATTTGTCCGACTTATAATCATAACTTTCAATTTCAATATTTTCAGTTTCAATAATTCTATTTTCTTCTTTGTTTTCCGAAAGATAAACTCTGTCATCAAGTTTCAATTGCCAAGTTTCACCAAGTTTCATAATACTTGGATTTAGTAAAATATTTCGGTCAGCTAAAAGTTGAGTTATTCTTGTTGCATTTTCTTCGGTTCTTTTTTCGTAATCAAAATGACCAATCAATGTTCTTACTTTTATTCGTTTAGCTTTTTGATTTTCTAATACTTCTTTCGCTAATTTATCAGCAATTTCTTCTGGTGTTACTTTTCCCATTTTGTTATTTTTTTGTTTCTGTAGACGCTCTGTTTTACAATTCTAACTAACGTTCCCTTGCTAAAAGAGGTTTGGATTTAAATTAAGTCTTTATTTTCGGATTTACCTAAACTTCCCAAATACAAGACCATCATCAAATTAAACCAAATCCCGCCATATTGCCAAACGACGGTTGGCAGATCGTTATTTTCTCAATTTTCAAATTTCACAGTAATATTTTTTTCAAACGCCCTATTATCTGACGTTTTACAATTAAAAGTTATTTTATAATCATCATTACTAAATACACTTAAGTTTTTGAAATTTTGGCTGAATTCAATTACTCTATCTGCACTACCATTATTAAATGTTTGATAATTTTCAAATATTGATATTTGGTTTTTTATGTCAATTTCTAATAAATTCTGATTTTCGGTTATTATTTTATTGTTATAAGTAAAAGGACGATTTAGTTTTATTGAATATGAACTTTCTAATAAATCATTATCAATAACGCTTCCTTTCGTAAAAGCATAACACTTGTTTGAAAACCCCAAATCAATTCCTGCAATATAATCTGTATGGTATGAGATAATAAAAACAATATCTTTTTTAAATATACTTGTAGGCAAATAATCATTAAATTCTCTTCTGTCTTTCCTTTCTTTAATACTTGCACTTGTGAAATCAATATCAGATATTAATAAATGGTCTGGTGTACAACTGTTACTTAAAAAAATTATAACCAAATAAACACAAATAATTTTAATAATTTTTCTCATTTTTTTGTTTTATGTTTTTCTTTTTTCTGCGATAATGTCTGCAAACGTATTGCTACTAGAGCGGGTTTGGGATTAAATTAAGACCATTTTTCGGATTTGCCTAATCTTTCCAAATACAAAACCATTTTTAAATTATGCCAATTGCACAAATCTATTTTAGCAAGTGTTACCAGCTGTTTTTTATTCTATTATTGGACAATTAATTTCATAAGGTTCTTTTGGGAAACCATATAAAATAATCTTTTCTCTGTCAACATATTTTATTGGAATTAGTTTGTCTAAATAAATATCTGTATAAAGTGAAAGAAATAGTGTTTCATTTAGTTTTCCTAAAATAATTCTGCTTCCTTCCTTATTCAAACATTTGTTTATTTCTTGTATAATTGGCGAGTCCAAAACTTCATTAAATCTAACATTCATTTTTTCTCCATTCCAATTAAACTCAAACTTTAAATTCTGAATTTCACTTTCTGTTAATTCAGTTTCAGTAGCGTTTAGTTTTTCGTAATCATCTTCAAATATACAATCTTCTGTTGTAGACTTTTCTTCGCTTAAAACTCTATAAATTTTTCCTTTTTTGAAAAATCTAATTCGATTTGGATTAATAAATTTATGATCTATTTCGGTTAGTTTTTCATTTCTATTTTCGTTTTTTATTAAAAAGGTCCCTTCACTTTTTTCAACGTTAAAATAATCAATGTTATCTTCAGTAAACTGAATTATCTCGGGGTTTCCGTAATGGTCTGGTGTTTTAATAAAAAGCCAATTTTCTTTCATATGTGATTTTGTAAAATAGCTGGCAACTCGTTTATACTAGCCACTAAGCAACGACAATCTACTCAAAATCGGGTAAATTGTCGCTGCTTTGTTACGGTTATTAATCAAATATATAAATATTATTTTTATTACAAATTATCAAATGGACTTTTAATTTATCTGCTAAAAACCAGTCAAATTATATAGTTTTTTTGAATACTCAAGTTGTGTCTGTGATGTTTTCTATTTGTTTTCACTTTGATTCAGTTGGGCAGTATTTTACAAAAATGCTTTTGAAAAACTAAAGCAGTAAACCAGCCTCTCTCTTTTTGGACGAGACGCACAGCAGGAATGATGCTGATGAAGAATCGAAAACTGCTGCTCTTAATACTTGTCACAAAAAAAGCGATACCATACTAATAATGATACCGCTTTTCTAGTGCTACCTAAGCAGGTGTTTATTTTACTAATTCAAAGCTGTCTTTCACACGAATATCTGCAGAAGAGGAACCTATCATTATATCAAAATCGCCTGGTTCTGAAACAAATTCTAATGCATTGTTATAAAATGACAATTTTTGATTGTCTATTGTAAACTGAATGGTTTTGGTTTCTCCGCGGTTTAATGCTATTTTCTGAAAATCTTTTAACTCGATTATCGGGCGCACCACAGACCCAACTTTGTCTCTCAAATACAACTGAACAACTTCCTCTCCCTTTACGCTTCCTGTATTGGTTATGTTTACTGAAACTGTAATGGTTTCGTTATTCTTCATTACTTTTTTGGAAAGCTTCAAATCTGAATATCCAAAAGTAGTATAACTTAACCCGTATCCAAATGCAAATTTAGGCGTAGTTGGCAAATCAATATAAGCTGATTTATAGTTTTTATCTTCATTTACAGAAGGTCTTCCTGTATTGAAATGATTGTAATAAATTGGAATCTGTCCTTCTGTTCTAGGAAAAGTCATTGGCAGTTTTCCAGACGGATTATAATCACCAAAAAGCACATCGGCAATCGCATTACCTGCTTCTGATCCCAGCCACCAAGTGTAAACAATTGTCGGCATATTATCAGCAACCCAGTCAAAAACCAGCGGTCTTCCTGCATTAATCAGAATAACAATTGGTTTCCCCGTTTTTTGAAGTTCTTTAATCAATTCCACCTGAACGCCTGGCAGCTGTAAATTGCTTTTACTTTTGGCTTCGCCGCTTTTATTGAAATTCTCACCTATGCTTAAAATAATAACTTCAGCCTGGCTGGCAACATTCAGTGCATCTGCAAAACCTTCTTTGCTTTTGTCTTCAACACCGCAGCCTTTGGCATATAAAATTTTAGTTCTTTTGCCTACTTTGTTTTCCAAGCCTTCCCATTGAGAAACAATATAAGTCGAATCCACATCTTTTACATCTACTGCCCAAAATCCGTGGTTGTCTCTTTTGGGCTTAACCATTGGCCCGATAAATGCGATAGTTTTCAGCCCTTTCGAAAGCGGCAGCACATCTCTTTCATTTTTTAGCAGCACAATACTTTTTGCCGCCATTTCTCTAGCTGCTTTTGTATGTTCGGGATTATTTAATGCAGCCTGCTCTCTTTCCGGACTGCAGAATTTATATGGATCATCAAAGAGTCCCAATTCAAATTTCTTGCGTAAAATTCTTTTTACCGCATCGTCGATTAAAGCTACCGGCACTTTATTTTCTTTTACCAATTGCTCCAAATTATAACGATAGGCATTGCTTTCCATATCCATATCACTTCCTGCAGTTATAGATGCAAGAGCAGCTTCCTTGTTGTCTTTTACATATCCGTGATTTACCATTTCGCCAATAGAACCCCAGTCGGAAACTACAAATCCCTGAAAGTTCCATTTACCTTTCAGAATATCTCTAAGTAAATAATTATTAGCGCTTGCTGGTATTCCGTTAAGATCGTTAAACGAATTCATAAACGTAGCAGCTCCTGCATCAAGTGCTGATTTGTAAGGAGGCAGATAAGTTTCCCAAAGCATTCTGTTACTCATATCAACCGAATTGTAGTCGCGTCCGCCAACGGCTGCTCCATAAGCTGCAAAATGTTTTACACAGGCCATAACCGAATTCACATCACCCAAATTTCCCTGAAATCCCTTCACCCTTGAAAAAGCAATTTTGGATCCCAAGTAGGTGTCTTCCCCAGCACCTTCCATCACTCTGCCCCAGCGCGGGTCACGGGAAATATCAACCATCGGCGCAAATGTCCAGTGAATTCCAGAAGCTGCCGCTTCGACAGCAGCGATTCTGGCCGAAAGTTCAATCGCTGTCAAATCCCAGCTTGCCGCTTCGGCCAACGGAATTGGGAAAGTCGTTTTGTAACCATGAATGACATCCAAACCAAATAACAATGGAATTTTCAGTCGGGACTGCATTGCTAATTCTTGGTATTGTCTCGTGTATTTTGTACCCATAATATTCAGCATCGAACCAATTAATCCTTTCTTGATTTCGCTTTGTTTATTGGCATTAATAGTAATCGGACCCGTAGCAGTATTGTCACCTGTATATTGATTCATCTGACCGATTTTTTCTTCCAGAGTCATTTTCTTCAGTAAAGTTTCTACTTTTTGATCTATCGTCTGCTGCTGTGAAAAAGCAAAAAAAGAAGCGAATGCTAATATTAGTGTAGCTGTTGTTTTCATTTTACAAATTTTATATTTAATTGAAAATCACTATTTAATTTTAGTGCTTTTTAAATTCCAGAAAATTAAGATTAAAATTTCCTCCTTCAAAGTTAACACGAATTTTATTTATGCCTTTCTTAAGAATAACATTTTTAAGCAAAACAGTTTTCCAAGTTTTTAATCCTCCCGAAACAGGAAGAACGATTGATTCTGAAATTCTCACATTATCTTGTTCCAAATACAATTTTCCGCCTGCTTTCTCGCTGGAATATCGAATTTCGACATCAAAACTGCCTTCTTCTTTTACATCAGCTGTAAACTGTAACCATTCTTTATCTTCGATAAAAGAGACTTGAAAACCGTTGGTGTTTATATCCGTGCAGGATTCAATATCAACTCCGTCATTTCTCATTTTCCCTCCTTTATTCCATTGCGTGAATTTAGTTCCGTTATAATTCGCCACATCATTATCCGAGTATGCATATCCGTTTTGGCCTAAATCAAACTCAGTCGCATATACTCTTCCTGGAAGCTGATGGTTTTTATATTTTTTGGTATCATTTGTCTTTACCTGTCTGAACATAGCATCAATTACATCCTGTCTGATAGTTAAATGCTCCATTTTATAATTGGCAGCCATTTGCATCAGTACTTTTTTGGCAAAATCTGTTTTTGGTTTTTCACCTCCTTTTTTCCAATAATTCAGCAGCTTGTCATAACCAGCCGGTTTTGTTACCGAAGTTACTCCTGCTAAATTCTCAATTTTTTTCATTGGCCAAAAAGCCCAGCCGATGTTATTGGATTCCATTAATGAAATGGCTTCTTCAAACCATACATTTGAGTTTTCTCCGCTTTCGCCTAACCAAATCGGCACATTGTATTGTGTTCTGTAATTCAGCATAGTCTGAATTGAAGCCGTATCATTTTTATTCCAGTACTTATGAAAACTCAGTGCCATGTTTTCGTCCCAAAGCGGGAATATTCCATTGTAGTTATTACCCCAGCAGTTTCCTTCAATGATAATTAAATGATTGGTATCAATAGCTCTAATAGCTTTTGTAATTCTAAGCTGCAGTGCTCTCAAAGGAGCGTTTAAAGCTTCATCACAGCCGTTTATATTGGCTTCTGTGAAATTCCAATTGGGTTCATTGATAATATCATAGCCCCCAATCCATGGATTGTCTTTGTAACGTTCCGCTAATTTCTCCCAAAATGCTGTCATTTTATCTTGATTTGCAGTACTCTCCCAAAGTGATGGTTTTGAATCATCGTAGTCGGATATTGCAGCATCTTTCCCTTGGCCTCCAGGAGCAGCATGCAAATCTAAGATTAAATGTATTTTGCTGGCAGCGCACCATTTTACTAAATCATCGGTCATTTTAAAACCTTCTTCTAACCAGGTAGTCTGCCCGTCTTTCTCATTCTCAATAGCAGGAGTGTATAAGTTGTAATGCATTGGCAAACGAATAGAGTTAAATCCCCAAGCTGCCAAAGAATCAATATCTCTCTTTGTGATTCCGTTTGTTTTGTATGCTTTATAGAATTCATCGGTGGCTTCCTTACCAATTAAATCGGTAATTTTTTGTTTAATTTTGTATTGTGATCCAGCGAATCCTCCAGTTTGAATCATATATCCTTCCTGTACCATCCAGCCGCCAAGTCCTAAACCGCGCAAAACGATATTTTTACCGTTTCCGTCTACAATGTTTTGTCCGTCTCTATGCAGGAAACCCTGACCGAATGAAGCGGCGGCAATGCACAAAAAAGAAATTACTATTATTTTTTTCATCCTATTATTTTTAAAATCTTAATATAAAAAGAACTCTTTGGCGTACCTTTAAGTTAAAGACTGAATGATAAAATGATTTCTGATTTTTGATTAACGATTTTTGATTTCAGATGTAAAAAAAACTCATAAAATCGGCAATCTATCATTTAATCACAAATCGTTAATCTTCAATCTAAAATATATTAAATCAGCAACATACCCATCACACATAACTATCAACTTTACGGGATTAATACACCAGAGTCTGTATTGCATTAGGCAGAATTGTAACCTCAGTAGCCTGCGTTCCTATACACAGATTATAGATTACCGCTGCATCACTCTGGTTCATTACAACGGTTACCATTTTTCCGTCTTTGTTCAAGAATGAAGTGCTCAAGAGACTGCTTCTGCTCACTGCAGAATTTACTCTTTTGGCTTCAGGGCGAATAAATTTTGAAAAATGTCCTATATAATAATAAGACGGAGTATAAATTAAGTCTCCCTTTTTAATATCAGCATGGATTGGTGCAAAACAAAAATTCCCCACATGATTAGGTCCTCCTTTTTCGTCCAAAAGAATATTCCAGTCTGTCCAGCCCACTGTTCCGTTATTAAAATCATGAATCATTGATGATCCATAACGTTCTCCATTGGCCCAGAATTGATATTTAGCAGCATCAAATTTCTCTACACAGCCTTCAGTAAACATTATGTTTTTATTTGGGAATGCTTCATGAACTTTTCCCACATTTTCAAACATCTGGTCGCCTCCAGCCCATGTTTCATACCAATGGAATCCAATTCCCCAGGCATATTTTGAAGCTTCGGGATCATTAAAAATAATATTGGCTCTCTGCAGCATCAAATCACGGTTGTGATCCCAAACAATTATTTTTTTGTTTCCCAGTCCTTCTTTTTTCATAGTTGGTCCAAGATAATTTTTTAGAAAATCTCTTTCGGCTTCAGCAGAATAAACACATGATTCCCATTTTTGTACTGCCATTGGTTCGTTCTGCAGAGTGATTCCCCATATCGGCATTCCTTCTTTTTCATACGCTTTTACAAACTTTGTATAATAGTCTGCCCAAGGCTGAAAAAACTCAGGCAGCAGTGTTCCGCCTTTCAGCATATTTTTATTGCTTTTCATAAAAGCAGGAGGACTCCACGGACTTGCATATAGAATTATTTTTCCGCCTGCAGTCTCCGTTGCTTTTTTTATCAGCGGTATTTTAAATTCTCTATCATGTTCGATAGAAAAACTTTTCAATTCAGTATCACCTTCATTTATATAAGTATAACTCCCAGAAGCAAAATCGGAACTGTGAATTGTGGTTCGTGCCAATGAATAGCCGATCCCTTTTTCGGCACTGTAATATGCGTTCAGGAATTCCTGCTGTTTTTCTTTGGACAGTTTAGCAAAAACCTCAGCACTTGCATCCGTTATTGCTCCGCCAATTCCTAATAGGGACTGAAAAGTCTGGTCAGGATTTACAAAAATACAAACCTGTCTTTCTGTAGGCTGCTTCAGTTCTGAAAATTTAAGATCATCTGTTTTAGACAATCTCAAATTAGTACTTTCGGCTGTAGTGTATACTGTCACTGTTTTGTCTTTTGCGGAAAAAGAATTTACAGCTGCTTTATTTTTTTGCTGTGCAAAAACAAAAAAAGAGGCCAGTACTAATGCCGTGGTGGTTATTTTTTTCATAATCAATGAAGGTGATAATTTTTATTTTTTTGATATTCTATTGCCAAATATATGTTCCTACTGCTCCGCCTTCCAGTGAAGTAGTAATCCATTTTCCATTGTATTTAACATTAAATAATTCGACAGAGCTTCCATCATTGACAACCAGCAGCACTTTTTTTCCATCTGGAGTTTTGAAAGCAACATTGTGCAGACTGCCTACAACTGCGCTCCCAATTCTGACAGAACCTGCAGGCAAAAACTTGGACGCATGAGCTGCTGCATAATACCCAACATTACGGCTTAATGATTCACTGCTGTTTATTGTTATTGCTCCTTTACAGGTTGTGCATCCTCCTTGTGTATGAGGACCAAAAGTACCGTCATTGGCTAGATTCCACTGCAGAGCATTTTTACTCCAATTGCGCATTGAGCCGATAATTACATTTTTGGTCTGCCACTTTAAATCTCCAGCAAATGCGCCTGTAGATGAGGTGTACTGCTCCGTGAAATAAACATCTTTATCCGGGAATGCATCATGAACGGTTGTAAGCGCACTGATATCACCTCCGTACAAATGAAATGCTGAACCAGTTACAAAAGGGTAAGCTGCCGCATCTTTTAAAACCGTAATAGGATATTGGGGGTTATCACAATTATGGTCATAGGCAATAATCTTTGTCGCAATATTGGCCGATTTAAATGCAGGTCCTAAATTATTTTTAATAAAATCGGCCTGCTCCAAAGCGGTCATTACCATACTCGGATTGTTACCCCCGTGTAAAGGTTCGTTTTGAGGAGTAACCGCATCGATTACAATTCCTTCAGCTTTCATTTTTTGAATGAATTTCACAAAATACTGAGCATATACTTCATAATATTTAGGCTGCAGACTCCCGCCCACAAAATTATTATTGTCTTTCATCCAAAGCGGTGCAGACCAAGGAGTACCCATTATTTTGATATTAGGATTAATCGCCAGAATTTCTTTCAGCAGCGGAATCAAATCGGTCATATCAGGAGCCAGACTAAAATTAGCCAGACTAATATCTGTCTGTCCTGTCGGCATATCGTCATAAGTAAAAGGAGAAGCATTCAGATCAGAAGCTCCAATACTGATTCTCAAATAACTCAATCCAATTGAATTATCACCTGAACCAAACAATTCCTGCAATAATTCTTTTTTCTTTTGAGCAGTCAGCTGATTTATCACTTGGGCACTTCCGCCTGTTAATGTAAATCCAAAACCATCAATTGACTGATACTTTTGAGTATCATTAACTTCAATATTCTGATAAATATTTACCTTGTTCCCAAAGGCTAAAATACCCGTCTGCTTTTGCAAAAGTGCTGATTGATTCCCTGTCGTCAGCCAAAAATCGACTTCATTTTTTACAACAGGAGTTGGCGTAGGTGCTGGTGCTGGCGTATCTCCTCCTTCATTTGAAGAAGAACAGCTGATGTGTATGGCTGAAAATGCTATTATAAAAAACAGCCTGCCTAATTGATTTATTTTTTTCATTATTTATTTATAATTAATTCGATAAAAACCAGATAATAATCTGTTTTGGATTCTGAATTATTGTTATTTGATTTTCTATTCCTGATAATCTCGAGTATTTTTTTTTGAATGACGGCAAAAAAGCATAATGTTTCCTTTTAGCCCCGATTGCAGTGAAAATCCTTTTGTGCCGGTGTTCGGCACAAAAGATTGCAACGGAAAGCGGGACGATGCTTGCTGAAAATGCCTAATTTTTCTGCTCCAAAAATTAATAATCGAGTTCAGACTAATCAATGCTCTGCAGTTTCTTAATTATACACTCTTATATAATCCACCTCAAAAACTGAAGACGTAAAATTTGGATCTACAGTACCTCCCCAAACTCCTCCCATAGCAAAATTGACAATCAGGTAAAAGTTTTTGTTGAAAGGGAATTTATCCGAATTTATAAAAGTGTAATACAGCTTGTCATCTACATAAAACTTTATATAACCTGCTCTCCAATCTGCAGTGTAAATATGGAATTCGGTATTATCATTCGGCACGCTTATAGTTCCAGTATCTGGAGTTGCTCCTGAACGGCCGGGAGAGTGTAATGAGGAATGATTGACATACATCTCTTTTCCAACCGATTCTAAAATATCAACTTCGCCACAGGCAGGCCACCCAGCGCTGCCAATATTACTGCCCAGCATCCAGACTGCAGGCCAAGTCCCAACACCAGTAGGCAGTTTTGCTCTGATTACAATTTTACCATACGTGAAATCAAATTTTCCATTGGATTCCAATCTTCCAGAGGTGAAGTCACCTTTTCCGTATTTTTCTCTAATAGCTTTTATTTTCAGAACACCGCCTTGAACAATTGTGTTTTCAGGACGATTGGTATACGACTGAAGTTCGCTGTTAACGTGTCCCGGATCCCAAATCTGGAAAGTCCATTTGGCTGGATCTGGTGCGCCATCAGTATTAAATTCATCAGCCCAAATTAACTTGGATTCTACCAAAACGGTAATAGAGAGCGATGTACTGACAAATTTACCAGCATTATAAGCAGACACATATAACACATAAGTATTAGTACCCGATGCGGTATAAGTATAAGAAAAACTGCCATTTGTCACTTCTTTTGTTTCTCCATTTCCAAGAGTAATTTTATATGATGATGCATTAGCCGCCGATAAAGTAAAATTTACAACACCGGTACCGTCTCCATTTGGATTTTGCGCCGTAGCCCCAACAATTGAAGCTGTAACTTTTAAATTTTCAGGTGTTTGATCTGCTGTTACCGGCTCATCTGAATTTGAACCGCTGCAGGAAATAAACAGCAGGCAGTTCAGCACAATAATTAAATTAATTCTAGAAAGATATTTTTTCATTTTTTCACTATTCGTTAAAACATTCCATTAAAAAAAATGGCCCATAATCATAGAGAATGGGCCATTTTACCAACTCAACCTAACTAACTACTAATTAATTTCTTTAATTAAAAAACAATTACAAAGACGGTCTCATTTCAATATTCTGAATTTTGATACCAGCTTTCATATCTTCACCGCCGCCTCTTATTACCAGATATGCTATACCTGTTTGAGTAGCAGTAAATATTCCTAAATTGTTTTCTGCCTTACAGCCCACAGCAGAAATTTTTCCTGAAAAAGCAGTAGTTGCACAACCGTCCCAAGTACTTAATGCTCTTAATTTTCCTCCTTCGGAATAATCAGTTCCAGTTACTGGTACAGCATAACCGCAATACACTTCAAGCCAAGTATTACTGCAGCCTGTAGTTGAAGAAGTAACCATATCGATTACGTACTTTTTTCCTGCTACAACATTAACTGCCTGATATATTCCATTACCTGCCCAGCCACTGGCTGTCAATGTAGCCGAACCGCTTCCAAAAATAATACTGGCGCTGGAAGCCGGATTTGTAACCGTCCATTTTGCCCAGTCATCACTATTAGCTAGTTTTCCTCCTTTAAGGATATTTCCTTTTACAGGATCTGAAGTTGCTACAACTAATTGCTGTTTAGCTTCAGCTTTTGCACCACCTGCCCCTACAGCTGTATGAGAAATAGTATAGGTTCCTGCATCTGGCAAAGAAATTTCATAAGTCATTTTTCCAGCAGCCAATCCATCACCAGTATCCCAAAGTGATCTTAAAACTCCTTTTGGCTGCGCTGCAAGTTTGTATACATTTACTTTGCCCTCAACTGGAGTTATTGTAAATGATGCATCAACTGCTGTCGAAGTTAAACCATTGTCAGCAAACGAATCTTCAGGCTGACAACTTGTGAAATTTACAATCGCAGCGGCAATAAGCAATAGTAATGCTCCCTTCTTTTTAATTATATGTAAGTTCATAAAATAGGATTTTAACAATTAGTAATTAGGATTTTGAACAATTTTTGTGTTCGGTATGTTATTGTAAGGTATTGGCCAAATTTCATTTTTACCAGGCACAAAACCTTTACTAGCCAGAGCTGCCGGCGCAGCACCAGTACGTACCAGATCAAACCAACGGTGTCCTTCACCTGCTAATTCTTTTCTTCTTTCTAACATTATTGCATCCTTAGAAACAGGTACCGAAGCTAAACCTACTCTCGCCCTAACTGCATCTAATAGTGCTTGTGCTCTAGCTCCTGTTCCTCCAAGTGCTTCAGCCTCCATTAAATAAGTATCTGCTAAACGAATCGCATACACATCCTGTTTGTAATTCAATGCTGTTGCTCCCCCTCCTGTTGAAGTATCAGAATTTAAAGGGGCGAATTTTTTTAAGAAATATCCCGTATCTTGATAATTAGGTGCCCAATCTGCTGTTCCATCAGCTTTCAATGCTTTCATATCTAATATGGTTGCATCAAAACGCGGATCACCTTTTAAAACATTATACAAGGCTGGTGTTACTGTATTAAAACTCCATCCAGAAACATAGTCTGGTGCAGGTGAATTTGTTGGTCTTGTATAACCGCGCGGACCAACCATAATATTTACACTGTTTCCTTCATCGGCACCGCTGCCCCAAAATCCCCAATCCGCATTGCTCTTGTCGGTATGTGTAATTTCAATAATGGCTTCTGAATTAAATTTGTTGCTAATTTTCCATAGGTCAGCAAACTTGCTTAATAATTTATATCCATACACGCTTGTTCCTCCTGGCGTACCGTTTACTTCGGCCAGTTCAGCTGCTGCTAAACTGTTTTTCCCTTCATACAAGTACACTTTACCTAATAAAGCCTGCACAGAACCCTTAGTCAATCGGCCTGCTTCGGTATCAGCCGATAACAGTTTATTAGGCAAAACTGCTTTCGCTTCGATCAAATCCTTTTCTATTTGAGCATAAACTTCATTTGGCAAAGCTTGTACAATATTATAAGTTTCTGATGGTGAAATAGAATGCAGAATCAATGGAATATTTTTGAATGTACGCACTAACTCAAAATAATAGTAAGCTCGAAGTGCTTTTGTCTCTGCTGTAAAGCGTGCTTTTTTATCTGCATCCATGCTAGTTTCCGGCAGCCTCTCTAATAAAATATTAGCTCTTGAAATCCCTTGATAAAAATCACTCCAAAAACTTTCTGGTATATTGATCTGATCTAAAGTATAATTATCGAATGCATGAATTCCAGCTCCGTCTCCTGCTCCGCCGCCGGCAGCAAAAAAATCATCTGAACCAGCATTCAGCATACAGATCATGTTTTCAAACCCTCTGGACTGTTTGCCCATAACATCATAAACAGCGACTAAACCAGAGTAAGCCTGATCTTCATTTTTATAATAATTCCCAACCAATTCTAAACCCTTAGGTTCAACATGTAAGAATTCTTCACTACAGGAGGAGACTGTAAAAAGTACTCCAACAGCAATGCCTAAATTTTTTATATTTTTAAGTTTCATAATCTTTTTTTTAAAATTGTAAATTAACGCCCAACATAAATGATTTTGCCTGCGGATAATACCCTCTATCAACTCCAATTACACCACCCCCAATTTCAGGATCGTAACCTGTGTATTTCGTAAATGTGAATAAATTTTCACCTGTTACATAAATTCTAGTTTTAGATAATCCTATTTTACCAATTATATCACTTGGTAAACTATATCCTAATTGAATCGTTTTGAATCTCCAATAATCACCATCTTCTAAATAAAAATCCGATGCATTTGTGAAGTTTTTATTTCCATCTACTGTTGATAATTTTGGATACGAATTACTAGTTCCTTCTCCTGTCCAACGGCCCAAAGCAGATGTCTGATAATTAGCATTTCCAATGTCTAACCTTCTTAACCCTTGAAAAATCTGATTTCCAACAGCTCCTTGAGTAAAGATTACTAGATCAAAATTTTTGAAATCTACATTTAATGTAATACCGTAAGTATATTTAGGAAGTGAATTTCCAATAAAAGTCTTATCATCATCAGTAATTTTTCCATCATTATTTGTATCCTGCCATTTAAAATCTCCTGGCTGAGCATTCGGCTGCACTAAACCTCCTGAAGAATTTGTATAGGCATTAACTTCATCTTGATTTTGAAAAATTCCTTGAGTTTTATAACCGTAAAATGAATTTATTGGATGACCAACTTGTGTTCTAGTGATATTACCCATACTTTGGAAAGAAGCATTTCCGTCTATAAACTTGATACCGTTACCTAAATTGGTTACTTTATTTTCGACATAAGAAATATTACCTCCCAATTTAAAATTAACCTGCCCTATTTTTTTTCTATACCCAAATTCGATATCGATACCTTTGTTTTCCATATCGGCAATATTTGCAGAAGGATTTCCAGTAGTACCAACATAACCTGGAAGCTTAATATCTTGTAGAATACCAATAGTTTTTTTATTATAAAAATCAATTGTTAAGTTAAGATCTTTGAAAAATACAGCATCAAATCCGATGTTACTTTGACTGGTTTCCTCCCATTTTAAATCAGGATTAGCCGGCGCATTTGGACTGGTTCCAATTACAACCGATCCTTGATTACCTAAAGTGTAATTTCGCCCGCCGCTTACAGTAGCTTCATATTTAAAATCACCAATTGCATCACTGCCTACAATTCCGTAACCACCTCTAACTTTTAGACTTGTTACAATATCATTTTGCGGCCAAAAATCTTCATTTGTAGGAACCCAGCCTAAAGAGAATGATGGGAAAACACCATATTTATTGTTATTACCAAAGCGAGATGAACCATCACGGCGAATATTACCAGTAAATAAATATTTTTCTTTATAATCATAAGTAGCTCTAGCAAACAAAGATGTCACAACATGCTCATATCCATCGTAAGCAGATGCAGTAATATTATCTTTTACAGCACCATAATTGAATGATGCGTCATCAAAATTATCAGCCGGAATATTTTTATAAGTTACATAAGTCCCTGACGAAATATTATCAACATACGCTCCCTGACCGCCCAAAACGGTGAAAGTATGGTCTTCAATTTTTTTGGTATACGAAATCGTATTTTCAACTGTCCATCCAAAACCTTTATTAGTTCCTCTGCCTAAGCTGTTCACAGCATTTATAGTTGAAGAGTTTAGGTATGATACAGGATTAAAGCTTTCAGAACCCCAATATGCTAATTTACCGCCTACAGTACTTTTCAGTTTCAATCCTTTAATCACTTCCAGCTCTAAATATGCATTCCCAACAAAATTATCAGACCATCCGTAATTTCCTAATCGCGTTTGAATATAAGCTAATGGATTACTCATTTCCTGAGTAACTACCTGAGATATACCATATGGATGTCCATTTGCATCTCTAAAAATCCCTGCTTGATTACTATATGGCGGAAGATTAGCCTCTACAGGATCTGTTACAACAAGTGGAGTTGTAGGGTCAAGATTAATGGCAGAACTTAAAGGTCCTCCAAACTCACTATTAGTATTCCCTAATCCGATATTTTTCTCATGAGAATAACCTAATGTCTGACCAAAAGTCAAGCCTTTCATAATTTTGTGCGTAGAATTTAAACGAATGTTTTTTCTGTTATAATTAGAAATTGGAGAAGCAACAATCCCTTCTTGATCTAACAATCCAAAAGATGCATAAAAAGTTGAAACATCATTTCCGCCGCTTAAACTTAATTCATGTCCAGTCCGCACTGCACTGTCATTAAAAATGGCATCTTGCCAATCAGTTCCTTTTCCATAAGCAGTAGTAGATTGATAAGGAAGTACAAAAGGATTGGTTGGAGATGGAACATAACCATTAGCATAACGCTCGTTCATTAGTGTAGTATACTGAGTCGCATCCAATAAATTAAGCTTTCTTGCCGCTTGAGAAAAACCTGCATATCCATTATAAGACACGCTCATCTTACCCGATTTTCCTTTTTTGGTAGTAATAAGAATTACACCCGCGGCAGCACGGGCACCGTATATTGCCTGAGATGCTGCGTCTTTCAAAACATCCATAGTTTCGATATCAGCTTGGTTTAAAAAACCAATTCCTCCGTTATCAACTACGACACCATCAACAACCCAAAGAGGATCATTGTTACCAATTGAAGTAATCCCCCTTACACGAATTGTTGAAGAAGACCCTGGCTGTCCAGCATTTGCTGCTATAGTAACACCAGAAACTCTGCCCTGCAAAGCTTGTTCTACTCTAGTTATTGGTAAATCTTTAAGCTGAGCAGCTTTAACTCCTGATATTGCTCCGGTTAACACAACCTTCTTTTGTGTACCGTATCCAACTACCACAACTTCATTTAAGTCTTGTGATACAGAATACATTTTTACCTGCAGTGATGTCTGACCATCAATAACAGTCTCTACAGTTTTATATCCTACAAAACTGATTGTCAAAACTCCATTTTTAGGAACTTTAATTTGGAACTTACCGTCAAAATCACTGCCGACTGCAGTTGAAGTTCCTTTTAATAATATAGTTGCTCCTGGAATTGGCAACCCCGTTTCGTCTATCACTTTTCCACTTATAGATACATCCTGTGCATACCCATAAACTGAAAATAAGACCGATAAAATACAAAAAACAAATGCTTTTAATAATTTCATTTTTCTGATTATTTTGGTTAATTAATTAGTTATTTGATGCAATAGTATACCTAAAATTTCTAATTTCAGAATTAATAATCACTACAAAATCACATCAATAACGTTATCGCAGTATTACAAAATATTATCAAAAAAAATATAATTATCTGATTACAAATATTTTAAAAACCAAAAAACATTACTTAAAAAAATATTAATTCAAAAAAATTATTACAATTACCATAAATTAGATACTTTAGCTTAAAATCTGCAAAACAGCCGTGAAAATCAGCACAAAAAACATCTAAAAGGCTCTTTACCATACTCTAGATAATAACACCAGATTATATACAATCCGAAATAATAAAAAAGAACTATCCATGAAATTTACCAGACATTTTTTACTATTTATTTTACTTAACATGCCTATACTTTTTTTTGGGCAGGTAAAAAAAATTGGCCTTCCCTTTATTAAAAATTACAGCAGAACAGATTATAAAGGAGGAACACAAAACTGGAATATTGATCAGGATAAAAACGGAAATATCTATTTTGGAAACAATGACGGCCTTTTACAATTTGACGGATCGAAATGGAATAAATACAAAGCAAAAAACTCTGATGCTATCAAATGCTTAAAAGTAGATTCATCTGGTAAAATATATGTAGGCTGTTATAATGAGTTCGGTTATTTTAAAGCCAATTCAAAAGGGAAACTCGAATATTTTTCAATTTCCAATTCATTAGATAAAAAAAAATTAGGCATAATTGACTTTGTCTGGAAAATACACCTTTATAAAAACGAAGTAATTTTTCAGGCATTTGACCGCATCTATATATATAAAGACAATAAAATTAAAATTATAAATGCTCCAAAAAAGTTTCAATTCTCTTTTCTAATTAATTCCAAATTATACTTACAAGATATTTCGTCAGGAATTTTGGAATATAAAGATGGTAAACTAAATTACCTTAAAGGATTAAATACTTTGAATAATTCTGAAATTTGGGGCATGATTGAATTGGAAAACAATAAAATCCTCGCAGCTACTTTAGATAAAGGTCTTTTTATAATAACAAATAATCAGGCACTGCCGTGGAATACCGAGGCCAATACCTTTATAAAAAAGAATGGTTCTCTGGGATGTATTCTTTATAAAAACAAATACATTGTAATCAGCTCGGTTCTTGACGGTATTATCATTTGTGACCTAAACGGAAATATCATACAGCACATCGACCGCAGCAAAGGACTTCAAAATAACACAGTACTTACTTCTTTCATTGACAAAAGCAATAATCTATGGCTGGGATTAGATAACGGAATTGCATATGTAAACGAAAACTCATTTCTTACCTATTTTGGATTCAGCTACAATTTAGGAACCGTTTATTCTTCTGTTGTGTATAAAGGCAATTTATATGTCGCAACCAATCAAGGTGTTTTTTACCATCCCTGGGATACTGATTTCAAAGAAGGGTCTTTTAAACTTATTGAAGGAACGACTACCCAAGCATGGAATGTACAGATAATAAACGGCGAATTGATATGTGCCAGCAACAAAGGTGCTTTGCTCCTGCAGAATGGAAAAATGATTAAAAATCTTGATCCGAAAGGATATTTTGGATTTAAATCAATACCTAATCATCCCAACTATTTTATAGGGGCAAATTACAATGGCTTTTCCATTTTTGAAAAGACAGATTCAGGGATGAAATTCAGAAATAAAATAGAAGGCATCGATAAATCATCCAATTCATTTGAACTTGATAAAGATTATTTATGGCTAAAAAAAGACCAGTACATACATCAGATTACGCTGAATAAGGATGTAAGCAAAGCCAATACCATTAAAACTTTTACTCAGTTTTCAGAACAAAATTCTGGTACTGGAAGCCTTCAAAAAATAAACGGCAAAGTCTTTTTTCAATCTAATAATATTTTTTACACCTATTCTAAAACTCATGGCACATTTGAAGAAGATGCCGTAATGACCAATATCTTCAAGTCAATTCCAAAAATTAAAAAACTGACAGAAGATGCTAATGGGAATATCTGGTACAATTTTAATGAATCAATGGGAGCACTGATAAAAATGGGCAGCGGCAAATACAAACATGTTATAACGCCGTTTTCAAACTTAACGGGAAAATTAGTGGCCAACTATATGTCTATAAACACTATAGATTCCAAAAACACTTTTATAGGCTTAACCGATGGTCTTGCACATTATGACGCGGCTATTGAAGCTAAATCCGCATTAAAACCAATTGCTCATATAAGAAGTTTTACATTTCCCGGCGACACTATATATCTCGGAAACAAACAGGATAAAAGTGAAAAATATGAACTCCCTTATTCCTCAAATCAAGTGAAGTTTACATTTTCGTCCCCTTCATACGAAAATCTGGAGAACATAGAATTCTCCTATCAGCTCGAAGGTTTTGATGAAAACTGGAGTGATTGGTCCAACAACACTATAAAGGAATACACAAATTTAAAAGAGGGCAATTATAAAATGAAAGTAAAAGCACGAAACAGCTTTAGAATTCAATCTGACGAAACATCTATTGAATTCAGAGTGTTTCCTCCATGGTACAGACATTCGCTCGCCTACATATTTTACTTAATGCTGGCCGCCGGTTTAGTTTACTACACCCGTTTTAGAATAAGAATGAAAATAAGAAAAAACAAATATGTTGAAACACTGGAACAGCGAAGATTATATTTAGAAAAAGAAACTAAAATAAGGCTGGAACAATATGAATTAGAAAAAGAAATTGAAAAACTGGAAAATGAAAAACTGCAGATAAAATTACTTTCCAAAGACAAGGAATTGGTGAACAATACCTTACAGGTTGTCAAGAAAAACAAGATATTAAACGGAATTATTCAAAGACTGAGAGACATCAATACGAGTTCTTTTGACGAAGCTGCAAAGACTCAATTTGTAAAACTGAACAAAAGTATCATCAAGGAAGTCACCACCGACAAAAGCTGGAAAGATCTTGAAAAACACTTAAAAAATGTTCATTTCGAGTTCCTTAAAAAATTAAAAGAAAAACACCCTTCCATTACTCCTAGGGAAATGGATTTGGCAACTTATTTATTAATGAACATGTCCACCAAAGAAATTGCAGAATTCATGAATATATCAACAGGCGGAGTAGATTTGGCCAGATACCGATTAAGAAAAAAACTGGAATTGAATCAAAAAGAAAACTTAATTGGGTATTTCATGAGCATAAAATAAATAAAAAAGAGGCTGTCTCACTCGTGAAACAGCCTCATGAATTAACTGCAAAGCTATTTCATCCTGATTTGCAGTACTCTCCCAGAGTGACGATTTTGAATCATCTCAGTCGGATATTGCAGCATCTTTCCCTGGCCTCCAGGAGTGACGTGCAAGTCAAAATTAACTATGTCATCCTTGAAAAAATTTACTGCTATTTATAATTAATTTCGGCAAAAACCGGAAAATGATCCGATGGGTATTTCAAATCTTTAGCATCTGATAAAACAGCATATTTATTCACAGTAATAGCTTTTCCTTTGGATATAAAAATGTAATCTATCAAAAGTGTAACTGCTTCATGATATTTAAAACCATTAAAAGTTCCATAAGGACCAAAAGGTTTTTCTCTCGAAACTGTTCTGGCATCATCCATTTTGCTCTTCAATGCAATTATTCGGGCTGTCTCGGGTTCAGAATTAAAATCTCCCATTAAAATTACGGGATACTTCCTGCTGTTCAATTTTTCAATTCTTGACAGAATCAGTTCTAATCCTTTGGTTCTAGCCTGTTCTCCAACATGATCTAAATGCGTATTAAAAACCCAAATCAGTTTATTATTCTTCACATTTTTTAAAAGTGCATAAGTACAGACTCTGTTGCAAGCAGCGTCCCAGCCTATCGAAATAACATCCGGCGTTTCGGATAACCAAAAGGTGTTAGATTCTATTACTTTGAATTTTTCTTTAGCATAAAAAATATTCGAAGATTCCCCTTTTCCAGCTCCTTCCCTTCCTATCCCCACATATCCATACTGCGGAAGCGCCGCCGCTATATCTAAAACCTGATTTGGTTTTGCTTCCTGAACTCCAAAAACATCCGGTGCGTAAAACTGAAGCTGTGCATTAAAAAAGTCTTTTCGATGTGTCCAGTCATTTTCTCCATCCGAAGCAATATCAAGCCGGATGTTATATGTCATTATTTTTAAGGTTTGAGCATTTAAGAGAAGGTTCATTAAACCAAAACAAATTACTAATGTGCTATTTTTTTTAAACATTTATCCAATTATTAAGGAATTATTTTATCCAATAAATTTACGCAATTTATACAGATGAACTTCTAAATCAGCTTTGAGATTTTCAGTTTTTGTCATTCCTTATTTCAATAAAAAATCCTGTTTCAAATCGGCAATCCGAATAGTGAATGTTCCTTTTTCTGAAACCCATTTTAAATCATTGTCTACAAACTGTAAATCTTTTTGGTTTAACGTAAACGTCACTGTTTTGGACTCATTTGGAGCTAAATTGATTTTTTGAAATCTTTTTAATGATTTATATTCGGGGGTTATACTGGCATAATTATCCGTAAGGTATAATAAAACGGTTTCTTTACCAGCTTTACTTCCTGAGTTTGTAACCGTAACCGAAACATTTACATTATCAGAATTTGAAATTTCAGTTTTATCAATTTTTAAGTTCGAATATTTAAAAGTGGTATAAGACAAACCAGAGCCAAATTCAAATTGAGGTGAATAACTTTTCTCGTATTTAGCATCGTTGTTTTGTTCATCTTCAGCAATGCTTTCTGTATATTTTCTATTGTATTTTTCTAATGAATTTGGGTATTTCGGATAATTATAAGGCAGTCTTCCGCTTGGATTTACATCACCGTACAGAATATCAGCCAAAGCTCTTGCACCCTCGTTACCTGGCAGGTAGCATTGTAAAACAGCACTCATCTGATCTTCAAACTCACTGATTAATCTTGGTCTTCCTTCATTTAAAACCAAAACAATCGGTTTGTTTAATTTTGCCAATGCCAATGCCAGCTTAACCTGAGATTTACTCATGTACAAATCGCTGATATTTCCAGGTGTTTCTGTATAATTTTTTTCACCAAGACATAATACAATTTTAGAAGCATTTTTGGCTAAATCAACTGCTTTCTGAATTTCAGCATCATCTTCAACATCCAAATTAGCTCCTTTTGTATACAATACGTTTTCCTTCCCTAATTTATTCTGAAAAGCTTCCAGAATGGTGAATTTATCTGCTGCATAAGTATCTGAGTTTTCACCCTGCCAAGTGTAAGACCAGCCACCGTTCAAATATTTCATACTGTTGGCGGTTGCACCTGTAACTAATATTTTTTCATTTTTATCCAATGGCAGCACCGACTTGTCATTCTTCAGCAGTGTAATGGATTCAGCAGCTGTATTGTAAGCTTCCGCAATATGCTCTGCAGATCCGAATTTTGGATAATCTTTTAAATTGGCAACAGTATTTTGGAACAGATTCAATTCGAATTTCATCTTTAAAATACGTGAAACCGCATCATCAATGCGCGACATTGGCACTTCTCCTTTTTGAACCAAATCAATTAAGTCTGTGTAAAATGAATATTCTTCGGGAACCATGCTCATATCAATTCCAGCCATAACAGCCATACGGACAGCATCCCGATTAGTTTCGGCAACTTTATGACGTGTGTGCAGATAAATGATATCCTGCCAATCTGTTACAACTACGCCAGTAAACCCTAATTCATTTTTAAGAATATCAGTAATGATATGCTTACTGGCATGTACGGGAGTTCCGTTAATTTCTCCGGAACTTACCATTACGCTTTTTGCCCCAGCTTTGATCGCTGCCTGATAAATAGTCAAATCATATTGTCTTAAAATGCGTTCCGGAATAATACTTGGTGTTCTGTCTTTTCCAGATGTAGTGCTTCCATAACCAATGTAATGTTTCATACAGGCCGCTACACTATACTTAGATCCAACATTATTATCTCCTTCAAAACCATCAACCAATGCAGCAGCCATTTGAGATGACAAATAAGCATCTTCTCCAAAAGATTCCCACATTCTAGACCAGGCTGGGTTTCTTGGAAAATCCAAATCTGGTGAAAAAACCCAAGGTATTGAAGAAGCTCTGGTTTCGTAAGCCGAAATCTGTGCGCCGCGTTTTACCAAATCGGTATTAAAAGTAGCTGCTAGACCAATCTGCTGCGGAAATAATGTTGCTCCTGCTGTATAACTTGCTCCATGAATCGCATCAATACCATATAAAATAGGAATTTTAAGTCTTGTTTTATTTGCTTCATTGGTTATCGTGGTCATGGTTTCCTGCCATTTCTGCAGCGTTGGTGCGCCTGGATTTGGCACATTCAATATAGAACCAATATGATGGGCTTGAATACCATCTTTTAATTTTTCGAGATCCAATATTCCTTTCTTGCCGTCTTTTTCAAATATGGTAACGGTAATCTGAGTCATTTGTCCCACTTTTTCTTCCAAAGTCATTTTTGAAATCAATTCAGAAACTTTAGAATTAATTTCGGCTGATTGAGTATTGGACGTTTGAGACCACGATACGCTGTAAAAAGACAATGCGCAGATAAATAAAACTTTCTTTTTCATTTTTATTATTTTTTAGAAGCTCTTAAGCTTTCTATTTTTTATCTATTAATATATCAATGTTTGAATTCCATGTGCTGGAATCTGGAGTTTCGCTTTTGAATTATTCACATATAAACTGTAATCAATAGAAGCGTCTGTTGCATTCATGATAACTGTTACTATTTTTCCGTCTGTATTGATGAATGAAGTGCTGGACAAAGTAGTTCTGCTTACTGCCGAACTTATTCTTTGGGCATTTGGTTTTATAAACTTTGAAAAATGACCAATATAATAGTAGGAAGGAGTGTAAATTAATTCGCCTGTAGCTGTGTCTGCATGTATGGGTGCAAAACAAAAATTACCTACGTGGTTGGGTCCGCCCTTCTGGTCCAATAAAATATTCCAGTCTGTCCAAGCTGTTGTACCGTTATTAAAATCATTGATCATAGATATTCCATAGCGTTCTGCATTTGGCCAAAATTGGTATTTTGCAGGATCAAATTTTTCAATGCAGCCTTCGGTAAACATTAAATTTTTATCAGGATATGCTTCATGAACTTTAGCAACATTAATAAGATTCTGTTCTGCTCCTGTCCAGGTTTCATACCAATGAAAACCTAATCCCCAAACATATTTTGACGCTTCAGGATCAGAATAAATGACACTGGCTCTTTGGAACATTAAATCACGGTTGTGATCCCAGGCAATAATTTTTTTATCTCCTAAACCTTCTTTTTTTAATGTTGGTCCCAAATATTTTTTTATAAAATCCCTTTCTGCTTCCGCTGTATACAAACAGGATTCCCATGTCTGCGTTGCTAATGGTTCATTTTGGGTAGAAGTTCCCCAAATAGGAATTCCTTCTTTTTCATAAGCCTTGATAAACTTGGCATAATAGTCTGCCCATACCTGATTATACTCAGGTAATAAAACACCGCCTTTCAGCATATTATTGGTATTTTTCATAAAAGCCGGCGGACTCCAGGGAGCTACATAAGTCAGCAGTTTTCCTCCTGCGGCAGTGATCGCTCGTTTTATCATTGGAATGCGGTACTTTCGATCTGGTTCAATAGAAAATGTTTTTAACTCTTTGTCTCCTTCCTTGATATAGGTATAACTCCCGCTTCCAAAATCTGAACTGTGAATACTGGTTCTCAACAATGTGTAGCCGATACCTTTATCTGAAGTATAATAAGCGTTTAAAAATTCCTGCTGTTTTTCCTTGGATAATTGTGCAAAAACTTCGGCACTTGCATCAGTAACAGCTCCGCCTATGCCCATGAATTTTTGAAATTTAATTCTTGGTTCCACTACTACAGAAATTTCAGTTTCAACTGGCTGAGATGCGGCTTCAAAAACTATTTCTGCTGAAGGAGATAAGCGATTACTTAAATTTTCAGCAGTTGTAAATACCTGAATTGTTTTACCAATATTAGTTTTTCTTTGCAGTTCATTATCGTTTTTTTGCTGTGAAAAACAATTAAACGCTAACAGGAAACAGAAAATTTTTAAACTATTTTTTTTCATTTCTTATGCTGTTTTTTTTTTAATTTAAATGCCAAAATCTCAAACCTTTGTTTTCAGCTCACCCCAGCCCTATCCAAAGGAAAGTGAGCTAGAATTGGATTACTTTAATATTTCTAAATTGTATTAATTCATAAATAAAATTTCTTCACATATTAGGTTCATATATAGAAATAATTCTCCGCTAGCAATTTCAAATACTTGAAATGCCATAATTTAATAAGCATTAAAAAACACTCACAGAATAAGAATTAGAGAATAAAATTTAAAACTGCAAAAACAAACTGTTCTTGTTTCAAAGCTGATTTTTTCATTCTTCGCAAAGGTTTTTATTAACTAACCAAATAAAAACCTTCACTGAAGAACAAACACAAACTACTAACTTAACTTAATCAAAACAATTAATTATAAACCCTTACATAATCAATTTCAAAAGTTGAAGAAGTAAAATCAGATGCAATTGTTCCGCCAAAATTGCCTCCAATTGCACAATTAATAATTATAAAAAAGTCCTGATTGAATGGTGCAGCACTCGTATTAGGAAATTCTATAATTTTTTCATTATCTACATATATTTTAATATAATCTGCTCTCCAGTCCATTGAATAAATATGGAATTCAGATGTAACATTTGCAACGATTTTAGATGCTGTAACAGCATTGCCTCCTGAATGATCTGGATAATGAAATGTTCCATGAATTTTGTTTAACTGATTGTACACATGTTCCATTACATCCATTTCACCACAAGCCGGCCAGCCCGCTGTGCTTATATTATTTCCCAGCATCCAAAGTGCAGGCCAAGTCCCGCCTCCGACTGGAAGTTTGGCTTTAAATTCAATTTTTCCGTATTTGAATGAAAATTTACCTTTGGTTAAAAGCCTTGCAGACGTGTACTTACTTCCTTGATACGCTTCTTTAATTGTTTTAATTTGTAAAACTCCGTCTTTCACTATTACATTTTCCGGTCTATTTGTATAGTATTGCTCTTCGTTATTTCCCCAGCCGCCTGCTCCTAAATCATACCCCCAATAAGTACTATTTGGTGCACCGTCAACATTGAACTCATCGGACCAAATAGTTTTTGATGCAACAAATAGGGTCATTGGGATTGTGGTACTAATTTCTTTATTTAGATTATAAGCGAAGACACGTACAGTATACGTTTGGGTTCCAGGATTTGAATAACTATAACTAAAACTGCCTCCCTGCACTGTTTTTATTTCACCATTTCCAAAATCAATTTTATAAGAAGTGGCATTATCTGCATTAATAGTAAAATTTACATTTCCGCTTCCGTCACCATTTGGTTTGTCAGCCGTAATTCCCGCAATAACTGCAGTGACATTTAAATTTGCTAGTCCTGTACTTATTACTAAATCTGTTGAATCCTCTGGATTTTTACTGCAGGAAAAACAGATCAGACAATTTAATACCAGTAATATAATTGTAATATTTTTTTTCATTGTAAGAAAGTAAGGAATCAAGGTTTAGATTTTAATATGAAAATAGGATTTAAAAAAGTCTATCCGTTTTTTTAAATCTTCATATATAATTAACTGCATTTTTAAAATTTTAAAATCGAAAAAGGAAGCATTTTTATCTTCCTTTTTCGAAAATAAACTAATTCAAATTATTCTGGTCTGAAAACAAATGTCCAACCTGTACCATAAGTTTCACTATTACTTAAATAGAGAACCATTTTGGTAGCTGTTAAAGTAACAATGGTATACACACCATTTTTATTCCCAGCAGCGGATCCTAACATGGTTGCATCTTCAACTGTAAGTGTTTGGTTGATTACATCTAAATTAAAGGCTCCTTTAGTACCAACTGCACTACTGGTTTCGTAATGTGTATAGTTTGGAGCACCATTTAAATCAAAATGCATTTTCCCATTTGCATCACTAGGTCCGCAGCAGTCACCTGCATTCCACCAAACTGACATAGCTCCATCTGGACTGCCAGGAGGTGACATAAACCACCATAGATTCCCAGCATTTCCTTTATCAAAAACCCAAGTTTTACCTGCTGTTGTGTTTGTACCAACCAAGTCATAGTAGTCCTGATCTAATGGATGATCCAATTTATCGATCTGAACATTTATTGTTTTTGTAAAAAATTCTGCTCCCAAAGACCCTGTATACTTAAATGTAGCTTTTCCGGGTACTGGATAAACAAATTTCACTTTATTAGTAAGCTTTTTTCCAATGATTTTATTCGACCAATATCCTGTAATACCAGGAGTTACCATATCAATAGTAATTTCATTACCGCCTGGAGTGCTTTGAGTAGCTACTAATTGAACTCCATCAATATTTGTACTATTTACTAAATGTTCTTCCTCTACAATTGGTTCGCAGGCTGAAAAAACCAGCATAAACGAAGCAATAATGAGATATGTTATTTTATTAATTTTCATAGTTATAATTATTTATCGTTATCAATTTTACCACCCTGGATTTTGAGTATAAGCTCCGTTAGCCAATCTTACTTCTGTTTCTGGAATAGTTACCAATCCTTTAGTTTCGGGTCTATACTTCAATGTATAGGTCCCGTCACTTCCTGAATTTTTAACTGGGAATGAGCCATTGAACGCAGTATTAACATCACCCCAACGTACTAAATCAAACCAGTGTAATCCTTCAAAAGCAAATTCGTGTAAACGCTCTTCTTTTAAAGCGTCTAAAGAATAACCAACTGGAGCTAATTTACCAGCTCTCCATCTTACTGCATTGATACCAGTCGCCGTTTTTGTAATCTCAGAATGCATTAACAATACATCTGCAAAACGCATAAAAATAAAATCCTGTGCATGCATTAATTGATAATCAGCATTAGACCAAGCATACAGTTGTACAAACATTCCTTTAACGGTACTTGTACCTGGAACAGGGTGTTGAAGGGAAGTGTATTTTTTATTAAAATATCCTGTTTCATGATCGCCTTTGCCCGCAGTATATCCATCAGTACCCTGCTCTGCTTTACCAACTTGAAGGATTGAGCCTAATTTTCTCGGATCTGCATCAGCCCACTCGTTAAATATTTTTGGATTGACTGTACACCAGCCCCATCCTTCTCCAAAAGGAGTTAAAGAATTACCACGTATTGAGGTATACAAAGCCAAATTGTTAGTATAATTGGATCCATTTGCCCATGACCAATCTCCAAATGAAAATCGCTGTACAAACATAGTCTCGTAATTTCCTGTACCAAAAGTTGGGTGAGAACCATCCTGTCCTACCCAAGATAAATTATTAGTAGCAGCCCAAGGCAATACAATAGCTCCCGCACTTTTATTTATATAAGAATAAGGCCATAAATTTCTAAAATCCTCAGCCAATTTATAACCACTATTAGCAATACAATCATTCAAATAAGTGGTGACATCGGCAGCTGTCAAACTTGGACCACCAACTGTTGGCAAATCACTTGTTGCCGTTTTTTCAATATTAGTCATATAACCCGTATACATTAAAAAAACACGTGCCAAATAGGCCTCAGCAACCCATTTATTAGCATGCCCATACTCCGATGTAGGAATGTTTGGAAAAGCTTTTGCAGGCATCATGGCAATTGCATCCTTTAAATCAGTTGCAATTTGTGCAAAGGTTTCTGTATAGGTAGATCTCCCAACAGTTTTGGAGTCACTCACATGTACAATTAATGGAACACCCCCAAAGAATTTTGCCAATCTAAAATAGAAAAAGGCTCTCATGAATGTTGCTTCACCAATTGACGTTTTTTTAAATTCATCTGCTTCAGCTTTAGTCTTGAAATAGGTAGAAAAATCCGCTTTCGCAGTATTTTCAATAATAGCATTGGCTCTAGCTATACCATTATAAGACTGTACCCAAATATTGCGATATGTATCTTCAGTAGGATCTTCAAAAACATCCACAGCTTTAGCTGCTTTATCATCTGCTCCACCTCCACCTAGCATCATATTATCCATAAGGTTAGCAGCGATAGGTTCTTGACTAGTACCATTATTGGTAGTATATATTGCATTGTAAACACCGGACATAGCTTCGGTGATATCTGTTGGATTTTTATAATAAGTTTCCAAACTTTTACCGTAAATATTTTCTGTATCTAAGTAGTCCGTACAGCTAGATGCAACAAAAATGGTTGAAATAGCTATAAAATATTTTATTTTTTTCATTTTCAAAATTTTAAGATTAAAAGTCAACACTCATTCCAAACATTACTGTTCTTGCCTGTGGATATAATCCAAGATCGATTCCAGATGCCCATCCTTTGGGGTGAGCACCTGAACCGTCAGGACTAGTTCCAGCAAAACGTACCTCAGGATCCATTCCTTTATAATTAGTAAAAGTGTAAAGGTTATTAACAGCCATATACATTTTTAGGTTGGAAATAAATTTAACATTTGATAAAACTTCATTAAAATTATAACCGATTGTTAAGTTATTAATCCTCAAATAATCAGCATTATGCATATAAATATCTGAAATTTCATTTGTATTTCTATTAGAAACTGAACTCAACCTAGGCATTGTATTTGAGGTTCCTTCACCATGCCAGCGATTAAAAATATCCGTGGTGTAATTTTGAGTAGGGCTGTCTGCAAATGATCTATAGGATTGCATTACCTGCATCCCAAATTTCCCAGCCAAAGTAGTGTTCAAATACACTCCTTTGTATTCAAAATTCAACTGAAGACCTACTTCATAATCAGGATTTGGTTTTCCTAAATAGGTTTTATCATCTTCATCAATAACTCCATCGTTATTTAAATCCACAAATCGAACATCACCCGGGCGCTGATCCTTAAAATATGGTTTTCCATCAGGACCTACATAAGCATCCACTTCGTCTTGATTTTGTAAAATTCCTGCTGTTTTATAACCATAAAAATAACCAATAGGCTGTCCTACTTCAATTCTAGATACTTCTCCTGTTCCTTGTGATAATATATTGGGATCACCATGAATTATTCCATCAGCATTAGCAATTCTAGTAACTGTATTTTTATTTTTAGCTGCACTAAGAGTTATTCCGTATTTAAAATCTCCTATTTTATCATTCCAAGTAACAGAAATTTCAAATCCCTTATTTTCAATATCTCCTCCATTTATATAGGGTGCACCAGCACCGAACGTACCTAAAATAGGGGCTTCAACCAACCAATCTTTAGTTGTTTTCTTATACCAATCAAAAGTCAATCCCAGTTTTGAATTAAAAAGCTGAGCATCTAATCCTAAATCCAATTGCTCTGATGTTTCCCAAGTAACATCAGGGTTAACAACTTTTTGAGGATACGAAGTAGTTCCAGAAACAGGCTTAGTGTCTCCAAAGAAATAACCTGGAAATGCATATGCTATTTGAGAAGAGTAAATGAAATTATCTATCGATTGATTTCCGTTTTGCCCCCAGCTGGCTCTTAATTTAGCATAATCAAGAAAACCTGAAGTGCTGGACATAAAATCTTCTTTGGTTAAAATCCATCCCGCCGATACTGATGGAAAATAGCCCCATCTGTTTCCGGCAGCAAAATTGGAAGAACCATCAGCACGCATTGTTGCAGATAGCAAATATTTTTCTTTATAATCATACTGTAATCTAGCCATAAATGATTGTATAGCTCCGCCTCCAGCTGCATAATCAGCACCATAATTGCTAATATCGCCTATAGTAGCGGCACCTTTAGTATTGTTTATGTAAGCATATTTTGGATCACCTGGGAAAAGTAACCCATTTCTTGAACCGCCAACCTGATCATTTAAATCATTTCTAATTAATTCAGTCCCTATTAAACCCGAAATATTATGATCTCCAATATTTTTATTATAAGTAAGTGTATTGGTCCAAGTAGTATTTGCTCCCATATATTCTCCTTGTGAAGCGCCATCAATATTATCTCTATACTTTTCCCCTAGATTATACATTGGATTCATAGATCTACTATGACCAAACCATGATGTGATACCAAAAACAGATTTAAATTTCAAATCTTTAATAGGCTCTATTTCTGCATACACATTTCCTGTAATAGAATTTCCTTTACCGTAATTGTAATTATTACGATAATACATAACTGCCAAAGGGTTGGTTTGATATGGAGATACTCCATCCAAAGTTGGAGAAAAACCAAATTGATTGATATTCTTATCTATAGAATTTTGCCAATACGCTGGTTGCAAAGGATTCTGCACCAATCCGTTGTGCAAATCGTTATAATAAATATTACCCGCAGCGACAGCTCTATTTTGCGTATTCGTATAAGTAAAATTTTCCCCTACAGTAATAATATTATGACTGCTATTCTTTTTTAATACAATGTCTGTATTCATTCTTGCTGTAAGCCTTTTATAACCTGCATCAATAATATTGCCTCCTATAATACCATCTTGATCATAATAAGAAATACCCATAGAATACGTCACATCCTGAGTTCCGCCAGTAATATTTAAGGCATGATTCACAACTGGAGCATCTTTCTTGGTCATTTCATTAATCCAGTTAGTACCTTGCCAGCCACCTTGAAGCTTATTCCATATTTCTTCACCATATTGAGTTCCTGTTCCTGGTTGAGTACCAGTTCCAGGATAAGTGTTATTTAGCCAAGTATTATTGGTAAGCATTGTATGCCAATCATTTGGAGCCAAACCATCATTAACCATTCCTTCATCCATTATGTACATGTATTCTTGTGCATTCAATGGATCTAAGTTTTTGTATATATTTTGAATACCGAAGAAATAATCATAACTAATCTTCGCCGGACGGTCTTTAACTCCTTTTACGGTAGTAACCAAAACAACTCCATTAGCAGCTCTAGACCCATAAATCGCAGCAGAAGCTGCATCCTTTAATACAGAGATAGAACCAATATCTGAAGGGCTTAAATAATCAATATTGTCTACAGATACACCATCAACAATGTATAATGGGTTTGAATTTCCTGCAGTTCCTAGTCCACGAATCGTCACCTTAGTACCTGCACCTGGAGCACCACTATTTCTAGTAACACTAACCCCTGGAGCGATCCCTTGAAGAGCTTCCATAGCTGAACCTGTTTTCAATGCCGCAATATCTTTTCCTTTTAAGCTAAGACTTGCGCCAGTTGTCAAGATTTTCTTTTGGGTTCCGTATCCAACTACAACAACTTCATTCAGGTTTTGCGATTCTGGATTCAATTGCGCCGTTATTTGTGTCCTGCCGCTAATTTGTATATTCAATGTTGTATAGCCTACAAAACTGATTACCAAGACACCATTAGAAGGAGCCTTAATTTCAAATTTTCCATCAAAATCCGAGGAAACAGCTGTTGGCGTCCCTTTAATTAAAATAGTTGCTCCTGGGACAGGCATCCCTTTTTCATCATTTACTTTTCCATTAATAGTAATGTCCTGCGCCTGCATGACTACCGTAAAGAGTAAAGACGAAACACAAAAAATAAGTAATTTTGTTAATTTCATTTTTCTAAAAATTTTGGTTAATTAATTAGTAATTTGATGCAATAATAAGTTAAAAAAAACAAAATCAATAAAAAATAAACATAACAAAAACCCATCAAATGCCAAATTGATATATTACAAAAACACATCATATTTTTTTCAAATAACTCTAAATCAATATTTTAAAATTAAAATTGAATTGTTATCAATATGTTAATTAAAAAAAATACCCTACATTTACATAAATAATAAACATTAAATATTCACTAATAAAATAATGACATATACGCATTGCCAATGATGCCTAAAAATCAAGACATATTACAGAATAATTAAAAAATTAGATGAAATTTACGAAATCAGCAATACTCACAATATCTCTATTATTAGCCATTCTGCCTGCCAGAACGGCTTATTCACAAGTTAAAGAGTTAGGAATACCAGACATTAGAAATTATAAAAGAAATGAATATAAAGGAGGACCTCAAAATTGGGATATCGATCAAGATAAAAAAGGAAATCTTTACTTTGCCAATGGCAGCGGTCTGTTAAAATTTGACGGAACAAACTGGCATAAATTTTTGCTCCCTAACGCCTCCGTTTTGCAAAGTTTAAAAACTGATGATTCAGGCAGAATTTATGTGGGAGGAAATAATGAGTTTGGATATTTTTTAAACAATGAGAAAGGAAACCTTACTTATCACTCATTATCACAAGGTTTTATAAAAAACAAAAACATTTCAAAAAAAATAAATCTAATTTGGAAAATTCATTGTTACCAAGATGAGGTGATTTTTCAATCTTTTACAAAAGTGTTTTTTCTAAAAAAAAATAAATTACGTTACTATGAATGTAAAAACAATTTCCAGTTTTCATTTTTAGTAAACAATAAACTTTATTTTCAAGACAAAAAATTAGGATTATTATCCTACTCAAAAGAGAAATTCACCCCGTTAAAAGGCACTGCCGCATTAAACAATTCTGAAATATGGGCTATATTTCCTCTTCCAAACGACAAACTAATAATAGCCACTTTAGAAAACGGATTATTTATATATGACAACAATTCAATACAGCCGTGGCGTACTGAGGCTAATGATTATCTTCAAAAAAACTCTTCCTTAGGCGGATGTATGATTAAAAACAAATTCATTGTATTTAATACCGTTCTAAATGGAGTTATAATTTCTGACTTAAACGGGAAAATAATTCAGCATTTAAACAGACAAAAAGGCATCCAAAATAATACTGTCCTAAAATCATTTGTCGACAAAAACAGCAATCTATGGCTGGGACTTGATAATGGGATTACATTTATAACCGAAAATTCTCCGTTTACTTATTTCGATTATAGTTATAACATGGGAACCGTTTATGCTTCTTTGGTTCACAAAAACATATTATATGTCGCAACAAATCAAGGTCTTTTTTATCAAAAATATGATGAAATGCGTTTTGACAAACCATTTAACAGAGTAGAAGGCACAATCTCACAGGCATGGAACATTCAGCTTATTGACGGACAATTACTTTGCGCCAGCAATAATGGAGCATTATTAATAGAAAACAATAGAATTGCGAAGGTACTTAATCATCAGGGGTATTTTGGCTTCTTGAGCATTCCAAATCATCCAGGCAGTATTCTTGGAGAAAACTATAACGGCTTTTCAATATTCAAAAAAAAGAATAATAAATTCGAATTTGAAAATTCTGTAGCAGGTTTTGATGAAGCAGCTAACATGCTGGAAACATATTTAGATGAAGATTTCCTTTGGGTTAAAAAAAATTCCGTTTTATATCAAATGGAATTATCAGACGATTTGAAAAAATTTAAAAAAATTACAATTCACCCAAAAATTAGTAAAAAATACAACGGTATTGAAAGCATCCAAAAACTAAACGATAAAATATATTTTCAGACAAAAAATCATTTTTTTAGATATTCCAAAGAACAGGAAATCTTTTTTGAGGACAAAAAAATATCATCATTATTCAAGAATACACACCAATTAAATAGAATAATAGAAGATAAAATTGGAAACATATGGTATCGTCATAATACATTATTAGGCGTGCTTGAAAAAGACAAGAATGGCAATTATACCAAAAGAGAAGCTCCTTTCACTAATTTATCAGCTAATTTAGTTACCGATTACATATCCATTAACACAGTAAATCCAAACAATGTTTTCATCGGACTTACGGAAGGTCTAGCACATTTTGATTTTACTATTCCGAACAATTTTATCACAAAACCAAAAGTTTATATAGACAGCTTTAGTACCCTTCAAGATACTATTGTAACCGGAAACCTATCTAACAGTAATAAAAATTACAATTTAGCTTACAGTGCAAATCAAGTAAAATTTACATTTTCGTCACCTATATACGAGAATTCTCAAAACACGGCCTATTCCTATAAATTAGAACCTTTTGAAGAAAATTGGACTAACTGGACTTCTAGTTCAATGAAAGAATACACCAACTTAAGAGAAGGCGACTATGTCATGAAAGTTAAGGTTAAAAACAGCTACGGTGTGGAATCTGAACCAGCAAAATTATACTTCACAATTTCCCCGCCATGGTACAGGCACCCTTTAGCATACTTGACTTATCTCATACTTATCATATTAGCTGTTTATATTGGATACAACAGAGTAAAGCTAAAAATAAGAAAAAACAAATACTACGAAACCATAGAACAGCGAAGGCTGTATCTGGAAAAAGAATCCAAAATACGCCAAGGACAATTTGAATTAGAAAAAGAAATTGAGAAGTTAAAAAATGACAAACTGCAGATTCAAATTCTTGCGAAAGACAAAGAACTCGTTACAAACTCATTGCAGGTTGTGAAAAAAAATAAGGTTCTAAATGGAATTTTACAAAAAGTAAAAGAAATTGACACTAAGAATTTAGATGAACCTATGAAATTTCAAGTTAATAAATTAAACAAAAGCATCGTAAAAGAAGTTAATAACGACAAAAGCTGGAAAGACTTAGAAAAACACATCAAAAATGTCCATTTCGATTTTTTAAAAAGACTTAAAGAGAAATACCCTACAATATCACCAAGAGAACTAGACCTATCTACTTATTTACTGATGAATATGTCTACAAAAGAAATTGCAGAAATTATGA
Organism: Flavobacterium sp. HJJ; assembly: GCF_015351475.1. Taxonomy (GTDB): domain Bacteria; phylum Bacteroidota; class Bacteroidia; order Flavobacteriales; family Flavobacteriaceae; genus Flavobacterium; species Flavobacterium marginilacus. Next base: position 14,385 of record NZ_JADKPR010000002.1, on the reverse strand, counting down.
ACATTTCTATTGGAGGGGTTGAGTTAGCCAGATACAGACTTAGAAAAAAACTAGGATTGAATAAAAAAGAAAATCTAATAGGCTTTTTAATGAGTATTTAAAAAAAGAAAACCAGCATTTGAATGCTGGTTTTCTTTTTAAATGAATTCTAGAGTACGTTCCAAAGCCATTCCTCTGGACCCTTTAATGAGAATCATGTTATTATCAATTTTTTTCACTTTAATGGCTTCAGAAAAATTTTCAAAATTTTCGAAGAAGAAAAAATTTGATTTTGCTATTTTATTTTGATAAAAATCTTTTCCGATAAAATAACAATCAATCTGATCTTGATTCACAAGCAGCTCTAAGACTCCTTTATGTTCAGCCAGACTTTCATCTCCCAATTCAAACATGTCGCCAAGAAAAAGTGTTTTTTTCTTTTTATCTAAAAGCACGAAATTTTCAATCGCCACTTTCATACTGCTGGGATTTGCATTATATGCGTCTAAAATAATTTCATTTGTCCCTTTAGTTATTAGCTGCGATCTGTTGTTTTCAGGAATATAACTTTCGAGAGCCTCTTTAATAGAACCTCCTTCAACACCAAAATAATTCCCTATTGCAATTGCTGCATTTATATTATTAGCGTTATACAAACCAATTAAATGTGATGAAATCTGATTTAGTGAATACGATACAGTTACAAAAGGATTAGCTTCAATATGATCAATATTTACATCTGCATCATTTTTATTTACCCCAAAAGAATACGACTTTAAATCTTTTGTCTTTTCAACCTGGATAGGGTCTTCTAAATTTACAAAAGCTAATTTATCATTATTTGAAAGATATTGATACATCTCACTTTTCCCCTGAATAACACCTTCAACACCTCCAAAACCTTCAAGATGTGCTTTACCAAAATTAGTAATATACCCATAATCCGGCTGTGCAATTTCACAAAGAAACTCAATTTCTTTTTTATGATTGGCCCCCATTTCTACAATTCCAATCTCTGTCTGTTCATTAAAAGACAACAATGTTAATGGCACCCCAATATGATTATTTAAATTTCCAATGGTTGCTTTGGTTTTAAATTTCTTGGAAAGAACAACATTTATCAATTCTTTGGTCGTTGTTTTACCATTGCTTCCGGTAAGAGCAATTATTGGCAGTTTCAAATAATTCCTGTGAAACTTAGCTAATTCCTGCAGTGCAGCCAGAGAATTATCAACCAAAATAGTTCTTTCGTCAATAAAATAGTCTTTATTATCAATCAATACATACGAAGCTCCTTTATCTAAAGCTTCCTTAGCAAAAGTGTTTGCATCAAAATTATCTCCTTTGATCGCAGCAAAAAATGAATTAGCACAAATTTTACGTGTATCTATTGAAACCGAACTGCATTTCAAAAATAGACTATGAATGTAATTAATATCCATATATAAATATATTTTAAAAAATAAAAGCCCTAATGAAAGGGCTTTTATTGGTATTATCTAAAAAAAATTAATTTCTTGGTGTTTTTTTGGTATTTGATTTAGAACCTACTCTAGACATAGCACATCTGAATCCAATATAATCTGTAGCCATATCTTGCGGGAAGAATCTTCTTTGTGCAGGATCTAACCAATAAGCTCTATCTCTCCAAGAACCTCCTTTGTATACACGAACAGCATCATTTATCAAAGTAGTTCTTTTGTTAGACTTATCGTATTTTCTTTCCATATTACCTAAACTGTCAATTTTTACATTTTGTTTAGGTGAATTATACATGATTTCTTTATCTGATTTCTTTCCATTATCAGCATCTGAACTTGTAAACTTATAATACTTACTAGACTGTTTGTCACCGTCTCTGTAATTGATATTATCACTAGTACTGAAGTTTTGTCTTAAATACGTTTCATTATCATCAACTGGTACTTGAGCTATTTCACCTGGTAAATGTTTTGGAACTAATTTACCATTGCTTAATGTATCATAAACAATATCTTGATTAGTGATAATTTCAATTTTTCCGTCTTTACCAATTTTATTTTTGGTATAAACATTTCCTCTAAAATAATTAAAATCATTAGTTTCTACATCTACAATAGGTCTGTAAACATCAGCAACCCATTCCGCAACGTTACCAGCCATATCATACAATCCAAAATCATTTGCTGGATATTGTTTAACCTCATTTGTAATATCAGCTCCGTCATCTGACCAGCCTGCGATTCCGCCGTAATCACCATTACCTTGTTTGAAGTTAGCCAATTGGAAACCTTTATTAGATCTTTTTCCTGAACGAGTGTAGCTTCCAGACCAAGGATATTTCTTTTGACCTTTATAGATATTATACTCTCTTTGTCCTACATCAGCAGCTGCTGCGTATTCCCACTCAGACTCAGTTGGCAGTCTGTATTCTGGCAATAGAATTCCTGAAGATCTTTGTGCATAAACATTTTTCTCTTCAGCAACATTTCCATCTTTATCTGGTTTTGGTGCTTTTTTACGAGCTCCTCTGCCTTTCAAAAGAATTTCTTCGTTTCCTCCGTAAGTAGATGTTGGAGAAGCCAAATAAGTTTCAGTATTGAAATTACTTTCAGCAGAAACATCTAATGTTTTAGCATTTTTCTTTAAATATCCATTTTTTTCAAGTACCGCTTCATTTACACGGTCTGTTCTCCATTTACTGAATTCAACAGCTTGCACCCAATTTACCCCAACAACAGGATAATTAGCATAAGCAGGATGTCTTAAATAGTTATTGGTCATAGTTTCATTATATCCCAATCTATTTCTCCATACAAGTGTATCAGGCGAAGCTCCTTCGTAAATGTTTTTATAATTTTCTTCTGTTGGAGGGTATACTTTTTTCAGCCACTCAAGATATTCAAGATACATTAAGTTTGTCACCTCAGTCTCGTCCATATAAAAAGACATGACGTGCTGTTGGCTTGGTACATTGTTCCAATCGTGCATCACATCGTCTTGAACTAGTCCTTTTGTAAAAGTTCCGCCTTCTACAAATACCAATCCTGGACCTGTTTCTTGTGGTTTACCCGCTGTTCCTTTAGCAAAACCTCCTTTGGAACTGCTTACATTCCAACCTGTGCCTCTTGATGCGCTATCGGATTTAGATTTTTTGCTACAACTAGCTAATCCTAATATTAATGCAAGGGATAGCATTACTTTTAGCGGAATAGTCTTATTTACTCTCATAGTTTCTGGTAGGTAATTATTAAAATTTAGGTAGTGCAATGTAATAATTAAAATTAAACTGCAAAACCCTTTTTAATATAATTTTTAACGTTTTTTTAGATCTAATTAAAACGCAAAAATATATTTTTTATTACACAAAACAAGGAAAAAGACTTTTAAAATTTTTTATTTACTTTTAGCAATTATTTACACTCCAAATCGTTATCCATTTTCATGAAAAATCTAGTCTTTTGCTTTACCATACTTTTCCCCCTAATAACGTTTTCTCAGACTAATGGAGATGTTGTTATAGACTGGATTGAAAACAATGCTGCGTCATCTGTCGGCAACAAACCTCAAGCCCCAGTTTTTAAAGGGAATAGCTACTTTTATGATCATTTTAACCAAGCAGTTTATTGTAATTTAAATCTAAATAACAGCTCAGATTTAGACCCGAATAGTATCCAAATTACTAACATAATATACGAATCTGCAGCACCATCTTTTATTGGAAATTTAAATCCAGCAGGCATTCCTCTTACAATAAAAACTAAACTTTACAGCACAAAATCCAGAAACAGTATTCAAAATTTCCTAAAGATTTCTCCAATAATCAGAGACAATTCAGGGTACAAAAGAATAAAATCCTTTTCATACACTCTTAATAGCGGCTCGGCAAAGAAAAATTCATCAATTAAAAACAGCACCAGCATTACCAATTCAGTTCTGAGTTCCGGAGACTGGTATCGCTTTTATATCGAAAAATCTGGAGTTTATAAAATTTCTAAAGATTTCCTGCAGCAGCTCGGACTCAATCTAAACGGAGTTAATCCCAAAAGAATAAAGATTTACGGTAACGGAGGCAAAATGCTTCCGCTTGCAAACAGCAGTTACTACCCAGCCGATTTAACTGAAAATGCTATTCAAATTCAAGGAGAAAGCGATGGTGTTTTCAATTCTGAAGATTACATTTTATTCTATGGCCAAGGAATATCAGATTGGAATGAAGAAAGCCAGACTAACCTTAATTTATATGATACAAAATCCTACTATTACGTAACTATACAGGGAGATGACGGTAAAAGAATTATGGATGTATCACAACCAGCAGCACCAAGCACTATATCGCTAACATCATATGATGACCAGCAATTTCATGAAGTTGATTTAACAAATATAGCCCAGCTTGGACGTCAATGGGTTGGAGAATCATTCGAAATTAATGATACTCAGGAATTCACATTTGACTTTCCAAATATTGACTCTTCTGTCCCTGTAACTTCAAATGTTGTTTTAGCTTCTGCAGCTTACACTCCTACTTCTTTTAAAGTTGCTGCTAATGGATCAGATATTGGCACAGTATCATTTGCTTCATTGAATACAGGTTCTGAGATACAATATTCCAGCAATAAACTGACTAACGCTGCATTTACAGGTTCTTCAACTATAAAAATCAAATTAACCTATAATAATAATGGTGTTCCTGGCTCTAAAGGCTTTTTGGATTTTATACAATTAAAAGCAAAAAGCAAACTGCAGGGATATGGAAAACAATTTCATTTTCAATACGACTTAGCAAATTCAAGTATTGGCGTTGTTTCTTATAATTTCACAAATGCTTCTTCTATATCTCAAATTTGGAATATAACTGATATTTATAATGTAACAAAAACAGAAAACAAGAATGCAAATACATTTTCATTCAAGGCAAATCTTGGAGATTCGCAAAAATACATCGCCGTTGATCAAAACGATTACTATATTCCTCTAAAAGAAAACAAATCTAAAATAGCCAACGCCAATATAAAAGGCACCGTATTTAAAAACACCCAAGGACAATTTCAAGATATTGATTACATAATTATTACACCTGAATTCTTAAAAATTCAAGCAGAAAAACTAGCCGCTTTTCATCGGGCAAATTCAAATTTGAACACAAAAGTTCTTACTCTGGAATCTATTTACCAAGAATTCTCTTCTGGTAAACAAGATATAGCCGCAATCAGAAACTGTATTAAATACATTTACAATAATGCATCTTCCAGCGATAAAAAAGTACGATATATAAATCTCTTTGGAGATGCCTCATTCGATTACAAAAACAGAATATCTAACAATAATAACATTGTCCCTATTTATGAAGCCCTAATTAGCAACACCATTGGTGAAGATTCTTTTGCATCGGATGATTTTTTTGGATTGATGGACGATTCTGAAGGTAATATTACTAATGATTATGGAGGTATTGACATAGCCGTTGGCCGAATGTTAGTAAGCACTACAGCCCAAGCTGATGAAATGATAAATAAGATTTTCGAATATTATAACAAAAAAGCTTATGGCTCTTGGAGAAATAATTATGTAACTCTTGCGGATGATTCCGACAAATCTACAGATGCCACTTTGCAGTCAAGACAAAATACTCTGGCTGATGAAATTGAAGTTCAAAAACCTTTTTTAAATGTGTCCAAAATATTCCTCGATTCCTACACACAAGAAGCCGCTGCGGGCGGTGAAAGATATCCAGCTGCAAAATCTGAATTTTACAACGAATTTGAAAAAGGAGCATTAGTCTTTAATTATTTAGGACATGGAGGAGAAGATGGACTGGCAAGTGAACGAATTTGGGACAAAACTAACAGTCAAAGCTTAAGTAATCAATACAAATATCCTTTATTTATTACTATAACATGCGAATTTTCTCGTTTTGATAACCCAAAAAGACCTACCGCTGGAGAGTATATTTATTGGAATTCAAAAGGGGGGGCGATTTCTCTAATTTCAACTATTCGGGAAATTGGGCAATTTAGTGCTGAAAACTTTAATGATGTTTTTGCAAAAAATCTTTTCGCTTATGGTACAAATCAATATGTTTCTATTGCTGAAGCTTTAAGAGTTTCTAAAAATGAAAATCCAAATGCAGCAACGAATGTTGTGTTATATATAGGAGATCCTGCATTATTCCTTGCTATCCCCAAACCAAAAGTAATACTTACAAAAGTAAACGATATCCCAATCAATCAAACAATTCCTGATTTTAAATCATTAGCTAAAATGAAAATATCAGGACAAATAACAGACGAAAATAATATTCCGATGCCAAATTACAATGGTTCTTTGTCTGCAGTCCTGTTTGATAAGAAAATAACAAAAAAAACTTTAAACAATGACGGATACAGCCCGTCGATAAACTTTACAACATTAGGCGAAGCAATTTTTAGAGGAAATGCATCTGTAATTAATGGACAGTTTGAATGTAATTTTATTGTCCCGAAAGATATCCGTATTCCATTAGGCAGCGGAAAAATAAGTTTTTATTCCCAAAAAAATCAATTATCAGAAGACGTCACAGGTTATGACACAACAATAAAAGTAGGCGGAATAAATGAAAATGCTGCCACAGACAATAATAGCCCAAAAGTGAAGTTATATATGAATGATGAAACTTTTGTCTCAGGAGGAATAACCAATGAATCTCCCGTTTTTATTGCGAATATGGAGGATGAAAGCGGGATAAACACCGCAGGGGGAATTGGCCATGATATAGTAGCTGTATTAGACGGTGATGTAAGCAATCCTATTATATTAAATGATTATTACCAAACAGAATTAGACAGTTATATGACTGGGAATTTACATTTTCCTTTAAGAAATTTAAAAGCTGGTCTTCATACAATTACATTTACTGTTTGGGATGTTTATAATAACGCAGCAACTTCTGAAATACAATTTTTAGTAGTTGGCAACGAAACAGTAACATTGACAAATGTATTAAATTACCCTAATCCATGTGTCAATTATACTGAGTTTTGGTTTACCCATAATAAACCTAATGAACCATTAGAAGTCCAAATTCAAATATTGACAATTACTGGAAAAATAGTCTGGACAAAAAACCAAACTATTACTACTCCAGGCTTTCTATCGCGAGATATAACATGGAATGCTCGAGATGATTTTGGAAATAAAATTGGAAAAGGAGTTTATGTGTACAGGCTCACAGTAAAAGCAGTCTTGTCAAACAAGAAAGCTGAAAAGATTGAAAAACTTGTGATTCTTTAATAATATAGTATATTTATACCAATTAATTTTTTTTAAAAGTGATGAAAAAAACGTCCTTATTAATCGTATTCTTTTACATCTTTAATTTTACGTATGCCCAAGAAAGACCTATAACAGTAGCAGTTCCTTTTCTTTTAGTTGCCGCAGACGCTAGAGCCGCAGGTATGGCCGATAACGGAGTAGCCTCCTCTCCAGATGCCTTTTCGCAGCAATGGAATCCATCCAAATATGCCTTTGCTACGGATCAGCATGGGTTTTCAGTAAGCTACACTCCCTATTTAACAGCCTTGGTAAATGACATTTCATTAGCGCAGTTAACATATTACAATAAATACAGTGAAAAAAGTGCATTCGCTGCCAGTTTCCGTTATTTTGGGTTAGGAGATATTGATCTAAGACAAGATTTTGACAGTCCAGTGCAAAGAGTATCCCCAAATGAATTTGCGCTTGACTTATCTTATTCGATGAAGCTAAGCGAAAAATTCTCAATGGCAGTCGGCGGACGTTTCATCAATTCTAACCTTAAAGTAGCAACCGATAATAATGATGCTTCTTCTTCAAGCAGTTTTGCTGTAGATGTTGCAGGGTTTTATCAATCTGAAGAAATTGCATATAATGATTTTAATGGAAGATGGAGAGCAGGATTTAATTTTCAGAATATGGGACCTAAAATGAGTTACGACAACGACGACATAAATGCCAATTTTCTGCCTGCAAACATGAGACTTGGAGGAGGTTTTGATTTTATTTTGGACGAATACAGCACCATCGGCGTTAATCTGGAATTTAGCAAATTAATGGTTCCTACTCCTCAAGTTTCATACGATGGCGACAGTTATCAAGGAGCTGACATTAATGGAGACGGAATAATTAACAAAACTGACAGTGATCTTGCTAAAACTGAATACAACTCTACAGGCTGGTTCTCAGGAATGTTTAAGTCATTTACGGATGCACCTGGCGGATTTAGTGAGGAATTAAAAGAAATCACCTATTCTTTTGGAACAGAATATGTTTATCAGGATGCCTTTGCATTTCGCGCTGGATATTTTCATGAAAGCCCAGACAAAGGATCTCGGGAGTTTTTCTCGCTTGGGGCTGGATTTAAATACAGTACTGTCAAAATAGATGTTTCTTATTTATTCTCTACTTCCAAAATTCAAAATCCTTTAGAAAACACTCTGCGTTTCTCATTATCATTCAATTTTGGAGAAAAATATGAAAACTATTAGTAGTGTGAATTTTAATATTTAAAAACTAAAAAAAATCCAAACTTCATTATTTTGAAATTGGATTTTTTTAGTTTTATATTGTTCATTTGTCACTGCAATAATCACAAATCGTAATTCTAAATTATATAGAAATCGTTTAAAATAATATTCGAATGAAAGAAATAACAATTACTTCAAAAATTAATGTTTTTGGATCCATTCAAGAATTACCTGAAGCAGAGCAAAATTTAATAAAAAAAGCAATTGAAATTAGACAAAATGCCTATGCCCCCTATTCTAAATTCAGAGTTGGAGCTGCTATTCTGTTAGACAATGGAGAAATAATTGTTGGTTCTAATCAAGAAAACGCAGCTTATCCCTCTGGACTCTGCGCAGAAAGAGTTGCTGTATTTCATGCTGGAGCACTTTACCCTGAAGCCACTATACTAAAAATAGCAATTTCTGCCGCTTCAGACAATAATCCTACGGTGATTCCGGTTCCTCCATGCGGAGCCTGCAGGCAATCAATATCCGAATATGAAGTACGTCAGAACAGCCCTATAAAAATTTACTATACTGGCGAGACAGGAGAAATTCATCAATCTGAATCCCTAAAAAATTTACTCCCTTTTATGTTTGATAACAAATTACTTTAAAAAAGAAACTAAAAATTAGCTTTTAAATTTTAGTTCTTAGCAGGAATGTCTTATTTTTGCATCCCGACCCCTCTGGGGCGCAAATTTGTGGTGAGGAAACTATTTTGCGTTACTAGGTCATGATTGATAAAACAATAACACTTAAGCAAAAGAATTATTTCAGATGAAAGAAGTTACAAAAGAAGTTTATTTAAAGTGGTATGAAGACATGCTCCTTTGGAGAAAGTTTGAAGACAAACTTGCAGCATTATACATTCAGCAAAAAGTTAGAGGTTTTCTACACTTATATAATGGTCAAGAGGCAGTTTTAGCAGGAGCTTTACATGCAATGGACTTGACAAAAGACAAAATGATTACTGCATACAGAAATCACGTTCAGCCAATTGGCATGGGGGTTGACCCAAGACGTGTAATGGCCGAACTTTTAGGAAAAGCAACTGGAACATCCAAAGGAATGGGTGGTTCAATGCATATCTTTTCTAAAGAGCACCGTTTTTATGGCGGACATGGAATTGTTGGAGGTCAGATTCCATTGGGAGCTGGACTAGCATTTGGAGATAAATACAATGGAACTGGCGGAGTTACTATGACTTATTTTGGTGATGGAGCAGCTCGTCAGGGCTCTTTACACGAAGCATTCAATATGGCGATGTTATGGAAACTTCCAGTAGTTTTCATCGTAGAAAATAATGGATACGCAATGGGAACTTCTGTAGAAAGAACAGCAAACCATACTGATATCTGGAAACTAGGTTTAGGGTATGAAATGCCATGCGGTCCAGTTGATGGAATGAATCCTGTAAAAGTTGCTGAAGCAATGACTGAAGCAATAGACAGAGCAAGACGCGGTGACGGACCTACTTTCCTTGAAATGAAAACATACCGATACAGAGGCCACTCTATGTCTGATGCACAATTATACCGCTCTAAAGACGAGGTTGAAGAATACAAAAAAATTGATCCAATCACACAAGTTTTGGATGTAATCTTAGATTTAAAATACGCTACTCAAGAAGAAATCGAAGTAATCGATAAAAGAGTTAAAGATTTGGTTGAAGAATGCGCTCAGTTTGCTGAAGAATCTCCTTATCCAGAAATCCAGCAACTATACGACGTAGTGTACGAACAAGAAAACTATCCATTCACACCTCATAAATTATAAATCAATTATGGCAACAATTGTAACAATGCCCCGCTTGAGCGATACTATGACTGAAGGAACGGTAGCAGCTTGGCTTAAAAAAGTAGGAGACAAAATCAGCGAAGGAGACATCCTTGCAGAAATTGAAACCGACAAAGCAACAATGGAATTTGAATCCTTCAATGAAGGAACTCTTTTATATATTGGAATACCAGAAGGAGAAACTGCACCAGTAGACTCTTTATTAGCAATTATTGGAAAAGAAGGAGAAGACGTATCTGCTTTAATCGCTGGAGGCACAGCTCCTGCACCGGCAGAATCTGCTCCAGCAGCAGCTGAAGCAAAAGCACCCGAAGCACCTACATCTGCTCCAGCAGCAGCTTTACCAAAAGGAGTAATCGTAGTAACAATGCCACGTTTGAGCGATACTATGACTGAAGGAACAGTTGCTTCTTGGTTGAAAAAAGTAGGAGATAAAGTTGCTGAAGGAGATATTTTAGCCGAAATCGAAACTGATAAAGCTACAATGGAATTCGAATCTTTCAACGAAGGAACATTATTGTTTGTTGGAATTCAAGAAGGAAACACAGCTCCTGTTGACAGCCTTTTAGCAATTATAGGACCAGAAGGAACTGATATTAGCGGAATCGCTGAAAACTATAAAGCAGGCGGAGCTGCTCCATCAGCTGCTGCTGCAAAAGAAGAAGTTAAAACTGCATCAGCAGAAACTGCTCAACCAATTGAAACTGTTGTTGACGGAAAAAGAATTTTAGCTTCACCATTAGCTAAGAAAATAGCTTCTGACAAAGGAATTCAATTAAACCAAGTTAAAGGATCTGGCGAAAATGGACGTATCGTAAAAAGCGACATCGAAAACTTTACTCCATCTGCAGCTGTTCCTGCAGCTGTTGCATCAAAAACTCCAGAAGCTGTAAAAACTGAAGCTCCAAAAGTATTTGTACCTGCCGGCGAAGTTTTTACAGAAGAAATCAAAAATTCGCAAATGCGTAAAATCATTGCGAAACGTTTAGCTGAATCATTATTCACTGCTCCTCATTACAACCTTGTAATTGAAGTTGCAATGGATGATGCAATGCAGTCAAGAGCAGTTATCAATACCGTTCCAGACACCAAAGTATCTTTCAATGATATGGTAATCAAAGCTTGCGCATTAGCATTGAAAAAACATCCAAAAATCAATTCTCAATGGAAAGAAGATGCTATCATCATCAATCACCACGTTAATATTGGTGTAGCTGTAGCTGTTGAAGATGGATTAGTAGTTCCTGTTTTAAGATTTACTGATACAATGAGCCTTTCTCAAATTGGCGCTAGCGTTAGAGATCTTGCAGGCAGAGCTAAAAACAAAAAACTTGGACCTGCAGAAATGGAAGGAAGCACATTTACAGTTTCTAACCTTGGAATGTTTGGTATAACTGAATTTAATTCAATCATCAACCAGCCAAACTCTGCAATTTTATCTGTTGGAGCTATTGTTGAAAAACCAGTTGTTAAAAACGGACAAATAGTAGTTGGAAACACAATGATGCTTTCATTAGCTTGTGATCACCGTACAATTGACGGTGCCACTGGAGCACAGTTTTTACAAACATTAAAACAGTACATCGAAAATCCAGTGACTATGTTGGCTTAATCGCTAGTTAGTTTATAATTAAAAACCCGTTCTGAAAGTTTCAGAACGGGTTTTTAAGTTTTAAGATACTATAAAGTAAAAAACGCTTGTTTAAATGAGTCTCTAAGAAGAGGTGTTTTATTAATTCGAAATATTAAACGAATTATCTTATTCTAAGATTGCTCAAACATTCAGTATTGTTTTAAATAAAACTTTTTTTAATTTTTGATAAGAACTCATGGGAAACTCCAAGGTATGATGATAAATTTTTGTTGTTGATTTTGTGACTTTTGTGGGGGTATTTTTTTACAAACTCCACATATCGTTGTTTCGATGTCTTGTTTAACACATCCAGAAGCCTTTCTTGCATAACAATATTAGTTCTCTCAACCATTAAAGTATGAAATTGAATTAATTTTGGTACTTGTTCAAATAATAAAATTTTATTGACCTTATTGATTACTAATATATCACTGTCTTCGAGAGCTTTTATATTGTATTTAGCTGGCTTTTGATAATAGAAGCTTTCAATATCTGAGAGCCAATCATTTTCAAATGCAAAAAACAAAACGCTTTCAGTTCCATCTTCTTTTAGCATATAAATTTTAAAAGATCCTTTCAAAATAAAACCTTCGTATTTACTATTTGAATCTTGAATTTGTAAAAACTGATTTTTTTTCAATTTAATAAATTCCGTTTTCTCAATGATTGTCTTCCATTCATTGTTTGTGAGTGGAATTTTACGTTCTATATTCTTCCTTAGTAATTCGTACATGTCAGTTGAGTTTTATATGTGCTTAAATTTTTCTAAGTGTTTTTTTATTAAAACATATTGATGCAAAAAATGTAATCGATTACGCAAAAATATAAAAAATTACAATACATGTAAAAATATTGTTAATTAAAAATTAAAACCATAATTTTTTTTACAAAAAGTTGAACTTGTTCAACTTTTATATCTAAAGTTTTTAACAGATTTGCAGTGTTATAACTTAACATTAACCAAATAAAAAAAAGTATGAAATCAAAATTATCAACCTTTTTACTTGCGATTTTTTTCAGTTTTGCAAGTTGTACTAATGAAGATCTTAAAATAACTGAAGAGAACCAAACTAGTATTTCTAACAATGCCGAAGTGACAACTCAAAAAAGTTTAACTGCAAAAGTTGGAAATTGTTCTGCAGTCCCTGGTTGGGCATCTCAAAATGGCGGAACAACTGGAGGTGGAAGTTCTACAGAAACTGTAGTTACTAACTATGCTCAATTAAAATCGGCTATTGAGAATAGTGCCGTAAAAGTGATTAAAGTTACTGGTACTATTACAATTCCGGCAACTTCCACAGGTAGATTAGCTTTTCAAGATCAATCTGGAAAAACAATATATGGGGCTAGTGGTGCCAAAATTGTTTCAACTGACCAAACGAAAGCTAATTCAGGTATTATATATATTAAAAGATGTACCAATATTATAATCAGAAATTTAATTTTCGAAGGTCCTGGTGCATATGATACCGATGGCTGGGACAATGCTACTTTGGATAATTGCCAAAATGTATGGGTTGATCATTGTGAGTTTAGAGACGGTGTTGATGGTAATTTCGATGTAAAAAACATGTCTGATTATATTACTGTATCTTACACAAAATTCAGCTACTTAAAAGCGCCAAAAGCAGGAGGTTCCGGTGGATCTGACGATCATAGATATTCAAATTTAATTGGTTCTAGTGATGGAGCAACTGGTGATCGCGGCAAATTGAGAATTACATTCGCTCGTTGCTGGTGGGCTAGTGGCTGTAGAGAAAGAATGCCAAGAGTTCGTTTTGGAAAAATACACATTATAAATAGCTATTTCAACAGTACTGTTAGCAACAAATGTATTGCAGCGGGTTTTGAAGCGAGCATCCGTGTTGAAAACAATGTATTCGAAAATGTCAAACAGCCTATTGATCTAATGACTGGTTATACGGCGGTTACTGCTATTGGAAATGTTTTTACAAATGTTACAGGAAATACTGCAGGAAGTAATACTGCTTTTACACCTCCGTACACAATTGTAACTCTTTTAGCATCTGCAGTTAAAGCAGATATTACTGGTGGTGCTGGAGCTACTTTTACAGGTAATACTTGTGGTTCGTTTTAATTGTTTTTAAGTTTAAAAAAAAAATAAAAAGCTGCTCCAATTGGGCAGCTTGTTTATGAATGTATATTCTCAAGAAAGAAGAACGTAGATAATATTTGAATTATATCCTGATACAAAAACACCATATAATATCACTATCCGTGACTAATACCAAATCGATAAAATTGACCACAGATTATACAGATTAACACAGATTTCTAAAAATAGCATGTAAAATCTGTGAGAATCTGTATAATCTGTGGCAAAAAAAACATTTAGTATGCTTTGCGGATAGTCATGTAATATAAATCATACCAATCACACATGTTATATAGTCCAAATTTTATCTAAAAACACATAGCCACACCCGCAGATACTCATTACCTCATTTTTAG
>NZ_JADKPR010000001.1 GCF_015351475.1 Flavobacterium sp. HJJ | reverse complement strand
ACAGCCCGAAGCGGTGTGAGTTTTTGTAACTGTGTAAGTGGTAGTAACGCTCGGATTCACGCTTGGATTTGCATCACTTGAAGTAAATCCTATAGGAGAAGAAGTCCAGGAATAGGTATATCCCTGCTGAGCAGCTTCGCCGATAGTGCCGCCATTTGGATTCATGCTGCAGTTTTTGGTAAAGTCGGCTCCGGCTGCTGCTGTTACTTCTGGTTTATTCACGGTTACAATAACCGAATCAGTAGCACTGCATTCTGTACCCACTTTAGTTTTTGTAACAGTATAGGTTGTAGTTGCAGAAGGATTCGCAATTGGATTTGCAATGTTTGGATCGCTTAGACCTGCTGTTGGTGACCAAGAATAGGTAAATCCAGCTTGGGGAGTTTCTCCAATTTGTTTACCGTCAGGATTTGTAATACAAGTTTTTGTAAAATCATCTCCTGCCACTGCTATTGGAATCAAATTCAAGTTTAACTGAATAGGAGCTCCAGGGAAATCTTTTAACTCAGACTGCGCAGAGTTTCCTGAAGATCTTGTTCTGATAAACAGTGTACTGATATTAAAACACGGATCGTTTGAATTTGTGTTTTTAAATACTTCTGTTAAATTAATAGCACCTTCAGCCCATTGATTAGGAGCATAACTTCCAGGATTTGTTCCGTAAGTATCAAAAGGGACAGTAGTTGTTACGTTGTTATTGGTGCAGAAGACGTTACCTGGAAATGTATTGTTAGGGACTACTACATATTCAAATCCGCCTCCAGCTTTTGCTTTCCAGACTCTAATTACAACAGTAGCATCGCCGCCGCCCTGAGTAAACTCTATAGTGATTAATATGTCCCCCACAGTACGGCCGCCATCAAGACCCTGAGTAGTAAATCCGCCGCTGCCGCCAGTAATTGGCATAACACCTTTGGTAGGATCAAAATCTCCGAATGTGGCACCTGTAATGTTTAACGGTTTTTGCAGAAATTCGAAATCAATATAACTGCTTCCGTTTGTAACCTGACGGTCACCTGCAAAAATACACCACAAATCGGTAGCTTTACCAGCTCTGCTTGTACCGCTGACAAATGAGGTGCCATTAGTACTCTCTCCTCCAATTATTGCAGGATTACCAAAACTAAAATGAGCACCACAATTTTGAATCTCATTTTTATTAGGAGAGCTTCCTGCCCCCCAGGTATAGGTATTTGGATTGTCATTTATTTTATTGGATGAAGTAAATATGGTTAAATCGTTAACATATCTATCTTGCAGAAAAAATGTCTGGGTTGGGTAAAGAAGACTTCCGTCAAGTAAATTAAGAACTCCATGATTTGCTGGATCTGGAATAGGCGGAGGATTCGGTATGCCGTAATAAACTCTGTCAAACAAGTCTCCTACGTTTTCATAAATAGTACCGGTGGGTTCATGTGCCCATCCATCCCCATCGATAGCCTCGCCAGATAAAGGAGTTGCTACTGGTACTACACCTTTAATGTTTTGTGCGTTAACCGTTGTATATCCGGTCAAGAGGATTCCCATAAAAGCCGCTGGTAAAGCTAGATTTTGAAGCCAGCTGGCAAATTGGGGTTTTTTATCTCGAATTAAAAAGCCCGTTGAGGTTAAATTCGAGAAGCCTGTTTTGAGTGAACAGGAAAAAGCGTACCAATATTCTTGAACACTTTTTATCTTAAAAGAGAAAATTTTTTTCATATTGATATAGTTTTTAAACCATAGTATCAATAGGAAAGATCAGCAGATGTTGGGTTTTTGGGAAACCAATGAATGTTGTTTCATATTAAAATAGTTATTAGTGAATTAAATAGACAGACATTTATAGATTACTGCTTTAAACAAGCAGTGATCCATACAGTCTTCATCAATAAATCTGAAATGCACGCAGGCATTAAAAAAGAAATTTTACTGCAGAACAATAATTAAATTCTTTTTCAGGCAAAATGTATAAAGCTGAAAAATCCGAACCCCAAAAGGCTCTAAAAAATTAATTGAAAAAATAGATTAAAAAACCAAAAGCCCATCTTTAGGGATAATGCAGCATTTGGCAAATGAGTAACTTCAAAAATACAGAAGTTCACAAAACGTATTCTTAATAATAATTTTTCGGGAATCCGTATAACTAGTGTGGATAACTCCTCAATCATCAAAAGATCTATTATTAAAGAACAGCAGCCAATTTCTTATTGGCCTTTTAACTATTATTCTGAATAGCTGAAAGCACCTTAAAAGTGACGATGTAAAATTAATTAAATTAAAAAAAGGATGATTGAAAAAGTTTTTTAAACCCGATGAAATCCTGATAATTACGATGAAATACTAGCTGTATAGGAATTGGAATACAGGGGACATAGTTCATGCTTGTTAAAAAATAAAGATGCAAACTATTAATAATCAATTAAATACGTGTTAATTATTTTGTGTTTTTAAAATAAAAAACACTTAAAATTATAAAGACTGCAGTGTTATGAAGTATTTTGAAAAAAAAACTCAGTCTTTTTAGTTAAAAACAGCTTTTTTGAGGGTAAATAAAAGGAGACGATTGGTATGGAAAAGTTTGTTAGAAATATCTTGTTTAAGTTTTTTTAAGATTAAAATTTGATCGGGATCAGGCTTTAATTTTATTCAAAGAATTATTTATTAAAGAAAAAAAACTTAACTTTATTGTACTTTTATTATGAAGACTCTGGATTTATATATTTGACCCCCAAATACTTAAATACTAATCGCCTTTAGCATCTCTTACTCTGTATCCTTAATCAGAATCAGTCTTCAATTAAATTATATTCAGATGAAAATTATACTGACAGGCGCGACAGGCGTATTGGGTTCTCAGGTTATGTATGAAATCCTCGAGTTGTTTATCAAAGAATCAATTGAGGGTAAACTTATCTTGATTTCCAGAGGAAAAAAAAGGAAAACAGCATTAGAGCGAATTAATGAATTGCTTTCCAGTGATTTTGCACCTAAAAATTTGAAAGATGCAGGTCTTGAAAAATTGGACACTTTTATTGAAATAGCAGACACTGATCTGGATGCTGTCGGAGAAAATTTTGCTGAGAGAATTAAGGGAGCTTATTTTATTCATTCTGCCGGGTATGTCAATTTATCAACAGATGAGGAACACCGTCAAAAGATTTTTGATGAAAATACAAAAATCACTAAATTCATTTTGAATAACTTCCATGATTCCATAAAAAAAATCATTTACATAGGGACTGCTTTTTCTTCAGGAGAGCGTTCTGGCCTTGTTGAAAACGATTTTCATAATTTGGGTTTTATTCCCAAACACCGTAATGCATATGAAAATGCAAAATTTCATTCGGAAAATTTTGTAGCACAGCGCTGTAAAGCATTGGGACTTCCTTTTCAAATTTTGCGTCCAAGTGTTATCTGCGGAAAAATGCTGGGTGACGAACATCGGTATTTCATCAGCAAATACATGGTTTTCTATCTCCTGGCCAAGTTCTTTTATTTTGCAGCACAAAGAAATTCTGAACAGGAAAATGTCCGTTTTATAATGAATAGAAATACAGGACTAAATATTATAGCAGTTGATTATGTCGCCAAAGTAATTGTTTCTGTTTTTAGGAGAGATGATATCCAGCAGCTTAATATTGTAAATCATAAAAGTCTAAATTTAGTGAAAGGATTAGAGCTGATTATGGCTGAAGTAGGTTATTCTAATTACACAATAGTTGAAAATACTCTCCACTTTGAATATCAGAACAATACCGAAAGATTATATTACGAGAGCATAGGAAAACATCTTAAACCTTATCTTGTTGCAAGTGCCAAAGAATACAATACAGTTTTATTAAATTCTATTCTTGAAATTCCAATTTTGGATGATGAAACATTTACCCAAATGATTCGATATGCTAAATTAAACGGTTTTAAAGATATTCATGTCTGACTTCTTACTAATAAATTTGAACAGCAGGATAAACCAATAAGTTTTATTGTAAATTTGAGGAATAAAACCCAAATTATGAAATTTCTTACTTCATTGTTATTCTGTCTTACAGCTTCTTGTGTTTTTGCCCAGGAACAGGTTTCCTTTTTTTTTGACAGTGATAAATTTGTATTAAAAAATACCGAATTATTAAAGTTAAATCAGTGGCTGTCTTCGAATAAAGAAGTTAAAATCGTGGGAGTTTATGGTTTTTGCGACGAAGAAGGAACTATTGGTTATAATGATACTCTGGCCAAAAAAAGAATCGATTATGTATTCAATACAATTAAAGGAAAAGTAAAAATCAGAGAGGATTTCAAAACAAGAAGTTTTGGAAAATTACATACTTTATCTCCCATTAAAGCAGAAAACAGAAAAGTTACCTTGTTTTATATATTGCCCAAAGATTTTGTAAATGAAGAAAAAATAATAGAGGAAAAGAAGGAAGGCATTGCAGAGAAGAAAAAACCAAGTATTAAATTCCCTGATACTTATGCTTATGAAAATCCTAACGGCACGGTTGTTACTATAAAAATCGATACTGTTTTTATGAAAAAAGTGAGTACTGCTAATGTAGGTGAAAAACTCAAGTTAGAAAACATGAACTTTTTTACAGACACTTTTGCAATAATGCCGCAATCGAGATCCGTAATGTATGAACTGCTGACGGTGATGAAAAATGTACCCGATTTGAAAATACAGATTCAAGGCCACATCTGCTGTGTTCAGAAAGATTTTAGAGATCTGAGCACTCAAAGGGCTAAAGCTATCTACAAGTTTCTTGAATTTAACGGAATTGAAAAAAGCAGAATGACTTTTGGAGGTTTCGCCAGCACAAAACCATTGTATCCTTTACCCGAAAAAAACGAAGCTGAGAGAGAAGCAAATCGCCGTGTCGAAATTGAAATCATCGCTAATTAGAAGAAAGAATCAATATTAAACACTGCAGCATTAATATTGCTGATTTTATAAAATTGATATTGCTATATAAATTGCATTTTGCCATTGATATTGCTATTAATTTTTATTGCTATTTAAATTGAATTTTGTCATTGATATTGCCATTGATATTGCTATTGTATAATTGTTACATTAAAATTATCTTTGCCCCTCATACACACAACTAGAAAATGAGTTCAGATACTTCAAAAAGATATGCGCAGCGCGGTGTTTCGGCATCCAAAGAAGATGTGCATAACGCGATAAAAAATATTGACAAAGGTTTATTCCCACAGGCATTTTGTAAAATCGTCCCAGATTATTTAACTCAGGATGAGGATTATTGTCTAATTATGCATGCTGATGGTGCAGGTACAAAATCTTCATTGGCCTATATGTACTGGAAAGAAACCGGAGATATTTCGGTTTGGAAAGGTATCGCTCAGGACGCATTAATCATGAATATTGACGATTTATTGTGTGTAGGTGCCACCGATAATATTCTGCTTTCTTCAACTATCGGAAGAAATAAAAATGTGATTCCTGCTGAGGTTCTTTCAGCTATCATCAACGGAACCGAAGAATTAATAAAAGAACTGGATTCTTTTGGGGTAACCATCCATTCAACCGGTGGAGAAACTGCAGATGTTGGAGATTTAGTAAGAACAATAATCGTAGATTCGACTGTAACGGCAAGAATGAAACGTTCTAAAGTGATTGATAATGCTAATATAAAAGCAGGAGATGTTATCGTTGGACTGGCTTCTTTTGGTCAGGCGGCTTACGAAAAAAGCTATAATGGAGGAATGGGAAGTAACGGTTTAACTTCTGCTCGTCATGATGTTTTTGAAAAATATCTGGCAGCCAAATATCCAGAAAGTTACGATTCTGCAGTTCCAAGTGACCTTATTTATTCAGGTCAGGTTCAATTGACAGATGCTGTCGAAAATTCACCAATCGATGCCGGGCAATTAGTACTTTCTCCAACAAGAACGTATGCACCAATTATCAAGAAAATTTTAGACAAATATACTTCAAAGGATGTTCACGGAATGGTGCATTGCAGCGGAGGAGCTCAGACAAAAATTTTACATTTTGTACAGAACCTGCATATCATAAAAGACAATTTATTTTCGGTTCCGCCTTTGTTTCAATTGATACAGGAACAGTCCAAAACCGATTGGAAAGAAATGTATCAAGTGTTCAACTGCGGTCACCGTATGGAAATTTATGTTCCCGAAGCCATTGCACAGGACATTATAGATATTTCAAAATCATTCAATGTTGATGCTCAGATTGTCGGCAGAGTAGAAGCTTCTGATACTAAGAAATTAACAATTACAAGTGAATACGGGACTTTCGAATACTAAAGGGTTGTTTAATCGTTTATTCGTTTAAACGTTTAGCCAATCAGCGATTAAACAAATAAACAATTAAACGATTAAACTTTTTCTCAATATGTACGAACTACTTTTTTGGCAATATCAGGACGGAATCTATCTCAACCATCATTTGGTTTATGAAGCTTTGGCAGAACAGCAGGAAGTAGAAGGTCTTGAAATACTTCCGGTTCAGGTAATTCTGAATCGTATTAATTCGGTGTTTTCGAGCTGGGAAAAAGTAGATGAAAACAGCTGGAAAAATACCAAAGGCAAAGGTGCTTTTCAAGTTAAAACCACTCCGCAGAGCATACAGATTGATTGTTATGGAACCGAAGGCAAAACAATGAATCTACTGGCAGATACTTTGGAAGAATTCAAATGTCCGCTGTATGATCCGCAGGTTCCAGTACGTTATGATGAAATGAATGAATAGTTTTTTCTAAAAGAAGAAAATGTTAATATTATTATCAATATTGCTATTGTTTGTTCCTACAGTTTTTCAGTACAAAATTGGAAATAAATCATTACGTGAATCTATTGATATGAGTTTTTTGAGTATTTGTGTAATTAGCTTAATTATACAGTTTGTAATAACAATTGTAAGTTTTCTATTGTCTATATATTCAATAACCAGTGCCGGAAATAAGTGTGCAACAGGAGCAGTAGCTATTCCGTTTTTTAGTTTTTTTATCACAATATTTATGTTGATTGTAATGCTGTTGCAGTATTCAAGAAGAAAAAGATATAATAAAGAGCAGATTGAACAGAACGAATAGAATGTTTTTGTTTTGGAATTAATTCCAATTAAATTTAAATAAAAAACTGTCTAAATCGGTTTTATTCGTTTCATCTGTGTTGTGTCATTCAATATAATTTTAGGTATGTCAATAATTTCTATTTTCCCTCAAAATACAATTCTAGAAGACGATTTCGTTTTACTTAGGCCTTTAGAATTAACAGATGTTGATAATTTTTTGGATATTTCCCTCAATGAACCCGAAACATGGAAGTATTCGTTAGTTCCTGCTAACGGAAAAGAAAACCTGATAAACTATATTCAAATAGCAATAAAAGCTAGGGAAAATAAAACCGAATTTCCTTTTGCAGTTTTTGATAAGAAATCAGGTAAATATGCTGGGAGTACCCGTTTTTATGATATTAATTTTCCTTTCAAAACCGTACAATTGGGTTATACCTGGTATGGAAAAGATTTTAGAGGAACAAGCCTTAACAAGCACTGCAAATTTCTTTTGCTGCAGTTTGCTTTTGAAACTCTTGGTATGGAACGTGTAGAATTTCGTGCCGACAACAATAATCAGCGAAGTATTGAAGCGATGAAAAGCATTGGGTGTAAAGTAGAAGGCGTACTGCGCAGTAATATGCCAACATATGAAAACGAAGTACGGCGTGACAGTATTATATTGAGTATTTTGAAAGATGAATGGTTTGGTGAGGTTAAAGAGAATCTGATTAAAAAGCTTTAGAATTTAATTTTATTGGTATCAAATAGAGTTTAAAACTATACACTTTCAGTGCATCTCGCTTTAGCTTTTAAAAAAGTTTTTGCCACACATTCACAGATAAAAAATGATTTCAAAATCTGTAATCTGTGGCAAAATTTTACCATTTTTTGCAATCCAACCTTGCAGATTTCAGTCTGCCTAACTAAACCACTATGGACATTCAGTCTATAGTGGTTTAGATGATTTTGATTATAAATGATGGAAGAAAGGCACCATGTTTTCCTTTAGTCCTGATCGAAGCGGAAATCCTTTTATCTCGATTTTTTTCGAGATAAAAGATTGCAGTGCAGAGCACGAACCATGTTGCCAAAAATGCCAAATGTTTCTGCTCCTAAAATTTTGAGTTGAGGTTTATGAATACTGCTTTTTCGGGAAACTGAAATGAAATGCACTTCCTTTTCCTTCCTCGCTTTCGACCCAGATCCGGCCTTTGTGTTTTTCGATAAACTCTTTGCATAAAATCAGCCCTAAACCAGTGCTTGGTTCGTTTTCGGTTCCAATTCGATTATTTTTGGTGTCAATTTTAAATAAGTCATCGATTAAATCTTGGTTCATTCCAATTCCCGTATCTTTAACTGTTATGGTAATGTCTGCGGGGGTTTCTATGGCATGGATATCGATTGTGCCTTTTTTTGGCGTAAATTTTATTGCGTTCAAAACCGTATTCCGAATTATTGCCTGAAACATATTTTTATCTGCTAATACAGAGATAGTATTTGGAATTTGGGTTTTGATGCTTATTTCCTTTTTTTCCGCAATGTCGTGTAATGTGAGAATACTGTCTAAAATTGTAGATTCTAATGGATATTCTTTTGGTTCAAATGGGACTAAGTTTTGTTCCATGCGGGTCCATTCCAGTAAATTTTCCAAGAGATTAAAAAGATTTTTTGCAGAGCTTCTCATATTTGTGGCTGCAAATTTTATTTCTTCATTGCTCATTTCATCGATATCTTCGGCCATTAATTCGGTTAAACCCAGAAAGCCATTGAAGGGACCTCTTAAATCGTGTGCCACAATAGAGTAAAACTTATCTTTCTGTAAATTGATATTTGAAATTAAAGTGTTTTTTTCTTTCAGCAATTCGTTGTTGCTTCTTTTTGAAATATATAAGAATAAAAACAGTCCCAATAATGTAGCCACAGCGGCAGCTACTGCAATTAAAAAATATACTTTTCGGGAGTCACTGTATATTCTAAGTGTCTGGATTTCTATCTGTTTGTCTTTTAAATCAATTTCCCTTTGAAAGTCAAGATTAGCCATTTTTTTTTCGCTTTCTTCAGAAAATATGGAGTCTTTGATTTTGGCGTATTGCTCAAAAAAGTTTGATGATGTTTTAAAATTTCCCTTGTCTTTATTTCCTTCGGCCAAATAATAATAGGTGTCCTGAATGTCTTTTAAAGAGTTGTATTTTATGAATTTTTTTAAAACATCCTCAAGCAGGCTGATAGATTTGTTAAGATAAATCTTTTTATCATTAGAGTACTTATTGTCATGTGACATTAAGTAATAAGCACGGCCAAGTTCGTAATGATTATAGGTGTTATACAAATTTGAATTGTCATTGTAAGTACTTATAGACTTATTGAGCATTTCAATTCCTTTTTCATAATTTTTGATGTTGATATAGCAAATGCCTATGTTGGTAAGATTTATGCCAATTCCAGTGACCGCTTCGTTTTTTTTGTTAATTATTAATGCTTTATAAAAGTATATTAATGCTTTTTTGTATTCGTTTTTTTGCAGATATACATCTCCTATATTATTTAAAAGCAGCGAAATATTTCTTTCTTTTTTTGTCTGATAGCTTAATTTTAAAGCTTTGTTGTAAAAAATAAGACCTTGTTTGTAATTCTTAAGATCTATATAAATTAACCCTATATTGTTGTATAAAGCAGTGATTGTTTTAAGATCATTAGTCTTTTCGCTGATTTGAAGAGCATTATAGAAACTTTCTAAAGCATGAGGATAGTCCGATTTTATTTCATAAGAAATGCCTAAATTGGTGCAGGCCAAAACAATCTGTTCGTTATTGTTTGTTTTTTTTGCATAAAGCAGCCCCAGTTTTGCATATCGGATTGCATTATCAGTCCCAATATATTCTGAGTATGAGGACAGTTTTATTAATAAAACTGTCTTTTGAGAATCTTTTTTTGCCTTTTTTAATTCTGTTTTTAATGAATCAATAATTTTATTGTCATCATTACGTGCGTGAATACGGTTGCTGCAAAAAGTTAAAAAAAGTAATAAAAAAAAGATGCTCTTTTGAAACATTAATAAATGATTTTTTTTCAAAAATACATTAAATTATCTAATACGCTGTGGAAAAGAAAAATAAAAAGAATAACCTTTTATACAGCCTGCAGTCCGCACAAATTATGGTTTTATTTTTTTATGAATTTTCTGTCTTTGCCATGATTTTAAATATGTTTTTTGTTTTGGGTTAAAATACTATTGACATAAAAATAGATACCTTTGCAGAGAAAGTAATAAAAGTATAAACATGAAAATAAATCTTAAAAACGGAATTGATAAGCTCATTTTTGGAATGAAACAAAATGATGTTACTGCCATTTACGGCAAGCCTGATAAAAATTATAAGGATGAAGATGATAACGTTATTTTTGTTTACAATGATCTGAAAATCCGAATGACTTTTTATAAAGATGAGGAGATGAAACTGGGATATTTAGTAGCTTCCAGTTCAAATTTAGAATTATTTGGAAATAAAATAATTAATCGAAAAATTACTGATGTAAAAAAAGATCTGGCTCAAAAAGGAATTACCAAATTTACTCAGGAAGAGTTTGATACTTTTGAAAATTATTTTAATGAAGAGAACTGGATAATTTTTCAAACCGAATTTGAAGAGGTAGTTAAATTCGAGATTGGAGCGATCATCAATGCTAAAGATGAATTTGAGTGGAAGTTTAAAAAGTAATATTTAGATTGCTTCAAAAAAATAAAAGCCACGATAGTTATATGTTATCGTGGCTTTTTTATGTTTTAAAATTGGATTATTGCTGTTTTTCAAACATTTCCAATTCGAAAATTAAATTAGCATTTGGCGGAATTACCCCGCCGGCACCTCTTTCGCCATAAGCTAAGTTAGATGGTATAAATACAATTATTTTTTCGCCATAAGACATAGTTCCAATTCCTTCTAAAAATCCTGGGATTAAGCCGTCTTTTTTTCCAGCTTCAAAAGGAAATGATCTGTAGCCGTTTTGAGCGGCTCTGTTAGCATCAAATTTTCCATACTCTTTACTTACCTCTTCGTAGCTGCTGTCAAAAAGTGTTCCGTCTTCAAAATAACCAGCATAGTGGAAGTAAAAAGTAGAACCATCAGCAGGTTTAATACCGTTTCCTTTTTTTATTACGCTGTAAGCTAATCCAGATGGAGTAGTAGTCGCTTTGGCTTTTTCAGCAGTAAAATAGGCTAGTTTTGCTTTGATAACTGGGGCATATTTTTCTAAGTAAGCTCTTTTTGCCACTGCTTCTAGTTCAGCTTGCTTTTTTCTGTTCTCAGCATCTATTGCAGCTTGTTTTTTTTGATCTTCAGCTTTGTTGTTAAAGTAATCAGAGAATACTTTTACAGCATCAAATTTTTTGGCATCTTCACCTTTTCGGGTAATAGTAACTTTTGTAATAACATCATTTTGCACAATAGAATTCACTATAGGCATTCCTTGTGTTACCTGTCCATAAATAGTATGTTTTCCTGTTAGCCAAGGTGTGTCTTTATGAGTAATGAAAAATTGGCTTCCATTCGTTGCAGGGCCAGAATTTGCCATTGCCAATATTCCGGCTTTATCAAATTTTGAATCATTGAATTCATCTTTGAAATTATATCCAGGACCTCCAGAACCATTGCCTTCTGGATCTCCACCCTGAATCATGAAATCGTTTATTACCCTATGAAATTTTAAACCGTCAAAGAAAGGTTTACCTTTTAATTTTTCAATAGTTACAAATGGATTTTTTCCTTCGGCAAGGCTAATAAAGTTTGCTACAGTAACAGGCGTTTTTTTGTAGAACAATTGAACTGTGATATTTCCTTTGTTGGTGGCTATAGTTGCAAAAATACCATCAGTTGCAGCCGGTTTAGTAACAGCCACAGATTTTGAAGCAGTGTTTAGAGGTTTTTTTGATGCAGTTTTTTTTGGAGTATTTTGTGCGTTTAGATTGATTATCCCTAAAAAGAGTAATAATGTCAATGCGGTTTTAGATTTCATTTTTAAAAATTTTATATGGTTCATTTAATTGTTGATCTTCGCGAAAAGTAGTTAATTAGGTATTTTATCCATTAATTCTAGTTCAAAAATGATATTGGTGTTAGGCGGAATTACATCTCCAGCTCCAGCTTCACCGTAGCCAAGATGAGACGGAATAAAAATAACTGCTTTATCTCCAATCGCCATTTTTTCGATTCCTTCTATGAAACCAGGAATTAAACCGTCTTTTCTTCCAATTTGAAATGGAATTGGAATATATTGTTTTGCAGCAGCTCTTGCTGGATCAAATTTTCCAAAAGTTTTGGAAACATCTTCAAGGCTGGAATCAAACAAAGTACCGTTTTCTAAAAATCCGGCATAATGGATATAAACGATAGATCCTTTGGCTGGCTTTTTACCATTGCCTTTTTTAGTAATTACATATTGAAGACCGGTAGCGGTTTTAGATGACTTACTTTTTAAAGCTGTGAATTGAGCCGATTTTTGATCACAAACGGTTTTATATTTGATTTCGTATTCTTTTTTTGCTGCTGCTTCAGCCGCTACTTTTTGTTTTTGGATTTCAGATTCTACTTTGAAATAATCGTAAAAAGTTTTTTTGGCATCAAACTTTTTGGCATCTTCACCATTTCTGATAATTGTTACGCTTTTTATAAAGTCATCCTGCTCTATTTTGTTCACCACTTCGAGATTATAACCTACAACATGTCCAAAAATAGTATGTTTTCCGTCCAGCCAGGGTGTTTCTAAATGGGTGATGAAAAATTGACTGCTGTTTGTGCCCGGACCATTGTTTGCCATTGCCAAAATTCCTCCTTTATCAAACCTTATATCCGAAAATTCATCTTTGAATTTATAACCTGTATCTCCAGATCCCGTTCCCAGCGGATCTCCGGTCTGAATCATAAAATCTTTAATAACTCTATGGAATTTTAATCCATTAAAAAAAGGTTTTCCTTTTAGGGTGTCATTTATAATAAATTCATTTTCTCCCTCGGCTAATGTTATAAAATTTGCAACAGTTACAGGTGCTTTTTTATAATCTAATTCAAGTAAGATGTTCCCTTTGTTAGTTTCAATTTCGGCGTATAAGCCATCAGGCAGATTATTGTGCTCTTTGTTACAGGAAATTAAAGCTGTGATAAGAAGCAGTACAAATAAAATATTTTTTTTCATTCTGAATTCTTTTAATTGGTTAAGCTGTCTTTTGTGTTAGATTTTACTGGGGCATTTACTTTTGAAGCAGCAACAGTGGTCTGCATTTGTTTATTATACTCGGATTCTGGCATAAAATCATTAAGTGTCACAGTACATAATAAAGGCTGGTTAGTCCCTATTTTGTTATTGTCTCCATGATAACCGTATCCCATGTGTGAGGTGAAAAGGAAGTGTACTTTTTCTTTTTTTCGCATTAATTTGATTCCGTCTCTCAATCCCATCATGA
This sequence comes from Flavobacterium sp. HJJ, assembly GCF_015351475.1. Lineage (GTDB taxonomy): Bacteria > Bacteroidota > Bacteroidia > Flavobacteriales > Flavobacteriaceae > Flavobacterium > Flavobacterium marginilacus. The sequence goes on along the minus strand of NZ_JADKPR010000001.1, from coordinate 390,333 downwards.
TTTCCTGTTTATCTACTTTATAGATTTGAGGTTCTAATTCTTCCTGCGAATAAATAATCTTTCCGTCTAAGTCTTTTATTTCATAGTCAAAAAGCGCAATATCACCTTTTTTCGGATTAAGACTGTCGTTAAGGTTTCTGGTTTCATAATAATACCAGTATCCTTTTTTGGAAGCTATATATTGTTTAGTCGGATCTTTTTTAATTACAGCTTCAATCTGATCCTCTTCATTTGCTATCATTTTTTTATTTCGGGCAATAGACTGCTTCATGAAACTTCCTGATGAATGCGAAATAGGTCTTCTTGCTTCCTGAGGCTGTTTGCAGCTCGATACCAAAATGGCAGAGAAAAAAACAATCAGTAATACTTTAAAATAATTCATGGGGCTATATTTTTAAATTTTGTATTAATTTTTCAAATCTGCTTATGGTTTCTTCCATTGAAACTTCTGATTTCCCTCCAGCAGCATTACTGTGTCCGCCTCCATGAAAATGATCTCTGGCAAATTGGTTCACATCAAAATCACCTTGAGAACGGAAAGATATTTTGATAATTCCTTCCTCTTTATTTTCTATAAAAATGGCTGTAAATACAATGCCTTTTATGCTTAAACCATAATTTACAATACCTTCAGTATCTCCTTTTATGTAATCAAAACTGTTTAATTCCTCTTGAGTCAGCGTAGTGTATGATGTTTTATGTTCCATCATGACTTTCATATTCTGAAGAGCACGTCCCAGCAGCTGCAGGCGGTTATAAGAGCTGTTGTCAAATAATAAAGCAGGAATGAGTGTGTTTTCTACCCCTAGGTCAATTAATTCGGCTACGATTCGATGCGTTGTTCCTGTTGTTTTTGGAAAGCGGAATGAACCAGAGTCTGTTAATATTCCTGTGTAAATGCAGGTTGCAATTGTTTTATCTAAGTCTTGTTTTTTATCCAGAAAAGAAATGAAATTATAAATCATTTCGCAGGTAGATCCAAAAGCTACATCCGAATAAGTATATGCTGCATAATTATCAGGTTTTTGATGATGATCAATCATGATAAAGGGAGCAGCCAGTTTTTCTAAAACCAGTTCCATTTCACCAGTTCTGTGGAGTGCATTAAAATCTAAAGTAAAAATTACTTCAGCTTCTTCAAGTATTTTAGTGCAGTTCTCTTTGTCTTTCTCGTATATTTTTACCGTTTCAGAACCTGGCATCCAGGTCAGAAAATCGGGAAAATCATTTGGGGAAATAACTGTTGGAAAGTGATTGTTTTTTAGCAGAAAATGGTATAATGCCAATGTAGAGCCCATAGCGTCTCCATCGGGACCTCTATGAGGAATTATAGCAATCTTTTTAGGAGCTGATAATAAAAGCTGTATCGCTTGTATGTCTTGTTTATTCATAGTCTGCGAAATTACATTTTTTAACCAAAAGTTGAAAACATTTAAGAAATTATAAAGAAATATTAGGTTACAGGTATTTTAGTCCCTTTTTTCTAATGTTTTGATACAAAATAGATTTAGGTCCTTTCACGATTTGGGATTTGTAAATTCCGACAGATCCCGAAAAAAAGTAAGCAGTAATGCAGGCAATTCCAATGTAAACACCGCAGTTAATTCCAAAAAGCTCCATTCCCATGACAGTACATGCAATAGGAGTGTGCGTTGCCCCCGAGAATACAGCTACAAATCCCATTCCGGCTAATAAAGCAATTGGCAAAGGAATCATAACTGATAATGCGCTTCCCAATGCAGCACCTACAAAAAAAAGCGGAGTAACTTCTCCTCCTTTAAATCCAGCTCCAAGAGTAAATCCAGTGAAAAGTATTTTTAGAAGAAAATCATAAGGGGCATTCTGAATTGAAAACGCGTCCACAATCATGGGAACTCCCAGTCCAATATACTTTGTGGTTCCAATAAAATAAATTACAATAGCTAAAACAGTACCGCCGATAAAAGGCCTTAATGGCGGATATTTTATGTTTTTGGAAAATAATTTCCCCCAAAAATGTGTGCTTCTGGAAAAAAGCAAGGCTGCGAATCCAAATAAAATACTGGCAGTAACTACCCAAAATAAAGCTGTAAAATTAATATCAGGGATCACAGGAATACTGTAATGAGTATGTTTTATTTCCCAAAATTCAACAGTAAAATAAGCAATATAGGCGGTCAGAAAAGAAAGAATAATGCTTTTGAAATTAATCTTACTGAAAAAAACAATTTCTAAGGCAAATACCGCTCCCGCTAACGGTGTCCCAAAAACAGATGCAAAACCCGCACTGATTCCCAGAATGATTAAAGTTCTCCTTTCAGTATGATTCAGTTTGAAAATTGAGGTACACAAATCGGCAATTGCTCCTCCCATCTGTACTGCAGTGCCTTCTCTTCCCGCTGATCCTCCAAATAAATGAGTGATCAAAGTTCCTAAAAGAACTAATGGCGCCATCAAAAAGGGTATCTGTTTTTCAGGCTTATTGTATTCTTCCAGAAGGAGATTGTTTCCTTTTGAAATTTTAGAATCTGATATGTAGTAGAGATACCCGATAAGTAAGCCTCCAAGAGGCAAGAGCCAAATAATCCAAGTATTTTCGATTCTGATTTGAGTAACAAATTCTAATGAGACTAAAAATAAAGCTGATGCTGTTCCAGAAAAAATGCCTATCAAACCACAAATGAAAATCCATTTGAGCATGATAAGCATTATTTGTTTTATTTTTTGAAAATTCATTAACTGCAATACTTTTTTGAAATAAATTTTTATGCTAAAGTATTACAAATTATAATGTTTTTCGAATTATTCTGATACAACAGCAGTAAATTCAATTTCTACCAAATATTCAGGAGCAACCAATTGATTGATACCGTAAAATCCTGTAGTTGGTTTGATGTCTTTGAAGAAAGCAGCATGCGCAGTTGCAACGGCTTCAAAAGTAGAAACATCGGTTGTGAAAATTCGTGTACGGATCACATCTTTCATTCCTACATTAAGGTCTTCCAATACTTTTTCCACTCTTTCAAGGATGTTCAGAGTTTGTGCATGAGCGTCATCTGCTTTTACTTTTTCACCATCTACGATTGCAACTGTTCCGGATACTTCAATTATGTTTCCGATACGAACTGCTCGGCAATATCCCATTTTGTCTTCCCAAGGCGATCCAGTTAAGATGTTTTCTCTTTTCATTGTTAAGTTTTTTAAATTTGTTAATTGCTGTTTAATTCGGCTTTCAAATTAGCATTGAAATTCGATTAAAGTGCGAATTTATAAAAATTAGAATTAATATAGGAGCCACTTTTTGGAGAGCGGTCTTATTGTGATTGAATTAGACTTTTTATCACAAAATCGTTGAGATATTTTAATTTCTTCGGATTATATGATTTAAAAACCTAAGCTGATATAGTGTTCATTTATGCTTAATGAATCTTAATGTCTTATGTTTAAAAAAAAACTAAAACTGTGTAATTTAGCACGGCATTCGCTTTTAAAAGTTTCTGACACGAATTACACTAATTTGCACGAATTAAGATTGCTGTTTAATTACACAAAATATTCGAAACTGTAAAAGTTGTAAAATTTGATTTCAATTTTGATAAGAATTAGTGTTAATTGGTGAAATTCGTGTTTATCTTTTTTTAAATGCGAATGCCGTGGTAATTTGGATTTGTAATTCAGTTATTTAGAATTTCTTAACAAGCTTGTGAAAATAAATTATGTTAGTTTTGTGATTCTATAAATATTGTTTTTTTATTTTTGAAATATGTTTTAAGGCAAAAAACCTACTTTTTTAATACGATGAAGAAACTTTTTTTATTTATTTTTCTAATTGGTTTTATAACTTGTTTACAGGCTCAGATTGAGTTTAATAATAAGTTTAAAGGGATTCCTCCTGCAAATAAGAAACCAAAAATTGAGAAAAAAGATATACCGCCTGTTGACCCAAACGTTCCTGTGATCATTCCTCCAAATATTTATAAGAATCCAAATGCAATTCAGCCGGCTACAAATCCTGTTGATGATTATAAGGTTGAGACCAAGACCGAAATGTCAATGATTCAAAAAGAAAGTGAGTTTATTAATCCGGGTGATGATGTGAGAGATAGATTAAGTAAGAGTGTTGGTAATTCTTTGGTTAGAAATGGACTAAAAGAAGATGATTCTTATCTCCGAAAAGTGGACTTGGATTTTGGAGTTATTTACACGAAGTCACCGTATTTAATTATTAAATTTAGAGATTATGGTGCTATTGATGGAGACTTTATAAAAGCTGCATTAACTCATGATTATAAAGAAGTAGTTTTAGTAAACAGATTGTTTCTTGATATTAATTTTAAAGATGTTAAATTTTTTCTTAATGAGGGTTTCAGTTTTTTAGTTTTAGAAGCACTTAATAGAGGACAATTAGGAGGGAATACAGGTGAATTTGAGATTCATGACAATACTGGAAAAATGTTAGTTCATGATGCTTGGGGTAATTTGGATACAGGGGTAAAAGCGAAGTTTAAAATTGTTAAAGAGTAATTTCGGCTAGTGAATGGAATTTAGGAACCGGTTTTAAAGCGACTATTATTATTGTAAAAGAATAGATTGAGGACTTTTAGTTAAAAAGGATCAGCTGTTACTTTAAAACTCAAATTAGCTTTTACATCTATATCCTGACCAAAAAAGTCTCTAGTTGTAATGTTGTTTCTTATTTTATAGCTGGAACCTTTGATGTATTTGTCTAGTTTTTGATTTTAACTGCTTTTTTTGAATTTATTTGATTCTTTGTTCCAAAACAAAGGAAATTTTTTCCAGAAAAATAAATTGAAAAATTTTTCAAAATACAATTTTTCAATTTCGAATATATAAAGTATTTTTGCGCATGCAACACAACGTACTTATTTTAGATTTCGGATCGCAATACACTCAGCTTATTGCGCGTAGAGTTCGCGAATTAAATATATTCTGCGAAATTTTTCCTTACAATCATTTTCCGAGTGATTTATCAAGTTATAAAGCCGTAATTCTTGGAGGAAGCCCTTTTTCTGTTAGAGGAGAAGATGCACCGCATCCAGATTTATCACAAATTAGAGGTAAACTTCCTATGCTTGCCGTTTGTTACGGAGCGCAATATCTAGCCCATTTCAGCGGCGGTGAAGTTGCAGCATCCAACACAAGAGAATACGGAAGAGCGAATTTATCCTATATTAAAGAAAATGAAACTTTCTTTGACGGCGTTTCTGAAAACAGCCAGGTTTGGATGAGCCACAGTGACAGTATTAAAGCCCTGCCGGCAAATGGAGTAAAATTGGCAAGCACGCATGATGTGGAATATGCTGCTTACAAAATAGAAGGAGAAACTACTTATGCGATTCAATATCATCCTGAAGTTTTTCACTCTACAGATGGTTCAAAAATGTTAGAGAATTTCTTGGTGAAAATTGCTGAGGTTCCTCAAAATTTCACTCCAAATGCTTTCGTTGAAGAAATCGTAGCGGAGATGAAAGAGAAAATCGGAAACGACAAAGTTGTTTTAGGTCTTTCTGGAGGAGTAGATTCAACAGTAGCAGCTGTTTTATTGAATAAAGCAATTGGCAAAAACCTGTATTGTATATTCGTAAATAACGGACTGCTTCGTAAAAATGAGTTCCAAAGCGTTTTGAATCAATACGAAGGAATGGGATTGAACGTGAAAGGAGTAGATGCTTCGCAGCGTTTTTATGATGCTTTGGCAGGAGTTACTGATCCTGAATTAAAAAGAAAAGCAATTGGTAACGCATTTATTGAAGTATTCGATGATGAGTCACACAAAATTGAAGATGTAACTTGGTTAGCTCAAGGAACAATATATCCTGATGTTATCGAATCTGTTTCGGTAAAAGGTCCATCGGCAACAATCAAATCGCATCATAATGTGGGCGGTCTGCCGGATTATATGAAACTGAAAATTGTTGAACCTTTGCGTATGCTTTTCAAAGATGAGGTGCGCAGAGTGGGAGCAACTCTTGGAATTGATCCAGAATTATTAGGAAGACATCCTTTCCCAGGGCCAGGATTGTCTATTCGTATTTTAGGAGATATCACATTAGAAAAAGTACAGATTTTACAAGATGTAGATAAAGTGTTTATCGACGGATTAAAATCTTGGGGACTGTATGATAAAGTATGGCAGGCAGGAGCGATTTTGCTTCCTGTAAACAGTGTTGGAGTAATGGGCGATGAACGTACTTACGAAAAAGTGGTAGCACTTCGCGCAGTAGAATCTACTGACGGAATGACTGCAGACTGGGTACATTTACCTTATGAATTCTTAATGAAAGTTTCTAATGATATTATAAATAAAGTAAAAGGTGTGAATCGTGTCGTTTATGATATTAGTTCAAAACCGCCTGCAACAATTGAGTGGGAATAGTAATTTTTTTAACATTAAGTCGTTACATTTGTAACGACTTAATTGTTTAAACCTACTTATTTATGAAAGAATTTTCAAGATTTTTATTGTTTGTTGCTTTTGTATCAAATGTCTCTTTCGGACAGCAGTCAGCAGCCAGACATACAGTTTTAAAAGGCGAAACAATCCCCCAGATCGCTCAAAACTACAAAACTACGCCTTCTGAAATTTACAGATTAAACCCAGAAGCCCAGAACGGAATTTCAGAAAATCAAATACTGAATGTTCCGGAATTACTCACTCAAACCCCAAGTTCTATTACGCATACTGTTGCCCCAAAAGAAACATTGTTTGGATTGGCAGCTAAGTATAATGTAAAAGTGGAAGCTATTCAAAATGCAAACACCGCTGCATTAGCTAATGGATTACAGGTTGGGCAAGAATTGGTTATACCGCATGATTCCAAAATAGAGACTGCATCATCCAAAAATACTCATTTAGTACAGCCAAAAGAATCATTGTTCAGCATTGCCAGACTTTATAATGTATCGGTTGAAGATTTAGATAAGGTAAATACCGTTCTTTTAAAAAACGGATTACAGATCGGGCAGGAAATTACTATTCCAAATAAAAAGAAAACGCTTGACGGCAGAGTAAGGGTTATCAATGCTGAAACTGTTTTTTATGTGGTGAAAGCAAAAGAAACTAAATATTCGATTGCTAAACAATTTGGGATAACCGTACAGCAATTGGAATCTCAAAATCCAGAAATTGTTAATGGTTTGACAGAAGGAAATAGACTGGCAATCAATATTAAGGAAGTTAAACCTGCTAATGAAAATGAAGAATTGATGCTCGCTTTGGCAGAAAAGCAAGTGGTGGTAGAGAAATCTAAAGCAAATGAAAAAGAAATCAGCAGTCTAAAAAACAAACTGGAACTACAGCAGGAAATCAATCAAAGAGTAGTTAAGGTTAACGGTCTTTTGGTAGACTTGAAAGAAATTGATAATACAAAGGAAAGTTCTGCTGAAAAATTAAAATTGGTTTTAGAGGCAAATAAAAATATACAGGAAATTCTTTTAGTGAAACTGGATTCTTTGGTTAATACGATGAGTAAAGATTTGTCGGTGTTAAAAAAGACAGAATTGGTAGATCTTGATGAGTCAGTTCGTCTGCAAAAAATTTCAAATGAAAATATTCAGAAGACGAATGAATTATCACAGCAGTTAAAAAAACAGCTGGCTGATAATAGAAAGGTATATACGAACCTGATGGATAAAGCGGAGCGTATTGCTGTAGAAGAAAATCAGACTTATAAAAAAAGCATCAGAGAGAACAGTAAATCTCAGCCTGCTGAAGCAAAAGTTTCCAAATTGACTCCTGCCGAATTAAAAACAATGGAAATGCAGCAACGGGTGCGTGATTTGAATAATATTAAACTGATTACAAAATTGGACTCGCTTAATAATGAAAGTAAAGCCGAATTGAGACTGCACATTAGTAAAGCCGATTTTTACAGTAAACAAGCCAGAACGTTTGATGATAATTTGGCCAAATTAAAAAATCAAAGCTACCAGAATAAAGCATCAGAAGCGCAGGCAAAAACTAAAACTGCTGTTGCAAAACCGCTTACATTAGAGCAGATGAAAAAAGAATTGGCTAAACAGCCGGCAAAAGTTAAATCAATAAAAATTGAGAAAGTAGAAGGTGTTAAGGATTTGAAAGCTGGTTATTATGTCATTTTAGGAAATTTTAAGGATGCCAGGGAAAGAGATGCTTTTATCAAGAAGCTGTCTGATTCCGGTTCTTTGGAAAGTAATTTCTTTTATAACATAAATGTAATTTCATATTATGTGTATTCAAAAGTAAAAGCAACTAAAGAAGAGGCGCAGTATGAGTGTATTCAAAAACTAGGGAAACCGCTTTTTGAAAAAATGTTTATTGCAAATGTAGTTTCTGAGTAATTCAATAAAAGAATAAATTAACAGTCTTTAGAGAAAATATCTGTTATAAAGACAGTATTTTTACTAAAATATAAATGACCCGATCTAACTATGAATTATTTTTTTGTAACAATTTGCACGATATTTTTTTCACTGACTTCAATCGCTGCTCAGGAAAAAATTGATAAGTACATCGTCGGTAAAGGGGAAACAGTAAATCAGATTGCTCAAAAATTTAATGTTACTCCTTATGATATTTATAAGCTAAATCCTGATGCACAAAAAGGAGTGAAACCTAATAGTGTTCTGCTGATCCCAAAAGGTAAAGGGAAAACTGCTGAACAGCCTGCAAAATCAGCGGTTAAGCAGCAGCCGAAAACTCATGAGGTACTTCCAAAGGAAACATTATTTGGCATTGAAAAAAAATACGATGTAACTGATGCCGATTTAAAGAAAGTAAATCCCGATCTTGAAAAATTAGGTTTGCAGGTGGGTCAGGTTTTAAATATTCCATCCAAGAACAGTCCAAAAACAAATATTGTGGCTAAAAGCACAGTAATTTATCATACGGTACTGCCAAAAGAAACCAAATTTTCGATAGCAAAGAAATATGATATTACTATTGAAGAATTGGAACGAAAAAATCCTGAGATTATACCTAATCTAACGATCGGATATGAGTTATTAATAAAAGGAACCAGACCGAAAGCAGCACCAAAAACCGTTGTTTCAGAAACCAAAGAGGTGCCGGTAAAATCATTGCCCGCTCCTAAGTCTGAACCTGTAAGTTATATTGATTATACTGTAAAAGCCAAAGAAACTTTTTATAGTTTGTCTAAGCAGTATGGACTGACACAGCAGCAGTTAGTGGATTTGAATCCTGGTTTATCGGCTGGTGTTCAGGAAGGAATGGTTTTAAAGGTACCATCAAAATCAAATCAGATTGCATCCAGTTCAGCTAAACAAAAAGTTGTTTTGACTAAGAAAAACAGTAATGACAAGAAAATTTTAGTATTGTTATTGCCTTTCAATATTGCCAAGAATGGAGGAGATACTATCAGTTCTAATGTTAATCGTCTGAACAATGATAAATTCCTGAATATGACTTTAGATTTTTATGCAGGTGCTTTAGTTGCGATTGATTCGGCAAAACAGGCTGGAGTTACTATGGATATTAAGATTTTTGATTCGAATGAAGCAAAAACAACTTCAAATGTTGGAACTATTTTTAGTGCTGATGATTTGGCAAATGCCGATGCCGTTGTTGGTCCTTTTTATCAGACAAATGTAGAAAAAATGGCAAACCTTCTTGGTCAGAGTAATGTGCCGGTTATTTCACCGCTTTCAAAAGATGCAGGAAATCCAACACCAAATTTATATCAGTCAATTGTTCCGGCTTCGGTTTTAAAAACGGCTATGTTTGATTTTTTAAATACAAAACAAGGTAATATAATTGCGGTTATTGATAAGAAAAGAGAAACAATTAGGAAATACATTTCTGAGAGTCAAAAACAAGTGAAAATTGCGCCTTTGATTCCGACAGGTGGTTTGAATGTTGAAGGTTTCAAAAGTCAGCTGGTTAAGGATAAAATGAATTATATCATTCTAGAAACCGCCAATACAGGAATGATTAAATATACCATAAATGCAATGGTCAGCGTAATGGCTGCTTATCAGGTGCAATTGGTTATTTTGGAGCCAAATGAAACTTTAGATACTGATGAAATTAGTTTTGAAAATTTGACAAAACTGCATTTGATGTACCCTTCAGCAACTCGCGAGAACAATTCTCCAGAAGCTCAAATATTCATGCAGAGTTATAGAAAAAAGAATAAAGTCAATCCAAGTACCTTTGCAATCCGTGGTTTTGATATAACTTTCGATACGATGATGCGTTTGTCTCAGGGCAAAACGTATCAGGAAACTGCCGAAACGATGATAACAGAACAAGTGGAAAATAAATTCGAATATCATAAAAAAGAAGAAGGCGGCTATGTCAATAAAGGAATTTACATTCTGTATTACGACACCGATTTGACAGTAAAAGAAGCAAAGTAGAAACGTAGTTTTAAGTATTCTGACAACAAAAAACCATCAACCAACAACTAAAAAAATGACTTCAAAAGTAACTTATTTAGGAGATTTAAGAACTTCATCCATACACATACAATCAGGCAGCGAAATCCTTTCAGATGCTCCAGTAGATAATAACGGAAAAGGAGAAGCTTTCTCTCCAACTGATTCGGTTGCCAATGCTTTGGCTACCTGCATGATGACAATTATGGGAATCAAAGCACGGGATCTGAATATTGATTTTAATGGTTCTACAGCGGCAGTTACCAAAATCATGAACGCCGAACCAAGACGAATCGGTGCTATCGAAATTGTTTTTGAAATGCAGGGTGTTTCCGAGCAAAAAGACAAGACAATTCTGGAAAGAGCTGCAATGACCTGCCCTGTTTTCCTGAGCCTGAATACTGAAATTAAAAAAGATATTAGTTTCATCTGGAAATAAAAATTAAATTGTTAGTAATTTCAATGAAAAGAAGCTCTTTGTTTGGGCTTCTTTTTACTTTTAAAAATGGACGAAAACCAAAAACAGCTTATAAAACTTGCTCACACCAAAATGCCTTTCGGGAAATACGAAGGCTGGTTTCTTATTGATATTCCTGAATATTACATTGTCTGGTACAGCAATAAAGGTTTTCCAAAAGGAGAACTGGGCGAACAATTGAAATTAGTTCATGAGTTAAAACTCAACGGACTCGAAGAACTGATTCGGAATATAAAAAAGAAATATCCGAAACCTTAAAATAATTAGATAATAGGAGAATTAGAAAATTACATAATCTTTAGATAGATAATTATAAAATATTGGTTAGAAATGAATTTAATTCATTGTTTTTTAATTATCATTTATCTATTTCTTAAATTATCAGATTGACTCATGGATTAATTTTTGATTTGGCACATTTTCTAATTTTCTAATTAGCAAATTGTCTAATTAAATTTGTACTTTTGCCACGTTTTTTACACAACTACAATACAAACAGCAACAGAATGAATCAAACGAAATATATTTTTGTTACAGGAGGTGTGACTTCTTCTTTAGGAAAAGGAATTATAGCGGCTTCCTTGGCGAAATTGTTACAGGCAAGAGGTTATAGGACAACAATTCAAAAATTTGATCCTTATATCAATGTTGATCCAGGAACTTTAAATCCTTATGAACATGGAGAATGCTATGTGACTGATGATGGTGCAGAAACGGACTTGGACTTAGGCCATTACGAACGTTTTTTAACTGTTCCGACTTCTCAGGCTAACAATGTAACCACAGGCAGAATTTATCTTTCGGTTATCGAAAAAGAGCGCAGAGGTGAATTTTTGGGTAAAACGGTTCAGGTTGTTCCTCATATCACCAATGAAATTAAGGAAAGAATGCAATTGCTGGGTAAATCTGGTGATTATGATATTGTTATTACCGAAATTGGCGGTACAGTAGGTGATATTGAATCATTGCCTTATATCGAATCTGTGCGTCAGCTGATTTGGGATTTAGGTGAAAATAATGCTATCGTTATTCATTTGACTTTAGTGCCTTATTTGGCTGCTGCCGGAGAATTAAAAACAAAACCGACACAGCATTCTGTGAAAACTCTGATGGAAAGCGGAATTAAAGCCGATATTTTGGTCTGCAGAACAGAAAATGAAATTTCAGACGAAATCCGTAATAAATTAGCTCTTTTCTGTAATGTAAAAAGAGAAGCGGTTATTCAGTCTATCGATGCTTCTACTATATATGAAGTGCCAAATTTAATGCTGGAAGAAGGATTGGATGTTGTTGCTTTGAAAAAATTAGATTTACCAAAAAAAGCAGCTCCGGATTTAAAAAACTGGAACACCTTTCTAAAGAGACTGAAATTCCCAAAACATACAGTAAACATTGGTCTGATTGGGAAATATGTAGAAATGCAGGATTGTTATAAATCTATTTTGGAAGCGTTTATTCATGCAGGCGCTGCTAACGAAACCAAAGTAAACGTTGTTTCTATTCATTCTGAGTTTATTGATTCAGAGAATATTACTGAAAAATTAGGAAATTTAGATGCAATTCTTGTAGCTCCTGGTTTTGGAGAGAGAGGGATTGAAGGTAAAATCGAAGCTATTCGATTTGCGCGTGAAAATAAAGTGCCGTTTTTTGGAATCTGTCTGGGGATGCAAATGGCAATTATTGAGTATTCCAGAAATATATTAGGACTGGCAGATGCCAATTCTACTGAGATGAACGACAAAACTTCTAATCCTGTAGTAAATTTGATGGAAGATCAAAAAAATGTTACAGACAAAGGAGGAACAATGCGTCTTGGAGCATGGAAATGTGACATTACTCCAGATTCATTAGCATATAAAATTTACGGTAAGACTTCAATATCAGAGCGTCACCGCCACCGTTATGAATACAACAGCCAGTATGTTGATCAATTGCAGAAAGCAGGTTTGATTTCTTCGGGTGTAAATCCTGATACAGGTTTAGTAGAGATTGTTGAATTAGAAGATCATCCTTTCTTCATTGGTGTACAATACCATCCGGAATATAAGAGTACGGTAGCAAATCCGCACCCGCTTTTTGTGAGTTTTGTGGCAGCGGCGGTTAAAGGGAAAAAGAAGTAATAAATTAGTTTTTTAGAAAAGATTATCGTCAGAATGTAACATTGAATGAGTATTGATGACTAACAGAATCAGTCTCTAGATTTGGTTTAAATTAGGAAGACGAAAAACAACAATAAAAAAATGGAAGAAAAAAAATTAGACCTTAACTCGATTATAGGTATGTTATTAATCGTTGGTATATTCTTTTGGATGATGTACCAAAACAAACCTTCAGAGGCACAGCTTGCTGCAGAAAAGGCTAAAAAAGAATTGGTCGCAAAAGAAGCTCAGGCAAAGGCTGTGGCTGCTAAACAAGCTGTGGCTCCAGCAGCAGTTATTACGCCTGGAGATTCTACCCAATTGGCACAATTGCAAAAAACATTAGGCGGGTTTGCTTATTCTGCAACGTTGCCTTCTGCAAAAAATGATGTTACAACAATCGAAAATGATTATGTATTATTGAAAATTGCAAATAAAGGAGGGTACATTGTTGAAGCTACTTTGAAGAATTTTGAAAAATTCAAGAAAAATTCTGGACAGCTGGTTTCTTTAATCAAAGACAACAATGCCGATTTGAACATTCAGCTGCAGACAAGCGACAATCGCATTTTAAATACTAAAGACCTTTATTTTGAGCCTGCATTGACTAAATCTGGTGCTGACCAAATCCTTTCTATGAAATTGAAAGCGGGTGCCAATGAATATTTAGAATACAAATATATTTTGAAACCAAACGACTATATGGTTGGTTTCGATATTCGTTCTCAAGGTTTGAATAAAGTACTTAATACGGGCAAACCATTGGATTTACAGTGGAATATGAAAACGTACAGAAGCGAGAAAAGCATCGCTTATGAAAATCGTTATACCGAAGTCCGCTATCAATACGAAGACAATAAGCATAACTATGTTAATGACGGAAAAGATAAAGAAGAAACACCAGACAAAGTGTCTTATATTGCTTTCAAACAGCATTTTTTCGCATCTATTCTGATAACAGATACTCCTTTTGAAAAAGCACAGTTAAAATCGAATAAATTAGCTTTGGATGAAACAAAAGATACTGTTTTTATAAAGGATCTAAAAGCGGCAGTACCTTTGGCTTTCCATAATGGTGAACTGGATTATAAAATGAGCTGGTATTTTGGACCAACTGATTATGCTACTTTGAAAGCTTATGATAAAAACATTGAAAAAATTGTTCCGCTTGGCTGGGGGATTTTTGGATGGATTAATAAATTTATTTTCATTCCGTTATTTGGATTTTTAACAGGAGGAATTTCTTATGGAATCGCTATTATTATTTTTACGATTCTTATAAAATTAGCGATGTCACCTATTACTTATAAGTCATTCCTGTCGCAGGCGAAGATGAAAGTGTTACGTCCGGACATTACTGAGCTGGGTGAAAAATATAAAAAAGACCCGATGAAAAAACAGCAGGAAACGATGAAACTGTATTCAAAAGCTGGTGTCAATCCTATGGCGGGCTGTATTCCGGCTTTGATTCAGATTCCGTTTATGTATGCTTCGTTTCAGTTTTTTCCGTCTGCTTTTGAGTTAAGACAAAAAGGATTCCTTTGGGCAGATGATTTATCTTCATTTGACTCTGTTTATAAACTGCCTTTCCATATTCCATTGTACGGTGATCATATCAGTTTGTTTCCAATTTTGGCAGCAATTGCGATTTTCTTCTACATGAAAATGACTTCTGGTGATCAGCAGATGGCAGCTCCTCAGCAGGAAGGTATGCCGGATATGGCCAAAATGATGAAAATGATGATTTATGTTTCGCCAATTATGATGTTGATTTTCTTCAACAGTTATGGTGCAGGATTGAGTTTGTATAACTTTATATCGAACTTAATCACTATCGGGATTATGTTTGTGATCAAGAATTACATTGTAGATTCGGATAAAATTCATGCTCAGATTCAGGAAAACAAACTGAAAGAGCCTAAAAAACCAGGTAAATTCCAGCAGCGATTACAAGAAGCTATGGAACAGGCCGAGGCTCAAAAAGCAAAAAAGAAATAATATTTTGATAAATATTGCTGAAGCTCCTAGTAAAATAGGAGCTTTTTGTTTTTTATAAAGAGAATTAATTTTAATAGTACTTGGTTTTGTACTTTTATGAAATAAATAAAAGATCATACTATTAGCCGTTTTTTGATGTTATAGTATTGATTTTTGAATAATTTAAATTAGAATTATATGTTAGCTGTTTTTAGAGTTTTTGTCCTTTTTTTATGCTGTCAGGCAGTTTTTTCGCAGACTGATGCCAATCCTGTAGATGTCAATGGTAAAAAACACGGTATTTGGAAAGGTTTTTATGCCGAATCGGGGAGACAGCGTTACGAAGGTACTTTTGACCACGGAAAAGAAGTTGGTGTTTTTAATTTTTATGATGATACAAAAGCCAAATCTATCATTGCCACAAGGACTTTCAATGCTGCAGATAACTCCTGCTACACTGTTTTTTATGACCAGAACAAGAATATTGTGAGTGAAGGAAAGGAAGTAAACAAACTGCGTGAAGGGCAATGGAAATATTATCATAAGGCCTCCAAATCGTTGATGACTTTGGAGAATTACAAGAATGGAAAACTCGACGGTGTGCGGACAGTTTATTATCCAAGCGGGAAAGCTGTGGATGAAACGATTTATAAAAACGGATTAAAAGAAGGTGTCTATAAAAAATATTCTGAGAAAGGAATTGTTTTGGAACTAAGTTTTTTTAAAAATAATGAGTACGAAGGTGAAGCTGTTTACAAAGACCCGAATAATCTTGTGATTGCCAAAGGAAAATTCAAAAATGGCAAGAAAATAGGAAAGTGGCAGTTTTTTATCAATGGCAAACTGGACAGTGAGGAAAATATGGATAAGCCAAAAAAGCCTCAGCTTAAAAGAGATAATATTAAAACTGATAAATAGGGTGAATTTAAAAAAAATAACTTTGTGATTGTATGGATGTAATCGAACTGTTATCCCGTTTTCTGTTACTCACTTTTTCGGTGCTTTTTTTATATTTTTTCTCAAACAGAAAGAATAAAGAAGCTATTAATCCATTGATAATTGTCGTTGGCTTTTGCACATTTTCGCTGTGTTACTTATTTACCAAAGTGGAAATTGGCGTGGGGATTGGTTTCGGGCTTTTTGCTATTTTTTCAATTTTGCGTTTCAGGGGACAGACATTTTCGCTCAATGCAATAATATTTCTTTTTGCAACTATTACGCTCTCGATTTTGGATATCATGTATCCGCTTGAAAAATATGGCGTCTTGATTTTTTTCCAGATCAGTATTATTTTTTTCTATACGCTAGGCTCCCTGATGCTGGTTCACGTTTCTCCTGATAATAGAAAAAGCTGTAAATTGATTTTCACTTACGATGAATTTTTTAGCATTGACGCTTCAAATCAAAAGACAAAAATAGAAGAGATTGTTCCGTTTCCCGTTTTCGATTTCGAAATTTTAACTATTAACAGGGCGTCAAATCAAGTTGAAATTCTGATTTTTTATTAGGGTTTAATAATCAAAAATTGTCGTCAATGATTCGTCTTTTGTAATATCAGTCATTAAACACGCGGACCTGTTTGATGTAGAGATTTCTTTTTTCGCCTACTATTTTAAATTCAATGTCAACTGATTTTCGGGTAAATTTATTCCAATAGCGATTCATTTTGCTTTCAATCTTTTTACAGGTTTTGAACAAATTATTGATTTCAGCAATGCTTAACAATGGCTTGCTGTCGTTAAGGGAAGAATTCGAAATATAATCTACATCGACATTATCGCTTTTTTCTCCAAATATATTCAAATCATAAGCTGTAAACTGTTCGCAGATTTCTCCTTTATTAGGTTTTACAACCGAGTTTTCGCCTTTTTGAACATTCACTGTTATACCTTCAAAATCTTTTCGAAATAAATTGGTGGTGATTACAACGCCGTTTACCAGTTCATCCGGAAAAGATCGGTGTACCAAAACTCCCATTGCAATGTTATTTTGGTCAATTCCGAAAATTTCTCTTTCCCAATACGAACTCTCATTCCAAACGCTTGCCCATACTTGCTTGATGGCTTTTTCAAAAGATTTTATCGAATCGCCTACAATTCCAGTTTTTGATTCATAAAGTCCTGCTCCGTTAAATCCATCAATATCCTCTGCATTTGTCGAAGAGCGGAATCTGAAATTTTTAAACTTTTTTTGTGTACCCAGCTTTTCGTTTAATGCTGTAATTAAATCGGCATCAATAGGTTTCTTTTTGATGGCTTTCCTGATTTTTTCCAGCTGTATATTTATCCACTGAACATCTTTGTTGGGATTGTTTATAAGTTCATTGATTAACGTAAAAATGGTTTTACTGTGAATGTGTCTGTTGTAGTAATAAAATGGAATCGCATATGCATTTTCGGGAACTTTGAATGTAGAATCTTTTGCAATGGCGATTAAATACGATAGATTTTGGGCTTTGGAACCTATGGATTCAACTCCTTTTTTGTTTATTTTGGATAAGTCGACAAGTCCAGTCACGGTGGTGTCCATTACGAGTTTACGCTTTTTAGTGCTGCCGGCAGATTTTATTTTCTTGTCGGTTTCTTTGATGTAAAAGGTATCAATGGCTATCTGCAGTTCTACTTTTTTGTTCAGAAGTGATTTTATTCTGCTGTCAGTCAAAGCCATTGTGTAGCCCATGATTGGAATTTTTCTGTTTTTGCCCAAAATTACTAAATGGCTCAAAGGTGTCTGCAGTTCATTAACGATGATTCCTTTTACGTTTGGCAGAACTTCTGGTGTTCCGTCCAGAACCACGATTTCATTTTCCTTTGGTTTGATGGGATTCAAGTCTTTGATTTTATATTCTTTTAAAATCCCGATGCAGTTTCCCGACGAAACTTCCTGATATTTTAATTCGCTGAAAATAAATTTTGAATCCACGCAGGGAATTTTGAATCTGCCTTGCCGGTAGAGCTCTGTTTTTTCTGGGTCATTTAAATAGAACTGCAATGATTTGCCCATAAAAGCTGTTTCCTGAACAAGCTTGAAAAATTTTTCAATTACAGGAACAGGCATTTTGTCGGAAACAGCCAATTCAAAAATCCATTTATCTGTCCCTTTGATGTGATTTAAATTCCCTAGCAGATAATCACGCCCTGTTTCTTTGCTGCTGTAATTTTCTGTATTGAAAACAGTCAGTTCTTGGCTGTATCCCAAATATTCCGTTACAAATTGATAATGGTGTGAGATGATGCCGCTATTGAAATAATAGAGTTTTTTCCATTTTAAATCATACACAATTTTCACCGATTCGATGTTTGAGAATTTATCCGACAGCGGTTTTCCTTTCAGCGATTTATAAACTTCGTATGTAGGTATGTCTGCTACAAAGTTTTGACCTTTGCCGGTTATAGTGAAAAATAATAAAAATAACAGAATCGATTTTTTCATTTTCAATTTTTTGTTCAGTATTAAAGGTAAGTAAAAAAGCAGGTAATCTATAAAAGCCACTAAGATTCCACGGCATTCGCGTTTAAAAAAAGATAAACACGAATTTCACCAATTAACACTAATTCTTATCAAAATTGAAAGCAAATTTTACAAATTTGTGCAGTTTCGAATATTTTGTGTAATTATATAGCAATCTTAATTCGTGTAAATTAGTGTAATTCGTGTCAGAAACTTTAAAATGCAGATACCATGCTGCGATTCTAAAAATGAATATGCGATAAAGACATTAGTTCCGTTTATTGCAGTATTGTTTTCATCAATTTCAAATAATGGCAGCTAGCTATATTATTTGTACTTTTGCAAAAGATTAAATTACGAATAATATAATCAGCATTCTCTTTATCTGGCATTGAATACGAATATTGATAAGAGAATTGCATTTGATAAAAAAAGTATCAGTAAATGAAACGAGTTGTTGTAGGTCTTTCTGGAGGTGTGGATTCAAGTGTTGCGGCATATTTACTGCAGCATCAGGGATATGAGGTAATAGGTCTTTTTATGAAAAATTGGCACGATGATTCGGTGACTATTTCCAATGAATGTCCTTGGCTGGAAGATAGCAATGATGCTCTTTTAGTAGCTGAAAAATTAGGGATTCCTTTTCAGACAGTTGATTTGAGTGAACAGTATCAGGAGAAAATAGTTGATTATATGTTCAGCGAATACGAGAAAGGAAGGACTCCAAATCCTGATGTGCTTTGTAACCGCGAAATAAAGTTTGACGTTTTTATGAAAATCGCTTTGAGTCTTGGTGCCGATTATGTGGCAACCGGGCATTACTGCCGAAAAGGTGAAATCGAAGTGAATGGCGTTAAAACATATCAGCTTCTTGCTGGTGTTGATAATAATAAAGATCAGTCTTATTTTTTATGCCAGTTATCACAGGAGCAATTAGCCAAAGCCTTGTTTCCAATCGGAGAACTGACCAAGCCAGAAGTGCGTGAAATTGCTGCAGAAATGGAGCTGGTGACAGCTGATAAGAAAGATTCACAAGGTTTATGTTTTATCGGTAAGGTGCGTCTGCCTGAATTTTTGCAGCAAAAATTACAGCCGAAAGAAGGCACAATTATTCAGATTGATAAAAATGATCCTGTATATTCTAATGAAATTCAGAACGAACTGTCATTAGAGGAAGAATTGCTTTATGCTTCCAGAAAATTACCATATACTCCAAAAATGGGAAAGGTTATGGGGAAACATCAGGGAGCACATTATTTTACCGTAGGACAGCGAAAAGGGCTGAATGTGGGAGGAACAACGGATCCGCTTTTTGTTATTGCTACCGATGTGGACACCAATACGATTTACACTGGTTTATCCAGCAGTCATCCGGGACTGTTTAAAAGCGCTCTGTTTATTGATAAATCCGAAGTGCATTGGATACGAGAAGATCTGACTTTGGCCAATGGTGAAACGATGGATGTGATGGCGCGTATTCGTTATAGACAGCCTCTGCAGAAAGCGGTTTTGCACCAATTTGAGAACGGTATGTATATTTCATTTGAAGAACCGCAGTCAGCCATTACCGAAGGGCAGTTCGCTGCTTGGTATCACAATGATGAGTTGATTGGTTCTGGAGTTATCTCTTAAGTCAAAATCTTAATTTTATGCAGGATATGAAGAAAACGTTTTTTGTTATTTTGTTTTTTTCCTGTTTTGCAGGGTATTCCCAAGAGGATGCCTGGGTGTATTTTAATGTCAAAAATAATTCCCAAAGTTTTTACGACAATCCTTTGAACATGCTTTCCCAAAGAGCTTTGGATCGAAGAACGGCGCAGAATATTCCTTTGGATTCAAAGGATATTCCAATTGATCTTAGTTTTATTACTCAAATTAAAGCCGTTGCAGGTATCACTGTTAAAGCCAAATCCAAATGGCTGAATGCTTTGCATATTAGAGGTACACAAACCGTTATTAATTCTTTGAAGAGTTTTTCGTTTGTTGAAAAAGTTGATTTTGCTAATAAATCACTTAACAGTACAGGAAGAAAGGCTGCAGAAGCAAAAACAAAGACAGTAAATAAAGTCATGGAAGCCCAAGTGAATTTTGTTTACGGTAATTCGGCTAATCAGATTCAAATGCTTCATGGGGATGTGCTTCATCAGCAGAATTATACGGGATCAGGCAAAATAATAGCTGTTTTGGATGCCGGTTTTCCTGGGGTTAATACTGCACAGCCATTTCAGAGACTTAGAGATAACAGCCGAATTTTGGGCGGTTATGATTTTGTAAATAGAAGCACTAGTTTTTATACTGGAGACTCACACGGAACGATGGTTCTTTCGTGTATGGGCGGCTATAAGGAAAATGCTTTTGTAGGCACAGCGCCTGATGCTTCTTATTACCTGTTCAAAACAGAGGATTCTTCTTCAGAAAATCCTGTTGAAGAATCCTATTGGGTAGAGGCGGCCGAGAAAGCGGATAGTCTGGGCGTGGATGTGATTAATACTTCCTTAGGTTATTTTGAGTATGATAATGCTAATTATAGCCATACTTATAATGAAATGGATGGTAAAACGGCTTTTATAACCCGTGGTGCAGAAATTGCTTTTTCCCGCGGTATGATGGTGGTAGTTTCGGCGGGTAATGAAGGGGAGACTATGAATCCGCATATCGGAGCTCCTGGAGACGGTATTTCGGTGCTTACTGTGGGGGCGGTAGATGCTGCCAAAGCCGTAACTGCTTTTAGTTCTGTCGGTCCGTCCTTTGACGGAAGAATAAAACCTGATGTAATGGCACAAGGACAATCTGTGGTTTTATCTGATTCGTCTGGGAATATTGTAACAGCGGACGGGACTTCCTTTTCGAGTCCTATTACTGCAGGAATGGCTGCTTGTTTGTGGCATGCTTTCCCAAATAAAACCAATAAGGAAATTAGAGCTTTAATTGTAAAGTCTGCCGATAAGTATACAAGTCCAGACAACCGATACGGCTATGGAATTCCCGATTTCAGTCTGACTTTGTCCAGCGGATTGAAGGTTACTGATTTTACGGTAAAAGATGTTTTTCTGTATCCCAACCCAGCAAGCGATTCGAGTACTTTTTCTTTTTCAGGAAATTTTGATTCTGGAATAGTGAGAGTCTATTCTGTTCTTGGTCAAAAATTGCTCGAACAGACAATTAGCAAAGAACAGCCTTCAATTTTGTTAAAAGCATTACAGACCGGTATGTACATTTATACCATAAATTGGGAAGATAAAATGTTTTCCGGTAAACTAATAAAGCAATAAACTAATTTTTTATGAACAAAATTACAAGCCTTTTCAATATTAAGTATCCGATAGTTCAAGGCGGAATGATCTGGAACAGCGGTTATAAATTGGCCAGTGCTGTGAGTAACGCAGGAGGATTGGGATTGATAGGAGCGGGGTCGATGTATCCGGAAGTGTTACGGGAACATATTCAGAAATGTCAAAAAGCAACCGACAAACCTTTTGGTGTCAACGTTCCGATGCTGTATCCTAATATTGAGGAAATAATGAAGATTATTGTTGATGAGGGCGTGAAAATTGTTTTTACATCGGCTGGAAATCCTAAAACCTGGACGTCTTTTTTGAAAGAAAACGGTATAACGGTAGTTCATGTTGTGAGCAGTTCTGTTTTTGCTTTAAAAGCGCAGGATGCAGGTGTGGACGCAGTGGTAGCTGAAGGTTTTGAAGCTGGAGGACATAATGGGAGGGAGGAAACAACAACTTTGACTTTGATTCCGATGGTGAAAGAGAAAATTTCGATTCCGTTAATTGCCGCAGGCGGAATTGCAACCGGCCGGGGAATGCTTGCCGCGATGGTTCTTGGTGCAGACGGCGTACAGGCTGGAAGCAGATTTGCAGCTTCATTAGAATCTTCCTCGCATGAAAATTTTAAACAGACTATTGTAGAACTTCAGGAAGGAGGAACTCAATTGACATTGAAAGAATTAGCGCCTGTCCGTTTGATTAAAAATAAATTTTACCAAGATGTACAGCAGCTGTATAAACAATGTCCAAGCAAAGAGGAATTAACTGCTTTGCTGGGAAGAGCAAGAGCTAAGAGAGGTATGTTTGAAGGTGATTTGGAAGAAGGCGAATTGGAAATAGGACAGATTGCCGGATTGATAAAAGAAGTTCTGCCGGTTAAAGTTATCATCGATAATATGATGGCCGAATTTGAGCAGGCCAAACAGCAAGTGGTTTCATTTGATTTTTAAAATTCTTACCTTTGTTTTTTCTACAAATTTTTTAAATAATGAATATATTCAGAATAAAACTTCTCCTGCTTTTTGTTTTTTTGGGTTTGAACCAAGGATTTAGCCAGACGTATAAATTTAAGACGACAGGATTAAGTGTTTCCGTAAAAGGAACAAACGGCAAATTTGGTGATTGGAGTCCGATTAAACCAGTGAGCATAATTGTCAATCTTGATACCAAAAAAAATAGAATTGCTATTTATTCGGAGGTGATTCAATTGTTTGAGATTGTAGAATATTCCCCAACTGAAGAAAGTAAAACAGATTTAATTTACGGTTTTGTCTGCAAAGATAACAGCGGTGAAGACTGTATGCTTTCGTTTATTACCCGAAAAAACCAGAACAACATACAGCAGCTGTATGTTAAATATGCCGACAGAGTGCTGGTTTACAATATTGTCAATTTCAAATAGAGAGGTTTTTACCCGGTTCAGTTTGGTAATTTGGTCTGGAAAGACTCCATTTTTTAGTTATTCATTTAATTATTTCGGAAATAGTACTCTTCTTTGATTTGAAGACAGGCAGCTGTTTGGCTGTTATTTTTTTAATAATGAAAAGATGAACTGCAGTAATTTCCATTAAACTTCTTATCAGCAGTGACCGTGAGGGATAGAAATAAGCTGCCGAAGCAGCATGGATAGCCCGACAGCATTGAGAAAAGGGGCTGTATAAGCGGTACTGTATGTGAGCCCCTTTTCTCAATGGTGGCACGCCCATATTATTTTTGATGATTTAATAATTTATGGTTAAGAATTGATTATTTTATTCTTTGTATTTTTTGTTTTTTGCTGTTTTTACAAGATAAAGTGTATTTTTGTTTTTTATATAAATTGTATCTATGAGAAAATTTGTTTTGTTTTTAGTATGTGTTTTTTCTTTACAAAGTCAAGCACAGCAGCGTCCAAAATTGGTTGTTGGTATAGTTGTCGATCAGATGAAAATGGAGTATTTATACCGGTTTTCAGATGATTATTCCGCTAAAGGTTTTAAAAGAATGATGAACAGCGGTTTTACTTTTTATAATATGAATTATAATTATGTACCCACATTTACTGCTCCAGGACACGCTTCTATTTATACGGGGACAACTCCTGCTGTGCATGGAATTATTGGGAATGACTGGTATGTTCGCTCTACAGGAAAAAATATGTACTGCACTGACGATGCCAGTGTGAAAACGCTGGTTGAAGGTACTGAAAAAGAAGGGGCAATGTCGCCAAAAAATCTTTTGAGTACTACGATTACAGATGAATTTCGTATGGCAACCAACTTCAAAGGGAAAGTAATTGGTATGAGTATTAAGGACCGCGGCGCTATTTTGCCTGCGGGTCATTTTGCTAATTGGGCCTTTTGGTGTACTAAATCTGGAGCTTTTATTTCTAGTACTTTTTATGGAGATAAAATGCCGGATTGGGTGACTCAATTTAATGAGGAAAAGAATTTTATGAAATATATCGAAAAAGGATGGAGTCTGCTGAAGCCGATTGATACTTACAACGAAAGTCTTCCTGATAATAATCCATATGAGGGAAGACTGGATAAAAGTATGCCTCCTGTTTTTCCTTATGACTTGAATAAAATTTATAAAGAATCTGGAATGGAAGTCTTGAAGACTACTCCGTTTGGAAATGATTATTTGGCTGAATTAGCGGTTAGAGCTATTGAGAAAGAAGAGTTAGGAAAAGACAATATTACTGATTTCCTGACTGTAAGTTTCTCTTCAACTGATTATGTTGGGCATACTTTTGGTCCAAGATCTATGGAAATCCAGGATACTTATCTGCGTTTGGACCTTACGATTGCTTCATTTTTGGAGAATTTAGATAAAACAGTAGGTAAGGGTAATTACTTGGTTTTCCTGACTGCAGACCATGCTGTTGCCGAAAATCCGATTTATCTGAAAGATCGTAAGTATGAGGTAACTAATATTTCTTCAAAAGATATTCTTGCTTCGATGAATAAATTTTCAACAGATACTTTTGGGACTAATTTAGTTTTGAGCTACTCTAATTTTAATGTTTTTTTAAACAGAGATCTGATTAAGGAAAAAGGATTGGAATTGGCTAAAGTGAAGCAGAGTTTCAAAGAATTTTTGATGTCACAGTTTTTTGTAAAAAGAGTATACACTCAGGAAGATATTTTAACAGGTTCTGCACAGGATTATTATTTGAGTTTTATTTTCAAAGGTTATGATGTTAAACAAAGCGGTGATCTTGTAATTCTTGAAGGAGCTGGATTTTTGGAGAGTATAGAAACTGGGACAACTCATGGAACGCCTAATAGTTATGATACTAATGTTCCATTGCTTTTTTATGGCTGGAATGTTCCAAAAGGCGAATCTTATAAAAAAGAATATATAACGGAAATAGCTCCTACGCTTTCAAAAATGCTAAAAATTACTTTTCCTAATGGTACTGAATCAGAAGTTCTGGAGGAATTGTTAGTTAAAAAATAGACTGTTTTTACAGTTACAGAAATGTCCCCATTCATGCATTTGAATGGGGATTTTTTTATATCTTTTTGTTTGTTAATAGTGTGATATTTTAAGTAAAACTGTTAAATTTGAATGTTTTATTTAGTAAAATATTAATTATGAAGAAAATTATAAAAAGATTTTTGCTGTTGTTTGTTATTGCTGTGGCTGCAGTTTTATTGTATGTTAAATTGGCTCTGCCAAATGTTGGCGAAATGGAATATCTCAGTATTAAGCCAACAGCTAGCCGATTAGAAAGAGGAAAGTATCTGGCAACTCACGTCTGCGTCTGCGTAGACTGCCATTCTACAAGGAACTGGAATGAGTTTTCGGGGCCATTGGCTGAAGGGACTCTTGGAAAAGGCGGTGAAGTTTTTGATCAAAGATTTGGTTTTCCGGGAAGTTTTTATTCTAAAAATATTACCCCTTCCGGTATTGGTGACTGGACAGATGCCGAAGTTTTGAGAGCAATTGCCAGCGGTGTTTCAAAAGACGGTACAGCGCTGTTTCCAATCATGCCGCATCCGCATTTTGGACAAATGGATAAAGAGGATTTGGAATCTATTATTGTTTATTTAAGAAGCTTAAAACCGATCGAAAATATAGTTCCCGAATCTGAAGCAGACTTTCCAATGAATTTTATAATTAATACTATTCCTGAGAAACCTCATTTTTCTAATAAGCCAAGTGAAAGTGATGCTGTTGCTTACGGCGGTTATTTGTTTAACGCAGCTTCCTGTGCAGAATGTCATTCCAAACAAGAAAAAGGTAAACCGATTGCAGGAATGGAATTGGCCGGCGGTTTTGAATTCCCAATGGTTACTGGAGGTACTGCATTTTCGTCCAATATTACTCAGGATGAAGCTACCGGGATTGGAAAATGGTCTGAAGATGATTTTGTGAAACGTTTTAAATTCTATACTGACAGTTCGTATGTTTCTGCTAAAGTCGGCAAAGGTAATTTTAACACTGTTATGCCATGGACAATGTACGGAGGTATGAAAGAGCAGGATTTAAAAGCTATTTATGCCTATCTGAAAACGATTAGACCTATTAAGAATAGCGTAATCAAATTTGTGAATTAGCAAGCTGATTATTATAAAAAAAAATCCCGAAACATCAGTCTCGGGATTTTTTAGTTTTATACTGCTGTTGCAGCTATTTCAGCAGGCAGCGGAATCTGATTTTGAAGCAGATCTTCGAATTTTTCATGAGCACGGATTAAATATCCTTGTCCATTCATCCATAAAACTTCAGCTGGTTTGTATCTTGAATTGTAATTAGAAGACATTGAGAAGCAGTAAGCTCCTGCATTGCGGAAAGATAGAATATCTCCTTCTTTAATTTCAGCAATTCTTCTGTTAGTTGCAAAAGTATCCGTTTCACAAATGTATCCTACAACTGAGTAAAAACGCTCTTTCCCTTTTGGATTCGATATATTTTCGATAAAATGCTGTGATCCGTAAAACATTGGTCGGATCAGGTGATTGAAACCACTGTCAATTCCAGCAAAAACTGTTGAAGTAGTTTGTTTTACTACGTTTACTTTTGCTAAAAAGAACCCAGCCTCACTTACTAAAAATTTACCAGGCTCAAATATCAAAGTCAGATCTTTACCATATTCTGCGCAGAAAGCGTTGAATCTTTTTGATAACTTTTTACCTAATTCATCAATATCTGTTGCGATATCATCTTTTTTGTAAGGAACTTTAAATCCGCTTCCGAAATCTAAAAACGCTAAGTTTTTGAAGTTTTTGGCAGCGTCAAATAAAATTTCGGCAGCGTATAAAAACACTTCAATATCCAGAATGTCTGATCCTGTATGCATGTGAATACCTGCGATATTCATATTAGTGTTTTCCACAATACGAACCAAATGAGGTAATTGATGTACTGAAATGCCAAATTTGCTATCAATATGTCCTACCGAAATGTTTGCATTACCACCCGCCATTACGTGCGGATTGATACGTATACAAACTGGAACATGCGGGTGTTTTGCACCAAATTGTTCCAATATGGATAAGTTGTCGATATTAATCTGTACGCCTAATGCGTGTACTTCTTCGATTTCCTCCAAAGAAACACCGTTTGGAGTGTAAAATATTTTTTCTGGAGCATAACCAGCATGTAAGCCTAACAAAACTTCTTGAATAGAAACGGTATCTAGTCCAGATCCCATATCTCTCAATAACTGCAATATGGCAACATTGGATAATGCTTTCATTGCATAGTTGATGCGTAAATTAGGTACTTTTGAAAAAGCCTTCGTTAATCGATTATACTGGGATTGTATTTTTTCGGCATCATACACATAAAGTGGACTTCCAAATTGTTCTGCTAAGTGTAGTAAATCGTTTGCTTGCATCTTTAATTATTATTTTTTACAAATTTATTATTCTTTAATATTACGACCAAATTAATTGATACTATTTAACAAAATGTAACAAATTGTTTTCATTGTAACAAATAGTTCTTATTTGTTTGTTTTTTTAACTTTTTAGGTTTTCTTCAAATTTGTATTAAATGTCAAAAGAAAGGGAATTTAAAAGACTTAAATGAATAAGCTGTTAACATTTTTTTTGTCAAATAATTAAATTTTTAACGAATTGAAATTTTGTTTTTGCCTAAAAAAGAAATCCCTTGATAAAAGTGCTATCAAGGGATTTTTAAATTTATTGTTTCAAATATTATAAAGCTGGTAAATCGCCATTACCTTTTGTTGGTAAATTGCTATAACCCATCAAGTACAAATCAACTTCTCTAGCAGCTTCTCGTCCTTCAGAGATAGCCCATACAATTAAAGACTGACCTCTTCTCATATCACCAGCGGTGAAAATATGAGGAACATTAGTCTGATAATTGGTTGCTTTATAATTAGTTCTAAAATCAGTTTCCAGACCTAACTGCTCTGCTAATGTTTTTTCTGGACCTGTAAAACCTAAAGCTAATAAAGCTAAATCGCAAGGCCAGATTTTCTCAGAACCTTCTTTTTCGATTAATTCAGGTCTTTGTCCTGGAGTTATTTTCCATTGAACTTCAACAGTTTTTAATCCAACTAGTTCTCCTTTTTCATTAGCAAGGAATTCTTTAGTATTAATTAACCAGTTTCTGTCACATCCTTCTTCGTGAGATGAAGATGTTTTTAACTGTAAAGGCCAAAATGGCCAAGGAGTAGTCTCGCTTCTTCCGATTGGCGGTTTAGGCATGATCTCAAAATTAGTAACTGATTTTGCTCCGTGTCTGTTTGATGTTCCAACACAGTCAGATCCTGTATCCCCGCCACCAATAACGATAACATCTTTGCCTGTTGCCAATACTTGGTCTTCGATTTTTTCTCCGTACAATACTTTAGTCTGCTGTGTAAGGAAATCCATTGCCTGAACTACACCTTTGCTGTCAGCACCTTTGGTAGGTAATCCTCTTCTTTCAGTTGCTCCGCCGCATAAAACGATAGAATCAAAAGAGTTCAATTCTTCCACACTAAAGTTAACACCTACGTTAACGTTAGTTTTGAAAGTGATTCCTTCAGCTTCCAAGATTTTTACGCGTCTGTCGATTATTCCTTTTTCCAATTTGAAATTTGGAATTCCGTAACGTAATAAGCCTCCAATTGCATTGTCTCTTTCAAAAACAGTAACGGTATGTCCGGCACGGTTTAATTGCTGTGCTGCTGCCAATCCGGCAGGACCTGATCCAATTACAGCAACAGTTTTTCCAGTTCTTACTTCTGGAGTCTGAGGTTTGATCCATCCTTCGGCAAAACCTCTTTCGATTATGCTTTTTTCAATATTTTCAATAGAAACCGGCTCTTGGATAATTCCCAATACACATGATTTTTCACATGGTGCAGGACATAAACGGCCTGTGAATTCTGGGAAGTTGTTTGTAGACTGTAAAATCTGCAGTGCGCTTTCCCATTCTTCATGGTGTACCATGTCGTTGAAATCTGGAATTAAATTTCCTAACGGACAGCCACTGTGGCAAAAAGGAATCCCGCAATCCATGCATCGGGAACCTTGTTGTTTTAGTTTTTCTTTTTCTACCGGTATTGTAAACTCATTATAATTTTGTACTCTTTCAGAAACAGCAACGTTAGTTTCGTCGGTTCTGCTATATTCTTTAAATCCACCTATTTTACCCATGACTATTGTGCTATTAATTCTTGAACTTGCTTTTCTTTTGCCAATCTTTGCAATGCTTTTTTGTAATCAGTTGGCATAACTTTTGTGAAATTTTTGCTTTCGTTTTCCCAATCTGCCAATAGGCGTTTCGCCAATGGGCTATTGGTATACATCGAATGGTTTTTGATTAAGCGTTTCAATTTGGCTAAATCTTCTTCTTCCAATGTTTCTAGGGCAACCATTTCCATATTGCACAATCCATTTTCAAATTTCTTTTTGGCGTCATATACATAAGCAATACCGCCGCTCATACCAGCTGCGAAGTTTCTTCCTGTTTTGCCAAGTACAACTACTGTTCCTCCGGTCATGTATTCACATCCGTGGTCTCCAATTCCTTCAACAACAGCTGTAGCTCCAGAGTTTCTAACTGCAAAACGCTCACCAGCCATACCGTTGATGTAAGCTTCACCAGTAATTGCTCCATAAAGGGCAACGTTACCAATGATAATGTTATCTTCTGGACTGAAAGTTGCAGTCGGTGGTACTTTAATGATTAATTTTCCTCCGGAAAGTCCTTTTCCTAAGTAGTCATTACAGTTTCCGTGTATTTTGAATGATAAACCGTTGGTTGCAAATGCTCCGAAACTTTGTCCGGCAGAACCAGTAAAGTCAACAAGAATTGTATCTTCTGGTAATCCTTGAGCGCCGTATATTTTTGATATCTCATTACTTAAGATAGCTCCGACGGAACGGTCCGTATTTTTAATGTTAAAAGTAACTCTTGTTCTTTCTTTTCTGTAAATAGAAGGAATAGCTGCTTTAATAATATCAAAGTCAAGAACATTTTCTAATGCGTGATCTTGAGTAGTTGTATTATGATTTGGAACTGTTTTCGCTTTCTCTGGTTTGTAAAGAATGGTAGATAAGTCTAATCCATTTGCTTTATAATGTTTAATCGCTTTATTAACATTTAATTTCTGAGATTGTCCAACCATTTCTTTCAATGTTCTGAATCCAAGCTGTGCCATGATTTCTCTTAACTCTTCTGCAATAAAGTACATAAAGTTAATAACGTGTTCTGGCGTTCCTTT
The DNA here is from genome assembly GCF_015351475.1 of Flavobacterium sp. HJJ. Classification (GTDB taxonomy): domain Bacteria; phylum Bacteroidota; class Bacteroidia; order Flavobacteriales; family Flavobacteriaceae; genus Flavobacterium; species Flavobacterium marginilacus. Next base: position 359,961 of record NZ_JADKPR010000001.1, on the reverse strand, counting down.
GAAGTTTTTTCTCAATTCTGGATCCTGTGTTGCAATACCTACTGGGCAGGTATTCAAGTGACAGGCTCTCATCATGATACATCCTGAAGCAACAAGCGGTGCAGTTGCAAAACCAAATTCTTCAGCTCCAAGCAATGCTGCGATAGCAACGTCACGTCCTGTTTTCAATTGACCGTCACACTCTAAAACTACACGGCTTCTTAAGTCGTTTAATATTAAAGTCTGCTGTGCTTCGGCAAGACCAAGTTCCCATGGAATACCTGTATGTTGCAAAGAAGTCAATGGTGCAGCACCAGTTCCTCCGTCATATCCTGAAATCAATATAACATCGGCTTTTGCTTTGGCAACACCGGCAGCAATGGTTCCAACACCTACTTCGGCAACTAACTTAACGTTAACTCTTGCTTCACGGTTGGCATTTTTTAAGTCAAATATCAATTGAGATAAATCTTCAATAGAATAAATATCATGGTGTGGCGGAGGAGAAATAAGACCTACATAAGGTGTAGAGTTTCTTGTTTCTGCAATCCAAGGCACTACTTTTTCACCAGGTAATTGCCCGCCTTCTCCAGGTTTTGCACCTTGAGCCATTTTAATCTGAATCTCCTGAGCGTTTGTCAGATAGTTGATAGAAACTCCAAATCGTCCAGAAGCTACTTGTTTAATAGCACTGTTTTTTGAATCTCCGTTCATTTCTTTCTGGAAACGTTTTGGGTTTTCTCCACCTTCACCAGAGTTAGATTTACCTCCGATTCTGTTCATGGCAATCGCTAGATTTTCGTGAGCTTCCTGACTGATAGATCCGTATGACATCGCACCAGTTTTGAATTTTTTCACGATTTCAGTCCATGGCTCTACTTCGTCAATAGAAATAGGGTCAAGGTTGTTGAATTCGAATAAACCTCTGATAGTCATTAAGTTTTCACTTTGTTCGTTGACCATTTTAGAGTATTCTTTATAGCTTTCAGGGCTGTTCAAACGAACGGCTTGCTGTAGTTTAGAAATTGTTGTCGGATTGAACATGTGTTTCTCACCGTTTCTTCTCCATCTGTAAACACCGCCTATTTCTAAAGGCAATAGATTTGCAATTTTAGATTTAGGGAATGCATTCTGGTGTCTTTTCTTAACTTCTCTTTCAATTTCCATTAGACCAATACCTTCAATTCTGGATGGAGTGTATGGGAAATATTTTGAAGAGAATGTTTTGTTAAGACCTAAAATTTCAAAAATCTGGGCAGCTCTGTATGAATGTAAAGTAGAGATACCAATTTTGTTCATGATTTTTACAATTCCTTTTGCAATCGCTTTGTTAAAGTTTGCAATCGCATAATCAGCTTTAACGCCAGTTATGTGACCCTCGTTTACTTGGTTGTGAATAATTTCGTTTACCATGTAAGGGTTGATTGCGCTTGCTCCATATCCGAACAATAAAGCGAAATGGTGTGGTTCACGAGGTTCCGCAGATTCGATTATGATTCCGAAATTTGAACGAACCTTAAGAATGTTCAAAGTGTGGTGTATGTAAGAGGTAGCCAATAACATAGGTATTGGAGCCAATTCTTCTGTTACGCCTCTGTCTGAAAGTACAACGATGTTGCATCCTTCTGAAACTGCTTTGAAAGTTGCCTGAACGCATTTTTCCAAAGCACGCTCCATACCATTAACTCCTTTTTCTATTTTGTATAAAGTAGAAATAGTAACTGTTTTGAAATCAGCGTGGTCAAGGTTTTTTATTTTATCTAAATCCTCATTGGATATTACAGGATTCTGAATTTTGATTTTTTTACAGTGAACATCAGTAATGTCAAAGATGTTGTAATCACCTCCAATTGCTAAACTTGTATCAGTAATTATTTCTTCACGGATACCATCCAAAGGCGGATTTGTTACCTGAGCAAATAATTCTTTAAAATAGTTATACAATAATTGCGGCTGATCTGATAATACCGCAAGAGGCGTGTCATTACCCATAGAACTCAATGCTTCATTACCTTGAGCTCCCATTGGGTTGATCATTGTTTTTAAATCCTCATGAGTGTATCCGAATAAGCGAAGTCTGGTTTCGAAATCAATTTGTTCAGTTGGAATTTCATTATTTGTATAAGGAATGTTGGCCAATTGCAATAAATTGCTGTTTAGCCATTCTCTGTAAGGGCGTTTTGAAACTACTGAATGTTTAACCTCTTCGTCTTCGATGATACGGCCTTCATTCATGTCTACAAGGAACATTTTTCCTGGTTCCAGTCTTCCGTGCTGTACAACATCTTCCGGTTTGATGTCAAGAACACCAATTTCTGATGACATGATTACAAATCCGCTTTTTGTCAATGTATAACGAGATGGACGCAATCCGTTTCTGTCCAATAATGCACCAATTACATTACCGTCAGTAAAAGGTATAGAAGCAGGACCGTCCCATGGTTCCATGATACAGGCATTGTATTCGTAGAATGCTTTTTTCTCATCTGACATGGTTTTGTGTTTTTCCCATGCTTCAGGAACAACCATCATCATTACTTCAGGTAAAGAGCGTCCAGTCATTAATAATAACTCGACAACCATATCCATAGAAGCTGAATCTGATTTTCCTTCTAATATAATTGGGAATAATTTTTTCAAATCTTCTCCAAAAACATCACTTTTCATCAATTCTTCACGAGCACGCATTCTGCTCACGTTTCCTCTTAATGTATTGATTTCACCATTGTGACACATGTATCTAAATGGCTGTGCCAAATCCCAGGAAGGGAAAGTGTTTGTAGAGAAACGCTGATGAACCAAAGCTAAACGGGTTACCAAGTCACTGTCTAATAAATCAGTATAGTATCTGCTGATGTCTTCCGGCATCAATAGTCCTTTATATATTATAGTAGTTGTAGAACAGCTTGAAAAGTAAAACATATGACTTTCCGAAGTTCTTGAATTGCGGATTTTATGTTCAGCAATTTTTCTAGCCATAAATAATTTGGCATTGAACTGCTGCTCAGTAATATCTAAACCATTTTTACCAACAAATACTTGTTTAACGGTTGGTTCTTTTTCTGCTGCAATCTGTCCTAAATTAGAAACATCCACAGGAACATCTCTCCATCCTAAAATTGATAGGTTTTGATCTTTTATGGCAGATTCAAAAGTTTCTTTACAAAAAGCAACCTGGTTAGGGCTTTTTGGCATAAATGTCATACCTACAGCATATTCTCTAACTTCCGGGATTTCAAAATCACAGACTTTTTTGAAGAAATCATGTGGGATATCAAATAAGATTCCAGCTCCGTCTCCAGTTCTTCCATCCGAGCTTACCGCTCCACGATGTTCCAGCTTGATTAGGATGTCCAGAGCCTTATGAATAATGTCATTAGACTTAATTCCGTTCAAATTACATATAAATCCTGCGCCACAGTTGTCGTGCTCAAATTCGGGTAAATAAAGCCCTTGTTCTTTAACTCTCATGCTTGATATTTTTTTTTACAAAATTAAATATTTCTTAACATATAACGAATGAATCTATTGCATAAGGCTTGATTTTTGTTATAAAATTAAAAAAGTAATGTATAATTGACAATAATGCTGATTTTTTACTTTTGAATTGACATATCAGCAATAAATATTTTTTTTATTTTTTAAAAGAGTCTTTTTTTGTAATAAATATAGGGTTATACTTCATCTGAGTGATTATTTTAACAAAATATATGATTATTTTTAAATTTAGTTTATCTGATTGAGTATTGGTCACATTTTTAAAAGTAAGCAGGATATATGCTTAAAAAAAATTTCAATTAAATTAAATTTTGCTATTTTTGTGCCACTTTCGATCTGAAATAAATTCAGGATCCAGTCAAAACATAAATTATGAACATACACGAATATCAAGGAAAAGAGATTTTAGCTAGCTACGGAGTCCGCATTCAGCGCGGTATTGTAGCTAATAGTTCAGTAGAAGCTGTAGCTGCTGCAAAACAATTAACTACTGAAACTGGTACAAGCTGGTATGTGGTTAAAGCACAAATTCACGCAGGCGGCCGCGGAAAAGGCGGTGGAGTTAAACTTGCTAAAGGAATTGACAAAGTAGAAGGAATTGCAGAAGAAATCATCGGAATGCAGTTAATTACGCCACAGACTTCTGCTGAAGGAAAAAAAGTTCACAAAGTTTTAATTGCTGAGGATGTATATTATCCAGGTGAAAGCGAAACTTCTGAGTTTTATGTTTCTGTTCTTTTAAACAGAGCTACAGGACGCAACATGATTATGTATTCTACTGAAGGAGGTATGGATATCGAAGAAGTTGCAGAGCACACACCGCACTTAATTTTTACAGAAGAAATTGATCCAGCTGTTGGTTTGCAAGGTTTCCAAGCAAGAAGAATTGCTTTCAACTTAGGTCTTTCTGGAAATGCTTTCAAAGAAATGGTTAAATTCATTGATTCATTATACAATGCTTACATTGGTTCTGATGCTTCTATGTTTGAAATCAATCCAGTTTTAAAAACTTCTGATGATAAAATTTTAGCTGTTGATGCTAAAGTAAATATTGATGATAACGCTTTATTCAGACAAAAGAAATATGCTGATATGCGTGATATCCGTGAGGAAAATCCAATCGAGGTTGAAGCTAAAGAGGTAGGATTGAACTACGTAGATCTTGACGGAACAGTGGGATGTATGGTAAACGGTGCCGGTCTTGCAATGGCAACTATGGATTTGATTAAATATGCAGGTTTTGAACCAGCAAACTTCCTTGACGTCGGAGGAACTGCTGATGCAAAACGTGTTGAAACAGCTTTCCGTATTATCTTGAAAGATCAAAACGTAAAAGCAATTTTAATTAACATTTTTGGAGGAATCGTTCGTTGTGACCGTGTTGCTCAAGGTGTTGTTGATGCTTACAAAAACATGGGAGACGCTATTAAAGTGCCAATCATTGTTCGTCTTCAAGGTACAAATGCTGAAATAGCAAAAGAATTAATTGATAATTCTGGAATGCCGATTTTATCTGCTGTACAGTTTCAAGAAGCTGCTGATCAAGTTCAGGCTGCTCTATCTTAATTCAATAAGACAATTTATTATACTAAAAATCCTGAGTTTATGCTCAGGATTTTTTTTATGGAGTTAATGAATCTGCAGATTTTATGGTTTTTTAAAAAATAGCGTCTTTAATTTTTTTGGTGATGCTTTTTAAGTAGTCTTTTGGGTATGTTCTTTCTCCCATGAACAAATCAGTCAGTGCTTCGGCTGCATACTGTCCGTATTTCATTAAAATAATATTTCTGAAGCTTTTTTTGCTGTAGAAATGGTAGGAGAGCACTTTGGCCTTTTCGATTTCAGGCAGAATGCCGGTTTTTAATTTTTCAGTATATAAAACTGCAGCTTTTTCGGGATCTAATTGACTTTCGATGATTGCTTCGGCTGCCTGTATGCCGCTTAAAATAGAATTTGAAATACCTTCTGCAACTAATGGATCAGCGAGACCCGCAGAATCTCCAGTTAAAAAAACATTTTTTTGAACAAAAAAATCTGTTCTAGGTGCTACGGGAATAACAAAACCATGTCCTTCTTCTTTAAGAATTTCGGTAATACCTAATCTTTTTAAATAGGCAGCATAATATTCTTTAAGGTTGATTTTTTTATTGGTTTTTATGACAACAGCAACACCAATCGAAAGATGATTTTTTTTAGGAAAACACCATCCGTACCCATAAGGAATTGCATCAATATCAAAACGTGCATCATTTGACAATCGTTCAAAATCGGCTGCTGGAACTTCAACTTCATATTCCAATGCCGGAATTATTGTTCTTGTTTCTTTCCAACCCGCTATTTTTGCTATTGGGCTTAATGCGCCGTCTGCGGCGATAATAAATTTTGCAGTAACATCTCCTTCAGTTGTATGGATTGTCTGGGTTTCTCCAAATGTAATGTCTACTACTTTATGATTCTGTAATAAAGTGACTCCATTGTTTCTGGCTTTTTCAACAATTAAATTATCAAAAGCATCACGCATTACCATGCTGACGATTGGTTCTTTTCTTCTGGTTGTTATGCAGGGATGTTTTTTGGAAAAATAAGTGTCAATTGCATAAAATTCCTTTTCAACTACAGAAGATATATCAAATGGCATCATTTTCAGTCCTCTAAAAACAAGACCTCCGCCACAAGTTTTATACCTTGGTAAGGTTTCTTTTTCTATAATTACTGTTGAAATTCCTGATTTGGATAATTCAAAAGCTGCCGATGCTCCTGAAGGACCACTGCCAATAATAGCTACATCAAATGATTTCATGAGTTTTTTAGCAAAACTAAATTAATATTTCGGAATCTTCAAAATTATCTGCTGTCTGCATTTTATAAATATCGTTTTACTTTCACTTCATAAGTATATCGAAGACGCTTATAAAATAAAGTTATTGCAGGGTTTTAATTATGTCTCAGATATGGAATAACTTTACATAATATTAATTCAGCAAGAAATGAAACTTCATATCCAAAATACTTTTACAGCCGAACTGCCTGCCGATTCTAATGAAACCAATATTCCGAGACAGGTTGAAAAAGCCTGTTTTTCCTATGTACTGCCAAAACAGTCTTCAGATCCTTCTTTGATTCATGCATCAGAAGATGTGGCTGATTTGTTGGGAATGTCTCATGAAGATGTTTTATCAGAAGATTTTTTGAATGTTTTTTCCGGTAATACTGTATATACGGAAACCCGGCCTTATGCTTTAGCTTATGCTGGGCATCAGTTTGGGAATTGGGCAGGGCAATTAGGTGACGGCCGCGCGATTAATCTAACCGAAGTGGTTTATAATGATAAATCATATACATTGCAGTTAAAAGGAGCAGGGCCAACGCCTTATTCCCGCACAGCAGATGGTTTTGCTGTACTGCGTTCTTCAATAAGAGAGTATTTGTGTGCCGAAGCGATGCATTATCTAGGTGTGCCTACTACGCGTTCGCTTTCGCTGATGCTTTCAGGTGATCAGGTTTTACGTGATATTCTCTATAACGGAAATCCAGCTTACGAGAAAGGAGCTATTGTCTGCAGGGTTGCGCCTTCGTTTATTCGTTTTGGCAGTTTTGAATTGTTTTATTCCCGAAATGATCGTGTTAATCTCAAATTACTGGCTGATTATACTATCAAACATCATTTTCCAGATATTAAAAGTGAAGGTGCGGAAAAGTATCTGGAATTTTTTAAAACGGTATCCAAAACTACCCGAGAGATGATTGTGCATTGGCAGAGAGTTGGTTTTGTTCACGGTGTAATGAATACTGATAATATGTCGATTCACGGATTAACTATAGATTATGGTCCTTATGGCTGGCTGGAAGATTACGACCCAAATTGGACTCCAAATACAACAGACAGGCAGAATAAAAGATACCGCTTCGGTAATCAGCCTAATGTTGCTTTATGGAATTTATATCAATTGGCAAATGCTTTGTTTCCTTTGATAAACGATGCCAAACCGCTTGAGGAAATTTTAAAAGCTTTTAGCAGTGATTATGAAACGGAGTACTTGAGTATGATGCGCAATAAACTTGGTTTTAAAATAATTAAGGATCAAGATGCTGTTCTAATTGAAAGTTTGACTGAACTGCTTCAATTGACAGAAACTGATATGACTATTTTCTTTAGAAATTTGGGTATTATTCTAAAAGAAGATTCAGATGTAATTGCTTTTGATAAAATAGCCGAAGCTTTTTACAATAAACAAAATCTTGAAGAATCTGTTTTGGATAACTGGAAAATCTGGCTTGGGCATTATAGCAGCAGAATAAATGAAGAAACGCTTACAGATGCTGAAAGAAAAGAGCAGATGAATTCAGTGAATCCTAAATATGTTTTGCGAAATTATATGGCTCAATTATGTATTGATGATGCCGATAAAGGTGATTATTCTTTACTGAATGAATTGTTTGAATTGCTAAAAAAGCCTTATGAAGAACAGCCAGAGAACCAAAAATGGTTTGCCAAAAGACCTGACTGGGCTAGGGATAAAGTAGGCTGTTCGATGTTGAGCTGCAGTTCTTAATTAGCTCTTGAGTGATATTACTGTAAACAAAAAATCCTAAGAAAACTCAGGATTTTTTGTTTTTGCCGAAATTGTATTTCACTTTTTCTACAACTGACGGTTTACCGTTACCTTTTGGGAATTGCTTTTTTGCTGGTTTTTTTGCTGCAGAATTTGATTTTCCTGGAGCTTGATCAGCTCTTTCTTTTTCTGAGTCTTTGGTTTTTGGCTTAAACTCAGGTCTTTTTGAATCACTGTTTTTTACAGGGATTTGCGCTTTGTGTTTGGCAATAACGTCATTCGGATTTTTTGGATTTTCTTTTGTTCCTCTCAAATGAATTACCAATCCGTTTAGGAAATTACGGAGTACCTGATCACCGCATTCCATATAGTTTTCATGTTTTTCATCACGGAAAAAAGCTCCCAATTCAGATTTTGAAATTCGGAAATCTACCAATTCTAAAATTTCCACTATTTGGTCATCACGGAGCATTAATGCTACCCGAAGCTTTTTGAATATATCGTTATTTGTCATTTTTGTATGTTTAAAGTGCAAAGATAAGCATTTGCTAATTACGATTTATGAATTAAGAATTACGAATCTCTGTTCCTTAAAATAAATAATATTGTTAGTTTTGAAAATAAATTTTAATTCGATTATTTTTGACGGATAAAATGATATTGTCTTTAAAGATTATTTTGAACTATGAAGAAAATTGCACTAAGTTTTGTTCTCTTTTTTTGTTTATTGTCTGTACAAGCTCAGACTGGTCATGAGATTAAAATTAATTTGAAGAACTGTAAAGATACAGTAGCCTATCTGGCCTATTACCAATTTGATAAATTATATATTTCCGATACTTGCAAAAAAGTGATCAATGGAAATATTGTGTTTAAGGGAAAGAAAAATTTAGACAAAGGAGTCTACTTTTTACTCAGTCAGGAGAAAGGGAATTATTTTGATTTTATTATTGATGAGCAATCACAAAAACTGCAAATCACTTCTGATAAATCCAATTTACTCGAAAATCTGAAAGCCATTAATTCGAAACAAAATGAAAATTTCTTTAATTATATTCGTTTTGTATCTGCCAAAAATAAAGAATTCGACAGTTTTAAAAAATCAATAAAAGAGCAGAAAAAATCAGATTCTTCTGCAATTATAACTAAGGAATTCAAAGTCTTGAATGAGGCTATTGTAGAAACTGATTTGAATGTAATTACGCAAAACAAAGGAAATTATCTTTCTGAAATTATCAATTTAAAATCGGAGAAAACTGCAAAGGATATCCCGAAAGCTTCCAATGGCAGACCCGATAGTATTTATTCTTATAACTATTACAAAAAGCATTTTTGGCATGGAGTTAATTTTGAAGATGATGCGATGCTGAACAATCCATTTTTTGCAAATAAAATAAAACAATATTTTAATAATGTTGTTGTTCATAATCCCGATTCAATTTGTGTTGAGATTGATCGAATGATGCTCAAAACTAAGCAAGGCACTAAAATGAATATGTTTTTATTAGCTTATTTTACTTCGACTTATGAGATTCCAAAAATAATGGGAATGGACAAAGTGTTTGTTTACATGGTGGACAATTATTTTAAAACAGGCAAAGCCAAAGGTGTTTATGATGATAGTGTTATTAAAATTATTATAAACAGGGGTAATGTTCTAACACCGCTGCAGCTTGGGAAAACAGCTCCAGAGCTCTATATGATAGATATTCCTGGTCATGATAAAATTGCGAAAATGGGTTTTGATACAGCGAAAACCGGCGAAGAGATTACCAAAATTTATTATGCAAATAAAGAAGAAATCGAAAAAAACTATATGAGGTTATCCAGCGTAAAAGCAGATTATCTGATTCTTCTTTTTTGGGATGTAGACTGTAGTCACTGCCAAAAAGAAGTCCCTATAATATTGGAACTTTATCATGAATTATTGAAAGAAAAGAAAGATGTTAAGGTTTTTGGGGTTTATACGCAGAATGAATTTGATAAATATAAAAAATACATCATAGATAATAAAATCGACTGGATTAATGTGTATGACGGAGTTCATATTAATAACCTTAAAGATAAATATGATGTGGTGACAACGCCGGTGATTTATATTCTGGACAAAAATAAAGTTATCAAGGCCAAAGGAATTGGCGCTGAATCCATAAGAGGTATCATTAATCAAATGGAAAAAGAATATTCGAAAAAATAAGTTTTTTATTTAGAAGCCTGAAGAATTAATATCCAAGCCAAAGAACAGCATCGTCAAAATTATCACGCCATAATTTCTCGTTGTGATGGCCTCCTTTTACAATTACTTTTTTGTTGAGATGCAGACAGTAACAGCGGTTGGTGTTCAGTAATTTTTCGATGTAATTGAGATCGGTTACCATACTGTCATCATCGCCTTCTGAATCACCGCAGAGCAAATAAATTTTAGCCTTAAGTTTTTTACTGTTTGTCATATAATTATTTATGTCTTTTCTGTTAATCCAAAAAGCGGGAGAAAAGACACCTGCTTTCCCGAAAACATCGGGATGTTTTATAACGGCATAAAATGAAACCAAACCACCCAAAGAACTCCCTATAATTGTTGTGTTTTTAGCGTTAGGTTTCGTTCTGTATTTTTTGTCTATTTCAGGTTTTAGTGTGTTTACGATAAATTCAAGATATTTATCGGCATTTCCTCCGCCGTATTTTTCATTTTTGTAAGGAGTCAGTTCTTCGAGACGTTTTTCACCGCCGTTTTCGATTCCTACAACAATTACCTGGGCATTCAGACTGTCAAGTTTTTCGTCAACATTCCATTCTCCTGCAAATGAAGTTTTGGCATCAAATAAATTTTGGGCATCATGCATGTAAATTACAGGATATTTTTTAGTTGAAGTTTTGTAGTTTTTTGGTAAATAAAGCCAAATCTTTCGGCTCGTTTTTAATTGGGGCGCTTCGATGGTAAAAGTAGAAATCTGTTTGGAAGCGGTACTTTCTTGAGCATCTGTTTTTCCTATAAATAAAAGAAACGGAATTAAGATAAATATTTTCAAGGCAAATATATTTTAGATTTAGAAAAAATGAATATTTTAGCTAAAAATACTAATTCGATGAATACTCAGGAAGAAAAAATGAAATTATTAGCAGATATGATTGCATTCTCGGTTGTTGACGGCAGACTGCATGAGAGAGAATATCAATTCGTCTGGATAGTAGCTCAGGAATTAGGAATTGAGAAAAATGAATTCAATGATCTGTTTCATCAAGAATTGCCTACAGGTGTTATTAAATCTGAATTTGAAAGGATTCAGCAATTTTACCGTCTGGCACTGCTGATGCATTGTGACGGAATTCTGCACCCAAAAGAGGAAGAAGCCATCCGTCAGATTGCAATTAATATGGGATTAAATCCAAGTGCTACAAACCGTATTTTGAAATTAATGAAAAATTCTCCTAACACTATGATTCCTGCTGAAGTACTGCTGGAACTCTTTCAGGAACAGCTTAATTGATTTTAAAGTCTTGTCGTTTTTCTCTTTCAAAACATTATTTACCATTAAGATATTAAGAAAGTTAAGCTTTTAGAGGCTTAATGATTCTTAATATCTTAATGGTTTTTAAATTTTTAAATTTTAAAAAAGTGTTTTAATTTTTAATTGATTTTTTCCTGCAGTGCCTTAATCTCATCACGCAGTTTTGCTGCCTGCATAAAATCCAGATCTTTTGCTGCTTTTTCCATTGCTTTTCGCTTTTCGCGGATGAGTTTTTCTAAATCAGGTTTGGACATATAGGCGGTTTCCGGTTCGGCAGCAATATTCATAGTGTGTCCTAATTCGTATTCAGCCAATTTGTTGTTAGTGAAGGCACTTTCAATTTTTTTGTTCAATGCCTGCGGGACAATATTATTTTCTGTATTGAAATTGATTTGTTTGGTTCTTCTGTAACTAGTTTCGTCAATGGTTTTCTGCATACTGGCAGTAATTTTATCCGCATACATAATTGCTTTTCCATTCAGGTTTCTCGCTGCACGGCCAATGGTCTGTGTTAAAGAACGATGGCTTCTCAAAAATCCTTCTTTATCTGCATCGAGAATCGCAACTAGAGAAACTTCGGGTAAATCCAAACCTTCTCTTAATAAGTTGACACCAATCAAAACATCAAATATTCCTTTTCGTAAATCCTGCATGATTTCAATGCGTTCCAGCGTGTCAACATCCGAGTGGATGTAACGACAGCGAATACTAACTTTTGTTAAGTACTTGGCTAATTCTTCTGCCATTCTTTTGGTCAAAGTCGTTACTAGAACACGTTCGTCCAATTCACACCGCTGCTGAATTTCCTCAATCAGATCATCGATTTGATTCAAGCTCGGACGAATTTCAATAATTGGATCTAATAATCCAGTTGGGCGGATTACTTGCTCAACATACACGCCATCTGATTTTTGCAGTTCATAATCGGCTGGTGTTGCAGAAACATAAATAACCTGATTTTGCATGGCTTCGAACTCTTCAAATTTCAGCGGACGGTTGTCCATAGCTGCAGGCAGTCGAAAACCATATTCAACCAAATTTTCCTTACGGCTTCGGTCGCCTCCATACATAGCGTGCACTTGTGAAACCGTTACATGGCTTTCGTCAACAACCATGAGATAATCATTAGGGAAATAATCTAATAAGCAAAAAGGACGAGTTCCTGCTTCTCTTCCGTCAAGGTAACGGGAATAATTCTCAATTCCTGAGCAATAACCTAATTCCCGAATCATTTCTAAGTCAAAATTAGTTCGTTCTTCTAATCGTTTGGCTTCAAGGTGCTTGCCTATTTCTTTGAAATAATCAACTTGTTTAACCAAATCCTGCTGGATTTCCCAAATAGCATTCTGCAGTACATCAGGCGAAGTGACAAACATATTGGCTGGGTAAATTGTCAGTTTTTCGTATCTTTCAATAACTTTGGATGTCTTTACATCAAAGCTTTCTATTTCTTCTATTTCATCTCCAAAAAAATGAATCCGGAATCCATCATCAGCATAACTTGGATAGACTTCGACCGTGTCACCTTTAATGCGGAAATTACCGGGCGTAAAATCGGCTTCTGTTCTGGAGTATAAACTTTGCACTAAACTATGCAGTAATTTGGTTCTCGAAATGACCTGATCGCGCTCAATCGCAATTACATTTTTTTGAAATTCAACAGGATTTCCAATACCATACAGACAGGAAACTGATGCGACAACCAAAATATCGCGTCGGCCTGAAAGCAGAGAAGAAGTGGTGCTCAAACGCATTTTTTCAAGCTCTTCATTAATGGATAAATCTTTTTCGATGAAAACACCCGTAACAGGCATAAAAGCCTCTGGCTGGTAATAATCGTAATAAGAAACGAAATATTCTACCGCATTATTGGGGAAAAATTGTTTGAATTCGGAATACAGCTGTGCCGCCAAGGTTTTATTGTGTGCCAAAACCAAAGTTGGACGCTGCACTTCCTGAATTACATTAGCGACAGTGAACGTTTTTCCTGAACCTGTAACTCCAAGTAAAGTTTGGAATTGTTCGCCTGCCTCAATACCTTGAGTTAATTTCTCAATGGCTTGCGGCTGGTCGCCTTTTGGCTTATAATCGGATATGACTTGAAAATTCATGTTTTAGAGTCTATGATACTGAACCGTAAAGATACAAAGTAAATTGGCTGCTAAAATCCTAAAATTTCCACGCTTTTTGCTGTGATTCACTCATAAAGGTCCAAGCAACGAAACGGCTTGTTTTTTGCCCTTGCGCCATTTCTATGGTTTTATGAATAGCTCCTACATGATTTAAAGTTTTGTAGATTGTATTCAGATTGGACTGCTTGGAGACTAAAGTTGTAAACCAAAGACACTGCATTGGATATTTGACACTTTCAAAAATCATTTGTTTGACAAAACCCAATTCACCGCCTTCGCACCACAATTCAGCATTATGTCCGCCAAAGTTGAGAACTGGTTTAACTTCGTTCCGTTCGGTTCTGCCTCGGGTCATTGCTTTGGAAGCATTTGATGCCAGATTATTTACTTTACGGAGATTATTTTTTGCAGCTTCTTCCGATGAGGAATGGAAAGGCGGATTGCAGATAGTAAACGTAAAACGGTCTTCGGGAGTTATTATATTTTTGAAAATAAAACGGGAATTTACCTGTAACTGCAGACTGACAGCTTCGGTTAATTTTGGATTTTGACCAATGATTTTTTTGCAGTTTTGAAGTGCATTTTCATCAATGTCTGTTCCTACGAATGACCAGCCGTAAATAGAGTTCCCGAGAATCGGATAAATACAGTTGGCACCAATACCAACATCGAGTCCCATAACGTTTTCTCCTTCCGGAATGACACCATTGTTTGCCGTTGCCAGTAAATCGGCGAGAAAATGAATATAATCAGCTCTTCCAGGGATGGGAGGGCAAAGGAAATTTGCTGGAATATCCCAGTTTTGTATGTCGTAATTGGTAATAAGTAAAGCATTGTTAAGTGCTTTTACTGCATCAGGATTACTGAAATCAATTGTTTGCTTCGTCTGTTCACTATCGCTCGAGCCACTGCTGTGTTCGTTGACGAAAACAAATTCGCTTAATTCGGGGTAATTTAGCGTCAATAGTTTAAAGTCGTATCCAAATCGGTGGAGATTTCTTGGGTGCAGTGTTGTCTTTTCGGTATTCTTTGTAGGTTTCATTATTTTAAATTTCGCTGCAAAGATAGTCATTACTTTTTTTAAATTTCTATTGCGCTTATTTATAGTTGTTTATTTAAAATTGGGTAGGCTTAAAACTTAAGCTAATCAAAACACTCCATTAGTAACAGATCGCCATCGGTGTGGCTGATGGTAACAATTCCATCATTGGCAACGGCATTACTGCTTCCGGTTCTGTATCCCATGGTCAGAGTGTCATTTTCCAATTGATAAACCAGATTTTCAGAATAGATTCCGTTTACAACTCCAATAGGTATTAATGAAATAGGAGTGCCTGCTGTGTACCATTTTTCGAATTTGCTAGGTAGCAAAAATATTTTGGAATGGTCGTCGAGTATGACAATTTTAATCAGATTGCGATAACGGACAATATTGGTAAGATTGGTAATAGTGTGATCGGCTCTTCTGCCAGTGGCCCAAATAATGTTTACAGCTGGAATTTTTCTTTCGATTAAATAATCCAGCGCTTTTTCTAAATCGGTTTTGGTTTGATCTGGAGTGTAGACAATTTCCAGCGGAAACTGCTTTTCTTTATAGTACTCGGGGTCAAATCCCCTGTCAAAATCACCCAACAACACATCTACTTTTATGCCCAGTTCCATAACGCGCTCAATAGCAGAGTCGAGTACAATTACCAGTGGAGACCATTCAAGCAGCTGTCCCAGTAACTCGGGATGGCAGGCGGCTCCGTTGGCAATTATCAAAGCGGGTTCTTGGTCGTCGCGGACGATATGGTGTGAGGACATTTGATTTTAGATTTTAGAATGCAGATTTTTGATTTCAGAATATAGAATATAGATTTTTTGAATTCTACCTAGATTTTCTGTAAAGTTATGAAATATCTAAAATCTAAAATTGTTAATCTTCAGTCTTAAATGGATAGCTGGATCAGCTACTGAATTGTATAAGTGTCTGAATCTATTTCGCCGAGATGGAAGAAGCCTAACGGATAATCATCGGGATTGGTTTTGTTTACGATATTTCCTCTCAGGGTTGCCGGTGCAGTGGCAAATGGACTGCCGGTATCACTGCCCGCAATGCTGAGTAGTTTACTCATGTAATTGCTGTATTTTTCGGTGATTCCCTGCAGGCTGAACTGAATTTCGTCACCTTTTTTTAGTTTATCGTCTCTGTAGAATGCAAACATTTGATTGCCTTGATAAAATTCGTTGTTAATAACACCGTATTCAGGATAAGCAATATTTTTGTTTTTTGCACCTATCAGGTAAAAATTGTCTTCGGATCCATTGTCCTGAAAATAGAATTTGATTTCATATACGTCTTTACCTTCGATTCCTGGTTTTAAAGCCTGCTCAGTTTCTGTAATGACAGGACTGGCCATAAAAGTAGAGCTTGAAGTAAATGTCTGTCCTTTGTAGGTTATGTTAAGGGCATACTCATTTCCGATAACGGGCTTGAAATTATTGCAAGTGTATTCTCCGGTCTGTCCGTCTTCGATGAATTGGAAAACGGCAGGTGTACTCATTGTAGTGTTGGTTACTGTGACTACAGCTCCTGTGGCAGCAGGGATTGTTGTAGAATAATAATCGGTTGTGGTTGTTAATTTAATTTTCTGAACATTTCCAGTTGTTTCTTTTTCCCATTTGATAGAAGCATCTATAACTAATTTTGGCGCGGCAGTTTCTAAATCTACATTGACTACATCTTCGCAGCTGATTATTGATAATGAAGCTATTAAAAGGGCTATGTATCGTTTAATGTTTTTCATCGTGTTAAAATTTAAAGTTATAAGAAACTGAAGGAACAGCTCCAAAAATAGATAGTTTTACAGCTTCGTTTGCACCAGTATCTGCATTTTCTCTAAAGCTGATTGAAGCGGCATTTTTTCGGTTGTAAATATTATAGATGCTAAAAACCCATTCGCCCTGCCAGCCTTTATTTTTGTATGGTTTTGGAATGTAAGTCGCCGAAATATCTAAGTGATGATAGATAGGAAGGCTGTTTCTGTTTCGCTCTCCATAGCTTGGTATCGTAATGCCTTGGTAAACATATTGTCCGTTTGGAAAGTTTGTAGGCTGTCCAGACTGTAAGGTAAAATTACCGCCAAAATTCCATTTTTGATTTAAAGTGTAATTTGCCGTTGCAGCTATGTTGTGAAGTTTGTCATAAGCTGAACGGTACCATTGGCCATTGTTGATTCCAATTTCGTCCGGGGTTCTTCCTGGAGTTCTCTGCTGTGATTTGGAAATTGTGTAGGCAATCCAGCCATTTAACTTTCCTGAATTTTTCCGCAGTAATACTTCTAAACCATAGGAGCGCATTTCTCCGTTAAGGATTACCTGTTCGATGGCTTCATTGGCAACTAAATCGGCTCCGTCAATATAATCCATTCTGTTTTTAATTTTTTTATAGAAACTTTCTAATTCTAAGGTGTATAAATTATCTTTAAAATTATTGAAATAGCCAATAGCTACTTGGTCGGCAATCTGAGGTTTGATGTAATTATCACTTGGTGTCCAGACATCGAGCGGGGTTGGGGAAGCAGTGTTAGAAACCAACTGCAGGTACTGTACCATGCGGTTATAACTTGCTTTTACCGATTGGTTTTTGTTTAATTCGTATGCTGCCGAAAGGCGTGGTTCGAAATAATTGTAAGTAGCTATAGATTGATTCTTTTTGTATGAAGTAGTTCCGATAGGTGTTGCTTTTTCATAAATTTTTAAATCTGAATCGTAAGCTACCGGCTGGTTATTCTCGTATTGATTGACAGTGGAATTTCCGAGTCTGTTAAAAATACTGAAACGGGCACCATAATTGATGGCAAGTTTATCAGTTAGAATCTGTTCCGCTTCTGCGTAAATTCCATTTTCAAAAGCGTATTTTTTTTCTAACTGCTTAAAGTTGATGGTAGAATCGGGACTGCTAGGATCTATTGTTCCCGGATTGAAGTTGTAGTAGGTGGAGTTGAATCCGTAGTTTAGTTTTATATTATTGGATATATAATGTTTGAAATCGTATTTCAGATTGTAATTTTTGATTCCGGAATCCCAATTAAATCCAAGAAAATCAAGTGTTAATCCATAATAGTAATTGCTGTAGATAAACGATAAGTTAGAAAATAATTTTTCGCTGAAAAGATGATTCCATCTTAGGTTTAATGTTGCATTACCATATGTATTGGCAAAAGTTTCGTTTAAAGAAAATACATCCCGGCCAAAATACCCAGAAAGATATAAACTGTTGTTTGGGTCGAATTTATAGTTGAGCTTAGTATTTAAATCATAAAAATAAGCTGAGTTGTCATTATCGGCTAATTTTAGAAAGAGATGCGCGTAAGAAGCACGGCCTCCAACCAGAAATGATCCTTTGTCTTTTACGATTGGACCTTCAGCAAGAATTCGGCTGGTAATTAATCCAATTCCTCCATTCATGTGGAAATCATTACTGTTTCCATCTTTTTGATAAATGTCCAAAACCGATGATGCTCTTCCTCCATATTTAGAAGGAATTCCGCCTTTGTATAATTTTAAATCCTTGATAGCGTCAGGATTGAAAACAGAGAAAAAACCAAAAACGTGAGAGGAATTAAAAATAGTGGCTTCGTCTAAGAGAATTAAATTTTGATCGGCACCACCGCCACGAACATTAAATCCAGACTGGCCTTCACCTGCATTAGTAACACCCGGCAGAAACAAAATAGATTTGATAACATCTACTTCTCCCATAACAACAGGCATTTTTTTAATTGCCGAAATAGACAGTTTGTTAACGCTCATTTCTGGTTTTCTAATGTTGGCAGTATTTTTTTCGGTACTAATTACTACTTCTTTCAGCTCCTGCCCAGATTCACTAAGAGAATAACTTTTTTTTGTGTTTTTAACTAATGAGATTTTTTCTGATATACTTTCAAAACCAACATAACTAATGCTGATTTCATATTCTCCTTTTGGCAGGGTGATTGAATAAAACCCATATTCATTGGTGGTAGTGGCTATTTTTAATTCAGGGACAGCTACGTTTACTCCAATTAGGGTTTCGTTGCTTTTGGTATCCGAAATGGTTCCGCTAATTGTGAATTTTTGTTTGTTGGAGTCGCTATTGTTCTTTTCTTGCGAAAAAACAGTAAAAGAAATCAATAGGAGAAGGGGAATGGAAATAAATTTCTTAAAAATCATCGTTTTGGTTTTGATTTTGCAAATGTCAATAAATTGAGGTTCAATTCGTACATTTAATATGTTAATCTATCGTTAATAACGTTTTCTTGCATATTTTATAAATAGTAAAAGCCATTTGAAGAAACTTTTGGTTTCAATCAAATGGCTGATAAATAGTACTGCTGTTATTTGGGGTTATTGGTCTCAAATAAAGTTTAAAACTATGCACTTTAGCTTCTGAAAAATATTCTTTTGCCACAGATTCACAGATTTTAAAATCATTTTACTTTGTGAATCTGTGGCAATCTCATAAATTTTTCGGAACCCAGCCTTGTAGACTTTTAGTCAGCCAACCAAAACTATGAACTTTCTGTCCATAGTGGTTTATTTACAATTAGCAATTCTTGGGTTGTTAGCGTTATTGCATGGAAATAGATACTTACTTTGAGGGTAAAGAGCAGTTGGATTATCAGTTACTTCTAGAGGTGATAATGCCTGTCCATTGTAGCTTGGCATTGTAATCTGCTCTGCAGAACCATTTCCTAATGCTGTTTTTTTACCAGCAGCACTTCCGTTAAAACTATAATCGATCAAAGCATCCAATAGTCTGTAAATGCCATAGTAATCATATGCATCATAAGCAGATTGTGTGTTGGGTAAGTTATGTTCGGCTGTATAAGTATAGGATGGGAGAACACTTTTTTTGATTAAAATAAAATCTTTTTCTGAATCTGGAATAGCAATGTTTTTGAAAATATCAATTGCCAGCCTGTGGTCATTGGTTACGTCGTCGTCATAGACTTGGGTGATAAGTTTAGTGTTGGCTGGAAAATTCTGCAGGTCTTCCTGAGTGATTTGATGTGCATACCATTGTGCCATTGTAAAAATAAAACGTCCGTTTTGTCCCCAGCCTTCGTTAATAAATGCTTTGTGAGCCAATGCGAAAGAAGCACCGCCGCCAAAAGAATGTCCCATGAACCCCACTTTGGAAGTATCGATAATATTTGGGTAATTGGTTACTGCTTTTTTAAAACTTTCCCACAAAGTGCTGTATCTTTCATCTACAGTGACACCGGTTGTCGGGTAGGGTGCAAAAACAACAACATAACCTTTTTTGGCAATGAATTCATATAGACCAATGTTGTAGCTGCTTTCTTCACCACCAAAAGGATGGGAATAAAAGATAGTTGGTCTTGGAGCGGTAATACCCTTCGGATAAAATATTTCTACATTTTTTCCGCTATATAGTGGACTTGGGAATGATATTTTGGCAACAGTGTAAGTTCCATCGGATCCATAACCGCTTTGGGGTCTCGAAATTGGTCCAGCCAAATCATCATCAATATTAGCAGGTGTTGTTGGTGTATCATCATTTTTAGAACAAGATAATGTGATAAGCACGGTAAAAATTAAAATTAGGGGTAAATTAATTTTCATACATTAGGTTTTATTTGGTTTGCAGTTGGATAGATATTTTGATAAATGGTTTAATCAGTAAAATAATTTTATTGCAATTATATTTCGCTAACAGTAAAAAAATCTTCCGTCTTTTCTTTTGCTCTTTTTTTACCAAGTTTATCAACCCTGTACATCAATATTATGGATATAACCGAAATGCAGACAATTATAATTCCTAAAGTGTCATAATGTTCCAGCGGACTCCATTTGTCTTTTTGTACAACAATTGTGCCTGCAAAGGCTGCTGCAATACCGCCGGCTATCTGCTGTAATGATGAATTAATACTCATAAATGCTCCTCTATCCTGCATTTCAGGTATTGCAGTTACCAAAGCTGTGGAAGGTACCATACGCCCCATAATTCCCATCATCATCAGTACATTCATAACAGCGACAATTGCAAATGGAGTAACTCCAAGATTTGTATAAATGGTAATCATTACAATGGTCCAAATGGAGCCAAACGCAAATATTTTGTATTTGTCTATTCGGTCGCTTATTTTTCCAATTAACGGCATTACTACCAGTGTTGCTATGCCTGCAATCATAAAAATCATAGGTAATTGATTTTCTGTGATGTGTAAATTGTTTATTGCAAAAGCACTGCCAAAAGGCATCATCATAAAACCTCCGATTGAAAGTAATGCTGTGGCAGTAAATCCAACCCGATAGTCTTTTTTGCTAATGGTATGCAGTAAGTGTTTAAAAGCGGACTTATCTGATTGTATTTCTAAGTGTTTTATAATTGGTTTTAATTTTACAGCTATTATTAAAGCTACAATTCCTGCCATTCCAGCAACCCAGAGAAATGGTGCATGCCAGCCCCAGGCATTAGCAATATATAATCCGATTGGTATTCCTAAAATCTGGCTGGCGCCAAATCCCATCTGTATAAAACCCATCACGCGACCGCGCTGCTGCAGTGTAAATAAATCGGCAACTATCGCCATAGAAATTGAACCTATAACGCCTCCAAAAAGTCCTGTAATTATTCGTGCTGCTACTAATAGAGGATAAGTTGTAACTATGCCGCATAAAATAGTTCCTGCGATAAAACCAGCATAGAAAAATAATAGTAATTTTTTTCGGTCGAATTTATCTGCAAAACCAGCTGTAAGCAAACCTGAAATACCGGCACTAAAAGCATAAGCAGAAACGACCAAACCAAAATGAGCAGGTTTTAGGCTTAACGATTTCATTAGTATATCTCCCATTGGAGACATAACCATAAAATCTAGAATTACTGTAAATTGTGTTATAGCCAGTAAAAAAACGGCTAATTTCTGACAGGACGTAAACGGTATGGTCTGTGTATTTTTTTGTTTCATTTTATTTTAATCTAATGGTGTGCAATTGAAATTGTATTGGTCTAAAATTTTGATTATCTGCCCTTCGGATAGTGTTTCGGTTACAATCCGCAAGACACAGTCAATATCTTCCTGATCAATATTCCATTGCTGTATTTCAGAGTTATTATTCAGTATACTGCTTATTTTTTGTTTATCACTTTCGGTTTTAATATTGGTTGCAAATACCAATATATTTTCTATTTGGTTTTCCATAGTTAAACTTTTTGTGGTGTCAATGCTTTTATTACTAATTCAAATGCTTCTTCGGTAGCTTCCTTCGTTAGTTTGAAAGGTGTGCCTGCCATATTTTTGCCCTCATTATGAAAACGGAGTAAAGTGTATAACGGACCGTAGGCAATGCTCCAAAATACCTCTTTGGACATACAGGTTAATTCTTTTTTGTCAATAGCATTTTTTAAAAAATCACCCATTATAGTCTTAAAATTGAGTACACTTTTTTCCAAAATGCAGTCTCTGTAGCTGGAATGACTCAAAAGTTCCCAACAGGCAACATCAAGCGGATGTTTTATGGTGTGGCGTGCCCTGTTTTCCCATTGTTTTCGCAAGCCTTCCTTGAATGGCATATCAGGAGAAAAATCTTTAATCATTTCGTTAAAGAAATTCTGACCAATTCCTACACCAATTTTCTTTATCAGATCATCTTTGTCTGTATAATAGATATACAAAGTAGCCACTGATACACTGCATTCTTTGGCCAAACGATTCATTCCAAAACCTTCAATCCCCATTTTTACAAGCATTTCTATAGCTTTTTGTCTGACCAGCTCTTCTTTATTTGTGTCTCTTGTTCGCATTTTTTTATTATTGGAAAACAAATGTATTAATTATAAATGAATGTTCGCTTATTTATAAAAATATTTTTTTGTTTCGATCCTAAGTCAATTAGTGATGTGATTTTAATTTTTTTGTTTTGTTTGTATCTAATTGTTTTTTAGTGTTTTATGAAAAGAGAATTTTTTGAATGAAAAACAAAAATTCATTTCTGGGGTTATTGTATGATTCTAAAAAATAGTAGAATTGAAATTTTAAACAGAAATATTTTCGCTTTAATCGATTCTAAAAGAGAATGGTTTTCTTAAATTTATCGTTTTAGATAAGTAAATAAATTAAAAAAGTATAAATGGGAGCAGTTCAGAAGTTTTATAAAAATCGAAGTCTTGGAATACTATTGTATCTATTTTCTGCAGTTTCTTTTCAAAGTTTACATGCTCAATATTTAAAAGGACTGACTAATGTAAGAGATACTTCTTATACAACTGCCAGTGCTTTCAAAAAAACATTGAAAGACTTTCCTAATTGTACCATGGTTCCCGTAATACATTTTGATTTTGTAAAACAAAAAAAGGATATTGTTTACTGCAGTTATGGAAAACGGAAAATGAAGCTGGATGTTTTTTTTGATATAAATGAAAAGAGAAAGCAAACCGCAGTTGTCATTATTCATGGTGGAGGCTGGCGTTCTGGAAACAGACAGCAGCACCATCCAATGGCACAAAAACTGGCAAGTTTAGGGTATGTGTGTTTTACTCCAGAATACCGTCTTTCTACCGAAGCGCTTTTTCCGGCTGCTATTTATGATTTAAAAACAGTTATTCGCTGGGTTCGTGAAAATGCTGATCAATATAATATCGATCCAAATCAAATAGCTGTATTGGGATTTTCAGCAGGGGGCGAGCTTGCTTCTTTTTTGGGGACAACTGGAAATATGCCGCTTTTTGAAGGTATGGTGACAAACTCTAATTCGTTATCGCTGGTAAATGCTGTTGTCGATATAGACGGTACTTTGTCTTTTGTTCATCCAGAATCGAGTGAAGGTGATGACAGCAAAAAAATGTCGGCCGGAACATATTGGTTTGGATATTCAAAAAAAGAAAATCCGAAACTTTGGGAAGCAGCTTCGCCATTGAGTTATGTCGGTGCAGCTACGCCACCAACATTGTTTATTAATAGTTCGGTAGCGAGAATGCATGCTGGCCGTGATGATTATAGAAAAGTTTTGGCTGAAAATGAAATTTATTCAGAAGTTCATGAATTTGAAAATTCACCGCATTCTTTCTGTCTTTTTAATCCTTGGTTTGACCCGACAATTCAATATATAGATGGTTTTTTGAAGCAAGTTTTTACTAAATAGAAATTTAAAAGCGGCTAAGGAAAATGGTCTGAATTGTAATTTGTTATGAGGTCAAAAAAACAAGTGTAAAAAAAAGACAGCCCTTTCGAGCTGTCTCTTGAAATATATAAACCAGAATAAATTAAGCAGTTTTCAATGCTGTAATTTTATCTAAAATGGTGTTGAATGTTTCGCTTGGACGCATTGCTTTACTAACCAACTCAGGTGTTGGCTGGTAGTAACCTCCAATAGTCTGCGGTTTTCCCTGTGCACCAATTAATTCGCTGTTGATTTTTGCCTCGTTAGCTTCAAATTCAGCAGCAATAGGAGTGAAGAGAGCTTTTAATTCTGCATCTTTAGTTTGTGCAGCTAAAGCCTGAGCCCAGTAGAATGATAAATAAAAGTGAGAACCTCTATTGTCAATCTGTCCTACTTTACGAGCAGGTGATTTATCAGTAGCTAGAAATTTATCATTTGCTTCATCTAAAGTTTCTGATAAAACAATTGCTTTTGAATTATTTAATGTTTGTCCTAAATGCTCTAATGAAGCTCCTAAAGCTAAGAACTCACCTAGTGAATCCCAACGTAAATAGCCTTCTTCGATAAATTGCTCTACGTGCTTTGGAGCAGATCCGCCAGCACCAGTTTCGAACAAACCGCCGCCGTTCATTAATGGAACGATTGATAACATTTTTGCAGAAGTTCCTACTTCAAGAATAGGGAACAAATCAGTTAAGTAATCACGCAGTACGTTTCCAGTTACTGAAATAGTATCTAAACCTTTGATGATTCTTTCTAAAGTAAATTCAGTTGCTGCAATAGGATTAAGAATACGAATATCTAAAGCTGATGTATCGTAATCTTTTAAATATTTCTGAACTTTAACGATTAATTCTCTGTCATGAGCTCTGTTTTCGTCTAACCAAAAAACAGCTGGAGTGTTAGACAAACGTGCTCTGTTTACAGCTAGTTTTACCCAGTCCTGAATTGGAGCATCTTTTGCCTGACACATTCTGAAAATGTCATTAGCTTCAACAGTCTGTTCCATTAATACGTTTCCGTTTGTATCTACAACACGAACAACACCATCAGCTTTCATTTGGAAAGTTTTGTCATGAGATCCGTATTCTTCTGCTTTTTGAGCCATCAAACCTACGTTTGGAACACTTCCCATTGTAGTTGGGTCAAAAGCACCATGTTTTTTACAAAAATCGATAGTAGCTGTATAAACGCCAGCATAACATCTGTCTGGAATAACAGCGAAAGTATCTTGCTGTTTTCCGTCTTTATCCCACATTTGTCCAGATGTACGAATCATTGCCGGCATAGAAGCATCAACAATTACGTCAGAAGGAACATGCAGGTTGGTAATTCCTTTTTCAGAATTTACCATGGCCAATGCGGGACCATTTGCAATAGCGTTATCGATAGCAGCTTCAACCTCTGCTTGTTCTGGTTTCCCAGCTATTTTAGCATATACATCACCTAAACCATTTTTGGTATCAATACCTAAATCGGTAAATAATGCAGCATATTTTTCGAAAACAGCTGCGAAATAAACTTCTACAATAGCGCCAAAAATGATTGGATCAGAAACTTTCATCATTGTTGCTTTCAAGTGTACTGAAAGTAAAACGCCTTCTTTTTTAGCATCAGCAATAGTTTCAGCAACGAAAGATTTTAAAGCTGCAATATTCAATACTGAACTATCAATGATTTCACCTGCTTTTAATGGAGTGCTTGCTTTTAAAACAGTAGTAGAACCGTCTTTTGCTGTGAATTCAATTTTTACATCATTTGCTTCAGCAACAGTAACTGATTTTTCACTTCCGTAAAAGTCACCTTTTGACATAGATGCTACTTTTGTTTTAGAAGCTGAAGACCAAGCCCCCATAGAATGAGGATTTGCTTTCGCAAAATTCTTTACAGCTCTTGGAGCTCTACGGTCAGAGTTTCCTTCACGTAAAACTGGGTTTACGGCAGAACCTAAAACTTTAGAATATTTTGTCTTAATTTCTTTTTCAGAATCGTTTTGCGGGTCTTCTGGGAAATTTGGCACTGCATAACCATGTGACTGTAATTCAGCGATAGCAGCTTTTAATTGCGGTACCGATGCAGAAACGTTTGGCAGTTTTATAATATTAGCTTCAGGTAAAGTAGCTAATTTTCCAAGTTCAGATAAAGCATCAGCTGTTTTTTGATCTTCTTTTAAAAATTCAGGAAAGTTGGATAAGATTCTGCCGGCTAGAGAAATGTCTCTTGTTTCTATTTCGATATTAGAAGCAGCAGTAAATGCCTGAACAATTGGCAGAAAAGAGTAGGTTGCCAATAAAGGAGCCTCATCAGTTAATGTGTAAAAAATTTTAGCTTTTGATGTCATTTTTTTTATTTTTTTGATCTAAATCATAAGTTTATAACGAGCCTTATTAGCAAATATAACGATTGAGATAAGGCGGGCAAAGATATGAAATGAAGTTGTAATAGTGTTTTAAAATTTATATAAAAAAATAATATTAAACGCCTATTCTGTGATATTCTTAATTTGATATTTTTAGTACTGTTTGATTTTCAAATTGTGATTTTTGACCCCTAAAAATTATCAAAAAAAAAGCCCAAATTCGACTTATATCGAACTGGGACTTTTTTGTTAGTAAAGAAGTGTAGTAAACTATCTTCTTTTATCTCTAATTTTAGCTTTTTTACCAGTAAGTTCTCTGAAGTAGAAAATTCTAGCTCTACGTACAGCACCTTTCTTGTTGATTTCAATTTTTTGCAAAGCTGGTAAGTTAACTGGGAAGATACGCTCAACTCCAATTGCTCCTGACATTTTACGGATTGTAAAAGTTTCAGTGTTTCCAGATCCTCTTCTTTGAATAACAACACCTTTAAAAAACTGTGTTCTTGTTTTTTCACCCTCTTTAATTTCGTAGAAAACTGTGATTGTGTCTCCAGCTCCGAATACAGGGAAATCTTTTCTTGTTACGAATTCGTCTTGAACGAATTTCAATAAATCTGCCATTTTATTTTTATTTTATGGTTTAAAAAGAGCAACATTCACGGTTTTCGCCAGAGGTTGGTCTAATGAGGGTGCAAATGTAGAAAATATTTATGAATTGTGAAATATGAAATTACAAATTATTTTGAAGCGATAGTTTATTTAATGGGGCTAAAAAAAAGAACTCTTATTTCTATAAGCTCTTTGTGTAATCTGTTGTTTAAAAAGAATTTCAGGGAGTCATTTTTGCTTGTTTTACTTTTTTTATAGTTTCTGCAGTTTTTCCGTCTGTTCTTGCTTTAATATCGCTGTATTTGTTAATGCCTAACGACGAAGTCAGTGTTTTGTCTCTTTTGTCAAATAATTTGTCAATTTCTTTATCGTGGTTTTCTTTTGATAGATTCTTTCCGTCAAGACCAAATAATTCCAAGACTAAGGCACTGTTTGCATTTTCATAATAGGTTTTTTCGTCTGCGCTTAGTGCAACCCCGTATGTTTTGTTGAGTTCATTCAGCAGGGATTTTTTATTTATTCCTTGAGCGAACGAAGCAGATGAAATGAAAAAAGCAGTAATTAAAATAACTTTTAAGATTATTTTTTTCATGATATATACTTTTAAAGGTTAAAAGGCAGTGAACTAACTTTTAGTTTAAGTATAAAGGTATGAAAATTAATCATTTAATAAATCGGGTCTTCTGTTCTTAGTGTGTTCGTAGGCAGTGTCTTCTCTCCATTTGTCAATTTTTGCAAAATGACCGCTCAATAGAACATCCGGAACTTTCCAGCCTTTGTAATCAGCTGGACGGGTGTAAATTGGTCCAGAAAGGAGGCCGTCCTGAAAACTGTCTGTCAATGCTGAGGTTTCATCGCTTAATACACCAGGTATTAATCGGATTAAGGCATCAGACAGAACGAGAGCGCCTAATTCGCCGCCCGATAAAACATAATCACCTATTGAGATTTCTTTGGTAATAAAATGATCACGCACGCGCTGATCCACTCCTTTATAATGCCCGCATAAAATGATAATGTTTTCATACATCGACATAGTATTGGCCATTTTTTGGTTTAGCGTTTCACCATCGGGAGACATATAGATGATTTCGTCGTAAGTTCTTTCGCTTTTCAAATGAGTGATACAGGCATCTATCGGCTGAATAGTCATAACCATCCCTGCACCGCCGCCAAAAGGATAATCGTCTACACTTTTTTGCTTATTAGTTGTATAATCTCTTAAATTGTGAAAATGAACCTCTACCAGTCCTTTATCTATGGCACGTTTCATAATCGAAGCTTCGAAGGGACTTCTTAATAATTCAGGTAATACGGTTATAATATCAATTCTCATTATGACTTTTTAGGAACGGTAAATGTACAAATAAAAGAGGCTTAACCACAAGAGGAATTTAACCGTTAAGTTCGCAAAGTATTACGCAAAGAACAAAAAGGTTTGCATCATTGCGTATCTGCTAGAAATTTAAAATAAAGCTTAGTGAACTTAGCGGCACGGCATTCGCTTTTAAAAGTTTCTGACACAAATTACACTAATCTGCACGAATTAAGATTGCTGTTTAATTACACAAAATATTCGAAACTGTAAAAAGTTGTAAAATTTGATTTCAATTTTGATAAGAATTAGTGTTAATTGGTGAAATTCGTGTTTATCTTTTTTTAAATGCGAATGCCGTGACTTAGCGGTTAAAAAAGCTTAACTAAAACTCCATTCCTTATAGCTTAGCTCCTTTTCTATTTTTTCTTCTATTTTTTCAGATAGTTTTTGGTTGAAATCAATACCGGTTATTTGTTCAATCTCATCAATAGTTTTAGCAAATTTATAGAGCGGTAAATCGGATTTTTCATTTGGAACTAAAAACGAAATCATGTTCAGGCTGTTATTTTCAACCCGAACCGCAATTTTGAAAAAATAATGAGGAACCGAAACTTCTTCATCGCCGATAGTTAATAGATTGTCTTGTAAAATACTTCCAGTTACAATAAATAGAGCTGTGTATTTATCGGCCCAGTATCTCACTTTTTGTTCTAGTCTGTTCCATATACCGGCATTAAAGTCCCTGTTTTGGGGTGAGACATTCGAAGTGTAAAAAGTTTCTGTGTAAGCTTCTTTAGAAAATTTCATATCAGCCGCAGGTACAAGATGTCCTTTGTCATAACCGGTGTCTTTGTAATTTCTCCAATGTGCCGATTCAGTATCTATAAGAGGATCCTGCTTAAAATAAGGACGCTCATAATGGTGTTCATACTGAGATTTTCCAGTCAGATAATAAGCGGTCCATTCTGCTTGTTCATGTTCTTCAGAGTAGGATAAGAAATAATGCTTATGTCTAATTATACTCATAAATGAGTTTTCTTTTATGGGGTTAGAGACTAAACGCCAAATTGTGTCAAGTGGTGATCAATGTGTTTCCACATCAACTTGTTCCAATCTTTGTAAGTCATTTTTCCCCAAAAAGGATGATCCATAATTGTAATAGGTACAGGTTTTTCTGTAAAACGGCTAAAGTTTTTTATTAATTCGTTCTTTGCCTGTTCAAAATCATATTTTCCTGTAAAAATAAACTCTTTGGCAGTTGGACTGTTTTTGTTAAATCCAAAGTTAAAAGTACTCTTTTTAGACATTTTGCCCAAAAGTCTAATGAAAAAATTTACTTTTATTTTCCTTTCGCCAAATGCTACTATAATAGCTTCATTTGTGTGTTTAAGCATTTGATCAACGGACATTTTTCCCCATAATGGAGCAGTCTCTGAATTAAGAGTGTTGATTCTATCTATAATAGATTGATTGTCAATTTTGTCAAATATTGAATTCATATTATTTTGTAAACTTAAATATCACAAATATAATTTTTTTTTGTATGAATTGTATTAAAAAATTAACATTTTAAATACTATTTGTGATTAATGAAACGGAAATAGTTTTTTTTGTTATATTCGTATTTTAATGTAAAAAAAATATTAATTATGCAGATTCGCTATAGATTGTTCTTTATCAGTTCATTGTGTTTTATTTTTTCACTTCAGGCTCAAAATAATAATATCAAAATGAAAAATCCTTTGTTGCAAAAAAGTTCTTTACAATATCAGGCACCTGATTTTAGTAAAATAAAAGATGAAGATTTTAAACCCGCTTTTGACTATGGTTTGAAAATTAATGTTCAGGAGATTGAAACTATTGCAAACAATCCTGCAAAACCTACTTTTCAAAATACCGTTTTGGCATTAGAAACCAGTGGTGAAGTTTTGAACAGAGCAACAGGAATTTTTTATAATCTGACTGGTTCCAATACCAATTCGGCATTACAGGCAATTGAAGCTGAATATGCGCCAGTTTTCTCAGCACACACTGATAAAATTTATTTGAACAGTAAATTGTATAATCGTTTCAAAGCAATTGATTTGAATAAATTGAAAGGTGAGGACAAAAGACTGACTGAATATTACTTGCAGCAATTTGAATTAAACGGAGCTAATTTATCCGAAGAGAATAAAGAAAAGCTGAAGAAAATAAATGAAGAATTAGCGACTTTAAGCACTCTTTTCAGTAATAAATTACTACTGGCCCGAAAAAATGGAGCTGTTTTATTTGACAATGCAGCTGATTTAGACGGGCTAAGTGCCGCCGAAATTGAAGCTGCCAAGCAGAAAGCTAAAGAAGCAGGATACGAAAATAAATATTTAATAGGATTATTGAACACAACGCAGCAGCCTTTGCTGGTTAGTTTGAAAAACCGAGCAGCCAGAGAAAGAATATACAAATCATCCTGGTACCGCGCCGAAAAAAATGATGAAGGAGATACGCGTGAGGTACTCGAAAAAATAGCTAGACTGCGTTTGCAAAAAGCCAATTTGATGGGTAAAAAAAGTTTTGCTGAGTGGAAGTTACAAGATCAAATGGCAAAAACACCAGAACCAGCTATGGAACTGCTGGCCAAAATTGCAGCGCCGGCTGTAGCCAAAGCTAAAATAGAAGCACAGGAAATACAAGGTTTAATTGATGCTCAAAACGGCGGATTTAAACTGGAAGCCTGGGATTGGAACTTTTACGCTGAACAAGTTCGTAAAGCCAAATATGATTTAGACGAAAGTCAGATTAAACCATATTTTGAGCTGACAAGCGTATTAGAAAAAGGAGTGTTCTATGCGGCTAAACAAATGTATGGTATCAGTTTTAAGGAACGAAATGATTTGCCTGTATATAATCCAGATGTAAAAGTTTATGAAGTTTTTGATGACAAAGGAACTTCAATTGCCATATACTATTTAGATTTTTATACCCGTGACAATAAAAATGGAGGAGCTTGGATGAATAATCTGGTGAGTCAGTCGCATTATTTAAAACAAAAACCAGTAATTGTAAACGTTTACAATTTCTCGAAACCAGTTGGCGGAAATCCATCTTTAATTAGTTTTGACGATGTGACTACTATGTTTCATGAATTTGGGCACACATTACACGGATTATTTGCTAATCAGGAATATGTTTCATTGTCAGGGACTTCGGTGCCGAGAGATTACGTAGAATTCCCATCTCAAATCAATGAGCATGCAGCGTTAGATCCAGCAGTTCTAAAAAACTATGCTGTTCATTATCAGACTAAACAGCCAATACCACAAGAATTAATTGATAAAATCAAGAAAGCAGAAACTTTTAATAAAGGCTATGATGTAACCGAAATTTTAGCGGCATCAACACTTGACATGGCCTGGCACAGTGTCGAAAAAGAATCTGATTTTAAACCAGCATTGGTTTTTGAGAAAGAAGCGTTAGAAAAATACGGTTTATTGGTTAATGAAGTGCCTACTCGCTATCACACTCCTTATTTTGCGCACATTTGGGGAGGCGGTTATTCCGCGGGTTATTATGCTTACACTTGGTCAAAAACTTTAGATTATAATGCGTTCGACTGGATGCAGGCCAATGGAGGTATGACAAGAGAAAACTGCGAGCGCTTCAAAAAATACATTTTATCTGTTGGTAACAGTGTGGATTTAAATAAGGCGTTCAAAGATTTTATCGGTCATGATATGAAAACCGAACCCTATTTAAAAAATGCGGGACTATCAGCAGAGTAATTTATAAAACTCAATATATAAAAATGGCATTCGAAAGGATGTCATTTTTTTTGGAGTTAGTTGTTTTTCGTCAGTTTGCTTCGTTCAGACAATTGTTTACATAAAGAGTATCTGCAGATTTTTCTGTAAATGCAAACAGTAATTTCCATAACTTCGTTTTTTGTTAGCAGAAAATTAAATAGCTTATATTTTTATTAGTCAATTAAATAATAGTTTAAAATGAACAATGAAATAAGATTGGCATTAGTTAGGACGTTACCGTTTTTCATCGTTATTTGTGCTGTGATGATATTAATTAAACGCGGGAAATTCAAATCTGAAGAATTAGATCTTAGAAAACCTCAGTCGATCAAATACTTTCTAATTTGGACAATTGGGTTTCTGCTGTATTCATTGCTGGTGGAATTTTTGCTTTATTCATCATCAATTTTGGAAATCGATAAATAGAATCATTCACTGTCTTCATCACTTATCTTGATCCCAGGCGCTGTTATTCTTGCTCCTATAGCCGAAGAATTGCTGTTTAGAGGCTGTATCTTAAATTTATTGAACAAGAAAAAAATAAACAATCATCTTGCAGTTTTAATTCAGGCCTGTTTCTTTGTTCTTCTCCATAATTTTACGTATCAAAATACTATGTCTTCGAATATCGGAATAGTGCAAAGTTTAGTTGATGCCATATTATTTGGATATGCACGACAATATACAAAATCACTTTATACACCAATAACAATGCATATGACAGGCAATGCTATTGCAGTTATTGAGAGGTTTATATTTTAAAAAGAGTATCGAAATTCTTCTTTTAAAGTTGTATTAGGTTAATTTTAATATATTAGCTAACTTGAAATTTGTGAAAAAATTGCACAGAGCTATTAGTCAGTGGCAAGCTTAAACAACGATAGTATAAAAAATGGACTCAAAATGGAAAAAATAATTTGCACACTTTTATTCTTTTTTACAGCAATTTCCTTTTCACAATCTGTAACTGGAGAAGGAGAACTTTATGAGCAATATCAAAAAGTTGATAAAAAATTAAATGTTGTGTACAACAAACTCAAAAAAGAGCTCAACGAAACAGACAAAAAAAATCTAATTGAAGCTCAAAAAGCTTGGATAAAATTTAGAGATTTAAATTGTAAATTCTATAGTCAAGATCCTGGTGATGGAGGTGGTCCATATGAACAGAAAGTTAAAATAGATTGTTTAATTCGATGTACAATGGAAAGGACTAAGGAATTTGAAAATTGGAATGACAGATAAAAAAACCAGCCACACTTGCTACAATAGATTTGGGCAATTGGCTTAATTTGAAAATGGTCTTGTATTTGGGAGTTTTGGCAAATCCGAAAAATAAGGCTTAATTTAGTACCAAATCTCTTGTAGCTGGATGTTGTAGGAATTTGTAGAAAATCTGAATATGAATGAACAACTTGATAAAATAATAAAGCAAGTATATAATAAAAACAATAGAAATTTATTCACGTTTTTAACTGGTGCTGGAATTTCTGCCGAAAGTGGAATACCTACTTACAGAGGTACAGATGGTATATGGATAAAAGGAACTAAATTCCATAAACCAGAGGAATTTGGAACTTTTAAATATTTTAAAGAAAATCCTGAAGAAGTTTGGCAATACTCACTTTTTAGAAAAAAGATGTTTGAAAATGCTGTACCAAATGAAAGTCACAATGAAATAGTAGAAATTGAGAATCTTTTACAAGATAAATTTCATTTAATAACTCAAAATATAGACAATTTACACAGACGTGCTGGGACAAATAGAATTTACGAAATACATGGAAATAATAGAGAGATTAAATGTTCCAATGGTTGTAAAGGAATAGAATGTCTTCCTGTTGAAATTGAAGGAAAGAATATAGACGAAGATTTAACAGAAAGAGATATTCAATTACTAAAATGCAAAGAATGTGGAAATTGGATGAGACCAAATATCTTGTGGTTTGATGAATTTTATAATGAAGAAACAAATAAAAAATTTAGCTCATTAAAAATTGCTAAAAATTCAGGAATTCTTTTCATTGTGGGAACTTCTGGAGCAACAAATTTGCCAATGACAATAGCAGAAACAACATTAAAATATGGAGGGACAATCGTTGATATAAATACAGAAGATAATTTGTTTACAGAACTAATTAAAAACAAGAAAAATAAAATTATTATTCGCGAAACTTCAACTAAAACTCTAAAAATAATAAAAGAAATATTAAAACAAATCTGCTAAAATCTGCTTAATAGAAAGTTGGTTTTGTATTTAGGAGATTTGGCAAATCCGAATAATGGGCTTAATTTCGTCCCAAACCACTAGAGCAGGCGGGATATTATAATTTCCTAAACCCTTAATACATTTTTAATAAAATAAATGAAATTTACATTTTATATATTCACATTTTTATTGTTCAATCAATTGTATTCTCAGAAAATTATTGTGCAGACACTGTATAAAAGCATTCCGCCACAAGAGTTTTCGCTGGAGAATAACGAATTTGTTTTTGATTTAAAAGAAGGAACTCTGAATAAAAAAAACACTAAGGACAATATAGAAAACAAGTATTATATTGAGTTTAGAAAAGAATTTTACGATGAAAACAATAGTTTTTATTTTGTAGAATATAAAACTGATTTTAAAAAAAATACTCACAATTCAGTTGATAAATCTGAAGTCGGCATTTTTACTATTATGTATGATAAAAAAGACGGAATCGTTTTGACTGTAATTTTAAACTTTATAAATGCAGACGGCGCTGCTTTATACTTGACCGAAAAAGGGGAAGAATCTCCAAAAGTCAAATCCCTTTTTGAATGATTTTAAGCATTTTCAACATTATTTTTCAAACGCAAAAAATAATCCCATCTGCTTTATTTAACGGACTTGCCTGTTTAAATCTTAAATAAAAGTTATTTTTATAACAGAGGATTTTTCTGTAGTAAAAATCAATTATATTTACTTTAGAGTTTCTATCTAATCAGTCAGTTAGCTTTTATGGCCTGCTGGCACTAATGCTAAATATTTATAAGATGAAAAAAACAGTACTGTTGCTTTTTTTGGTGTGTTTTAATATGGGATTTTCGCAAATCGGGAAACTGTATTTGAAAAATTCAAAACTAATAATTGGAAAAGAAAACACTTATGTTTACGAACCGCCCAAAGGAACAGAAATTCCAGATGGAGCCAAAGTTAGAGTTATTTATAATGACAATTTTGATTTTACAGGCGGCGGTGCTTTGTTAATTAAAAAAGCTGTTGGTTACGAGTTCGCTCTTCAGGTTCCAGACTCAATTAAATATTTTGCAGCAGCAATCGTTGATGGGAAAAAAGTAGTTGAAAACAATAAAAATACTGGATATGATGTGTTTTTAAATTCGTCTCCAGCCGATATAGGAAAATGCTGGGCAGCAAAAATTGAGATTTTAAACTATGCAAGTAATTCATTGGCATCAAAACTTAATTTAAAACTTGATTCCAGTCCTGCAGGGGTATTATCTGAGTACAATAAAATGTTCATGAAGTATCCCAAGATGAAGGAGAGTAAAAGTTATGAGAATTATTTATACATAAAAGAGGCTTCTAATAAAGAACAAACGAAAACTGAAATGCTGGCATTTGCCAAAAAATGCGAAAAAAAGAATTCTGAAGACTATTTGCTGGTTGCTGCGCGGCTTTATGCGCGTCTTAAAATGACTGACGAAAACAAACTGCTGGAAGATAAAATAAAAGCAAAATATCCAAAAGGCAGTTTTGAATCCAGCAATTTCTTTTTTGATTTTGCAAACCATCCGGATAAAACAGAAACTTATATTTTGGAACGATTGAATTTTTATACAGCTTCCTTTAAAAATATTCCAATAATGTATAAAGATTATTTTTATACCAGTTTAATGAAAATATATTTAGACAATAAAGATTTTGAAAAACTGGATCAGTATGAAAAATTATTATCCAATAAGAATAAGGCGGCGGGACTTTATAATAATTATGCATGGGGATTATCCGGACAAGATTTTGAGACTCCTGCTAAAGATATTGAATCAGCCGAAAAAGTATCAAAAAGATCGCTGGACATAATAGCAGATCTTCAAAAACAAGCTGCTTTTCCTGAAGATCTGCAGGGAACTCATGATATGTACGCAGATACTTATGCCCTAATATTATATAAGTTAAATAGGTTTGAAGAAGCTTTTCAATATCAGGATAAGATTTATCAAATGGGAGATTTTGGCCCAGATGGAAAAGAGCGTTATGCAGTTTATATGGAAAAAGTAAAAGGCTTAGAAGTTACCAAAAAATATATTGAGGGCGAGCTTTCAAAAGGAACAAATTCAAGAGTGCTTCTTGCTCAATTGGAAGCAATATATGGAAAATTAAATCTGCCATTGGATTCTTTTAAAGTTATTAAAGCAAAATCCATTGAAGCTGCAAATGCAAGTGCAAAAGCAGCTATTGTTAAAAAATACGGCAGTACTGACGCTATCAATTTTAGTTTGAAAAATCTGGAAGGAAAAGTAATTAATCTGTCCGATTTAAAAGGAAAAGTAGTAGTTCTGGATTTTTGGGCGACTTGGTGTGGTCCCTGTAAGGCTTCATTCCCTGCAATGCAGGAATTAGTGACCAAATACAAAGACAAGAACGTAGAATTTTTATTTGTGAATACATGGGAAAAAGGGAAGGAAAATGAAACTACTGAGAAAGTTACCAATTTTATTAATGATAAAAAATACAGTTTTAATGTAGTCTTTGATTATGACGATGCTATTACTGCAAAATATAAAATTGAGGGTATTCCAACTAAAATTTTAATTGACAAAAATGGAAGCGTAGTTACATTTGGTTCTTCTGAGGAAGATTTAATACATCTGATTGATGAGCAGTTAAGCATGTAGTTTTAATAACTACTGGCTAGCTCACAAATTTTTATAAATAACTCAAAGGATGCAATAAAATGATCTTACGATTGTCTGAATTGCAGTCTTTGAGTTATTTTTGCATAGAACGATAGCCAGACATAATATTTAAGGCAGATTTTAAACGATAAAATAAAAAGCAATGCAGAGTTTTGGAGCAAGTAAAGAATTTATAAAAGATGATGAATTTGAGTGGGAAGCTGTAGGTGAAGGTATAAAACGAAAAATAATGGGATATGATGATACCATTATGATGGTGAATGTCCTTTTTGAAAAAGGAGCTGTAGGAACACTGCATGAGCATTACCATTCGCAGGTTACTAATGTTGCCAAAGGTGCATTTGAAGTAACCATTAACGGTAGTACAAAAGTGATGAAAGAAGGGGATTGTTTTTATATTCCGCCTCACGTGATTCACGGCGTGCTTTGTCTGGAAGATGGTCTGCTGATTGATGTTTTCAGCCCTATTCGCGAAGATTTTATGAAATAATTAAAGTGTGAGTCAAAATTAGAATACTATTTTTGCAGCATGAATCTATCCAAAACGAATGTCTTGTTTATGGCAGCCTGTACAGGGCTTATAGTTGCCAATCTTTATTACTGCCAGCCTCTAATTGTTTTAATTGCCAGCGAATTTAAAATTCCAGATGCCAATGCGGGAACTATTACGTATCTAACCCAAGCAGGTTATGCAATTGGGTTATTTTTTATGGTACCGCTGGGAGATAAAATCGAACGCAAAAAGCAGATTCTGATAACGACTTTTGCTTCTGTAATTGCTTTGATTATTGCTGCAACAGCTCAGAGTTTCTTTGTTCTGCAGGCTGCATCACTGCTTATTGGAATCACATCAATAGTACCGCAGCTTATTTTGCCATTGGCAGCTTCTTTGACGGTGCCCGAACAGCGCGGGAAAGTTGTAGGGACAATTATGAGCGGATTACTTCTAGGAATTTTGCTTTCTCGAACTTTAAGCGGATTTATCGGTGAGCTTTTTGGCTGGCGGTCCATGTTTTGGATTGCTGCCGGAATTTGTCTTTTGATATTTTTTGCTATTCAGAATAGATTTCCTGTGAATAAGCCGCAATTTAAAGGTTCCTACGGTCAATTAATCCAATCACTTTTTACACTGATAAAAACACAGCCAGTTTTGAGAGAAGCAACTTTAATCAATATATTCTGCTTTGGACAATTTGGCGCTTTCTGGACAACAATGGTTTTACTGCTTTCAGACAAACCATTTTATTTTAATAGTGCGACAATAGGACTTTTTGGTATTGTTGGCGCCTCAGGAGCTCTAGCTGCGCCATTAGTCGGACGATTTGGGGATAAGGGAAATTCCAGGATAGCAATCGGTTACGGCTGTTTATTGCTTCTAATCAGTTTTATTGTTTATTATTTTTCTGCAGAAAGTGTGATCGGAATTATTATTGGAATTGTTTTAATGGATTTTGGAATCCAGAGTGTGCATATTTCAAACCAGACGCGGGTATATTCACTTTTGCCTGAAGCGAGAAACAGATTAAATACAGTATTTATGTCGTTTAGCTTTTTGGGAACAGCTGCCGGTTCTGCTTATGGGTTATTGCTCTGGAAACTGGGAGGCTGGCACGCGGTGACTATCGGATGTGCTGTTTTGGCATTATTTTCATTATTAGTTTACGGACTTACTTATAAACCAAATTCTAAAAAATAGAAAGGGCAGATTAATATTGAATTAATTTGTAAATTTGCGCTTCAATAAAAAATAAACACAATGGAAAACGGAATATACGCTAAATTCAATACCGCAAAAGGAACGATTTTAGTAAAATTAACACACGATTTGACACCAGGAACTGTAGGTAACTTTGTTGCTCTTGCTGAAGGGAACATGGAAAACAAAGTAAAACCGCAAGGGCAGAAATTCTATGATGGTTTAAATTTCCATAGAGTGATTCCTGATTTTATGATTCAGGGAGGATGTCCAAAAGGAACTGGGACAGGAGATCCAGGTTATAAATTTGATGATGAGTTTCATCCTTCTTTGAAACACGATAAACCAGGAGTGCTTTCTATGGCTAATTCTGGTCCAGGATCTAATGGTTCTCAATTTTTTATCACACATGTGCCAACTTCTTGGTTAGATAATAAACACACTGTTTTTGGGCATGTGGTAGAAGGACAAGATGTAGTTGATGCTGTTGCTCAAGGTGATTCATTGGACACATTAGAAATTATCAGAGTTGGAGAAGAAGCTGAAAAATGGAACGCAATTGAAGCTTTTATTGGTTTAAAAGGGGCCCGCATGAAAAGAGAAGCTGCTGCAAAAGCAGAATCTGAAGCGAAAATGGAAGCATTGGCTGCAGGTTTTGAAAAAACAGAGAGCGGTCTGCGTTACCAATTTATCCAAAGAGGTTCTGGTAAAAAAGCAGAAAATGGTAAAACGGTTTCTGTACATTATACAGGACAATTACCAGACGGAAAAGTTTTCGATTCTTCTTACCCAAGAAAAAAACCAATCGAATTCCCATTAGGAAGAGGAAATGTTATCGAAGGATGGGACGAAGGTATTGCTTTACTGCAAGTGGGTGACAAAGCCCGTTTCGTAATCCCTTCTGACCTAGGCTACGGACCAGCAGGAGCAGGCGGTGTTATTCCTCCAAATGCTATCCTGATTTTCGATGTAGAATTGATGGACGTTAAATAATTATTAGTTATTAATTGTTAATGATTATTTTAGAATAAATAGAGAATCCCAAAATAATTACAGTTTTGGGATTTTTCTTTTAATGTGGTTAAGACTCTAAGTTTCTAAGTCAGAAAAAGAAAAAACTTAGTATCTTAGAATTCTATAAACTTTAAGGAAAATGGATTTATCTTGGTCAGAATTTGAAAGAGTAGAAATGCGGGTAGGAACAATACTCGAAGTCAATGATTTTCCTGAAGCCCGAAAACCTGCTTTTCAGCTCACAATTGATTTTGGAACCGTTATTGGAATACGAAAAACATCGGCGCAAATAACTAAACGATATTCCAAAGA
Source organism: Flavobacterium sp. HJJ (assembly GCF_015351475.1). GTDB lineage: Bacteria > Bacteroidota > Bacteroidia > Flavobacteriales > Flavobacteriaceae > Flavobacterium > Flavobacterium marginilacus. Next base: position 320,146 of record NZ_JADKPR010000001.1, on the reverse strand, counting down.
AGTTTTAGCAGGAAGACAGATTGTGGCCGTAATCAATTTTCCCAAAAAACAGATTGGAAAGTTCATGAGTGAGTGTTTAGTACTTGGTGCCGTAGGTGAGGAGGGAGATGTGATTCTGCTGGCTCCTGATTTTAAAATTGAAAACGGACTGCGGATCGGTTAGTTTATTCCAGTTTTTTTATTAATTCGATATTACCGTTTATCCTTACTTCTTCACCAATTAAAACACCGCCGGTTTCCAGAGCTGTATTCCATGATAAACCATAATCTTTACGATTTATAATTCCTTTAAATTTAAGCCCTGCTTTTGTGTTTCCCCAAGGATCTATATTGCTGCCTCCGTAGTCTAAATGTAAAATTGTTGGTTTTGTAATTTCTTTGATGGTCAGTCTGCCGATTATTTCAAATGACGCTTCACCGATTCTTTTAAATTTAGTAGAATAGAAAGAGATTTTTGGAAATTTTTCGGCATCAAAGAAGTCTGCACTTTTTAAATGAGCATCTCTGTTTTTGCTATTGGTATTGATGGAATTTATAGCAGCAGAAAAAGAAAATACAGCATTTTCAAAATCTTCTTCCGCTTCGGCAGTTCCTTTAATTTCATCAAAACGACCGGTTATGGAAGCGATTTCAAGGTGTTTTATTTTGAACATAACCTCCGAATGTGAAGGATCTATTTCCCATTTCATATTTTCTATGGTATTGTTTTTTGAACTTTGGTAATCTTTAAGGGTGTCAATTTGAGGTATCATCGTATTGTAATTTAGAGTTGTTTTTATCTGTTGATTATCCGTTATTCTTTTCATAACGGCTCATTACAAGCCCATTCGAAAAGACATTTGTCTGAATGTGTTTAAGAGTAATGTTATGGTCAAGCCCTCCAAACAAAGGAATGCCTTCTCCTATAAGAATAGGGACTGTAGTAATTATTAGTTCATCGAGTAAATTTTCTTTCAGAAAACTTTGTATTACTTTCCCGCCGTCTATATAAATGTTAGTATATCCATTTTGCGAAAGATAGAGCAGTAACTCTTTTGGTGGCATCAAAAGAACGGTGGCTTTTTCTTTTAGACTTTCAGGTATGTGTTTAATCTGGGAGCTCAATACAAAAACTTTTTGCTGATAGAACCAATCGGGAAAAGTGAGTATTTTTTCGAAAGTGCCTCTGCCAATTACAATAGCGTCAATTTTACTGATGAATTCTGTATAGCTTTGGCTGGTTTCTGGACTGTCGAATTGAATTAACCAATCGATTTCTCCCTCTTTTCGCGCAATAAAACCATCAAGGCTGGTTCCTATGTATGCGTGCGTTTTCATGTGAGGACTAAAAAATGCTGTTGCAGTTCAATTTTTTCCAGTCCTTCTCGATGGTGCTAAATGGCAAAAGGGAAATTATAAATATTCTTACCAAGATGATGGATGCATATTTTTTCATGATTTTTTCTTTAATAGTGAGAATAAAAATGATACATAAAGGTAATAATTTTAAACTCATTTTAAAGTGATTTTTATCATGTAATTAATTGCTGTGTAATGTATTATGTTTTATTTTAAGAAAAGATGATTCCGCATCTTATGGCTGAAGAAAACAGGATCGTTTTTCTGGCGGGATAATTTTAAATATGTAAAACAGATTAAAAAAGGCAGTTCTATTTAAAATAAAACCGTCTTTTATATGGAATTTATTGTTTGTTTTTTATTTCTCGATAGGCAGATCACTGATACCCCATTCAGTCCAGGAACCATCGTAAACGGCTTTTGGATTGTCCGAAATCAATTCGCAGGCTAGCAAAACAATGCAGGCGGTAATTCCGGAACCGCAGGTAAAATATAATGGCTGGCTGTCTAGTTTTAGGATTTCCTTCAATTCTTCATTTGATTTGAATTTTCCGTTTTGCTGCAGTTCGGTGAACGGAACGCTGATGGAACCGGGAATATGTCCGCTTCTCAATCCGGCTCTCGGTTCTTCGTGAGTGGCGTGAAATCGGTCAGCTGATCTTGCGTCCATGAGAACGGCTTCTTTAGTGGAGATGTTTTCCAGTATCTGTTCTTTGTTTTTGATTAATTCTGGCTGGAATTTGGCGGTAAAATTCCCTTTCGGATAATTTATCCGATTTTGTTTTTCGGTTGGAAATCCTTCTTTAATCCATTCCGGAAGTCCGCCATCCAAAACAAAAACTTTTGAATGTCCCATCGCTTTGAACATCCACCAGGCTCTGGGACTGGAATAAATTCCTAAAGTGTCATAAACTACAATTGTGCTGTGGGAGCTGATGCCTAATTTTTGGCTTTCAGCAGTGAATTGCTCTTCCGAAGGGAAAGTATTTGGCAGGGGATTACTGGTGTTGCTGAAATTATTTTTGATATCAAATAAACGAGCGCCCTTTATCTGCAGATTGGGATTTTGGTTTTCTAAATTTGATTGATTCTGTTCTAATCTTGCTTCAAGTATAATTAGATCAGTATCGTTTAAATGTTCTTGAAGCCAAGCTGCGGAAACTATAGGGTTTGTCATTTTAAAAGTTTTTTGTGCTTATGTTATAGAATAAACGGTATTAATTTTTAAACATATAAGTCATGTAAGTTAAAAGCGGGTAGTTTGTCAAAAGAGTAATTAAAAGTGAATATAAGCTAAAAAAAATCTATGAAGGTTTAAATGGCTTTGCTTAAATGAACTTTTGATTTTACTTGATTTTTTTAAATTAAAAACTTATATGACTTATATGTTTCAAAAATGTATTTGACGAAATAATGTTATTTGTAGAATTAAGTAATTTTTTTGATTAACAGCTGTAAATAATTCTGGCCTTCTTCCCAATATTCGAGATTGGAATCGGAGTTGATGTGTCCCAGCTGACCGATATTTATGAAATCACTTCCCCAATGAGTTGCTAATTCTTTGGCTCTTTCTAGTGACATGTAAGTGTCGTTTTCGGTTCCAATAACCAGCGTAGGAAAAGACACGGTCTGCGTTGGAATAGGAGAGAAGTGTCTCAGAAAATCTGGTGTGTGTGCAGGAGAATCCACGTCGGCGGGGGCAACGAGCATAGCGCCTATGATATTTGGACTGCTGTTTTGGGCTGCCCAATGCATTATTAAGGAAACGGCAAGGCTGTGTGCAACTAAAATTGTTGGTTCATTTATTTTTTTAATAGTTTCGTTAAGTCTTGCGAGCCATTCGCTGAGCTGCGGTTCGTCCCAATTGTCCTGAATGACTTTGGTTGAATTGGTGAATTTTTGTAACCAATAACTCTGCCAGTGTTTTTCGTCCGAATCACCGAGTCCTGGAATGATTAATAAGTGTGGGGTCATTTTATTTCTTTTTTAATGCTGTAATTCTTTTGATTTCCTGTACAACTAATGGGAAAGCCGGTTCCGTCATATTGTGGCCGTAGCCTTGTAACTCGTATAAAGCGGTTTGCGTATGTCCGGCAATTTTCATCATTCGTGCCATATAGGCGTTTTCTTCGTAGCGGCCCAGCATTTCCTTATCTCTGTCACCTGTGATTAGTAATAAAGGCGGAGCATCGGCACGAACGTGATATAAGGGAGCGAATTCATCGATTATGGGCTGTGTTTCAGCAATGCCCCTTTCTTTTCGAATTTCGAAATGGGTGATGGTCTGAGCGCTCAGCGGAATCAATCCTGCTATGGAATTGGCGTCTATGTCATAAGTCTTCAGCCATTTTTTGTCCAGACCCACCATCAACGTCAAAAATGCGCCGGCCGAGTGCCCTGAAACCAGAATTAAGGAATTGTCACCGCCATAAGATGCTATGTTTTTGAATGTCCAGGCTATGGCAGCTGCGGTGTCCTCAATACATTTTTGTGTTTTTACTTTTGGCGATAATCGATAGTTTACAGAAACTACACAAAATCCTTTGTCTTTTAATCCTTCCGGAAGTTCTTTACTGCCTGAAGTTAAACCGCCGCCATGAAACCAAATCACGGTGGTAAATCCTTTGACGTTTTTTGGGTAATAGATATCGAGTACGCAGCGCTCTTTTATATATGAATCTGTTTTGGAAACTGCTTCACTGTAATAGGGAATACTGGTAACAGTGGTGTATTCTGTTTTTTGGGCGGTGATTATTGTTATTGTGAATAACAGTAATGCTGAAAGAATAAATCTTTTCATTTTCTTTTTTGGTTTAGTGTCATAAAAGTACAGAATTTTTATGCGCTGTCTGTGCTGGTTCTTATGAAAATATAAACTTTCAGAATAGCCCCGATTACAGCCTACCGTGTGGACACATCTTTTAATAGGCCACAGATGACACGGATTGAACGGATTTAAATCGATAAATTTGTTGTTTTTTAAAAAATGTATTGAAAAAAACATAAGTTTTATACATAATATTTTTAGTATACAACCAAAAAATCAGCGATAATCTGCCCAATCTGCGTGCTATTTTAACATAAAATATTTGTGTCCACACGGTAGGATTACAGCGGCATCCTGTGGTCCTGGGGTTCAGGACCACAGATATAGCGAAAAGCGGGACTGAACCTGATCAAATATACTGATGTTCTGCTCCCCAAAAAAAATCCATCAGCCTTTTGACCGATGGATTTTTTATATGTAAGGTTGCTTATTGTTAAGCTTCCATATCAACAGTAGTTTTGCTTGCGATTTCTTTGTAAGTACCGTTTGTTAATTTCTCACGGATAGCTTCGAAAGCAGACAAAGTCTCGTCAATGTCTTGTAGAGTGTGAGAAGCTGTCGGAATCATACGCAATAAAATGATTCCTTTTGGGATTACTGGATACACCACGATCGATAGGAAAATACCGTAGTTCTCTCTCAAATCGTTTACCATAACCATTGCTTCCGGGATACTTCCTTCCAAGTAAACAGGAGTGATGCAGGTGTTGGTGTCACCAATGTTGAATCCTCTTTCTTTTAAACCATTCTGCAGTGCGTTTACGTTTACCCAAAGTTTGTCTTTGATTTCCGAAGACTGGCGCAGTAATTCCAAACGTTTCAACGAACCGATAGTCTGGATCATTGGTAACGCTTTGGCAAACATCTGTGAACGCAGGTTGTATTTCAAATAATCGATAACGTCTTTGTCTGCAGAAACGAAAGCTCCGATATTCGCCATAGATTTGGCAAAAGTGGAGAAGTAAACATCGATTCCGTCCTGACATCCTTGCTCTTCACCTGCTCCGGCACCTGTTTTTCCAAGTGTTCCAAAACCGTGTGCATCGTCAACTAGTAAACGGAAATTGTATTTTTCTTTCATTGCTACAATTTCTTTCAGTTTTCCCTGCTGTCCGCGCATTCCAAAAACACCTTCGGTAATGAATAAAATCCCTCCGCCTGTTGTTTCGGCAAGTTTTGTAGCACGTGCCAGGTTTTTTTCCATGCTTTCGACATCGTTGTGCTTGTAGGTAAAACGTTTTCCGCTGTGTAAACGAACACCGTCGATAATACAGGCGTGAGCGTCAACATCATATACAATCACATCGTTTCTGGTAACCAAAGCATCGATGATAGAAACCATTCCCTGGTAACCGAAATTCAATAAATAAGCTGATTCTTTCATCGTAAAAGCAGCTAATTCCTGTTCTAACTGCTCATGATATTTAGTGTGACCGCTCATCATACGCGCTCCCATTGGAGCTGCTGCTCCAAATGCAATTGCCGCATCAGTATCGGCCTGACGCACTTCTGGGTGATTCGCAAGACCCAAATAGTCGTTTAAACTCCAGTTCAAAATATCTTTCCCCTGAAACTTCATTCTTGGTCCTAATTCTCCTTCTAATTTAGGGAAAACAAAATAACCTTCAGCCTGTGAAGCCCATTTTCCCAGCGGACCTTTGTTGTTTTGAATTCTTTCAAATAAATCTTTTACCATAATATATATTCTGTAGTACTATTAATTTTAAGTCCCGTTACAAAGTTCCGGAATCGGGAGCAAAAATAATTATTTATAATGTATTAGCATCTTGAAAGTAAATTTATTTTTAGAAGCTGGCTGCTTTGATAATCTGCTTCGCTTGGATTGTATTGTTTGCTGTTTCTGATGTTGCTGCTGTAGTTATTTTTGGATACGGCTGCACAGGAAATAATAGGTTTATTGTTATTATATGCAGCTAATAAATTGGATATTCATAGATAATGCTTTTTAGAAATATAAAATGTTTTTTGCCTCACCCTTCCGGTCTTCTCCAATCGAGAGGGGGTAATTGGATTGTTTGCTATTTCTAAATGATGAATATATGTTTTTAGTATAACTACAAGCACAGTGAATATCCCGGAGGGCGTAGCTGGCCAGTTTGGAGACATGATTTGTTTATTTATAATTAAGTAAAATTTATTTATTTCAGATATGAGGTTTAATGAATGAACCGTAGCAAAAATCAAAAAGCCTGTAAATCTTATTAGTATTTACAGGTTTTTTGTTTTATTCAAAACTGTATTTTATGAATCAGAGGCTTTCCATTTACATCAGGGCCTAAGGTGAAAATTAACAGCTTTTCTTTAATAAAAAATGTATATTTGAATCAGGTTAGCAGAGATGAAATAACTGTTTCAAAGACAGTTTAAAAATCCGACAATCAAACTATCCAATAATTTAAGATTAAGGTATGCCTCAAAACACCAAAGAATTAAAACTCGCCGTACTTATTGATGCCGACAATGTTCCTTACAGCAACGTAAAAGGAATGATGGAAGAGATTGCTAATTTTGGAACACCAACCACTAAACGTATTTATGCCGACTGGACGAAACCAAATGCCAACGGCTGGAAATCAGTTTTGCTAGAACACGCCATCACGCCTATACAGCAGTACAGCTATACGACTGGGAAGAATTCCTCCGATTCTGCTTTGATTATTGACGCTATGGATTTATTGTATTCGGGCAAATTGGATGGTTTTTGTATTGTATCAAGCGACAGCGATTTTACACGCCTTGCCATTCGCTTGCGGGAATCGGGCATGAAAGTAATTGGCATTGGAGAAAAGAAAACACCAAGTGCCTTTATTGCGGCTTGTGACCGGTTTGTTTTTATTGAAGTACTGGACGGTGCTATCAAAAAGACCAGAAAAACTACCAATGCCCAAAGCAAAGCACCAAAACCCACTGCTACAGTTCCTGCAGAATCTAAAAAAGCTGCAGAAAAAGAAATCTCCGTCAAAATTGACAATAAAACCATAGAACTTATCGAAGATTCGCTGGATGCTATCGGTGACGAAGACGGCTGGGCATTTCTAGGCGATGTGGGCAATCTCATTGTAAAAAAGAAACCAGAATTTGATCCTAGAAATTATGGTTTTTCAAAACTGACACCAATGCTCAAATCAATGACAGATATCCTTGAAATTGATGAAAGAGAATCAGACAAAAAAGGCATCAAACACGTTTTTGTGAGATTGCGTTATACGTAGTTATTTCAGAATGAAAATAAATAAATATGATGTCCGCAAATAATACCATGTAATTTTTTTGCCACTGATTACACAGAGTCTCACAGATTTTATTACTGTTTTTTTTAAATCTGTGTAAATCTTTTTAATCTGTGGATAATTCGATCTGTTTGGTATTAATTAGTTAAGGATAGGCATATAAATAAATCTTAGTAACTTTTAAATTGTTTCAGTAATGAGAAAACAGTTATTCATTATCAGTATTACATTATTACTAATTTCTCTCGGTTTTAATTATTTTCTAAAAACAGGATTTGTTTTTTCGGCGATAATGATAATCCTTATAATTGTTGGCTTTTATAATACCATTCAGCAAAAACATGCTATTTTAAGAAACTTCCCAATATTGGGATATTTTAGATATTTGTTTGAAATGATTGCTCCCGAAATTCAGCAGTACTTTATAGAACGCACCACCGACGGTAAGCCGTTTTCAAGAAACCAGCGTTCTTTAGTGTACCAAAGAGCTAAAAATATTGATGCAACTTCTCCTTTTGGGACGCAGTTAGTTTTAAACCAATCGAGTTACGAAGGAATAAAGCATTCGATGTTTCCAGCATCTGTCAATCATGAATTGCCGCGGGTTCTCGTTGGCGGTTCAGACTGTAAACAGCCGTATTCTGCTTCATTACTGAATATTTCGGCTATGAGTTTTGGTTCATTAAGCGAAAATGCTATTGTAGCACTAAACAAAGGTGCACAGAAAGGAAATTTTTATCACAATACGGGAGAAGGAGGATTGACCGAGTTCCATCAAAATGGAGGGGATATTACCTGGCAGATTGGTACTGGTTATTTTGGCTGCCGTAATTCCGAAGGAAATTTTGATGCTGATAAATTTGCAGAAAAAGCGAATCTTCCTGCTGTAAAAATGATTGAAATTAAATTATCACAAGGAGCAAAACCAGGTCACGGCGGTGTTCTTCCTGCGCAGAAAAACACAGCACAGATTGCAAAAATAAGAGGGGTTGAACCACATACGACTATTCTTTCTCCACCCAGCCATAATGCCTTTTCAGATGCAAAAGGTCTGATAGAATTCATTGCTCATTTACGTCAATTATCTAATGGAAAACCAATTGGTTTTAAATTGTGCATCGGTGAAACTTCTGAATTTGAAATGCTATGTCAGGAAATGATTCATCAAAACTGCTTTCCTGATTTTATTACTGTCGATGGTGCCGAAGGCGGTACTGGAGCCGCACCGCTCGAATTTGCAGACGGTGTTGGAATGCCTTTTGAACCAGCAATTATTTTTGTAAACAAAACATTGGTCCGTTTAGGAATAAGAGATAAGATAACAGTAATCTGCAGCGGTAAAATCATTTCGGGATATTCCATTTTGAGAGCTGTAGCTTTGGGGGCTGATATGTGTAATTCAGCCCGCGGTTTTATGTTTTCTTTGGGCTGTATTCAAGCTTTGCGCTGCAATAATAACGAATGCCCGACAGGAGTTGCCACTCAGAATAAAATGCTGATGAAAGGATTAGTCGTAACCGATAAATCTGAAAGAGTGTATCATTTTCATAAAAACACTCTTCACGCTGCTAACGAGCTTTTGGCTGCAGCCGGGAAAAACAGTTTTAGCGAAGTCGATATCAATATTTTTATGAGAGGTGATGAATTTACCAATTTATCAGATTCCTATTTTCCAGATAATTTAACGAATGTGACCAAATATTAAAAACACAGCTATTAATATTTCTATTACAGTTCTGTCTTTTTAGAAAATTATAGATTTCATCGATTATTTATTGTTTTCATTAATTTCAAAGTAAAGGCTAAATATCTAGTTTATTAATTTTTTTTGCAATCTGAACTGTTTCAGTTAGAACCGCGATTATTTTTTGGTATTGTGAAATGTCTTCAGGAGTAAGCTCGCATTCTTTTCGGTCTTGGAGCCACTTTTTTGCAGGCTGATAATCATCTATGCAAAAATTCCATACGGTTTCGGGTATATTGTCAAAAAACTGATTTTCGCTGATGTACACGCGCCCTAAATTTCTGTCGGCACAATTTTCCTCTGATGGTGAAAAATGAGTTTCGGAAAATGTTTTAAATTTTGGATGTTTAACAATAGTATTGCCTTCATTTGTAAATTGTGCACTGGAGTTGACAGTATTGTCATTTTTTAGCAAATGAATTTTACGTAATTCTCTGCCGAACTGCACTAACTTCCAAAATTTAAGACTGTCAGTTTGTATTGGAATATTTTGGGAATCTGTTTTTAAATTTTCTTCCCTGTATTTTGATGAATGAATTACCGCGTAGATGTAATTGAATAAATCTTCAGAAGTAAATGTCTCTTTAAATTCAGGACGCACTTCATGACTGTCTGCCAGACAGACGCTGCCTTCCTGTTCTTTTTTACTGACAAATGTTAAACCTAAACCAGCAGCAGACTGCTTTATAATTTTTGGATTGATGTTAAACTGATTTTCAGCTGTATCAATAATTTTTTTCTGGGCAATCAGTTTTAGAATTGAAGAATAAAGGGAAAATGTTTTCATTGCCAGAAAGTATTGATTTGTCAGATGCATTATAGTACTTAAATCTGGATTTTTACTTCAAAAAAAAGGAGGGCTTTTTACGGCCCTCCAATTTTGTAGTTCTGATTTATCATTATCTAACTTATACGTTACTATAATTCGGTATAGCTGACTATTGAGATACTTTTTCTAATACTTAAATATTTTGTGATATTATACCTCAAGTAATTAATCAAAACCACACTCAAATTTACAACTTTATTGTATTAAAAAGCTTAAAATAAGTATTTTAACTATGTTTTAACCTGTTTTTAACAGTCAGGACTTTATTAATAAAAATAGTAATATTAAAATTTGGGTTATACCAATACTTTTACAACTATTTTATCCAGATCATTTTCACTGATCATTGGCGCATGAACATCTTCAGGAAAAAATATAACAAACTGATTGGCCTTCAGTTCAAAATAAGTGTCTGGTTCATCGTTAAAAAAGCGAACATCTTTTTCGGTGTTATATTCTCCGTTTGGAGAAACGCATTTCGCTCTTGGTTTCCACAAAAAACCTTCGCTTCCGCTGATGCAGAACTGAATGTCAATATTTTTGTCATGGCATTCAAATGTTTCCAGACTTTTTGCTCTGCTTTTTCCTTCTCCTTTGTAAGCAAACATTTTCACGCCTGCTTTTTCATCGATTAAACCATCCAAAGCGTCTTTGTCATCTTGCTTTAAATAATCAAAAGCAGTTTTAAATGACGGATGAACTGCTTCGTATCGGGCTGCATTTTCTATAAAATCTATAATCATAATTTCTCTTAGATTGAATTAATTGAATGGTAAAATTAATGCGAAAATTACAGAATTGAAAGGTATTTTTAATCTAAAATAAGTATTAAGATCAGCTTCGAAAACGATTTGCATTTCAGCAGATTTCTATGCAGTATATTCGATTGTTTAAAAGCATGGCATTCGCATTTAAAAAAAGATAAACACTAATTCTTATCAAAATTGAAATCAAATTTTATAACTTTTTACAGTTTTGAATATTTTGTGTAATAAAATAGCAATCTTAATTAGTGTAATTCGTGTCAGAAACTTTTAAAAGCGAATGCCGTGGTTTAAAAGGCAGTTTTCTTTATTGGTCAGCAAAAAAATGTATTTTTGGTTTCTCATTTTAAAAGTGCCATTATGAAAATCGTTTTTGCGACCAATAATAAAAATAAAATCAAAGAGATACAAAGTATGCTGCCACAAAGTATTGAAATTATCAGTCTGGAAAGTATCGGATGTAATGAAGATATTCCTGAAACTGCCGCTACTATTGAAGGGAATGCTGTCTTGAAAGCTGATTATGTGACCCAAAAATATGGTTATGACTGTTTCGCTGATGATACGGGACTGGAAGTTGATGCTTTGAACGGTGAGCCAGGTGTTTTTTCGGCACGATACGCTGGCGAACAAAAATCAGCTGCTGATAATATGGATAAACTGCTTTTGAATCTGGATAATAAAACCAATAGAGATGCGCAATTCAAAACTGTTATTGCTTTAAATATAAAGGGAGAACAGCATCTTTTTACCGGAATTGCCCGCGGTACAATTACTTTAGAAAAATATGGCGACCAAGGTTTTGGTTACGATCCGATCTTTAAACCTGAAGGTTTTCAGGAAACTTTTGCACAGCTTTCATTAGAAACCAAAAATGCAATAAGCCATCGCGGTAAAGCTGTTAAGGAACTAATAGCTTTTTTAAACCAAGATTCTATTAACAATTTTTAACTATATTCTTAAGTAATTTTTAACCGAATGATTGTTACGATAAAATATAGTACATTTGAAAAACGTTATCTATTTTCATTCAACTAATTCAGTATGTTCAATTTCAAAAAAGTTTTTTTAGTTTCCCTTTTTTTATTTCCAATAGCTCATTACGGTCAGCATACCGATGAGATTAATTCGAACAGGCCAGGCGAATCTATGTCGGCATTTGCTGTTGGAAAAACAGTTTTGCAGGTAGAAACAGGTGTGTTCGGTATTAAAGAAAATCATAGCCTGCTGCGGTATGATGCCTATGGTTTTGGAATGGATTTAGAAGTGCGCTACGGAGCATTTCTGGAAGAATTAGAGTTTATTGCTGATGCTCAGTATGTGCTTGAAACTTTTAATTATCCAATGAAAACTGTAGATAAATATGATTTTAAGCAAACTGTTTTTGGAGCAAAATATTTGCTGTATGATCCTAATAAGGGGTACAAAAAAGAACCTAATATTTACAGCTGGAAAGCCAATCATAAATTCAGCTGGCATCAGGTCATCCCTTCGGTAGCTGTTTTTGCTGGAGTCAATTTTGCAGGACATAACAATCCGTTTTATTTCTCTCCTAATTCTGAAATTTCTCCAAAAGTAGCTTTGATTCTGCAGAATCACTTAGGTGACGGTTCTTGGGTTTTTGTAGCAAATATTATTGGTAATTATATAACAACAGATTATTCAAGTTTGAGTTATATTTTGACGCTGACTAAAGGGATTAACAAAAACTGGTCTGCTTTTGTTGAAAATCAAGGAATAAAAAGTGATTTTTACAGTGATGCAATCGTACGAGGCGGCGCAGCTTATTTAATTAACAGAAACCTTCAGGTTGATGCTTCTATAAGCGGTAATTTTAAAGATACTCCTTCAGTGTTTTACGGAGGCGTAGGAGTTTCGTGGCGATATGACGCGCGTTATAAAGACGTATATCTTATGACCAAAGAAGAAAAGGCTGTTAAGGACATGGCTAAAAAGACAAATACCAAAGAATCACTTAAAAAATCGAAGAAATAAAATAATATTCCCCCACATAGACTGCAATGATTACCATACAAGAAGCTAAGACCAAAAACGAGTTAACAGAATTTATAAAATTTCCTTTTTCTTTATACAAGGGCAACGCATATTGGGTTCCTCCAATAATTTCAGATGAACTGGAAACATTTGATAAAACCAAAAATCCCGCTTTTGACAGTGCCGAAGCTGCGTTTTATCTGGCTCGTAAAAATAATGTTATCGTTGGCCGGATTGCAGTAATTATCAATTGGGATGAGGTGAATCAGCAGCAGAAAAAGAAAGTTCGTTTTGGCTGGTTTGATGTTATAGATGACATTGAAGTAACTAAAGCACTGCTTGAAAAGGTGTATGAAACCGGCCGAAAAAATAATCTGGAATATGTCGAAGGACCAATGGGATTTTCAAATCTGGACAAAGTAGGTGTTTTAACGGAAGGTTTTGATGAATTAGGAACAATGATTACTTGGTACAATCATCCTTATTACGCGGCACATTTTGAACAATTGGGATACGTTACCGAAAAGGAATATGTTGAAAATAAATTTCCGTTTGCAAATGCTAAACCGGAATTTTTTGAAAAGATTAATGAGTTAGTTAAAAAAAGATACCAGCTTAAACCGATTAATTTTAAATCAACAAAGGATGTAATGCCTTATGTAGATAAAATGTTTGATTTATTCAATGAATCGTATGCAAAGCTGTCTTCATTTGTTGCAATATCTGATATTCAGAAAGAATATTTTAAGAATAAATACATTAGTTTTATTAATCCTGAATACATAAAATATGTAGAGGATAAAGATGGTAAGCTTGTTGCATTTGCTATTGTGATGCCTAGTTTTTCAAGGGCACTTCAAAAAGCCAATGGAAAATTATTCCCTTTTGGTTTTTTACATTTATTAAAAGCCAAACGCAGCAGTAAAGATGTTATATTTTATCTTATTGGAGTGCACCCAGATTATCAGAATAAGGGAGTGACTGCAGTTATTTTTAATGAATATCACAAGACTTTTACTGAGAATGGCGTAGAAAACTGTTTTAGAACACCGGAGCTGGCTGATAATCTTGCTATACAGCTGATTTGGAAAAATTTTAATCCGGTAATTCACTGCCGAAGAAAAACCTTTAGAAAAGAATTGTAAACTAACAGTGTTTTACGATCAAAGAACAGTTTATTGAACATTTTCTGAAAATTGAGATCAATTTTGCTGTATAACTTTCCTAGGCGTGACATTGGATATAATTATAATATTTTAATATGAATAAATTAAGATTAGTGTTTGTGATGCTTTTTCTTCTGCCAAATTTCATTTTTTGCCAGGATAATATAGATTACTCTAGTGTAAAGACAAATGCAGGTGATGTAAAAATTCCAGGAAAGTGGATGCAGCTGAATACTGAAGATGACTCTGGTCAGACTTATTTGAAAAATAAAGAAGGAATAATTATTGCTGTTGCTCAAAATCCAAAAAAATCCTATCCTTTTTTTAAAAGTAATGTAACTGATTTTGAAAACGTAACGTCATTTTATGTTTGGGATTCAAATTATTGGAAAGAAAATAATTTCAAAACTGATAAGATTAAAGAAAATTCTAAGCTGGAATATATAATCTGGAAATATAATGATAAAAAACTCGATAATGTATTTCTGTTTGGCTCAGTTAAAGATAATTTCATAAACCTGCTCGTGTATACAAACAGCTGGGATGAAAATAAAAAAGTAGTTTTTTTAGAAAAGCTGTTTGAATTAAATAAATAATCAATGACTTGCACAATTGGAGTGTGTTATGATTGTTGGTCAATGTAAAATAGATTTTATAAAAATAAAAAAGTCCAAAAATCATAAGATCTTTGGACTTTTTTATTTTTGTCTTTTAATTAAATATCGTCAAAATCGATATCAGTAAAACTAGAAGTGCTTCGTACACTTTCTTCATCTGTTTTGTCTGAAGCATATTCTTTTTTGAAATCTTTTTGGTGTCTTTCAGAGATTACTTCTTCACCTTTATGGTTTAAAACATAAGAAGTCATGTCTTCTAAAATTTCTGAAAATGCAGTAAAATCTTCTTTGTACAAATAGATTTTATGTTTTTTAAAATGAAAAGAACCGTCTTCTTCTGTGAATTTTTTACTTTCGGTAATTGTAATATAATAATCATCAGCTTTGGTAGCTCTAACATCAAAGAAATACGTTCTTCTTCCAGCTCTTAAAACTTTTGAGAATATTTCTTCTTTTTCTAACATATCATTTTCTCTCATAATCTTTTCGTCATTTTTTATTTAATAGCAATCAAAAATCATAAAAATATATGTATTATCCAACAATTAAAGCAATTCTTTTTCCGAAAGCTGCTTTAAATAAAGAGAGGCATAATATCCTTCTAAGTTTATTAATTGATTATGAGTGCCTTGTTCGATTATCCTGCCTTCATCAAGAATTATGATTTTATCGGCATTTTTTGCAGAAGATACCCTATGGCTTATAATTATGGTAGTTTTATTCCTGCATATCTCAAAAAGGTTGTTCAGAATCGTTTCTTCGGTCTCTGTATCCACTGCTGACAAGCAATCGTCAAAAAGTAAAATGGGAGGATTTTTTATAATGGCTCTGGCGATAGATACACGCTGTTTCTGACCGCCGGAGAGCGTAATCCCTCTTTCGCCCAATATCGTATCATATCCATTCTTAAAACCTGTGATATTGTCATGAACAGCGGCGCTTTTTGCTGCCGATTCTACTTCATTATCAGAGGCATCTTCTTTTCCGAACTTTATGTTGTTTTTGATAGTATCCGAAAATAGAAAGGCATCTTGGGGAACAGCGCCAATATTATTTCTTAAATCGAATAAATTGACTTGGCTGATTTCATTATTGTCAATCAGAATCTGTCCGCTTGTGACATCATAGAGGCGAGAAAGCAGCGCTAGAATTGTCGATTTTCCGGAACCTGTTTTTCCTAAAATCGCCAAAGTTTCTCCTTTGTTTACTGTGAAAGATACATTTTGAAGTGCTTTTATATTTGTATCTTCATAAGTAAAACTTACATTGCTGAATGAAATATTTCCTTCTATTTTTGAACTGTTTGGGTTTTTGTTCTGTATTTCGGGGACTATTTTCAAGAACTCATTGAGTCTTTTTTGCGAAGCTTCTGCTTCCTGAACCATAGAGGAAACCCATCCTAATGAAGCAACCGGCCAAGTCAGCATGTTGACATACAAGATAAATTCTGCAATAGTTCCTATGCTTTTGATGGTGCCGTTTATGTACATTAAACCTCCAAAATAAATCACCACCAAGTTACTCACACCAATCAATGCAATCATAAGCGGGCCAAAAAGAGCCTGTACTTTGGCAAGACTCAAACTTTTGCTTTTGCTTTCATTAGCCAGATCGGCAATGTTGTCCTGATGCTGATTTTCTAATGAATATGCTTTTATAACTCTGATTCCTGAGAAAACTTCTTGGGTATAACTGGATACTTTTGATAAATACTGCTGGAAAGTGGTCGAACGTTTATTGATTTCAGAACTTAATTTAAAAATGCAGTACGACAATATAGGCAATGGCAGTATTGTGTAAAGAGTTAATCTTGGCGAAACATTATACATATAGCCAATCACAATCGCAAAGCGGATAAAGGTGTTTATTGAATACATAACAGCTGGTCCAACATACATTCTGACTTTGGAAACATCCTCACTGATTCTGTTCATTAAATCACCAGTTCTGTTCTGTTTATAGAAGTTTTGGGAAAGTCTTTCGTATTGATGAAAAACTTCATTTTTTAAGTCAAATTCAATATGGCGGGACATTACGATTAGTGTCTGTCTCATCAGAAAAGTTAAAAATCCTGCAACGATTGTAGTAGCAATAATTAATAAAATATTAGAAATCAGCTGCTGGCTGATAACGCTGGTATCGGAAGCATTGCTTTTGGCAAAAGCTTCTATTTCATTAAATGATTTACTAATGAGTTTTGGAGTAAATAAAGAAAATATTTGTGCGATTATGGTGATAATTATACCAAGTAAGAAGCTGAATTTATATTTGATAAAATATTTATTTAAATAGCGTAATTCTTTCATTTTATGAGGATTCAGTATGGAATTAATTTTGTTTTTTGTTTAATGTCTAAATTTTAACAATTATATTAAAATAAATATTTTCAATTATTATTAATAAATATTTATTTTTAAGTAGATTTATTGATGTATATTTATTTTTTACGTATGTTTGAAGTGTCTTTTTGATAAATTCGTATTTTTTAACTAATAAAAATAGTATTATGAATGCTACTGTTACAACTGGTAAAGATCTTCAAAAAATGGATCCTGTTTTTGGACAATTGTCTTTTAACGGTCATGAGCAAATTGTTTTCTGCAATGACAAAGATACAGGATTAAAAGCAATTATAGGTATTCATAATTCGGTTATGGGACCGGCTTTGGGAGGAACACGAATGTTTAATTATGCTAATGAATGGGAAGCTTTGAATGATGTGCTGCGTCTTTCGAGAGGGATGACTTATAAAGCTGCCATTACCGGATTAAATATTGGCGGCGGTAAAGCAGTAATTATTGGTGATGCCAAAACGCAGAAAACACCTGAATTGATGCGTAAATTTGGTGAGTTTGTACACTCGCTGAGCGGAAGATATATTACAGCAGAAGATGTTGGAATGGAAACTGCCGATATGGATATTGTAAGAGATGTGACTCCATATGTCACGGGTATTTCTGAAGAAAGAGGCGGATCTGGAAATCCATCACCTGTTACCGCTTTTGGGGTGTACATGGGGATAAAAGCAGCCGCAAAACAGCAGTTTGGTTCCGAAAAATTAGAAGGAAAAAAAATATTGGTTCAAGGAATTGGACACGTAGGAGAAACTTTGGTTGAATATTTGACAAAAGAAGGAGCGCAGGTTTTTATTACTGATATCAATGAAGAAAAATTATATCAGGTAGCTGCTAAATATAATGCTCAGATATTTACCGGAGAGGATTTGTACACTGCAGATGTTGATATTTATGCGCCTTGTGCAATGGGGGCAACTATCAACGATACAACTGTAAATAAAATAAAAGCAAAAGTGATTGCCGGTGCGGCTAATAATCAATTGGCTAATGAAAATACACATGGATTGATTCTGCAGGAAAGAGGTATTCTTTATGCTCCGGATTTCCTGATTAATGCAGGCGGTATTATCAATGTTTATGCTGAATTAGAACATTATGGCAAAGCCGAAATTATGCGTAAAACTGAAAATATTTACAATACTACATTGGAAATCTTTGATTATGCCGTTGCAAATAGTATTACAACTCACCAGGCCGCTTTGACTATTGCTCAAAACCGCATTGATTTAAGAAAAATAGAAAACGCAAAATAATATTTTAAAACAAATTTTTGCCACTCATTCACTGATTTATTTTTAATCTGTGAATGAGTGGCATTTTTCTTTAAAGGTTTTAAAATCTAAAATAGCTGTACTAAAATTAAAAGACTATAAATTTTCATTTAAGACAAGAAAGTATTAATTTTGCAGACCTAATTTTAAAAGTTCTTACAAGGTGGTAAACAGAAGACACATCCGCGTTAAAGTCATGCAATCCATTTATGCAATGCATCAAAATGGTTCTGATAATTTAGAAAAAGAGGAAAAATTCCTTATGCATAGTATTGACGCCATTCAAGATTTATACCTTACCATGCTTTCTTCACTGATAGAGATCTGTAAAAAAGAAACTGTTTTTTTACATCTGTCAAGCCAGAAACATTTGGCTACCAAAGAAGAGCGCAATCCAAATGAAAAATTCATTAAGAACAGTATTTTTCAGATTCTTGCCGAAAATAATTCTCTTAGCATTGCTTTAGAAAACCGTTCAATAAACAATTGGACGCTGAATGACGATTATATCATTCTGCTTCTTAATGCTATCAAGGAGAGTGAGTTGTATGCTAAATACATGACTAACAGGGTGAATACTTTTGAGGAAGATAAAGCTTTTGTCGTAGATGTATTTTCGGATATTATTGTTCCAAATGAAAAATTATACGATTATCTGGAAGATGATAAGTTAACATGGATTGATGATATTCCATTGGTGAACACTTTTATCGTTAAGCAGTTAAAAGGAATAACACAAGGCGAAGATGATAATTTTAGAGTTCCAAAATTATACAAAGACAACGAAGATAAAGCTTATGTTAAAGATTTATTTAGAAAAACAGTTCTGAATGAATCTGAGCTGGCTAAAGAGTACATTGATAAAACGCCAAATTGGGACAGCGAACGTATCGCAGAAATTGATACCATTATTTTAAAAATGGCTATTTGCGAATTCCTGAAATTCCCTTCTATCCCTGTGAAAGTAACTTTGAATGAGTATTTGGAACTAGCCAAAGAATATTCAACTCCAAAGAGCAGTATTTTTATTAACGGAATTTTGGATAATTTGGTTAAAGAATTGGAAGGTAATAAAAGAATCGTAAAAATTGGAAGAGGTTTAATGTAGTTTTTTTAACACAGCTTCATTTCTATTAAATATAAAACAATTAACAAATATTAAATTTTTAAATTATGGGACAAATACAACAGTTTTTGCCGTTTTTATTGATGTTCGTAGTCATTTACTTTTTTATGATTCGTCCACAGCAGAAAAGAGCTAAAAACGAAAAAGAATTTGAAAACGGCTTAAAAGTAGGTGATAAAATAATTACAAAAAGCGGTATTCACGGTAAAATAGCTGAGCTTGCAGATACAACAGTAATTATTGAAACAATGGCTGGAAAATTAAAAATGGAGCGTTCTTCAATTTCTTTGGAGTTAAGCGCTACTTTGAATAAAAAAGCTTAATCAGATACTGTTATTACAATAAAAAATCCCAAATTCCAATTTAGTAACTGGAATTTGGGATTTTCTTTTTATAAAAAGACTGTTATTTTTTCTTGCCTTTTTTGCTTTTTTTAGCTTTTGCTTTCGCTTTTTTCTCTTTGAGTTTGGCTTTCAGCTTTGCTTTTTTAGCTTTTTCTTTCTTGGCTTTTTTAGCCTTTTTTGCTTTCTTCTTCGCTTTTTCTTTGGCCTTAGCTTTTGCTTTTTTCTCTTTTTCTTTTTCTTTCATTTTTGATTTGTTTTTTTTCTTCTTTTTATCTTTTTTCTCTTCTTGAGAAACTACAGCAGTTTTTTCTGTTTTTATTTCTTCAGCAGCAGTTTCTGAAGTTAGTGGAGTGACACTAGCATTGATTGGTCTTGATGGTGTTTTTACAGCAGAAGGTCTTGAGACTGCTGGTTTTGCTGTAACTGGTTTTGTGGCTGCAGGTTTAACTGTTGCTGGTTTTGCAGCGACAGTTCTGACTGTTCTTGGTTTTGGTGCCGGTTTAGAAACAGCCGGCTTTGGAACTTCTTTGTTTTCATTTATTGGTGATTCTGGAAGTATCACTTTTTCCGGAGTGGGCTGATCTTCTTTTTTTTCTATCATAATTAGTTAATTTTAGGAATTATTTAATTTTATACTGATACTGAATTGGGAAGTTTTTCTGAAAATTACCTCAGTGTTACCAAATTGTTTTCGGTATATTAACAAATGTAATAAATATTTTAATGTTCCAATGTTAAGGTTTTACTGATTTAAAGGATCTGTTTTGAATTGAAAGGCAAGAAAATTGATATTGTTTTTAATAAAAAAATCCCAAATTCCAATAGTGCTGGAATTTGGGATTTGTAATTTGGATTTTAATTTTTTATCTGTATTTATCATTTAGACCAATATTGTCTAAAATCATGGGCTTTATTTTTTCGATTCTCGATAGTTTGGTTTCTTCCCGTTTGGCTGTTTCAATAAATTCTATGAATTCCTTTTGTTTATAAGGACTGAACTTTAGAAATGCATCCTTCAATTGGATATTGTCATTCAGTACCTTTTGCAGTAAATCAGGGATTATCGTTGGTTCTGTTACTTTTTTAGGTTTGATGATTTTACCTTCTTTTTCGTTTTGAATTGCTTCTAGAATATAGGTGAGAATCTCCTCTTCATTGATTTCATTTTTGGATGTAAACCGCCATTGGCGCAATGATTTGGTAACTCCTTCATTTGCATTTACTAAAAGTTTTTTTTCGTCTTTGAGATAAGCACCGTTAAAAAACCAAAGAGTGAAGAATTTTTTGAAACCTCCAACGCCAACAATATTTTTATTACCTAGTACATAGACACAGCCTCCCCATTTATTGGTTTCAACTAATGCTGTTTTGGCTATAATTGCTTTCAAAATGTCCAATTCATTAGCCCAATGGTTAATCATGTCCATATAGCAATGGTTTTAGTTTTACTTTTTCAAATAATCTCCGTTAGCAGTCAATTCGGCAATTCGAACAATTACTTCTACAGCTTTTTGCATGCTTTCAACAGGAACATACTCGTATTTGCCATGGAAATTATGACCGCCGGCAAAGATGTTTGGGCAAGGAAGTCCTTTGAACGATAGCTGAGATCCGTCAGTTCCTCCTCTGATGGGTTTGATGATTGGTTTAATGCCGAGTTCTTTCATTGCTTTTTCAGCAATGTTTACAATATGTTTTACAGGAACAACCTTTTCTTTCATATTGTAATACTGATCGTTTACTTCTGAAATAACAATATCTTCTCCAAACTGCTTAGCAAATTTTTTGTTGATTTTTTTAGTTATTTTATGAATCAGTTCTTTTCTTTTTTCAAATTTTTGTTTGTTATGATCACGGATAATTAGTTCCAAAACTGTTTCTTCAATACTTCCAGATAAATGATGTACGTGAAAAAAACCTTGATACCCTCTGGTTTCCTGAGGAGTTTCATCTTCAGGTAATTCATTGATGAAATCATTAGCAATAAGCATGGAATTGATCATTTTTCCTTTGGCATAACCAGGATGAACACTTTTTCCCTTGAAAGTGATTTTAGCTCCTGCGGCGTTGAAATTTTCAAATTCTAATTCTCCTACTTGACTTCCGTCCATTGTGTAAGCCCATTCTGCTCCAAATTTTTCAACGTCAAAATGATGAGCTCCCCGTCCAATTTCTTCATCAGGCGTGAATCCAATTCTGATTTTCCCGTGTTTAATGTCTGGATTTTGAACTAGGAATTCCATTGCAGTAACAATTTCTGTAATGCCAGCTTTGTCATCTGCTCCCAGTAAGGTTGTGCCGTCGGTAGTGATTAACGTTTGTCCTTTATATTGCAGCAAATCTTTAAAATAGGAAGGCGATAAAATGATGTTTTTTTCGGTATTTAAAACAATGTCTTTACCATCGTAATCGGTAATAATCTGTGGTTTTACATTGGCACCAGAAAAGTCGGGAGAAGTGTCAAAATGTGAAATAAATCCAATCGTAGGCACTTCATGATCAACATTGCTTGGCAGAGTAGCCATGATATACGCTTTGTCGTCTATGGTGACATCTTCCAGTCCTATGTTTTTTAATTCGTCAGCTAATTTATTGGCTAAATCCCATTGTTTAGCTGTACTTGGGGTTGTGTTTGAATTAGGGTCAGATTCGGTGTCTATCGTGACATAACTTATAAAACGGTCAATTATATGCTGCATGGTATTTATTTTTTGTAAAGATAGGTAATTTTAAAAAAGGCAGGTTAGGAGATTTGCTTTCAGGGTTTTAATTATATGAATTTTAAAACTAATAGAATTTGTACATAGCTTAAATAAAAAATCCGTTGAAAAACGGATTTTAGTTTAAAAATGTTTAATTAAGCAGGTTAGGTATTGTTTTATTATATGGGGCTAATTTGTTTTTGCTGCTTTTTCAGCAGTTATTTTTGCTTCGGCAGCGGCGGCTTTTTCAGCTTCAGCACTTGCTTTGGCGATTTGCTCTTCTAGCATTTTTGATTTTTCTAAAGCTAATTTGGCTGACTCTACTAATTTTTGATCAGCTTCCTCTTTTTCCTTTTGCAGTTTCGCAACATCTTTTGCAAGTTTGTCCTGAGCTTCTTTTGCTGAGGCAGCTTCTTTCTTAAAAGCTGCTATTTTTTCTTTGGAAATTTTTTCAGATTCTTCAGAGGCTTTTCTGTCAGCTTCTGCTTGTGCTTTTGTGGTAAGAGCTTCTTCTCTTGCAATTTTGTCAGCGGCTTTTTTTGCAGCTTTTGCAGCTTTTTTATCTGCATTGGCTTGGGCTTTGTCAGCAATGGCTTTCTCTTTAGCTGCTTTAGCTTCTGTAGTTTTTGCTTGATCAGTTGCTTTCTTAGCTAATTTTTGAGCTTCTTTACTTACTTTTTTAGCAGCTTTTTTGTCAGCCTCTTGTTGGGCTAAATACGCTTTTTTCTGATCTTTTAAATCTTGTATTTGCTTTTTAAAATCAACTGGGGCTTTTGCTGTAGTGGTAATAGTTGTTTCAGTACTTGCTGTTTCATTATTTGTTTCTTGGGCGAAAAAAAATTGTGAAAAAGCAATAAGAACAATACTAAAAGGTAATTTTAGATTCATAGGTTAAGTGGTATTAGGTTGATTTAGGAAAAACAAATATAGCTTTTTTTTTAAATTTTAAATTTTTTCCAAATGAAAAATTTTGATTTTGGCTGTAGCGGAATTTAAACTTGTTTTTATGAATGAATTTAACTAAAATATCTTACTTTTTATGTGATGAAATTATTTTTTTTACAGATAAAATATTGATTACGTATTTGTTACGTTAGGGTTTTTTGATGTGCTTATAAAAAAAATCTGCTGAGTACAGCAGATTTTTTTGTTATTGGAATTGTAATTATTCTCCTTTTTTTGAGATCCCTTTGCTTTTATCGGTGTCCATGATTTCCATAAGCTTTAGTCCTAATAATCCGCTCATAGATCCATCGGTACCGCTGCTTCCGGAGATAAGAACATCTGGAATGACTTTGATTTTTCCTTTTCCGATTTCTTCAGTGATTTTATATTTCGTAAAGTTATCACCGCCCATTGCAGAAACCTGCAGCTGATAAGCCTCAGCAGTAGATTTACCAATAGCCATGATTTTTTCAGCTTCTGCAAGACCGGTTTTGGAGATTCTTTCGGCTTCCGCACTGGCGGTAAGTTTGGTTGCCTCGGCTTGTGCTCCGGCTCTTGCTTTTGTAGCTTCGGCTTCGGCATTGGCTCGCATTTTTGTAGCTTCGGCTTCGGCATTTACATTAAGTTTTAGACTTGTCGCATCTCCTTCAGCTTTTTTAACAGTTGCATCCGCAGTTCTCTGAGCAATTTCAACACTTTGCGAAGCTTTTACGATCTCTTTCTGCATATCGGCGATAGCTGTTTCTTTTTCCATTCCCTGGCGCTGTTCCTGAGCCATTTTTTGGGTTTGGTAGGTTTTTTGTTCTTCTTCGGCAATTTTTCTGTCTGTTAATGTTTTCATCAGTGATTCAGGAGGAACAATGTCACCTATTAAAGTATCCACTGCATTCACATTGTATTCGTCCAAAACAACTTTGATGTGATTCTTGGCCGATTCCTGACGCTCTTTTCTGGTGGAAAGGAATGAAATCACATCGCTTTCCTGAGCTGAGTTTCTAAAGTAGTTACCAATGGTTGGTTCCAAAACCTGAGAAACTAAATTGTTCATGCTTCCAAAGCGGGCAATTACTTTTGGTGCTTCATTGGCAGGAACGTGAATGATTTGTGATACATCCAGATTGAAAGGGAAACCGTCTTTGGAACGAACCGTGATTGTAGAGAGGTTTTTATCCAAATTATGGGATTCGCTTCTGGCATCGGCCCAGTTCAATACTAAGTTCGTTGTAGGAACCGGTTCTAACTTGGTAGTGTATTTATTAAGAGCGTATTTTCCAGGGCCAAAAGGTTCCATCCAGACACCGCGCTGTCCTTTGGAGACAATATTTCCGTGTTTGAAATTATCGCCGGTTACATCTTGACCGTCTTCTCCGATGTAGGAAATAACTACTCCTACATATCCAATAGGTACATCGGTCATGGGGGTTTGTTCAATTTGTACTGCCCATGAATTAATGTAATAGGAACCAGCAAGCATTACTTGTGGCTGTAATCCGCGGTTTCCTCCATTTTTTAAGAATTGATCAAAATCCTGAAAGTTATTGTGTCCTTCTACAAATTTACCTGCAATCTGCCCGATTGGGATCGGCTCACCGTCCATGGCGGTTACAATACCAACCATATTTTCAGAAATAACCACTTGAGGAGAAATTATTACTTCAAATAGATGTGTATTGATACGATAAGAACCAGTGGTAACAAAAGCAGATTGTCTTCCTTTCTGTCCTCCGTTATCAAGAAACATCGTTGCATCCTGAAAGTTGTCTGAGTTTACTTTTTGGGCGAGAATGCGTCCTGTTGGTATTTCTGCTCCGTCTTTACTTAATACCAAACCAATATTTCCTTCGGGAATAATGGTGAAAGAAGCCATGTCGATAGAAAACTGCCAAGGCCACATGGCCCAGTATAATCCGGGAGCAAGAGTTTTGGCCTGATATCCCGCTTCTCCTCTGGTGGCAATTATACGGCCGTCGGGCAGCGATTTTTCAGAACCAAAAAGAACAAATTTCTTGGTAACCAATCCGATTTTGTTTTCAGGAACGATGACCATTCCAAAGAAAACACGCAAAACAAATTTGTAAAATAAGATGGATAAAACAATTAAGAATATCCACCAATAAGTAAAGATTAATTCCATAATGATAATGAGGGTTTAGATTGTAAACATCAACACTTTAATGTAATTCTAACATATTCTGCTAGATTTCTATTGAATGTTTTGTCCTGATTAGTGTGTCGTTTTTATTTATTGTTACATTAGATTTATTAGTATTTTGCAGTCTATTTAATAAACAAAGTATGGCATTATTTCATCAATTTAATAGTAAAGCAAAAACACTGATAAATACTGGTTTCGGCAGTAGTGCATCCAATACAGGGGGACGATTTATTAATAAAGACGGATCGGTAAATGCTGCCAAAAAAGGTATCGGAATTCTAGACAGGATTAGCTGGTATCACACTTTGTTAGATATGTCTTCTTGGCAGTTCCTTTCTGTTTTGCTGCTGTTTTATATCTCTATAAATTTTGTGTTTGCTATTCTTTATTTTGGTATCGGAATTGAGCATCTTAACGGAATTGATACTACTGATAATGAATGGGTGCAGTTTGGGCAGGCTTATTTCTTTAGTGCACAGACATTCACAACCGTTGGATATGGGCATGTCAGCCCGATAGGATTTTATACCAGTGCATTATCATCTGCTGAAGCATTAATAGGACTGTTGAGTTTTGCGATTGCTACTGGTTTGTTTTTTGGGAGGTTTAGCAAGCCTGCTATTTATTTAAAATTTTCTCATAATGCTATTATTGCACCTTTTAATAATGGTAAAGCATTGATGTTTAGGTTAGCTCCTTATAAAAACACGAATTACATAGATGCTGAAGTGAATGTAACTCTTGGAATGCGAATGGAAGAGAATGGGGTGATGGTTAACAAATTTTTTATATTGGATTTAGAATATCAAAAAATAAATTCACTTGCATTGGCATGGACATTAGTACATCCTATAACCAGTGAGAGTCCTTTGGATGGTTTTTTGGCGGCAGATTTTGAGTCAATTTCGGGTGAAATTATAGTGATTATAAAAACTTTTGACGATATGTTTAGTACCACTGTTGCGACTAGAACCTCTTACACTTTTGAAGAAATTATCTATGGAGCTAAATTTAAGCCAATGTATACCAAAAGTGAAGATAATCAAAGCACGGTTCTTGATATGGGATTATTAAATACTTTTTATCCTATTGCTGTAGATTAGCAAGAAGCTTTTCTTTTAAAATTCTCACTCCTTCTGACGCGATATTGGGAATTACGTCAAGCGGATTTCTAAGATTTGGGATTTTTGCTGGTTTTGGGTCAATATAATAAATGGGTGTTGTTTTTGGTGTAAAATTGATTAATCCTGCAGCAGGATATACCTGCAGTGAAGTGCCAATGACTGCAAAATAATCGGCTTGTTCGGTTATTGTAATGGCATCTTCCAAAGCAGGAACCTGCTCACCAAACCAAACGATATGCGGACGAAGCTGATTGCCTTTAGGGTCTATATCTCCAAAATTCAAATCAGCATGCCAATCCAAAATGTAGCTTTCATTTTTTGAACTTCTCACTTTTAATAATTCGCCGTGTAAATGGGTGATGTTGGAGCTTCCGGCACGTTCATGTAAATCATCCACATTTTGGGTAATGATGTAAACGTCAAAATCATTCTCAAGTTCAGCTAAAATCTGATGGCCTAAATTAGGCAGTACTTCTTTTAACTGCTGACGTCTTTGATTGTAAAAATCCAAAACTAATGCAGGATTTTTGTGCCAGCCCTCGGGAGTGGCAACATCCATTACATTATGGCCTTCCCATAGACCGTCGCTGTCACGAAATGTTTTGATACCGCTTTCGGCACTGATACCGGCTCCGGTAAGAACGACTAATTTCTTTTTCATGTTTTTTTATGGATTGCAATCTTAGATTATAAAACTACTCTTTTTTAGTATTTTTGCCAAAAACAATTTGTAATGATTGATACTGATTATCTGGAATTTTTAGAAAATATTTTAACTGATAACCGAAAAGAAAAATTTTTAAAGGTTTTGAAAGACAGAACCAAACATTTTACGATTGCTGTTGAAGATGTTTTTCAGATGCATAATGCCAGTGCAGTGATGCGCAGCTGTGAAGTTTTTGGGATTCAGGAGCTGCATGTTATTGAAGAACGTTATGGTAAAAGGATCGATAAGGAAATAGCGATGGGAGCACAAAAATGGGTTGATATTTCGACTTATCACAGTGTTACGAATTGTATTGATACTTTGAAAAATAAAGGCTACCAAATCATTGCGACTACACCTCATGAAAATGACTGCCTGCTGGAAGATTTTGATATTTCGAAACCTAGTGCGCTGTTTTTTGGAACAGAAAGAGACGGGCTGTCGGAAGAGATTCTTCAAAAAGCGGATGGTTTTCTTAAAATTCCGATGGTGGGTTTTACAGAGAGTCTTAATATTTCGGTTTCGGCGGCAATTATTATTCAGAACCTGACGAACCGATTGCGTAATTCGGATATTGACTGGAAACTGACAGATGATGAAATTTTGGAGAAACGATTGGATTGGGCGAAGAAGTCTATTAAGGATATTAAGCGCATTGAAGCGCGGTATTATGGTGATGAGAAATAATTATACAGAATTCAGATAACAAATTTTCTCGTTTGTCCGAGTGAGGAATAGGAGCATGGTGCCGAAGTAGCGCGGATAGCCCGACCGCGTTAAGGAAAGGGGCTTTGTAAGCGATACTAAAAGAAATCCCTTTTTCTCAATGGGGGCACTTCCAAATAATATTGAAATAGGATTATATCTAAATTCTGTTACTAAATTTAAAAACTATCAGCTATTTCTTTTTTAGGATTTTGTATTGTTCATAACAGCCGCTTATGGCATCCATAATCTGCAGATCATTAGCGGATTTAATAAAGGCTTCAGAATAACTGCAGCGGTTTAATATTTCGGAAATTTCAGATTGAGAAACGCCTAAAAGTAATGAGATGGTTTCTCGGTCATATTTTGTTTCCAATAGTTTCCTAACAGTATCATCCTTTCGCATCTCACGGAGTTTTTTGAGCTGCTGCGGTCTTTTTCCAAAGAAATTATAGAGCATGTCTGCCGGATTGAAGATGGATCCTAATACTTTTCCGAAAGCTTCGGGAGCATATTGTCCTGCTTCATAGCCTTGACCTAAACCAGAAATACTGTATCTATAGTCTTCTTTTATAGGTATTAATTTAGCGTCAATTTCAAGATAGCCTGTCAGGTAATATGGGCTGATAACTACTTCGTTTAATGGAATTGCTTTTTGAGTAAGCTGTATTGTAGTTGTTTTATTTTTAATCCAGTCATTGGTTACACGAACACGTAAAGATTCGAAGCCAAGAAGGGTAATGTGTAATGTATCGTTTTGGGTTACCGCCAGTTCAAAATGACCTTTATTGTCTGTTGTTGTTCCTGTTACTTGGTTGATATTAATGATGTTAACATCTGCCAAAGGAGTGCCTGTGTTGTCAGTGATAATGGTACCAGATATTTTTGTTGGAATTCCAGTGTTTTGGGCAGCTGAATTTAAAGAGGTAACAAAGAGTAAAAAAAGTATAAAATATTTCATAAACTGATTTAAAGCTTTAAAAGTAGTAAAACGGCATTAAATATTTTCTTGTTCGTTTATAATTATAAGAAAATTAACAATCTGTAATTTTTTATGCCTTATTTATTGTGGAATTTGTTATTAAAAATACAAATTTTTAGACTAAATATTTTTGAAAAAGTTTAACAGCTTTTTCAAAAATAATGTTTTGATGACACTAATTGCTTTAAAAAAAAACTCCCGAATGTTCGGGAGTTTTTTTTATAAACTGCTAATTGAATTAGTCTCTTCTTGTTCTTCTTGGTCTAGATGAATCACCAAAACTTTCAGAACGTCTTGGAGCTCTTTCTGAAGAACCGTCTCTTGAGCCTCTGTCAGACGAGAAACCGCCTTCTCTTCTTGGAGATGAGCTTCTTTCAGATCTGAAACCGCCTTCTCTAGGAGTTCTGTCGCCTCTAAATCCGCCTGATCCTTCTCTTCTTGGAGCAAAATTCCCTTCTCTTCTCGGAGCTGAGCTTCTTCCGCCAAAACCACCGCCAGAATTTCTTCCGTTGTGATCACGTCTTCCGCCACCGTCATTTTTAGAGATTTCAACATTGATGCGGCGTCCTTCTAATTGTACGTTGTTCAATATTTCCATTACTTTGTCAGTGTGCTCAGGGTCTGTGTTAAAGAAAGAGAATCCTTCTTTTACATCTACTTTGAATACATCATCACGGCCTAAGTCTAATGTTTCTTTCAAGTAGTCTTTTAATGACATCCAATCGAAATTGTCTCTTGAACCAATGTTTACAAAGTATCTTGTAGCACCGCCATTATTGTTTCCTCTTGATTCTCTGTCATCACCACGTTCACGTCTTTCAGAACCAGAAGATTGAGATGAGATATCTCTGTTTTTCTTGTAGTAAGCAATAAAACGGTTAAATTCTACTGATACCATTTTTTTGATTAGTTCCTCTTTAGATAAACCTTCCAATACATTATTGATAGCTGGCAAGTAGTTGTCAATTTCGTGATCAACTTCAGTATCTTTAATTTTAGTTGCTAAGTGCAATAATTGGATTTCGCAGATTTCAATTCCAGATGGTATTGTTTTTTCTTCGAATTTTTGTTTGATGATTCTTTCGATAGAAGAAATTTTGCGTAATTCACTTTTGGTTACAATTACGATAGAGGTTCCTAGTTTACCAGCACGTCCAGTACGTCCAGAACGGTGGTTGTAAGTTTCGATTTCGTCAGGCAATTGATAATTCACTACGTGAGTTACATTGTCAACGTCAATTCCGCGAGCAGCAACGTCTGTTGCAACAAGCATTTGAATTTGTCTTCCTCTGAAAGATTTCATTACACCGTCGCGCTGTGCTTGAGATAAGTCTCCGTGCAATGCTGCTGCGCTGTATCCGTCTTCGATTAATTTTTCGGCAACAGCCTGAGTGTCTCTTTTTGTACGGCAGAAAACCACAGAGAAAATATCTGGGTTAGCATCAGCCAGTCTTTTTAAAGCTTCGTAACGATCACGTGCGTTAACTAAGTAAAATTCGTGAGAAACTGTTGCAGAACCTGAATTTTTAGTTCCTACAGTTATTTCTACCGGTTCGCTCATGAATTGTTTTGCAATTCTGGCAACTTCCTGCGGCATGGTTGCAGAGAACAGCCAAGTGCTTTTTTCGTCTGGAGTATCTGATAATATAGAGCAGATATCTTCATAGAATCCCATGTTTAACATTTCGTCAGCCTCATCAAGAACACAGTAATCTATGTTTTTAATGTTTACCAAACCTCTGTTGATCATGTCCTGCATTCTTCCTGGAGTAGCAACAATGATTTGTGCACCTCTCTTTATTTCTCTGGCTTGCTCTGTAATACTAGCCCCGCCGTAAACTGCTACCACATTAATACCTTTTTCGTATTTTGAGTAGTTTTTAAGTTCGTTGGTAATCTGTAAACAAAGCTCCCTTGTAGGCGATAAAACTAATGCTTGTGTATTTCTGTTGTCGGCATCAATTTTTTGGATTAGCGGAAAACCGAAAGCTGCTGTTTTCCCTGTCCCTGTCTGAGCCAACGCAACCATATCTGTGTCTTTTTCCAATAATAGGGGAATCGCTTTCTCCTGTACTTCTGACGGATTCTCAAATCCTAGATCGATAATCGCCTTCAGTAACGACTCATTCAATCCTAATTGTTCAAATTTATTCATATGTATTTTTAAAATAGGGTGCAAAATTACTGTTTATAATCCATATAAACTAATGCAATTTTAAGAATTAGTTTTTTATTATGTTTTGAAAATCAAAATGTTATGGATTTGTTTTTCCTTTTTTAATTTTTAATTTAGTTTTTGATGTGAAATTATGTCGTGAATGTAGTGTTTTTGTTAAAAAAAAGAATATAAAAGTGTTTTTGAAGTATATCTGGCTTTTTGTGTTTTTAAAAATGTTTTTGGAACGGTTTAGAATTTGTATTTTATTCTTAATTTTGGAAGTTTATCGGCTTTTTTTATCATTTCTTTAAGAATGATATTTTTAAATTCCTCCAAAGTTTCAATATTGATTTATTAATTTTGCCTAAAAATTATTTGATTATGCAGACAGCCTCTTTCTCGGGTTTTATAGAAATGGTATTCTTTATGATTGCCTTCTATTATATTTTTAAATTTTTGGCTCGATTGTTTTTGCCTTTGGTAGTAAAAAAGGTGGTAGAAAAAGCGGGACAAAATTTTCAGCAGCAGCAACAGAGATATCAGCAGCAGTCTTCTTGGCAGAGAACGTCTAATAATGATGAAATTATAATTGATACAGCCAATAGTAAAAATCCCCGCGAAACTAAAAAAGTTGGGGATTATGTAGATTATGAAGAGATTGATTAGTGATCTCTGAATATATGTTTTTTGATTTCTATAGACTTCTTAAAGTATTCAAAAATCAATTTCAAAATCAATTTCCAAAAGCTGAAAAATCAAAAACAGTTAATCCTAAAATCTAAAATCATTTTAATGAAGCAACTTCAAAAGTTCTTTCCGCACGCACTTGCCATTCTTGGTTTTGTTCTCGTATCTACTCTTTATTTTTTTCCAGTATTACAAGGAAAGCAGATTTTTCAATCGGATATTGCCCAGTATACGGGTATGGCCAAAGAACAAAATGATTTTAGAGCAGCCCATAATGAAGAACCGTATTGGACTAATTCAGCTTTTGGCGGTATGCCTACTTATCAGTTAGGAGCAAAATATCCTCATGATTATGTTGGTGCTATTGATGATGTACTTCGTTTTTTACCGCGTCCGGCTGATTATTTGTTTTTATACTTTTTGAGTTTCTATATTTTAATGCTGGTTTTAAAAGCCGACCCGCTAAAAGCTTTTTTTGGAGCAGTGGCTTTTGGTTTTTCTACCTATTTAATAATAATTCTTGGAGTCGGGCATAATGCCAAAGCACATGCTATAGCTTACATGCCGATGGTTGTTGCCGGTTTTATAATGGCTTTTCAGCGAAAATATATTTGGGGTGGATTGCTTACTATGTTTGCTGTAGCATTGGAAGTAAATGCGAATCACTTTCAGATGACCTTTTATTTATTGATATTGCTGTTAATTCTTTCGGGATATTTTATTTATGAAGGAATTAAATCAAAAGAGTATAAGCCTCTGCTGCTTTCTATCGGAACACTTATTGGTGCAGGGATTTTTGCGATTGGTTCTAATGCAGGTAATTTATTGGCAACTGCTGAGTATGCTTCTTTCAGTACCCGCGGGAAAAGTGATTTGAGCTTCAATCCTGATGGTACCAAAAAGGTAACTGATATGGCTATGACCTATGATTATATTACGGAATACAGTTATGGAATTGCCGAAAGTTTCAATTTGATAGCCCCTCGATTGTTTGGCGGTTCTAATAATGAGAGTTTAAGTGAGGATTCTAAAATAGTTGATTTTTTACAGCAGCAGCAAGTAGGGCAAGGACAATATATTACACAAGAGCAGGCTGTTGAGTATGCTAAGGGAGGAATGCCAACGTATTGGGGCGATCAGCCAATAGTTTCAGCTCCTGCATATATTGGGGCTGTAGTTTTCTTTTTAGGGATTTTGGCTTTATTTACAGATGAAAGAAAGATTAAATACGTTTTCTTAGGTGGAGCTGTATTAACTTTAATTCTTTCCTGGGGGAAAAACTTTCCTTTATTGACTAATTTTTGCATCGATCATATCCCTATGTATAATAAATTTAGGGCAGTATCATCTATTCAGGTTATTCTCGAATTGTGTTTTCCAATATTAGCCATTATGGGATTGCAGTCTTTCTTCAAATTAGAAAAAGAAAAACAGTTAAAGCCATTATTACAGTCAGGTGCCGTAGGTTTGGGATTGATTATATTTTTATTTTTATGTAAAAGTATGTTCAGTTTTGCGGGAGCAGGTGATAGCGGTTTAATGCAAAATTATGGGCCAAATTTTGTCGATGCGCTTAAAGAAGACAGAAGAACATTGTATAGTGCCGATTTACTGCGTTCTGGATTTTTTATCCTGATTTCGGCAGGCGCTTTGTGGCTGTTTGTCAAAAATAGAATTGCACAGAATACAGCAATTATTTTAGTTGGTTTATTTATGGTTACCGATTTGTTTTTTGTAGATAAAAACTATGTTTCCAATAAAGATTTTGTAAATGCCAGAGATGTAGAAGTTCCATTCCAAGAAACTCCTGCGGATGCTAAGATTCTTGAAGATCCTACTAATTACCGAGTATTTGACGTTCAAGGGCTGATGCAGGGAAGAACATCTTATTTTCATAAAGCGATAGGAGGATACAGTGCTGTAAAACCTCAAAGAATGCAGCAGCTTTTTGATTACCAAATCGCCAAAAACAATATGGAAATTCTTAATATGCTAAATGTTAAGTATGTAATACAAACGGATAAAGAAGGTAAGGAGCAGCCAATTATTAATACAGATGCCAATGGGAATGCCTGGTTTGTAAGCAAAATACAATTTGTAAAAAATGCTGACGGCGAGATGAAGGCATTGGATAAGTTTAATTCTAAAGAAACGGCAGTAATTAACGAAAATGAGTTTTCAGCTATTAAAGGTAAGGCTTTTGCCAAAGATAGTTCGGCGGTAATAACTTTAGATTCCTATCAGCCTAATGATTTAAAATATACTTCTGTTAATTCAAAAGAAGGTTTAGCTGTTTTTTCCGAAATGTATTATGAAAAAGGCTGGACAGCACTTATAGACGGTAAAGAAACTTCTATTATGAGAGCAGATTATACATTACGAGCCATAGTAGTTCCAGCTGGAAAACATAGTATTGAGTTTAAATTTGATCCTCAGGTAGTAAAAACAGGAGGTACAATTACATTAGTTAGCTGTATTGGAATGTTATTTCTTTTAGCAGGCGGATTGTATGTTGAGAGAAAGAAAGAAGTAGTAAATAGTAAAGATATGTAGAAATATGAACTATGGAGTTATACAGCTGAATAACTCTATAATCCATATTTACATATAATAACAAATTAAAAAATTGAAACCAGAATTAAAAAAAATTCTTATCATAACTTATTACTGGCCGCCAGCTGGAGGTCCAGGTGTGCAGCGCTGGCTTAAGTTTGTCAAATATCTGCCTGATTTTGATATCGAGCCGATTGTTTATATTCCTGAAAATCCAACATATCCCATTGTTGATGGCAATTTAGAAAAAGAAGTTGCCGATAATGTTATTATTTTAAAAAATAAGATTTTTGAACCCTATCAGTTAGCTTCGGTCTTTTCTAAAAATAAAACTAAAAAAATCAGTTCGGGTATTATTCCTAATAAGAAGAAGCAGACTTTTTTGGATAAAGCTTTATTATGGATACGCGGGAATCTTTTTATTCCGGATGCTCGTGTTTTTTGGGTTAAACCTTCTGTTGCTTATTTGGAAAAATACATTATTGAAAATAATATTGATACTATTATTACTTCGGGTCCGCCGCATAGTCTGCATTTAATCGGTTTGGTTTTAAAACAAAAAATTAAACTTACTTGGTTTGCCGATTTTCGTGACCCTTGGACGACAATTGGATATCACAAATCATTGCGTTTATCTGTGAGAGCAGAAAGA
This sequence comes from Flavobacterium sp. HJJ, assembly GCF_015351475.1. Lineage (GTDB taxonomy): Bacteria > Bacteroidota > Bacteroidia > Flavobacteriales > Flavobacteriaceae > Flavobacterium > Flavobacterium marginilacus. The sequence goes on along the minus strand of NZ_JADKPR010000001.1, from coordinate 285,148 downwards.
AAGCATAAAGCTCTTGAATATAGAGTGCTTAATACTGCAGACCGGGTTATAGTAACCAGTAAAACTACAAAAACGGAGTTCAAAGAAATAACTGGTAAGCCAATTAGCGTTATTACCAATGGCTATGATAATGAACCAGGAACTGAAGTGGTTCTTGATTCTAAGTTTAGCCTTGCGCATATCGGTTCATTTCTTTCTGAACGGAATCCTGTTGTTTTATGGGGAACTTTGGCTGAATTAATTCTTGAAATTCCTGAATTTAAATCACATTTAGAATTAAAATTAATTGGAGCCGTCAGTCAGGAAGTATTAGATACTATTTCTCAATATAATCTTGATTCCTATCTGAATAATATTGGATATGTTTCCCATTCAGAGGCTGTTGCTTATCAAAGAAATTCTCAGGTGCTGCTTCTTATCGAAATTAATTCTGAAGAAACTAAAAGCATTATTCCAGGCAAGTTATTTGAATATATGGTTTCGAATAGACCTATAATTGCCATTGGACCAAAGGATTCAGATTTTGCAGATATAATAACGGGAACAAATACAGGTGTCTTTTTTGAATATTACGAGAAAGAAAAATTAAAAAACACCATCATATCCTATTACAATCAGTTTTTAGAAGGGAAATTACAATCCTATGGTGTAGGTTTGCAAAAATATTCCAGAAAGAATTTGACCAAAGAACTGGCGCAATTAATTCATTCAAAAAGTTAAGGTGTTTCAGCCTTAAACTTTTAACATTAAACTTTAAACTCCAATTAATGGGTATAGTATTAAATCAGTCATTAAAAAACACTATAATAACATATATCGGTTTTGGAATTGGAGGAATAAGCACTCTTTTTTTATTTCCTCATATTTTAGGTAAAACATTTTATGGATTGTCTAATTATATTTTGTCTTGTGCCAATGTAATAATGCCTTTATTTGCTATTGGTATGCAAAATACATTGGTTAAGTTTTATTCCCAATGCAAAACTGAGAAAGAACGTAATGAGTTTTTATCATTTACGGTATTATTTCCTATTATATTAATTGTCCTGATCATTTTGATTGGTTTATTTTTTTATGATGAGATTTCTTTTTTTGTCACTAAGAAGAATTCAATAGTAAAAGATTTTATCTGGCTGATTCCTTTCATTGGAATTTGTATGGCTTATTTCGAAATTTTTTATGCTTGGGCAAGAGTTCATATGCATTCCGTATTTGGTAATTTTATTAAAGAAGTAGGGCTGCGATTGTTTTCGTTAATAGCTCTTTTAGGGATTTATTTTAAATGGATTACAGTGGTCGATTTTATTTATTTGACTGCGGGTATTTACTTTGTGGCTTTTTTGGTAACGATGTTTTATGCATTCCGAATTAAAAAACCAGTTTTTCAGTTTACGATTCCTTATAACGTAAAAGAGATTTTAGAATATACATCGTACATTATTTTATCAGGCAGTGTTGCAAATCTGCTTTTGGATGGTGATAAAATTATGCTTAATCAGTATATGGCGATCGGAAATATTGCTTATTATTCGGTTGCTACATATATAGCTTTGGTGATTTCTGTGCCAAGCCGTGCCATGCATCAGATTGTATATCCAATTACTGCGAAATTAATGCATGAGAATAAGCATGATGAGCTGAATGATTTATATAAAAAAACTTCGATAAACCTTCAAATTGTTGGGGGATTTGTGATGCTTTGTATTTTTGTTAATATCAATCAGCTGTATGAGATTGTACCAAAAGATTATGCTGGCGGAATAGTTGTCGTGTTTATTATTGGGCTTTCAAAATATTTTGATCTGATTTTAGGGAATAACAATGCGATTATTTTTAACTCTAAGTATTATCGCGCAGTATTGTTTTTAGGAGTAGGACTGGTGGTTTTGACAGTTATTTTGAACATGATTTTTATTCCTTTATATGGGATTATAGGTTCTGCATTTGCAACTTTATTATCGATTACTTGTTATAGTGTTGCCAAATTGCTTTTTGTTGTGAAAAGGATGCATTTGTATCCATTTACAAAGCAGACACTTCATTCTATCTGGATAACCTTTATTGTTTTTTTATTGTTTTATTTTTGGAAGTTTCCAATTAGTCCTATTATAGCAATAGTTTTGAAATCTATTCTGGTGACTCTTGTCTATGTATACATTAATTATAAATTTGTAGTTTCTCCAGAAATAAATCAGGCTTTGGATAAAATTATTTTGAAAACCAGAAAAAAATAAATAAAATCCTGTTTCAAAATCAGATTTGTTTTTTTTATACTGTCGTTTTTGATGTACTCTTTAAAAATGGGTTATTAGAGAAAACTTGATAATACTTTGCTAACAGCTTTAAAATATTTTATTATTAAGTTGTGAATTAGTTTTTTATAGTAATTTCTCTTCTTTTGCCGCTTTTAGCGAATGTTTTTTTCCATATTAAAATTAACTTCATATCAAATCTTGATTTATGCCATTCTTCTTCCTGATTTAAATTGCTGGAAAACGAGAATTTAAACTGTTTGTAGAGAATATGTGTATTTCTTGCAATAATCATGTAGGTAAAGTATTGTTTATTTTTTATTGTAAGACATTATAACGATTATTTATGCTTTTCTTAATTTTATTAAAAATATAATTACATGAATATCAGCAACTTGTGTTGTTTTCTTTTTGAATATCACTAAAAGTAGGTATTGCGGAGTTTTAAAATGCATCTTATCTTTGGTGCTAGAAATATGACATAAATCCTTATTAATTTAAATAACAAAAAGAATGAAAAATCATTTTATTAAACCGGATAAATTCAATCTGTTTACAAAAGTTATTGCTGATAAGATTCAAAATGGTTTTGTAGTTATAGAAAAAAACGAAAAAACACCTTTCACGGTATTATATAAAGAAGGCAAAAAAATTAATCACAGTATGAATTTTTTGATTTGCTGTGCTACATTAGGAACATGGTCATTCGCTTGGTTATATATGTCACTTGTTACTGCGAAAGATAAAAAGGTTTTGATTGCGATAGACGAGGAGGGAATTGTTTTTGAGGAAAATTGCTACTTGGGCTAATTTTTTTATACCTGAATAGTTTTTTGAAGATTGATAAGTGTCAATTAAAAAAGTTAACAGCAAGGAATTTAGATTTTTTAGATTAATATTGATACTTTAGTACAAATATAAAGGGAGTACAAAATAAAGCCATGACATAATAAAATGTTATGGCTTTTTTAGCTGGATAAAAGATTGTTATGTTTTAAAGTTTTTCTTTTAGATACTCGGCAATAACAGATTTTTTGTCTTTTATAATTTCTTCCGGTGTTCCTTTAGCTAAGAGCAGTCCGCCGTTTTCTCCTCCTTCTGGACCAAGATCAATTATCCAGTCTGCACATTTGATTAAATCAAGATTATGCTCTATAACCAGTATTGAATGTCCTTTCTCAATTAAGGCATCAAACGAAGCCATTAGTTTTTTGATATCATGAAAATGCAATCCAGTTGTAGGCTCATCAAAAACGAAAAGAGCTTTTTCTTTTATAGTTCCTTTTACTAAAAATGAAGCAAGTTTGATTCGCTGTGCTTCACCGCCAGAAAGTGTAGATGAGGATTGTCCCAGCTGTACATATCCCAAACCAACATCTTGTAAAGGCTGCAGTTTTTGAGTGATTTTTGTCTGTTTATTTTTTTCGAAGAAAGAAATAGAATCATCAATTGTCATCGTTAGGATGTCATTAATGTTTTTGCCGTCAAAAAATATTTCTAAAACTTCTTTTTTGAAACGTTTTCCGCTGCAGGTTTCGCAAGGTAATTGGACATCGGCCATGAAAACCATTTCTACGTTTATTGAACCTTCACCTTTGCAGGTTTCGCATCTTCCGCCGTCAACGTTAAAAGAAAAATGTTTGGCTTGGTAGCCTCTTACCTTGGAAAGTTTTTCTTTGGCATATAATTCCCGAATATCATCATAAGCTTTAATATAAGTAACAGGATTAGATCTAGAACTTCTTCCGATAGGATTCTGATCTACATATTCAATATGTTTTATATGTGAAAAAGACCCAGATAATTCGCTAAACTGTCCCGCTTTTTCACCTGCATTATCCAGTTTTTTCTGCATGGCGGGAAAAAGAATTTTCTTGACAAGCGTACTTTTTCCGCTCCCCGAAACTCCTGTAATGACAGTTAAAACGTCGAGAGGGAAGGTAACATCTATATTTTGTAAATTGTTTTCTCTGGCTCCTTTTATTTCGATGAAATTTTTTGATGTTCGTCTTTTCTTTGGAACACTAATTTCGAGTTCACCATTCAAGTATTTTGAGGTTAACGAACTCGATGTAAGGATTTCATCATAAGTGCCCTGTGCAGCCAGATTTCCGCCCAGTGTTCCTGCTTCGGGACCTATGTCAATAATCATGTCAGCTGCTTTCATGATATCTTCATCATGTTCGACAACAATTACTGTATTGCCTAAATCACGCAGTGAAAGCAGTACTTTTATCAATCTTTCAGTGTCTTTTGGATGTAGGCCAATGCTTGGCTCATCTAATATATACATAGATCCTACAAGACTGCTGCCTAGTGAAGTGGCCAGATTGATACGCTGTGATTCGCCCCCGGAAAGTGTTGATGAATTTCGGTTTAATGTTAGATAATTCAATCCTACTTCGGATAAAAAGGATAATCGGTTGTTGATTTCGATTAATAATCTTTTTGCAATCTGATTTTCATATTCGTCTAATGTAATGTCTTTGAAAAATGCAGCTAAATGCCTGATTGGTAAATCTACTAAATCAGAAACCGTTTTTCCATTTATTTTAACGTATGAAGCCTCTGGTCTCAAACGCTTTCCTTTGCAGACATGACATTTAGTTTTACCTCTGTAACGGGAAAGCATTACTCGGTTCTGGATCTTATAATTTTTCTCTTCGAGTTCTTTAAAAAAGTCATTCAGCCCCTGAAAATATTTGTTTCCTGTCCAAATCAGTTCCTTTTGTTCTTCAGTCAGCTGGAAGTAAGGTTTATGAATAGGGAAATCAAATTTATAGGCATGGTTTACTAATTCGTCCCTAAACCAGCTCATGCTTTCACCTCTCCATGGAAATATGGCATTTTCAAAAATAGAAAGTGAAGTATTTGGAATAACTAATTCACTGTCGATTCCAATAATATTTCCGTAGCCTTCACAGGCAGGACATGCGCCGTAAGGATTATTGAAACTAAATAGATGTACGTTCGGTTCGAGAAAAGTAATACCGTCCAATTCAAAATTATTAGAAAACGAAAGTCTTTTATCCGTGTTTAATTCCTGTAAATAGCAGATACCTTTACCTTCAAAAAAAGCAGTCTGCACAGCATCCGATAATCGGTTGTAGAATTCTTCTTCATCTTTTACGATAATCCTGTCAATAACAAGTAATATATCTTTATGGTCTAATGAATGTTGATTTTCTGCTGTAAAATCATCCAAACGAATCATTTCATTGTTGATCAGAATCCTTGCAAATCCTTGCTGCAGTAATACTTTCAGTTTGTCTTCTAGCTGTCTGCCTTCTTCGAGATGAATAGGTGCGAGGAGGAGCCATCTGCTGTCTAATTCAAATTTTTTTACTTCACTGACAACATCGGTAACCGTATTTTTTTTGACCTCTTGCCCTGAAACAGGAGAATAAGTTCTTCCTATTCGGGCAAATAATAATTTTATGTAATCATATATTTCAGTCGAAGTTCCTACAGTAGAACGTGCATTAGTGGTATTTACTTTTTGCTCAATAGCAATAGCAGGAGCAATTCCTTTAATGTATTCTACTTTTGGTTTGTCCAAACGGCCCAAGAATTGTCTGGCGTAGGAAGACAGACTTTCTACATAACGGCGCTGCCCTTCGGCATACAAAGTATCGAATGCTAAACTGGATTTTCCCGAACCGGAAAGCCCTGTAATAACAACGAGTTTATTTCTGGGAATTGCTACATCTACATTTTTTAAATTATGTACTTGTGCTCCTTTTATTATGATGTTCCTCTTTGGATCGAGTTTGGAAATGTCAGCTGGCATACTAAAAATGAATTTTCACAAAAGTACTCAATTTTAGTATGACTGTCTCTAAAGAATTAGAATCAAAACTTACTTTTAAGTATGTATTTGTTCTGAAGTCTATATTTGATACTTGTCAAATTAATGTCAAGCTGTTTTTTAAAACAGTTAAAAAAAGATTGATTTTTTTATGAGAAGCTATTAAATTTTTTTCGAAATAGAAATTGTTTTTTGCCTGTTGTATAATGTCTAAAAGATTTATGAAACTTCGGTTTATCCAGCTTATTTTGATGTAAAACAATGTTTTATCTTTTTTTTATCAAGTGTAATTTGTTAAAAAAAGAAGTTTTAATTTTTAAAAATGATATTTATCATCTTTTTTCTTGCTTCTTTTAATAAAAAATTGTTAAATTTGACAAATGTTTAACTTTATTAAAACTTTGTAAGCCTATAGCATAGAACTACTTTTTAGAAAGACTACCCCCAAGAATTAACCTAAAAAGGAATAGCTATGGCAATTATACAAAAAACAGATGCTTTATTAGTAAAGGATTATATGGCTGGTGATGAAAATGCATTGGCTGTATTAATAAGAAGACATGAATCCAAAGTGTTTGGATTTATCTATTCTAAAGTTTCAGATAAAGATGTTTCCAATGACATTTTTCAAGATACTTTTATCAAAGTAATCAAAACCTTAAAGCTAAATTCGTATAACGAAGAAGGAAAATTTCTGCCTTGGGTGATGCGTATTGCCCACAACTTAATCATTGATCATTTTAGAAAATTAAAAAAGATGCCGCTGTACCGAGAGACAGAGGAATTTTCTATTTTTTCTATAATGTCTGATAATTCTCTTACTGTCGAAAATCAAATCATAGCAGATCAAGTCGAAGTTGATATCCGCAGACTTGTTGATGAGCTTCCTTTGGACCAAAAAGAGGTTTTAATCATGCGTATGTATCAGGATATGAGTTTTAAAGAAATTTCAGAAACTACAGGTGTTAGTATCAATACAGCTTTGGGAAGAATGCGGTATGCCATAATGAATTTGAGAAAAATTATCGACAAGCATCAAGTTATTTTGACTAACTGACAATAAATGACAGATTCCTCCGTTGTAATATAAAATAAAATTTATATTCATATGGAAAAGAATTACTCTAAAGAATTGAAAATTACTCAAAAAATGAAACCTGATAAAGAAGTTGTTTCTTTTTTATTAAACTACTCTAAAGCATTGAAAATGGTTAAAATAGAGAAGAAGGTTTTTGAAATTATAGCAAATTAATTCTTGCAAGTGAAAAGTATTTCAATCTGTATGTGCTGAAACAAGTGCAAATTTCACTAGTTTACTTATGAAACTAGTGAAATTTGTTGTTTATAATTGTGATTATTTTTTTGCAAACTCATCCAAAACTGATTTTCTGCCAATTGTTTTGGTGATAATATCTTTCTCCAGACTCCAGCCTCTTGCCGGCGAATATTCGCGTCCGTACCAAATAATCTGAAGGTGAAGATCATTCCATAATTCTTCAGGGAAAATACGTTTGGCATCTTTTTCGGTCTGAACTACATTTTTGCCATTAGTCAGATTCCAGCGGTACATCAACCGATGAATATGGGTGTCAACTGGAAAAGCCGGTACTCCAAAAGCCTGTGACATCACCACACTCGCTGTTTTATGCCCTACTGCAGGTAATTCTTCGAGAGCCTCAAAACTTTGTGGTACCTGGCCATTGTGTTTTTCGATCAAAATTTGGGACAATCCATGGATTCCTTTCGATTTCATTGGAGACAGACCACAGGGACGAATAATTTCTTTGATTTCCTCAATAGACATTTTGATCATATCATACGGATTGTCGGCTTTGGCAAAAAGTAAAGGCGTGATTTGGTTCACGCGTACGTCTGTACATTGAGCCGAAAGCAAAACTGCAATTAATAAAGTATATGGGTCTTTGTGGTCTAGCGGAATCGGGATAGTTGGGTATAACTCGTTTAAGGTATTTATAACAAATGTTACGCGTTCTTGTTTGGTCATTTTTTGATCTGCTTCGTTACTAAGGGGCTAAGTTTTTAAGACTATTTTTAATGTGAATTTGCTAAGTTACTAAGAACCTAAGAATCTAGGATTGTTTTTAAGTTTAAAATTGTGTTGTTTCATTTAATTTTTCAAAATCTTAGTATCTTAGCCACTTAGTAACTTAGTATCTTAAAAAAATGACTACATTAAAAATAGGCGATCAGGCACCTCAGTTTTCAGGAATAGATCAAGATGGAAAATCACGTCAATTATCAGATTATAAAGGAAAAAAATTAGTTGTATTTTTTTATCCTAAAGCTTCTACACCAGGCTGTACTGCAGAAGCTTGTGATTTAAGAGATAATTTTGAGCGTTTTCAGGCTAATAATTATGCTCTTTTGGGTGTAAGTGCCGATAGTGCAAAAGCGCAGGCTAAATTTAAGGATAAGTATGAATTTCCTTTTCCATTACTGGCTGATGAGGACAAATCGGTGATAAATGCTTTTGGTGTTTGGGGACCAAAAAAGTTTATGGGAAGAGAATACGACGGCATTCACAGAACTACTTTTGTGATAGACGAAAACGGAATCATTGAAGATGTTATCACCGCTGTGAAGACAAAAGAACATGCAGGGCAGATTTTGGGATAAAGACGTTATCTTAAGATAATCGATGTTTTCAAAATAAAAAATTCGAAAAATTTTTAGCAATTCAAGACCTAAATAATGTAAAAACAGATATTAATAACAGTGTAATTGGAATGTGAAATTGACAAAAGTATATTATATAATAATTCTTTTTTTACTTCTTGGCTAAAACATAACAGCTCATTAAAGATTCAAAAAGAACGATATTTATGTAAAAACTAAGGATAGAAAGATAAATGTTTTATTTGCGGATACTTATTATGATAATAAGCTTAGTACCTATATTCAATTTCGACAACGAGTTAGTATTGACTATCCAAATTCAGATACTGTAAATATAGGGGCTAGAACCAATGAGTAAAAAAGATTTTTTGAATGATAGGTTTTTGCAGAATTCGATAAACAAATAATAATTAAGCTACAAAGGATATTTATCACTTAATTACTTCCATTAAAAAATGAAACTAAAAATAATTTTAATGTTTCTGCTATCGATAACATTTGCTTATTCACAGTCAAGTGTAAAATCCAAAAGTAATCTTAGTTGTTCTGATTTAAAGGTTAATGAGTATTATTATAATGATAGAAATACATTTAAAGTTGGGTCTATAAAATTGTTTTCATATAAAAATGGGAAACATTTTGATGCGCTAAACAAGTTTATTATAAAAAACAGCGAAAATATTCTAGAACTAGATCTTGAAGATTATGTTATAATGTTTCATAAACCAGATACCATTTTTGATTATTCCGTAGAAAATAGAAAATTTCAAGATTTGGTTGATAGTCTTAATCTATCAAAAATTTTTAGTTTGGATTCAGAATCGGAATCGTATCAAAAAATGTATGAAGAAATGCAAATTATTAATGGTCAAGAAAGTATTTCCTCAAATGTGTTTTATTTAGATAAAATACTCGTTTATAATGTTGAAGTTTATTCAAATGATAAAGTATCTCCATATGATGAGTTTTTAAATATAGATTTAAATAAAATGAAATTGGTCGATTTTAATTCATTAATAGCAGTTAATCAATTAAGTGCATTTGATAAAACTATTTTAAATTATGTCTATAATCGTAAAAAAGAGATAGTAAAAAATTATATAGAAAGAGAATCTCAAGGATTTGGTGATTTATTATATCATTCTATGCTTGCCTTTGAACAATCAGATTACAGTTTAAATAAAATAAAATGCAAAATTAATTCAAATGATTTTTATTATTTTAGTCCTAAGGGTATTATTTTTACAGTGAATGTTATAGATGGAAATTTAAACATGGATGAAAAAAGAGAGAAAATTGGGGAATATACTTCAAAAATAACAATCCCATACAAATTGATTGTAAATTATTTAGACAAAAAAAACAGTTTGTATCCAAGTATAAAAAAACAAATTGCGACTGAAATTAAAAAAGAATAACATTATCTGAAAGCGAGAATAGAATATCAAAAATTGTTCAGTTAAGTGTTATCAAACTATTAGCAATCTAATTTCTTGTTATAGCTTAATCCACGTTAGTGATGGGAGCAAGTTACCTAGTAGCGCGGACAGCACGACAGCATCCCGATAAAAAGGGGTGTCACCACAAAGAGAATTGCCCTTTTTATCGGGACGGAGGCACAACCAAATGATTTTAAAAGACTTTATTTTTACAAAAAACAAATCCAAGAAAAAATTATCTTTTCTTGGATTTGTTTTTTAAAAGCTATTAACCTCTATTTGCTCGTTTCTAAAAGCGGATTGGACTGATAGCCAAAAAGACCTTTTTCTTTAATGATTTCTGGAACTCCTGGTGGCAGCATTGGTTCCCATCCTGGTTTTCCGGCACTAATCATTTTTAATACTTCACGGGAGAATACTTCCAGGATTTCTGGATTATAATCTTCGATATCAACTACTTTTCCATTAAATTTAAAGAATTTGTATAATTCTTTCATTCTTGGATGTACTTTTAGATTTTTGGAAGTAATGATTTCTCCTTCTTCCCCCAGCATTGGGTACAAAAAGACTTTCATGTCGCGGTAAAATAATTTACCAAAGGCTTCCAGTATTCCGCCGCTCAGATGACGGTAATATTTTTCGTCAAATATGTCTACTAAGTTGTTGACACCCATTGAAAGCCCCATTCTGGCTTTGGTATAATTGGAGAAATATTCAACTACTTTATAATATTCCTGAAAATTAGAGATCATTACCGTTTGTCCCAATGAACATAGCAGTTCGGCACGGTCCATGAAATCTCTTTCGTCAATTTCTCCGTCAGATCGGAGGTTAGATAATGTGATTTCGAAAATAACCAAGGTGTTTTCTTTCTCTACTTTGTTCTCTTCCAGAAACATTTTCAGGGATTCTTTGTACATGTCCATGTTTACCTTAGTAACCGGACGGAAACTTCCTCTAAAAGCAAGGATGTTTTTTTTGTAAAGAACTGCAGCCGGCAGGACATTTTTACCTTTTGGATTGAACATTACGGCATCAGTCATTCCGTTTTTTACCAATTGTAAACTCATCAGACGATTGTCAACATCGGCAAAACGAGGGCCTGAAAAGTTAATAGTATCAATTTCTAATTGGTCTTTGTCAAGGTGGTCATATAAATAACGGAGTAATTTTTTTGGATCATTGTATTTGTAGAAGGCACCATAAATAAGGTTAACTCCTAAAACTCCTAGTGTTTCCTGCTGTAATCGGGAATCAGTTTCTTTGAAACGGATATGGATGATAATTTCGTTATAGTCTTCGGCTGGATCCAGCTGGTATCGGATTCCAACCCAGCCATGGCCTTTAAATTGTTTTGCAAAATCTATGGTAGCAACTGTATTAGCGTAACTGAAAAACATTTTGTTAGGATGTTTTGTCCGGCTTAACCGTTCTTCGATTAATTCTCCTTCAAAAGTCAGCATTTTTTTTAGTCTGCTTTCAGTTACATAGCGGCCGTCTTCCTCAGTTCCATAAACAGCATCGCTAAAATCTTTATCGTAAGCAGACATTGCTTTTGCAATTGTTCCAGAAGATCCGCCTGATCTAAAAAAATGTCTGACTGTTTCCTGACCAGCTCCAATTTCAGCAAAAGTTCCGTATATGTTTTCGTTAAGATTAATACGAAGTGCTTTATCTTTGAGGGAAGGAATCTGCTCGATAACCTTGTCTCCTTTTAGTTTTATCTGTTTGGCTTCCATTTTTTTAATTTAAATTCGGCAATTATGTTACAAAGTTAATTAATTAGGCTCTTAATGAAAGAGAAATTAATCCTATTTTTGTAAAAAAAACGAAGCAATTGAAGGTATATTTTTTAGGTACTGGTACGTCTCAGGGAATTCCAATTATTGGGATTGATCATGAAGTTTGCAAAAGCACTGATTTTAAGGATAAAAGACTACGGGTTTCCGTTTGGATTACATGGGAAGACCACTCTTATGTAATCGATTGTGGCCCCGATTTTAGACAGCAGATGCTTTCGTCGAATTGCCGGAAATTAGACGGAATCCTGTTTACGCATGAACATGCTGACCACACAGCCGGTTTGGATGACATTCGTCCTTTTAATTTTAAGCAGGGAGCCATTCCGATATATGCTCATAAAAGAGTACTTACCGATATCGAAAAGCGCTTCAGTTATATATTCGAAACGGTGAATAGATATCCGGGAGCACCTTCAGTAAAAACTTTTGAGATTGAAAATAATATGCCTTTTTCAATAGGCAGCAAAACTGCTGTTCCAGTAAGTGTCTGGCATGGTGATCTGCAGGTCTTTGGTTTTAGAATCGATGATTTTGCTTATTTAACAGATGTAAAAACCATTGATAAAGAGGAAACAGCGAAGCTGAAGGGACTCAAGGTTTTAGTTGTTAATGCATTGCGGGAACAGCCTCATAATACACATTTTAATTTGCAGGAAGCCCTTGATTTTATAGCTTTGCTGAAACCTGAAAAAGCTTATCTTACACATATTAGCCACATGCTTGGTTTTCACGAGGAAGTTCAAAAAAAGCTGCCTGACAATGTTTTTCTAGCCTATGATAATTTAGAAATTACAATTTAATACAATGAAAAAATCACTACTCCTTTATGCTTTAATTTTGTCTTTAGTTTTTAATGTTTATACCTATATGTATTTGAGCAAAGAAGTAACTTTTGAGCAGGATAAATATAAAAAATCAACCACTAAATTAAAAGACAGTGTGCAGGCGGTTACCAATAAAATGGCTGATATAAATTATTTTTCTTTAGAGAAAAATGAAAATGCACAAAATTATTTTGAATCGGCTAAGTCTGACAAAATCAGAAATTATGAGACTTTAATTCCTTACGTTACCGAGCAGCTTCTGGATTTAAATGCCAATCCAAAAGGAAATCCTTATACTGGTCAAGTGCAGTTAGGAGCTAATAAATTTTCGATTAATAAAGTAAAAGTACTGAACCACCGATGGATAATTGCTGATTACAGTGATGGCGAATATTGGGGCGAAGTGCTGCTGAAATATTTTATCAATGATGATGAAAGCGTTTCTTTCGAAATAATCCAATCGGTTATTTATCAGAAATAAAAAAAAACACCGCAAATTCGCAGATTATTACAATTGAAAGTCATTTAAAAAATTTGCGAATTTGCGGGCAAGAAATAAATATTAATTTTCAGTTATCCAATTCTTGAAATCAAAAAAGTTTTGCGGTGCCACACCGTGGCCTACGGGATATTCTTTGTAAGTGATGGCTACCCCTAATTTTTCTAAAATTCCGGGCGTTTTTCTAGCCCATTCCACTGGAATTACCTGGTCGGCTGTTCCGTGGGAAGCAAATATTTTAAGTTTGCTTAAATTGTTTTTCAAGTAATCTTCCGCAACGATTTCCAAATTGAGGTAACCGCTCATAGCAACTACTTTGTTTACTTTTTCTGGATAGGAAAGTGCCACCGCATAACTCAAAATAGAACCCTGACTAAAACCAATTAGAGTTACTTCATTGGTATCAATAGGGTAACTGGCTGTCAATTCATCAATAAATCCAGCAATAATATCTCTTGAAATCCGGGCTTGGTCGTTGTCCGAAAATTTGTTTTGGTCAGCATCAAAATTAATGGCATACCAGGCATAACTGCCGTATTGTAAATCATAAGGTGCTCGAGCAGATATGATGTAATATTCGTTCTGCAGTTCGCTGGCAAAGGAAAATAAATCCGATTCATTACTGCCATAGCCGTGAAGCAGAATCAATACAGGGTTTTTGTCAAGTATGACTTTGGGTTCACGTATTTTATATTCTAAAGATAGATTCATTTTTTTAGTAATCAGTGTTCAGTTTTGACTATTTGATTTTTTACGAGATGCTTTTAAGCCATTTTTGAAAATATTCACCAAGCAGCGGAACCGGTTTTGTTTCGCCTTTTATTGCGCTAAATATTCCATAAGTCCATAAAACAGAAATGAAAATCCACATAGGAGCAGAAATCATAAGGCTGTCAAAATTGCCTATGATTAATCCCAATGAAAAAAAAGTAATTGTGAGTCCTAATCCCTGGCGGATATGAAAAGAAGCAAATTCGTTTTTGTCTTCTCCGCTATTCATGGACATGGCAATAAATACGCCAATTCCTAAAATATAGCTGGTTATTGCGGTTGTTTTTCCAGCTTCGATTGTATTATTGTTCATTTTTGTATGAATTAGGCTTGACAGGTTTTAAAAACTTGTCAGGTCTTGTTTTTATCCTAAAATTAATTTCCCTTGGTTCAAAATCCCGTATGCTTTTCCTTTTAGAGCGGTGCCAAGGAATGCTGAGTTTTTGGATTTTGAAAGTATATTTTCATTTGTGAAAACACTATTGCCTTCGGGGTTGAATAAAGAAATATTGGCAGTTTCTCCTTCGCTGATGCTGTGGTTTGGAATACCGAAAACTGCTTTTCCACCGGTGAATTTTTCAATTACCGTTTCTAGCGGAAGTACGGTCATCAAAGCTCCGAAAGCGCTTTCTAAACCAATAGTTCCGTTTTTAGCCAAATCAAATTCCATTTTTTTATGTTCGATATCGATTGGATTGTGGTCAGAAGTGATTAAATCGATGGTTCCGTCAAGAACTCCATTAATCAATTCCTGTCTGTCACTTTCTGTTTTCAGCGGCGGGGTTACTTTATATCTAGTATCAAATTCTTCCAGTTTTTCATCGGTTAAAACCAAATGATGTACGCTTACACTACACGTTACGTTCAATCCTTTTGCTTTCGCTTCTTTAATCATTTGGACTGATTTTGGAGAGGAAACAGTCGGAATGTGCATTTTGCCGCCGGTGTATTCCAATAAAAATAAGTTTCTGGCAATTTGAAGTTCTTCGGCCAAATCTGGGATTCCTTTCAGTCCCAATCTTGTGGAAACAATTCCCTCATTGGCAACGCCGTTACCTTTTATTTTTTCGTCCTGTGCAAAAGCAATAACCAGTCCGTCAAAATCCTGTACATATTGCAGGGCTATTTTCAGTAGATTGGCATTATCCAGACTTTTAGCATAATCACCAAAAGCCACAGCACCAGAGTTTTTCATATCATACAGTTCAGCCATATCTTTACTCTCGCTTCCTTTGGTTAAAGCTCCAATTGGGTAAAGTTCTGTGGCAAAACCATTAGCCTTGTTTTTTACAAAATTAACCTGCGCTTGATTGTCTATAATAGGGAAAGAGTTGGGCTGCAGTGCAATTCCCGTAAAACCGCTTTTTCCTGCAGTTTCGAGTCCGTTTGCGATGGTTTCTCTGTCTTCAAAACCAGGTTCTCCAAGGGAAACACTGCTGTCGAACCATCCTTGTGAAATATGAAGATTTTCTAATTTCAGTTCTTCAAGATTGTCTGTATTTGGAAGTGCCGTTCCTATTTTTTTAATAAAACCATCAGCAATTAAAAGATCTACAGTCTGATTGTGAAAAGGACTTTTCGAATCAATAATTTTGGCACTTCGGATGATTATTTTCATATGTAGGGAATTTACTTTAATTGAAATAATAAAAAAAATGTTTATAACATTAGAACTTAATTTCTTAATGGTAAAAAATTATTTCATGAACTTGATAACTGCCATTTCCAATGCTAAAAATAACAGCGCAAAGATAATAAACCATTTCCAAATCTGATTGTCTGTCCGGCTGGTTTGTAAGGTGTCAAAAATCGTTGCGATTGAATCGCTGGTTTTGTAATCGGATAACAGATTATCGTTTACCTGATCGAGATTGCTCTCGGTTCTTGGGTAATTGAAGCTGATGTTTTCTATTGGATTTTTGGAATCGTAAATCGTGTAATTACCTGCTTTTTCAGGATAGTCATTAAAGAATAATTGTACTTTATTATTCAGTAACTGCTGTACTGGAATAAATTGTTCCTCTTGATTTTTTACAGTCAGAATTTCATCTTTGGACAATAAAACAGAAACAAGATAGGAACTGCTGTTGCCAATTATATTGGCGTTTATGCCGTTATTTAACTGGCTCAAAGCCATTTTGTAAAATACGGGAACAATCAAAGGTGACTGCTGAAAATTGGAATTTGAAATATTTATCGGTGCAGAAAATACATAAACTGAGGAAACGGCATTTCGGATTCCCGTTAAAAACGGAGATTGATCCTCAAAATTTAAAACCGCAGGACTTGTGTCCGAAACAGTGAATTCTTTTTTTGTTTTTGGATATTGAAAATTATTGGTCTTACTTTCGAAAACACCTGCAAATAATGGATGGCTGAAATTGATTTTGGTAATCAGTTTTTCATTTGTTTCTAATGATTGAAACTGCGTGGAGCCAAATTGCTTCAAAAAGGTATTCAGATTGGGAATTGAAGCAGTTTCGGACGGGATTACAATCAGATTTCCGCCTTTGTTTACAAATGATTTTAATGTAGTCTGCAGAGCCTGCGGAATTTCATCAAGCTCGTTCAGGATAATAGCGTCCTGTTTTTCTATGCTGTTGTAATCTAATGCGTTTAGTGTAAACGAACCATAATTGAATTCATCATTAGTGTAAATTCGGGAGAGGAAATTATTTTTTTCTGGAGTTCCAATGCTGATGATGTTCGTTTTTTTAATTTTTGAAATACTAAAAAACAACTTGTTGTCATAAGTCAAGTCATTGTCTTCTATCGAAACGTATCCATGAAAAGCCTGTTTTGGAATCGTGAAATTGATGGTTTCCTTTTTGTTTTTAAAATTGATAATTGTTTTAGCAGCCAATTTGTTTTGGTTGTACAAAGCCACAGAAATGGGTTTGAAATCATCACTGTAATTTGTGGTGTTGATACTTAATTCGTAAAAATTATCAAGTGTCTGGCGGATAAATACACTATCGATTGACACGTTATTTTTTTGTTCCGCTTTTGGAATAATAAAATACGGAATGTTATCGGTCCCAATGTTTTTTAACTGGTTTGCCGTCAAGCCAACCGCATCGGTAATGATAACGATGTCTTTTTTGAAAGCTGATTTATGCGCTTTTACCTTTGCGAGAATATTGTCCAATTGAAAAGGAACTGCGCTGTATTTTAGATTTTGCAGTTCGCTTCGAATCGTTTTTATATCGGTGTTCCAATAGTTTTCATTATTGGTAAGCAAAGAAAAATTGGCACTTTCAGGTGTTTCTTCCAGCAGTTCCTGAACGGCACGTTTTAGCAGTTCGCCTTTTTTTCCTTTGGCCTGCATACTAAACGAATTATCGAGTATAATGTACATTTCGTTGCTGGCATTTTTACTGTCTTTGGATTCAAAAAAAGGCTGTGCAAACGCAAGAATAATAAACGCAATTAAAAGCAGCCGGCACGCCAAAAGCAGCCATTTTTTAATTTTGGAGCTTTTTCGGGTCTGAATCGAAAGAGCTTTCAGAAAACGGACATTGGTGAAATATTCTTTTTTAAAACGCCTTAATTGAAATAAATGCACCAAAACTGGAACAATCAATAAGAACAAAAAATATAGAATTTCGGGGTGTTTAAAATGCATTCTGAGATTTTGTTTGCTTCACGGAGTTAATGAAAATGGGCTTCGCCGAATTTTGTGAGTCAAAAATACAAATTTGTTGACAGTTTCTTATGCAGTTGTTATTATTTTTCAAAATAGCCTGTAAATAGGGCAATTCTGAAAGAAAATAAGTATTTTAGCTTTTTACAAAAATATAAGCCAAATAAATTATTGTTTTTTAATGTGTTAAATGTGGAATTTCCTCTTTTATATTCAATTTAGAAAAATGACAAAAGAAACAGCATTGTATTTTGAAAGTGGCACAGCAGGAGGTAATGTTGCTAGCCAAAAAACTTTTAGCCAATAAATAATAACGACAAATAATAATGTCAATAACAAATACAATAATAAATTTAAATCAATATCATAAATAAATGAAACAAGCTTTTCTTTTTTTTCTTCTTGTTTTTTCTTTTTTTTCAATAAAAGCGCAAAAAAACAAAGTCAATCTTCTTGTTGGGACTTACACCAATTCGTGTTCGAGCAGAGGGATTTACGTATATGAATTTGACACCAATAATGCCCAGATACGATTAAAAAAATCATCAGACAGTATTGTTAATCCAAGTTATCTGTCGCTATCCAAAGACGAAAAATTCGTGTATGCAGTAAATGAAAACGGCGGAGAAAGTACTGTGAGTTCTTTTTCGTTTGATCCGGTAAGCGGAAAACCACTTCTTATCAATAGTGTAAGTTCCAAAGGAGCCGATCCGTGCTATCTTATCAATGATGATAAAAATGTTATTACGGCTAATTATTCGGGTGGAAATATATCGGTTTTTGGAAAAAATGCTGACGGCAGTCTGACAGAAGCCAAGCAGGTTGTTCAGCATTATGGTAAAGGGCCGAATACTGTTAGACAGGAAAAACCACACGTGCATATGGTTTATTTTTCGCCGGATAAAAAATACGTTTTGAGCAATGATTTAGGAAACGACAAGGTATATGTTTATAGTTATAACCCAACTGCTACGAATGATGTTTTAGTTTTAAAAGACAGTGTTTCGGTAAAAGCAGGAAGCGGGCCAAGACATTTAACATTTAGCAAAAAAGGGAAATATGTTTATCTGTTACAGGAATTGGACGGATCGCTGACTACTTTTAGTTATAAAGAAGGAAAGCTGACTCAAATAGGCGAAACCACCATTTTAGCAAAGGATTACACCGGCACTTTCAGCTCAGCAGATATTCACGTTTCGCCAAGCGGAAGATTTTTATACGCTTCAAACAGAGGTGATGCCAATAATATTTCTATATTTAAAATTTCAGGAAAGGGAAAGAAGTTAACACTGAAAGGGCAGATAAGCACTTTAGGTAAAGGCCCAAGAAATTTTACGATTGACCCAACGGGCAAATTTCTTTTGGTTGCACATCAATACACCAATGACATTATTATTTTTAAGATTAACAAAAGTAAAGGAACGCTTACTGATACCAAGAAAAGATTTGATTTGTGTTCACCCGTCTGTTTGGTGTTTGCTAAATAAGTGTATAATTATGGAGACTGAATTATCACAGTTCTTATCCCAAAAATCAGTTTTAGGAGCTGATTCAGTTGAGATTTTATTAAAGTTTTGGAATAAGGATAAAAGACTTAAATCCAAAGAAATATTATTGAATTTCAATCAACAGGATTCTAATTTGTATTTTGTGAAGGAAGGCTGTGTGCGCTTGTTTGTGATTGATAAGAATGGAGAACAAATTAATTTGGGTTTTGGTTATGAAAATTCATTGATTACCTGTTTTCAGACTTTTATAGAAGGGAAACCTTCGTTGATGAGTATTGAAGCCATTTTGGATACTGAATTGATTGCCATTGCCAAAGCTGATTTAATGCGGTTAATTCATACGAATTCTGAAATTGCATTATGGTATCAGTCAATGTTAGAATATACTTTGACAGGACATATTCAGAGACAAGTGGAGTTACTTACATTAAAACCCTACGAGCGATATTCGGTATTTATTAAAAGAAGCGGACATCTTATTAATAGAATACCTTTGAAATATATTGCTTCTTACCTTATGATGAAACCTGAAACCTTGAGTAGGATCCGAGCCAAGATTTCTTGATTTTAATCAAGAAGAATGGATTTTTAAAATTTCAAATTTGTCATTGTAAAATTTAAAAATCATTGATTATGAAATTAGTTTCAGGACAAAAAGCACCTTTGTTTGTTGCCAAAGATATTTTTGGAAATACTATAGATTTGGATCAGATTCAAAACCAAAAAATTCTGTTGAGTTTTTTTCGTTACGCTGAATGTGCAATGTGCAATCTTCAAATTTCTAAAATTATGAAACATAAGGAGGCAATTGATAAAAAGGGAATAAAATTGATAACCGTTTTCGAATCGCCTGCAGAAAGTCTAAAAGTAAGTATTGCAGATCGGCACAATTTTGACTTCACAATCATTGCTGATACTAATAGGGATTTGTACAATCTTTATAAAGTACGTCCATCTTGGTTAAAAACAATGCAAACAATGTCTGTTAAGGGATTTCAGCATTTGTCAGAAGCAATTCAATTAGGTTTTAAGGCAGGAGGAAAAGTGGAAGGAACGTTTCATCAAATTCCAGCTGATTTTTTAATTGGTAAAGACAAAGAGATTCAAATAGCACATTATGGAAATAGTGTAATTGACCATTTTCCGCTAGAGGAGTTACTTTTAAATATCTAAAAGAAAAGCCTAAAAATGTAACTCATTTTTAGGCTTTGGAATTTACTTTTTATTCTTACGCTTCTTAGCTTGGTTTTTCAGCATATTTCTATTGACAGAACCGTGTGTTTTTTTCTTGGTAACGCCAGGGCCACCTAAATTGACTTTTTGGTTCTTCTTGCTTTTTTCATGAAAAGCGCCGTCTCCTTCCTGTTTTTGTTTTTTGAATAGGAGTTTAATCGGCTGTCTGTCTTTTTCAGGGCCAATTAGTTTATCCGAAACTTCGACTTCTTCAGGGAAAGTTTCATAAACCACTTCCATATCCATTAAAATTTCGATCGCGATTTTTGATTCTTCCTCGCGGGGAGCGATGAAACTGATGGCAGTTCCTGTTGCATCGGCACGACCAGTTCTACCAATACGGTGCATGTACAATTCTGGTAATTCCGGCATTTCAAAGTTGATGACGTGCGTGATGTTTGAAATATCCAAACCTCTTGCCATAATATCAGTGGTGATTAATCCGCGAAGATTTCCTTTCTGAAATTCAGCCATCGTACTCAAACGGTAATTCTGCGATTTATTAGAGTGAATTACTCCAAACTGATTTGGAAAATCTTCCTCAATTTGGTCAAAAACCATATCCGAAATCTTTTTGTTATTCACAAAAACCAAAACACGGCTCATGTCTTCATTGTTTTGTAATAAGTGTTTTAAAAGATTTATTTTGGTATTGAAATTAGGAACCTGATAAGTAATTTGTGTAATATTTTCTAAAGGTGTTCCTGATGGTGAAAGAGTCACTTCTTCCGGATAATCAAAATAGTCATTCAAAACAGTATCTACTTCATCAGTCATGGTAGCCGAGAAGAGAATATTTTGGCGTTTTTTTGGCATCATAGCCAAGATCGCTGTCAGCTGTGTACGGAAACCTAAATTCAGCATTTCGTCAAACTCATCGATTACCAGTTTTTGCATTTCTTCAAAACGAATCACATTGTCTAATGTCAAATCCATAACCCGTCCAGGCGTTCCAACCAAAATATCACATCCTTGATAAACTGTAGTTTTTTGGGTGTTAATATTAACTCCGCCAAAAATACCAATAGTACGAACCGACATATATTTAGTCAGTTTTTCGACTTCTTCCACAACCTGAACAACAAGTTCGCGGGTTGGAACCAAAATTACAATTTTTGGAGTATGTCCCGGAGTAAATTTGTATAATTTTAAAAGAGGCAATAAATAGGCAAATGTTTTACCAGTACCTGTTTGGGCAATTCCCATCATATCACGGCCTGACATTATTACAGAAAAAGTTTTTTCCTGAATAGGAGTTGGCGATGTAAAACCTAAATCGTCTATTGCTTTTTGTACAGATTTAGGGAGATTGAATTGTTCGAAAGTACTCATTTGTATTTAAATTTTGTGCAAAGATAGGTTTTTTGAAACTAAGGAGGCAAAACTCTTATTGATTAGGAATGAGATATAATATGTTTTTGAAAGATGGCTGGCAGATTTTAGCAATTTACGATTACAGCTTTCTATATAAAACGTACGAGTCTTATGTTGTCTTTTTTGAACGAGACAAAACCCGCTATATTTTCTTTTTATTGGGACAAAAGGGTAATTATTTATAAATATTTGGAAAAATCCTAAATCACATAAAACGAATAAACCTCTATAATCGTTTTTTTGGATAAAAAATCGGGAAAAGAAAGCTGGCCTGTGGGGGCAAGCCCAAATTAATTTTATTTGATTACCTGACTAAACCGCAAAATGTTTTGTAAAAATGTACCAATGTTATTACCTAAATCGGATTTCCCATGACAATGAAAGCGTCGAAATCCAGAAAAAATTGCCTTGGTCGAATGGAATTTCCTGATGAATAATTCCAAGCTGTGCTCCCCATGCATTTTGTTTATTGCTGGTAGAAAAGTAATATCCAACATTCAGTTTTTGGGATTTAAGATTCACAATTCGTTTATCATTTGCATAGAAATAATTCTGATTAAGTTCTGGTGAAATTCCAATTCCGGCATTGATTCCGAAATAATTATCAGCATCACTTCTGTATTTTCTGAACGAAAGTGTTCCTGAAGTGCTTAAACCGTTGTCCCCCGGAGTAAAATAAGGACGAAAGGACCAATAGTTATTTCCGTTGTACCAAGTTACAGAACCTGTATAAATCATAGTGGTCGTGTCGTATTGTAATGCTCTAAGTCCTATAGAAGCTTCAAAACTTTTGGGAAGCGATTTAAAAATTTCGGCGCCATATCTATAATCAGGAAATAAATCCGAACCTGATACACCAAAGTTTAAATAGGCGTACATTCCTTTTGCAATTTTTGGATATAAATCTACCTCGAACTGAGTCCCGTATTCACCAAGTCTTCTGTCGATATTTGCTCTGGCAATGATACTTCCGTACTTGGTTTGCCGTCCATATTTTATAGCATTGTAAATCATAGGATCATACACTTCCGAGTAAATATCGATTTCAGAAGAAACACCGATTGTATTATTTCGAACTGTCTTTTCTAAATTCGATTCAGTTTCCTTGGGTATAGAATCGTTTGGAATCTTACTTGATATCGTTTGTACTGCGCCAGCGCCAGCAGTAGGAAGCATGGTGCTTTCTTGGGCACTTTTTTGAAGGTTCAGTATTTCTGTATCTTTTGGGAAATGTTTCAATGCTTTTTGGGATAACTTTAAAGCAAGAAAAGGATTGTCTGCCCACATTTCATTTTTAATGGCTGCTGCCCATGTGGTTTTTCTTTTTGAATCTTTTCCTAAAATTTTTTGAAATTCGGCCCTTGCTTTTTCATAATTTCCATCCCAAGCATAAGTAGAGGCTAAAAATTCACGTACATCATGATAATCGGGATATTTTGTCAGGATATGGAGCAGTGTGTCTTGTGCCTGCTTTCGATTTTTACTGAAAGCCAGATCACGAGCCGTTTTAAACGACACATCGGGGTCGCCTTTGAATGCTTTTTCTTGTCCAATCATTAAAAACGTGCCTGAAAATAACGTTACAATAAGAAAAATATAAATTTTCCGAAAATTTTTATATTCGCTTTTTATATGATTACTCATCTACTTTTGTTTTTTTGATTTGTTTATTATTTCTTGAGACCTTGCCATTTTTTTCTTGATATTAGGGTCTTTTATGCCTTTTGATAATGCAAGTTTACCTATTTCTATGGTTTTTTGGTTTTGATTGTCCCACCAATAGACATCCATCAAAGTTAAATAACCCTCGTCATAAAATGGCGCATTTTTGATTACAATAAGCAATTGTTCTTCTGCTTTTTTAAAGTTTCCTTCCCAGCCCAATGTTTTGGCTTTTAATATTTGTGCATCAGTATAATTAGGCAGTTCATTGAGTATAAAATCGCAAAGTAACCGAGCTGTTTTGTAGTCTTTTTTGCCAGCCAAATCTCTGGCGGTTATGAAAATTTGGTCACTATTCAGCCCTTTTGTCAATTTATTAATAGTGATCTGCTCTTCTTTTGAAAACTGATAATCTTGCTGCTTGTTTAAATCCAATGATTTTGGAATGATTTTATTTTTCTTTGTTAAGTAGGCATTCAGTTGTTTGAAAGCATTAAATTTTTCAGATATTGTGTTTAAAACAGCATCATCACTGATTTTTTCGGTATCAAAGTTCTCTTTTATTTTGTACAGTCCGCCTCCTGAATACATGTAATCTTTGTAAATGAAATCATCAATAGTTCCTTTGTTTCGAGTCAAAGGAATGTCTTGGGAATTTCTAAATTCTTTTGCAGTGTCAAGTCCTTTACCCATCCAGGCAGTTTGATCCAGTTTGTTGAATTTGTAATTATTAAATAAAAAAGAGATCAAACTTGGCGTAACGTCCCAGTGTGAAGAAACCGATTTAAAAGATTCAGCCTTCTTGAGCATTGGGCTGAAAATATATAAAGGCACGTGAAAACGGCATAATTTATCTTTTTGTTCAATCGGTATCAAACGGTGGTCGCCGGTAATTATAAAGATCGTATTTTTATAATCGGGTCTTTTGGCATAGGCTCCCATATATTCTTTGATTGAATTATCGGTATAATTCAAACAGGCAAAAATGTCTTTATAAGAATTGATATTTTCTTTTTGAGAGCTGAGATTTGGATGCGCAGCAATTATGCCGTCAATTTTTTTCAAATATTCATTTTTTGTCGGGAAATCAAAAGGTTCGTGATTGGTAAGTGTCTGTATAATATCCAGTCGGGGTGATTTTATTTTATCAGTTTCGATCAATGCTTTCTTGAAAATTTCGGCATCAGGATATCCCCAGGAGAAACCTTCAGAATTTGCTTTGGTTTGAGTATATCCAGAACCATACTTATTTTTATCGGTTATATTATCAATACCGTTTTTCTCTAAAAAAAGAATTTTTCTATCAAAACTGGAATCATCGCCAGAATAGAAAGAGGTAGTGTATTTATTAGCTTTCAGTATATTTATTACAGACAAATGTGAAGGCAGCGGATTTAGTTCCAAAAATCCTTTTTCGCCATAGGTTAGTGAACCCAATAATGATGAAAGGACAGCGTAAGTCCTTCCTCCGTTGCTTAAAAAATTTTCCCAATATAATGATTTTGAAGTCATTGAATCCAAATAAGGGGTAAATCCTGCGTATTCATTTTTACCAATAAATTCATCTCCTAAACCTTCAACGATAATAAAAACAATGTTTGGTTTTTCATCGGTAATGTTAAAATAAGGAGCCAAAACATCTGGTGTCGATTTGAAAGGTTTCAGCATTGGATATTCCGATTTGAATTTGATGTTCTGTCCATTGCCGGCTAAGTTTTTATCTTTTTCAAGCCGAATAATATCCTTTGTTAGAAACGCTAATTTATTTTCATATCTGCTATCGGATAAATCAGGAAGAAATAATTTTAAACTGCCTGCAATAAGAAGCAATGTCAGCATAATAATTAAAACCGGACGTTTGCTGTCTAATTTTGTAAAAGCAAAATTGATTCCTAAATATAACAGCGGAATGATAATAAATGGCAAAAAGAATATAAAAGAGAATGATTCTGATGCTGTTACCGTGAGATACATGTCCGAAAATGAATAGCCTAATAAATCGGCACCCAAGTTGACAAGCGTAGTAGAACTGTATTTTATCAATGCAAATTGAATGAGTACAATTAGAGTAAAAAACACCTTCATAAATGGTATGGAAAATGTTTTTCGTATATATCCAATTAGCAGAAATAATGGCAAAAGAATTACACTTATAATTATGACAGACCAAAAATCATTAATTAGTTTGCAGCAGATATCCGTACCAATATTAGGAATTTCAATCCCATTTGATACTTTTGAATATATTTCAAACAAACTCGACAGCCAAAAGGCAGCTATTAGCGAAGTAGTAAGATATAAGTATTTTAAGTAGTGAGATTTCATTTTGATTTTAGTTATTGAGACTGGGTTCTTCTTTTCTATATTAAATTGTTTTTCAGGTTTTTTACTAAAGCCCTGTCGCTGCATATTTCCCCAGTTTTGTTCTTTTTGTTTTATAAAATGGTAATAACCTTTCAGGGAAGCATAGGTGTTTACGGGATGATAAAACAAGGGTTCGATAATGGACATTAAAATTAAAACGATTATTTCTTTAGTATTGGCGTAGTTTTTATAAATGACGTCATCCAGAAAAATCGAAACAATCGTGAGTATCAGATAGAATATGAAAACCAGAGATGTAATATAAAAAAAGAACAAAAAGTTGACCTCAAAAAATATGAAAAAGAGAATGGTAGCAAGGATTCCAACAACTTCCATAATTGGAATCATAAACTCAAAAATAATAAAATAAGGCATTATGAAGAAAGCCATTTTTTTATATTTTGGGTTAAAAACCAAATTTCGATGCAGGTATAAAGTTTGAATCAATCCTCTGGCCCAGCGCATCCGCTGACGGATTAAGATGGTTTTGGTCGAAGGAACTTCGGTCCAGCAGAGTGATTCTGGGATGTATTTTATTAAAAACGGAAGTTTGTTATCGTACATATATTTCCGCATTCGGATCACGAGTTCCATATCTTCACCCAATGATTTGTGCCAATAACCGCCAGCCTTGATTACAATTTCTTTGTCAAACATTCCTAAACCTCCCGAAACCAATAGTAAACTGTTGATTTGGCTCAAAGCCATACGCCCAAACAGGAATGCTCTTACATATTCCAGTTCCTGAAAACGCGGATACCAGCCTTTTGGGAAATGAACTTTTACCAAAAAACCATCCTTTACTTCACAAGAATTGGAACTTCGGATGCCGGCTCCGGTTGCAATTACCCTTTTTTCGCTTTCAATAAAAGGTTTTGCTAGTTTTATTACGGCATCATTTTTTAAGATGCAGTCTACATCGGTGCATAATATCAGCGGGTATTTGGTTGAATTTATTCCTGTATTTGAGGCATCGGCTTTGCTTTTTCTATTTTCTTTATCAACCACCAAAAGTTTTGAATACAGTGGATTGGTCGATTTGTAATGCCCTCGAACTGGCCCGGTTGGGATTTTGGCTTCATAGTAGAAATCGACTTTGACTAACTCAAATTCGCGTATCAGTTTTTCTAGTGTATCATCGGAACTTCCATCATTAATCAAGACCACTTCATATTTTGGATAAGTAAGTGAGAGCAGTGATTTTACATTATAAACCACCGTTGCTCCCTCGTTGAATGCAGGCGCAATTACTGACACTCCAGGTATGTGATTCGATTTTATCAATACGTTGGACGGAATGAAATGCTGGGTGTTGAGGTATGTTTTTATGGCATAATAGGATAAAAAAGCAAATACTATATAGCACAAAATATATGTGATGGAAAAAAATCCAACAAATATTTCATACATATCTAATAGTGTTTTCATCATAATGTCTGTTTAAAAAGAGTGAATTTTGACTTGTAATTTTGCAATGCAGATGACACAGGTAAACGAAAAAGCGCCTATGAAATAAATGTATATGTTCAGGATATCATTCCGCATTATAAATAAGGGGTTTTTACGTGTTTTACCATTTGCAGTACATCTTCGTTATCCAAAAAGTGATTTTCAAAATAATTACTGTTTATTTTATTGAGACAATATACCGCTTCCAGTTTGATATTTTCGTCTGTTTTATTTTTTAATAACTGTGAAATGAAATTCTCAGAATCGGCGGCTCCAATAATGGAAAGAGCATTGAAAATTTCTAATTTGTTTTGGGTATCTTCGCTTTGAAACCGTTCAATCAAAACGTTTTCAGCTTCATAAATGTATAAAAAGTTAACAGCAGCAATAGCTTCAAAACGCACCGATTTATTTGGATGCTTTAATAATTGAATTATGGTTTTATTCTTATTCGTGTAATTGTAAAACATCATTAGTTTAAGTCCTAATTTTATGATGGTGTCATTATCCGAAATAATCCATTGATCCAAATTGGCTGGCATTTTTGTTTTTTTCTGATGTAAAATATCCATTATGTTTATCTCTTCGGCAATCGTGATCTGATGCGAAAAATTGATTAGAGTTTCCAGTTTATCCGGTTCCAATGATATTAGCGATAGAAAAGCACTTGATTTTACATCTCTGTTTTTATGGTTTAGAAAAGGTGTGACGTATGAAATTCCTTTTTTGTATTCCAAAGATTCCAGCTGGTACATTCCAGAACATTTTAAATAAAACCAATGGCTGTTCAAGAGTCTTTTGGTATATTCAAATAAATCAAACTGTTCATATAAAAAATGGAAAGTGTTGGTTACTTCACCTTTTAAATTCAGTTTCAAAAAAATAATTTCATTAAGGATTAATTTTCTGCACCATTTTTTTTCAAAAGGAATTGTTTTTTTGAACTGTTCAATTTCGGCTTTAAACTGTGCTTCGTCAAAAGGAGAAAAAATCATTTTGGTTAGAAAACTGCCTATGTCGCTTTTGACGGCATCAAATTTTGGTTTGAATAAATCGTATCGAAACCTATTGATGATTAATACAGATATTAATAGAATAAATCCACATATCAATACGGATAAAACGATTAGGACAAAATAATATATTAATACATCCATTAAATGAGTTTGTGTTTTGGTAAGATACAAAAACTAAGACATTACTGGTTTTTGGTATTTAATAAAAAAAAATCTACATAAAGATAATGATTATTCCAGATGTTTTTTAATAAAATAATATAAAAACACTTTGTTAGAGGATGTATGTTCGGATTCCTGTGAGTAGCACAATTCCTAATATTGGAAAGAACGACAAGTATTTCTTGAAGGTTAAAGGAAGGGAGTTTTTTTAATAAATTATAGTTTAATTTTCACAAATACATCTTTATTTGAATGTGACTATCCGTGACTAGTACTATTTCTCAGAATAAATTAGTTGCAGCGTATTTTATTCTCTCTATTCTTTGCGTCCCTGCGTCTTTGCCAAATTTCACGCAAAGGAGTAGGGACGCAAAGCATATTTTCAATATGTTAGACTTTTGGTATGAGTCACGGATAGTCATATATTGAAAAAATAATTAAATCGGTGGTCTGAATTAATGTCTTATAGAATATGTTGGAGTACTGGTAATATCACAGATGAAATGGTGAATCAATATTTGGAACATCACAGAAAACCGAATGAGAATGATAACTTCATAATTGAAGACTAGCAGGATGCAGGCTTTAAGTCCGATAGCCAAATCTATGTATTTTTAGTCCATAGATTTAGTTTGAAGAAAAAAAATTAAAATCCCTCAAACACGCCCAATCCAAATAAAGCAAAGTCATATTTAACTGGATCATTTGGATCTAGTTCCCGTAATTTTACATCCAATTCGGATAATGCTTTTCCATCGTTTTGTTTTCGGGTTAATAAGCCTAGTTTTCTAGCAACATTTCCGGAATGCACGTCGAGAGGACATGACAGGAGTGAGGGCGAAATGTTTTTCCAGATTCCTAAATCTACACCTTTATTGTCCTGACGGCACATCCACCGAAGGTACATGTTAATCCTCTTAGCCGCAGAACCGTTCATTGGGTCTGAGATGTGTTTTTGGGCTCGGTTTTGATGCTGGATTTCGAAGAATATTTTCTTGAATTCAGAAATGCTTTTTTGCATAGAATCGGTTTCCCTGTATTTTTCGAAAACGGATTCTAAACCGTCATGGTTTTTATAAATGTGCTGTAATCCTTTTATAAAACTAACAAAATCCTGCCCGTTGAAGGTTCTGTGTACAAATGATTCCAGCTGTTCCAGATCATTTTCGGTATGTGACATCACAAAATCATAAGGAGAATTCCCCATCAGTTCCATCATTCTATGGGAGTTTTTTATAATCATTTTGCGGTTGCCCCAAGCAATAGTTGCACTCAAAAAACCAGCAATTTCGATATCTTCTTTTAGAGAAAACAAATGCGGAATCTGGACAGGGTCGCTATCAATAAAATCAAGCGTATTGTATTGAATGACTTTTTCTTCAAGGAAGGATTTGAGTTCGGTTTTAGTCATTTTAGCTATGGATTGCTGATTTGACCATCAACCATAACTAATTTTCTATCAGCCATATTGGCCAATTCTTCATTGTGAGTTACTATGACAAATGTCTGTCCGAATTCATCCCGAAGCTGAAAAAATAATTGATGCAGATTTTCGGCAGAATGGGTGTCTAAATTTCCAGAAGGCTCATCGGCAAAGATAACATCGGGTTTATTGATTAATGCTCTTGCCACAGCTACGCGCTGCTGTTCTCCTCCCGAAAGTTCGTTTGGTTTGTGGTTTATTCTGTGAGCCAAACCTAAATATTCTAGAAGTTTTATGGCTTCTTTCTCGGTTTCGGTTTTGGATTTATTGGCAATAAAAGCAGGGATGCACACATTTTCTAATGCAGTAAATTCAGGCAGTAACTGGTGAAACTGAAAAATAAACCCCAAATTCAAATTTCTAAACCTGGACAATGATTTGTCGTTCATTTTTAGGATGTCTTCACCATTTATACTTAATGAAATGGCGTTTTTATCGATTTCAGTTCCTTCTTTTGGAGTTAATGGAATACTTGGTTTGTCAAGTGTTCCCAATATTTGCAATAGTGTCGTCTTTCCTGCACCTGAAGCTCCAACAATAGAAACAATTTCGCCTTTTTTAATATGTAAATCTACTCCTTTTAATACTTCAAGCTGATCGTAAAACTTATGTATATTTTTTGCGTGTATCATTGTTTGAAACTGTTTCCGCAAAGAAACAAAAGTTTCTGTCGATATTATAGTGGCTTTGGCAATTTTTAACTTATGACTTCGGCCACGATTTTAGTATGATTAGAATATTTCTGCAGACAAAATATTTTTCTGGTGAATACTCCCGATAATAGAATTTTAGTCAACTTGTATAAGTGTTAGTGTTTTTTAGTAAATATTTATCTGTTTTAAATTCAGGTATTTATACGCTTTGTTGATATTATTTTTTTTCAGAAATTTCCTAAATTGAAAAATATTTCAAAATGTTGTAAGACAGCATAAGGTCAAAAAAAAAATTTGCTTTTAGAAACTAATCAATAAATAAATAGGATGGATTTTAAACAAAAACTAGAAAAAATAGGTCCAAAACCTGACCTGATTCTCATCATAACCGATGAGCAACGTGCAACCCAGCATTTTCCACCAGGATGGGAAGAGCAAAACCTCCAGACGCTTACATTTCTTAAGAAAAATGGCTTTAGTTTTGACAGGGCTTTTTGCAACACTTGTATGTGTTCTCCCAGTCGTACAACTTTGTTTACAGGGATTTATCCTGCAAAACATGGTGTAAGCCAGACACTTACAGAAGGTGGTTTATTATCTCCTCAGGAGCCCACACTTAGTACTTCTTTGCCTAATATAATGAATACGCTTTGGGCAGACGGCTATGATGTGCAGTACCGTGGTAAATGGCACATGAGTAAAGGAGTGGCTCCAAACGGGACCAAAACAAATTATGAAGACCTTACCGCAGCCGATATTTCATTGTATGGTGCTATGGGCTGGGTAGCTCCTGATGCGGGAGAAGACGTTAACCCACTTAATTTTGGCGGTGGATTTGCTAATCATGATGCTAAATATACTGCAGAAGCTATTGCCTATTTAAAGCAAGTAAAAGAGAAACGCAAAAATGGTCATCATCAGCCTTATCTCTTGGTATTGTCTCTTGTAAATCCGCATGATGTTCTTGCGTATCCCAAAACAGCCGGAACCTCTGGATACTATTCCGAAAGCTGGTTAAAAAGAGAGGTTGGACTACCGGATACTGTTGATGAACATTTGCTTCTTAATAAAAAGCCAATGGTACAAGAACAGATTTTATTAAATATGGCAGTTAGTTTAGGCGAAATTAATTCTACAGAAGACAAACTAAATTACATCAATTTTTATGCATCCCTTTTGACCAAAGTAGATAAAGAGATCGGTCTTTTTATTGATGAATTATACAAAGAAGATTCAAATGGGCAAAGGTTGGCAGATACTGCTATTGTAACCTTTACATCAGATCATGGCGAAATGGGATTAGCACATGGTGGATTGCGTCAAAAAACTTTTGTAGCTTATGAAGAAGCCCTGCGTGTACCTTTAGTAATTTCAAATCCAATTTTGTTTGATAAGCCAGAAGAACAAAATTCGATGAACTTAGCCACACTTGCAGATATCATGCCCACTTTCTTAGAGTTGGCCAATGTTTCAAATCCGCCTGATGGACTTGCAGGAACCAGTTTGCTTCCGATTATTGAAGACGGAAAGCCAATACAAGACAGTATACTGTTTACTTATGATGATATAAAGGCAGGATCAAATAGTAATTGGAACATCGTAAAAGCGGCCAATCGTATTCGCTGTATCAGAACAGAAAACTGGAAATATGCCTATTATTTTGATGCCTTTAATGCTTATTTTCAGCAATATGAGCTATATGATTTGGTACATGATCCTTCAGAGTATACGAATCTTGCTTATGATCCTGACTACGATGAAGTTAAAAAGGAATTAGCGAAACAATTACATGATCTCGAAATTGAAAAATTAAGAGTAAACACTCCTTCATCCTAAACACTGAATAACAAATAAATAGTATAGCAGAATAAATATTCTTTTCTAAAACACAAACATTATGTCACATACAAAAAGTAATATAACAGTACAAGAGGTTGATTATATCCCTTTTAACTATCCCTCATTAGGTATAACATCAAGACGCACTATAATTGAAGGCATCAGAGCCGTATCCGGATCACAGCATGAAGTCTATATTTCTGGTGGACTGGTTGGTATTGATTTGCCTCAGGAAGTTCAGACAGAAGTTAAAAACATCTGGCAGGGATTTATTTATAAAGGCAGACTGGAAGATGCAGACAAGCTTGAAAACTGGCATCTGCTGCAATACAAACTCGAAGATGATGACGATGATATTGTTTTTAATACTTCCTGTTATGGACCCAACAATGGTGAAAATGGGACTGTAGAAATTGTGGGGGCTTATATTAAAAGTTCAAGCCCAAAAAATAATCTTGGTTTTTATTATAATGGCCCGATAGATGGCAGCGGTACATGGAGAACTGTGACACCTAATAATGGGAATAACAAAAATGTTTTTATGCACAGTGTTATGGGAAGGCTGGCTGTTGGCAATTATCAATCTGATGCAGCAGATGAAAATACAATTAATGTTAATGCTTTTATTTATGATGTCAAAACACAAGAATGTATCGACTTTATTGTTGATGATTTAAAGGCTCCTACATTGTATGGCATTTGGCATAATGGAGGTAATAGTTACACTATGGCGGGAGGTAATTCAGCCCGTAAAATTGGAGATACAGTATCACAAGCCTTTCTGGTTGATTATGATTACCTGACAAGAAAATTCAGTAACTTACAATTCTTCAGCTATCACAACGAAAGTACACCTACAGTAAATGTTCATTTTGAAGGTATTACTCTAAATAAAACTAATGATGGTTATAATATGCCTAGCGATTGGATGCAAGGCACTCAAGAAGGAGCCTCATTTGTTACGGTAAAGCGAAATAAAAATGGCTCTTTTGGTTTTGCAGAATGGAAAGATATTGCTTATCCAGAAGAGAATGTAAAAATAACAAGTGCCAATACTGTTTATTTGAATAAGGTACTTGGTATTTATGTTTCAAAAAACAGTGAGCAAAAAGAAACATTGATTTCTTCATATTGTGCTACAATTATAGATTAAAAATGTTAAAACAAAAAGTTTGATAAAAAATACTGTAATTTGAAGAATAAAAAACCTCGAAAGCAAAATGCTTTCGAGGTTTTATGTAACTGAGCTAATGCACTAAAGATGCTTTAATTCGTTTGGTGGTTAGCCGTAAACTCTGTTTTTGCATTTGGTTTTCTTCAAGCAATTAGTTTTTACAAGGGCTGATGATAATTCTGTTTTTCAATATTATGTATTTTATTAGCGTATATTGTTTTCTGCATGCATGGACAGAAGGAGACAATAATGTTTCTGTTTTTAACATATTTTTCTTTGTACTTGATTAAGCATTTAATCCAGAAATAGTTAAAAAATACAAATTTCAAGGTTTATGTAATACGAATTGGATTTTGTAATTTTATATCTGAATCAATTTTACGCAAATGAATAATTTAAAAACAGTAGCAGCTTTTGAAAAACAGAAAACAAACAAACTGTTATTGGGACTGCTTTTTGATGCTGTCGGAATGGTTTCATATGGAATTCCAGGGCTTGCTGAATACATTGATATAGTCTGGGCACCATTGGCGGGTTTTTTAATGACAAGAATGTATCAGGGCCGGGTAGGTAAGATGGCTGGTGTTTTGACTTTTCTGGAAGAAATAATTCCGTTTACCGATGTGATTCCATCCTTTACATTAACCTGGATATATGTGTATTGGATTAAAAGTGGCGGTGATAAAGCTTAAAGACTGATTTTTTATTACTTAAAAATAAATCCCAGCCCCATACTTTTGAGCATTTTTTTTTCAAAAGCCCAAAAAAATTTAAATTGTCCAAAAACAAAACCTATTGCAACTAATAAAACCTGATAAATAGGGAAAATCAGTAATAGCCGTAGAGGAGTGTACCAATGGCCTAAATCTTCTTTGGCAATTCCCAGCCATACACAAAAAGGTTTAGAAAGCCACGCAGATGCTGATCCTGTAATTGCAAAAACCACAAATATTATTGCCAATTGCCAATTGGATGTGAGCCCCCAGCGCTGTTTTAATCCTTTCATTATTAATTTAATTCCTTTTTACAAATATAGCAGGTTTTGGTATTTAAAACAGTATTACACGCGAAAAACAATATCATTTTTTGTGGCTAAAATAGGAATATCGCTGAAGTGATTTTAAAACTTCGGTAATTTAAAGAAAACTGTTTTTTTTATAATAATTTTAAAACCTCTTACTCTATCTGGGAGGAACTCGTCCATAAAGTCTCTGGTTGTATTTGTTTTGGAAATAAATCATATAATTGTAAATAAGATAGTTTACTTCATATCCGTAATTGATTGTCGGATCATAATCAATGGTCATTTCATATAAATTAGGCGGATAGATTTGCGGCTGGCGCACGCGGCTGTTCCATTCCAAAATATAAAAATTGTTTTTGTTTTCCATATAGCCTTGAGAATAATAACCTCTGGGATATGCTGTTGACTGCAGCCAGAAATCAAAACCAGGTTCTATGATAATGACTTCATATTCTAATTCTTCATTAACTATTTTTATAGTGTCATTACTGCTTGCGGCTTTTGGTTTCTCTGCCGTGGAAACATTAGATTTGGAAGTACTGCACGCAATTATTATACTGAGTAAAAGTAATATGCAGATAGAATTTTTCATAACCTATTTTTTAAGTGTTATAAAAATGTGTTTAAGGTTTTACCGCTGTTTTTTATAATAAGTCTTAGGATAACATAAACCTTATTTTCCAAATAACTTTCCTAAAAGTCCGCCAATACCGCCTTTACTTTGTGTTGCTGCAACAGCATCATTTAAATCCAGTTTTCCGTCGGCATTTTGGTCTAATCCAAATTGAGTTCCGTATTTTGAAATGGCATCCATTATTCCAGAGGTTTGCGCACCGCCTCCAGAAATAGCTCCGATTAAATCCGTCAGCTGAAAACTGTCATTAGGATCATTGGCCTTACCGACCAGTCCTCCAAGTATTTTTGGAATCATACTGCCGGCAACCCCTGCCGCATCACTGCTGCTTAAGCCAAATTTTTCTCCCAAGCTTCCTGTAAGCTGCTGGGTAATCTGCTGAACTGCTGGATTCGAAGAGTCCTGTGCATTATTTCCTTGGAGTAATCCGGCAATTTTCTCGGCACCTCCTTCGGAAGCCATTTGTTGTAAACTCGAAAAGATAGAATTTCCGGCTTCTTCCATTACAGCTTCATTATGTTCATTAGGAACTGCACTGTTTTTAACAACTGCATCCTGGCCAAACTGCTGTACTAACTGCGTTAATTGTTCAAACATCGTTTTTTGATTAAAGATTCATATCAAATATAATCAAAAAAGGAGCGGTAAATTATTAATTGAGAGTTAATAATTTACCGCTATGTGGTTTTAAATTAAATGTTTAGTTTAATAAATGAATAATCTGATGTGCCAGCTCAATGCCTATTCTGTCTTGAGCTTCTGCAGTTGCAGCACCAATATGTGGCGTCAATGAAATTTTTGGATTCATTAAAATTGTAATTTCTGGATTAGGTTCATTTTCATAAACATCCAGTCCTGCAAACAATACTTTATCGCTGTCCAAAGCTTCTATCAAAGCAACTTCGTCGATAGCACCGCCGCGGGCACAGTTAATAATTCCAACGCCGTCTTTCATCAATTTAAAATCTTTCTCACCAATCACATACCCGTCTTGAGCAGGAACGTGCAAAGTGATAAAATCAGACTCTTTAAATAACGATTCAAGAGATTGGGAGGTAAGTGATATGCTGATGGTCTGTCCGTCAAAAAAATGAATTTTTAAGTCTTTATGAGGAACATCCATATCGCTGTAGATAACTTTCATGCCAAAGCTTACAGCCATTCTTGCAACCGCTTTACCAATACGTCCCAAGCCAATTATCCCAAGGGTTTTACCTCTAAGTTCAATACCATTGGCATAGGCTTTTTTCAGCTGTTCAAATTGGGTGTCACCTTCAAGAGGCATGTTTCTGTTCGAATCATGCAGGAATCGTACGCCTGTAAATAAATGTGCAAAAACCAGTTCAGCTACAGATTCTGACGAAGATGCCGGAGTATTTATGACATGAATTCCTTTGCTTTTGGCATATTCAACATCAATATTGTCCATTCCGACACCGCCTCGTCCAATAATTTTCAAACTTGGGCAGGCATCAATAATATCTTTCCGAACCTTAGTAGCACTGCGTACTAATAAGACTCCAATGTCATTTTTGTTTATAAAATTAGCAACTTGTTCTTGTGCTACTTTTGTAGTAATAACTTCAAATCCAGCGGTTTCTAAAGCACTAATACCACTTTTAGAAATTCCGTCGTTTGCTAATATCTTCATTTAGTGTTTATTTGGTCAACCGTTTAATCGTTTAGATGATGGTTAACATAAATTATTATTTTGAGAATTGAATTAAAATGTTTGATTATTTCGATTAAACAACTAAACAATTAACCGATTAAACTTTACTTTCCAAATCTTTCATTACATCAACAAGAACCTGTACACTTTCCAGGGGAAGCGCATTGTACATAGAAGCTCTATAGCCCCCAACAGAACGATGTCCTGGCAATCCATTTATTCCAGCAGCTTTGCACATTTCGTCAAATTTAGCAGCATGGGATTCATCATTCAATAAAAAGGTAGCATTCATATTAGAACGGTCTTCAACAGCTGCAGTTCCTCTAAATAATGGATTTCTATCAATTTCATTATAAAGTAAAGCTGCTTTAGCATCGTTTATTTTTTCGATAGCCTCAATGCCGCCTATTTTTTTTAACCATTGTAAAGTTAGTAAAGACGCATAAACAGGAAAAACGGGAGGTGTATTGTACATGCTGTCTGCTTTGATATGTTTTGCATAATCCAACATACTTGGAATGGTACGGCCGGTTTTACCAAGAATTTCTTCTTTGATAACAACCAAAGTAGTTCCTGCAGGTCCCATATTTTTTTGTGCTCCTGCGTAAATAATATCAAATTTTGAAAAATCAATTTTTCTGGAAAAAATATCAGAACTCATATCACAAACAACTGGAATATCTGTTTCTGGAAATTCCTTCATTTGAGTTCCGAAAATGGTATTATTACTTGTACAGTGAAAATAATCTGCATCAGCAGGTATTGTATATCCTTTTGGAATATGATTGAAATTTTCTTCTTCTGATGAAGCAACAACAGTAGTTGTACCGAAAAATTTTGCTTCTTTTATTGCTCCAGAAGCCCAAGTACCAGTATTCAAATAAGCTGCTTTACCGTTTTCTTTCATTAAGTTGTAAGGAACCATCAGAAATTCTAAACTCGCTCCTCCTCCAAGAAAAATGGCTTGATATCCTTTGTCTTTTAAATCCAAAAGTTCTAAAACTAAAGCTCTCGCTTCTTCCATTACGGCGACAAAATCTTTACTACGGTGCGAAATTTCTAAAAGTGATAAACCAGAATCATTAAAATTTAAGATAGCCTGAGCTGATTTTTCAAAAACTTCTTGTGGTAAAATGCAAGGTCCTGCGCTGTAGTTGTGTTTTTTCATGGTGTTGTAACTTTTTTTAGTTGTTTTCAATTGATAACTATTGAAAATATGTCAAATTTCAATTAATTATTAAAATAAGACAAATTACTATAGTTTAAAGTGAATTTTAAGACTGCAAATTTCGGAAATAGGAGACGAATAACCATTAAATTTTTCGTAATAATATAATAAGATTGAATTATATTGTTAATAAGAAAGAAATGGTGTCAATGTTATCTGCATAATCCCATAAACTTGGTTTTTGTGTAGTTCCAAATTGGATGCTGTTTTTTACAAGATTGTTGCTTACAATGCATTGAATCTGTTCGTTTTCATCGTCTAAACGCTTTTGTAAATCCTCCAGATTTTCATAATATTCATAAAATACGCTCGAAATAGGGGAGCTGTAACTTGAATCTTCTTTGATGGTCAAAAATCCATTGTCGAGCAATTTGAAATTACTCATTAGGAAAACCGCTTTGTTGTAATCATAATTATTAGCGTATTTTTCATAATGAATCACATCCTGATATTCAAAAACAGCTTCAAAAAAGGGTTCGAAAGAATAGCCTTTTGGAACAAATAATTTGGATACATTTCGGCATCCTAATCCAAAATATCTAAAAATATCTTCTCCCAGTGCTATTAGATGTTCTTTGGTTTCTTCCCCATTTAATACTGCAGCAGAATTTCTGTTTTTTCGTATGATTGAAGGTTTGTCTTTGAAATAATATTCAAAATAACGGGCAGTGTTATTGCTACCGGTTGCAATTACGGCATCAAAATTTTCCAGTTTTCCTTCAATAAATGTGATTTTGTTTTTAAAATCGGGTTCAGCAGCGATTAAATAATTGGACAAAAATGGCAATAAGTGCTGATCGTTTGATGATGTTTTAACCAAGACATTATGTCCAGACAGTAAAACACACAAGAAATCATGAAATCCTACCAGCGGAATATTTCCCGCTAATATCAAGGCTACATTCTTAGTTTTTACAGTGCTGAAATCATATTTAGAAAGCCATTTTGTTAGATTTTCTTCCGTTAATGCTTCTGCCCAAGAGGCAATTGCAAAATGAACTTGTTCTGGGGTATACCAGCCATTATGAGATTGAGAAAGCTGAATTAAATCGGTAAATTTTTCAAAAAATAAATCATTGCCAAATACAGTTTCATTCTTGCTGCAGTTTTTATCTTTAAATTGGCTTAAGAATTCTCCTAGTTTAACAAATGTACTTTTTTTTGTATCTAATGTCATAATGTTTGTTTATGAAAAGTTTTGATTGTAATTTTGCACAAAAATAAGTTTTTTTAGCATTAGGCACTAGGCTTTATGCAATAAGCTTTAGATTAAAAATTAGATATTAAAAAAATAGCTTAAAGCATAAAGCTTAAAGCATAAAGCTAAAGAAGATGGCAATTATAATAACTGACGAATGCATCAATTGCGGGGCTTGTGAACCAGAGTGCCCAAATACAGCAATATATGAAGGTGCTGATGACTGGAGATATAAAGATGGTACAAAATTAAGAGGGAAAGTAATTTTGCCAGATGGTACCGAAGTGGATTCAGATGAGGCACAAACGCCGATATCTGATGAAATCTATTACATTGTTCCAGGAAAATGTACAGAATGTAAAGGTTTTCATGATGAACCTCAATGTGCTGCTGTTTGTCCTGTTGACTGCTGTATTCCAGATGATAATCATGTTGAATCTGAAGAGACTTTGTTAAACAGACAGTCTTTTCTGCATAACGAATAGCAGCAGTCAGATTATACAAAATATATACCTGTGTTTTACGCAGGTATTTTTTTTTAGATAAAAAACTTACTTTTTGATTTCTTTTCTTCTGGAAATGTTAAGCTTATGATTTATTTTTTATATTTTTAGAATATCTTTCAGCAATTAGTTATTTATATTGAATAAATATGAGAAGAATACTTGTTTTGCTTCAGTTTGTAATAAGTTTTACTGTTTTTTCACAAATTAATGAAAAAAGAATAATACTATTGGATTTGGACACCAATCAGCCAATTGATGAGGCTGTTGTTTTGGTTTTAAAAACAAAACAGGTTTTAATGACTAACGCTGAAGGTACTGTGGTGTTTGAAATTAAGGGAGGTTCAAATTTAAAAGTTACTCATTCCTCTTATCTGCCAATTACAATAAAGTGGGCTTCATTAAATCAGCCGGAGAATATTTTTTATCTTAAAAGTAAACTCAATACACTGGATGATATTGTAATAACTAATAAAGATCCTAAGGAAATCATTAAAGATTTAGTTAATAATTCTACTAAAAGACTGAATGTGCCTGCAAGACTGAAAGTGTATTCCAGAGAGTTTTTTAAATTAAATGGAGATTATGCTTATTTTAATGACGGGCTCATTAATTTTCAATTATATAAAGAGCAAAAAAAGGTAAAATCAGTTTTATTATTAGAGCAAAACAGGTCTTTTGGTTTGGTAGGTGACGATATTTCTTCAGATCTGCTGGGATATAATTTAAATTCCATGATGGAAAAATATTATGTTTTTTCTGTTTTGAGACCATTATTAGATGATAAAATAAGAAAAAAGTACAATTTTATAGTAAAAGTAAATACTTTAAATCAAGACTATAACAATATAATAGCAACTCCAATTCCTGACGAAAAATCTAAAGAGCTGTTAGACGATTTTAAAATTGTTTATGATGTTAAAAGAAAACTCATAATAGAAGTGACGGCGGTTATATCACCAGAAGCTTTGGCAGCAGTTGAGGAAAACACCACAAAAGGGGTTAAAAATATAATCAGGTCTAAGTTTAAAACAAATTACAGAGCAGATTTTGAAAACTATTATTTAGTCAGTTCCAATGAGGAGATTAATTACAGTGTTAACACAGGGAATGAAATAAAAAACATTGAGATATTGAATAACTTAGTTACGACTAATTTTAATATTCAGAATTTTACTTATAACGATAGTCAGGTTTTTAAAGACAAAACACTCTTTAATGCAAAAAATTCTATTCTGACAGAATATTGGAATTTCTCAGGTTTGACTCCTACCGCTAAAGAATTAGAAATAATTAATAAAATCAGTAAATAAATCAAGTTTGCTTTTTTTTGAGTCATAATCACATAAGTGTCATAAGCATAAGTTTTTCTGTTAATTACTTTTAGGATTTTAAAATTTGAAAACAAAGGACTGTTTTTTCGACAGCCCTTTATTTTTTTATTGTCTTAGAAAGTGAAACCTAGCCTCGTGTAGTAATAAGCTCCGTTGAATCCCATTTGTACAGCATCCCAGTATCCTCCAGCTTCGGTGTTACCAGTTTCATCCTGTTTATCCGGATAAACATTGAAGAGGTTATTACTGCCGACTGTCAGTTTTAATTCTTTTGTTATTTGGTATCCAATTGTTAAATCAGTTATAGTTTTAGGACTGTACACATCTTCCTCGCCTGAATAGTCAATTAAAATAACTTCGCTGAAATGGGTAAAAGCTAATCCAGCATCGAATTTATTTCGAGAATAATTAAGATTTAAACCAAATTTACTTTTTGGAGCAGAAGCTAATAAAAAGTGCTGTTCACGTGTGCCGAAAAAAGTTTCGGCATCAAGATTCCCGTTATTAACTTTTGTAATTTCCATATGATTAATATTGCCTACAAGGGCAGCACTAAGGTTTGTGTCGCCAAATCTTTTTTTCCATGCAAGAACAGCGTCCAACCCAAGTGTTTTTGTATCAGCTGCATTTGCAAAAAATTGTGTCTGATCGACTCCTAATCCTAAACCCGATGCGTCAAAATAACTTGTCAATACAATTCGGTCCTTTATCTTAATGTAATAGCCGTCTATTGTAGCTGTGAAATTTCCAAAGGAACCTGTTGCTCCCAATGAACCATTTAAAGCAGTTTCTTCTTTTAGTTTTTGAATTCCAAAAGATTTTGTTATAGGACTGTTGTTTGGTGAAAGCAATATCTCTGTTGCTCCATTTGAATCTATGTTAGTAAAGTGAAGACCATAATACGATTGAGCCAATGAAGGAGCTCGAAAACCAGTACTGATGGATCCTCTTAAATTAATCTGATCCGTGATTTTAAGTCTCGAAGCTAACTTTCCATTGATAGTACTGCCAAAATCACTGTAATTTTCATAGCGGACGGCACCGCTCAGCATGAAACTGTTTGTAATATCTAATTCGGAATCAGCATATAATGAAAGATTGCTGCGGTTTTTATCGACTGCATTATAAGGGCTGTAACCAGGAAAACCCTGTGAACTTCCTGGTCTTGGCTCACCGGAAACAGGATCCACAGGAGGAGATTGGGTAGCTGGGTTAGTAATAACCTGCCGATCGGTGTCGTAAGTTGAATAAGATGCTTCCTGACCTGCAAAAATGATAAAATTTTCCGTTCTGTATTCGGCTCCAAAGGCTAAATTCAGTCCCTTTAAAATTTTACTGTAATTTTTTGTTAAGTCAAAATTGGTTGTATTCTGAGCCAGACTATGTCCGCCTGCATCGAATTCTAAAGGTGATGCTTCTAATAAAGAAGGATTCATTGTTCCTTTAATTGTATAATGGAATTTATTTATTCCGTATGTGTTGCTGATATCAATTTTCCAGCCACTTTCAGTTTCTGTTCTAACCCCGGTTGTTATTGAATTGTCTAAGACTATAGAAGTGATTCTGGGAGTATATCCTCCAGGATAAACAGATTCTACCACATTGGCATTACCGCTGTTTCTTGTAAAAGCATAGGCATCAGTATCTCTGTAATTTCTTCCTGCAAAAGCATAAACACTGGTTTTGTCTGATACGGGAACAGATAAATTTCCGCTAAAGTTGAAACTGTCCATTGATGCTTCGCCAAAACCTTTTCGGAAATCATACCCAGGACGTAATACTTTGTCTTTACTGAAATACTCTGTGGTAAAATTAGCAAAACCACCATTTTTGCCAAGAGCAACACCATAATTTGCACCTAATTTTACCGCATTGCCATCAAAGGTTTTGTTTTTGCCATAAGTGTTGCCATTTCCATTTTCATCTAATCTAAAATCTTTCGTATTTGGAGTTCCTGGTAAAAAATCACCTTTTGCATTGGTATTAAATGCGCCATAAGTAATAGAGCCATTCAGTTGGTCAACATTATCATTTAAAACAATATTGATTACTCCGGCAATAGCATCCGAACCATATTGTGCTGCAGCGCCATCCCTTAAAATTTCAATTCTTTTGATAGCAGATGCTGGAATAGCATTCAGGTCGGTTCCTGTATTTCCTCGGCCGCGAGTACCGTAAAGAGTAACAAGCGAGGATTGATGTCTTCTTTTTCCGTTGATTAAAACTAAGGTCTGGTCCGGCCCCATTCCTCTTAAAGATGCAGGATCCACGTGATCGGCTCCATCAGATCCAGATTGTTTATTAGCGTTAAAGGAAGGTGCGACGTATTGAAGCAGCTGGTTAACTTCTATCTTTCCGCTTTGAGTAGTAATCTCTTTCATGCTTATAACATCGATGGGTACAGCAGAATTTACAACGGTTCTTTTACTGTTTCTGGAACCCACGACCTGTACTTCTTTCAGCTCTTGTTCTCTTTCTTCAGATAAATCTACGTCAATTATAGGCCCGGTGACCGGTTTAGTAATAGTTTTGTAGCCAATATAGCTAAATACCAAAGTTGCTCCTTCGCTAACGTTTAGTTTATATGTACCATTGACATCAGTAGGTACACCATTCTTAGTTCCTTTTTCAAGAACGTTAACTCCTGGAAGCGGATTGCCTGTTTTGTCTTTTACGACTCCTGATACTTCCTTTTGTGCAAACATAAATGTGATGTTTAGCAAAAAGAATAATTGAATAATTTTTTTCATAATTGGTTGTATTGTTTGGTAATTGGTTGTTTATTGGTATAAATATAGTTATTTTTAACATAAATACTGTAAAATGTTAAAAATAATATTAAGAAATACATGACAGCTTTTAATTTCAAAAAATTGCTTTACTAGCATTTTTAAATATTATATTTGCACACTTTAAAAAAGAATTTCAAAAAAATAAGTAGCAGTCCGCTGTTATTTGTAAACAGACATACCATGAAAGCAGGAATTGTAGGGTTACCAAATGTTGGAAAATCAACATTGTTCAATTGTTTATCCAATGCAAAAGCGCAG
The DNA here is from genome assembly GCF_015351475.1 of Flavobacterium sp. HJJ. Classification (GTDB taxonomy): domain Bacteria; phylum Bacteroidota; class Bacteroidia; order Flavobacteriales; family Flavobacteriaceae; genus Flavobacterium; species Flavobacterium marginilacus. The sequence goes on along the minus strand of NZ_JADKPR010000001.1, from coordinate 240,913 downwards.
AGTGCAAACTTTCCGTTTTGTACTATCGAACCAAATATTGGAGTTGTAAACGTTCCAGATCCAAGAATTAATAAATTGGAAGAATTAGTAAAACCAGAACGCGTTCAGATGGCAACTGTAGATATCGTAGATATTGCAGGTTTAGTAAAAGGAGCAAGTAAGGGAGAAGGTTTAGGAAATCAATTTCTTGGAAACATTAGAGAATGTAACGCTATTATTCACGTTTTGCGCTGTTTTGATAATGATAATATTGTTCACGTTGACGGAAATGTAAACCCTATCCGCGACAAAGAAACAATTGATATTGAATTACAGCTGAAAGACTTGGAAACTGTTGAAAAACGTTTAGAAAAAGTAAACCGCGCAGCTAAAACCGGAAACAAAGAAGCCCAGACTGAAAAAGCGCTTTTGGATAGAATCAGAGAAGCTTTATTGCAGGCAAAATCAGCGAGGGTTATTACTCCTCAAAGTAATGAGGAAGAGGTTTTGCTGGAGAGTTTTCAGCTGATTACTGCAAAACCCGTATTGTATGTTTGTAATGTTGATGAAAATTCGGCAGTTTCAGGTAACAAGTATGTAGATCAAGTTCGCGAATTAGTGAAAGATGAAGAAGCTGAAGTAATTATCCTCTCAGTAGGAGCAGAGGCTGATATTACTGAATTGGAAAGCTATGAAGAGCGTCAGGTTTTCTTGGAAGATATGGGATTGACTGAGCCAGGTGCATCGGTTTTAATCCGTGCAGCATACAAGTTATTGAAACAGCAGACGTATTTCACTGCTGGTGTAAAAGAAGTTCGTGCCTGGACTATTAATATTGGAGCTACAGCACCACAGGCTGCTGGAGTTATCCATACTGATTTTGAAAAAGGATTTATCCGCGCCGAAGTGATTTCATACGATGATTACGTTCAATATGGTTCTGAAGCTAAAGCTAAAGAAGCCGGTAAATTCAAAGTTGAAGGAAAAGAATATATTGTGAAAGATGGTGATGTAATGCACTTTAGATTTAACGTGTAGTTTTTTAGAGAATAGAACATAGAGAATAGAGAACCTGCAGGAGTAAAACCTGTAGGTTTTTTTATGGACTTAATTTCCTTTTTGATCTAAAATCACGGCATTCGCTTATAAAAGTTTCTGACACGAATTACACTAATTTGCACGAATTAAGATTGCTGTTTAATTACACAAAATATTCGAAACTGTAAAATTTGATTTCAATTTTGATAAGAATTAGTGTTAATTGGTGAAATCCGTGTTTATCTTTTTTAAATGCGAATGTCGTGATCTAAAATTATTTGAATTGATTTTATGATTTTTATACGTACATTTCACCTTGAATTATTTGCCTATAAAATGAAAGTATGCTTTTTGTTTCTGGGATTTCTGTTTTTAGTGGCTTGTAAAAGAGCAGATGCTCCTGCTGAAGAAGGTTTTGCTATGCGTTTTGAAAACCCGCAGCCTATAAATGATTCAGAATTGTCTAAAATTCCAAATAAATTCAGAGGGCTTTTTATGGATTCGGATTCTGTTTATTTTAATATTACTGACAAAATGATTTTTCAGGAGTATTATAACAAATCCCGATTTCACAAAAAAGAATTAGATTCTATAAAAGTTTTTTTTGATTTAAAAGGTGATCAATATATTTCAAAACTCAATAATGATGTTTATGATTACAGGTATATTGGTGATTCTATTGAGTTTTCAAATAAACAGATTGATACATTTTTTATTTTTTCGGATACTCAAAAAGCAAAACGAATCGATGGAGAGTTGGTGCTTAATTACAAAGATTCGATTTATTGGAAAATAAAAACCATCAATGTAGAAAAGAATATCCTTAAAATAAAATACATTTATTCTGAAGAAGATTTTAAAAGAATGGATTCACTAACAAAAATAAAATCAACTATGATTGACTCTACTTTATTTATTCTAAAGCCTTCAAGAAACGAATTTAAGCGAATTTTAAATTTAAAAAACTTTGGAAAAATCAGAGAATATAAAAAAGTGAAAAATAATTAATTTATATAAAATATAACGCTATGAAAATCATCGCCTTTGCCGGAAGCCCAAGCAAAAAATCAATCAATAAAAAATTAGTTACTTATGCATCCAGTTTATTCGAAAATGCTCAAGTAGAAGTTTTGGATTTAAACGATTATGAAATGCCATTATTCAGTGTAGATAAAGAAGCTGTGATTGGACAGCATTCTTTAGCGCAAGCGTTTTTAGAAAAAATAGCCTCTGCTGATCTTTTGGTAGTTTCCCTTGCCGAAAATAATGGTAATTATAGTGCTGCTTTCAAAAACACAATCGATTGGTGTTCGAGGATAAACGGAAAAATATTTCAGGAAAAACCAATGTTATTAATGGCTACTTCGCCTGGAGCAAGAGGCGGGGCAAGCGTTTTGGAAATTGCCAAAAACAACTTTCCACGCTTCAACGCCGATATAAAAGCAGTTTTCTTACTGCCAAGTTTCAATGATAATTTTGATACTGAAAGAAATGTTATTTCAAACTCCGAATTAGACAATCAATTAAAAGAGATTATAAAGAATTTTTAAATAATGAAAAATAGATTTCAACTGTTAATTATCCTTCTTTTTTTTAGTACAAGTTATTCCCAAAATTATCAAAGAGTAGATGATATTGTACGGAGTTATCCGGAATCCTTTCGTGCTCCTTTGGATTTAGCAAATAAAATTAAATTAGATTTTACAACTGAAAGTGATAAGGCTAGAGCAGTTTTTACATGGATGGCATTGAATATTTCTTATGATATGAATGCTTATTTAAATCCAAAGGCGTCTAAAACCTTTTCTTTTAATAATGAACAGGAAAAAGATTTAAAACTTCATGAAATTAAAAATGATGAAATTAATACTGTTTTTAGGAAGCATAAGGGAGTTTGCAGTGGGTATTCATTGTTGTATTCTCATTTAGCAACATTAGTTGGATTGCATGCATTAATTATTGAAGGAGATTCAAAAACAAAATTTAATGACATTGGCAGAAAGCGTGTCGAACAAAATCATGCATGGAACTCAGTATTAATAGACGGAAAATGGAGATTGGTTGATGCTACCTGGGGAGCTGGGTCAATAGTAAATGAAAATAATTTATGGGTTAAAAAGTTTAATCCAATTTATTTTGATGCGAGTCCTGAAATATTTTTTACCAAACATTTACCGATATCAAAAGTTTGGGATAATAAAGCGATTGATGGAACTTATTTTTTGCAATCACCTCTTTTCTATGAGGAATATTTTTATAAAGAGGTAGTGATTTTAGAACCAAAATTAGGAGTTATAGAGGTTGAGGGAAATCAAAGAATAAGTTTTAAAATCAAAAATCGTTCAAAAAATCAGGAGATAGGTTATCGTATGAAATCAGATACTTTAATGAAAATAAATCCAGTGAATGTTGAAAATGATATTGAACAATTTGATGTGAATTATAATAAGAGAGAAGGTAGGTTTGTAACAATTTATGCGTCAGGTTCTGCAATTGCTGTTTTTAAGATAATGCCTAAGAGAAAGCAATAGCGTTTTAATGATAATATGAATCATGATTTAAAATTGATTGTTGCTGTTTTGAATACAAAAGGCCTAATTTTCCTTTTATTTTCGATTACTTCGTCAGTTCACTATTGCTCCTGTGAAACGAAAAGCGGAACCAATGCTTCTTGAAAATGTTGTATTTTTCTGCTCCCAAAAACAATTAATTAGAGTTTAAATCTAAATATCAGCCTTCTAAAATCTGCAATCTAAAATCTGAAGCCTCTGTCAATATTATTCTTGATAACTTTGCGGGTTTCCTCTTTTAAATTTTCCCGAATTACACTACATTAGCACATTCGCGGTATTTGTAAATGGCAAATGCCGAACAGAAAGCAGTTAAATTCGCTAAAATCCCAAAATGTCAGATCAAAATCAATACACCGAAGATAATATTCGTTCTCTCGACTGGAAAGAACATATCCGTATGCGTCCCGGGATGTACATTGGAAAACTCGGAGATGGTTCTTCGCCGGATGATGGTATTTACATTCTTTTAAAAGAGGTTCTCGACAACTGTATCGACGAGTTTGTGATGGGCTCGGGGAAAACAATTGAGGTAACTATCAAGGACAAAACGGTTTCGGTTCGTGATTACGGCCGCGGTATTCCGCTGGGAAAAGTGGTCGATGTAGTTTCGAAAATGAATACAGGAGGAAAGTACGATTCCAAAGCTTTCCAGAAATCGGTTGGTTTGAATGGTGTGGGAACAAAAGCCGTGAATGCGCTTTCGAATTATTTTCGAGTAGAATCGGTACGCGAAGAGAAACAAAAAGCAGCTGAGTTTTCGGCTGGTAATTTAGTTTCCGAAGAAGATATTATCGAAACTACAAAGAGAAAAGGTACTAAAGTTACTTTTACGCCGGACGAAACGATTTTCAAAAATTACAAATTCCGTTTGGAATATGTCATCAAAATGGTCAAAAACTATTGTTACCTAAACAATGGTCTGACGATTATTTTCAATGGTGAAAAATATTATTCAGAGAATGGTCTTCGCGATTTATTGGAAGAAACCATTAATGCTGAGGATTTGGAATATCCAATTATTCACTTGAAAGATAATGATATTGAGATTGCTCTTACTCACAGTAAAACTCAGTATAGCGAGGAATACCACTCTTTTGTAAATGGTCAGAATACTACTCAGGGAGGAACGCACTTAGCTGCTTATCGTGAAGCAATTGTAAAAACAATTCGTGAGTTTTACAACAAGAGTTTTGAAGCTTCTGATGTTCGTAAATCGATTGTCAGTGCGATCAGTATTAAGGTAATGGAACCTGTTTTTGAGTCACAGACCAAAACCAAATTGGGATCGATGGATATGGGTTCTGATGATGGAACACCGCCGGTTTCAGTTCGTACGTTTGTAAATGATTTTATTAAAACCAAATTAGATAATTACCTGCATAAAAATCCGCCGACTGCTGAAGCTTTATTGCGTAAAATTCTGCAGGCAGAACGAGAGCGAAAAGAATTATCAGGAATCAGAAAACTGGCTACAGACCGTGCCAAAAAAGCAAATCTTCACAATAAAAAATTAAGAGACTGCCGAGCGCATCTTCCGGATACCAAAAATCCTCGAAACCTTGAAAGTACGCTTTTTATTACCGAGGGAGATTCGGCTTCCGGGTCGATTACCAAATCCCGTGACGTGAATACACAGGCAGTTTTCAGTCTGCGCGGTAAGCCTTTGAATTCCTACGGAATGAGTAAAAAAATTGTGTATGAAAACGAAGAATTCAATTTACTGCAGGCTGCACTTGACATTGAAGACGGACTGGAAAAATTGCGTTACAACAACATTGTAATCGCAACCGATGCCGATGTCGACGGTATGCACATTCGTTTATTGCTGATTACTTTTTTTCTTCAGTTTTTTCCTGAATTAATCAAGGAAGGGCATTTATATATTTTGCAGACACCGCTTTTCAGGGTTCGAAACAAGAAAGAAACGATATACTGTTATTCTGAAGAAGAGCGTGTAGAGGCTATCGAAAAATTAAAGCCGAAACCGGAAATCACCCGATTTAAAGGTTTGGGGGAGATTTCGCCAGATGAGTTCAAGAATTTCATCGGAGACACAATCCGCCTTGATCCGGTCATGATGGACAAACATACTTCGATAGAACAGCTGTTGTCTTTCTATATGGGTAAAAACACACCGGACAGACAGGATTTTATTATCAAGAATCTGAAAGTAGAGTTGGATGTTTTGGAAGAGGTGAAATAATTTAAGAGTATATTGAATATCGCAGACACTTTCTGCGATATTCAAATTTATGAGACACTGTCTCGTATTTTTGAAAACCAAAATTCGTCATCATTGATGACGAAATCTCAAATACAAATTTCCGAGTCAGTGACTGGGGAATTGAATACTAAGATATCTCAGTCACTGACTGGGTTTCTGAAAATAAAAAATTACAACCACTGATTACGTTTTCTGAAATAGAAAATTCGATGAAGTATGGCAGATTTAACTATAAAGATTACACGTTTTTTTTCAAAATAAATTACAAAAGGATTATTTTGTTTTAATAAAACTCAAAAAAATATGAATTATATAAAAAGATTTAGTGTAGTAGGATTGTTTGGAACAAACAATGTTGATATTCTTTTTGATGAAAATAAGAAAATACTAATAGGTGAAAATGGATTAGGAAAAACTCAAATTCTTAATTTATTATACTATACACTTACAAGAAATTTTTTGAGACTAAATGATTTCAATTTCGAAAAATTAATTATTGTATTTGAAAATGACGAAAAAAAATATATTGAAATAAAAAAAGATGGAATTCAAAAATCAATTGATAAACTTTATAAAGAAACTGAAATCAAAGAATTCATTAAAGAGTTTGGATATGCTCAATTTGAATCTTTAAGTAAAAGATTTAATCAAAAGAAGAGAAATTCCTATGAGCTAGAAAGATTGCTTGAAACTAATTCAAAATTCAGAAAATATCCAATTCATAGGTTATTTAGATTCTTTGAAGATTTTGAAAAAGAATTTAAATTTAATCCAGCTTTTAAAGAATTAGATTTAAAAATTCAAAAAGAATTGGGAAGTTCTGAGATCATGTATTTTCCAACTTATAGAAGAGTTGAAGAAGATTTACATAATTTAGGATATAATGATGATGAATTTCTTGAGGAGGATACTACATTAATTCAATTTGGAATGGATGATGTTCAAAGAAAATTTACTCAATTGGAAAGTAAAATAGATAAGTTATTAAAAGAGGGATTAACTCAGTTTACAAAAGATGTATTAAATATAGTTATTGATGATAACGAATTTGAAAATAATGTTCTTGAGAAAACTAATGAAGAAGATATTAATCTAATATTATCTAGAGTTGGGTCCTTACTTTCCGATGTGCAAAAAGAATCTATAAAAAATATTGTTATTGCAAAAAAAGTAAATAATCCATTATCTATTCATTTACTTAATAAGTTAGTTGAAAGCTATGAAAAACAAAAACCATTAGATAAATTAATAAAAATATTTAAAGATGCATGCAATAAGTATCTTGTTAATAAGGAAGTTTTTTATGATGAAAGTAATATTAATATATATATCAAATCTAAAATAACTAATAATATAATTGATTTAAAAAATTTATCATCTGGAGAAAAGCAAATAGTTTCTATTTTTTCTAAAGTTTACCTTTCTTCTGAAGATAAAAGGTTTATTGTTCTGTTTGATGAGCCAGAACTTTCTCTTAGTATGATTTGGCAAAAAGAATTGTTACCAGACATTGTGAATTCAAACAAATGTGATTTTCTATTAGCAGTTACACACTCACCATTTATTTTTGATAATGAATTAGATAAGTATGCAGTTGGACTTAATGAATATTATTCAATTTCTAAGGAGAATTTACTATGAGTTTGAGTGTAGAGCAATTAAGAAATAGTACGACGAGATCTGTTGTTGCCTATACAGAATTTATGAATTCAACCGGAAAATTACCGAATCATTTATTTTGTTTTTTTGAAGGAAAAGATAATTCATATTACGTACCAAGAATTAAAAAACATACAAATGATTTTCATCCAATAAAATGTGGAGGAAGATCAAAAGTATTAGAAATACATGATCTTATAAAAAACCAAGATGTTTATAAAAGATATAAAAAAGCATTCTTTATAGATAAGGATTTTAATGAGGCTTTACCTTTACAAGATCCAATTATTTATGAAACTCCATGTTATTCGATAGAAAATTTATATGTTAGCGAAGGTGTTTTTAAACAAATTTTGAGTAATGAATTTCACTTATCTGAAACTACTAATGTTTTACACGAGAAATATTTGAATCTTTTTAAAGATAGACAAAATGAATTTCATCGAACAGTTTTGATGTTTAATGCTTGGTATGCATGCATGATTTCAATTCGAAATAAAGAAAGTATACTTACAGGAGTTCAATTGGAAGATAAATTGCCAAAAGGATTAATAAAGATATCAATTGATGAAGTTATACAAAATTATGTTTTTCAAGATTTGAATGATATATTTCCTAATGCCACTCAAATAAGTCAAGGAGATTTAGATAATAAAATTCTAGAGTTTGAAGATTGTGATGCATCGAAAACGTTTAGAGGTAAATATGAAATGGAATTTTTGATTAAATTTATTGATTGTATGCTTATCAACTCAAAAGAAAATAAGGAATCTCTAAAGTTTTCTTTTGGAAGTCCTTTAACCAATCAACAAGCAATTTCTATTTTCAGTGCTTATGCTGAAACACCAGTATGTTTGGATGATTACATCAAAGAAGTAATTAATTAGATTTATTAAAAAAGTTTAAAGCGAGTTTAAAAATTTCCTGTAAAATCAATGAAAGACGAAGAAGACGATAACATAATTCCAAATGACGGCGAGGATAATTTCGATGAAAACCCAATTGATGAAAATCAAGAAGGAGATGACGAAATTATTAACGTAGAAGCCAAGCATTTTGAAGGCGCACATTTTTACGAAAATCAGGAAGAAGAAGGCGAGGACGTGATTACGAAAGTTACAGGAATGTACAAAGACTGGTTTCTGGATTATGCTTCGTACGTAATTCTGGAGCGTGCCGTTCCTGCTATCGAAGACGGATTCAAACCGGTACAGCGCCGTATTATGCACTCTTTGAAAGAGCTGGATGACGGTCGTTACAATAAAGTTGCCAATGTTGTTGGGCACACGATGCAGTATCATCCGCACGGAGATGCGAGTATTGGCGATGCGATGGTGCAGATTGGACAGAAGGAATTATTGATTGACTGCCAAGGAAACTGGGGAAATATTTTAACAGGTGACGGCGCAGCAGCTTCTCGTTATATCGAAGCACGTTTATCAAAATTTGCTTTGGAGGTTTTGTATTCGCCTAAAATTACCGATTGGGGCGTTTCTTATGACGGACGCCGTGCTGAACCGAACAATCTTCCAGTAAAGTTTCCACTGCTTTTGGCACAGGGAGCCGAAGGTATTGCGGTTGGTCTTTCGACAAAAGTACTGCCTCATAATTTTAATGAGCTGATAGATGCTTCAATCAAGATATTGAAAGGAAAACCATTTACGCTTTATCCGGATTTCCTGACTCAGGGTATCGCAGATGTGTCGAATTACAATGACGGAATGCGTGGCGGACGTGTTCGTGTTCGTGCTAAAATTGGCCAGCTTGACAAAAATACTTTGGTGATTACCCAAATTCCGTTTTCGACAAATACGACAACTTTGATTGACAGTATTTTGAAAGCCAATGAAAAAGGTAAAATCAAAATCAAAAAAATTGAAGATAATACAGCGGCCGAAGTAGAGATTTTGATTCATCTTTTTCCGGGCGTTTCTCCGGACAAAACTATCGATGCCTTATTTGCTTTTACGGCCTGTGAAACTTCGGTAGCGCCTTTGGGATGCGTAATCGAAGACAACAAACCGTTATTTATCGGAGTTTCCGAAATGCTGAAAATTTCAACGCATAGAACGGTTGATCTGCTTCGTCAGGAATTGGAAATCCAATTGGAGGAGTTAAAAAACAAATGGCATTTCTCGACGTTGGAAAAAATCTTCATCCGTGAAGAAATGTATATTGACTTCAAATTGTATGGAGACAGAGAGTCTTTATATAAATATTTATACGACCGGTTTGAGCCGTTCAAGAAATCATTTGTCAGAGAAATTAATGATGAAGATTTACAGCGTTTGACTCAGATTCCGATGATTCGTATTACTCGTTTCGACTCTGATAAAGCTGATGATTTTATAGCGAAGCTGGAAGACGAAATGAAGGAGGTTGAATATAATTTGGAACACCTTACTGACTTTGCTATTACATATTTTACCAAATTAAAGGAGAAATATGGAAAAGGAAAAGAACGTCAAACGGAGCTGCGCAGTTTTGATAATATCGAAGCGACAAAAGTGGTTTTGAGAAACACCAAATTGTATGTAAACAGGGAGGAAGGTTTCGTAGGGACCAGTCTAAAAAAAGACGAGTATGTTGCTGATTGTTCTGATATTGATGATGTGATTTTGTTTATGCGCGACGGAAAAATGATGATTACAAAAGTTGATGCCAAAACCTTTGTAGGAAAAGATATTATTCACGTTGCGATTTTTGACAAAAGTGACAAACGCACCATTTATAACATGATTTACCGTGACGGAAAATCAGGGCCATCATATATTAAACGATTCAATGTTTCCGGTGTGACCAGAGATAAATTGTACGATTTGACCAATGAAACTAAAGGATCACAAACCTTATATTTTTCATGTAATCCAAATGGTGAAGCGGAGGTAATTACCATTTTACTGCGCCAGGTTGGAAGTATTAAGAAACTGAAATTTGATATTGATTTTGCGTCTTTGGCTATTAAAGGACGTGCTTCTAAAGGGAATCTGGTTACGAAATATCCAATCAAGAAAATTGAATTAAAGGAAAAAGGTATTTCGACCTTACTGCCAAGAAAAATTTGGTTTGACGATACTGTGCAGCGATTGAATGTTGATGCAAGGGGTGAACTGCTGGGAGAATTCAGGCCGAGCGATAAGATTTTAATTATCTCGCAAGCTGGAAAAATCAAGGTTGTCATTCCTGAACTGACAACTCATTTTGATGAGGATATGATTGTTTTAGAGAAATGGATTCCGAAGAAACCAATTTCGGCAATTTATTATGACGGTGAAAAAGAGCGTTATTTTCTGAAACGTTTCTTGGTTGAAACCGAAAATAAAGAAGAATGCTTCATCACGGAACATGCTAATTCCAGACTGGAAATTGTAGCGACAGATTACCGCCCAGTAGCAGAATTAGTATTTACCAAAGTCAAAGGAGTGCAGAAAGAAAATATGACTGTGGATATCGAAGCTTTTATTGCTGTAAAAGGATTTAAGGCACTCGGAAACCAGCTGACGACAGATAAACTCAAACAGGTAAATTTATTAGAACCTTTGCCTTATGAAGAGCCTGAAGAAGTTGTCCCTGAAGTAATTGAAACGGAAGGCATTGATGATTCGGAAGTGCAATTGGATGACGATGGACAGGTTACCTTATTTTAATAAAAAAACAGTTTAGAAATTTCTAAACTGTTTTTTTTGATCTTATTGTCAATACTAACATAGAAGAACTATATCTCTCTTTAGCCCTGATCGAAGTGATATCCTTTGTGGTTTTTCTTTAAAACCACAAAGATAAAACGGAGAGCAGGACCAATATTTCCAAAAAGGTCAAATCTTTCTGCTTCAAAAAAAAGAGTTGCTATTTGTTAATATTTACTCAATGAAGCTTTATAGATGCATTCTTCTATTTTTTCGACCATTTTGATGCTTCCGCAAAAGAAAGCAGTTCGTTCATGCAGTTCTGTTGGTTCTATTTCCATTACCCTGTTTACTCCGTCGGAAGCTTTTCCTCCGGCCTGCTCAACGATAAATGCCATTGGGTTGCATTCGTATAGAAGCCTTAATTTTCCTTTGATGGCCTTGGAACTTGTTGGGTATAAATAAACGCCGCCTTTGATTATATTTCTATGAATATCGGAGGCTAAACTGCCAATGTATCTGGAAGAATAGGGACGATCCTCTTCTTCTTGCTGACAGTATTTTATATAGTCTTTTACGCCTTGCGGGAAATGAATGTAGTTGCCTTCGTTTACAGAATAAATAGAACCATCTATTGGACATTGCATTTTTGGATGAGACAAGTAAAAAGTGCCTATCGCAGGATTTAAGGTGAAACCATTTACGCCTTGGCCAGTGGTGTAAACCAGCATGGTTGAGGTTCCGTAAATCACATAACCAGCGGCAACCTGTGCGGTTCCGGGCTGTAAAAAATCCTCTAGTTTAACTGGAGTTCCTACTGGAGTTATTCTTCGATAAACCGAAAAAATTGTTCCAACGGATACATTTACATCAATATTGGAAGAACCGTCCAGAGGATCCATCAAAAGGACATATTTGTTGTTATGGCTATTGTCGCTTCCTTGAACGGTTATGAATTCATCATTCTCTTCGGAGGCGATACCGCATACTATTTCTCTGTTGATCAGGGTTTGGATAAAAATTTCATTAGCATAAACATCGAGTTTCTGCTGGTCTTCTCCTTGTATGTTTTTTTCGCCGATACCTCCAATGATATCTACCAATCCGGCTTTATTTACTTTATAGCTGACTACTTTTGATGCTAATTTTATAGAATTAAAAATCCGGGATAATTCTCCTGATGAATAGGGGAAATCTTTTTGATTCTCAATAATAAATTCTCCTAGAGTCTTATTTTTTTCTTCCATGTTATCTTTGTTTGATGTCGTCGTTTTTATTAGTCTAAATAATGTTAAAGCTATGAAATTTAATGCATTATGTTTTGGGTGCTAATGCATTTACCTCAAGAATTCTCAAATTCTCAAATTTTAGAATATTATAATTCTAAAAATTTATTAATAAGTGTTTAAAATATATAATCAGTTTTACTGATTTGGGTTTTCTTATTATAATATTGACAGAAAACTATATTTATATAGCTATCCTTAACGAATACCAAACAGATCGAATTAGCCACACATAAAAAAAAATCACACAGATTTAAAAAAAAACAGTAATGAAATTTATGAGAATCTGTGTAATCAGTGGCGAAAAAAAGTATATGGTATTATTTGCGGACAGTCATATTTATTTAATATATTTTTTGAGATCCAGGTTTGTTTTTTTTAATTCTTCTGCTGCAATTTTGGCCATTTCAGTAGCACCTTTTACAGAAAAGTGAGTGTCATCTGCTTTATCTTCTTTGTAATAAGGGATTTCTCCAGCCTTGAAATGCAGGTGCAGCTGTTTTGATTTTTCCGGTCCATAGGACTGCTCAGCTAATTCAGATAAATATTCCATGTCTATAAAGGGAACATTATATTCCTGAGCAACTAAACGGGCTTCCAGAGTATATTCGCCATGTGTACTGATCAAAACTCCTTTTTCATTAAAATTTCTTCGGGTTACTGATGAGAATAGGATTGGAGTTGCGCCTTTTTCTCTGGTTTCGGTTACAAAACGGATTAAATTATGACGGTATGCAGTATGCGGGTTGGTGTAACGCAAAGAATCTTTTTCTTTTTCATCATTATGACCAAATTGGATAAAAACATAATCGCCTTTTTTAAGTTTTTGGAAAACAGCATCCCAAAGTTTTTCGTTGATGAAACTTCGAGTGCTTCGGCCATTTACAGCTCTATTGTCAAATGTTATTTTGTCTGTTAAAAATTGCGGAAACAGCTGGCCCCATCCTCTTTCTGGGTTTTCTTCGGGTTTTACCTTATTGGCCATTGTAGAATCACCAATGCCGTAGATTGTTGGTTTTTGCGCTAAACAGTTTAGAGTTACCAGCATAAAAAATAAGGAAATCCATTTCATAATTATTCGTCTTTAGTTTTACAGTTTATTTTACGGCAGTAGGAATCGTTGCTTTTTGCCCCACAATAACTTCATTTATGGTTACATTTTCGGAGTTGGTAACAGTCATACCGTTTTTTGCGGATTGTATATTGATATTGTCTAGTTTTATGTCTGTTACTTTTTTATCGGGAAACCCTTCAATTACAATTCCAGTATTTGTGGCTTCAATACAGCTTATATTGGAAAAAGAAATATCAGAAACTTTAGAAGGGTTTAATCCGCTGCCTTCTCCGTGATAATTTGCGGTGATATAAAGGCAGTCTTCTACTTTTCCAAATGCGAGATTATTAAAATAAATGTCTTTGATGTAACCGCCTCGGTCAGAATTTGTTTTTATAAAAAGGCCTCTTTTCAGATAGCCTCGGAATTTGCTGTTTTCTACAAAAACATTTCGTACTCCGGCTGACATTTCGCTTCCAATTACAATTGCGTGAAGGCCTTTGAATTCACAATTTCGGATAACAATATTTTCCGAAGGCGTATCAGAATTGCTACGTCCTTCATCATCTCTTCCGGCTTTTATGGCAACATTGTCATCGGCATTGTCAAACAATACATTTTCAATCAGGATATCACTGGAATATTCAGGATCTACACCGTCATTATTATTGTTGTGAGCACTGTATTTTAGTCCTCGGACAGTTATGCTCTTGCTTTTTAGCAGATGAATGCACCAAAACGGAGAATCCTCGATTTGTACATTCTCGATAAGAATGTTTTTTGAATTGATAAATTGAATAAGATGCGGTCTTAAATAATGGCCTTCACCAAAAATACGCTCCTTAATCGGCGTGTTTTTATGATTCATGTCTCTGCTTAACAGCTGGTCTTTTTTTTCAAGCGATTTCCATTTTATCCAGGTATTTTTGGCTTCACCATCGATGATTCCGTTTCCAGTTATTGCAATGTTTTCTACGTTATTGCCATAAATCAGCGGACAGTAGTTATAAAGCATAGTGCCTTCCCAGCTTGTTAAAACTAGCGGATAATCCTTTGGATTGGAACCGAAACGAATTTTTGCACCGTCTTCTAAATGTAATTTTACATTGCTCACAAATTGAATAGGACCATTTAAGGTGTAAATTCCTTTTGGAACTATAATTGTGCCTCCGTTATTTTTTTTGCAGAGCGCCATTGCTTTATCAAAAGCAGGTTTAGCGTTGCTGACCGAATCGCCTTTTGCCCCCAGTTTTGTCACTTCTATTTTATACGAAGGAATAACAGGCAGCTGAATGCGTTTAACGATTGCATCCACTTTGTCTGCAGGGAAAGTATTTTCTTGGGAAAAACCATGCAGTGAAAAAAGCAGTATAAGAATGAATTTATATTTCATATCTCTAAAATTTAGTTTACTCTTAAATACCATTGTTTGTCAATATTAGGAGTATCTGGTGCCAATATTTTTTCGATAGTGTACGTTTTAGCTTCAGTATCTTTTAACTGATGTGACCAGGTTACTCTGTTTTTTGGCTGAAATCCTTCACCAGAGCATTTGTATTCCGCATAAAAAGTATTGGTTTCCGGTTCTGGTTTTGACCAATAATGCCAGCCTTCCGGCAAAATATGTTTACCCATTTCGCAGTTAATAAAAACGGTTTTAGCATACGGTCTCCAAGGCCTGCCAAGATAGGCTTGTGTCACTTTTTGAGCAGCTGTGAGTTTACAGTTCTTAAAAACAAATCCGTAAGCGGCTCCTTTTGGTGTTGAAGCAGCTGTGGCGTAAGAGTCACTTTTGCTATGAACAGTACAATTTTCGAACAATGCAGTTGCTTCTCCAAATATAAAATCGGTGGTACCTTCGATATAGCAGTCCTTAAAATAGTTTTTGTTTTCTTCGCCAGATATAAAAAGAGTGTCCTGATTTCCTAAAAAAGAACAGCTGCTAAATAAAGCTCTATTGGCATTTACATTCAGAGCCACGGCTTGTCCCACTGGTCCTGATGTGTTTTGAATGGTTAAGTTTTTTGCAGAAAAATCATTTCCTTCAACCAAAACGGTATAAGTATAGAAAGTGCTGTTTCGGCCTAAATTTATTTTGGCAAAATAATCGTCATACGTTATAATTGTTTTTTCACGGCTTTCGCCAATCAATGAAATATTTGTATTCCAGGCATGAATTTTTACTTTTTCATAGTAAGTTCCATTTTTTATAAAAATTGTAATTCTTTGACTTGGATATGCTTTAGCAGCGTTTATGGCTCCTTGTATTGTTGTAAAATCTCCGGTTCCTTTTTGATCCACAATAATATTAAACTCATCTTTTAGAACGGTTTCACTTTTTTTTTGAGGTTTTAAATTCTCTCCGTCAATTTTTTTTTTCCAGCTGGCGTATTTTGTCAGTACTTCTTTTGGTTCATTGGTGTACCAAGAATAACCCACTCTTCGTTCTTGTCCTATTTCAGCAAGAGTTGCTTTCTTTATTCCGTCGCGGTCACAAAAGAAAGGAGTGTTATCGTTTAAATCCATAAAACGGGCCCAAAGGGGAGAGGCATTAGGATCTTTGACCATTACTTTTTCCATTATTTTGCTGTTAGGAACAGGAACGCGGTCTTCTCTGAGATCTGTGATTTTTGTTTTTTCGAACCAAGCAACGGCACTGTTTACTGCAGTTACAACTTCAGGAGAGGGTTTTTCTATTGACATTAAAAGCAATACAATTTTGGCTGATTCTTTTCCGCTTAAAGAAGCTAATTCGAAAGCACGGGCATTTGCAGGAAGAAGCGTTACTTCGTCATGCTGGGCACACCAGGCAGTAAGGACTCCGTTTTGCTTGTATTGTGTTTTCAGGATGCAGTCAATTCCTTTGTCGAAAGCTTTTTTAGCTTTTTCAACGGCAGCATCTGGAGCTTTTATGCTGTAATAATCTGTTTTTTCAGCAATCTCTTTCAGAATGATAAGGATATTGGCCATCGAATCATCATTATAGGTGATATGAGTGTAATATCCTTTTTTTAGCGGATAAAACTGAGGCCACCCTCCATTTTCATATTGCGCTTTCAATAAATAATCCAAACCAGCCAAAAATGCATTTTTGTATCTTTCATCTGGTACTTGAGCGTACATTTTTGATAAAAAAAGCATTTCCTGGCATGTCGCTCCATTATCTGTTGTTACTTCTTTGGTATCGGGTTTGAGAGCTGTTAATTTTTGTTTTTCGCTTGCTGTCAGAGGATTCTGCATCTGAATGTTTTTTGGCCAGCCGCCAATATTCCGCTGGTACAGCAATACATTTTCGGCGACTTCTTTAGCTTCCGGTGTGGCAAACCAAGCACTTTCCTTATCACGTATCAGTGATCCCCATTTTTGTTCCTTTTGTGCATGAATGCTTATGTTGAACAGTAACAGTATTAGTATTGCGATATTTATCTTAATATTTTTCATTTTTAAAAACATTATTTTGTTATTCTGAACCAATCGATTTCAACATTCCCTGCATCATTTATAACACCCTGTCTTAGTGCTGTAAAACCAATTTTTGCACCAATCCATCTGCCTTCTCTTGCTGTAAAAGCTTCGCCGACAGGAGTGAAGTCCTGTCCGTTTTCACTATAATAAAAAGTACAGATGCCTCCCGGTTTTATTTTGGCCTGCATATAGATACTTTGAGTATTTACGGCAATAGGAGTACTTTCGGTTTCGGTTCCTTTTTTATCGATGTTTTTGGCTGTTTTTTGTGAAAGATACATTTTGCCTCCTTCCTGTTTGAAGCAAAGGTAGCTGTAATCCAGTCCCATTATAACCAGTCCCATGCTTTCTCCGTCAAAGCGTGCATTGAATTTTATTTTTGCAGTAGCTGTAAATTCATTTGAAGGGAATTTTTGCAAAAGTAAATTAGATACTTGATAAAGAGTTGTTGCTTCTTTTGGTACTGGAATGCAGTTCAGGCTGTAATAACCCATGCTCGTTGGAAATCCCCAAACGATCTGCGGATTGGCATGCCATTGCCATTGAAGGCCTAATTTAGGGCTGTTGAATTCGTCACTGTCAGGCGGTGTTTCAATTGGAAATGTTTTTTTGCCGACATTTGGTTTTTTGTGCGACATAACAGGTTCGCCAATACCATTTTTATCATCATCA
The DNA here is from genome assembly GCF_015351475.1 of Flavobacterium sp. HJJ. Taxonomy (GTDB): domain Bacteria; phylum Bacteroidota; class Bacteroidia; order Flavobacteriales; family Flavobacteriaceae; genus Flavobacterium; species Flavobacterium marginilacus. The sequence continues at coordinate 223,337 of NZ_JADKPR010000001.1, read as the reverse complement.
TTCCCTATAACCGGCCAATTGTTTTCCCATTTCATCGGCTGGAGATGTACCACTCGGCCATAAGCAAACTGATCCTGAAAATGGATAAACCAGTCTTCGCCTGTCTGGGTTTGTACCCAAGCTCCCTGGTGAGGACCGTTTATAGCAGTTTTCCCCTGATCCATTACTTTCTTTTTCTCATAAGGGCCGAATACATTTTTTGAACGCATAACAGTCTGCCATCCTGTTGCTACACCGCCTGCTGGTGCAAAAATGTAGTAATAGCCGTTTCGTTTATAGAATTTTGGACCTTCGATAGTAGCTTCATCGGGATGCCCGTTAATAATCATAACATCATCATTATTGGCAGCTGATCCTTCAGCGTTCATTGTGCATATCGCCAAAATACTTTTTATGCCTGCTCTGCTTCCCGCAAAGGCATAAGCGAGATATGTTTTTCCGTTATCATCCCATAATGGAGAAGGATCAATTAAACCTTTTCCTTCCTTTACCATAACCGGTTCTGACCAAGGTCCTGCAGGATTTTTTGCCTTAACAACGTATATTCCGAAATCTGGATCGGGGTAATAAATGTAAAATTCGCTGTTATGGAACCGAATGCAGGGAGCCCAAACGCCATTTCCGTGCTGTGCTTTGTCATAGACTTCGATAGGTTTCTGCTTTGCAAGAGCATAACCAATTATTTTCCAGTTAACAAGGTCACTAGAGTGGAGTATGGGTAAACCCGGAATGCAATTGAAAGAAGATGCTGTCATATAATAATCATCTCCCACACGGATTGCATCTGGATCAGAATAATCGGCATAGAGAATCGGGTTTTTATAAGTGCCGTCACCATTATCGGCTGTCCAAACTTTTGAATACTGTTTTTCGCTTTTTTCTTGTCCTATTACTGTCTGAAAAGCAATACAGCATAAAAAAACAGTTGTGATTTTTGTAAGCTTCATTTCAATTGCGGAATATAATTTTTTATCTGTTTAATTCTAAAGCTGCTAAAATGAATGGTCCTGTGGCTTTAGGATCATTATCTTTTTTTCTTTCGTTAATATAATATTCATAAGAGCCGTCTCTGTATGGAGTACCTCCTAAACCTGCCACTTGACAAGCTTGAGTCAAGGTAATTCCGCCGTCAGCATCAGTTTTTATTAACTGCTTAGTTAATCCGTCAAACGCTTTATTGGCAAGGTTTTTATATTTTGCCGGCAGGTAGCCTTTGTTTGCTCCTTTTGCAAATGCATAAGCAAACATTGATGACCCTGAGGCTTCAAGATAGTTGCCTTTTTCACCAGCTTTATCTGTAACCTGATACCATAAACCGGATTTTTCATCTTGATATTTGGCTAAAGCAGCAGAAACGTTATTTAAATAACCCACTAATTCTTTTTGTTTTGGATGATCTTTAGGGAAATAATCCAAGGCATCAACAAGCGCCATCGCATACCAGCCTAAAGCTCTTGACCAGTAATTTGGTGAATTTCCAGTTTCTTTATCAGCCCAAGGCATTTTTTTGCTTTCATCCCAGGCATGGTATAATAATCCCGTTTTTGGATTAGTTGCGTGCAGCTGAATCTGCTCAAATTGTTTGGCTATATCGTCCAGGCTTTTTCCATTTTCAAAAACTGCAGTATATTGTGCATAGAAAGGCTCTCCCATGTAAAGACCGTCTAACCACATTTGATTAGGATATATTTTTTTATGCCAAAATCCGCCGCTTTGGGTTCTTGGCTGTTCCTCAAGCTGTTTACGAAGCAGCTGCATTGCTTTTAAATATTTTTCTTCTTTTGTTGCTGTATATATATTAAAAAGTAACCGCCCGGCAACAATCATATCAATATTGTATTTCTCTAATTCATAGGTTTTAATTGTGCCGTCATTTTGGATAAAATTATCTACATAGCTTTTTATGTAAGCAGTATATCTGGAATCAGGATTTTTTTTATTTAATTCTTGGAAGGAATATAAAACCAATCCGTGTACATAGTCCCATTTTGGAGCTTTTGAATCGTCAATCATATAGCTTTCCGGATGACGTTTCATTAGTGTTAAAGCCATTTTTTCTGACCATTTTGAATCTTTTGAAATTGTAATCTCACTCTGTCCCGCATTACTTTGTGCAGATTCCTGAGCGATAGTCTTACAGCTGAAAAACGCTAATGAAATAAAAAGACCTGCTGCTTTGAAAGCATTTTTTTTTCCGTTTACCATGATTATTTATTTAATATTTACTGATTTTTATTTATCTAATTCGATTGCCGCTAGAAGAAAAGCACCTAATCCATGTGAATTGTCTGTTATTATTTTTTCATTGATGTAATAGTCAAATGAACCGTCTCTATAAGGGTTTCCGCCTAAACCAGCACTTGCACAGACTTGTGTAATGTGGATTTCTCCATCTTTGTCTACTTTTATTAATTGGCTGATTAAACCATTGAAACCATTATTAGCTGTGGTTTCAAATTTAGCTGGTAAATAACCTTTATGTACTCCTTTTGCTAAAAAATAAACTAACATTGAAGAACCGGATGCTTCCAGATAGTTTCCTTTTTTCGATCCTAAATCCGGAATTTGATACCATAATCCTGATTTATCTTGGTATTTACTTACTGCTGCAGCCAATTCGTTTAAATAGCGTACCAGTTCTTTATGTTTGGGATGATCTTTTGGGAAATAATCTAAGACATCTACTAATGCCATTCCATACCACCCTAAAGCTCTTAGCCAAATATGCGGAGCTGTTCCGGTTTTTGAATCTGCCCAAGGCATTTTTTTGCTTTCATCCCAAGCATGAAAATATAATCCTGTTTTTTTATCGAATGTATGATTGTGAAGCAGCTCGAACTGAAGAGCAACATCGTTTAGTTTTTCTCCTCCTTCAAATGCTGTAGTGTAACGGGCGTAAAATGGTTCTCCCATATATAAACCATCCAGCCACATTTGATTTGGATATATTTTTTTGTGCCAAAAACCTCCAGAAAGAGTTCTAGGGTGATCTTCAAATTGTCTTCTTAGTGTTTGTAACGCGGTAAGATATTTTTGTTCTTTGGTGGTGTCATAAAGATTAAAAAGAATTTTTCCAGCATTGATGAAATCGATATTATGATCTTTTGGATCAAAATTTTGGAAAGTCCCATTCTTATTAATCAGTTTATCAGCGTAATCTTTGATGTAATCAAAATAATTTTGATTTTTTGTCTGATGGTATAACTTTTCGTATGCTGTTAAAATCATTCCAATTTTGTAGTCCCATTTTGGAGCAGGATGATTATCAATCTGCCAAGCTTCAGGATAGGCTCTCATTATAGAGAATGCCATTCTTTCAGACCATTTTAATTGATCTGAAAGGATGATTTCCTTTTGAGATTCCATAGTTTGTGCTTTTAGAGCGATGGAAGTAAAAAATAATAATATTAATAATCCTTTCATGATTTACAGTAGTTATACTTTTTTCAAACTCCTATTTAATTATCACATAAATTATTAAAACAAATAAAGCGCTTTAATCTGGGTGTATTGTTTATTCAATTTTAAAATATATTTAAAGAGGTTTGCAAATACTGCAAACCTCCTTAAGTATATCTTCTTATTTTATCCAGCGAGGATCTCCAATTTTTTTATCAATTATGGTTTGGTTTTTAACTGTAAAATCTCCAGTTGAAGCACTTACAAATTGCGGATCTAATGTAGTTGCTGATGCATCAGGTCTATTATTACCTGTTGTTTGCGCTAAATTAGGCGAATTGAAATTATTATTATTTGTAAAAGCTGGTGCTGTAGTTACAGTTGAGTTTGTATAGACAGCTGCCCCAACAGCAAATAATGTGTTGCGCACTGTCGAAGCATTTGAAGCAAAGCGTTCGTACAAAATTCTACTGGCAAGCGGCAATGTTGGCGCATATATAGTGCATGCGTCAATTAAGACAGTAGATGTTAATCCAGTACCTGTCAAAGTAGAAGCAGCATCTAAACGTATAAAGTCACGAGAGGAACAAGTGTCAAATGTGCTTTTTGTTAAAGTAACATTTGCCACATAAGTAGTTCTGAAATCTATAAAGTCAGCTGCCCCGGCGGTGTTTACATTTTTAATGATACTATTATCAACCGTAAATGATTTTAATTTAGCCAGTGCATTTCCATACATTAGTTGAGAAGGAAAATCATGAATAGAAGAATTGCTTATTAAAACATCTCCTAAACCTGTAGCAGCAGCTGTGCCAATTGTTATTGCACCTCCAGTTAAACCTGTTCCAGTTATGTCTAAGTCAATTAAAGACAAACTAACTGCTTCACTTGTACTAAGAGGATTGTTAGCAAGAGTGAAATTAACTTTAAGTTTTGGTTTGTCATAAGTTCTAAGACCTCTTAAAGTTATTGTTTTATTAATTGCTATTGTTCCAGTTTGAGCGGTATAATCACCAGGCATAAAAACTAGGACAGATCCAGACGGAGCGGCATTGATTTTATCAAATATATTATCTGTTGTTGTAACTAAAATTCCTGTACCAATATCTATTCCGGTTGTAAAGGTTTGTGTACCTCTTATTTTATTGTTATTGAATAAGGTAGCGGAATATTTTGTTTCAGGTGTTAGATTTATTATTGTTGCGATTCCGCTTGCTGCTTCTTGAGGTGTAACTTTGTGCGAAATACTTCCTGGATTAAGAAATATATGAGTTACAGTACTATTGGGAATCCATCTAAGAATCGCTTGTTTAGCATCTATGTCCCCTGGCAATGATGGCAAGAAAATTTGTTCGGATAATGTATTAGCAGTAGTTATAGTCCATTTAGAATCATCCAGGCCTGGTGTTACTGCTTTTATTCTAATTGAATAAAGGGTTTCACCTTCTAATTGTACTCTTATTGGCAATTGCGATGCAGTAACTTGAACAGTTTTGAAAATAGTTGCAAAGTTTGAATCATCTGCGCTAAACTCTATAACATAATGGTCAACACCTTCTTTTGGTGTCCAGTTCAATTCAACAGCTGTCTGATTTCTAATAGCAGCTGTAAGACCTATTATAGAAAACTCTCTTGTGTTTCCTAGGCTGTCTAATAGCGGTTCATTGTAATTTTCACAGCTGGTAAAAGCTATTGTTAGTAACAACGTGGCTATTAATCCTTTTAATATATTTTTTATTTTCATATGTTGATATTTATTTTTTTATCGGTCATATGTAATTCGCATATCATTATTAGTTTTTAAGACCAATTTTAGGTGATGCTCATTTCATAAACATAATAACTTATAATTTATAATTGATTTTTTTGAAAGGTTTCTAATAACCATAATCATTTTTTAATTTCCCGTTACTTCCGTCAACAAACACTTGCCATATTGGCCAGAATTGATGGCTGTCTGGATCTATACCAACTTTGTAAAGAGAATTGATTTTAGCTTCATCAAGAGCAACCCATGTAATAGTTGAGTAGCCTGCACCAGGACTTGTAGTTTCTCCACGGTTTAATCCGTAAATTTCAAGAGTTGTAGGATCAGTTGCTTTGTATCTGAAATATAAAGTACTTGGCACATCTGCATATTCTCCTGTGCGTGCTTGCAAATCTTTCATTTTAGCCTTAGCAATATCTAAATTTGTTTTAAGCAAATTCCAACGGATAAGGGCTTGTTTGCGCTCCATTTCTCCAGTAAATTCAAACTTGTTTTCATTTACAAGTGCTTTAAACATATCATCTTTAGAAGTGATATTGTTTAGGTAAGTATCTACATTTAAAGCTTGATCTGCTGGAGCAAATGCTCTTGTACGAATTTCACGTAAGTATGGTTTGGCAGCGGCAACTCCTTCTAATTCGTTTGCAGCTTCGGCAGCAATCAAAAGAACTTCAGCATAACGCATGTATATTTTATTCATACCATCATCATTCACTGTCTTAACTATTCGGTTCATCCACTCGTAACGGTATTTTCCAAAATACCAAGTATTTAGCGCAAATAATTCCTGTTTAGCAACTTTGTTTACTGCGGCGCCATATCTATAAGGTACACAAGTTACATCTCTTCTAGTATCTTTAACGTTATAATCATAAAATACATATGGAAGAGGTCCCGCAGATCCACCACGTCCAGCGCCGCTTTCTTGAAATTGATCTATAGCATTATGACGTACTGCAAAAGTGTATAAAACTCTACCTCTACCGCTTGCAAAAGGAATTTCCCACAGAGATTCTCCTCCAGCAGTAATATTTTCTTGATTGTATTTTTTCCAGAAAGTTTCGAATGAAGACTCTAAATGCGCTTTTCCGCTAGCAATTACTTCACGAGATTCATTTAATGCTAATTTATACATGTTTGCAACAGAAAGGTCTGGATCCTTACTTCTGTGAATACCATCAGGATATTGCTGATAGCCACTAGCTGCCATAGCTAAACGAGCACGAAAACCTTTTACAAAAGCTTTGTTGACTCTCTGTACTGTACTTGTTGCAGTAGTTTCATTTGGCCAAGGAACCAATGTGGCTGCTTCAGCTAAATCCGCTAGAAGTCTTTTGTAGATTTCATCACGGCTGGATTTTGCAATATACATAGTTTCGGTAGTAACAGGCTCAAAACGGGCGGGAACATCTCCAAATGCTTTTAGCAAATCGGCATAATAAATAGCACGTAAGGTAAGCGATTCTCCCAATAAATGTCCAAATTGAGTGCCTGATTTTGCATCACTATAGGTGCGTAATCCTGCTATACAAATATTAGCACGTTCAATCCCAGCATACATCATTGCCCAAACATTATCAACAGAATTCATTTGGGTATTTGTTGATTTTAAGTCGTAATTAACTAAGTTGCTTGTATCATTATCTGATTGTGAACTGTTATGCCATTCTACATCTGTATTTAAACCATAAAAAGGAATAAATCGGCCCCTATAAGAATTGGTTTCAGCAAATGGCACTTTGATTGCATCTACAGCGCCTTGAGCTAATTCTATATTAGAAAAGACATCTGCTTCAACCATTGTTGATTTTGGCGGTGCATCTAAATAATCCTCTTGACAAGAAGTAAAAAGGCTGGCCAAAACGATTCCCGCTATTATTATTGTATGTTTCATCTTTTGAGAGTTGTTTAATTAAAAATTAAGGTTTAAACCAAAAACAAATTGTCTGCTGCGCGGGTATGCTGAATAATCAACACCCGGTGTTAGAGGCGTACTTCTTTTTGTAGAAACCTCAGGATCTGGACCAGAATAGTTTGTCCAGACAAATACATTAGATACAGTAGTATAAAATCTTAATTTACTAATTCCTAATTTAGAATTAAAGAATTCAGGAGCAGTATATCCTAATGTAAGTGTATTAAGTCTTAAAAAAGAACCGTCTTCAACAGCCCAGTCACTAAATACGAAATTTGACATATATGGAGACCACATTGTTGTATTAGCGTTTAAAGCTGTCAATGCAGCTGGATCAGTTACTAATTGACCATCAGCTGGATTGATGTTTGTCCATCTTTGCCCTTCTGCCATTTCAGTAGATAAATTTCTATATTGGCCGTTTAGATTAGAAGTAGTAAATTCGACTTTGTTAGCATTATAGACATCATTGCCATAACTCCAGTTGAATGCTGCCGAAAGATCAAATCCGTAAGCATTTGCATTAATTACCATGCCTCCTGTATTTTTCGGGTTTGCATTGCCAATTATTGTTTGATCGGCTGTGTTTACAACACCATCTCCGTTAAGATCCTTTAATTTCATATAACCTGGCTGTACCGTTCCAACGACTGCTGTACTATTAACAACTCCATCGGGATTTCTAGTTTTTCCATCTGGTAAGAAGTATGGTTTTAGAGTATATTTTCCTGCGGCATAATCAAAGTCAGATACTTCGTAACGGCCATCATTTTTATAACCATACATTAAACCTATTGGAGAACCAGCTTGTACCATATAATCTTTTCCAATTTGAGTAGAAGCCCAATTTGTTGCTACTCCAAAATCACTCATAACTCCAAGAGAATTAATTCGGTTTTCATTGAAGCCAATGTTGAAAGAAAAACTTAGACCATATTTAGCGGTTTGTACTGCTGCTAAGTTTAAAGTTGCTTCTACACCTGTATTTTGAGTTTCTCCCATATTTCGGTACTGATTGTCGTAACCGATTCCTGGTATTGGGAATAATATTAAAAGGTCTTTAGTTCTATTTTTATACAGTTCCACAGAACCATTTATGCGGCTTTTGAACAAGTCAAAATCTAAACCTATATTTTGCGTTATAGTAGTTTCCCACTTTAAGTCTGGATTATAAAAAGTTTTTGGTAAAGCCAATATGTTAGTAACCCCATCGATCCAAGAAGTAACATTAGGCTGAAAACCTTTAAATGTTTGTCCAGTTGGGATGTTATTATTTCCGGCCTGCCCATAACTTGCTCTAATTTTAAGAGCACTTAACCAATCTAGATCTTTTAAGAAACTTTCTTCTGAAATTTTCCAAGCAGCTGCTGCAGCTGGAAAGTAGCCCCATTTATTGCTGCCTAAAAATTTGCTTGAACCATCGGCACGATAAGTAGCTGTTAATAAATATTTGTTTTTGTAATCATAATTCAAACGTCCAAAAAACGAAAGTAATTTGTCATCAGGACTATAGTTATTATCAACTACTAAAGGTTTTCCTAGTGAAGTTAGTCTTTGTGCTTCGTTAAAATCAAACGTTAATGGATAGCCTTGAATCGTAGAACTAACAGTGTTTGAGCCCGTATTGATAGACTCTTCTCCTAATAAAGCAGTTAAATGATGGTCATCAGATCCAAGTAGTTTTTTGAAATCATAATTAAGAGTATTAGCATTTCTAAAAGTAACAGTTTTTTGATCAGACATCATAAGTGATGGTCTGCCTTGATTTTCAGCAACAGGTACATTAGTTGCGTAGTAAGTAGAACGACCATAGAAACGATAATTTTGGTAATTAAAATTGTTTAATCCTAATTCTGTTTTAAATATAAGGTTATCAATTAATTTCCATGAAAAACTGCCCAGCATATTGAAGTTTTTTCTAAACTGCTGTTGGTTATTATCGGCAACAGCTACAAAAGGATTTACTAAATAACTGGAAAGAGCTTCATCTGTATTGTCTGTTGTTAATCCTGGTAAAGGTACTGGGGAATAGCCTACGCTATGGCGCAAACGTGAATCTGTTGCAGATACTTCTTTTTGTTCGTTAACTCCACCGCCATTTATTTCTGTATCAGAATAACGCATTGTGAATGAAAGATCAACTTTGTCACTAGCTTTGCTATTCAATGCTAACGATAAGTTGTTTCTTTTAAAATCAGATCCAACCATAATTGCTTTCTCATCATAATGAGCATAGTTGAAGTTGTAGTTTATTTTATCTGATCCTCCACGGATTCCCAAATCACGGCTTTGTACTTCTCCAGTACGTCCGTAAATTTGTTTCTGCCAATTGTCTCCTTTTACACCTTTGTATAAATCATGGTCTTGCCATGCTCCAAAGTATTTTTCATAAGATGGAATATCTTTTCTAAGTGTAGCATATTCATATTGCCAGCTTACAAAATCTCCAGGCTCTAGAACATCAATTTCATTTGCAATGTACTTTTGCCCATAAAACATATTGAAATTCACTGACATTTTACCATCTTTACCTTTTTTGGTAGTAACGATAATAACTCCGTTAGCTCCTCTTGAGCCATAAATAGCAGTAGACGAAGCATCTTTCAAAACCGTTAATGACTCAATATCAGAAGAGGAAATATCATTCAAATTGTTTACTGGAAAGCCGTCAACAATAATCAATGGTGATGCGTCTTGTGTTAAAGATCCTCCTCCACGAATTCTAATTTTTATATCTGAATCCGGAGATCCTTCTGAAGATGTTACTTGAACCCCTGCTAAACGTCCTGTTAAGGCTTCTGCTACGTTTACGATAGGTACTTTTTTAAGATCAGTCCCAGAGATATTAGAAACGGCACCTGTTAAGTCAGATTTTTTTACTGTTCCGTATCCAACAACTACAACTTCGTTTAGTGTGTTTGAATCGTCAGCTAAAGAAACATCAAGTTTAGTTTTTCCTGCTGTCGTAACTTCCTTGGTTTTGAATCCTACAAAAGAAAAGCTTAAAACAGCTCCTTGTTTTGTAAGTTTGATGGTATACTTACCGTCAAAATCTGTTGTGGTGCTGTTTTGTGTTCCTTTTTCTAAAATGTTTACACCTGGCATTGTTAAGCCGGCGGCATCTTTAACAGTACCCTGCAGTGTTACGTTCTGCGCAATTGTTTTATTGCCTATGAGTAACGTCAGAAAAAGAGTAAAAGCAAAAAAGCTTTTTGTTCCTTTTTTAATTAAACAGTTATTGGTCATAAATTTTTTTTTAATGATTAATTGATTGGTTTTTTGGTTTGATTTTTTTGGTTTTTAGTGTTTCATTAATTTTCCATTGATATAAGTGTTTATAAATTTGAGATTATTTACGTTTTCTATTAAGTATGGTTCTTTCACATTTTCGATTGTCACATTTTCAAGGGTTATGTTTTTGATAGGTGATTCTTTGTAACCTTTTGCTAAAATGCTGTACTTTCCTCCATTTTTTACTTTTACATTTTCTAAATAAATGTTTTCTATTCTAGGGATAAATGTTCCCAGCTGATTGCCGTGTACATTATAAAACATATCAGCTTTTAAAACTGCTTCTTTAACTTGTCCTATTTGTATGTTTCTGACATAAAAGTTTTCTATTAACCCGCCTCTTTTTGAATTGGTTTTTAAACGGATGGCAATATCTAAATTGGGGCTGTCCATTTTACAATCTTCTACAAATACATTACTCACACCGCCAGAAATTTCGCTTCCGATTGTAACTCCTCCATGGCCGTCAAACATATTGCAGTTTTGTACAATTATATTTTCACTTTTCATGGCAACTCTTCTTCCGTCTCCATCGCGCCCTGATTTTATTGCTATGCAGTCGTCTCCGGTATTGAATGTGCAGTTTTTGATAATTACATTTTTAGAATACTCAGGGTCACAGCCGTCATTATTTGGTCCATGACTATTGATATTGACACCATCCACGATTAAATTCTCTGATTTGATAGGGTGAATAACCCAAAAAGGAGCATTTATAATAGTGATATTTTGTATAAGGACATTTTTGCATTCAAAAAATTCTACAAAATTGGGTCTCAAATAATGTCCTTCTCCAAATTGCCGTTCGGAAACAGGGATGTTGTTTTCTGCCATTTCGACTAAGCGCAATCGATTGAGAGGATCGGCCTGAGAAGGAGTTCCTTTTTTCCATCCATATAATTCACTGCTACACCAAGGCCACCAGTTATCGCTGCCTGCCTGCCCATTTAAGATTCCTTCTCCTGTTATTGCGACATTCTTTTTTTGAAATGCATATACTAAAGGGGAGTAGTTCATAAGTTCAGTTCCTTCAAAAGAAGTCTGCACTAATGGATAGTAGTCTTTTGGATTTGTACTGAAAAGAATTTCGGCATCTTTGTCCAGATGAAAATTTACATTACTTTCTAAATGAATAGCTCGGGAATGGTATTTTCCTTTTGGGACCAATACTGTACCGCCTCCGTTTTTACTGCATTCCTTAATAGTTTTCGTTATTGCTTCAGTGTTATCAAAGTCAGTATTAGCCTGTGCGCCATACTGAAGGATACTGTACGTTTTATTTGGGAAGCTAGGAGATTTAACTGACTTAACGATGGAAAGCATTTTTTTCCACTGCTCTTTCGATTGGTTTTTCTCTTGTGAATGAAGTGAAAACACCCCTAATAAGACACAAGCAAAAGAAATGACAGTTGTTTTACTGGTTATATTTTTCAAAATTGTATACGTTTTGAATAATTTCATTATGTTAAGTTTTGAATGTGTAACTGTAATTATGTAATCGATTACACAAACCTACATATAATTTTTATATAAACAAAAAAAAGTCAGAAAAAAAAGTATAAATAAAATTAAAACAAAATATTTTTGCGATATTGATACTTTGTGATTTGCTTTTGTGATTTTTTTAAGGTTTCAGGGTGGCTTTGAAATCAAAAAATGTGGAATAAATTAATTTTTATGCAATCGATAACATTAATCGCTTTTTATTGAATTTTTTATTTATTTTTACCGATATTATTGTATATATTAAATGCCAGAATGGATCAAAAAACAACAATTTATGACATTGCAAAAGCACTTGACATAACAGCAGCCACTGTTTCAAGGGCTTTAAACAACAATCCGAAAATCAGCGAAGTAACCAGAAAATTGGTGCTGGAAACTGCTGCTAAGATGAATTACAAGCAGAATAGATTAGCACAGTCTCTTCGCTCTGGCAAAAGCAATAATGTGGGTGTTATTGTACCTCGTATTGATAGTAACTTTTTTGCTTCTGTAATTCGAGGAATCGAAGAAGAGTTACATCCAGAGGGGTATCATGTTATCATTTGTCAGACTAATGAAGAAGAATCGAGACAAAGTGAAAAAATTACTACTTTATTGAATGCTCAGGTTGACGGAATTATAATGTCTATATCTAATGTATCGGCAGAAAATGATCATGTAATAGAAACTGTAGTTGCTAAAAATGTGCCTTTAATCTTTTTTGACAGAAAGAAAGATATGCAGGGGGTAAGTTCTGTAACAATTAATGACTTTGAGGGCGGTTATTTGGCTACTAAAAATCTTATTGAGCAGGGATGTAAACGTATTGCTCATTTAACTGGTGATCAGTCACTGGAAATATTTGAGAATAGAAACAAAGGATATAAAAAGGCTTTATTGGACAGCGGTTTAGAATGCAGCGAAGAGTATGTTTTTCAAACCAGGAGTAATGTTGACGCTGGAAGACAAGCTGTCGCAAAGTTATTGAGTTTAACCCCGCCGCCTGATGGAATTTTCTCTTCGAGTGATTTTGCAGCTTTAGGAGCCATTCAGGAACTGAAAGAAAGAGGGATAAGAATCCCTGAGGATTTTTGCGTGTTTGGCTTCGGAAATGAACCTTTTACCCGTTTTATGGAGCTGTCTATTTCTTCGGTTGATCAATCACCGTTAGAAATGGGAAAAATGGCTGCCAAAGTCTTTTTAGAACAGATTAACAATACGGATAATGTAAAAATTGAAAAGAAAGTAGTGCTTAACCCTACACTGCATATTCGAAAATCATCTACAAGAATAAAATAATTATTATCATATTTACTTTAAAGTAATGTTGTTGTAAAAAATCAAAAGCTGTTAGAAAATGATTCCTAACAGCTTTTTGAACAAAATAATCTAAAAACTCTCTTTGATATTATAATGATACTCCTCTTTTCCAAGGAATAAAATCGTTTTGATTTAAAATTGCAGCTTTGGTTTTTGTAGTACCGCTGGCTACATCTATAATGAATTCAAGCATTTCATCGGCTGTTTCTTCTATTGATTTTTCACCTGTGATAATGCCCCCAGTGTTAAAATCGATAATATCAGACATTTTTTGAGCCAATTGAGTGTTTGAAGATACTTTTACAACTGGTGCAATTGGGTTTCCTGTCGGCGTTCCTAAACCTGTTGTAAACAATACCATATTAGCTCCGGAACCTACCATTGCTGTTGTACATTCTACATCATTTCCAGGAGTACATAACAAAGTAAAACCAGGTTCATTGATATATTCTCCATAATCGTAAACACCTACAATTGGAGAAGTTCCTCCTTTTTTGGCAGCTCCGGCAGATTTCATTGCGTCTGTAATCAATCCGTCTTTGATGTTACCTGGAGATGGATTCATGTCAAATCCTGAACCTGCATCTACAACTGTTTTTTCATACCACTGCATTAATTCTAAGAAACGTTTTCCGTCTTTATCGTCAATACAACGGTTTACTAATTCTTGTTCAACACCGCATAATTCTGGGAATTCAGAAAGTATCGTAGTTCCTCCTAAAGCAACCAATTTATCCGATAGAACACCTAATGTCGGATTTGCAGAAATTCCAGAGAAACCGTCAGATCCGCCGCATTCCAATCCAATTCTTAATTTTGATAATGGAGTAGGGGTTCTCTTAATTTTATTAGCTTCTTTGATAGCAGCGAAAGAGTCTTTCACCACTGTACTAAGCATTTCTTCAATTGTTCCAATCTGCTGTTGGTCGTAGATCAAAACCGGTTTGCTATGGTTTGGATTAATTGCCTTCATTGCATCTTCGAAAATAGAAATCTGAAGATTTTGACAGCCTAAACTCAATACTGTAGCCCCAGCAACGTTTGGATTGTTTACATAACCAGCCAACAATTTAGCCAATGAGTGTGAATCCTGACGAATTCCGCCACAGCCGCCTTGATGCTGAATAAATTTTACTTCAATATTTTCAAATAAATCTACTTCAGTTGATTTTGCAACAGCTTCATCAGCTCCTTTTTCAGAATTTACCAAAGAACGAAGCAGCAATTGGTAGTCATTTTCTTTTGGTTTTTTCAATTCTTTTTCGAAAATACCTTTTAAGATTTCGATATTTCTGTTTTCACAAAATACCAATGGGAAGAACAGCCAGACATTCTCAGTTCCTACTTGTCCGTCTTCTCTTTGGTAGCCCATGAAAGTTCTGTCTTTCCATTTGTCAATATTTGGGATTTCCCATCCGATAGACTCTGTTTTAGCTGTAACTTTTGCACTTTCGTGTTTTACATTTTCAGTAGAAAGTAATCCTCCTTTTGCAATAGGAGCACTTGCTTTTCCTACCAAAACACCATACATAATAATGCGTTCGCCCGTTTCAAAAGGATACATCGCAATTTTATGCTTCATTTTCACATCTGTTTCGATGGTAATGTCTTCACCTTCAAAATTGATAACTTCTCCAGCAGTTAGATTAACTAATGCTACAGCAACATTATCAGATGGATTTACTTTTATTAATTTCTTTTGCATGATCTTGTTTTTTTTGAAAATTCTAAATTAGAATTGAGAACTGAAATTGTTGAATCCTTTTTCAATTCCGTTGGTCTCTATTTCATTCAAAGCTACCACTATAGCTTCTGATAAACCGTTAATTTTTGTTAAATCTTCACCCCAAAACTCTTTGTTCGCTAAGACTGTATTTACAACCAAATCTGCAGCTCCTAACTGCCAGGCATTTTTAAATGCTTCAACCAATTCAGGTGTATCTTTTACAGGCAGTGCTTCATTATTCCAAGTTCCTTTGTAGAATTGGATTAAACAAGCTAATGAGAAAGTTAAATTAGCAGGAATTGTTTTATTAGCATTATAATGTCCTAACAAACTTGGTAAAACTCTTACTTTGAATTTTGATATAGAATTTAAAGCAATATCAGCAAGTGCATGTTTGATAAATGGATTTTTGAATCGATCCATTACTTCTTCAGTGTAAGCAAGGATTTCATTTTTGTCCATATCAAGTGTACCGCTGATTTCATTGATAACGCCGTTTACAAATGCTCCAGTAAAATCTCCGTTAACGGTTTCCATTACCAATTTGTTTCCGTATAGAAGTGAAATTGGAACCATTGCTGTATGTGCTCCATTCAGAATACGGACTTTAATCATTTTGTAAGGACGTATATCGTCAACAATCTTCACATTCAAATCCGTTTTGTGGAAAGGTAATTTTTGTTTTAAATCTTCACCGCCTTCAATAGCCCAAAGGAAAAATGGTTCTGCAGCAACAATTAAATTGTCTTGATAATCTAATTTGCTGTTGTATTCTTCAATCTCAGCTCTTGGATATCCAGGAACAATTCTGTCAACCAAAGTACTGTGGTACGTACACGCTTCTGAAGCCCAAGTTTTAAATGAATCTTCTAACTTCCATAAATCACAATATTGTAAAATATATTTTTTTAAAGTCTCAGAGTTATAATCGATTAATTCACAAGGGATAATAGTCAGTCCTTTAGAAGCATCTCCATTGAAATGTTTGAATCTTTCATATAACAAAACAGTCAATTTTGCTGGAAATGCTGCTGGCGGCTGCATGTCTGGAGTATCACTTTCAATGAATTCAATTCCAGCCTCTGTAGTATTTGAAACAATAAATTGAAGTTCTTCTTCTCTTGCTAAAGCTAAATAATCTGCAAAATCAGTATATGGATTTATAGATTTTACAATATTTGAAATTAACTCGATGTCCTGAATCTTTTCGCCTTTTTTGATTCCGTTCATAAACAGTGTATAAAGACCGTCCTGATCGTTAATCATATTAATCATACCATCTTTCAATGGCTGAACTATCGCAATTCCAGCATTTAAATCAGCTTCTTTATTAAGTTTTTGAAAAGCGTAATCAACGAATGCTCTTAGGAAATTCCCCTCTCCAAATTGAATTACTTTAATAGGCTGTAATTTTTCTAATCCTAAATTTTTTCTATTTAAATTTTTCATTTTTTCCTTTACTGTTTGTTTACCGGCTTTTTAAGCCCAATTTTATTTTATAATAATAAGCGACTAACGTCCTAGACTATCAGTTTTTAATCCTTTAATGAGGATTGGGGATTAAATTCTTCCCTCTAGTATTCAATCGCTTATTTAACTATTATCTTAATTTTAATATTTTTGAAAGCTGTTGAAATCAATAGATTGTATTATTCAATGCATTGAACAGCAGATTGCCGTATGTGATTATGAAATAGTCTTGTTAACGCTTATTTTTTTCTGATTTCTTTTATTGTTGCTAATGTGTTTCTAACTTGAGTTTCCAATAGTCCTAAATCTTGGTTTTTCAATATTTCGTTAGTAATTAGCTGAGATCCCATACCTACACATACCGCACCTGCATCAAACCAGCTTGTCAGATTGTCTTTTGCGGTTGTAACACCTCCCGTAGGCATGATACTTGTCCAAGGGCAAGGTCCTTTTACACCTTTTATGAATTGAGGACCGTAGATTTCACCAGGGAATAATTTTACAATTTCGCAGCCCAATTCTTCTGCTCTTGCAATTTCAGTAAGTGATGCACAGCCTGGTGACCATAATACTTTTCTGCGGTTGCAGGCAATAGCGATATCTTCTCTAAAAACCGGAGTAACGATAAAATTTGCTCCTAGCTGCATATAAAGAGACGCAGCTGCTGCATCAGTAATTGATCCTACTCCCAGAATCATTCCTGGTAATTCCGCGATAGCATATTTGTTAAGTTCTCCAAAAATCTCGAAAGCAAAATCTCCTCTGCTGGTAAATTCCATCAAGCGGGCGCCGCCGTCATAACATGCTTTAAGTACTTTTTTTGCTAATGTTACATCTGTATGAAAAAACAATGGAACTAATCCTGTTTCCTTCATTACTGCTGCAACTTCAATTCTTGTATATTGTGCCATTTTTGTTCTTTTTAGTTTCTGAGTTTCTAAGTTTCTGAGTTTTTTTAACGGAACTAAATCTTAGCAACTTAGTAACTCAGTGACTTAGGAACTTTTTTATTTTTACTTTATCTAGATACTAAACCAGCAGAATCACCTTCTGCCATATTTTCTACTTCTTTTAAGCTTGCCAGATTATAATCTCCTGCAATGGTATGTTTTAGACAGCAGGCTGCAACTGCAAAGTTTAATGCTTTTTGGCTGTTATTTGGATATTCCAATAAACCGTAAATTAATCCTCCCATGAAGGCATCACCGCTTCCGACACGGTCAATAACTGGTGTAACTTCTTTTACAGCTCCTTGGTAGATTGCTTTTCCGTCAAATAATATACCGCCGATTCTTTGATGAGAAGCACTTACTGAATAGCGCAATGTTGTGGCCACAGTTTTCAGATTAGGAAGTAAATCAAATAAGGCTGTATATAAAGCAGGAAGTGATTTTTCGTCTTGATAATCTGGATTTACTTTAGCTTTTCCTAACATAAAATAAGCAGTATCAATATCTCCTAAAATTACATTACAGTACTGCAGTAACTCAGGCATTACCTCACTTGGAGTTTTTCCATACTGCCATAACTTGGATCTGTAATTTAAGTCGCATGATATAGTTAAACCTAATTTATGTGCTGTTTTAACAGCTTCCAAGCAAGCTTCGGCTGCACTTTGAGATATAGCTGCTGTAATACCGCTCCAGTGAAACCAGGCAGCATCTTTTAGTACATTTTCCCAGTCTATAGTTCCTTTTTCAATAGTTGCCATAGAACTGTGTGCTCGGTCATACACTACATTACTTCCTCGTGTTCCGGCTCCTGTTTCAAGAAAATAAATTCCTAAACGTTCTCCTCCAAAAACAATGTTTTTGGATTCTACGTTCATTTTTCTCATTTCTCTTAAGGCACAGGTACCAATTTCATTTTCTGGTAATCTTGTTACAAACTCAGCGTTTACACCATAATTTACTAAAGAAACAGCAACGTTAAATTCACCTCCGCCATAAGTTGCTCCAAATGATGTGGCTTGGCCAAAACGTAAATTCCCTTCTGGTGAAAGGCGTAACATTATTTCTCCGAATGAAACTACTTTACTCATATTGTTTTATTTTTTTTACCAATAAAAATTTTCTTTTTACCATTAAGAGATTAAGGAAATAAAGATTTAAGTCTAATGAACCTTAAATGTCTTAATGGTTTATTTTTTATTTAGCCACAGATTAAAAGATTATAATGATTCTTAATTTTCTTAAAATAAATCGGCCTATTCTGCTTGCTATTTTTTTTAAACTTAATTAACCTTAATGCCTTAATGGTTCAAAAATAAATTAGAATTTGAAATATTCTTTAGCATTATTATAACTGATATCTGAAACCATTTTACCTATCCATTCCATATCATTAGGAAGTTCCCCTCTTTTAATTTCATCGCCTAAAAGATTACAAAGAATACGTCTGAAATATTCATGTCTTGGGAAAGATAAAAAGCTTCTTGAATCTGTCAGCATTCCAATAAAGCAGCTGATAAGTCCCATGTTAGAAAGTGCATTCAGCTGTTTGGTCATTCCGTCTTTTTGGTCTAAAAACCACCAGCCTGAACCAAATTGAACTTTTCCTCTAACGCTTCCGTCATTAAAGTTACCAATCATGGTAGCCATAACTTCATTGTCTGCAGGGTTCAGATTATAAATAATTGTTTTTGCTAATTTATCTTTGCTGTCCAAAGCGTTTAAGAAACCAGACAGTTTTTGAGCCTGAGGATAATCTCCAATAGAATCCCATCCTGTATCAGGTCCAAGAATACGGTGCATACGGGCATTGTTGTTTCTCAATGCTCCTAAGTGAAGCTGCTGTACCCATCCAAATTCGTGGTAGGTTTCAAAGAGGAAGAACAATACTGCGCTTTGAAATTTCAATGCTTCTTCGCTGCTTAGTGCTGCATTTTCTCTTTTCTTTTTGAAGATAGCATTTATTTCGCTTTCAGTATAGTTTTCAAAATAAACCTGATCCAAACCATGATCACATAATTTACATCCGTTTTTGTCAAAATACTCAATTCTATTTCTTAAAGCCGAACATAAATCGGAATAGGTATTGATAGTCACGCCGGCCACTTGACCCAATGTGTCAATGTAATCATTGTAACCGTCATTTGAAATAAGGATGGCTTTATCAGGTCTAAAAGCTGTGCTTACTTTTGTAGTGAAATCACTTTTAGCTAATTGCTGATGGTATTCTAAGTTATCAATAGGATCTTCAGTAGTACATACAAATTCGGCATTTACTTTTTTAAGTAAGTTTCTTGTGCTGTATTCAGCAGAATTTATTTTTGCAGAAGCTTGTTCGTAAATTGATTCTGCAGATTTTTCGTTTAATAACTCAGTAATATCAAAATAACGGGCCAATTCTAAGTGTGTCCAATGATACAAAGGATTACGCATTGTATAAGGTACAGTTTTTCCCCAGTTTAGGAATTTGTCTTTATCCGAACCATTCCCAGTAATAAACTGCTCATTGATTCCTAAAGTACGCATGGCACGCCACTTGTAGTGATCTCCATTTATCCATACATTCGTGATATTGTCAAAAATTTTATCTTCGGCAATAAACTGCGGATTTAAGTGATTGTGATAATCAATTATAGGCTGATTTTTTGAATAATTGTGATACAATTCTTCAGCAAATTTATTTTCTAATAAAAAATTATCGTGTATGAAACTTGTGCTCATTATAAACGTCTTAAAAGATTATTATTCGTTTGATGGTTTTCCAATTGTAGCTAGAATTCCGCCATCTACATAAAGGATGTGTCCGTTAACGAAATCACTTGCTTTTGAAGACAAGAATACGGCTGCACCTTGTAAATCTTCTGGATCTCCCCAACGGTTTGCTGGCGTTCTGCTGATGATAAATTCATTAAATGGGTGCCCATCTACTCTAATTGGAGCAGTTTGGGTTGTAGCAAAGTATCCAGGACCGATTCCATTTGTCTGGATATTGAATTTTGCCCATTCTGTAGCCATGCTTTTAGTAAGCATTTTTAAACCTCCTTTTGCAGAAGCATAAGCACTTACTGTATCTCTTCCCAGTTCGCTCATCATAGAACAGATGTTGATGATTTTCCCTCCGGTTCCGCGAGCAATCATACCTTTAGCAACTGCTTTAGACATGATAAAAGGGCTGATTAAATCTACATTGATTACATCAGCAAAATCAGTAACTTCCATATCAACGATAGGAGTTCTTTTAATGATTCCAGCGTTATTGATCAGGATATCGATCGGGCCGACTTCAGCCTCGATTTTTTTAATATTTTCAATTACAGCAACTTCATCAGTTACATCAAATATATATCCGTAAGCATCAATTCCTACTGATTTGTATTCAGCAACAGCATTGTCTACTGTTTCTCGTGAAGAACGATCGTTTATTACAATTTTTGCTCCAGCATGACCAAGTCCTTTTGCCATTGCCATTCCAAGTCCGTGAACTGCACCAGTTACTAATGCTGTTTTTCCAGTTAAATCAAAAAGGTTGATTGACATAATTTTTATTTAATTGTTATTAATTATCTTAAATCTGTTATTTTACAAACATCCATATCTCCATAATCAAGGTTTTCTCCAGCCATTCCCCAAATAAAAGTATAGTTGCTTGTTCCTGAACCTGAATGGATTGACCATGGCGGTGAAATAACAGCCTGATGATTGTTCATCCAGATATGTCTTGTTTCCTGAGGCTGTCCCATAAAGTGACAAACGGCTTGATTTTCTGGAATATCCAAATAGAAATAAACTTCCATTCTGCGGTCATGAACGTGAGCAGGCATAGTGTTCCAAACACTTCCCGGTCTTAATTCGGTCATTCCCATCTGCAATTGGCAGGTAGTAACAACACCGCCAATAATCATCTGATTTACGGTACGGTGATTGGCTGTTTCCATAGTTCCTAATTCCAGTTTTTTAGCTTCAGCCAAACTTACTTTTTTAGTTGGATAGTTTGTATGAGCAGGAGCAGAGTTGATATAAAATTTAGCAGGATTTTTTGAATCTGCACTTTTAAAAATCACTTCTTTGTTTCCGCTTCCAATATATAAGGCATCTTTAAAACCTAATTCATATACTGTTCCTTCAACCACTACAGAACCATTTCCTCCAACATTTATAATTCCCAGTTCTCTGCGTTCCAGGAAATAGCCTGCTTTTAATGGATCTATTGTTTCCAATGTTAAATCGTTAACAGGAACAGCTCCTCCCGCAATATATCGGTCATAATGAGAATAGGTCAATGTAATCTCGTTTTCCTGCATTAAATCATCAATTAAGAATTCATCTCTCAATTGTTTAGTGTCGTAATGTTTTACTGCTTCGGGGCTGGAAGCGTATCTGGAACTGTATTTAGTCATGGTATAAAATTTAATGTAATCGATTGCACAAAATTAGTTTTTTATATTAACAAAACATAATTCAAATCAAAATTTATTTTTACTTGAATTTTATAGCTCTACTTTTTTCATTCTTGGAACCAAAATATGCATGATAAGCCAGGCTAATAAATAAGCTGCTCCGCAAATGCAGAACATAATGAAGTAACCCGTTTCAATCTTGCCGATTTTTGTATAATAAACAAACATGTTTTTCTGTACTACTAAAGTTAATAGAATTCCTCCAAGTGCACCGAACATTCCTCCGAGTCCTGTTACAGAGGCAGTTGCGTTTTTGGGAAACATATCTGATACAGTTGTGAATATATTTGCACTCCATGCCTGATGCGCAGAGACAGCAAGACCAATAACCAAAATTGCACACCACATATTAATTGAGCCTAAATACTGTGAAAATAAAACAGGTAAAACTGCAATTGCATAAATGAGCATACTTGTTTTACGGGCTTTATATGCTGGCCAGTTTTTGTTTATCAGCATTAAAGGAAGCCATCCTCCGCCAATACTTCCTATGCTTCCAATGACATAAACTAATGCACAAGGCCAGATAATTTCTGTAGTCGTAAGTTTGTATTGTTTCATTAAGAAATCCGGTAACCAGAATAAATAAAACCACCAGATAGGATCGGTTAATAATTTACCAATTGCAAATGCCCAAGTCTGACGGAAAGAAAGCAGTTTTAGCCAAGATACTTTTTCAGTCTTTTCTTCTTCATTCACTTCCGTTTTGTCTGAAGTAATATATTCAAGTTCGGCCTGAGACAGATATTTTTGTTTTTGAGGCACTTCATAATAGATGAACCATAAAAGCAGCCATATAAAGCCAATAATTCCTGTTGCAATAAATGCCCATTGCCAGCCGTAATTTTCAGCAATAAACGGAACTGTTAAAGGAACGATTATTGCTCCAATGTTACTTCCGGAGTTAAAAATACCGGTAGCTAATGCCCGCTCTTTCTGAGGAAACCATTCGGCAGTAGCTTTTATTGCTGCGGGGAAGTTCCCGGCTTCAGTAACTCCTAAAAAGATACGTGCAATTATAAAACCTCCGGTTCCTGTTGCAAAAGCATGAGCGATGGCGGCTAAACTCCATAAACCTGTTGCTATCGCATAACCTAATTTTGTTCCTAATTTATCAATGAATCCTCCCGCCATCAGCATTCCAAAAGCGTAGGCAATTTTAAAAGCTATTTCAATATTTGCATAGTCTATTACTTCCTGTTCAGGCGACCAATGAAAAGCTTCTGCTAAAAACGGCCTTAAATAACTTATTACATTCCTGTCTAAATAATTCACTGTCGTAGCAAAAAAGACTAAGCTGCATATTGTCCAGCGATATTTTCCAATCGCCGCATTGGCTTCATTCATAATTACAAATTTGGTTAGGTTAGTTGATATTTAGTTTTTTATTTTTAAAGATCCGTTATCGGACTGTATTTTGGCACTAATGATTTCATTACTGTCCAGCCTATTAAATAACAGACAGCACAAATGGAGAATATGATGAAATATCCAGCTTCAATTCCTTTGAATCCCATGAAAACCATTTCGCTTTCTTTGGCATAGTCAAATAATACTCCAGAACCTTTATTGATTATTGTTGACCCAATTCCTCCTGCTAATCCGCCAATTCCAGTGATGGTTGCAATTGCTTTTTTAGGGAACATATCTCCAACAGTTGTAAATATATTTGCAGACCAGGCCTGGTGTGCAGCACCTGCAATACCAATTATTATTACAGGCAGCCAATATGAAATGTATCCTAATGGCTGTGCTACTAATGCCAGCAAAGGAAAAAATGCAAAAATCAGCATGGATTTCATACGCCCTTCATAAGGATTCATTCCTTTTTTCTCAACAAAGTAAGTTGGAAGCCATCCGCCGATTATTGAAAGTAAAGTAATCATGTATAAAACAAATAATGGGAAAGCAGCTTCTGTAGAATCCATTTCGTAAACTGAGCTTAAATAAGCAGGAGTCCAGAATAAAAAGAACCACCAGACACCATCAGTCATAAATTTTCCAAAGGCAAATGCCCATGTTTGTTTGTATTTAAAGCAGTCTGCAAGAGAAACTTTAGTATCAGTTTCTGGCACATATCCCTCAATTTTGCTATCTGCCGTGATATCTTGCTGAATATAGGCTAATTCAGCGGCATTAACTTTTGGATGTTTTTCAGGTTTTGCATAGATGAAAATCCAAAAACCAATCCATATAAAACCTAAAGCTCCAATTATGATAAATGACATTTCCCAGCCAAATGATTTAGCGATAAAAGGAATTGTTATCGGTGCGGCCAAAGCACCAACAGTTGCTCCGGCATTGAATATACTTGTTGCAAATGCTCTGTCTTTTTTAGGGAAGTATTCGGCTGTGGTTTTAATAGCGGCAGGAAAGTTTCCGGCTTCACCTATGGCTAATATAAATCGGGCAAAAATAAACAGAGAAACACTCACAGAGATAATCATTGCAGTATCGTTTACTTTACTTATGGCTTCTTTTGCTCCTTCAAAGCCTACAAACCAGTTTCCAGTTAAAATTCCTGATGTTGCAATCCCACAGAAGGCGTGTAAACAGGCACCTAGTGACCAGATTCCAATTGCCCAGAGGAATCCTTTTTTTGTATCCATCCAATCAACAAATTTGCCTGCAAATAATAATGAAACAGCATAAAATATAGAAAATAAAGCAGTTATGTTTCCGTAGTCATTGTTTGTCCAGTGAAATTCGGGTGAAATAAAATCGCTCCATGTTAAAGAAAGTACTTGTCTGTCAAGGTAATTAATGGTTGTTGCAAAAAAAAGCATTGCACAAATGGTCCATCTAAATTTACCTGGGTTCTGATTATTCATATTATTTTTGTTAAATTTTGAGGGCTTGATTTTAATGTGATTATCGATGTAATCGATTACACAAAAATAGGTTTTATTTTTATATATACAATTTATTAACTAGTTTTTTTTCAATATAATAATTAAGAATACGTTTTTTTATAGTAAAAGTATATTGGTTATTCTGATAATAGTTTGTAAGTAATGCGGAATGTAATTTATTACACAAAAAAAGTAGATTTTGTGTTTTTTTTTGCAGTTCAGTTTGAAGTGAAATGCTGGCTGGTACTAAGAAGTTTTAATGTTTATTTTATATAATGCAAGTTTTATCTTTCCTGATCAAAACTATTCACTTAGTGCATTCGGTTTTAGCTTCTAAAAAAGATCATTTGCCACAGATTCGCAGATTAAAATGATTTTAAAAGCTCTGAATTTGTGGCAATTTCATAATTTTTTGTAATTCAGCCTTGCAGATTCAGTCTGCTAAGCCAAGATTGTAGATTTTAGTTTGTGGTTATTTATTTATTTATTTATTTATTTATTTATAAAAACACTAAGTACTGCCTTTTAGCCCTGATCGAAGCAGCATCTCTCGATTTAGAAAAACAAGGCTTTTTTGCCGTAGTTTTTGTTAATCGGGAATATAGCGGAGAGCAGGACCTATATTACCAAGGATGCCTAATTTTTCTGCTCCTAAAAATAATACTATTCGGATGCAGATTAATAATAAAACAGGTCTTTTAGAAGAAATTCGCCTTTTCTTTTTTTCTCTTTTAATTTTTTTACAATTTTCAGGAAGGCAATAGCAGTGATAAAGGCATCGCCCATTGCGGTGTGGCGGTCTTTTTTGGAAATATCAAATTTATCGGCAAGATCGTCCAATGCATAATGATCTTTATATTCCAATAAATTAGATCTGATTAATGTTTTTTTATAAAGAAATGCTGTGTCTAATGTTTTGTTCGTTAACAGCGGAAGACCATTTCGTTCCAAAGCACGATTGATCATCGTGATGTCAAATATGGTATGATGGGCAATGATAATCGAATCTCCCAGGAAAGTCAAAAACTGCTGCAGCACTTCTAATTCACTGGGTTTGGTCATAACCAGATCTTTGAGAATACCATGAATCTGAACACTGTTTTTGTCATAATGTTCTTGGTGTATGTACATTTCAAATGATTCTGAAATTGCAATAACACTGTTTTGCAGCGTAACGGCACCTATGCAGAGCATTCGGTCGTTGTCATAATCAAAACCAGTGGTTTCGGTATCCAATACTACAAAACGGGCGCTTTCAACACTGTGTAAAAGCGTTTCATCAATTGGTTTTTTAGTTATTTTTAAAAAATCAAATAGCATGGTTTTCCATTTCTCAAAAATGTTCTTCATTACAGTATATTTGATGGATTAAAACGGATGGAGATAATTTCCTGAAGTTCTTTAATGGTTTTAAAAGTACTTTTTAATTTGATTTTTTCTAATTTAGTAAGGTGTTCCAGCGCAATATACTGCCCGGAATCATGATGCAGCAGTCCTTGTTTGGTTCTGAATTTTAAAAGCGCTTTATACGAATAGGCGCAGGACAGGTATAATTCTTTGTTCTGCGGTTCCAGTTCGGCTAATTTTTCAAAACGCTCAGGAGTATTACTGATTGATTTTACGGCATGGGATAAAATTAATACCCTGGCTGCATCACTCAATGGCATTAATGCTCTTCTTTTTATGTCAAAAAAATCTTTGTTGGCACCATCCTGCTCCAATAAAAATTGTCTGAAAAATCCAGTAGGGGATGGGCTTTGCAAAGCACCGCTTAATAAATGAATGTAAAATACAGGATTTGCTTTGATGTCTTCCAGAATAAAATCGGAAAGTTTGTTTACAAGTTCGCTGTCTCCATAAGACAAGCTGTAATCAAAAAATATAAAGGACAAGAGCACCTCGTCTTTTCCGGTATTTGTAATCCAGTGATGTACTAAATTTTTCCATTCATCGAGACTCAGACACCATTTTGGGTTGGACGCCATCATTTCGGCAGGGCAGTATTCATATCCTATTTCAAATAATCCTTTGTTGACATGTGCAGCGAGTTCTAGGAAGTATTTCTTGGTTTTTTCTTTTAATTCTTCGGGAACATCTTCATAAACCAGCGCATTATCCTGATCGGTCTGCAGTAATTGTTCACTTCGCCCTTGGCTTCCCATAGCCAGCCAGCCGAATTTTACCGGCGGAGGCGTATCCATTTTTTTCAAAGCAATAGTAATAACCTGCTGAATACAGACATCATTTAATTCGGTGATGATTTTTGATGTTAATGTTATTGGGATGTTCTGGTCAAGATAGCCTTGCAATAACTGCATGATGCTGGCTCGTATTGGTTTTATTTCCTTGTATTTTTTGGC
This sequence comes from Flavobacterium sp. HJJ, assembly GCF_015351475.1. GTDB lineage: Bacteria > Bacteroidota > Bacteroidia > Flavobacteriales > Flavobacteriaceae > Flavobacterium > Flavobacterium marginilacus. The sequence goes on along the minus strand of NZ_JADKPR010000001.1, from coordinate 196,344 downwards.
TCTTTTTACAGCTTTAATCAAAACAGCAGGATTATTTCCTAATGAAACCATCACATCGTGCTTTGAAAGGATTCCAACAGCTTTAGTATTTGGAGTGCCGTCTTTGGTAAGGCAGATATGGCTGATGTTGCTTTTCATCATGGCCATCTGCGCTTGTGTAGTGGTCAGCTTTTTAGGATATGTGATAACAGGGCTTGTCATGATGACTGATGCAGCAGATGTGATTGGATATTCGCCGGTGACAATTTTATTCCTCAGATCCTTATCTGTAATGATACCTATGGGAAGTTTATCTTCAACTACAAGTATTGCTCCCACATTTTTTTTTGTCATTATCTGTGCAATTTCTTTCACCGGAGTTACAGAGGAACAGGTTACTATTTTTTTTGAATATTTTACAGGATGAATATCTAATATCTGAGGTTTATTATCCAAAAGATCTCCAGCCAAAGTTTCGCCATAGAGTTTTCCCCTGTAACTTTCGGAATACGGATTTTGTGTATTGGAAGCAAAACTCTGAATTAAAAAATCCCCGACATTTTTATTCATTAATGCATACGGCTTGAAAACTGCGATAGGAATAGCATACAGAATGGTTTCTTCATAGGCTCTAGATTCCATCTGATAATTTTCATTAGCTATCAGCGGTCTTAATCCAAAAATATCGCCTTCATCACACATATCAATAGTGTCATTTTTTATTCCTTTTCTAAGAGCAACAGCGCCTTTATGAACAACATAAAAAGAGTCGTGAGTTTCATCATTTTCGGCAAAAATTACACTGTCTTTTTCTTTGTAAATAATTGAAATCTGTTCGGAGAGTATCTCAATATCATTTTGGCTTAAAAAAGTAAAAGGAGGGAAGTTCTTAAGGAAATCGGCAACTCTATGCGAAATAGTATTTTTCATTTTATGAGAATAATGTTTTTGGAAACTAAAATAAAATTATAAAAAAAAACACAGCTACTTTTCGGTAACTGTGTTTCTTGTATTTGATTTTTCAAATGATTTTGATGCTAATGTAGAAGAATATAAAGAAACACAAAACGGAGTGATGTACGTTAATACAATTCTTAAAACATTTCTAAAAGTAAAATTGCTTTCCCAAATTACGTCATAACTGTTGATTGTGTTCAATATTGTTCCTACTACAACAGCAATAATCAAGGCGTTTTTTATGTTTTTGGAAAGCATATTATTTCTTTTTAGTCACTTTCATATTTATTATTTCTACAAATAAAGAGAACGAAATGGCAAAGTATAAATATCCTTTTGGAACAGGAGTTACATGACTTCCAAAAATAAGGGCATTAGACAAATGTGCACTTTCTGTCAATAACATGAATCCAATTAGAATCAAAAAGGACAATCCTAATATTTGAATGGAAGGATGCTTGTTTACAAAATTCCCAACAGGAACGGCAAACTGCATCATAATTAATACCGAAATAACCACAGCGGTAATCATAATAACCAAAGCACCTTCAACGCCGTTAGTCATTCCCACTGCAGTTAAAATACTGTCAAAAGAAAAAACCAGATCAATCATTATAATCTGCAGAATGACACTCTGGAAAGACTTCGCTGCCGCTTTACCCAATTCTTTTTCTTCGTGTCCTTTTTCATCTACTTTTTCGCGGATTTCATTGGTGCTTTTATATATCAGAAATAATCCTCCAAATAACAAAATAAGACTTTGCCCCGTAACGCCCGCATGAAGCCAGCTCCAGTCAATTGTGAACCAGGGTTTCTTCATTTGGGTAAGGAAATTAATTCCAAACAACAATGCAATACGCATAAACATTGCCAAAAACATACCTACTTTGGTTGCTTTCTTACGGTCTTCTATAGCTAATTTTCCAGTAGCAATTGAGATAAAAATAATGTTATCGATTCCTAAAACAATTTCCAAAAAAGTCAATGTTAATAGGGCAATCCATGCATCTGGATTCAAAAATACTTCCATGCGTTGTTAGTTTGTTTATGATTTATAGTTTATTGTTTGTGATTTGCTGCTTGTGATTTATCCAATTGTTTATCTGTTTTATGAATTCTGCTATTCTAGATTCTCTAATCTGCAATCTTAACAACAGTTCCTTTTTGTTTCGAATCGGATCCTACCATTCCAAATTCAAAGGTATAGGAATTTTTTGAGGTAGTCAAAATTTTCATGCTGATCGCTTTCTCTTCAGCCTTGTTTTTCGGGTGTTTCTTCTGTAAAATGTATTCGCAGTCATTCACCCAGCGAACGGTAGAAGTATCTGTTTTACCTTCAAAAGTCTCAATTTCAATACTATCATTGCGCTCAAACATCGTTGTTTTTTTTACGCCGTCAATTTCGTATTCAAATTTAAATTTTCCATTCTTGAAATCTTTACAGTTGCGCTCCACATCATAACAGGACAATAGTGAGAGCAAGGGAAAGAGTAAGATTAATTTTTTCATTTAGTTAGTTTTGATATTTTAATTAGCTTTAAGCAATAAGCCATAGGCTTTAGGCAGTGACAATGCCTATGGCTTATTGCATAAAGCTTTTATATTATTTCATTCGTCTAAATTCTTCTTCAGTAAAATTTTTGATTGATTTTTCCTGAGCAAATTTATCAGCATTGTAATTAGCTGATTTGTTTTTAGGAATCGAAAGACTGCTCCATTCGTCTTTTTTAAGCTGTTTGGCATAAAAAACAATCTGCCCGATATGATACGGATAATGCGCCAGCTGTCTATTGATGGCTTCAATAACATTATGTCCTTCATTTCGGATATAGATAATTTCCGAAAGCTGTTCGGGCTGTAAGCTGTTCAATGCTCCTAAAAAGCAGTCCCATCCGGTATTCCACACAGTCAGTACTTGCTCTTTTGTCTGTAAATCATTTTCAAATTCGCCATCACGATTTCTGGTTTCCTTTTCGCCATCAGTGGTTAGGAAATCTGTCCAGCGCGACAGCATGTTTCCGGCAAGGTGCTTTACTATCACGGCAATACTGTTCGTGTCTTCGTTTACGGACACAAATAATTGTTCCGGTTCCAATTGTTCCATCGCTTTTTCTCCGAGCATTTTATAGTAGAGAAACTGCTTTTTTACGCTTTCAAGATAGGATGTGGTTTTGCTCATAATGGTTGATTATTATGTTTGTCTTTTACTATTTAATTTTTAAACCACTTTAGTGATCTATTTCTCGTACTAATGGCGCGAGTTTTGTTAAATCATTATAAGTTTTGCAAACTGCTTCATTTTCCTTATGTTTTCAGGAGAGAAGCCAGATTTACTCAATTTTTATATCATACTTGTCCAAAAGCCCCGCAATTCCCTGACTGGAAAATTTAGCTTTTTTTATTGGGTTGTATTCGGGATCAATTTTATAGTTATAAGCGGTGATAAAATCGGCACCTGCTAAAATGGTGTCATTAAAAACGGCATTGTCCAAATTACAGTTTCCAAAAACCGATTGGGTTAAATTAGTTCCGATAAAAGTGACTTCTTTCAGCGAGCAGGAATTGAATTTGGTTTTCGGCATTTTTTTATTTGCAAAAGAACTATAATCCAAAATACAATCCTGAAACTGCACATTAAATAAAAAATCCTGACAAGACTGAAACTGAATCCCCATTAGTTTACAGTTCCTGAAGTTAACAGTCTTAAGGCTGGAACCTCCCAATTGGGTCATCGATAAGTTGCACTCTATGAATTCGCAGTCCATAAAACTATTGTTAGAGAAATCACTATTAGAGAAATCACAATTCTTGAAAACGCAGTCTTCAAATTCACGATTGTTAATTCTCTTACCTATATAAGTTATTTTTTCAAATGTTTTTTGAATGTGTATCAGGTCTTCCATGGGAGTTTTTTAGTTTTGCGTGCATTATGTCTGACACGGAGAATTTGAATAGAGTTCTCAGTAATTCGGTAAGAGATACTATAATCATAAATATAGTAAACTCTGAAGCTGCCGTCATTATTAATTTTTTGTGCATCGAGTTTGAAAATTTCAGGCTGAGTTTTTAATATTTCAGTACTTTCAAAAATGGTGTCGACAACTTTGTCTGCAATATGAATCGATTTACTTTCGAAAAAAATGTAAAAGTGAATATCTTCCAGTTGTGTTAAAGCATCATTTGACCAGATTATTTTCTTCCCCATTTTTTTGAAATAGCCTTAGCTTCATCTTCGGTATAAAAATTACCTTTTTTGATATTATCCAGCGCATTTTCAATATCAGCGTTGTATTCTGTAGCTGTTGTCTCAGCAGGAGTGTTTATCGATTGCAAAAGATGTTTCATTTTTTCTATGAAGCTAGGGTCTTTTACTTTATCAATTTCTTGATGAATCCAATTTATTTCGGCTTGAATATCCATAATTGTAATTTTTGTAAAGATACAAATTAGTCGTTAAATATGCCTCTCATTATTATTTTCAACCCTGTAAACATTAAATATATTGATGCGATACAGGCAATGATTCCAATGCCCAAAACCAAATAATGCCAATTGGTATGCTGATTCATAAATGCATTGTAAATTACGGATGGTCCAATGAACATAAGAGGTAAAGCTCCTGTTAAGTATTTTACTCCCTTTGCCAAAAGTTCTTTATTTGCCATTTTCTGCTATCTGTTATATGAAATCTGTTTACTGTCCATTATAAAAATCTACCGCTTTTCTCACGCTTCCGTATTTTGCAAGCAGTTCAGAACCTTCTTCGTAGGTTACCGGAATTTCTTCCATAATCATTTTTACACCGCGGTCAACAAGTTTGTTATTACTCAATTGCATATCGACCATTTTGTTTCCTTTCACTTTTCCGAGCTGAATCATCGTAGCTGTCGAGATCATATTCAGAACCAATTTTTGTGCAGTTCCTGCTTTCATTCGGGAGCTTCCTGTTACAAATTCAGGACCGACAATAACTTCGATAGGGAATTTTGCCGTTTGCGAAAGCGGGCTCCCAGCGTTGCAGGAAATGCTTCCGGTGCTGATATTTTTTTCGTTGCAGGCTTGTAATCCTCCAATAACATAGGGAGTTGTTCCCGACGCGGCGATGCCAATAACCACATCATTTTCATTAATATTGAATTCCTGTAAGTCAATCCAAGCTTGGGTTGCGTTATCCTCAGCGTTTTCTACGGCTCTGCGGATGGCTTTGTCACCACCGGCTATGATTCCGACAACCAGATCAAATGGAACTCCAAAAGTAGGAGGACATTCAGAAGCATCAACAACACCTAAACGTCCTGAAGTTCCTGCTCCAATGTAAAATAAGCGTCCGCCCAGTTTCATTTTGGCAACAATTTCGGTTACGAGTGTTTCTATCTGCGGTAAAGCTTTTTCGACGGCAAGAGGTACGGTTTGGTCTTCTTTGTTGATATTGGTTATTAATTCTCGAACGGACATTTTTTCTAAATGTTCGTATTTTGAGGATTGCTCGGTGGTTTTGGTGAAAGTCATTGTTTTTAAGGTTCAAAAGTGTAAAACAAACACAGTTTATTTAGTATTACAAACTTAAATAAATTAATAGCAGAAAACGTCTTATAAGATAAATTTTAGAAGATGATTTTAATTGTTTTCATCCTCTGTTTTATGGCTCATAAGTCCAGACATCATTACTAATGCGCTCAGAATTATAACTTGTATTACCAATGAATTATTGACTAAATCAATCACTTGATTGTCAGGAATTGAAAGGAAAAGTAAAATGGTAATCAGACCTCTTGGAGCAATAAATAAAGCAGGTTTGATATTGATTTTAAATGTTTTGAGCGTGATATAACGCAAAGCGAATATTCCGGAACAAATTCCAATTGCCCAGACGATGGTTGCTGTGTTTAATAATTCTTTCGTTTCTATTAAGTAGCCAAACAGCAGAAAAAATAAAGCTCTTACTAAAAAAGCAATTTCTGTGGTAAGCTCGTGGAATTTATGAACTTCTTTATTCAAAAGGTCTGGCTGTAGTTTTTGAATAAATTTATTGCTTTTAATCTCGTCAAGATTACCCAGAAAAATACCAAAAAGAAGTATGAAAATCAAGCCTGGTAAATGATATATTTTAGTAACTGCATATATCAATACGATACTTAATATGATGGGAATAAATTTTACCGGATGTTTTATTTTGCTCAATAAAAAGGCAAGTCCCAGCGTTGCCACAAATGATATGATAAGAATCACAAGTATTTCAAAAAGAAAACCACCTACTGACGAAGCCCCAATATAGTCATTGAGCGTAATAAAATTAAAAAGGATTACTCCAAAAATATCCGATAAACTGCTTTCATAAGTGATGAACTCTTTATTTTTTGAGATAAGATTCTGTGCACTCGGAATAGCAATCGCACTGCTGATTACGGCAAGCGGAATAGCATTGGCCAATCCAATTTTGAAAGAAATATTACCAAAATAATAAAAAGCAAATGCAAGTCCAAAGCTAAAAAGGAGCATTGGTATTATAGCAACAAGTGCTGTTTTGCCAATAAATGGAAGTTTTGATTTGTTTAATTCCAATTCTAAAGAGCCCTCCAGAACAATTAAAATAAGTCCGATAGTTCCTAGAACGGGTAATATTGAGGTTAAATTTGGTACCCGAATTTCGAAAAAATCAGTTCCTTGTTTTACAGCCCAGCCCACGATTAGTAATAATATAACTGAGGGGATTTTTGTTTTTGATGAAGTGATATCGAATATATATGCAAGAATCAATAACAGACATATTGTTATTATGATAGATGTTGTCATTTGTTGATTTTATGTTCAGTTCGTTTTGCTACTAGGCGATGTAGCTGGTTGATATTCAATATTTTATCTGTTTTTCGCCAAATTTAACAGATACAAAATTATTTTTCAATTAAGCCTAAAACCGCTATATTGCTTAGTAGCTGTTGTACGACGGCTATTTGTCTTCGGAATTGTGTGTTTGTATACAAAATAATATCTTACGCTATAAAACATTAACAAAGTGTTAACACGTAAAATTTTAGTAAGAATTATATTTTTCTTACGTTTGCGTTTAAAAAATAAGAGAATTTGAAAAACTAAATTAATGTAGTAGATTTTAGCGATACACAACTCTTGATTATTGGTGCATGTCGTTTTTTTATTAGCTATTTCGAGTAGCTAAAATTTTTATTGCTTTTTGCGAATCGCTTTTTATCTTAAAAATTAAACACTTTTGCCTATGGAAAAACTCTGTGAGTAAGTCTGTCTTACACCTCTAACGAAAGTCGTTAGTTGTATTTGTTTAATTTTAAAAACAAGACACCATGTGTATCTGTTTTAAAAGCTTCATACATTGGAGGTCAAAAAAGAGAGTCTATCTCTCTAAACCTTTCTGTATGAAGTGTAAAAAGAAGAAATAGTTTGTGACTAATTTCAAAAGAATATAAAAATGTTTTTCTTGCGAAACTTTGATTTTTATTCCACCTGCGTCAACAGGTGGTTCTTTTTTCATCTTTTACGATGGTACAAATATAATTACCCGTGCGGTCAAAAATCTAATAAAAACGATACTATTTATTTATAGTTTTATTTTTTGATATAGTAAAAATTGATATATCAGATTTAGTACAGCAAAATTACAAACGTACAATTTCAAAGAACTTTTAATCTAAATATGTCCAAAATGACAAAAACTTATATTAAACAACAATTAACAAATTTATTTACTCAATTCTTAACCGAAACCGAAGTAGAAAAACTCAAAGAACTAAGAGAACAAATCATTAAGCTTTTTAGTTCTATACCTTTTGATGATTCTAATTCTATTGGTAAAGAAATGGAGTTAACTTTATTAAAAGAAACTACTTCACTTTATATGCAAAATGATTTAGACAGTTCTGTTAAATCTCTTCTTTTAGGCGATTTTGATAGACTTCTAATACAAGTTTCCTTGAGTCTTTTAGAAGAGTAAACTTTTCTATTTCCTTATCACAAAAACTCACTTGTTCTTTTAAGATACTTATTAAAGATTCAAGTGGGTTTTCTTCTATATTTTCTTTTTCCATTTATGTTTAGTTTTTCTAAACATTGTATTTTCAACGTAAGGTTCTACTTAGCTGTCGTACAACTATAATATATAGAAGAATTCTATTTTCGTTGTTTTGTAAATATAACGGATTTGTTGCAGGAAGCTACAACGAAAATGGAATTATTTGCTTCAGAAGTTTTCGATAACAGCAGAATTGGTACAAGCAGGAAAGTGAACAATTTTAAAATTACACGAATTTGCGATAAAACAAAGTTCGTTTGCTTTGGAATGCAATTCTAACGCTTCGGCAATTTTTTCTTTTTGCTGAATTACAACTTTTGGATACAATCGTACTTCAATAAAACGCCCTGATCCATTTTCGGAAACTTCGAGAGTAGCTTCGGCATCGTCCTGATAGGAAAGGATATCAATTCCGTTTTGTGAGCAGACATACAAATACGACATCATGTGACAGGAAACTACTGAACTCAATAATAAATCTTCGGGATTGTATAAACTGGGATCGCCTTTGAAAGCTTTGGCGGCCGAGAGGTTTAAAATTTCTTTTCCTTCGATGGTAATCTGATGGTTTTTAAGGTATTTTCTAGAAGTCGAAATTGTTTCTTTTGGAACTGAATTCCAATTCAATTTTACTTTAAATAAATGTTTAAATCCCATGTTCTTTTGTGATTTATTATCAAACTTGTTTATAGCACTTTCGTGGCACGCCCAAATTTATAAAAAGCAAGCCAATACAATCCCAATTACAATCATCGAAACTTTGGCGATATTGAATTTGTGTCCTTCACTGCTTTCAAAAATGATAGTGGATGAAATGTGGAATAAAATTCCAATGACTACGGCGGTTATTTCGATGTAATAGTCATTCAATTGCGGAATGAAATCGGAAGCAACGGTGCCTAACGGTGTCATGACAGCAAAGGTGATCATGAAGAAAAAGATTGCATTTCGGCTGAGTGATGCATTGATGAAAAAGGTCGTCAGAATAATGGCAATAGGGAAGTGATGAATAGCTATTCCCAATGCTAAATCGTGATGATGGCTTACTGGAAATCCTTCTAGAAAAGCATGTATACAAAGGCTGATGAACAGTAACCACGGAATTTGATACATTTTGTCATGTCCGTGAACGTGACCGTGTTCGGCTCCTTTGGAGAAAAATTCCAGTATGATCTGGAACAAAATTCCCAGCATTATAAAAATACCAATGTTATGATTGTGGCTTTTGTACACTTCCGGTAGTAAATGCATCACAGTGAGTGATAACAGGAACGACCCGCTAAAAGCAAGCAGAAGCTTTAGATTGGTTTTACTTTTTGGCTTTAAAAATAAGGCAATAAAGTAACCAAGAAGCACGGAAAGTAAAGGTAAAAGGTAGTTCATTTTTTGTTGTTGATTTGTTGAACTGTTTATTTGTTTTATCGTTTAATTGTGTATTTGTTTAACCGATTAAACAGTTAAACAATTGCTCGATTAAACAATTACTTAAAAATCATAATCAATCTTTCGCTTTCGGTTTTGTGGAATTTTTTCAGCTTATAATCACCAAAAATATCCAGTAAAAATATGCCGGCTTCGTTCATCATTTCTTCAAAGTCCTTTAGCGTAAGCGCTTTTACTTTTTCAGTGAAATGATATTTCTGATCTTTGTCTTCAAAATCAATTTCCTTGTAAATATGTCCGTCTTTCAGATAGCGTTTGATGTGAAAATCGATTCCGTCTACGTGTTTTACTTCTTCGGGAACCAAGTTATTGAGTACATTGGTAACATTCATAAAATCGATTACTGCAAAACCATATTCGGTTAAGCTTTCCTTGATAGCTTTTAGAGTGGTGAGGTTATCCTCATCGTTTTCAAAATAACCAAAACTGGTAAACAAATTGAAAATAGCATCAAACTTATCTTCAAAAACCTCACGCATATCGTGTACCTGAAAATGCAAGGTTTTGTTGCTGTTTCTTTGCGCTTCTTTTATACTGTTTTCGGATAAATCGGCACCGATAACGTCAAAACCTAATTGGTTTAAATAGATAGAATGCCGCCCTTTTCCGCAGGCTAAATCCAGCACTTTGGCTTTCTCAGGAAGATTTAGGTAATGGGTGAGATTGTCCATAAACAGCTGGGCTTCTCTATAATTTCTTTCTTTGTAAAGTATATGGTAATAAGGACTGTCGAACCAAGAGGCAAACCAATTTTCGGGATTGGCAGAGTTAATTTGTGCTTTGTTATTTACAGAATCGGACATTTATTCTTTTTCAATTAATTTAAGTCCCGCAAATTTAGTGTATTTTTGCAGAAAATATACTATTTCGGGCCGTTTGGGACTTGAAATTTAATTATTGGAATTTATACAGAGAGATGGAGAATTTTAAGATGATTGCCAAAACCTTTTTTGGTTTTGAAGAAATACTGGCAAAAGAACTGCAAATGCTGGGAGCTCAGGACGTGGAGCAGGGGGTGAGAATGGTGAGTTTTAAGGGAGACAAAGGATTTATGTACAAAGCAAATTTGTCTTTGCGCACCGCTTTGAAGATTTTGAAACCAATTTATTTTTTTAAGGCAAAAAACGAACAAGATTTATATAAAGGAATTCGCGGGACGAACTGGTCAAAATATATCAATGCAAACCAGACTTTTGTGATTGATACTACGGTGCATTCGGAGTATTTTAATCACTCGGAATATGTGTCACAAAAATGTAAAGATGCGATTGTTGATCAGTTTAGAGAAAGAACGGGTCAGCGTCCAAGCATTGATAAAGCTTTTCCAGATTTAAGAATTAATATTCATATTGATAAAGATCAGGTTTCGGTTTCATTGGATACCTCTGGAAATTCATTACATCAGCGCGGTTATAGAACGGCAACCAATATTGCTCCTATAAATGAAGTTTTGGCTGCTGGAATTTTACTGCTTTCAGGTTGGGATGGTCAGACAGATTTCTTGGATCCGATGTGCGGTTCCGGGACTTTCCTGGTTGAAGCTGCAATGATTGCCTGCAATATTCCTGCGAATATTAATCGTAAAGAATTTGCTTTTGAAAAATGGAACGATTGGGACAATGGTTTGTTTGATAATATTCAGGATAGTTTATTGAAGCGCGTTCGTGAGTTTCATTATACTATAAAAGGTTATGATAAAGCACCTTCAGCAGTTCAAAAAGCGAAAGACAATGTGAGAAATGCTAATTTGTCTGAGTATGTTTCTATACAGGAAAATAACTTCTTTGATACAGAGAAGAATTCGCAGGGAAAATTGCACATGGTTTTCAATCCTCCGTATGATGAGCGTTTGGACATACACATGGAGCAATTTTATAAAAACATTGGCGATACCTTGAAGAAAAATTATCCAGGGACGAATGCTTGGTTCATTACCGGGAACTTAGATGCCTTGAAGTTTGTTGGATTGAAACCTTCCCGAAAAATAAAACTTTTCAATGCCAGTATTGAAGCTAGATTGGTGAAATATGAAATGTATGAAGGAAGTAAGAGAACGAAGTTTCAGACTGCTTCTGAATAATTTTTATAACTATAAAAAAGTCCCGATAATTACTATTTAGAATGGTGTTTATCGGGACTTTTTTTGCTTAATAATTTTTAATTAGGCAGATATAAATTTGTTTTTTATCATTGAAGGCAGTAATACTTTCATACAGCTTTGCCCTATTGTAGTTGGATCCCAATAACATTTGTGCATTTTAACGATACTTAATGATAAAAAAGTAATAGGATTCATTGCTTTGTCGGATGTGATTTCATAATTGATATTTTCAGGTAAAAGATAAACATTTTTAATTCCAAATTCGGCTTCTCCTCGATTAGCATCACATCTATAATTTGTTGCAAAAACATCGGATACGGAATATATATTTATCCATTTTAAGGAGTCTTTCATTGTTTCACTTCTTCTATTATAAAAAGAAGGATAATAGGCATTAATGAATTCAAAAGGATTTCCGGTAGTAATGAGCAGTTTAGTTAAATTTTGGATATTGTCAGAAGGAGGAATTTCGGCTATCGGGAATAGAGCGTCTATAGCAAGGATGCTCCCAAAGCTATAGGTGTGAAAATGTATTTCTGGATCAGGTTCATTTTCAGCGATGTATTCTACTAACAAATCAAGGTTTCCTAATAAAATTTGGCTTTGTTCGCCATTATTAATATAGGCATCAACACAAGCAAATTCGGTAGATAAAGAAGTAATTATAGTTTTTGATTGGGGTATGAGAACCAAAAGCAGTGTGGTTATTGGTAATGTGATTTGCCCCAATGTCCTAATATTTTCGATATAATGATTAATACTTTCTGATATTGTTTTAGAATAGCGATCTATAAAATCTTTAAAAGATTCTTCTGCTATTAGTTTATCGGTTAATGTTGTTTTATGTGTTGTTACTATTTTTTTTTGAGGCGCCTTTTTAACAGTTATATTTTGTTTTTTTTCTGCAGATATATTTTCTTGGTCTGCCTTATTATCAATAGTTAATATACTAACTGCTGAAGGAACTAAAAAAAGAACTGATAAGGATATTAGAAAAATAATAAAGAATGCATAAAAAGTTTGATAAGGTCTGTCAAATCCATTACTATTAACCATCCTAAGTATAATCTGCGGTATTTTTTTAATAACTAATACAGAAAGAATTAAAGTTTTAAAAAGAATATTATATTGATTAAACTTATCTGTTAGTATTTTATGATATTGAAAATCATACATTTTGTAAATTACTTCCTCGGCATTAGTTTTCTTATCCTTTTTAACAATACTAACAACTGTGCTTTCTTTTTCCGGCTGATATAATATTTTTTTTGTTTTGATAGAATATTCATATCCAGTTGTTTTAAAGCTCAATTCATTTTTAAGTCTTTCGCTATATTTTTCTACAGTTTCATTATCAATAGATTGTCCAAGTCCTGTAATGTATATTCCAATTTTATTTGACATAATTATTGCGTTTGATTATGAATTTGATATTTGTAATGATAATTCCCCTATTATTGGGTTTCCCATTCTTTACTGTCTTTTTTGTTAATTCCCCAGCGAATTCCTAAAAGTGAGACTAAGTCTTTCGATGAATCAGAAGTGAAATTTTTGCCAAAACCTCCTGTTAGATAATAATTAGAGTTAATCTTGTATTGTATTATTCCAACAGATCTATAATCTTTTCCATTACCATTTCTTTTGATGTATTCATAACCAAATGAAATCGCATTGATGTCTATTTGTATTTTACAGCCATAATCAAAATATTCAACTTGATCGGAATAATTTGAAGTTAATTTGCTGTAAACAGAATTATCTTTTATATATCTGATGAACCCGTAAAGATTAAGATAATTATTTTCCACTTTTGGAGAAAATGTAAGAGTACTCCAAACACCAATTCTATCCTGTTGGCTGTTTCCATGAGTATTGTCGGAATATAAAGTACTGTATGCTGCTGCCAAATCCAGTGAAAATAATGGTTTTTTTAATATCTCTGCAAATTCATCTGTTTTTGCTTTGTCATAGGTTGGCAAAGAATCTAATATTTTTGCGTATTGGTTATCATATTCAGGTGAGGGTTGTTTTAAATCTGAAAAACGTTTTATTATTATTAATTTTGCTTCTTTTTCCAATTTTTCAGTACTTTTTCTAATTGATAGATAAGCTGTTTTTATGTTTTCTGCTTTTGAACGGAATACTGTCAAAACATTTACGTTAAATCCAGCTGCTAAATTAGTTGTGCTGTCTGTTTGCTTTATTACAGCTGAAACATTAGGTCTAAATAGTTTGTCTATGGTAGCTTGTTTAAAATCATTGATGCTTTTTCCAAGTCCGTAATATTCCAAACCATTGAGTTTTCCTTTGTTTAGGCTAAAATCTACAGATATGTTTGATAAATTTTCAGTATTTATGTTGAAATCTTTACAGTCAGTATTTGAAGTGATTATCGATGCAGTATTGTCAAGAAGGGATAAGGCAGTTGAGTTCAGGATTTGGACTCCTTTTAAATCAACTGAATTGGCAGTGTTTTGTGAGGCACAAATTTGGATAAGTCCAAAAAGTAAGAAAGTGAGATGTTTTTTCATATTAAATCAATATAAGCTTTAAAAAAAATGAGTTCTTTACTTTTGATAATAGCTGGTCCAAAATCATACGATGTAAAGACTTCACTTCCGTCATTGGAATCTTCTATTTTATATTCGAAAATCAATTTTTTTGCCTTTTCCATAATTACATCTGCTGTGAGTGTATTTAATGATTTATAACTAATATAAGTTTCAAAGATTAAAAGACCTTTATTATGTTTAAACCAAGAGGTTAAAGGAATAGATGCATCTGCAAGATGCATTGGTGTCGTAAAAGTTGGTGACTGAGGATTTATTCCATTTTGAAGATCAAGAAATACTTTTGTATATAATGGTATAAACCCCAAATTGTTCGATAAATCAAATTGGATTCTTATATCATCGGAATTATTAGTGTTATACGTTTTCATAATTTTTTAAATTTAATTTCTAACTGTTCTCTTAGTTTTACTTTTTCTGTAAAAAAATCTATTTACCCTACAAATCTTCCCCAAAGAGCATCAGCTCTATTGAAAACATTGGGTGCTGTTTCTTCAATCGAATAACCTAGTTTGGATTGGTTTCCTGAACTGCAATGAATAACTTTGCTCATTATTCCATTGCGTACTTCGCTTACAATACCTACATGGCCTATTTTTGGACCATTCCCATAAACCACAATGCATCCCGGTTCTGGGCTTGTAAGGCGTTCAAATATCCCGCTGCTACTGTTTACATCATCTTCTATTGAATCTGTATATATCCAGCCGCCATGTTTGGAATAAAATGGAATAGTAGTTTTTCTGTTTAGGCCCAATACCCAGCATACAAATCCGCTGCAGTCGCAAAGTTTATTACGTGTTGGTAAATTATCTTCTGAATGAGTTCCTCCTTCACCTAATTTATAATTAATTCCATGGTTAATAGCTGATCTAGCTCTGCTTAAAATAGCTTCGGTTCCTTTACTGAAATTGAATTCAGCTTCAACGGGTACATCCTGAATGTTAGGTACAGTTATAATTTGTCCCAGCTGTATTAAATCGTGATTTTTTATTTGTGGGTTAACACTCAAGAGTAGCTGAAGGCTGATTTTGTTTTTTTGAGCGATTTTTGACAGAGTATCTCCTGATTTGATAGTGTATTTCATGATTTGTTTTTTTGAGTTGGTTTTGATAAATTTTACTTGCTTTGTTTTTAAATTACTTGTTATTCAAGTGTTTATGATTTGATTGTTATATTTTTTCCCTGCTCTGATTTCCTCTTTTCAGTTTGAAAGTATTATTAATTTCTAAGCCTTAACAAATTCACCGCTCACAGAATCATATTTCATTGAGAATTTCCCTAAATCTGTTAACTTTTTTATTGTGCTTCGTACAGTATTTATTCTCGTTTGATAATTTGTATTACCTATTTGGCATAAGTTCGAAAAGGCTTTATCATAATTGCCATTGGTATTCAAGGCAAGTGCAATGCGGTCGCTTTTCGCTCTTCCCTGATGCCGAATGTCACAAATCATTTGACAGACATTTGCAGGAGCATTGTTTAATCCGTATCGGCTGTGATAGGATTTCATGTTTTCTTTATACATTTCTATTGCAGTTCCGACTTGGATTTCTCTATGCTTAGAATCATTAGTAGCCCAGTGAACAAGACGTGCTGCGCATATTAGTTCCTGATTTTCGATATCATTTAGTGTTGGGTTGAGATAATCCATTAATGGCTGAGTAGTAGAATCATTTTCTAAGGCAGAAAGAGTTCCATTAGATTTATAAAAAATCCTATTGTTGGATAATACTAATTTTGGAAAATAGTCAGCAGCATTTGGTAACTGCAGCAGTTTTCTGAAGAATTTTACAAAATCACCATTTGGAACATGAGCCCCATACTGCATAAAGCTAAAAGTAAATTGTGCTCTGTCGTAGGTATTTAAACATTTAAAAGAACCTGAACTTTCGGCCATTGCCGTTGGATAAATAAAATAGGCCCAAAATCCATATTTGGCGGCATAATCTGCTGGGTTATAAACTTGTCCTGCAGAAACCGAAGTGTTGAACAATCCAAAATTCCCTTCATATTGAGTTTTATTGCCAAAGTTGAATTTCGGTTCAGTTGAATTAATGCGCTGTGCATTGTAAGCTGTTCTTCCGTTAGAAGCAACAGTGCTTGTGATAGAAAAGTCAATTGCCATGATAGTATGTTTTAAAAATTGTTACAAATTATCTTATCACTAATTTAAATTTTCAATAGAAGAAATTTAAATACAATTGTAATTTTGGGGCAAATTTTAAAAACATAGTCATTTGTTATTCAGTGACTTGTGTGTTTTAGTTTTGGTAGGTGCGTAAAGTTAATATATAAATTAACACAAAATTTAAAGGGGTTAATTATTGTTAAATTTATATTAATTGTATGTTTTTTTTGCTGTATAATTATGACTTAAAATAAAAAGAAGCAATTTCTGAGAAATAACTAGATTTTCTATTAATTTTGAGAAACATAATTAAATACAATAAAATGACAAAGTTACAAGTAAGAGCATTTCTATATAATCTAGGCTGTTTTGCTATATTGTTTATAACATTTCGATATTTGGTAGAGCAATACACCAATTTATCTGGTTTTTGGATTCCAATGACCGCTTTTCTTGTGGGGACATTTCTGTCTCCAAAATTTCAGGCTGCTAAAACCAAAGACGGTGAAAAACTATTCATGTCCTGGCTGTTTGTAAAAGGGATTAAGGAAATAGGATAGTTTAGTTAGACAAAAAAAACAAAAAGAGCAAGATTGAAAATATACGGATTCAATTTTGCTCCTTTTTATGGATTCTATTTTAGGATTATTTCTTTTTAAGTGCAGGTTTTTTTGCGGGTACTACTTTTTTCTTATAAATTGGAATGAAATAAGAAACGGTATAATTAAAGCCAGCCCCAAAATTGCCATCATATGTTCTGTTGAATCCAGGAATATAAAGACTTTCAAATCCGCTTGGCTGGGAATTCGTAATTAATGTTTTTAATTGAAATCCAAAACCAACATATACATTATTGAAAACTTTTACATTGATTCCAGCAGCTACTTCTATCCAGCTTGCTGTTAATCCGTCATAAGTTTTACCAAATTCAATACTTGAATCCTGTCCAAAATAAGGATTCGGATTATAAATGGAATAGCTGTTTAAACGCTCATTAAATGCACTGAAACCGCCACGGACTCCAAATGTGATAAGGTTTTCCATGTCCAGCCAATTGATATAGGCATTGTAGTTAAAACCTGCTTTGAGATAGGCTCCGGTAGTAGTAGTGTTTAATAAAGGGTCTTCAACAGTAACATCTTCACTTCCTACTTCACCATACGCATAATATTTTTTTGTCAGACGATAGTCAGCAACAAATGCTATTCCTTTATAATTTGAATCATAAAAGGACCGCGCAATTTTAAAAACATCGGCACCAAGAATCAAACCATAGCGGTCTGTTTTTGGTTTAATAGTATCAATTGGCTGCTTGGGTTTATTATCCGGATTCTTTTCAGTTACGGTTTTACCGTTGGCTCCTTTGACAATTATTTCTGCAGGTGGTGATGCGGTGGTTTTTTTTTCTTGCGCCTGAACAAAAAACAATGACAACAAAAAGAAAAAACTAAAAGAAAATTTTAATGATTGTTTCATTTTCGTATGTTATGTTGTTTTGCACTACTATCATGTATTTAATCCACATTTGATCCGCAGCTGCAGAATCGGTTAATGTAAAAGGATTGTCTGCGTCCAAATTAAATATTGTTTTAAATCCGCAGGCTCTTGAAACGTAAAAATTTTCACGTGAGTATTTGAACTGTAAATTATCTTCGTTTACAAGTAACGGATTTCGGTTGCCGTAATTGCTGATAAACCTGTATTTTACAAGATCAGTTTCTATATTTAATGGAAGCAGTATATTATTACCGCTTGTTATATATTTTGAATCACCTGATACTGATGGTGACAAAACCACACCTTCAGTCATACCTTCGCCAATTACTTTTAGATTATTAACATTTTTCAACACAGTAGGATTGTTATAATCATAAAACTGAATCAGCATTCTTGGTGTAGTAGGCGTAGTTGGATCACAAATATCATCAGGCTCGCAGCTGGAAGAAGCGAAACCAAGAATCATTAAAAAAGCAAGTATTTTTTTCATTTATGCAGCGGCTTATCGTCTTTCCAAAAGTACAACATTTTCAACGTGATGTGTCTGCGGAAACATATCAACTGGGCGAACTCTTGTTACCTTGTATTTTTCGTCCATCAAAGCTAAATCTCGTGCCTGTGTTGCCGAGTTACAGCTCACATAAACTACTTTTTGAGGTCCGATTTTCATAATCTGTTCTACAACATCTTTGTGCATTCCGTCACGAGGCGGGTCAGTGATAATGACATCCGGGTGTCCGTGCTGTGCGATAAAAGCATCATTAAAAACAACTTTCATATCCCCGACAAAGAACTGGCAGTTGTCAATGCTATTGCGTTCGGCATTGGCTTTGGCATCTTTAATAGCGTCTGGTACACTTTCGACACCAATCACTTTTTTTGCTTTTTTGGATACAAACTGAGCAATTGTTCCTGTCCCGGTATATAAATCATAAACAGTTTCATTTCCGGTTAAACCGGCAAAATCTCTGGTAATTTTGTATAATTCGTATGCTTGATCCGAATTGGTCTGGTAGAAAGATTTAGCATTAATACTAAATTTTAATCCTTCCATTTCCTCAAGGATGTAATCTCTTCCTTTGTATAATTTAATATCAGTATCGTATAAAGTGTCATTTGCTTTATTGTTAACTACATATTGAAGGGAAGTAATCTGCGGGAATTTTTCGTAAAGGTGATCCAGAATCAATTCACGGTTCTTTTTATCGTTTTCAAAAAACTGAATCAAAACCATGATTTCTCCAGTCGAAGCTGTTCTTAGCATCAGCGTTCTCAATAAACCTTCGTGTGCTCTGGGATTAAAGAAAGTCAAACCGTTTGCATTTGCAAAAGAGCGGACTTCATTTCGGATGGCATTCGATGGATCTTCCTGTAAGTGACATTTGTTGATGTCCAGAATTTTGTCCCACATTTTTGGAATATGGAAACCAAGTGCATTTCTATTTCCTAAATCTTCTTCGCTTCCAATTTCAGCTTCGGTTAGCCAGCGGCTGTTTGAAAACGAAAATTCCATTTTATTTCTGTAAAAAAACTTTTTTTCAGAACCCAGAATTGATTCAAATTCAGGAAGTTCAATTTTGCCAATGCGCTGCAGATGATTTTTCACCTCATTTTGTTTAAAGAAAAGCTGCTGGCCGTAATTCATATTCTGCCATTTGCATCCGCCGCAGACACCAAAGTGTTCGCAGATTGGATCTACTCGATGTTCTGAAAACTCATGAAAATGAACTGCCTTTCCCTCATAATACGCTTTGCGTTTCTTGAAAGTCTGAACATCAACAACATCGCCGGGAACTACATTTGGAATAAAAACAACTTTACCATCGGGAGCTTTTGCAACCGAAACGCCTTTTGCACCAGCATCAAGGACTTTTATTTGATGAAAGACAACCTTGTCTGTATTTTTCTTTGCCATGGCGCAAAAATAAGGCTTTGGATTTATTTTTAGATTTTAATTTTAATTTTTTTTGCTAAAAATAAAAGCAAGAGGAGTCTTTATTGAAAATCATCATTCCAGTCTTTGGTGGTAACTGCCGAAATTTTATTTTCTGAGTTCATCGTCACTCTAAGCTCTTTATTTGCTTTTGCATAATCAAAAAGGGCTTTGAATCTATAAATGTTAGTATTGTCGGTCTTGTTTGGAACCATTTCTATAAAATCAAGATCTTTAAAATAACCATATTTCAGGCTGTATTTTGCACCAATTTCTTTGACTTTTTTTTCAGTTGAGTTGGCAATTACTTTATCTGTAGCTTCACTTTTTGAGAAAGGTTTAAATTTCGAAGTATTACAGGTCATTAAGACTCTTTTACCTAGTTCGTATGCTTTGTTTTTTTGAATCGCTTCTTCAGAAGTCATTTCATTAACAGAAACACTTTTGCCAATTAATTTACCATCTACTTTTTTGGTTTTACAGCTGTAAAGTACTAAAATGCAAATTAGTATAAATATTTTTTTCATGATTCAAGTTTTTTATTGAAACGAAATATTTATAATTAAAGTATAAAAATAATTGTACTGTTAGGGCCTTATCCCGCTTTCCGCTGCACACGAGCGAAGCGAACTGACGAAGTAATCGGGCGCAGAGGATTTGTAAATGGATTTGAAGATGAGACTAATTCATAAAAGAGATTAGTGTTTTTTTTCCATTCTTTTGAATAAAAATTCTCTTGACTGGATCAATCTGAATCTTTTTATTTGAGTTTTCTTCATGTATCAAGATGTCATTGTAATACAGTTTTTCTATATAAGCATAAAATTTATCGGCACCAGAACCTTCTCCTTTTGTAAATTTAAAATTAACATCCAGAGTATCGGTATCAGTTTCTGTAATCCGTACAAAAATGGTATTTTTCTTAATGCCTTTTTTACCAGTAATACCAGTATTCCAGTAGTATTTATCAATAGCAGCGTCATATTCAATTGTTCCTCCCTGATAGACATATTTTTTTGAATTGTTCTTTGGCGGAAGAGTTGAAGGATTATATTTTCCTTCGTAGGCAATTGGCACAATGATGTTGTTATTTAGGTTAAGTAAATCGGCATTTGCTGGACTGCTAAAATAAAACTGCAATTGATTTTCTCTTACAAAAGGTTCTGCAGTTTCCGGATCCTGTTCTTCATTGTCAGAAGAACTACAGCTTATTATAGTAAGACAAAAGAAAGCTATAAAAATATTTAGCGTTTTCATTGGAGGATGTTTGATAAGCTATTAGAAATTGCTGTTTACAGAATAAATTGCTTTTTTTTGTAAACAACTGCTTTACAAGTTACAATTTTTTAAATTAGCATTGTTAAATCTTTTTCAATAAGTATTATTTTTTAGTTAAATAAATTTATTTCTTACATTTTTTGTTAGTAAAAAACTTAATTTTGATTATTATCAATAAAAACAACAATTATGAAAAGAAATGCGACCGCAGTCTGGACTGGTTCCCTGAAAGAAGGAGCTGGAAAATTAACAACACAAAGTACGACCTTAAATAATACGCAATATTCATTCAAATCCCGATTTGAAGAAGGAGTAGGAACCAATCCCGAAGAACTTGCAGCAGCTGCACATGCAGGTTGTTTTACTATGCAGCTGACTGCTTTTATAGGAGAAACAAGCGCAGTTATTGAAAGCATAGAAACCAAATGCGATATTAGTTTAGTAGAAGGAACAATTAACAGTTCGCATTTAACAGTTAATGCTAAAATTGAAGGAATCTCAAATGAAACGTTTCAGGAATTAGTTACAAAAGCTGAGAAAAACTGCCCGATTTCAAAATTATTCAATACTGAAATCAGTACAACAGCAACTTTGCTTTAAAAGTAAACCAAGATTCTATCAAGAAATTAACCGCAAAGCAGAGCTTCATGAAAACTTTGCGGTTGATTTTTTTAATCAATTATGATTTTCTCTTTATGAATTCATAGTTAATGATGGTTAAAGAATAAAAAATACAATCTGCTGTAATTTTTCCTAAAATAGTTCCAGTAAAATAATTCCCTGTGATTGTAGGCATCCAATACATGCAGAAAGGCCGTATAAAAAAGAAATCCAAAATCGCAGGATAACCAAATTCCAGAAACAGATTCCAGATCAGAATCAGTATTTCCATGAAAGTAATCTTCTTGTTTTTTGCTTTATTTTCGGTAATTTTGGTTTTATACAATCTGTAAATCATTACACTATAAAACGCAGAATATTCGGCAAACGTAATTAAATAAGCAGTTGTTACCGCATTAAATATTTTACTAAACAGAGAAGCAGTCAATGCTGTGCTTGTCGCTGCAAGTTCAGAATATTTGTACCGATCAAACCATTCTTTGAAATTTGATTTTTTGGACATTTACATTTTCTTTTACCAAAGCTGATGTACCTGCGGTTTGATGTACTTTTCATAAATGGCATTCATCGCACTGATTTTTTCAGGAGTCAGTTCGGGCATGTCATATACAGAAAGATTAGATAAAACATGACTTTCCTTTGATGCGCCCGGAATAATACAGCTGATTTCGTTAAAACTTAAAATCCATTGCAGGGCAATAGGTGCTAAATTAGACATCCCTGGAAAAAGAGCTTTTAAAGCATCAACAGCCTGTAAACCCAATTCATAATTAATTCCTGAGAACGTTTCTCCTTTGTCAAAAGCAGCTCCGTCACGGTTAAAATTCCTGTGATCCTGTTCTCCAAATGAAGTTTTAGAATCATATAATCCCGTTAATAAACCACTCGCAAGCGGTACTCTTGCAATAATTCCGATATCTTTTCTTTTGGCTTCTTTAAAAAATAATTCCGATGGACGCTGACGGAAAAGATTGAAGATAATCTGAACAGTAGTTACGTTAGAAAATTCGATAGCTTTTAAGGCTTCTTCCACTTTTTCTACACTGACACCCAGATTTTGAATTTTTCCCTGCTCTTTCAGACGGTCAAACATTTCAAAGATTTCAGGGCGGTAAAACACCTGTGTCGGCGGACAGTGCAGCTGAATAAGATCGATTGTTTCCAATCCCATTCTTTTCAAGCTGTCTTCCACATATTGCTGCAGTACTTTTGGCTGATAGCCTTCATTTACATGCGGATTGATATGACGCCCGCATTTTGTAGCCACATAAATGCGTTCAGAGCGGGAGCGAACGACTCTGCCCACTGCAGTTTCACTCAGGCCGTTTTCGTAAACATCGGCAGTGTCAATAAAATTAACGCCTTTGTCAATTGCGGTATTGATTAATTCATCGGCGGTTTTGTCATTAAATGGCGAACCCCATTTTCCGCCCACCTGCCATGTGCCAAGTGCTATTTCTGAAATATTAAAATTGGTTTTTCCTAGTTTGCGATAATTCATATTTTATAAGTTTCTAAGTTGCTGAGATACTAAGTTTCTGAGTTTTTAAATGTTGTTTTTTTTAGCTTTTGTCTTAGTAACTCAGTAACTTAGAAGCTTAGAGACTTTTTTTAGTCAAATAAATCGGAAGATAAATAGCGGTCGCCACGATCACAGATAATGGCAACTACAACTCCAGATTCTAATTGATTGGCAATTTTTACGGCCACAGCAACAGAACCACCGCTGCTCATTCCTGCAAAAACACCTTCTTCTCTGGCTAATCTTTTGGTCATTATTCGGGCTTCTTCTTCGCTGATATCAATAGTTATATCCACTTTTGACCCATCATAAATTTTTGGCAGATATTCCTGTGGCCACTTTCTAATACCTGGAATTTGTGATCCATCGCTGGGCTGTGCTCCAATAATCTGGATATTTGGGTTTTTCTCTTTCAGATAAGTTGAGGTCCCTATAATTGTTCCGGTAGTTCCCATTGCAGATACAAAATGTGTTACAGTTCCATCTGTATCATTCCATATTTCGGGTCCGGTAGTTTTGTAGTGTGCTTTCCAGTTGTCGTCATTGGCAAACTGATTCAGCATGACATAGCCTCCTTCGGCAACTTTTTTGTCGGCATAATCTCTTGAACCAATGATTCCTTCGCTAGCCGGAGTCTGAATAACTGTTGCGCCATAGGCCTGCATGGTTTGTGTGCGTTCGATAGTAGAATCTTCGGGCAATACCAACTCGATTTCGATATTAAATAATTGGGCTATCATAGCTAAAGCAATTCCAGTATTTCCGCTGGTTGCTTCAATTAATTTGTCGCCTTTTTTGATCTCGCCTCTTTCGATGGCAGAAGCAATCATGTTGTAGGCAGCGCGGTCTTTTACGCTCCCTCCAGGATTGTTCCCTTCCAATTTTAATAACAGTTTTACGTTTTTATTTGCTACCAGATTGACGGTTTCAACTAATGGAGTATTACCGATTAATTCTGTTAATTTATAAGTATTCATTTTACTTTTTTTCTTTTATTTTGACTTCAGTTGTGGTGGTGTTCAATACGATTGAATCATGAGGAATTGATTTGGTTACCCATGAATTTCCACCAACGATACTATTTTTGCCTATAACGGTATTGCCTCCCAAAATAGTTGCATTGGCATAAATGCATACATTTTTTTCTACAGTAGGATGTCTTTTGGAATTTTTCATTTCCTTGCTCACGCTTAATGCTCCCAAAGTAACTCCCTGATATATTTTTACATTTTTCTCGATAACTGCAGTTTCACCAATTACAATTCCGGTGGCATGATCGATGAAGAAAGGCGAAGCAATGTCGGCACCTGCATGAATATCAGTTCCAGTAATTCGATGGGCATATTCGCTCATCAATCTTGAAAAAAGCATCAAGTCAAGCAAGTACAGCTCATGGCTCAATCTATAAATAGCAATGGCATAAAATCCTGGATAGGCAAGATAAATTTCTTCAATTCCATTGGAAGCTGGGTCATTCTCTAAGATGTAAGAGGCGTCTTTATTCAGGTTTTCTAATACAACTGGAAGTTTATCTAAAAAACTGATCCATGCATTGTCGCAGCAGTCTTGGGGCTTTTTGCAGGCCAAAGAAGCAATTTCTTTGAATTGTTTTTCTAATTCATCAATGCTTTCATTTAATGGCGCATTCGAATCAAATAAGGTGTAAAATAATTTTTCGGTAAAGGCTTCAGTCTTCGTCTTTATGCTGTAATTTATAGTAAAATTACTTTTTAAAGCACTAATATTTTGAACAATCAGATCTTTGGTCATGATTATGAAATTGTATTGTTATTTATGAAGGCATAAAAGTAAGGTGTTTTTTAGAGAAAATAACAACGATTACTCAAAGAATTGGTTGAAGCATCACCGTTTTACGAGATATAACAGAATCGTTTCTTTTTGGAAATTATATCACATTAAAATTTTAGATTCCAATATAGATTTCATAATAAAATATCCTTTTTTGTTTGGATGAACTCCATCATTAGAATAAATGGATTGTAACCCTTTTTGTTCATCTGCCATAACCGAATAATAATCAATATATTCAATAGTATTAGCTTTCGCATATTGAAATATCATTGTATTAAGAGTTTCGATTTTTTCAGCGGACTGTATTCCTTTTCGCCAAGGATAATCCAAAGCGGGCAGGAGGGAGCATAAAACAGGTTCAATCTTATTTGCTTTGGCTAACTCACACATCGATATAAGATTTCCTAAAATAATTTCGAGAGTTGTCGGGCCAGTATTTCCTGCAATATCATTGGTACCAGCCAAAATAATGACTTTTTCAGGTTTCAGTTCGATTACATCGGGTCTAAAACGCAATAACATTTGTGGCGTTGTCTGGCCATTTATGCCTCTATTAATATAATTTTTGTTGATAAAGAATTCTGGATCATGGATTTACCAGCCTGCTGTAATAGAATCACCAAAAAACACTATTCTTTTTTCTTCGACAGGTAAAGCTATAATTTGAGCATTTTCATCTTTGAATCTGTTTAAATATCCCCAATCTGGATTTTTGATTTTTTTCTCCATTATAATCTTGAAAGCAGAAAGCATTTGTTTTGTTTTTTTTCAAAGTTAAAACTAATCTTTAAAAATAAATGCCCCAGATTAAAATGATTTCAAGGACTTAGTCTGTGGAAATCATTTAATCTGTGGCAACTTTAAAAAATTTAATTAATAAGAATTGTGTTATTACTCTTGCAAAATACTTACTATCATCCTAATTCGTAATTTTTAATTCGTAATTACTGCTTAGAAACCAAATTCTACTAATTCCTCAGGATTTTCAATGCAGTTTTCTATGTCATTGATGAATAAATCAATTTGTTTTTTGGTTACATTAGGCATGCAGATGACATGCGAGATATCGCCTTCTGTAGCCAATTGCCATTTGGATTTAACTTCTTCTGCTATTTTTGGAAAAACAACGGTTATTGAATTTGGATTCCTCCAGGCTTCGATTCCAATGCTTTTTAATCTTTGCTCACAATATTCGGCTGTTTCGAGGCTGTGCAGATAGCGTTTTTTTAGACCTTCAACTCCCAGTTTTTTTAAAGTGTACCATAAAAACAAAGGACAATGGCCGTTTCTTGAGCCTGTAATGGTTGTATCTAGAGATCCGATGTATGAAATTCCTTTTGAGATTCGGTCCCTGTTGGAACGCTTTGTAATAATTACACCAGTTGGAATAGGAGAGCCAATGAATTTGTGTCCGCTGATGGAAATGCTGTCGGCTCCATCGGTAAAATCAAATGGTAATCGAGGCTCCATAAAAGCGCCGTAGCTGCCCGATAAAGCGGCATCACAGTGAATATAGCTGTCCTGTATGGCCAGTCCTTTTAATATATTCCTGATTTTTGAGACATCATCTTTGGCTTCTTTCATCGTTGTTCCAAAAGTGGTAAGTACGATCGCTGGTTTGTGCCGGTTCATTTTTACTGTATTTTCAAAATCGATATAATCAATTTCACCGTTTTCCTGCGAACGGATAACGATACTCGGAATGTTGAGCAGATGAATGTTTTTGCGGACACTGTAATGCGTCGATTCGGAGTAGTAAACCATCGCTTTTGGATACAATTCACGAGCCAGATACAATCCGTACAAGTTGCTTTCGGAACCGCCGTTGGTCACATAGCCCCAATAATCTTTTGGGTTGGCGCGGAATAATTTGGCAAAAAATCCAACGACTTCTCTTTCGAGCTCGTGGGTCTGGACTTTGTAGGTGCAGTCTTCAAAGGGATCGCCAAGATTATTGATAGGGTATTTTAAAAAATGACTGATTTCTGAATAATCAAAATCTTTCGATACCGGATAGCCCAAGAAATTATCTCTGGCATTTTCGATATATTGTGTTAGTTCGAACAAACGCTGATTGTCCTGCTCGGAAAGTGATTCTGAAATGGCTGCCATGATATTTTTTCTGTAAATATAGTTTTAAAGAATTAATATTCTGTATTTGTTATGTAATTCAAAATATAATTCTAATTTTGAATGTTAATTCAGTTTTTTAATATTGAATTTAATCTTCCTTTTTTCTAAAACCATATAATTATTCTGTAATGGATGCGATAGACAAAAAAATATTGATGCTTTTGCAAAAAGATGCCAAGCAAAATACCAAAGAAATAGCTGAGAAAGTTGGATTATCTGTTTCTCCAACTTTTGAAAGAATCAAAAAACTGGAACAGAAACAGTATATCAAGAATTATGTGGCTTTGCTTGATGCTGATAAAATTGGGAAATCAATCAGTGTATATTGTCAGGTGACTCTGGCGGTGCATTCGAGGGAATTGATAGATGATTTTAAACAGCATGTACTTGTCCTTCCTGAAGTTTCGGGATGCTTTCATGTGTCGGGAAATTATGACTTTTTGCTGAAAGTCGCTGTTAATGACATGAATGAATACCAAAAGTTTGTGATTGATAAACTATCGGTAATCAAAGGAATTTCGAATGTGCAGAGTTCTTTTGTCATGGAGGAAATTAAAAATGACTTTGCTTATAATCTTTAAAAAAAAACCGACTTGTTTTCACAAATCGGTTGTGTATTGAGTATTAATTTTTTATTCAAATAATCCTTCGATACTTAAATAACGTTCTCCAGTATCGTAGCAAAAAGTCAGTACTTTGGATCCTGCCGGGATTTCTTTTACTTTTTTAGCAACAGCTGCTAATGACGCTCCTGAAGAAATTCCTAATAAGATGCCTTCTTCTTTGGCAGCTCTTTGGGCATATTCAAAAGCTTCATCTTTACTTACTTGTATAGTTCCGTCGAGAGCTTCAGTATGCAGGTTAGTTGGAATAAAACCTGCTCCAATCCCTTGAATAGGGTGGGGTGAATGTGTTCCTCCGCTTATAACCGGAGATAATTCTGGCTCTACGGCAAAGACTTTTAGGTTTGGAAAATGCTGTTTCAGTGCTTCGGCACAGCCTGTAATGTGACCGCCGGTTCCAACACCAGTAATCAGATAATCCAATCCATTAGGAAAAGCTTTTATTATTTCCTGTGCTGTGGTGTTTTTGTGGATTTCAATATTTGCGGGGTTATCAAACTGATAAGGGATCCATGAATTTGGAATGCCGCTTGCTATTTCTTCAGCTTTTTCAAGCGAGCCTTTCATTCCTTTTTCACGCGGAGTAAGCACAAATTCAGCTCCATAGATACTCATCAAACGGCGTCTTTCTACAGACATCGAGTCAGGCATTACCAAAATTAGTTTATATCCTTTTACGGCAGCGACCATTGCAAGTCCAATACCAGTATTTCCTGAAGTTGCCTCTATGATAGTACTTCCTTTTTGCAGTAATCCTTTTTGCTCAGCGTCTTCCACCATAGAAAGAGCAATTCTGTCCTTGATGCTGGCTCCTGGGTTTGTTTTTTCAAGTTTTACCCAAACATTGGCATCTGGTCCGTATAATTTATTGATTTTTACGTGCGGCGTATTGCCAATGGTTTCTAATATGTTATTGTGTGTCATTTTTTCTGTTTTTTAGATGCTAGTAAATATAAAGCATAAAATGCTATTTTCAAAATTATATATTTATTAATTCTATAAGTTTTGTAGAGATTTTGTTTAAATAAAAACCCCGATATGAAATATTTCCAAATCGAGGTTTATAATTATTATGATTATCGTTGAGACGTACTGTTACGCGTCTACAATAATTGTGATTTATTACAAGTGAATTACTTCGCCGTAAGCATCAGCAACAGCTTCCATAACAGCCTCACTCATTGTTGGGTGAGGGTGGATCGCTTTAAGGATTTCATGTCCGGTAGTTTCCAATTTACGGGCTACGACTGCTTCAGCAATCATATCAGTAACACCGGCACCAATCATGTGGCATCCTAACCATTCTCCGTATTTGGCATCAAAAATTACTTTTACAAAACCGTCTGGAGTTCCGGCAGCTTTTGCTTTTCCTGAAGCAGAGAATGGGAATTTACCAATTTTCAATTCGTATCCTTTTTCTTTTGCTTGTTTTTCAGTCAAACCAACAGAAGCGATTTCTGGTGTTGCATAAGTACATCCAGGAACGTTTCCGTAATCAATTGGTTCAACGTGTAATCCAGCAATTTTCTCCACGCAGTTAATACCTTCAGCAGAAGCTACGTGAGCCAATGCCTGACCAGGAGTTACGTCACCAATTGCATAGTAACCAGGAATGTTAGTTGCGTTGTAAGCGTTTACCAAGATTTTGTCTCTGTCAACAGCAATACCTACTTCTTCCAATCCGATGTTTTCGATATTAGTTTTGATTCCAACAGCAGACAATAAGATATCAGCTTCAAGAACTTCTTCGCCTTTTGCAGTTTTAACATAAGCTTTAACTCCAGCTCCAGAAGTGTCAATACGCTCTACTGATGAATTTGTCATAATTTTGATACCCGCTTTTTTCAAAGAACGCTCAAATTGTTTTGAGATATCTTCGTCTTCAACCGGAACTACGTTTGGCATAAATTCTACTATAGTCACATCAGTTCCCATGGAGTTGTAGAAATGTGCAAATTCAACTCCAATTGCTCCAGAACCTACTACAATCATAGATTTTGGCTGTGTTGGTAATGTCATTGCCTGACGGTATCCAATTACTTTTACACCATCTTGTGGCAAGTTTGGTAACTCACGAGAACGAGCTCCAGTAGCAATGATAATGTGGTCAGCACTGTATTCAGTAACTTTTCCGTCTTTATCAGTAACGTCAAGTTTTTTACCTGGTTTCAATTTTCCAAAACCATCAATAACGTCAATTTTATTTTTTTTCATCAAGAATTGAACTCCTTTGCTCATTCCTTCTGCAACACTACGGCTACGTTGTACAACAGCCGAAAAATCTTTATCAAATTCATTTACAGTTAGTCCGTAATCTGAAGCATGTTTCAAATAATCAAAAACCTGAGCCGATTTTAGTAACGCTTTAGTTGGAATACAACCCCAATTTAAACAGATACCGCCAAGGTTTTCTTTTTCAACTACAGCTACTTTAAATCCTAATTGAGAGGCTCTAATTGCTGTAACATATCCTCCAGGGCCACTTCCTAAAACTATAATATCGTATTTCATTTCTTTTCGTATTTTCTAAATTAATTTAAGTTTCCAAAATTAAGGATTTATTCTGTCTTGAGAAAGTTTCCATCAAATTTTTCTATTATGAACGGTTATCAATTGCTCTACTTGACAGTCATATACGGGCATCCTTGTAAAACCGAAATTAAGGATGTACCTTTGCAATGTGATTTTTTTCTCTTCCATTAGAGAGTCAGAGGATATTAATCTTTGGTTGATTTAATTTTTTTAGGATGAACATTGTTATTATTGAGGATGAGGATTTGGCGGCTGAGTCTTTAGAGAAATTATTATTGAAAAGCAGTCGGAATGTTGTAGTTATAAAACGTTTGGAAAGTGTATCTGAAGCTTTAGAATGGTTTAAGGACAATAGCTGTGATTTGATTTTTAGTGATATACATCTTGGGGATGGAGAAAGTTTTGAGATTTTCGAAACTTTAGATGTAAAGATTCCTATCGTTTTTACTACTGCTTTTGATAAGTATGCCATACAATCTTTTCAGTTTTTTGCAATCGACTATTTGTTAAAACCTTATGATGAGGATAAACTTAATAGCGCCATAGAAAAATATTTTAGCATTAATGTTTCTGCTCCTGTTGAATTTAATAAGATTGAGCGTTTTTTGCAGCAATTAAAGTCTAATGAAAAAAACACAAATATTCAAGAACGTTTTTTGGTTTCCAGAGGCGAGCAATTGATTTCAATAAATAGCAATGAGATTGCTTATTTTATGGCTCAGGATAAGTATCTTTTTTTATTTACGAATACTGGTGATAGTTTTTTGTACGAAGACACTATTTCTAACATAGAGTTTAAATTGTCCAGTAAAGATTTTTTTAAAATTAATAGAAAGTTTATTGTAAGTCATCATGCTATAAAACAGATATTTAAGTACAGTCAAAATAGATTGAAGCTAGAATTACAGCCAGTGCCTAATTTTTCGGAGTTGATTTTGGTTAGTTCAAAAAGCACCAAGGATTTTAAAAATTGGCTTAATAATTAATAGCAGCTGTTATTGCAAATGAAATTTCTAATTCGAGCAAAAAAACATCAGAGATACTTATATTTGAGTATCTTTATTATTGTCTTATTCTTTGCAGGGAGTTCACTAATAACTCCTAAAATCACCACAGTTACTGAGAATTTAATTGAACATATAGTACAAGACAATTTAAAATCCAAAGAGAATATTATTGCTTTTGAATTTAATCAACTGAATCAATTTTTAGAAGATTCTGAAAAAATGATTAACAGTTCATCAGCTGTTTCGATACCAAATTTGAAGTCTAAATTACTGTTTAATAGTGATTTGTCAGTAAGTAATCCCAATGTGTCCAATAGTTTTGTTTGTTTTTTAGATAAAAAATTGAACAAGGATATTTGTTTTTCTAAAAAAAACAATACTGTCTATAGACATGAAATTATCAGTTGGATAAATACTTTAAAAAAAAACACTAAGGAAGTTTTTTTAGACAGTGTTGTTAAAAGCCAAGGAGGCGTTTTTAATAGAAAGATAGTTGCTGAAAAATTAGCCAATGGTACTATAGTAATTATTGGTTATGATGTCGATTTATTGCATTTTTGGAAATATTACTCTGAAGTGTATAAAGGCGAGGGTGGTTATACAGTGGTTACAAATGCAAAGGGGATATGTATTCTGCATCCCGATACTAGATATATTGGTAATCCGCTGCCTAATTTTTTTAAAACTTTTTCTATAACAAAAGTGCTTAAAAATTCGGAAAATATAAATAGTTATTATCAACCTGATGATAAAAATATACTCAAAGAAAAAGCGATTTCGACTTTTTTAGGTATAGAAGTATTACGGTATTATGATGCTGTAAAAATAGGAAGAAACTCTTTGGTTGTTATTGTAAGTTTTCCTGTAGATATTTATCTTAAAGAATCAATTGTTTCCATTAAAAAGTATTTTTCATGGATGACCGTTTTTGCTTTTTGTGCATTTATGCTTTTGTTAGCTGTTTCTAGAACTCAATTAAAAAAAGAATTTGCCGAGAATCTGATAATAGTAAATGAAAAGGAAGATTTAATACGGGTTAATGAAAAATTTCAACATGAAAATGCCGTTTTACAGCTGAGTCAATTGAAGAAAAAGATGAATCCTCATTTTTTATTCAATAGTTTAAACTCTTTACATGTTTTAATTGGATCGAAACCAGAAGTATCCCAGCAGTTTGTTTTAAAATTAGCCGATGTATATCGCTATCTTTTAGAAGAGAGAGAGCAGCATTTGGTTACAGTTAAAAAGGAGTTAGAATTTTTAAAGCAATATATTTTCTTGCAGGAAATTAGGTTTAGCAGCAGTTTGAATGTTTCTATATCCTGCGAATGTGAAGCTAAATTTCTGCTAAAAAAAATCCCTTTTTTATCTCTGGAAACATTGGTAGAGAATGCAATAAAACATAATGAAATTACCAAGCAGAAACCTTTGTATATAAGCATAGTTATTCACGAGACCGAAATTATTGTGAGTAATAATTATGCCCCAAGAAAAAATAAAGATCAAAGCAGTCATCATATTGGTTTGGATTATCTGAGAAACAATTATGAGTATTATCAGGTAGATACTTTTCGTACTGTAATTGAGGACGGGGCATTCAAATGTTACTTGCCTTTGTTGTCTTGAAAATATAATTTCACTCCCTTTTTTAAAGAGTTCACTCTGTTCTGTTTTTTCAAATAGGATGTCTTTTGCATCTTTACCCATAAATTCTTGAATTATTAGATTTTATGAATGCTTTCTGGTTTAAATAGTTTTTTTTCTGTTAAAACAAGTTAATTCATCGCATTATTTGTATTGATAGATGGTTTTATCAAATAAAAAAGCAGGCGGCTTTGTAAAGTAGATTAGAGAAAGAATTTAGAATTTTAGGTTAGAGCCTAACATAATTAATTATATAATTTAAATATTTGAATAAAAGATGATTAAAAAAATACTTTATTTCTTAATCCTTATACCCGCAGCTCTATTGGCTCAAAATAAGAAAATTATTAGCGGAAGGGTAATCGAAGCAAAAACTCAAATGCCTATTGTCGGAGCATCAGTCTATGTTTCTTCTGCAATTATTGGGAACCAAACCAAGATTGCCGGGGTGCTTCAAGGAGCAATGATTGGAACTACTACTAATACTGATGGGAAGTTTACATTGTCAGTTTCTGAAGACATAAAAAATCTTTTGGTTTCCTATATGGGTTTTGAAACCGAAGTAGTAAGTGTATCAAAATCGGGTTCTAACTTGAAAATTCAACTGAAAGAGAGTTCGGAAGTTTTGAAAGAAGTCGTTTTAATGGGGTATCAGAGTATTGAGAAACGAAAACTTACTTCTTCTTATGCAGTAATTAATGCATCTGAAATTAAGCAGTCTGCAGTAGCAAATGTCGACCAAATGTTAATGGGGCAAGTTGCTGGAGTTGTTATTCAGCCTACTAACGGAGCGCCAGGAGCTCCTTCAAAGATTTCGATTCGTGGGACATCTACTTTAAATGGTACATCCGATCCTTTATGGGTTTTGGATGGAATTCCTTTGGAAGGCAATAATGTACCTTCAGATTTTAAAGACAAAGACAATATTGATAATTTAAAATCCTATGCTATTGGGGGATTAAACCCTGATGATATTGAAAATATAACCATTTTAAAAGATGCTTCGGCTACTTCTATTTATGGTGCAAGAGCTGCCAATGGGGTTATTGTTATTACAACTAAGAAAGGTAAAAAAGGCGCGATGCGTATCAATTTTAATGCGAACAGTTTTGTGACTCAAAAACCTGACTTTGGTAAATTAAATTTGATGAATTCTGCTCAAAAAGTAGATTTTGAGTTGTTTTTAGCAAGCCGTTCCGATTTGAATTACCATGAAGATAGA
Source organism: Flavobacterium sp. HJJ (assembly GCF_015351475.1). Taxonomy (GTDB): domain Bacteria; phylum Bacteroidota; class Bacteroidia; order Flavobacteriales; family Flavobacteriaceae; genus Flavobacterium; species Flavobacterium marginilacus. Next base: position 162,297 of record NZ_JADKPR010000001.1, on the reverse strand, counting down.
GGTGCGGTAGCTCGAATTTTAAATGCGAACAACGAGTATGCTGCTTTTAGAGACAATGGATTTGCAAGTCTTTCTAAAGCCACTCAAAATTCCATAAATGATTTAAAAAAGACAAATACCGACTGGGGTAATGAGATTTATCAAATGGCGGTAAACCAACAGTATAGTTTGAGTCTTTCGGGCGGAAATGACACAAATGATTACTATTTTTCTACAGGAATTTATGATGAAAAAGGAACTACGAAAGGGACAGGTTTAAGACGGTACACTATTACGCTGAAAGATAATTTTTCAGTAAATGATAAATTAAAATTTGGTGTGTCTTTATTTGGAAGCCAGAATAAAACGGGTTCTTATATTACAGATGCAGATGGTTATACCAGTCCGTCTTATTATTCCAGAACAGCTAATCCTTATTTGAAAGTATATGATGCCAATGGCAATTATGCTTATGACCCTGATTTGGTAGAAAGATCTGATTTGAATTTAAATTATAATCCTGTAGAAGAAAGAAAAAATACACAATATGATTTAACAGCCAATTCTCTTAAATCAATCTTTGACGCAAATTATAAATGGAACAAGAATTTTAGTCTTGCTTCGCAGCTAGGTTTGCAATTGGATTTTGATAAAACAGAGAAATATTCGGCAGAGAATAGTTATTATACACGAAAATACAATCAACAATCACAGTATCTTACAGCAACTGGTGATGCTGCTTATTATATGCCAAAAGGAGGAATTATTCAGAATTGGAATGCTGATTCTTTTCAATACAATTGGAAAACAACAGCCAATTTTAATAAAACCTTCAATTCACTGCATGAAGTAGATGTTATGGCAGGAACTGAGTTTAGAAGAAATAAAAGAACCGAAGTGCATACTAAAGGATTTGGTTTTAATCCTAATACATTAACCACTACTGCTATCACAAACGAATTATCCTTAACGAATTCACTTTTTAAACCTTATAGAAAAACGTTTAATGAAAATGCTTTTGCATCATTCTTTGGTACAGCTTCTTATACTTTTGATAAAAAATATACCGTTTTTGGCAGTTTGCGCTATGATGGTTCTAACTTGTTTGGTGTTGATGTTAAATACAGATATCTGCCATTGTGGTCTGTAGCTGGTTCATGGAATGTTTTTAGAGAAAACTTTATGGATGGAATCGATCTAATAAGCGATTTGAAATTGAGAGCTTCTTATGGAATACAAGGAAACATTGATAAAACTACCTCTCCTTACGTAGTTGGGGTATATGGCAGCGAAACTATTCTGCCAGGAATGACAGAAGATGTTATTCGTGCTTTGAGTGCTCCTAACGGAAAATTAAGATGGGAAAAAACCGTATCCTCAAACTTTGGTTTTGATTTAGGTATTTTAAATAATAGAGTTAACCTAACGGCAGATTATTATAATAGAAAGAGTACAGACTTGATTGGATTGAGAGCTGTACCACTGGAAAGCGGTTATAATTTTATCAATACAAACTGGGGATCGGTAACCAACAGTGGTTATGAGCTGTCTGTTACTTCCAAAAATATTTCGACTCCAAATTTTGGATGGTCTACGGGACTTAATATTTCCCATAATAAGGATGTAGTTAACGAAATTCAGATAAGAGATGAAGATTTTAAACCTTCGCTAAAAGGCTATAGCTCTAGTGCTATTTTTGCAATAAAAACAGCTGGAATAGACAGTAATGGCTTGCCTTTGTTCTGGAAAGACGGAAAGAAAGTAACGGCAGTAGATTTTTATAAATTAGAAAATGGTACTAATGGAAGCCAATTGACTAGAGAAGAACATAGAAAATTGTATTCTTATGTAGGAGACGCAATGCCAAAAATTAGTGGTGGTTTTAGAAATAGTTTCCGATACAAACAATATGAACTAAGAATTTTATCTAATTTCAATATCAAACAAACCGTTAAAACTGCGCCAACATATTATCCAACAATGGCTGACCCTAGCAAAAATTATAGTACCGATATCTTAAAAGCTGGAACAGGAAAATATCCTGCTTTAATCGGGTTAAACTCACCAGGTTTTGATACTGATTTGGTTTACACTTGGTACACCTCCTCCGATGAAGGAAAAACATACAACGATTTGGATATTTGGGTTAAAGATATTTCATATATACGTATCAGCAGTATTAGACTTGGATATGATTTACCAAAAAAATATTTGGACGAGCTAAATTTGTCCAGCTTTAATTTCAACATCGAAGGACGTAATTTATTCGTTTTTGGAACCAGTTATAATGGGTATTTCGATCCAGAAACTTACGGAAGTATCTATGCACAACCTATTCCTAAAATAGTTTCTTTAGGATTTAATCTTTCTTTTTAAAAACAGGAAAACATGAAAAAAATTAATTATATATTTTTATTTCTTGCTCTAAATTTAGTCTCTTGTAACGATTATTTAGACATAGAGCCTGTAGGGCAGGTAATACCAAAATCAGTAGAGGAATATAGAAGTTTCCTAACTGCTGCTTATGCTGTTTCAAAAGAATATAAAGTATTTACAGCTTATCGTGCTGACGAATTGTCATTGAAAACAAATGCTGTTGGTATAGAGTACTATCAAGATATTTTTATTTGGAATGATTTGAATCCTAGTCCTTCAACAAGTGCTTTTCCTTATGCAGGTTTGTATAACACTATATTTTATGCCAACCACGTCATTAACAATGCGGCAACTATGGAAGGGGAGATGGCTGCTAAAAATCAGTTAGTGAGCGAGGCTTATGCGTTGCGCGCAATGACTTATTTTGAGTTAGTCAATCTTTACGCAAAACCATATAATAAAACTACCGCCAGTACTGATTCTGGAGTGCCAATTACTACCGAATATGATTCGGATAAAGCATACCCAGTAAAAACAGTTCAAGAAGTTTATAACTTAATATTGAGCGATATTAGCCAAGCGGAAACTCTGGAAAATGTTAAACAGCAGACATTAGGCTACAATTATAGATTTTCTACGATTGCTGTGAAAGCTTTGAAAACAAGAGTGTATTTGTATCAAAAGGAATGGCAGAAAGCGATTGATGCAGCTAAAGAAGCTTTAGCTATAAAAAGTGCAATTCAGGACTTGAATAGCAATGTAACTATTATGCCTTCTGAATATAACTCGGCAGAGTCAATTTTAGCATTAGAAACTGTTGCAACTTTTGACATAGTAAATAATGCCTCCATTTCGGATGATTTGATTTCGGCTTATGATAAAACCAATGATTTGCGTTTTGATTTATATTTTGGTAAAAATACAGATGGATCTTATCGCTCTAAGAAAAGTAAAGACACCAAATTCAAGGCATCATACAGAACTGCTGAATTGTTTTTGACGACTGCAGAATGTTTGGTTCAGTTGAATGACATTGCAGCGGCTAAGCAAAAATTAATCGATTTTACTAAAAACAGATACACTCCTGCTGGCTGGACAGCTTATAAAACTAAAGTAAATGCTTTAAATGCAACTGATTTATTGACCGAAATACTTGAAGAACGCCGAAGAGAGTTTGCAATTGAGGGCTACAGATGGAATGATTTGAGAAGAACAACGCAGCAAGCTTTGACCAAAAACTTTAATGGAAAAAATTACACACTGGCTAAAAATGATAGCCGATACGTAATTCCATTTCCAAAAGAGGCAACTATAAATAATCCCAATTTATAGAATAAAGCCATTTTAAACTGTTGTTATCTTGTGGTTTAAGATGTTGAATAAAGAAGATAAATAAAACCCATTTTAACCTATTTTTAATTATGAAAAGAATTTTTTCGACTCTGTGTTTGTTTATAGCAGTAGCTATATCAACGGTTTCTTGTTCAAGCGATAGCGAATCAGCTTCAAGCTTAGCCAGTATTAATGATTTTAAAATTGCAATTGCTAATGTTGATGTTGCATCAATTACTTATAATTTAGGTACTGCTATTACAGTGAGTGTGCCTTATGGAGCAAGTTTAGAGGCTGTTATACCAACTATCACAGTTTCTGATAAAGCTACAATTTCGCCGGCATCTGGCACAAAAGTTAGCTTTGTTAATGGAGAATCTAAACCATTTACTGTTACTGCCGAGGATGGAACAACAAAAGTATATACGGTTACTATTAAAGTTCGTCCAGAAGTGGGCAGTGGTTCTAAATTAAAAACATATAAATTGAATGATTTATTTGGTGAAAACTCTACTACAACTTTTACAAAATACAATACAGCCAATTTTGTAACTGAGTTTACCAAGGATGTGGATGATTTTGGGGATATTACTTCTACTACTTATACATTAGTGTACAATGATAAAAATGAAGTGATAGAGAAAAAGTCTGAAACAGCTAAAGAAAGCACTGTTTACACATACAATAGTGCAGGTCAAATTACGACTGCCGTTTATAAAAAGAATTCAGTCTTGACTTATACCTACGCATATACGTATGACACAGCTGGAAATTTAGCTTCTGAAAAAAGAACAGCTCATGCTGAAAAAGATGCAGTTTCTGAAGTGAAATATACGATTGTTAATGGAAACGTTACCAAAGAGAACCGATTTGGAGAGGATTATACTGCTGCTTACGATTCAAAAAACAATCCTTTCAAAGGGATTTATCCATCTGCTTATGCTGCAATTAATGCAGGAATTCAATCCGTAAATGTTAACAATCCTATTAAAGGTACTTTTGCTGATCCTGCAGGAGTGAAATACATATACAATACAGATAACTATCCTGTAAGTGCTGAATATACTTATTTTGATGGTTTGGCTACGGTATCAAAAACATTTACTTACTACGCTAATTAAGTAATTTTTTTTTAAAGAATTGAAACAAACACTCTTTTTTAAGGGTGTTTGTTTTTTATAAATAGTTATGAAAAATGAATAAATACTTATTTATATTGCTCTTTGCATGTTTATGCAGTTGCAATGGGTGCTCTTCGGATAGTGAGGATAAAAATGCAGAAATAGTTTTAAGCAATGAGGATTTGCTCATAAAGCGGTACAATGAATTAGTTGTTCCAATGTTTAAAAGCTATAATGGTATTGAAATTCCTAGTGAGTTTCATGTTGATGCCAAAGACAAAACGATCAATGCTGGAGCTTCTTTTGGCTATGTAGAGGTAAGTCAAGGATTGATTGAGGTTAAAAAACTATCACTGCAAATTTTTGTTTTATCACATGAGGTATCCCATATTGTTACTATTTCGCAGGCAAAATTATTTGGTTTAAAAGGAGAGATTCCAAGAGGAGCTGTAATCAACGACTATAAAAAAGCTGAATACTTGGCCGATTTAATTGCGGTACATTTAATGCAGACCAAATTGCCTAAAGAGTTTGAATCTTTGTATGCAGATTTTGATTATTTACAGAAATTGCTTGGGCCAGCAACTTTTACACATCCTTCGGGTTTGGATAGGGTTAATTCTCTAAAAGAATATCTCAATAATAGTAAAGAAGAAAACGAAGCAACAGCTTTCAAAAAACAGTTTCTTAGCATTTGGAATAGGGATTAACAAGTATCGCAAGTTTCAAAGTTCTAGAGAATCGAAAATATAGTTTAAAAATCAATTAAGCATAATCTACCTGAACTCAGGCTATGTGTGTATTTTTAGGTTCCGCTTTTTTATTAATACCTACGCCATGCTATTATTATGGCGCGCCTCTCGATTGTATAGGCGTTACCTTTGTTTTTTATAGGCGAGCCTTTAACTTTTGTAGGCTCGCCTATGGTTTTTGTAGGCGGTGCCTGCGTTTTTTATAGGCGCACCTATCTATTTTATAGGTGTGGCCTTTGTTTTTTATAGGCACGCCTATAGTTTTGATAGGTACTGCCTGCCTTTTTTATAGGCGAGCCTTTAACTTTTGTAGGCTCGCCTATGGTTTTTGTAGGCGGTGCCTACGTTTTTTATAGGCGCAACTATCTATTTTATAGGTGTGGACTTTGTTTTTTATAGGCACGCTTATGGATTGTTTAGGCGCGCCATAGTTTTAGTATGGCACGTCTATGGTTTTGATAGGTTCGCTTGTACTATTTGCAGGGCAAGGCAAACGACCGAGTTCTTTTTACAACAGATTCGCAGATTTTATATAAATTTATATGGCTATCCATTTCTAGTACCATTTCATAGCATAAATTAGGTTTGAATGTTTTTTTATGTTCTTTGCGTCTTTGCCAGCCAAATTCCACGCAAGGGCGCAAAGACGCAAAGGAAATCAAATATATTAGACTCTTGGTATGAGTTATGGATAATCATAAAAAATTAAACCATTTAAAAATTTAGCCTTCATGAAACTTAATTTCTAAATGGTTTTTAAAAAAACAGGCTATATTGTTTTAAGATCTTTTGTGTTTTACATATTTAAAAAAATAGGCAGCCCAATTAGGCCGCCTATTTTTTTATTCTAAATCTAAATGCTTTTTATAATGATGAGTTCAATGCTCTTTCGATTCGTTGAATCAAATCAAAATAATGATTTTTAGTTTCTTGATTGCCTGTGTTTTGTTTGATTTTTACTAATTTCAAGATCTTGTTTAACTCTCCTCTTTTCTCTGAGGTAACTTCAGAAACTCTTTTCATAGCCGATTGATTGATGTTGCGCACCATTTTAGAATCGTCAATGTAGGTGCATATTTCGGGTATATTCAAGTTGTTTTCAATTTGAATCAGCTTTTTAGACTCTGTTTTTTCGAATAGTTTATTGATTGAAACAATTAGTACATCTACATAATTTTTTTGAGTCATACGCTCTAAGATGCTCAAGGATTTATTTTGTATTGTAGGAGCAAAAATATGATTATTAACGGTTTGAAATAACTCGGTTACTGTAAATAATTTCTCTTTGCTTTTGTTACGCTGATACAATTCGTTTTCAATCATTCGTAACAAGCGTTCGTCATTAAACATGTTGTACAAAGTGTTATACTGAAGATCTCTTGCCAAGGTATAAGGTGTGTATTCATAAGGCCCAACGGGAGAATCTTTGAGTGGATTTGTCTTGTCCAAAATAGGATTAAAAAACAGCCATTCTGGCAAAGTGATACTATTTTTCAATAGGTATGCTGTCGCTCTTTTTTGAATACCAGCTGGAACAGCTGTATAACTAGCTTTGTTATCTCCATGTACAGTTGTGTTAAGATAAATACCACCAAGGTTATTCAATACATGTCGGTTATACAACTGCCATTGTCCTATGGCGCCAATGTACAATTTTCCAGTTTCATAGTATGATTCATCCTTATCATATGTCCAGGCCAGGATGTTATTCACAACAACTTTTAGGTTTTTCAGGCCATATTCGCCTGCTTTCATAGCATCATTTCCTAAATCTTCTGATTGCGAACGGGGATCTATAGTACTGTCTCCATCTTGTTGTTCCCCATAGAAATAGAGAGGGTCATTTTGATGTTTGGTAATCAGTCCGTTTAAAGCCGTATGTTCTTCTTTTTCGTTGGCATACCAGCGGTAACCCCATTCGATAGCATATTTGTCATATTCGCCAATTTTTGGAGTGATTGCTTCTACATGATCTTCGGGCTGGGCGATATAATTGTAACGCGCATAATCCATAATCGATGGAGCTGTTCCTCCCATTTTTGCTGTAAAATCTTTAGAACGAAGCGATTCAACATCATAAGCAAAAGAAGCGCCCATATTGTGTTTTAAACCAAAAGTATGTCCCACTTCATGAGAAGAAACAAAACGAATAGCTTCGCCCATGTGTTCATCACTAAAATGATTATTTCTAGCCTTTGGGTCAATAGCACCTGTTTGAATGCGCATCCAGCTTTGCAGGGAAGTCATTACATTGTGCCACCAAATAATATCGGATTCAATTATTTCTCCGCTTCTAGGATCCACAACTGCTGGTCCCATCGCATTTGCTTTTTGTGAAGCTACATAGGTTATTACCGAGTAGCGTACATCGTCAATGTCAAAATCAATATCATCTGCAGCAGGTTCTTTAGCGATAACAGCATTTTTAAATCCTGCTTTTTCAAATGCAGTCTGCCAATCAAGAACTCCCGCTATGATATAGGAACGCCATTGTTTTGGGGTTGCCGGGTCAATATAGTAAACAATTGGTTTCTTAGGCTCTACTAATTCTCCTTTCTGGTATTTTTCAATATCTTCTGGTTTAGGTTCTAAACGCCAGCGTGTAATCAATTCTTTTTCAGTCATAGCATGCTGTGCATCATTGAAATACCAATGCTTTTCGGTAAAGTAACCAATTCTGTTGTCAGAAAATCGTGCTTTCATAGGTGTTTTGTCCAGTAATATAATGTTGCTGGTCACACCAATAGTTACTGATAAAGCGGGGCCTCCTTCGGCAACCGAAGTGGTGAGCTGTGATTTTATAATAATATTTTTGGGAAAGCTTTTTACTGTTTCTATATAAGATAAGTCAGATTTTACCGAACCTCCAAAACCGATATTGCTCAATACATCATTAAAACTTTTTTGTTTTCCGTCAAATACTTTATTCACTTTAATGACTACTGATGTAGAGTCGTTATTTTTAGTTTCAATATCAAAAACTTCAATGATAGATTCCGAAAAATTATTATTTACTGAAGCTGTTATTGCATCACCTATTGGAGAAGAAATTTTTGGAACGGATGATTTTACCCAGACTTTTTTTGCAATAAGATCTTTATGGAAAGTAATGATTTTGTTTTCATAATTCATTCCCTTATTTAATCCAGCATCATTTACCGGCATTGGAACATTAGAAATTTTGTTTACCACTAAAAACTCTCTTTGAAAAAGCGAGTCGTTAATCTCAAAGTAAAGATCACTTTTAACTTGAATAATATTGAATAATCCTTTTTTGACAGTCCCTTGTTTTATAAGGGTATCATATTTTTTTCCTTTTTTGTTAGCAGTACTATCTTGGATAATTTCTGTTTTGTCTGTTTTGTCTTTTTTATTCTTCTTTTGAGCAATTATAGCATTACAGCTCATAACTAATATAAATATTAGCAAACTGTTTTTTAGAGCTGTTTGATATGCCTTTCCCTTCATCGTGAAATAAGTTTAGGTTAAAATTTTTCCTAAAAATATCTGATTCATTAATCTTAAAAAAACAAAAAGGAGTGAGTAGTATTATTCTGGGAGTGAATACTTATTTTTGTTCATTAAAGTTAAAAGGGTGGGTGCTTATTGATTTTCTAGCCAACTTTAGGGATCTACATTATATGCAGTTTATTGTTTTGTAGCGACCCTAATTATTATTCAGATTAAAAATCTAATATATAAAAAAATTCATTTTTATTTGTTAGGAAATACTGTTTATGTGTAGAATTTTTTTGTAAATATAATTGACCACAAATGGAGTTTAAAACTATATATTTTAGTGAATTTCGTTTTAGCTTTTAAAAATTTCACACCGCAAATTCACAAATTTTAAAATACTTATTATTGAAATAAATTTGCGAATTTGCGGTAAAAATTAATAATCTAATTTTGTAGACTTTCAGTCTGACAAACAAATCTATGGACTTTAAAGTCCATAGTGGTTTAGTTAATAATAATTTTATTAACGGTATTAACACCATTACTCTCTAAATACAGATAATAAATACCATTTGGTAATCCTTTTAGATTAACTATATTTTCTGTAGTTTCAGAAGGAAGCACTATTCTTTTTACTAATTTGCCAGTTGTGTCATAAACTGTTATTTTTTCTAAAACAATATTGGTAATATTTACCTCACCTTTAGAAGGGTTTGGGTAAATAATCATTTTATTAAAAGTTAATTCTGCTATTGATAACTTGCTGCAAGTATCTGAATATTTTGTTGCGGTATCTTTTGCTGTGGACCAATTTGCATCCGAATAAGTCGGATTGTCAACTCTAATGCAGTTTAAGGAAGAATTAATTTTGAAATTAAGATTAATTAATTTAACATTATTGTTGTTTTGTAAATTTAAATCAGTCAAACTATTATTAGAACAATTGATGTCAGTTAAATTAGTGTTTTTAGAAAGGTCAAGTTCAATTAATTGATTATTAGAACAACTTAACTTAGTAAGCAGTGTGTTATTAGAAACATCTAAAGTTGTTAATTGACTATTACCTGCAATTGATTTCTTAGTAATGGTTACTTTACCGTCACAGTATAATTCAGTGAGTAATTTATTGTTTGAGACATTCAGGTTTGTAAGTGGATTATTAGAACAATCTAAATAATTTAACATCAAATTTGAAGACAGATTTAATGTGGAAATTGAATTTCCACTGCAAATTAGTTTTTGCAGACCTGAAAAAGCTTCAATTCCGTTTAAATTTGTAATACCAGAATTAGATAAGTCCAAACTAGTAATATTGACGAGGTTTGAAGTTGCAGTTTTTCCGTTTTTCCCATCTGTATCAATACCTAGAGCGATAAGAATATCCTCAAAATTAGAATCAGATATCAGAGTATAAGGATTGCATACTGTATTAAAGAATGCAGTCGCATCCTTTCGAGTTGCCCATTTTGTGTTCGAATAGTTTGCATTATCGACCTGTATGCAGGTAAGGTTTGGATTGTTTCTAAAATCAACATTATAAATTATAAAGTTAGGGTCTAGATTCCCATATTTATCAAACAATGTGTTGTTTCCGTTTTTTAGATTCAAGCTATAAAGTAGGTTTGATGTACATTCTAACTGTCTTAATTCCGTGTTTAACGAAACATCCAAACTTGTTAATCGATTATTACTGCAATCGAGTAAACCCAACGTAGTATTCTTGGAAACATCTAAAGTATTCAATTGATTGATATCACAATACAAGTAATTCATTTTGATATTTTTAGAAACATCCAAACTCACTAACTGGTTTGAACTACAATCCATTGTTTCTAAAGCTGTATTTGTGGTAATGTCAATATTTGTTAAATTGTTTTTGTAAAATAACAATCTTGTTAAAGCAGTATTTTTTGAAATATCTAGCTTTGTTAGTAGATTTGTGTTGCAGATTAATGACGTTAAATTGGCGTTGTTTGAAACATTTAAACTTGTTATTTGATTATTTCCACACCATAATTCGGATAATTTGTTGTTTTTAGAAACATCCAAAGTTATTAAATTAGTTGATGTACAATCCAATTTTAGTAAGGCAGTATTTTTAGATACACTCAAGTTTTTTAATTCGTAATTGTAACCACAATTCAAACTGGTCAAAGCAGTGTTAAGAGAAATATCTAAAAGGGTTAATTGATTTGAAGAACATTGTAATTCAGATAATTTTGTATTTTTCGATACATCTAAACTTGTTAATTTATTGGAATGACAAATTAATGTATTTAAAGCAGTGTTTTTAGAAACATCTAAGCTTGTTATTAGATAATTGTTATTACAATCTAATAAAGTCAGAGCAGTGTTTTTTGTAACATCTAAATTTTTTAAAGTATAATTACCATTACATTTAAATGAAGTCAAAGCTGTGAAATCTTGTATTCCTGTTAAATCTGTAATAGAACTATTAGAAACATCTAAAGAAGTTAGTTTGTTTATATTAGAAGTTGCAACCTTTCCGTCAGCAACCCCTGAATCAATTCCTAAAGCAATAAGTTTTTTTTCAAAATTTACATCTGGAATTAGTGTATAAGTACTTTGAGGATTACAGTCTAATGAGAATTTTGCTGTTTTGTCTTTTCCAAATTCCCAATTGGCATTAGCAAAATCAACATCATCAACAGATATGCAAGTTAAATTATTATACTTTAAGCCCCATTGGTCTAAGTATAAATTGTTGCTATATCCATTTTTTAAGTTTAAGCTTGTTAGTTTGTTATAAGAACATTCAAAAATAAACATTTTTGGATTATTGGATATATCAAGACTTGTTAATTGATTATAACTTGTATTTAAGTTCCATAAAGCTTTATTTTTAGATAAATCTATAGTGGTCAATTCATTAGAGCTACAGTCCAGATTTTCTAATGCTGTATTTTTTGTAATATTTAAATTTGTTAGTTCATTATTGTTACAATATAAAAGGGTTAAAAATATATTGTTTGATAAATCAAGACTTGTTAATGAATTATAATCTAAAAACAATTGTTTTAATGCAATAAAATCTTCGATTCCTGTTAAGTCTTTAGTACCGCTGTTTGAGATGTTTAAGTTAGTTAAAGCTTCAATACTGGCTGTTTCAACTTTTCCATTTTGACCGTCTTTGTCAATCCCAATGCGAATTAATTCATTTTCAAATTTTTGATCTGGTATCAATGTATATGCGATACATTCTTCTGAATAACTTGTAGTAGCATCTTTCATTATCGTCCAGTTTGTATTGGAGTAAGTTGCATTGTCAACAATAATACAACTTAGTAATGCATTATTAGAAAAGTTATTAATAGCGCTATTAACTACCATTGTGCTATTGTTTCCATTTTTTATATTCAACCTTTTTAATTGATTGTTGGAACAATCTAGCTGTGTTAATTTTGGACTATTAGCTAAATTTATGGTAATGAAATTATTATTGGAACAGTTTAGTTTTTTTAATTCAGGATTAAGCGAAAAATTATAATTGACCAATTGATTAACAGAACAGTCTAATTCTGCTAACTTTAAATTTTCCGATAAATCTATAATTTTCAAAACATTGTTACTGCAATTCAAAATTTCAAGCATTTTAAAATCTTGAATTCCATTAATATCTGCAATGCTGCTATTTGAAATATCTAACGATTTTAAATTGTTAATACTTGCCGTTAGTACTTTACCATTTTTACCATCTTTATCTATTCCTAAGGATATAAGTTTGTCTTCAAAATAATTGTCAGTTAACGTGGTATAAGGAATACAAGCAACAGAATATTGGGTTGCTGGGTCTTTTTGTAAGTACCATTGATTGGCTTTTTTTACGTCTTTAACGTTAATACAAGTTAATTTTGGATTGTTTGTAATATCACCATGCAGTTGGCCATCATAAAATATATAGTTTAAATTAAGACTTTCAAACTTATTATTAAAGGCATATAATTCCCTTAATGCTGTAACATTGGTGAAATCTAAATTTGTAAGGTTATTATTCTGACAGTACATTATTGCTAATCCATTGCTTGACGAAAGATCAATACTAACCAAATTATTGTCAGCGCAATTTAGTTCGTTTAATATTGGATCTTTTGTTATGTCAAGAGTTGTAAGTTGATTAAAAGTGCAACTTAAATAATTTAATAATGGGTTATTCGATGCTTTTAAGGTTATTAATTTATTCTGACCACATTCTAATCTTTTTAGTTTACTGTAATTCGAAACATCAAGATTGGTTAATTGATTATTACTGCATTCCAACCAAGTAAGCGGCGCTGTTTTTGGGATTGTCAATTTTATTAGTTTGTTATTTATGATTCTAATTTGTTCTAGTTTAGTACACACGGTTAAATCTAACGTTGTTAGTTTATTGTCATTAGCTGTTATTATTCTTAATAATGGATTTTGTGAAACATCAAGAGCAGTTAACTGATTGTTGTCGCATGCTAAACCAGCCAGTGCTATATTTTTAGTCAGATCTAAATTTGTTAACTGATTTCCTTCACAACTCAGCGATTCTAGACTCAAATAATTTGGAGTATCTATATTTGTCAATTTATTATTATTGCAATCTAGACTAGTTAGTTTTTTATTTAGACTTAAGTCAAGAGTGGTTAAGGCATTTTGGTAACATTGCAGGGTCTTTAGCTCGCTGTTTTTTGAAAGATCCATATTCGCTATAAGGTTTTGACCGATATATAAATTTTCTAAAGCTGTAAAAGATTGTATGCCTGTTAGATTAGTGATTTTAGAGTTAGCAAGATCTAACGTTACAATTTTAGAAACAGTAGCGGTTAAGACCTTATTATTTTTGCCATCTTTATCAATTCCTAGTGCAATAAGCTTATATTCGAAGTTGTCATCCGGTATCGCTGTATAAATTCCGCATGAATTAGAAAAACTAGCTGTCGCATCTTTGTAAGTTGACCAATTAGTATTGGAGTAATTCAAATCATCTACTTCAATACAAGTTAAACCAGTATTATTTTTAAAGTTAAGAGATTGAATTTTAGTGTTATTTCCATTTTTGAATGTTACATAAGTCAATTTACTATTGCTTGTATTTAATGAAGTAATTGCAGGATTGGCAGAAAGATCAAGCGTTGTTATTTTTGTATTGGAACAATCTAAAGATGTCAATAAAGTGTTTTTATTCAGATTCAATACTGTAATATTGTTTCCGCTGCAGTTTAATGTTTTTAATGACGTGAAATATTGTAATGCACTTAAATTTGTAATTGTACTATTTGAGAGATCTAAATCAGTAATCAATTGCGCATCCGATTTTAGTATTTTACCATTTAATCCATCTTTATCTATTCCTAACACAATTAATTTTGCTTCAAGATTGCTGTCTGGAATATCAGCAAAGTCACCACAAGATCTACTATATATTGATTGTGGGTCTTTAATATCAAACCAGTTCTGATTGGAATAATCTACATTATCTACAAAAATGCAGGTTAAATTCGGGTTTTTACTGAAATCACTTTTGTTATATAAGCTGGTTATAATTTTATTGTTACCATTTGCTAAATTTAAACCTGTTAATTGATTTTCAGTACAGTTTATTCGTTGTAAAACTTTATTGTTTGAAAGATCTAAATCGGTTATCTTGTTTTTTTGACAATACAATTCTGTTAAAAGAATATTTTTTGACAAATCTAAAGCCGTTAGAGCGTTGGAGTAACAAGTCAGCGTTGTTAATAAAATGTTTTTTGTAAGATCTAAAGTAGTTAGGTTGTTTGAGTAACATTCTAATTTTTTTAAGCCTTTAAAATCTTGAATTCCAGTCAAGTCATTGATTTTATTATCTCCTAAATACAAATATTCCCTTTGTTTGATTCTAAAGGTTTGTACTTTTCCATTTTTACCGTCTATGTCAATATAATTTGCAATCAAATAATCTTCAAAGTTTGAATCTGGAATCAATGTAAATTGGTCACAATTCTCAGAATAGCTGGCCGAATAATCTTTATAGTAAAGAAATTTTGTATTGAAATACTCTTCATTATCAACTTGAATACATAATAAATTTGGATTGTTACCTGCAGATATGCTAATGAAATTGGTATTATTTCCATTCTTCATATTTAAACTTTTCAGCAAGTTACTTCCACAATTTATGTTTTTTAGGCTGGTATTTTTCGAGAAATCTAAATCAGTTATTTTATTTATGCTACAATTAATATCGGTCAGTAATACGTTTTTTGTAATGTCTAAGGTTGTGATTTGATTGTTGTAACAATTTAAATTTGTTAATGAATTATTTAGTGTAGTATTTAAACTAGTGATTTTATTCTCAGAACAATTTAAAACCTGTAGTAAAGTATTTTTAGAAATATCTAAATCAGTTAATTTATTGTTGTTACATTTTAAAGAAATCAATGCACTATTTTGCAAAATATTCACTGTTGTAAATAGATTTGAAGAACAATCTAATGTTTGTAATAAAGTATTTTTAGAAATATCTACATCCGTTAAACTGTTCGTATTAAAGTTTAAATTTATCAATTTCGTGTTTGCAGTCACGTTTAAACTTGATAATTTATTAGTAGAACAATTTAAGGATTCTAAAGCAGCATTTTGTGAAATATCTAATGTTGTAATTTGATTGTTAGAACAATTTAAACTCGTTAAGTTTTTGAAATCCTTTATTCCAGTCAAATTTGAAATTGCCATCCCACTTACATCGATAGTAGTTATTCCAGAAATGCTTGACGTTAATACCTTTCCGTTTCTACCATCAATGTCAATTCCTTTATTTATAAGATAAGTTTCAAAATTATAATTTGGAATTAATGTATAGTCACCGCAAATGAATTCAAAGCTTGTTGAAACATCTTTTTTGCTAGTCCAATTTGTAACTGCATAGGCAACGGCATCAACTTCCATACATGGTAAATTTGGATTGTTTCTAAAATCTACATTTACAAGTTTTGTGTTTTTGCCATTTTTAAGGTTTAAGGTTTTCAAAAAGTTATTATTGCAATAAAAACTTGTAAGCTGAATGTTTTTTGAAATATCCAAAGCTACAAGCTGATTGTTTGAACAATTTAGAGTTTGCAATAGTATATTTTTTGATAGGTCAATAGTCGTTATTTGATTACCAGAAATATTTAAGTTTTTTAAGCTCATAAAACCTTCAATTCCACTTAAATCAATGATTGAACTGTTCGAAAGGTCAATGGTTATTAGATTTGAAATAGAAGCTGTCACTATTTTTCCATTTTGCCCATCGCTATCAATTCCTAATGCGATTAATTTATTTTCAAAATTCACATCTGGTATAGCTGTAAAAGGCCCACAAAATACATTGAAGCTTGCACTTGAATCTTTTTTGGCTGACCAATTTGTTGTAGAATAAGTGGCGTTATCTACTTCAATACAAAGTAAATTTGGATTATTTCTAAAATCGTAATTTGTAAACTGTGTATTATTATTGTTTTTAAGATTTAAACTCGTGAGCAGATTATTTTCGCACAATAGTTCTGTTAAAAGTTTATTAGAACTAATGTCTAAACTCGAAACTTTATTAGAACCAAAAGACAAAGAAATTAAGTTCGTATTTTTAGAAACATCCAGAGTTGTAATCTTGTTATTATTGCACTTTAATTGAGTAAGTTCTGTGTTTTTATCAAGTTTTAAAGAACTCAATTGATTATTATTTATTTCGATTGTTTTCAGTGTTTTTAAACCGTCTATATCCAATGAAGTCAAAGAATTTGAATTTGCTTTAACCGAAAGTAATCCAGTATTTCCCCATAAATTAATTGATGAAATTTGATTATTGGAGAAATTTAATGTTTCCAGATTACTGTTTTTAGAAAGATCTAATGCCGTTAATTGATTGGTACTGCAATCAAATGTTTTTATTTTTTTTTGCCAAATTAAGTTAATCGTTTTAAGTGTATTATTAGAAACATTTAAATTATTTAAACTTAAGAAATCTTCAATTCCTGTTAGATCTGCTATTGCACTATTAGATAAATCAAGTGTTGTCAAAGAAATAATATTTGAGGTTAAAACTTTACCATTATTTCCGTCCGTGTCAATTCCTAAACTTATTAATTTATTTTCAAAAGCTGCATTTGGGATAGCTGTATATTTTGGTCCACAAGAATTTGAAAATACAGTTGCAGTATCTTTGTAGGTACTCCATGCACTATTTGAGTAAGAAACATTATCTACCTGAATGCAACTTAAATGAGGATTGTTTTTAAAATTTATAAAATAGCCGTTAAATTTAGAATTATATCCGTTTTTTAAATTAAGACTTATTAAATTATTGTTCCTGCAATCAATTCCATTTAAGATTGGATTTGATGAAATGTCTAAATTTGTCAGTTCATTATCAGAACAAATCAGACCATTTAGTAAAACAAGATTTGATACGTTTAAAGAAATTAGCTTATTAAAACTACAATCAAGAACAGCTAATTTATTATTTTTTGAAATATCTAACGAGGATAGATTGTTGGAGGAACAACGTAAAGTAGATAATTCAGAAAAATTTTCAATTCCAGATAAGTCTGAAATATTACTCATTGAGATGTCTAATGCTTGAACCGTTTTGATATTTGTGGTAAAAACTTTTCCATCAGCAATTCCAGAGTCTATTCCAAGTTGAATTAGTTTTTTTTCGAAATTTAAATCAGGAATTGAAGTGTATTGTGCATAAGTGGATAAGCTTGCTAAAAACAGTAAAAGGAGTAATTTTTTCTTCATAAGAATATTTAAATTTAAGGCAAGGCAAGTTTACAATTAATATTTTTATTAATCATATAATTCTTCTTTTTTAAATTATTTCTTAATGATAAAATTACTGAATAGATGTTTGGAGATCAAAACCAATAACTATTGATAATTAACGATTGATATTACTTATCTAAACAAAGTGAAGTTTCTTTTTTTAAAAGGATAGTTTAGCTATATTTAAAAACACTATCCTAAACTAATTTTAGTGATAGTGCAGTAATACGAAAATGTAATTTCTGTGTGTTTTTGGGTTAATTGGTTACTGAAAACTGCGAATCATACAGATTTTTATAATAACCTTTCTCTTGGCTTATCAATTCCTGATGTGTTCCCTGTTCTACAATAAGACCTTTATCCATGACAACAATTTTATCAGCATTGACAATAGTTGCCAATCGATGCGCAATAACAATTGATGTTCTGCCTTTGGTAATGGTTTCAGTAGCACGCTGAATTAATTCCTCGGAATAAGTGTCAATCGAAGATGTTGCTTCGTCCAGAATAAGAATACTCGGATTACTTACATAGGCTCTTAAAAAAGCAATAAGCTGTCTTTGTCCTGAAGAAAGCATTACGCCTCGTTCTTTTACATCAAAGTCATAATTATCCGGCAGGCTCATTATAAAATCATGAACCCCGATTTTTTTGGCAGCATCCAATACCTGATCTCTTGTGATTTCAGGATTGTTAAGGGTAATATTGTTGTAAATGGTATCGGCAAAAAGGAAAACATCCTGCAGAACCACAGCAATCTGTTTACGCAGCGAACTCAAAGTATAATTTTCAATATTATGATTGTCTATAAAGATGGAACCGCTGTTAATTTCATAAAAACGGTTCAGTAAATTAATAATCGTTGATTTTCCTGCTCCGGTAGAACCTACAATGGCAATGGTCTGACTCGCTTTTACTTCAAGATTGATTCCTTTTATCACCTCTTCGTTTGGAATATAGCCAAAACGAACATCTTCAAAACGGATATCTCCGTTAAACAAAGGTGCTTCAATTGTTCCAGTATCTTGAATTTGGTCCTGTGTGTCCAAAATATCAAAAACACGATTGGCGGCAATCATTCCCAGCTGCATTTCGTTGAATTTATCAGCAATTTGACGCAGTGGATTAAACAGCATACTGATGAACATCGTGTATGAAAATAAGTCCCCAAAGGTTGTTGAAGTATCGCCCTGCAGAATATGGAAACCTCCGTATAAAACAATGCAGCCTAAAGTCAATGACGAAATAATATCAGCTATAGGGAAAAAAATGGAGTTGTATAAAATAGTCTTTATCCAGGCTTTATTATGTTTGTCATTAATTGCCCTGAATTTTTCAGCTTCGATATCTTCGCGATGAAAGAGCTGGACAATTTTCATTCCTGTTACTCTTTCCTGTACAAAAGAATTCATGTTGGCAATCTGGGTTCGCACTTCTTCGAAGGCAACCTGCATCTTTTTTTGAAAAATACGGGTGATATAAACTAAGATAGGCATCGCAACAATAACAATCCACGTCAGTTTCCAGTTCATATAAAACATAAAAATAAGAACTACTAGCATTTTCATCAAATCACTTATAATCATAAATAATCCTTGGCTGAAAATACGGGCAATCGCTTCAATATCCGAAACTGATCGCGTTACGAGCTGTCCCACTGGAACCAGATCGAAATATTTCATTCTGAAACTCAGAATATGTTTAAAAAGTTTTAAACGGATGTCTTTTACAATATCCTGTCCCAGCCAGTTGGCCCAATACACAAAGAAAAATTGTGCTAAAACTTCAAGCATCAGTACAATTCCCATCAGGCTTATGTAAATCAATAAACCGGTCTGATCTTTTGGCTGAATATAGCTGTCGACCGTCTGTTTCAGTAAATAGGGGCGAAGGGCCGCAAAAACAGATAGTGAAACAGCAAATGCAATCACGCCGTTAAAACGCCATTGGTAGGGTTTTGTGTAAGTTAAAATTCTCTTGAATAATCGGGTATCAAATGCTTTTGCTTTCAAAATTGACTTTATAAGTTAATTGTTTGTTTTTTATTATTAATGGTTTATTCAAAAAATATCTAATTGTTCAATTGTCTAATTTTTTCAAAATCGTATTCAATTTTAGTTAAATATAAACCATGTGCAGGAACCGAAAAGCCTGCTTTTTCTCTGCTTTTACTTTTTATGATCAGTTCAAAATCATCTAAAGTAATTTTATGTAACCCAATATTAATTAGTGTGCCTACTATAGAGCGGACCATATTTCTTAAAAAACGATTGGCCGATATAGTAAAAATTATTTTCTCACTTTCCTGCATCCAATGAGCTTCAAATATTTCGCAGTCAAAAGTATTGACATCGGTATTCACTTTAGAAAAACATTGGAAATCGGTGTGATTTAGTAATGTTTTCGCAGCTTCGTTCATTAAATCTAAATCTAATTTTTGATGAAAATACCAGCTTTGCTCCTGAAGGAATACATCTTTAAAAGTGTTGATGTGGTATTCATACGTTCTTTTGGCGGCATCAAAACGGGTATGTGCTTCATCAGCAACGGGGAAAATATCATATATCACAATGTCTTTTGGTAAAAAAGAATTCAGCTTGTGCATGGTGTTTGGAATATCAAATGGTTTTCCCAAATCGAAATGGGCGTACATCTCTCGAGCATGAACTCCAGTGTCTGTTCTTCCTGCCCCCATAAGACTAATTTCAGAGTTAAGAATCACTGAAAAAGCCTTGTTCATTGTTTCCTGAACTGAGGGAGCATTTGGCTGAATTTGCCAGCCGTGATAATTTGTTCCATTGTAAGCTAGTTTTATAAAATACCTCAAGGCGCTGATTTTAGATTGCGGATTTTATAATTACAGATTTTTGATAATAATCTGCAATTGAAAACCGCTGTTTTTTTAATGCAAATTTACAAAGAATGTATCTTCATCACGGCATTCGCTTATAAAAGTTTCTGACACGAATTACACTAATCTGCACGAATTAAGATTGCTGTTTAATTACACAAAATATTCGAAACTGTAAAAAGTTGTAAAATTTGATTTCAATTTTGATAAGAATTAGTGTTAATTGGTGAAATTCGTATTTATCTTTTTTTAAATGCGAATGCCGTGTATCTTCATTGGTAGTTTTTTATTTAAAAGCAGAATGTCTATTTTTGCTGGCATCTCCTAGCCCCGAATAGTGAAAATTCTTTTGTACCGGTGTTCGGCACAAAAGATTGAAACGGATAGCGGGATCAGCTCCAAAAAAAAATGAAAAAAATTCTTCTCCTTTCTGATACACACAGTCATATTGATGATACGATTTTGAAATATGTAAATCAGGCTGATGAGGTTTGGCATGCTGGTGATATTGGCGATTTGGCTGTTACAGATACTATAAAAAAGTTAAAACCGCTGCGCTGTGTTTACGGTAATATTGACGATGCAGAGGCACGTTTGGAATTTCCTTTGCACAACCGTTTTTTTTGTGAAGGTGTTGATGTTTGGATCACGCATATTGGAGGTTATCCGGGGAAATATAATCCTGCTTTGAAAGAAGAGATGGCGTCAAATCCTCCGAAATTATTCATCTGCGGGCATTCGCATATTTTAAAAGTAATGTTTGATAAAAAAAATAACCTGCTACATATGAATCCTGGTGCTGCAGGTAAAAGCGGTTTTCATCAGGTGAGAACGATGCTTCGTTTCGTGATTGACGGTGAAAAAATTAAGGACTTGGAAATTGTTGAACTAGGTAAA
Organism: Flavobacterium sp. HJJ; assembly: GCF_015351475.1. Taxonomy (GTDB): domain Bacteria; phylum Bacteroidota; class Bacteroidia; order Flavobacteriales; family Flavobacteriaceae; genus Flavobacterium; species Flavobacterium marginilacus. Next base: position 140,761 of record NZ_JADKPR010000001.1, on the reverse strand, counting down.
AAATGATAGTTTTCTTATTTGATAACAGGGACTTTCAGGTAAATTGCGGTGCCTTTATTGGGGGCTGAATTGACAATAAATTCTCCTTTCATATTGTTTATTCGGGCACGGATTTGATTAATTCCAAATCCTTCGTAAGTCTCAAACTGGTAGTTTTTAAAACCTGTTCCGTCATCTGTCACATGAATGATTAAGGAAGAGTCAGTTTCTTCAATATTAATTGAGGAATGGCTTGCATTACTGTGTTTTATAATATTATTGATTAATTCGGCAATTATAAAGTACAGTTTCATTTCAAAATCTTCATTGTATCTTTTTTTAATTTTGATAAGCGAATTAAAAGCAATTGTAATTCTGGAATTGGATGTTTTTTCACATAAATCTTCCAATGCATATAAAAGTCCAAATCGAACTAATAAAGCCGGCATTAATTCATGAGATAAGTTTCGGATCTGTTTGTGTGCTTCTTCAAGAATCCCTTTTGTTTTGTTAATTTCCTCTGGATGTGTTTTTTGGAGTGAGGTAAAAACATTCAGATGTAAACCGGCTGAGGAAAGTAAAGCACTGATATTGTCATGCAAAAAGGTTGAAATCTTTTTGCGTTCCAATTCCTGGCCATCAATAGAGGCATTGATAATTCTCTCTTGAATTTTACTTTGAACATCGATTAGTTTGTTTTTGTGTTTCAAATGAATGTTCTGGAAGAAAAAATAGAAAGATATTATAGTGCAGATTAAAATAAAGAAAACAATAATTACGATTTTTTTATTTTTGGACTGTTCTTCAATTAATAAATTCTGCTTGTTTTTGTAAGTGGTTTCAATTTTGTCGATTTCTCTTTTGTAATGGTCAATTTCGAGATTCAGGCCAACAATATTTGCTTTGTTTAGTTTTTCTTCAATATGGAGTTCTTCTGTGATTTTATTGAATAAGCAAAGGTTTTCATAGGCTTTTTGAGGTTCGTGAATTTTGTTTAAAAATTTTGAATACTCTAAATGCGAGTAAGACAGATCTGATTTTTCATTTCCTTTATTGCCAAATTCTATTGCTTTTTGAAAATATAAATCGGCTTTTTCATTTTCGTTTGTAAAATTATAGTACATGCCATTAAGCATGTTTAAAATAACTACGGTAGATTCGCTGCCAAAAATTGACTGGTATTTATTGATGTATTTTAAATAAGGAAGCCCTTCGTGATACTTTCCGATATCAAAATAGGCCCAGGTAATATTGAGTTTTGTGAAGAATATTTGTTTTTTGTCTAAAACTTTCTGGCTTTGCTGCAGTGATTTTTGATAGTAATAAATTCCTTTGTCATATTGCTTTTTATCGAAGCAATAGATGTTGCCCAGATTATTGTAGAATTGATTTTTTAGGGTGGGATTATTAGTTTTGTTAACATAAAAAAGCCCTAGATTGTAATAATGCAGTGCTTTTAAGGGTTCTGTAAGTTCATCAAAATTGGAAGCTATTATCAGGTAAGAGTTAGCAGTTAAAACATTGTTCTTTATTTTGATTGATTGTTCTAGTGCTACTCTTGATTTCAATAATGATTCTTCGTAATTACCATTTATTCGATCCTGTTTTGCATCTTTTAATAAAGAAGTTATTTCTGTTTTGGAAAGTGCCTTGTTTTGAGCAGGTAAGGTTAGACTAAAATTGATTAGAAATAAAAATGGAATTAAGATTCGAAATCTAATTTTAAACATATTTTATTGTATCAATAGAAAGCCTGCAATGCTTAAATAGTTAAATTAAGATATAACCAAATGATTGTTCATAGCATATTTTACTATACCGATAGTGTTTTTGGCTTTTAGTTTTTTCATTATATTTTTGCGATGAGTTTCTACAGTATTTGTACTGATGAAAAGCTGTTCGCTTATTTCCTTGCCGCTATATTCAAGAGCAATTAAAATAACAATTTCAATTTCACGCTCTGTTAATAATGGATTTATATTTGGCTTGTAAGTTTTGAGTTTCGGATTGTTTTTAGTAGCATGACTGAATATTTTTTCACGGATTGTTTCACAAAAATATTCTTCACCGTTAGCTACTGCCTGTACTGCTTCGATGATGCTGTCTCCTGCACATTGTTTAGTTAAATAGCCTGTGACACCCATGTCCATGATTTCTTTAATTAATTTTAAGTCGTCATAGCTGGAAAGTATTATAACTCTGCACGGAAATCCTTTCTGTCTGAATTCTTTAACAACTTCAATTCCGTCTTTTTCCGGCATGCTAATATCAAGAACAAGTACATCAGCCTGATTTTTAGTGACATCCTCAAAAACTGTTGTTCCATTGAGAGAAAAGCCAACAACTTGAAAATTTGGGACAGTATTGAGTAGGGTTTGAATTCCGTGGATAATTATTTGATGATCATCTGCAAGATGGATTCTGATATTCTTTGTCATAGGTACTAATAACTGTATCCAAATTTATAAAAAAAGATTATTAATAGTGCTATTTGTAAGTACAAATTTAACGGAGCTTGATAAAAAAACCCGAACTGTTACATTCGGGATTTCTTCGCACATTAATAAATTAAATTTTATAGGTTTATCTCAATCTATCCACAGATTTTACAAGATCTTCATCCTTCTTAATCGCTTTATTAGCTAAAACTAAAAAAACGACAGCTAAGATAGGAACAAACATCCCAATACCTTTCTCAGAAACAGTAACTGCTTCTCCAGATAAATTTAGTGAATGATATACAAACAATCCTAATAAAATCAAATTTAATACGATATTCAATCTGTTGGCAACAAATTGAGTTTGTCTTTTTTTAAATGAAATTATGCTGTAAACTGTTATTGCAGTACTTAGTCCAAGTAATATTGAGTAAATCTGATTCTGCATGACAAAATAATCTTTACCATCGCTCCATTCCCAAAGCGGAAAAATAAACGGCAGAATACCTACTGCTAAAAAAGCGATTAGTAAATAAATGGTCTGAATTCGTTGTATCATGTCTTATTATTGTTCTACAAAAATATATTTTCTTTTTAATAAATACTATTGTATGATAAATTTTATTTGTATTATTGCATAACATTACCGTAAGCACTTCATACTGCGGGTCATTAAAAATAAGATACTACCTAAAAATCTTTTGTATTATTTTCCAAATTAATTAAACACATAGAACTTTCATGTTTGATATTTCTGTATTAAAAGATTTGAAGCTTACTGAGCTTCAAGAAATAGCTAAAAAGGCTAAAACTATTAAATTTACTGGTGTAAAAAAAGATACTTTAATTAGTCTTATTTTAGAACATCAAGCTTCTGCTGTTGAATCTGTTCAAGAGAATACTGCTGATGAGCAGAAGCCAAAAAGAACCCGTATTGCTGCTGAAAAAAAAGCAGCAAATCCAAAAAATGATGTTCCGGTTTTGTTTGAAAATGAAGAGGAAAAGGAAAGTACTGAAATACAGATTACTCCAGAGAAAAAAGTTAAAGCTGTAGCAAAAAATGCAGATCAAACAAATGCAGATGCGGGTAAAGAAGCAGTTGTCTCTGATAATGATGTAAAAGAAGTAAAAGCTGTAAAATTCAGTAAGTCAGCATACGAGAAGAAGATCGCTTTGCAGAAAGAAAAAGAAGCTTTAAAAGAAGCTGCGAATGTAGAAGAAGCTGTATCAGATTCTAATTCGGAAGCAGTGGCTGAAAAAACAGAGAATACTGTTCCTGAAAAAAAAATAAATCCACACGAGCGCAAGCGGACTGAAGAAGCAAATCAGTTAAATAAAAAAGGGCAGAATCCAAATAAAATAGGTCCAAATCCAAACGGAAATTCCAATCCAAATCAGAATCAAAACGGGAACCAAAACCAAAATCCCAGCCAAAATCCAAATTTTAAAAACAAAAAAAGCAATTTTAAAGATGCCGATTTTGAATTTGACGGAATTATAGAAAGTGAAGGTGTTCTTGAAATGATGCCTGATGGTTACGGCTTTCTACGTTCTTCAGATTATAATTATTTAGCTTCTCCTGATGATATCTATTTATCTACATCTCAGGTTCGTTTATTTGGTTTGAAAACTGGAGATACGGTAAAAGGAGTAGTGCGTCCGCCGAAAGAAGGTGAGAAATTTTTTCCTCTTGTTCGTGTTTTAAAAATTAACGGACATGATCCGCAAGTCGTTCGCGACAGAGTTTCTTTTGAGCATCTAACTCCGGTTTTTCCTTCTGAAAAATTTAAATTAGCCGAAAAACAAAGTACTATTTCAACCAGAATTATAGATTTGTTTTCTCCAATAGGAAAGGGACAGCGCGGGATGATTGTAGCACAGCCTAAAACAGGTAAAACAATGCTGCTGAAAGAAATTGCTAATGCAATTGCAGCAAACCATCCAGAAATTTATTTGATCGTTTTACTAATAGATGAGCGTCCAGAAGAAGTTACTGATATGCAGCGTAGTGTTCGTGGTGAAGTAATTGCTTCTACATTTGACAGAGAGCCGCAAGAACACGTAAAAATTGCCAATATCGTCCTTGAAAAAGCAAAACGTTTGGTAGAATGCGGTCATGATGTTGTTATTTTGTTAGACTCAATAACGAGATTGGCTAGAGCTTACAATACAGTACAGCCTGCTTCTGGAAAGGTTTTAAGCGGTGGTGTTGATGCTAATGCGCTGCAAAAGCCAAAACGTTTCTTTGGAGCCGCCCGTAATGTAGAAAATGGCGGATCTTTAAGTATTATTGCTACAGCTCTGACTGAAACAGGTTCTAAAATGGATGAGGTGATCTTTGAAGAATTTAAAGGAACTGGAAATATGGAATTGCAGTTAGACCGTAAGATTGCTAACAAACGTATATTCCCTGCCATTGATTTAACATCGTCTAGTACAAGACGTGATGATTTATTATTGGATCAGAAAACATTACAGAGAATGTGGATTATGCGAAAAATGCTTTCAGATATGAATCCTGTTGAAGCGATGACTCTTATAAATGATCGTTTCAAAGAAACTAAAAATAATGATGAGTTTTTAATCTCGATGAATGATTAAGAGAAAATCAATTTCAAAGTTTAATTTTGAAAATTAAAAATAAAAAACTCCAATTTCAAATTTGAAATTGGAGTTTTTTTTATGCTTTGTAATTGCTATTGATTTTTGTAATTGTTATTGAAAATTACTCTTTGCGTTCTAATAAAGCCATATAAAAGCCGTCAAAACCTGATTCTGAGGCTAGTATTTTTTTGTCTTCTATGAAATTGAATTGTTTTCCAATTTCGGTTGTTAGAAATTTTTGGACCTGTTCCTGATTTTCTGATGGTAAAATAGAACAGGTTGCGTATACTAATTTTCCTCCCGGTTTTACAATTTTAGAATAACTTTCTAATACTTCAGATTGAACTTTTCGGATGTTATCGATGAATTCCGGCTGTAATTTCCATTTAGAATCCGGATTTCTTTTAAGAACTCCTAATCCGCTGCATGGGGCGTCAATTAATACTCTGTCTGCTCTCTCGTGAAGTTTTTTAATCACTTTTGTAGAATCAATAATACGGTATTCAATATTAAAAGCGCCGTCTCTTTTGGCTCTAAGTTTCAGCTGTTTTAATTTACTTTCGTATAAATCCATTGCAATCAATTGTCCTTTGTTTTCCATCAAAGAAGCAATGTGAAGTGTTTTTCCTCCAGCACCCGCACAGGTATCAACTACACGCATGCCTGGCTTTACATCCAGAAAATGCGCAACTAATTGTGAATTGGCATCCTGAACTTCAAAAAAACCTTGTTTGAAAGCATCAGTTAGGAAAACGTTAGCTCTCTCTTTTAGGACTAAAGCGTCTGGCTGATCTTTTAAGAATTCCGTTTCGATGTTTAAATCCATCAAAATCGCTCTTAAGTTCTCTTTAGTAGTTTTAAGTGTATTTACTCTCAAAATTACTTTGGCAGGCTGGTTTTGGGCAGCAATTTCGGTAGTCCAAACTTTTTCTCCTAATTCTTTTACGCCTAATTCATCCATCCAGTCCGGAATAGATTCTTTTAGAGCTCTTGTTTTTGAAAGTTCATCAAAGCGGCCTTTTATTTTTCTTTCAGGGGTTCCTTCTAATTGTCTCCAGTCTGGAATTGGATAACCTCTTAAAACTGCCCAGACAGAGAACATTCTCCATAGATTGTCTCTGTCGTAAGGCTCTTTTACTTCGGCAATTTCAGCATATAATCTTTTCCAGCGTACGATTTCGTAGATAGTTTCTGCAACAAATTTTCTATCGGAACTTCCCCAGCGTTTGTCTTTTTTAAGGGATCTTGCTACTACTTTATCTGCATATTCTCCTTCGTTGAAAATAGCGTTGAGTGCATCGATAGTGGTATAAACTAAATTTCTGTGTAATCTCATTTTGAATAATTGAAATGCAAAGGTACTATTTATTGGTCAAAACCAAATTTTAAATTTTAAACAAAAAAAACACTGTTTCGAGAACAGTGTTTTGAAGTTTTTAGTTTTTAACGAAGATTCTCGTTAGTCCAATATTTTCCGGCGGATGAAGGACCATTGGGAATTTTTCTATTTTTACAGAACTGCTGTCTAAACCAAAAGCGCTTTCTTCTGACAAGCTTAGTTTTTTAATTAAGAAATAAGAGTTCATGATTAATTTTTCATGCCATAATAAATCACTGTCTGGTGATAAAAATTTCTCGGATAGTACAAATTTAAAATCGCCAATAATGTTGTTTTTGTTTAGAGATTCATATCTGCTGGTAATGTCTACTTCACCATTTTTCACCATGTCTTTGATTACTTCTCTGAACATCAGGTTAATTTTGGTAGGTTCTCTAAATCCTAGATTGAAATCAACTCTGTATAAATCGTCTTTAAGAATTTCTCTTACTTTGTATTCGGTTTTATAAGGTTCTGATACGATATTTACGTGAACAAACCAATATATATCGGCTCTTTTGGGTCTTTTCTGCAGGATAGAAAACATTACTTTTTCCTCTATTTCATCACTGCGGTTAGCATTAGTCATGTAAACCAAATGTGTAGCATATTTTGGAATTGATAAATCAGAACTCAATTCACTCAAAACTTTTTTGTAATCATCAATTTTTACAAATTTGGTATAGCTTTTATTAATTTGTTTAGCTCTGTACCAAATTGTCATTACACCAATAAGAATCATGGCAATCAAAAGAGTTACGTAACCGCCTTCGGCAAATTTTGTGACATTAGCAGCAAGAAAACTTAATTCAATACTAAGATAAATGGTAATTAAAGGAACAAAAAAGTACCATTTAACCCGTTTCATTATTAAATAAAAATTCAATAATATGGTAGTCATTATCATGCATAAAATGATAGCCAGACCATAGGCATGCTCCATATTGCTTGATTCTTCAAAATGCAGTACAATGCCGATACAGCCAATAAGCAATAACCAGTTTATCGAAGGTATGTATAGCTGTCCTTTAAGTTCTGTAGGATATTTGATTCTCACTTTAGGCCAAAAACTTAATCGCATTGCCTCATTAATCAATGTAAAAGAGCCTGAGATAAGGGCTTGGGACGCAATTACGGCAGCCATTGTTGCAATAACAATTCCAATTCCTTTGAACCATTCGGGCATTATCAAATAGAATGGATTGGCAAAATCACCACCAAGAGCTTGTAATGTTGTTCCTTCGTGGTGTATTAAATAAGCGGCTTGTCCAAAATAATTTAGGACTAAAGCTAATTTTACAAAAATCCAGCTTATTCTGATGTTTTTTCTTCCGCAATGCCCCATATCTGAGTATAAAGCCTCAGCTCCAGTAGTACAAAGGAATACAAATCCCAAAACGAAAAAACCTTCGGGATGTATGCTTAATAAATGGTAAGCATAAAAAGGATTAACTGCTTTAATAACCTCCAGATGTTCAGAAATTTTGTTAATTCCTAAAAGGGCAAGCATTAAAAACCATATCAACATCGTGGGAGCAAAGAATTTTCCAACTAATTTGGTTCCAAATTGTTGGATTGTAAACAAGACAACTAGAATACCTATAACTATTGGTACGGTATTGATTTCTGGATAATAACTTCTTATTCCTTCAACAGCCGAAGATACGGAGATGGGAGGAGTAATGATTCCGTCTGCAAGTAAGGCGCTTCCTCCAATAATTGCGGGGACTATCAGCCATTTAATTTTTGTTTTTTTAACCAAGGCATATAAAGCAAAAATTCCGCCTTCTCCATGGTTATCAGCACTTAATGTTATGAGTACGTATTTAATTGTTGTCTGCAGTGTTAGTGTCCAAAACACACAGGATACACCTCCTAAAACAATATCAGCATTAATGACATATTCGCCAAGTATGGCTTTCATTACGTATAATGGAGAAGTACCAATGTCTCCATAAATAATTCCCAAAGAAATTAATAAACCTCCCAAAGTCAATTTGCTATGGAGGTCTTTGTGCGTTGCGCTCATCTAATGATTTTATAAAAACGGCTCAAATTTACTACTTTTCAATAAAAAAAAAGGACTTATGTGTTAAAATAATAAAAGAGGCCTAATATGTTAATATTAAGCCTCTTTGCTGTTTCTATATTTGTTTTTAAATTCTTCTATTGCTGCCTCTTGAGGTGTAATCGTTATTTCTTTGTGATTCAGATCTTTGAGAGCTGTTGTTTTCTCTCTGCATATTATTTTCTCTAGGAGCACTGTTTCTGTTTTGAGAATAGTCTCTTTGCGGCTCTGCTCTCTGAGAATTGTTCTCTCTTGACGAGTTATTCATGTTTTGAATTCTATTTTCTCTTTGAATATTGTTATTGTTTTGAGAATAGTCACTTTGAACATTGTTTTCTCTTGATGTACCAGCCATATTTTGATTATAATCTCTTTGAGAATAATTTTCTCTAGAAGTGTTTCCTCTGTTTTGACTGTAATCTCTTTGAGGTTCAGGTCTTTGAGTTGTTACTGTTCTTGGAGAGTCTGTTCTGTTTTGAGAATAATCTCTTTGATATTCAATAATTGGTCTATTTACTGCTCTCGAATAACTTGTTCTGTTTTGAGAATATTCTCTTTGATAATTATTGTAATTAGTACTGTTTCTTGAATAAGCAGCTTCATTTCTGGTACTATTGCTGTATCTTCTTTGATTTAAATCATAATGATTGGAATAACTGCTGTTTCTTCTTGAAAAGGCATAGTTAGGATATCTTCTTTCGTAACTGTTACAGCTGTATGAAGTGTAAATTGCTGGTGCACGATAGCATCTTCTGTAATTTACATAATTATAAGTGTTATGATAATTTACACATCCATAAACATTTTGTCTGTATCTGTAAACTGAATATGGATTCCATGCAATATAGAAACTTGGATAAAAATTCCATGTCCAAGCTGAATAGTAAGGACGGTAATAACTAGCCCAAAATGATGCATAAATCTGCGGAGTTAAGCAATATTGAGGCTCGTAAATATAGTTTTGACCATAAATGTATGCGTTTCCAACAATTTGAATAGAAATTTTATTGCTTCTGTCTTTTTCAACTTCTATTGTTGCTATATCTTGGTATAAATCACGGCCAAGTATTGATTGGATGATAATTATGTGAGTATTGTTTTCTACAGATTCGATTACTCTTAAATAGTCTACCTGATTGTCATTATTTAAGTCTAAATTTGAAATTTGAAGTTTAGGATCATTTAAGCGTCTTTCAAAATCACTTAAGTTTTGAGATTCACCAAAAATAGAAGATACAGCTGTTAAATCAAGATTATCACTAATATCTGAATTCATCGCATTTATTGTAGTTCTATTTTGTGCGCTCATTTGAAAGGCAAAAAAAGCAGCGATAATTGTGGCTAATTGTATTTTGGTTTTCATGGCTTTTTAATTTAAATTGTTCGTATTATTATCTTAACAACAACTGTGCCAGAAATAGTGATTACTAGTGGCGGATCTTAAAATAAAATTATAAGTATGATTAAAAATATTGAGTTATGATGAATAAAGTATTTTTTAGTTTATTGTTTTTTAGCGGATTGCATTTTGCTCAGACTCAAGATTTAAATAAAAATAAAATCAATCAAAAAGGTTTTAGTACAGTCAAAATTGATACTCTTTTCCAGGATAAAATAAGTATAAGGGCAATTGTGATGGATGGCGGTAAAGTTTGGTATGCAGCTGATAAAAACCGCTATGGATATTATGATTTAAAATTGAATAAAAAAATTGAAAATAAGATTGTCGAGGATACTCTAAAAATGGAGTTTCGGAGTATTGCTAAAACTGACAATTTTATATACATACTTAGTGTGGCAAACCCTGCTTTATTGTACCAAATTAAGAAAGATGCAAAAAGTATCAAATTAGTTTACCAAGAAAGAAATGAAAAAGTTTTTTACGACAGTATGCAGTTTTGGAATAATAAAGAAGGAATTGCAATAGGAGATCCTTTGACTAATCATCTTTGCTTATTGAAAACAATTGACGGTGGTTTTACTTGGAATAAAATACCAGAAAGTAAACTTCCTGAAGTTTTTGACGGAGAGGCACATTTTGCAGCCAGCAATACAAATGTTATTATTAAAGGAAAAAATACCTGGGTTGTCTCGGGAGGAAAGAAATCCAGAGTTTTTTATTCCTCTGATAAAGGAGATTCTTGGAGCAGTTATCAGACTCCTATTGCTGAAGGTAAACAAATGACCGGAATTTTTACGGCAGATTTTTATGATGAGAAAAATGGTTTTGTTTCAGGTGGTAACTATGAAATCCTGAATCAGAATTTTAATAATAAAGCGATAACAGATGACGGCGGAAAAACCTGGAAGCTCATCGCTGATAATGAGGGTTTTGGATATGCTTCCTGCGTACAGTACGTACCTAGAAGCAGCGGAAAGGGAATAGTAACTGTTGGAGCATCCGGACTTTATTATTCATCAGACGGCGGAGCCAGCTGGATTCAATTTAGTAAAGATCCAAGTTTGTATACAATCAGGTTTATTAATGAAAGTACGGCAATCGCTGCCGGCCGGAATAAAATGATCCGTATTCGTTTTAAATAAAAATTCCCTTTTTATAAATCTATTATAAAACGGGAATTTTTAACAACTAATTTATTTATTGGAACCTTTGTCTTTATATTGCTGCAGCAGTTTTCTGTTGAAATCTTCTTCTGCTTTTTTCAATTTTAATATTTTAATAGAAGGCAGTACGTCTTTTAAATTTGTCATGAATTTTTTTCGTAAGTTGTATAAATCTTCTTCATTGTCCTGAATCTGATCTAAAATGGCACTGGCTTCTTTCTCTGATAATTTATCAAGATTGTCGCCCTGCATTCTTTTAAAATAACCTTTCATTTTTTGATGTCTTAATTCAAATTGTCTGTCATCAAAAGTGTTGTAAATTGGCCAGAATTTTTCAGCTTCGCTTGAAGTGAGATCAAGTTCAGTGGTGAAAAATGCTACTTTCATTGCTCTGATCTGCTCTTTTTTATCTTTAAAATTTTCATTTTGAGCATAAAAATTAAAAGATAAAAACAGAAAAAGTATAGGGAGTATTTTTTTTAAGTCCATGGTTTCTGTGTTTTGAGTGTATTTATTTTGAAGAGTATTAAGTTTAATTTTCAATTACAAGATTTTCAATGTTAGGGTTTGATGCCAGCATATCTTCTAATGTTTGAGTTTCGATTTCTTTTGTATCAAGGATAATATTGCTTTCAGGTTCAATTTCGCTTATTATTTCGTCCTGATTTATATGTCCTTCTTCAGTTAAATAGTTTTCAATAGTTGCAGCGTCAAGATCTTTGCTTTTTGAGTACGATTGGTATGCTATTGGAATCATTAAGGCAATTGCAAAAACTGCTGCAACCGCAAAAAGTACTTTTTTTCTTCTCCTAAAAATAGATATAACTTTTGTTTCCTGAGCAATTGGTTCGTTAGCTAATTTCTCAATTAACGCTGCTTGGAAATTTTCAAAGTAGTTATCAGGGGTTTTAAAACCTGATTCTATTTTTGCTGAGTTATCTAATTTAAATGGTGTCATGTTGTAATATTTTTAATGAAATTTAAGGATAAGTGATAACATTTTTTGTATTTTGGGGCTATCAAATATTTATTTTTGTCATTTCATAATGGGTATTGGACTTGTTTTTTTAACAAAGGTTTAATTGGTTGTTACAAAAGTTTCTATTTTTTTTACGGCATGATGATAGGATGCTTTTAATGCGCCTACCGATGTTCCTAATATTTCTGATATTTCTTCATATTTTAAATCTTCAAAATATTTCATTTTAAAAACTAACTGCTGTTTTTCCGGTAATTCGGCAATTGCTTTCTGCAATTTGATCTGGATTTCATTTCCGTCAAAATAAATATCAGCTTTCAAATTGTCAATTGCTTTATTTTGTAATTCAGCAGATGATATCCCGCTTTTTTTTGCTTTTTGACTCAAAAAAGTCAAAGCTTCATTGGTAGCAATGCGGTACATCCAGGTAAAAAGCTTGCTTTCGCCTTTAAAGTTTTTTAAATTCTGAAATACTTTTACAAAAGTGTTCTGCAGAACATCATCAGCATCATCATGATTTAAAACAATGTTTCGGACATGATTATACAATGGTTTTTGATAATCCTGCATGAGTTTTTGAAACGCTTGATTCTGCGTCTGCGGATTCAATAGACTAAAAATAAATTCCTTTTCGTCCTGCAATTTGTTTTGTTTTAAACTTTGATGCGAATAAACAGAAAAGGTTTAATCTGAATTTAAATTTATTTTTAAAAATCAAATTCGCTGTCCTGTTTTTTTGTTTTATGCTGAGGAGCCAGACTGTCGTTCACTGCTTTTTTATATACTACAGGCGGTGCTGTATTTTTTGGCGTTATTGGAAAATAAATTTCTGTCAGCCATTTTGATGGGCTTAAGTTTTCATTTTTGCCTTTAGTGAAAATTTCTAAATGTGAAAAAGTACTGCCAATTTGGATTTGTTTTGCCGTAGTATATGTTGCCGTCTCGGCTAATGCTTTGTTTTTATAAGTGTAATTTCCCGTTAGACTAGTTTTTAATGCTTCAAAAGCAACTAATTTCCCAGAAAGTATATCACTTCCGTCACTAGTGAAAATTTGTTCTTTAATCGGAATACAAAATGAAACTTTAGCCAAATCTTTGATAGTATCGTAAGTTTTGTAAATGATAAAAGGTTTTCCGTTTTGGTCAATGTTATTTTGTCTGCAGAAAGCAATGATTTTTGGAAAAACAGCATTGGCGTTTTTAGTGATATCAGAAATTTTACTGGTGAATGACTGTCTTAAGTAGTATGTTTCTAGTTTTTTTACAATCCCGTTTATTTTTATGCTAAATGCAGAATTTTCAAAATCAAGGGTTTTGTCAAGATTTGCTAAACTTTTATTATAGACTTTGGATAAAGTGTTTTTTGTGCCAAGGTTAAAAAAGGAACTCACTTTCAGCATAAAATCCATTTTTCCTACTGATTTCCAAGTTACTTTTGTGCCGCCTACAGTGTCTTTGAAACTCCAATATACATCTGAAGAAGTTTCGTCAAACTCCATTTTCTGAACAATGCTGTCATTGCCTTTGGTGTATAAAGTTTCGATGTTACCTGTATTATTAGATCCTTCCCAAGTAAATGTGCTTCCTCTGCCAATTGTGGTTGGAGAAAAAGACGGTTTGATTGATGGATCTTCGGAAATCCAAGAACTAAATTTCGGCCAGTTTTTATAATCATTAACATAGTTAAAAACGCTGGCCTTTGGAGAATTGATTACTTTACTGCTTTCTACTGTAAAATTTCCTTTTTGCGTTGCAATATATATTGTAAGCGCAACAAGGCTTAATAGAAATAAAAGAAAAAGATATTTGATAATTCTCATGATAGGTTTAGTGTTTTTGCTGCTGTAAAGTTAGAAATTAAATTAATTATACTACAACATCAATTCATAAAATGTTAACGTGATTAAGAGGTCATTATCGTTTATTGTGTAGAAAATACCATTATAATTATTTAAAACGTCAAATAGTTTTGTAATAGTATGCGTGGAGAAATATTCGGATCGTTAGAAGTTGAGAAATGTGTAAATTAATAATTATCATGTGCTTTGTTTTTATTGTTTGTTTAAAGAATATGTATATTTGTTATGTATTTATTTGTTTAACATCTAAAAAAAATAAAAATGAAATTAGTTAAAACTATAGGTCTTTTCATGGCTTTTACGGTTTCAGTTATCGGCACTGCGCAAAATGATAAAAAAGCACCAGCAAAATCAGATGAAAATGTGCCTTTCGACTTTTTCGTAGAACAGTTCTCTGATATAAAAGTTTTGAGATATCAAATTCCTGGTTGGGAAAACCTTAGCTTGAAAGAACAGGAGTTAGTTTATTATCTAACGCAGGCAGGAAATTCAGGACGGGATATAATGTGGGATCAGCATTATAAATACAATTTGAAAATACGAAAAGCATTAGAAAATATTTACCAAAATTACAAAGGAGACAAGAGTACTGCTGATTGGAAGAATTTTGAAATTTATCTGAAAAGAGTCTGGTTCTCTAACGGGATTCATCATCATTATTCCAATGATAAAATTAAACCGGATTTTTCTATAAATTATTTTAATACTTTGTTAGCAGCTACAAAAACGGAATTATCTCCTGAAATCACTGCCATTTTATTCAATGATGCTGATTCAAAAAAAGTAAATCTTGATGCTTCAAAAGGATTGCTTGAAGGTTCTGCAATTAATTTCTATGATAAAGGAATCACTCAGAAAGAAGTTGAAGCATTTTATGCTAATAAAAAGAGTCCAGATCCTAAAAAGCCGTATTCTTTTGGTTTGAATTCTAAATTAGTCCGCAATTATAATGGTCAATTGGAAGAAAAAGTCTGGAAAAGCGGCGGTATGTATGGAGCAGCGATTGATAAAATTATTTATTGGCTTGAAAAAGCACAAAAAGCAGCCGAGAATAAAAAACAGGGCGATGCAATTGGTCTTTTGATTAAATATTATAAAACCGGAGATCTCAAAACTTGGGACGATTACAATATTGCTTGGTTAAGTGCTACAGAAGGTAATATTGATTACATCAACAGTTTTATAGAAGTGTATAATGATCCTTTAGGGTACAGAGGTTCTTATGAGGGTATAGTTCAGATTAAGGATTTTGACATGTCCAAAAAAATGGAAGTAGTGTCAAGCAATGCCCAGTGGTTTGAGGATAATTCTCCATTGGCACCAGAACATAAAAAGAAAAAGGTAGTAGGTGTTTCGTATAAAACGGTTATTGTTGCTGGAGAATCAGGAGATTCATCACCAAGCACTCCAATTGGGGTGAATTTACCAAATGCAGATTGGATTCGTGCAGAACATGGTTCTAAATCGGTTTCACTTGGAAATATTATTGACGCTTATTCTAAAGCAGGAGGAAAGGGAAGATTGCAAGAGTTTGCTAATGATGCTGAGGAAATTAGACTGGCTGAAAAATATGGTGAATTGGGAAGTAAACTGCATACTTCTCTGCATGAAGTAGTAGGTCATGCATCAGGACAAATCAATCCGGGTGTTGGAACTCCAAAAGAAACCTTAAAAAATTATTCTTCGACACTAGAAGAAGGAAGGGCTGATTTAGTGGGATTATATTATTTATACAGTCCAAAAATTCAGGAAATTGGATTGACAGATAATTGGAAAGAATTAGGTATGCAGTGTTATGACAGCTATATCCGTAATGGATTAATGACACAGTTAGTTCGTTTGGAATTAGGTGCTAATATTGAGGAAGCTCACATGAGGAACCGTCAGTGGGTAAGTGCCTGGGTTTTTGAAAAAGGCAAAAATGATAATGTTATCGAAAAAATTACCCGAGATGGTAAAACCTATTTCAATATTACCGATTACGAAAAATTACACGATTTATTTGGGCAGTTGTTGAAAGAAGTACAGCGAATTAAATCTGAAGGTGATTTTGAAGCTGGAAAAGCATTGGTAGAAACATACGGAGTAAAAGTGGATCAAAAACTGCATGCCGAAATTTTAGAACGCAATAAACAGTTCCCGGATGCTCCTTACAGCGGTTTTGTGAATCCTGTTTTGGTTCCAAAATTAAATGCTAAAGGACAAATCATCTCGATAGGAATAGAACAGCCAAAAACATTTGCAGAACAAATGCTGCAGTATTCTAAAAAATATGGTTTTCTGCCGTTAGAAAACTAGTATTTAAGTTTCTAAGATTCTGAGTTTGCTGTTGCTTTAAGTCTTCAATGTTTGAAAAAACTTAGAAGCTTAGTGTCTTAGCAAACTTAGAATCTTTTTTTAATGCTTAAAGTAAATTTTGATAACAAATAGGAGTCCGATAAATGCGAGGAAACCAATTAGGATTTTATAATTTCCTTTGTAAAAAACTTTATGTAAGCTGGCATCTTTTCGATAAGCAAATACCATTGTTATAACAAATGCGATAAAAAAACAGAGTGCAAATAGTAATTGACCTTTACTGAACATGTTTGAAAATTTTCTGCAAATTTAGTCAATAGTTTAGAAATAGTTGTTAATTTTCCATTTCAAATCAATAACAAGTCAAAGGATGCAAAAACAAATCAACGCTGTAAAGGAATTTCACACAGCATTTAGAATTGGACATAGCGAAACGCCGATTGCCAGTCTGGGCGAGGTTAAAAATATACTCCGCTATAATTTAATGAAAGAGGAAAACGAAGAATATCTGGAGGCAGTTCAAAATAATGACTTGGTAGAAATTGCCGATGCTCTCGGGGACATGATGTATATCCTTTGCGGAACTATTATCGAACACGGGCTGCAACATAAAATTGAAGAAGTATTTGATGAAATTCAGCGTTCTAATATGAGTAAATTAGGTGAAGATGGAAATCCTATTTACCGTGAAGACGGAAAAGTAATGAAAGGCCCTAATTATTTTAAACCGGATTTTTCTAAATTACTTTTATAAAGTTTCTGAGCTTCTAAGTTTCTTAGGATCTAAGTTTTAAAATTTTAAAAAAAAATAAGGTTTAAAGTTGCTGTTTAGTGCAACTTTAAACCTTAAACTAAAAAAAACTTTAAACTTAGCAACTAGTTACTCAGTAGCTTTTCTATACTTTAACAGTCCAGCCAAAAGTGTCTTCAGTTAATTTGTTTTGAAGGCTTGTTAATTTTTCTTTTAATAAACCAGCAAAAGAGTTTTCGATTTTAGGCAGTTCATAATAAACTTCTTTATATGAATAGCCTGCAATTGGGTTTACTACTGCAGCAGTACCAGCTCCAAAAATTTCTTTTAAAGTTCCTTTTTGAGAAGCTTCAACCAGTTCAGAAACTAATACAGGACGAACCTCTACATTAATTCCTTCTTTTTTGGCCATATCAATAAGACTTTTTCTAGTGATACCATCCAAGATTCTTTCACTTACAGGAGCAGTCAGTAAAGTGTCATTTATTCTAAAGAACACATTCATTGTACCTGCCTCTTCTAGTTTTGTATGCGTAGCGTCGTCAGTCCAGATTACTTGCTGGAATCCTTCTTTGTTTGCTAAACTAGTTGGGTAGAATTGACCGGCATAATTACCGGCAGCTTTTGCAGCACCAATACCTCCGTTTGCAGCCCTGCTGAAATGCTCAGCGATTAATACTTTTACTTCTCCGGAATAATATGCTTTTGCAGGAGATAATAATATCATGAATTTATAATCTTCAGACGGGTTAGCGACAACTCCGGCTCCAGTAGCAATCATAAATGGTCTGATGTACATAGTGCTTCCGTTTCCGTTTTTTACCCAAGCTTCATCTAATTTTAATAATTGTTTTAAACCTTCAATGAAGACAAATTCAGGTACTTCCGGCATAGCCATACGTACTGCAGAAGAATTAAAACGTTTGTAATTTTCATCTGGTCTAAAAAGCCAGATATCATTGTTGTCATCTTTGTAAGCTTTCATACCTTCAAAAATGGCTTGGCCATAATGAAACACTTTTGCAGACGGATCAAGTAAAAGCGGTGCATAAGGCTTAATGACAGGCTGCTGCCATTCTCCATTAATGTAATCGCATTCTAATAAATGATCTGTAAATACAGCTCCAAAGCTTAAATGATCAAAATCAACATCATTTATTTTTGTAGTAGCAGCTTTTATTGTTTCAATTTTGTTAGTTTGAGTGGTACTCATAATTATTGCTTATATATTAAAAAAAGGATTGTTTAGCTAATAAATGGTCTGCAGTAGAGAAAGTTTTCTGCATCCTTTTATTGGTGATTGCAAAATTAAATAAAAATCAGATAAATAGTTGTCAAAAAAGCATTAATTATGGTCTTTAACTGTGATTTATTTATTGTATAATTTTATTTAAAAAAAAGTGTTAAATTCTGCTGAATATATAAAAAATACCGTTTTTAGATAACGATAAGAAATTCTTTTATTTAATTTTGAAAGCAATATAGCGGTGTGAAATGCTATGCTAACTCAAAAAACAATACTTTGGAAAGAGAAATTATCCGTACCTCCGATGGTTCTACAACAATTCATATAAAAGATTGGGATGAATGTTATCATTCTAAGCATGGAGCAATACAGGAAGCTAAACATGTATTTATCAAAAATGGACTGGCTTTGTTTCCAGATCAGAAAGTCACCATTTTGGAAATTGGTTTTGGAACCGGACTGAATGCCTTCATTACTTTTTTGGAAGCTCAAAAATTAGGGCAGACAATTGATTATACAGGAGCAGAGGCATATCCTATTTCTGAGGATGAGTTAAAATCTATGAATTATCCAAAGGAATTGAATGCTTTGGATGATAAAGAGATTTTTGATAAAATGCATGCAGTAAACTGGGAAGAAAAAAATGATTTGTCTGAAAAATTTTCTTTAACCAAAAGAAAGCAGTTTTTTGAAGACATTAATGATATTGAAAAATTTGATTTGATTTATTTTGATGCTTTCGGTTATC
Source organism: Flavobacterium sp. HJJ (assembly GCF_015351475.1). Taxonomy (GTDB): domain Bacteria; phylum Bacteroidota; class Bacteroidia; order Flavobacteriales; family Flavobacteriaceae; genus Flavobacterium; species Flavobacterium marginilacus. The sequence goes on along the minus strand of NZ_JADKPR010000001.1, from coordinate 121,848 downwards.
GTGTGCAGCCCGAATTGTGGAGTGCTGATGTATTTAATAGAATGTTTAAGGCATTAAAAAAAGATTCTGTACTAGTAACTTACGCCGCAAGAGGCGTTATTAAAAGAAATATGATTGAAGCTGGGTTTACTGTCGAAAAGCTTGCCGGCCCTCCAGGGAAAAGAGAAATGTTCAGAGCTAGAAAATGATTTTTTCTGCAGGTCTTATGATTGCTGGGTTCTGTCGCGAAATCGATGTAATTTTATTATTTCTGTGTTAAAATAAGTATTTGTATTTAAAAAAAAATGTATTTTTACATCACGTTAAAATCAAGATATAACCCCAAAATCTTAATTTATTATGTCTAAAATAATGTTTGAATACACAAAGTCTGTGTTAGAAAGAGTAAGTTTTGACCCAGTACTTTTCTGTAAAGAATTAGAAAAAGCGATTCGAACACTGCTCCCTTTTGAGTTGGATCAATTAAGAGAGTGGCTGTTTGACTTCACTGTCGAAAAACCAGAATTAAAACAATGTTTGCTTATTGTAAATTCATAAAAAAAAGAGGAATCATTTAATGGTTCCTTTTTTTGTGGATTTCTCTTTTTTTGTATAATCCCTAACGAAAAGAACAAATAACTTACAATGAAATTGTAAATAATGTTATTTGTCGATTTATTTTGTTTTTTATGGATTGTTTTTATTTGAGAGAAAGATTTTTTTCAATAATTTTGTACCTGTTTACTAATTCAATTGTTTAAATCTTTTTGTTAAATCTCAAATTAATTAAGATTATACAAAATTGTTCTCGAAAGAGTGAGCTTTAATCCTAATACTTTTTAAAAGAGTTGAAAAAAGCAATAAAAACTTTATTGCCTTATATAATTTACTGTATTTAAGGCAGGACATTAAAAAAGGAACCAATTCGGTTCCTTTTTTTCGTTTTATCTTATTTTTTAAGTAATGGACTCACAATTTGGACATTTTGAAAAACGATTGCTCCTTTTACAACTCCGGAAATGGTACTTCTTAAAGCGTCAATAATTTGTATTTTTAATTCACTTTTGGGATAAATTAAACTTACTTCACGGGCAGGTTTCGGTTCTTTAAACTGTCTAAGTTTTGATTTGTCTGATTCTTTCAAATCTAATGTATGCAAATAAGGAAGCAATGTTGTTCCTAATCCTTCATCGGCTAGTTTTATTAATGTTTCAAAACTGCCGCTTTCGATTTGGAAAGATTTAAGTCCCGTTTCATTTCTGTTTTTGCATAAGTTCAAAATACCGTCTCTAAAACAGTGACCGTCCTGCAGCAGTAAAATTTCATTAATATTGAGATCGTCTATTTCGATTTCCTCTTTTTGGAATATAGCATTGTTTTCAGGTATATAAGCGACAAATGGTTCAAAGTAAAGAACAATTTCTTTTATTTTTTCATCCTCCAGCGGTGTTGCTGCAATCGCTGCATCCAGATTTCCGTTTTTTAATTTTGTGATAATTTCTTCAGTATTCAGCTCCTCAATAATTAATTTTACCTTTGGATACTTTTTAATGAAATTATTCAAAAACATTGGCAATAGAGTTGGCATAATTGTTGGAATAATTCCTAGCCTGAATTCACCTCCAATGAATCCTTTTTGCTGCTCTACAATATCTTGTATTCTATCGGCTTCATTAACAATATTTTTAGCTTGGGATACAATTTTTTGACCAATATCTGTAAGCTGAATTGGTTTTTTTGTTCTGTCAAAAATCTGAATATTCAATTCATCTTCAATTTTTTGAATCTGCATGCTCAATGTCGGCTGTGTTACAAAACATTTTTCGGCAGCTAAAGTGAAATTTTTGTGTTCGGCTACAGCCAACACATATTTAAGTTGTGTGATAGTCATGAAATAGTATATTTTTATGCAAATATAAAAACAATCAATTTAATTTATAGTTGTTTTTTTGATTTATTGCATAATTTTGAATACATAAACTTAAAATAATGGTTTCAAATATTTTAAGTGAACTGTAATAAATATAAATTATGAAAATAAATGTTTTAGGATTACCTGTAGAAGAATCAGAAGTTATAATTGTGGAATTGAATGTACTCTTGGCAAATTATCAAGTCTATTATCAAAGTTTAAGAGGTTTGCACTGGAATATCAGAGGAAAGCGTTTTTTTGACCTGCATTTGAAATTTGAGGAATTGTACAATGATTCTCAATTAAAAATTGATTTGATAGCCGAAAGAGTTTTAACTTTAGGAGGAAGACCATTACACACTTTTGAAGATTATATAAAATTCAATCAATTGCCGGTTGGGAAGAATATTTCAAATGACGAATCCAGTATACAGCTGATTGTAAATTCGCTTTCTTTGTTATTAAAATTAGAAAGAGAGATTTTAAACAAGGCTTCTGATATTAATGATGAAGGAACAAATTCGTTGATGAGTGACTTTATTGTTGAGCAGGAAAAAACGATCTGGATGATGAAGGCATGGTTAGAAGAGGGATTGTAGTATAAAAGTTAAAATAGAAGGTCTAAATGTTTTTTTATAACAAATAGACCTTTTATTTAGTGTTAAAATTAGATTAATTTTGATGGACTAATTTTTTTGTTCAAGTTCGATCAGCTATTTTTGCCCACATGAAATTTTTCGCAAGCATAGTATTATTGTTATTTGTTTTTTTTCTGGCAGCACCTACAATCGTGGTTTGTCTGGAAAATGACAAGGAGAATACTAGCCTTTGCGGAAATTCTAGTAATTCTTCTTTTGAGGAATTAAAACATGATATAAAGTATTATACATTCAATACTTTTTTAGAAGTTCCTTTTTTAACCTTAAAGAAAGGTTCTGCTCTTATCATTTTTGAAAATTTATCGAAGCATGATTTGAACTATGCTTCTATATTTATTCCGCCTCCAAACTTCGTGTAGTTTCCCCTCATTTCAATCATCCTTTTCTCAGTTGCTATTGTGATTTGCAGATTTTAATTTGTAAATAAGTAGTATCTTAGCATGTATATTATTTTCCAATTTTTTGATTGGGATCTAATGATTGTATGCTGATAGGATAAGTATTTAGGTTATGCTAGTCTGCAGATCTGATTAATAGGCTTGTATTATGAGTTATTGATGTAATGAAATGAATATGTCCCCTTTTTTTAGATTCCTTATTTTTTTACAGGATAAGGATCTTCCATTGCAGAATTTGTCTGTAGTGAAATCTATTAATCAATCTTATAATTTTTATTATGTCAAAAAATACAAATCTTTTTACTCATTTTAAATCAGATTTTGCCTCTGGTTTAGTAGTCTTTTTGGTTGCTTTGCCCCTTTGTCTGGGAATCGCAATGGCCTCTGGCGCTCCTTTATTTTCAGGAATTATTACAGGAATAGTTGGAGGAATAGTTGTTGGATATTTGAGTCAGTCTCAAATAAGTGTTTCAGGGCCGGCAGCAGGTTTAACCGCTATAATACTTACAGCAATTACCGATTTGGGTGGTTTTGATATTTTTTTAACAGCAGTTTTTATTGCAGGAATTATTCAATTGGCTTTAGGTTTGCTAAAGGCGGGCAGTATTTCAAATTATTTTCCAACCAATGTTATTGAAGGAATGCTGGCAGGTATTGGGGTTATTATTATTATGAAGCAGTTACCTCATGCTTTCGGATACGATGCAGACTTTGAAGGAGACCAGTCTTTTGTTCAAACTACAGATAATAATACATTTAGTGCGCTATTTGATCTTTTAAATCACTTGCAGTTAGGAGCTATTTTGATTGCATCAGTTTCAATTGTTATTTTGATAGTGTGGGATAAAGTTCCAGCTTTGAAGAAATTGAAAATTGTGCCGGGAGCATTAGTTGCCGTTGTTATTGGAATATTGCTGAATGAATTTTTTATTTCATCCGGAAGTTCATTGGCTATTGAGAAAGAACATTTAGTTTCACTGCCTGTGCCAACATCGCTGGATGAGTTTAAAGCAATTATTGTAACACCAAGTCTGGCTGGATTTTTAAATCCTAAAGTTTGGGTTGTTGGTCTGACTATAGCTATTGTAGCATCAATCGAGACACTTTTGTGTATTGAAGCGGCTGATAGAATGGATGTTCATAAACGATTTACCAATACTAATGTTGAATTGAGAGCTCAAGGAATTGGGAATATTATTTGTTCACTGATAGGTGGATTGCCATTAACATCAGTTGTTGTTCGTACTTCTGCTAACAATGCAGCGGGAGCTAAATCAAAATTATCTGCTATAATTCATGGTGTTCTATTGTTAGTCTGTGCATTGACAATTCCTTTTATTTTGAATAAAATACCTTTAGCAACGCTTGCTGCGGTTTTGATTCTGGTTGGATATAAATTAGCAAAACCTGCAACATTCAAACACTTTTGGAGCTATGGTAAATATCAGTTTTTACCTTTTATAGCAACTTTTTTAGGAGTTGTATTTATGGATTTGTTAAAAGGTGTTGTTTTGGGAATCGTAATTTGTGTTGTCTTTATATTGAGAGGGAATCTTAAAAGAGCATATAGTTTTAGAAAAAACGAGTATGTTGACGGGGATGTCATTCATATTGATTTAGCCCAAGAAGTTTCTTTTTTGAATAAAGCAGCTATCAAGATGACTTTGGCCAAAATACCGGAAAATAGTGTTGTAGTTATTGATGCTACAGATACAGTTTATATTGCGCATGATATTCTGGATTTAATTCATGAATTTAAAACGACAAGAGCTATAGATGAAAATATTAATGTGAAATTAATTGGATTCAAAAAGGAGTATGCCTTGGAGAATAGCAAAGAATCTCAGAATCATGTGTCCATTGAGCATCATTATGATTTTGTAAAAAGGGAAGTAGTTGAAAAAAAGATTGTCAGTGACAGTTTTCAGCAATAATTTTTGACTTTAATAAATAACGGGAGTGCATAATTTTTATACATTTTAAACCAAATAAAACTTTTAAAAGAAAAACAAAATGAGTGATTTTTATAAAAAAATATTAGACAATAATAAAAAATGGGTTGAAGAGCAATTAGATTTAGATCCAGATTTTTTTAAAGATTTAGCCAAGGGACAGCAGCCGCCATTATTGTGGATAGGATGTTCAGACAGCCGTGTGCCGGCAAATGAAATTATCGGAGCTAAACCAGGTGAAGTTTTTGTTCATAGAAATATCGCCAATATGGTTGTTCATACAGACATGAATATGTTAAGCGTTTTGGATTATTCTGTAAATGTATTAAAAGTCAAACATGTTATTGTCTGCGGACATTACGGATGCGGTGGTGTAAAAGCCGCTATGGGTAATGATTCCATAGGAATTATAGATAACTGGATTCGTCATATAAAAGATGTTTATCGTTTACATGATAAATATTTGGATTCTATTTCGGATGAGACGGAGCGTTTTAATGCTTTTGTAGAAATCAATGTTAAAGAACAAGTGTTTGATTTAGCTAAAACATCGATAGTGCAGGCTGCTTGGAAAAACGGGCAGGATTTATCGCTTCACGGATGGGTTTACGGTTTGAATTCAGGATTTGTAACTGATTTAGGAGTTAACTTTAGTTCAAATGAAGATCTTGATGAGGTTTATCAGCTAAACATCACAAAATAGGCTGCGTTTAAAAACTTTATAAATGCCAAAAAGGCTGTCAAAATTTTTGGCAGCCTTTATTATTAATCATCATTCTCTAAATTTTCATTAAATGCCGAAGGCAATAGTGTTGGAATAAACTTAATCAGGAGAGGCAGTAATAAACTTCCCCCTGGAAGTAAAAATATAGTTAGAGAAGGTACTGTTTTGCATATATCCAACAGTTGTTTTTTTACTTTCTTCTTCTCTTTTTCGTCTAAATCTCTGTGGGTCGAATGAGCCAGAAGCAACATTAATTCCTTGCTTTGAACAATTTCCTTAACCAATCTTGATTTGTTGCGTGAAATCAGTGTAATGACACTTTTTGTAGTCTGATCGTAAAAATGTTTTACCGGATTTGAATAATTAAAATAAGGAATTTCTTTTTTGTGTCTGCTTATAAAACTATTGGTTTTGCTAATGCTCAGTGTTACAAAATCATCTTCGATAGATAATGATTGTGCCAATGTATGAAGAAAATAAGACTCATTATTTTCGATAACACCATCGCTCCATAACGCCATTCCTGCGATGTCGATTAAATATTTTTTTTCCAGTTCGGCAGTAAAATAAGATAAATCCAGTGTTTCTAAAGTGATATGCTCTTTTTTGGAAAATTTGCTGTATCGTATTGAAGCTTCAAATAATTTGATCAATAAATCATCATATTGCGATTTGTTATTCTTTATTTTTAAAGCCAGAATAGCAATGTTTACAATCGTTTCTTCAATTTTTTTGAGGTACTTCTCAGGGATTTGGCCTTTTATCAAATATTGGCGAAAAGCCAAAACATCTATAAACAATAATGCATTGGTTACTAAATGCGAAAAATTTTTATTAATTATATTGTCATTCGTCTGTACACGCTCATCAATTACTTTTTCTAAAGTTAAGGAAGGTGAATTCTTTGGGACAATTTTTTTGAATAAACTAAATCCTTCTGGATGCATTTCTTTGTAAAAAAGATTGGCTTGTTCAATAAAATCCGAAGGTTCTTTCTCTTTATTTGTTAATGAAAAAATACCATACAAAGCATTCAGTAAAGCTACTTTGGAAATTTCTTCTTTAAACCAGTCTTTAGTTTGTATTTCAAAAGAAGTATCAAGCGAAATGATATGACCGTAGATAAAACCTGTATTTCTTAAATTTTTATAAAAGCCAGCCTCAGTTTCAGAGACGTTGTGTTCTGATAACTTTAGTTTTATAAAAAATTTATCTATCCAACCTGATGCCGAAGGGTTAATCATTGTTTTGTTTTGATTATGCAAAACTATGTTTTTTTATGAATCAATACCTAATTCAGAGGGTTATAAAATTGTTTATCTGGTGTTTTTTGTGAAATTGCATATTTGAACCAGACTACAGTGTGAATTTAATTTTTCAATGCCTTTTTTGATTTGGAATTTTAACTCAAATATTTTTTTGCTCAGTGAATGTTATAATGAATTAATCCCTTGATTTTTTATTTTGATGGCAAAGGTTTATTATTGAGGTAATTCGGTTGTTTCGGGTTTCTTCTCTTTTGGCTTGATTGAGCCAATGTAGATAACCTTTTCGATAAGATGGGCTGAACTTTTGGTAGTTTTCGTATGCTGTTTTGTTTTGTTCGAAAGCTAATTTTAAATCTTCAGGTATTATTAAATCTTCGGTTGCATCTGAGGATGTCCAAGAGCCATTCTGCTTGGCAGTCTCAATTTTAGATAATCCGCTTTCATGCATCAGATTGGCAGCAATGAGTTTCTCAATATAGCTTTTGTTGAGTTTGCTCCAAATACTTTTATCTTTTCTTGGAGTGAATAATTGTCTTCGGCGGTGTTCGTCAATTTTTTTTACTGTAGAATCAATCCATCCGTAGCAGATTGCTACCTGTACCGCTTCTTCCCAGCGCATGCTTTCAAAAGGACTGCTTACTTTATAAAAAATCAAATACACACCAGCTGACGAATTATGATTATCATGTAACCATTCCCGCCATTCTGATGTGTTTTTAAAATAATGCTGTTCTTTCTCTATCAAGGAAAATCAGTTTTTTTATTTAATAATTGCTGAACAAGCTACTCTTGCTCCGGCATTTCCTGCAGGCTGACTTACATAGTCATCGGCTCCTTGGTGAACAATAAGTCCTTTTCCAAGAATGTTTTTTGTTGCATCTTCACCGCCAATAGACCATTCGTCTGTTGTGAAAGTGATGGTGCCATTTCCTTTTTCATCTGCAGTAAAATTACCGATATCACCTTTATGATGTTCTGCATCGCCCCATTTTCCGTGTTTTTTGAAAGTAGGATTCCAGTGTCCTCCCGCCGAACTTCCGTCAGCCGCAGAGCAGTCAGATTTTTCGTGAATATGAATGGCGTGAATTCCTGGTTTTAGCCCAGAAATTTTTGCTGTAAAAGTCACTTTGCCATTTTTTTCGGTAAATGTGGCAGTTCCTGTGACATTGCTGTTACTCTTTGATTCAAAAGTAAGGTTTAGGCTTTTAGAGCCGCTGGATTTGCTATTGGTTTTACAGCCAATGACTAACGCGATAATTACGGCAGCAGAAAAGATTATTTTTTTCATGATTTGAAATATTACAATTTGGATTATAAAATTACGTATAAAAAAGGTTACAGAGTCTCTAGGATGTTAAGTTTCTAAGTTTTTTAATTTTCATAGTGTCTTAGTAACTTAGAAACTCAGAATCTTAGTAATATTACTTTGACTTTTCTCCGACAAAATGATTAGTTGGCGATTTAAATAATATATTGAAAGAAGTCAAACTGCCATAAATACGGGTAATGTACTGCTGCAGTTCAATTTTTTCAATTTCTTCTATTTTGCTGCTGTTTATTTTTTGTTCCATTACGCGCAAACGGTCACGAACCATTATAATTTTATGAAAAAAGGTATCAATTGGGATTTCTTTTGACGCTAATCCAGCCTGACCCGGTTCCAAAATAAGTTTACCGCCTTTCCATTTGTCTCCGATAGGTACAATTTCGGAAACATCAGACCATTTTTTCAAAAGATCTCTGAGGCTTTGTTCTACTTCCGAGAAACTTATTGTATCTACTTCGTCTACAGTTGCTTCTATAACTTTAAATTCATCGTTTAATGGGATTGTTTCAAGTCCGTTTTCTATAAATGTTACCCAATACTCTTTGGATGAAACATTCGTAATAACTCCTTTTCCAAATTCTGGATGCTCAATGCGGGAACCTATTCCTAGTAGTGTCATGATTTTTCTTTTTTACGAAAATAATTATACCATTTTTAAAAAGCAAATTCGAAATCAAAAGGCACGGCATTCGCTTTTAAAAGTTTCTGACACGAATTACACTAATCTGCACGAATTAAGATTGTTATTTAATTACACAAAATATTCGAAACTGTAAAAGTTGTAAAATATGATTTCAATTTTGATAAGAATTAGTGTTAATTGGTGAAATTCGTGTTTGTCTTTTTTTAAATGCGAATGCCCTGCTAATCTCTTAGATTTTATAAGAATGTTTTGTTATCTTCGAAAAGTAATAATACGCTATTGAATGGCGCCAATTAATTCAATTTGGGTGTGTAAGGGGCAATTTATTGCGTGTATATACAAGTTGTAGGCAATTAGACCAAAAATAACCGAAAATGATAGACGAAAAGTTAATTATATATAAAACAAAAAAAATTTTCACACCAACTTCATCAGCAAAATTTACATTTGTAGAAAGAGAAGGAAAATTAAATAATCATTTTGTTGATGCCTTAAATACACCTGGAAAACAAATTGTATTATATGGACATTCAGGTTGTGGAAAGACAACATTGTTAACAAATAAAATAAGTCAAACTTACGAAAACTCATATACAACAAGATGTATGGAAGGTATGACTTTTGAAAACATAATACTTGACGGATTTGACCAGCTTTCAGGTTTGTATAATGAGAATAGTTCTTCTAAAACTTTTAAAATATCTCCCGAATTGAACATAAGTTATGCAGATATTAAAGCAACTATAAAGCTTGGAGATTATACAAAACAAAAAACAGAAACAACCAAACATATACTTCCCCCACAATTAACGCCTCAACGATTAGCAAAATTCTATGGTGCTTCAAATTCTTGCTGGATTTTAGAAGACTTTCATAAAATTAAAGGCCCAGACAGAACTAAAACTTCTCAATTGATGAAAGTTTTTATGGATATGTCCGAAGAATACGAAGATTTGAAAATTATTGCTTTAGGAGCCGTTGGTACTGCACGACAAGTTATTGAATACGATAGAGAAATGAATAATCGTGTCGCCGAAATTTTTATTCCTTATATGAAGCCTGATGAAATAGAACGAATAATAGATACTGGGGAAGAACTTTTAAATTTAATATTTTCAAAAGAAGTTAAATCGAAGATTATTAAATACTCTTGTGGATTACCTTCAATTTGTCACCAACTTTGTTTAAATATTTGCTTCAACAAAAAAATATATGAAACGGTTAAAACTAAAGTCTCAATAAATCTTGACGACTTGGATGAAGCAATTTCAAAATTAGTTGAAGAAAAATCAGATACTCTTAAAGCTGAATTTGATAAATCAATTAAAGTTGGAAATGGGACAAAAATTAACATCCCAAAAGTAATTTTGGAAAATTGCTTAGAGATAAATAAAGATGAATTTTCACATTCTGAAATATTCAATCAAATGAATAAAAGTCAAATAAATGAAGCAAATTTTTCAAAATTTCTTACAGAATTATGTTCGCCAACAAGAAGTGAAATTCTAATATATGATGAGAATTCTAACTTATATAGATTTAATAATTTATTTTTAAAAGCATATGCTTATTTGAGGTTAAAAGAAGAAATTGTAAAAAATGAAAACGCAGAACTTGAAAATAAAAATTTGAAAGAAGCAAACATAATTAAGAAACTATTAGATATTATTGAAAATGATATTTACAATAAATTAGAAGATGATGAAGATTATTTTGTAATTGAGGATATATAACTGCCTACAACACTTGCTACAAGAGATTTGGGCATTTGGCTTAATTTGAAAATGGTCTTGTATTTTGGAAGTTTAGGCAAATCCGAAAACAAGGCTTAATTTAACCCCAAACCTCTTGTAGCAAGGGAACGTTGTGTATGATGCTAAAAACCGAACAAGAATGAAAAAAAACAAATACTTAATTCTATTTACACTTTTTACAATAAATCTTTTGATTGGACAAAATCAACCAAACACAAATGTGAAAATATTTAGTCCAAAAAATAATTCCTATAGTATTTATTACCCAGAAAATTATATCACTGAAGAGGATAAAGAAGGCATAGTTACCATTTTTAACAAAAGCCAAGACAGTAACGAAAAAGAAGAGAATAATATCACTATAAGTAATTATATAGTTGACAAAAAATTTTCGAAAGAAGAAACTATTACTTTGATGAAAAATTATTTTAATGATTATTTCTCGATTAAATTAGAAGATAAAGATTTTAACTCATATAAGTCAAAGTATGACAATCTTTTAGAATGTGATATAAAAGAAAGTGATAATTATTGGAAGTGGTGTACAATAACTTTAAAAAACAAAATATTTATCATTTCCCTTAATAAAAAAACAAATATTACCGCCGAAAATGCTACATTATTACGACAAATGATTGACAATTTGACTATTAATTAGCTTCAAGCACTATACTTGGCAATATGGCGGGATTTGGCTTAATTTAAAGTTGGTTTTGTACTTGGAAAATTAGTCATTAATCGAAAGATTAGGCTTCCTTAATCTGCCATATCGCCAAGCTGCCAAACGTTGGCAGTAATGCGCCCGTAGAAAAACATAAAATGAAAATACCATTTTTTAAGACAAAAGAAATCCCAAAACTAACCTTTGAAGAGATAATAGAACTTTTGCGTATAAATGATTTTAAAAAATTACAATACCAAAAGCAAAAGGGACAAAATTTCATAGCAACTGATTCTTACGATGGAATAAACATATTGGAATATTATATAAAAAACCATACTGATTTTAAATATGACAAAATAGAACTTGTAACTTTTCTTGTCAGTTGTGGAATTGAAATAAATCATAAAGGAAATAAAAGAGCAGACGAAAATTCCGCTCTGCATTTATGTGTTCATAAAAAGGATCTAGATTTAGTAAAAACTATTTTAGAATTAAATGCCGAAATTGAAATTCAAGATAAATATGGGAATACGCCATTGATGAGAGCAGTTGGTATTTATCGTGGAGAAGTTGAAGTATATGAAATAATTAAGTTTTTAATCAGAAATGGAGCTTCTTTGGAAAAGAAAAATTTTCACGATATTAATCCCAAGCAACATATTCTAAATGTCGGAGGTGGAATCGATGCAGGCTTTAATAAAAAAGAATGGGATTTACGTGAACTAATCTAAAAAAAGCACTACTGCCAACCGCTAGTAAGCAATAGTCGGGAATGAGGCTTAATTTAAAGATAGTTTTGTACTTGTAAAAATAGTCATTAATCGAAATATTAGGATTACTTAACCCCGACCATCGCCTACTAGCCAAACGTTGGCATATAATTAGCTATAATAACGAATTAGAAACTAAGAAATTATTAAAACTAGATTCTGATTATATGAATTAATTAGCATATACTTGCTTTTGGAATGAAAAACCAAATGAAGCAATCAAAATTATTCAATGGGCAATTCTAAAATTCCCAAATGAACCTAATCTTTTCGATAGTCAAGGAGAATTTCTTGAAAAGATTAGTGACATCAAAGGAGCAAAAAAATCATATGAAAATGCATTAAACGTCTTAGAGCCTGTTTAAATTTTATTTTTGAGATTTATTATTAGATGATTTTTGAGTGAAACTAGGCAAATTTTTATAAAATAGCAGAGCTATTGTATAAAAATTTAACGAAGTTGTAGCCAAAAATCGTCATAAGAGAGCCAATAAATAAAACTTAAACAGGCTCTTAGAAAGTCAAAAACTAAAATTAGACAAAAAAACATACGAAGAAAAGTATAGTTATTATAAGGGAAACTTTGATAGACTTGAAAATTAACACCTGCCAACACTTGTTACAATAGATTTAGGCAATTGACTTAATTTAATCTCAAACCCGCTGTAGTAACAACAAGTTGTGGGTAATGCTTTAAGAAATAATCACTACCTTACCGAAAAAAATTATGTCGTCAGAAATCGAAAATTTAATTCCGCATAGAACGCCGTTTTTATTTGTAGATAAAATTACATCATTCACTTCCGAAACAATCGTTGGCTTAAAGACATTTGATAAAGAAGACAATTGGCTAAAAGGAAGTTTCCCTGAATTCAATTTTGTTCCTGGGACAATTCTAATAGAATCAATGGCACAATGCGGTGGCGCAGGCGTGAAACTTTTAGGAATTACTGACGGAATATTTGGTCTTGTTAGTATTGAAGATGCTGAATTTTTTGCAGCAGCAAAATTTACCGATCAAATAAAATTTGTAATCCAGAACGTTCGTCTAAGTGAAAAAATAATCAAACAATCAGGGACTGCATACGTTGGAGATGTAAAAATATTAAAAGCTACATGGATGTGTGTTAAAATCTAATAGCCCTACCAATAACCGCCGTTTCATCGACATTGCGGAGTTTCCGGTAGCCGGAAGCTGCGGTTTCACGAAGAAACATTATCTTCGGCAGAGAGAACTCAGCCCGCTTTGATCCGCAACGTCGTGAAGCGGCCTAATGTTGATGTTAATTTTGTAAAATCACTGCTTAATCATAAATATTGAAATACATTAATGACAAGAACTATTTTAATCCTTCTAACAATCCTAACTTCTACTCATTTTTTAGGACAAACCGAACTAACTTGGAATTATTATGTGAAAAAATAAAGTGTCATCCTCAATTATAAAATTTACTGCATAATGACAATTAAAAATATTTTAGCAACACTTGTTCTGATAAATTCTAGCTTGACATTTTTTGCTCAAGACAAAACAACTACAGATCTGAAAATTTTATCTGATAATAGACAATTCGATAAAATTATTGAGCACGCTTCTAAATCTAGTGACTATTCCGCAAAGTCATTATATTATACCGGACTTGCTTATTATATGAAAGAAGACGATAATAATTGTATCAAGTTTATGAATTTATCCATAGATAAAGATTCAAAAGATCCTGCATCATTTTACATTAAGGCATCTGCTTTAAATTATATGCAAAAATATGGTGAAGCTGTAAAAAGTTTTCAATCAGCAATTAATTTAAAATCGGATGATGCAGAATTTTATAGCGGACTTGGTGATTCCTACTATAATTTAGAAAAATTAGATTTAGCATTAGAAGCATACAAAAAGGCCACTGAACAAAAGGATTGTTCTGACAGACCTTATTCGTTTATAGCTCAAATTTATTCTGACCAGAAAAATAACGACAAAGCTCTAGAGGCATTTTATGTCGCAAAATCAAAAATTGACAAAAAATCGAAATCATATATAAATGCATTATTTAATATAGGACTTCTTGAATCTATAAAAGGGGACTATGAAAAAGCTGAATCGGCTTTTGTTGAACTTTTGCAATTAGACCCGGCAGACTATCACGCATATGCTAAACTTATTCAAATATATTATTATAGAAAAGAGTATGACAAAGCAAAACCATATAAAGATAAATTGTATGAAGCTCACAAGAACAATAAATTAAAAGACAATTTAAAAGATATGTTTTGTTTCGATCAGTTCAAATGGGATGACAAATTAATCCAAGCTTTTGAAAGATATGAAGACGGCTCAAAAGGCATATACAACAAGCATCTGTTCTATGTTGTAAATCAAGAAGGCAAAATAGAATATAGAATTCAGACAGAATTTTCTCGAATTTCATTAGAACAAGGGGGCGTAAAATATTTACTCTGTCGAACAAAAGGAGATACTCATTCGACATTCAACATTGGTTTTAACGATAACTTTAAATATGAAGACTTGAAGAAAAGTGTAATTGATATTCTTGAAGGAAAAATTCAGCCAACAGTGACTTCAATATCAGCTAAATAAGAAGAATAACTGAACATAATAACTAATAACAGAAACTGAAATTAAATCGAAATGGAAATAATTGAAATCACTTTTGATAATTTTACAATAACGACAGACAAGTCAAAAATGGATATTTCTGCTATCCACGACTTCCTATCAAAATATTCAGGCTGGAGTGACAGCATTCCTTTTGAAAGGGTTAAGGCTTCTGTTGATAATTCTCTAAATTTCGGATTATTTCATAACAACAAACAAATTGGGTTTGCAAGGATAATATCCGACTTTTCTACTATTGCATATTTAGGCGACATTTATGTTTTAGACAATTATCGCGGGCAAGGACTTTCAAAAAAACTGATGGAGGCTGTAATGGGACACCCAAATTTACAAGGATTGAGACGATGGATTTTATTGACTTCGACAGCAGATTGGCTTTACGAAAAGTATGGATTTATTAAATTACCAAATCCAGAACTGTATATGGAACTTTTTAACCCAAATGTTTATAAAACTGATAAATTCAAATGATACTTGAAGAAGATTTTTTGTTTAAACAACACGAGGTTATAAACAAAAAGTAAGACGGCAAATTTTATAATAATAGTACGAAAAAATAAAACCCGAACGCCCTTGATATGTCTCGGTAACGATAGCGCAGAATTACTTCGTCAGTTCGCTATCGCTCGGGTGCATTCTCTGCCCGCAAAGTGAAGCAAACAAAGTATATAAAATTAGACCATTCAAAAAGCACAATTAAATGCTACACTTCTTGTATTTGTAAGAATAAAGAATGGTATGTCAACAAAATACAAAGCAACAACTACCGAGAAAGATTATTTTATTACTTTAACAATTAGTTGAAAAACAAAATATTTATGAAAGAAGAGTTTATAACATTTGAAAAATTTAACGACCAAAATTCAGCAAAAGAATTAGGCGAATTAATAGCTGAACAAAACATTGAATTTTTGTTAGAAGATAATTCTTTGAGTTTTGATCCAACCTTTGCTAACAATGGTTTTGGAAAAGAATATTGCATAAAACTCAAGAAAAGTGATTTTGAAAAAGCCAACAAAATTTTAACGGATAAAGCGGTAAATGAAATTAATGATATTGATGAAGATTATTATTTGTTGAGTTTTTCTGATGACGAATTAATTGATGTAGTTTCAAAGAGCGATGAATGGAATAAATTTGATGTTTCACTTGCTAAAAAATTACTTAAAGAAAGAGGCAAAGAAATTACACCCGAGGAAATCGAAAAAATTAAACAACAACGAATTGTAGAATTATCAAAGCCCGAAGAAGGTCAAAAGGTTTACATTATTTTAGGATATTTAACTGCATTCTTGGGCGGATTCTTGGGGATTTTTATTGGTTGGCATTTGCTAACTTATAAAAAAACGTTACCAAATGGAAACCGAATTTATGCTTATTCAGAAAATGATAGAAAACAAGGAAATCGAATTTTAATAATTAGCGGAATATTTTTTGTTTTTTGGCTGACAATTAAAATTTTGAATTAAACTGCATATTCTGACATCCCGCCCAAGCAGATATCTAAGATAGCACACAATAAAATTCTGCTCTATCGTTGCGTATATATGTGTTATCGGGTGTATTAAAAGTTAGTAGCAAATTTCAGACGTATTCGTTTCATACTATATATAATTATTCAAAACAAAAATGAAGAAAACTAGTTTAATGTTGATTTTTATATGTTCTTTATTTATTCAAAGTTGCCAAAAAAACAATTCTGAATATTTATCAGAATGGAAATCTGATAAAAATGCTTGCAATGGCGTTAGGACTATTGAAAAAACAGAAGTGTTAATCAAAGAGCTGAAAATTGAAAGTAGTACACTCGAATCAGTACTTGAAACTTTAGGAAAACCTGATAAATTTTCGAAATCGGACAATGCTAATTATTTAGAATATTATATTGAAAACAACTGTTCTTCAGAAGAAAAAGACATTTGCTTATTAACAATTACATTTTTTAAAGGTCAAAAAAAAACTGAAGTATCAATTACATGTACTTAATAAATAAAATTTGTTACTAACAGCGGTTTGGTTTAATACCCGAACGACCTTGATATGTCTCGGCAACGATAGCACACAATAAAATTCTGCTCTATCGTTGTGTATATATGTGCCATCGGGAACATTATCAGTTTGAAATAATCACGTTTCAAGAAATTCTATCGAAGATGAACAATAACCAAAACCTAAAAGAAATCGCAAAGCTGTTTTTGAGGTTAGGTGTTACTGCTTTTGGCGGGCCTGCGGCACACATTGCGATGATGCAGGAAGAAGTGGTTGTAAAAAGAAAATGGCTTAGCGAACAGCATTTTTTGGATTTAATAGGTGCAACAAACCTGATTCCCGGTCCCAACAGCACCGAAATGGCTATCCATATCGGGCACGAAAAAGGCGGTTGGAAAGGTTTAATCATAGCAGGGCTTTGTTTTATTCTTCCAGCTGTTTTTATTACGGGTATTTTTGCATGGCTGTATAAAGAATACGGTCACCTTCCCGAAGTACAGCCTTTCATTTACGGAATAAAACCGGCTATTATTGCAATTATTCTTGGTGCTGTTTTTCCTTTGGCAAAAAAATCCATGAAATCAATCGAACTTGTGATTATCGGGTTGATTGTATTGATTGGTTCCATGATTGGCTCCAACGAAATTTACCTGATGTTTGGTGCGGGATTTTTTGCGTTGTTTTTGTCCTATTGGCAAAACAGTAAATCAAACAAATTAAATGTTTTTTTGCCATTGGCATTTTTGCAGATAAATGACCAAACGATGCTTTCTACGAGCAACGGAAAGCTGTTTTTGATTTTTCTTAAAATCGGTGCAATACTTTACGGTAGCGGTTATGTACTGTTTGCATTTCTCGACTCCGAATTGGTTTCAACAGGAATTTTGACACGACAGCAATTGATAGATGCCATTGCAGTAGGACAATTTACGCCTGGTCCTGTTTTTTCTTCGGTGACATTTATCGGTTATCAAATCAACGGTTTGACAGGAGCGATCGTTTCGACAGTTGCGATATTTCTTCCGTCATTTGTATTTGTAGCATTGCTCAATCCACTTGTAAAGAAAATGCGGGATTCAGAATTGTTTTCGGTATTTTTGGATGCCGTTAATGTGGCTTCGGTTGCAATTATTACAGCTGTTTGTTTTGATATGGGAAAAGATACAATTACTGATTGGCGTACAATTTTGATTGCCGTTTTGAGTATTTCTATAACATTTGGTTACAAGAAAATGAATAGTGTTTTTGTAGTTTTGGGCGGTTCAATCATTGGTTATTTGCTGACTTTAATTTAAAAATACATTGACTATTCTTAACTAATACCAAACAGATCGAATTAGCCACAGATTAAAAAGATTTGCACAGATTTTTTAAAAAAAAGGCAGTAATAAAATCTGTGTAATCAGCGGCAAAAAAAATACAGGTATTATTTGCGGACAGACATATAAAAATAAATAAGGAAGAAGTTAACGGTTTTAAATAAACTATTTAAAATAAGCATTTTGCGGTTATTTCTTTGTTTAATCCAGCTTTAACCTGATATAATTTCTTCGACAATGAAAATAGCAATCGAACAAACAAAACCAATCAAGGTAAACATTCCTGCAAATATGGAATTTCATAAAAAAATGACTGTACTTGCTGTTTACTATAAATCTGATGCTGTTTTTTTTCGGAGCTTTCGCTGACAGGATATGAACCTGAGCTGGCCAAAGAATTAGCTGTTGATGCGGACTGTTATTATTTTGATGAGTTCCAAAAAATAAGTGATGAAAATAAAATCACTATTGGCGTTGGTATGCCGACAAAAACAGCATCTGGAATCCAAATCAGCATGGTGATTTTTCAGCCAAACACGCTAAGGCAGGTATATTCGAAATAACAATTACACGCTGACGAATTTCCTTTTTTTTGTAAATGGTTCAAACCAAATCATTCTAACCGTTGATGATTGCAAAATTGCTCCTGCGATTTGTCATGAAAGTTTGCTAGCTGATCATTCTGAAAATACTGTAAAACTTGGTGCAGAAATTTACTTGGTCAGTGTTGCCAAATCACAAACCGGCGTTGATAAAGCAATGAATCATTACTCTGTGGCTGCCAAGAGATTTTCAATACCGGTTTTGATGTCCAATTGTGTTGGCTATTGCGATAATTTCACAAGCGCTGGACAAAGTGCTGTCTGGACCAGACAAGGGAATCTGGCTGGACAGCTTGATGATAAAAGCGAAGGAATTTTAATTTTTGACACCAGAACAGAAGAAGTTTTAAAACACGTTTTGTAATATTCTGTAAATTAGAATTTTTTGTCAATCTGGCTGAGTTAGTAAATTTTAGCTATATTCGTGATGAATTGAACGTTAATGGTTGATTTTCAGTGATAACGTAAATCACCGACACGATGTGCATTATGAATACTTCACTAAAAACATAACAGCCAATGAAAAGTAAAATCTTTATTGCGGTAATTTTATTGGTATTTCCGGTAATTTTGTTTGGGCAGACCATTAAACGAGTTGATGGTAGCAAACTCACAGCAGACAGTTTAAATACTAAAATCGAACATTTGATGAAAACTGCAAATGTTTCAGGTGTTGCCATCTCTGTTTTTAATGATAATAAACTAATTTTCAGTAAAACTTTTGGTCTTGCTGATGTTCAAAAGAATATTCCGCTGCAACAGTCTTCTATTATGTATGGCGCGTCTTTTGCTAAGTCTGTTTTTGCTTACATTGCGATGCAGTATGTACAGGAAGGAGTCATTAATCTTGATAAACCGCTTGTGGAATATCTAAGTAAACCGTTGCCTGATTACAAAATAAATGGTTTTAGACGAGGTTATCAAGACCTGAAAGAGGATTTGCGTTACAAGAAGCTCACTGCCCGCATGTGCCTGGCACACACAACAGGTTTTCCAAATTGGCGTTGGTTTGAAGCCGACAAAAAAATAAAATTCAAGTTTGATCCTGGAACCCGTTACAGCTACTCCGGCGAAGGACTTTATCTGCTGCAATTTGTATTGGAGCAGATAACAGGCAAAGACTATGAAACCATTTCGCAAGAAAGAGTTTTTAAACCATTAGGGATGGCAAATACCAGTCAGATTTGGCAGGCTCGCTTTGATGAAAATATATGTTACGGCCACAATGCAAAAGGAGAACCGTATGAACTTATGAAATGGAAAGAGGCAAGTGCTGGAGGTTCTATGAGCACTTCTTTGGAAGATTATACGAAATTCTATGCCACTTTGATTAGTGGTAAAGGTCTTTCAAAAGAGAGTTTCAAAGAAATGACAAACCAGCAGATTAGAATCAGGTCAAGAAGCCAATTCGGACCGCTTGCCAAAATTGACAGCACCGATAATGACAATATCCAGTTAGGATACGGATTGGGAGTTGGTACTTTTAAAACTCCCTATGGCAGAGCATTTTTCAAGGAAGGCCATGATGAAGGCTGGGGACATTACTCAATTGCTTTTCCAGATAGGAAAATTGCTGTTGTGATTATGACGAATAATGATAATGGAGAAAGTCTTTTCAAAGAGCTTTTGGAGTATTCCATTGGTGATAAATTTACGCCTTGGCGCTGGGAAAATTACACTCCGTATAATTATATTCCACTGCCAGTGGTAAATATTTTTCAAGTCACAACTCAAGATTTGGATAAATACTTAGGAACGTATGCAAGTGCGCAATTGCCCATCAAAATTGCTATTACAAAAAACAATGTCAATTTAATCGCTCAGGCAACAGGACAGCAGTCTTTTGCTTTGCAGGCAACAGAAAAAGATAAGTTCAGCTATACTGACGAAGGAATAATTTTAGAATTTAATGCTGCTGACAGTTCTATGCTCTTAAAACAGTCAGGACAAATTTTTAACTTTGCAAAAGAATAAATAGAGATTGATAATTGTGATAAGAAACTAGTAAAAAGCAGTTTGACAGTCTTAAATGAACTGCTTTTAAATGCTCAAAAATGAATAATGCCCTTCGCTATACTATTAATAAACCAGATTCGTCACTTTCTGACTTTGTATACTGCTATTCATCCCTGCAGAATCTGTCAAATTTTACTGGAGGAGTAATTGTTCCCAATGGAAAAATTGATCTGCTGTTTTGTAAAACAGCTGACAATCGTTTTCAAATTGTACTTATGGGGTTGGAGACAAAGCCAAAACCAATGCCAAAATTAAATATAGAAACTTTTTTTGCTGTCAGTTTTAATCCGCTTGCTTTAGAATATGTTTTTCATGAATCTATTGCCGAATTTGTAGACAGCGGTAAAGAAATGCCAAATGATTTTTGGGGTTTTGGTATTCATGATCTGGATGATTTCGATGCTTTCTGTAAAAAAGTTTCGCAAAAAATTAAATCGTTATTATCCAATATAATTGACTCAAAAAAACTTCAATTGTTTGAATTAATTTTTGCTGCTGATGGGGAAGTGAATATTAAAGATTTATCCAAAAAAGTTTCCTGGGGCGAGCGCCAGATCAACCGGTATTTCAATCAGCAGCTGGGGATTTCATTGAAAACGTATTGCAGTATTTTACGTTTTCAGGCTTCGCTGCATCATATCAAAGATGGTAAACTTTCACCGCAGCTCAATTTTACCGATCAGTCCCATTTTATAAAAGAAATCAAAAAACTTTCGGGAGTTTCCCCAAAAGAATTGTTCAAAAATCAAAATGACCGATTTTTACAATTTTTGGTCTATCACGCGAAGTAATTTTGCTGCATAAAATTTAAAAATTATGCTGTTACAAAATAAAAAAATCGCAATTATTGGCGGTGGCCCAGGAGGATTGACACTTGCAAAACTCCTTCAGTTGAAAGGAGTAAATGTAAATGTATACGAAAGGGATATCAATAAAGATGCCCGCGTTCAGGGCTCACCGCTTGATCTGCATGAAGAATCCGGATTGGCAGCTATCACCGAAGCTGGTCTGCTGAATGAATTCAAAAAGAATTACATGCCCGGTGCAGACCGTCTGCAGATTATGAATGAACAGGCTGCGGTTTTTTTCAGCGATCATGAAGCTAAACCTGAAGAGAATTTTGGGCAGGAACATTTTCGTCCGGAAATAAGCAGGGGAGCATTACGAAGAATATTACTTGAATCGCTGGAACCAGAAACAGTTGTTTGGGACAGTCATTTTCTTTTAATGGAAACTCAAAACGACGGTTGGTTACTGCATTTCAAAAATAATAAATCGGTTTATGCCGACGTTGTCGTTGCTGCTGATGGAGCTAATTCTAAAATCAGGCCTTATATTACCGACATAAAAGCTTTTTACTCGGGAGTTACCATGCTGGAAGGTAATATTTATAATGCAGGAGAAACTGCTCCAAAAATAAATGCGCTGCTGAATGGCGGAAAAATTATGGCTTTTGGAAACGGGAAGGATTTATTGATGGGACAAAAAGACAATGGCGAAATTGGTTTCTATGCAAGTTTCAAAACCGATGAAAAATGGGCTGTAAATAATGGTTTGAACTATTCGGATAAATCACAGATGCTGGATTGGTTCAAAAAAGAATATTCAGAGTGGAGCGATGTTTGGCATGAATTATTTGAAAGTGCTGTAACTCCGTTTGTTCCCCGTCCAATTTATTGCATGCCATTGGATCAAACATGGGAAAGCATGCCGAACATGACAATGCTCGGGGATGCAGCGCATGTGATGCCTCCGTTTGCAGGTGAGGGAGTGAATGCGGCGATGCGTGATGCTTTGGAAATGAGCAGATGTTTAACTTCAAATGAATACGATTCTCTGCAGGAAGCAATTACTGTTTATGAAACGGACATGAGAGAAAGAGCTTCTGCAAAAGCTCAGGAATCTCTTGAAAATGGTGAGAGAATGCACTCAGAAAATGCGTTGGAAATAATGCTTGATTTTTTTGGAAATCATCAAAAATAGAAAGCTTAGTGTATAGTCATAAAAAATAATTTGCATAAAAAAGCCGCTTTGTCATTCAGGGACAAACGCGGCTTTTTACAAATAAAAAACTAAAAGAGAGTTTAAATATTAGAAAGAGTAAGCATTATCAGCAACTAGTTTTGAGGTAATCGTTTCCCTCAAACCAACAACATTCGGCATGTTGGTGTATTTTGTGTAACGGCGTAATCCCATTAGCATCATGCGCTGTTCATCGCCTTCGGCAAAAGAAATTATGCTTTCTTTTCCTTTTTGAGTAACGATGTCAACGGCTTGGTACAAGTACAATTGCGCCATAGCGATTTGTTCTTTTACTTTGTCAGCACCATTTGATTTGGCTAGCTTTTCGGTTCTCAAAATTGCACTTTCGGCCATATAGATTTCGATTAAAATATTCGAAGCTGCCATCAGTAACTGCTGGTGTCCTTCTAAATCCGGACCATATTTTTGAACTGCTCCGCCAGCAACCATTAAGAATGCTTTTTTCAGTTTGCCGATCATTTCTTTTTCTTCAGCAAACAGTTCAGAATAATCAGGAGTGTCAAATGACGGAATTCCCATTAATTCTTCCTGTACTTTGGAAGCTGGTCCAAGTAAATCAACATGGCCTTTCATGGCTTTTTTGATTAACATTCCCACTGAAAGCATTCTGTTGATTTCATTTGTTCCTTCGTAGATACGGGCAATACGGGCGTCTCTCCAGGCACTTTCCATGGGAGTATCTTCAGAGAATCCCATTCCGCCGAAGATTTGGATTCCTTCGTCAGCACAATTTTGAACATCTTCGGAAACGGCCACTTTTAGGATAGAACATTCGATAGCATATTCTTCAACTCCTTTCAATTCTGACTCTTGGTGCGAAACACCATCAGTCTCGCGGGCAATGATTCTGTCTTCAATGTCTTTTGCTGCACGATAGGTAGCACTTTCACCTGCATAGCAGGAAGCCGCCATCTCTGCCAGTTTAGAACGGATAGCTCCGAATTGTGAAATCGCAGTGTTGAACTGGATTCTTTCATTAGAATAATGAACAGCTCCTGTGATAACTCTTCGCTGTGCGTCCAGACAGGCAGCAGCCAATTTGATACGGCCAACGTTTAAAGCATTCATTGCTATTTTAAAACCGTTTCCTCTTTCAGAAAGCATGTTTTCAACTGGAACTTTTGTTTCATTGAAAAACACCTGACGGGTAGAGGAGGCACGGATCCCTAATTTATGCTCTTCTTCGCCAAATGAAATTCCGTTATCGGCTGTGTTTTCCAAAATGAATCCTGTGATGTTTTTATCGTCTTCAATACGTGCAAAAACGATGAAAAGAGAACAGAACCCGGCATTAGAGATCCACATTTTTTGTCCTGTAATTTTATAATGTGTTCCGTCTTCAGACAGAACCGCTTTGGTTTTTCCAGAATTAGCATCTGATCCGGCTCCTGGTTCAGTAAGGCAATAAGCACCAAACCATTCGCCTGTAGCTAATTTTGGTACGTATTTTTGTTTTTGTTCTTCTGTTCCGTAAAGCGTAATTGGCATTGTCCCGATTCCGGTGTGAGCTCCAAAAGCTGTAGAGAATGAACCCGTTGCTCCCGAAATATAGTCACAAACCAAAACGGTATTGACAAATCCCATTCCCATTCCGCCATAAGCTTCAGGTACAGCTACGCTCAAGAAACCAAGATCTCCGGCTTTGCGCATGGATTCTTCGGTAAAAGCATAATCTTTATTTTCAAAACGGTTTTTGTTCGGCCAAATTTCTTTGTCCACAAATTCTTTTACAGAGTCACGCATCATCAGCTGCTCTTCGTTGAAATCCTCTGGGGTGAAGATGTCTTCACATTTTGTTTCTTTTACGATGAATTGACCACCTCTTGTTTTGTCGCTCATGACTTTTATTTTTTTTTTGTTAAGATGAAAGATGAAAGAATCAAGAAGAAAGATTGTTATCTAACTTGCTTATGAAACCTGTTGTCATCTTTTGAAATTCAATTATTTTATTTTCTATTGCTTCTGTTTTTTCTTTTGATAAATAGTCGTTTTGGTAAGCTATTAATAATTGTGTCTGCAGCTCAAATGAAGAGCCTAAGCTGATATTCAAATAATGTTGAAAATGTTTATTTCCTCTATTTGATCCTTCTGCAATATTTGAAGGCATTGAGACCGAACATCGATTCATTTGACTAGACAAACTATAAGTTTCTGATTTTGGAAAAGTTGAAGTTAGCTTATATATATCGTTAGTAATTTCCATTGCTAAAAGCCAAATTTTCAAATTCTTAAAGTTGTGTCTCATAAGTTTTAATTCTTTTTTCTTGCCTCTTTGCTCTTTTTTCTTTTTTACAAAACTTCAAAAACCCCCGCACTTCCCTGTCCGGTTCCCACACACATACTCACGATACCGTATTTGTTACCTCTGCGTTTCATTTCGTCGAATAATTGAACAGAAAGTTTAGCTCCGGTACAGCCCAGCGGGTGACCTAGGGCAATCGCTCCTCCATTTACATTGATAATATCTGGGTTCAGATTCAGTTCACGGGTAACGGCCAAAGCCTGTGATGCAAAAGCTTCGTTCAATTCGATTAATTCGATATCATTTAGAGTCAGTCCGGCCTGTTTCAATGCTTTCGGAATCGCTTTTACAGGGCCGATTCCCATAATTCTTGGTTCAACACCGGCAGATGCAAAGTTTACTAATCGGGCGATAGGCTGAAGGTTTAATTCTTTTACCATTTCTTCGCTCATCACCAGTACAAAAGCGGCACCGTCACTCATTTGCGAAGAGTTACCTGCAGTTACACTTCCGTCAGCAGCAAAAACAGCTCTAAGACCCGCTAATGCTTCCAGTGAAGTTCCTGCTCTTGGTCCTTCGTCTTTGTTTACAACGTATGATTTGGTTTCTTTTTTGCCATTTTCATTAATGAAAGTCTGCTCAACTGTAATAGGCACAATCTGTTTGTCGAATTTACCTTCAGCCTGTGCTTTCAGGGCTTTGTTGTGTGATTGAAAAGCAAATTCATCCTGATCTGCACGTGAAATATTGAACTGTTTAGCCACCGCTTCGGATGTGAGACCCATTCCCCAGTAGTAATCTTCGTGTCCCGCTTTTGCGACAGCGTAATCCGGAGTAGGTTTGTAACCTCCCATCGGGATATAACTCATACTTTCGGCACCGCCGGCAATGATACAGTGCGCCATTCCCGACTGGATTTTGGCAGTTGCCATTCCGATAGTTTCCAGACCCGATGCACAATAACGGTTCACAGTAACACCAGGTACATCATTTACTTTTAATCCCATCAGAGAGATTAAACGTCCTACATTTAAACCTTGTTCTGCTTCCGGCATGGCGTTTCCAACCATAACGTCGTCAATACGCGTTTTGTCAAAATCAGGCAGTTCATTCATCATGTACTGAATGGTTTCAGCAGCTAATTCATCAGGTCTTTTGAATCTAAAAAGTCCTTTTGGTGCTTTTCCAACTGCCGTTCTATATGCTTTAACTATGTATGCTGTTTTCATTTTTTTTTCTTTTTTAAGATTATTAGAAGAAAGATGCAAGAAGCAAGATTTCAAAACAGAGTTTTGTCTTTTCTCTTGGCTCTAGCTTCTATTTTCTAATTACGAAGCGGTTTCCCTTTAGTTAACATATACTGAATTCTTTCCAATGTTTTTCTTTCGGTACAAAGTGATAAGAAAGCTTCTCTTTCGATATCCAGTAAATACTGCTCAGATACCAAAGTAGATTCGGATAAATCACCTCCAGCCATAACGTAAGCCAGTTTGTTAGCAATTTTCTTGTCGTGTTCAGAAATGTATTTTCCAGCTTCCATCTGGTCAGTTCCCACTAAGAACATTCCTAAAGCCTGTTTCCCTAAAACCTTCACATCGGTTCTGCGGATAGGCTGTGTGTAACCTGCTTCTGCCATTAATAAAGCATGTTTTTTGGCTTCGGCAATCTGACGGTCTTTGTTTACTACGATAATATCTTTACCATGCTGTAAAAGTCCGGTGTCAAAAGCTTCGTAACCGGAAGTCGATACTTTTGCCATTGCGATTGTTAAGAAATATTCCTGCAGTACATTCAATTCCACATCATTTTTGCGGAATAAATCAGAAGCTCTCAAAGCCATTTCTTTGGATCCGCCGCCGCCTGGAATAACCCCAACGCCAAATTCAACCAATCCCATATAGGTTTCTGCTGCAGCAACTACTTTGTCAGCGTGCAGACTCATTTCGCATCCGCCTCCAAAAGTCATTCCGTGAGGCGCTACAACAACTGGAATTGAAGAATAACGAACACGCATCATCGTGTCTTGGAACATTTTGATCGCCATATTTAACTCGTCATATTCCTGTTCAACAGCCATCATGAAAATCATTCCGATATTGGCTCCAACAGAGAAATTAGCTGCCTGGTTTCCAATAACCAGACCTTGGTATTCTTTTTCAGATAAATCTATCGCTTTATTAATTGCTTGAAGTACATCACCGCCAATAGTATTCATTTTGGATTGGAATTCCAAGTTTAGAATTCCGTCTCCCAAATCCTGAATAATTGCACCACTGTTGCTCCAAACTTTTTTGCTTTCGCGAATGTTGTTCAGAATGATAAAAGAATCTTGTCCCGGTACTTTTGTCTGTGATTTTGTCTGAATATTATAGAAATATGTGGCTCCTTCTTTTACAGTATAAAAACTAGTACTTCCGGAAGCAAGCATTTCGGTAACCCAAACTGCAGGCTCAAGACCTTCGGCTTTCATGATTTCGATTCCATTGGCAACACCAATAGCATCCCAAATTTCGAACGGACCATTTTCCCATCCAAAACCAGCTTTCATCGCATCATCAATTTTATATAATTCATCTGAGATTTCAGGAATACGGTTGGAAACATAAGCAAACATTCCAGCGAAACTCTTTCTGTAGAATTCGCCTGCTTTATCTTTTCCTTTAACCAAAACCTTGAATCTATTGATGGGTTTGTCTATTGTTTTTGTTAATTCCAAAGTGGCAAAAGAAGCTTTTTTGGCAGTTCGGTATTCCAAAGTATCTAAGTCCAAAGAAAGAATGTCTTTGTCTGCTTTTTTGTAGAAACCTTGACCTGTTTTGCTTCCGTACCATTTGTTTTCCATCATTTTGCTGATAAAATCTGGAAGTTTGAACAATTCGTGCTGCTCGTCTGCAGGGCAGTTTTCGTAGATTCCATTAGCAACATGTACCAAAGTATCCAGTCCAACCACATCGACAGTTCTGAAAGTAGCTGATTTTGGACGGCCAATAACTGGTCCAGTCAATTTGTCAACTTCTTCAATGGTTAATCCCAATTCTTTCACCAAGTGGAACAAACTCTGGATTCCGTAAATACCAATACGGTTTCCGATAAATGCCGGAGTGTCTTTGGCAACAACCGAAGTTTTGCCTAAGAATTTTTCTCCGTATGTGGTTAAGAAATCCAAAACATCTGCAGAAGTCTGTGGTCCCGGAATAATTTCAAATAATTTTAAGTAACGCGCTGGGTTAAAAAAGTGTGTACCGCAGAAATGTTTTTGGAAATCATCGCTTCGTCCTTCGCTCATAAAATGAATTGGAATACCCGAAGTATTAGATGTTACCAAAGTTCCCGGTTTTCTGAATTGGTCGATTTGCTCAAAAACTATTTTTTTGATGTCCAGACGCTCCACAACCACTTCGATAATCCAGTCAGCATTGGCAATCTTGGCCATATCATCTGTTGTGTTTCCAGTTGTGATTCGGCTGGCGAATTTTTGGCTGTAAATAGGAGAGGGCTTCGATTTTAATGAATTAGCCAAGTGGTCGTTTACTACACGGTTGCGGACAATTTTGCTTTCAAGCGTCAGTCCTTTTTTGGTTTCAGCATCAGTAAGCGCGTTTGGAATTATGTCCAAAAGCAAAACTTCAACCCCAATGTTGGCAAAATGACAGGCAATCCCTGAACCCATGATTCCGGATCCGATTACTGCTACTTTTTTAATGCTGCGTTTCATATAATGTTACTATTTAAATTTTGTAAATATGTTATCGCCATTCTCCATTAATTTTTAAGGCTTGGTGATTTCATCATTACTGTTTTCTGTTTGGTTGAATATGTCTTTATTCTGAATCAGTTCGTTGATAATTTCCGCTACTTCTATGAAATTATTTATTTTTTCTTCTGAGACATGCTGTCTTACAGAGTCATTAAATTTCAAAACAGTATTCTTTGAAAGCTCTCTTTTTTCTTTCCCAAAATCGGTCAGGTAAATCAAAACACCTCTGCCGTCTTCCGGGTTTTTCTTTCGGATAATCAATCCTTTTTCCTCCATCGATTTTAAGGTTCTGGTCAGGCTTGTCGCTTCCATCCCCATTCTTGGACCCAATGCCGTCGAAGGTGTTCCTTCTTCTCTGTCGATGCTTAATAAAGCAAATCCGGTTGCCATTGTTGCATCATATTTATTGGCCTCTTCGTTGTACATTCTGGATACGGCCTGCCAAGTTGCTCTTAGGATATAATCTATTGTTTTGTTTTTCATAGTGCTACTATATCGATTTCAAATGTAATAAAAAAAATACTATGCACGCATAATATTTTATCTCTTTTTTTTATTTTTTATAAATATAGATAAAAAAGTCCTTTAAAATAAGGTGCTGAGTAAATATTATGCATGCCTTGTATTTTTTGTAAAAAGCAAAAAACACTGCTAATTGAGCTTTAAATAAAAAGTTCGAAAATATTCATTTGGGATAATTGAAAAATCCTTATTAATCTGGATCACTTTCGTAACGCAGCAATCCTTTTTGGAGAATTGATTTCATGCGGTTGCGCAAATGTTCGGGGCTAAGCACTTCCAGGCTGTCGCCAAAACCTAATAAAATGCGTTCCAATTCATAATTTTGTATTACAAAAAGATGGACAATAATACTGCCGTCTTCATTTTCTTTAATCAATCGCTGGGAAGAATGTAAAGGTTTTGTAATAACATAAGGAGCATTATTGGCATCAATCCAGAGTTCGATGCGTCTTGG
Source organism: Flavobacterium sp. HJJ (assembly GCF_015351475.1). Classification (GTDB taxonomy): domain Bacteria; phylum Bacteroidota; class Bacteroidia; order Flavobacteriales; family Flavobacteriaceae; genus Flavobacterium; species Flavobacterium marginilacus. Next base: position 92,219 of record NZ_JADKPR010000001.1, on the reverse strand, counting down.
CTGTAAACCTGTGTTTACAGTAACGCCGACCACGTTTTTATAATAGAGTTCAGGATTGAATTTTTGTTCCAAGTATGGCAGATTCAAATTGTAATCAATCGAAATGATTCGGTCGAGCGCGAGATTTGTAATCGGCTGGTTTTCCTTTCTTTTTCCGATCAAAAACCAGCGGTTATTAAACTCTTTCAAAATAAAGGGATGAAAGTCGAAAACCTTTTCTTCAGCCGATTTAAATGATTTATAAGTAATCACCAAAACCACTTTTTTTACAATCGCCTGATAGATTTCTTCCAGAAAATGCAGCCCTTTCAAATGCTCGTTTTTATCCAAATGAATCACAGGCTGTGTATGCGATTTTTCGGCGTAGATTTTATCTTCCAAACGCTGTAAAATATCCGAAACATCATTAAACAAAGAGAAATCCTTAAACTGTTTCAGCATCGAAACCGTTTCGGTCAAAACATTCATGTCTGTTTCCGTCAGCGGAATATCTGTTATCGAAAAATCTTCGTCTTCATATTTATAAAACTTTTTATCATAAACAACAATTGGCGCATTATAACCTAGTTTTTCGCTCCGCATCAGCTGAATATCCATCTGAATGGTTCGTTTGCTGATTGGGTTGTCGCGTCCTTCGTATTCAAATAGCGCTTCCGAACAGCATTCGATTAAATCCTCCAAAGTCCATTGCCTGTAGCGATTCTGCAGGCATTTGTCAATTGTTTTGTAACGGATTAAGGCATTTTTATTTTGTGACATATTTTTACAATTTTTATGGCAATGAAATTTATTTTAGAAAATAAATCATGACAGAAATAAATTAATCAGAGTTAAAAATACAATTTTTGATTTACTGCGTAATACGATTGCGTAGATTAAATTTAACATTTTACAGAAATGAGTATTTGTACTATTTTTTTGTTAAAAAAAATCATATACATTTACCGCCTCAACCTGAAAAACACCATAATGGGGAAACTTTACTTTCTGCAACTAAACCTTATTTTATTAATTACTACTTCGGTTTATTCTTTTACTTCCAAAAAAAATAATTTACCTCCTGAAACATTTACGAATTGGGTTGTTCCTCCAACAATAGATTTTGTTTTTACTAATAACAATGCTTGTTCTGGAACGCCTGTAACTTTTAATGCAACGGTATCCGGCGCCGCACCTTTTACTTATAAATGGGATTTTGGAGACGGAAGCAGTTCTACGAATACAACACCAAGTCACAGCTTTACTGCACTTGGCTGCGGGGTACAAAGTTTTAGTGTAAAACTAACCGTAACTGATGCTAACGGAGAAACGAATACTGTAACCAAAACGGTCGATGTAAAACAAAAGCCAGATTTAAAGTTTACAGATTTAAATGCTCCGGGATCGAATAAACCATTTGAGCGATGCGGGGATAACAATTCAAATCCAAAATATACGATTAATATCGGAAATGCTTCAAATTCAGTTGGGTGTATTACTTCCTACAATGTAGATTGGGGCGATGGAAATTCAGAAACAAATGTTACGTTTCCAAAAACTCATGAGTATCAAAGATTAGGTGCTTTTAATATGGTCATCACGGCTTTGGGTACAAATACATGCAGTAATGCTATTACTTATGTAGTTAAAAATTCGAATAACCCGTTGGGAGCGCTTATTGCACCGGGAAATACGACTAATTTATGTACGCCGGTTCAGCCTATGGATTTTGCTATTGGATCATGGGGACTTAATCCTTCAGATACAAGATATTATGTTGATTATGGTGACGGTACAGCTATTAGTTATACTCAAGCTCAGCTGGAAAGTTCTGTTTATTATAATAGCTTAAATCCTCAGGCTTCACAAAATTTTCCTATTCCTCATACTTTTACGCGATTTAATTGTCCGTCAGGAAATACAGTTCGTTTAACTATAACAACATCTTGCGGAAGTACTTATTTAACAGCCGGACCTATTATTATTTTAGATGTGCCTAGAATAAGTTTTAATGTGAACAATATTATTTGTGCCAATACTTATGCGCAGTTTTTTAATACAACAATTGCTGGATACACAAATGATTGCAGCACTTATAATGTTTATACTTGGGATTTTGGAGACGGAACTCCAGTGTCAAGAGAAGTCAATCCTTCGCATGTATATACAAGACCGGGAACTTATACAATTAAGCTTTCTGCGCAAACACCCTGTGGTATAGGAGCTTCTACAACAAGAACAATTTGTGTGGAACCAATTCTAGAACCAAATTTTACTTTTGGAAATGCTTGTGCTTCAACCAATCTTCAGATAACTAATACGACTGATACGAGTTTGGGATGCGGTACCGAAAGATACTATTGGGAAGTTACCTATTATGTAGAAGGCTTTTGTGGTAAAGAGGCAGTGCCGGGATTAAACAGAGGGCAATGGAATTTTGCCAATAATACGTATTACAATTCAAAAGATCCGGTTTTTAATTTCACCATGCCGGGAACGTATTACGTAAGATTGACTACCACAAATTCATGTGGAATTGAAAGGTCAATTACTAAAACAATTGATGTAAAAAAACCGCCGGTTATTACACTTGAACCAATATCTGATTTTTGTAATTCAGCTACAATTAAACCAGTTGCAAAAGTGGAACAAACCTGTTCTCCTGCTAGTGAAATTACTTATTTGTGGAGTTTTCCAGGCGGAACACCTTCTACTTCTACATCGCTGGATCCGGGATCTATTAACTATACCACAAGTGGTAATTATCAGGCTATTTTTAGTGTAACAAACAGCTGTGGTACTACAACTAAAACGGCTAACTTTTCGGTTAATACGGTTTTATCACCAATTATATCACCCAAAACGGTACAAATTTGCAGCGGAAATACTTTTCAGGTTACACCAGTTACAAACGGAACGGATAATGTACCATCAGGAACAACGTATGTTTGGTCAGCTCCAGTTGTTTCTCCTGCGGGTACGGTAAGCGGCGCTAGTGCACAAACATCACCAAGAACAAATATTTCACAAACTCTGACTAATAATACTAACACACCAGCGACTGTAACCTATACGGTTTCGCCAATTTCTACAGTTTGTCCTGGACCGGATTTTACAATTACCGTAACTGTTGATCCATTAATTAAAGTAGTTGAAACCATAAAAACAGGAACTTGTTTTGGTTCAAACGATGGTAGTATTACCATTTCTGTAGCTGGAGGTATTCCTTTTGCGACAGGAAATCCGTATACTTTTTCATGGACCGGTCCAGACGGATTTGTAAGTACTGACCAAAATATTTCTAATTTAAAACAAGGATATTATAATCTGAGAGTTATTGATAACGGAAGATGTCCTTTTACTAGGAGCTATTATGTTAGTGAACCCGGAAAATTTCAAGTTGTTGGAGAATCTAAAAGTGATGTGACTTGTTTTGGATTAAATGACGGAAGAATTAATGTTTCAGTATCTGGCGGTACACAGCCTTATACATACGTATGGACAAAAGATGGAAATCCTTATAGTGCTAATAAAGGGAATCCGTCTAATCTTGGACCCGGTGATTATAATGTAACTATTACCGAAGTCAACAATTGTGATGTCTTAAACAAAAGTTTTAGAATTATCGAACCGCCTTTATTAAAGCTGTCTTATGTTAGCCAGGTTGATATTTTATGTTATGGATATTCGACAGGAGAAATAAATATTACTACAACTGGTGGAAGAGTAACAGAAATATCTCCGGGAGTTTTCAATTACCGATACAATTGGACAGGACCAAACGGATATAGAAGTACAGTTAAAAATCCAAGAAATTTAGCAGCGGGAACTTATAATTTAACAGTAACAGATAATTCAGGCTGTACAGATCAATTACAGGTGATTTTACTTCAAAATGATGAAATAAAATTAGATTATACAAAAACAGAAATAGCGTGTTATAACTATGCCGATGCATCGATAACTATAAATAATATTACAGGAGGAGTTCCATTTGCAACAGGAGAACCGTACATTATAAAATGGAGTAATTTAGGATCCGGACGTGTACAGAATAATTTATCGGCAGGAACTTATGTAATCAGTATTACAGATGCATTAGGCTGTCCAAAAGTGTTCACGATTGTTATTGATAATGCGCCAGTATTTACAATAAAACCAGATGTGAAGCAGATTTCTTGTTTTGGTCAGAAAGATGCGCACATACGTTTAAATCTAGTTGGAGGTAAAGCTCCTGTTCGTCTGGTTTGGGATGATGATGCAACAGCGGGAATAGAAAGAAATAATTTGGGACAGGGAAAATATTCGGTAACTATTACCGATGCTAAAAATTGTGTTATAAAAGAATCTTTTACAATTGTAGAACCTTTACTGCTTGAAGTAAAAGGAAAAGTTTCTAACACTTTAGATTGCGCAAGAGCCGATAACGGAGCAATCAATCTGGTTGTAACCGGAGGTACTCAGCCTTATACTTACAGTTGGTCGAATGGTGCTAAAACAGAAGATTTAGTAAACCTTGTTCCGGGCAAATATACTGTCGTTGTAACAGATGCTAATGGCTGTAAACAATCTGATACCTGGACAATTACCCGATTTGATCAGCTCACGCCTTCAATAGAAGTAATAACGGATCATAATTGTGAAACCAAATATGTAAAACAAACTTTTATTGGACACGTAAAAGGTGGAATTCCGCCATATACTTTAAGCTGGTCAGATGGAGTGGTTTCTGGAGCTAATAATGAAATCATGAATACCGACAATAAAGGTCTTGTTATATTTACTGTAACAGATAGTTTTGGATGTAAAGCAGATGTAGCATACAATGTCAATATACCTGTTTTGGGTACTGCGAATTTCTCAGTAGGATCATATGGAAAAGACATGTATGATTTGTATTCTATTTATGATCCAATAAAATTTACCAATCTGGCAACTGGCGACTTTACATTGGTTTCATGGGATTTTGGAGATGGAAATTTTTCAGATGAAGAAAATCCGCAGCACATTTATACTCGTGTAGGAACATATACTATCAAACAAACAGTTACTTATCCATTTGGCTGTCAGTATTCGTATTCAACAACAATAAAAGTCGAAAAAGGATACAGCCTTATCATGCCAAACGCCTTTACGCCAAATAATGATGGCTATAATGACACATTTGCTCCTGTATTTTTAGGATTATCTGACATAACACTTGACGTATTTGATACTTGGGGTGCTGTAATATATTCAGAAACTGGAACAAACATTAGAGGATGGAACGGAAGAATTAAAGATATAGATGCAGAAAATGGGAATTACTACTATAAAATTACCCTGAAAACTTTCTACAATCATACCGTTGTAGAAAAAGGCGCATTCACATTAATTAAATAAGCAGCACGAATCACAAAATGAAATTAAAACTATTTTTTATACTAATCACAAGCTGCTTTTTTTTACAGGCAAGAGCTCAGGATCCAATTTTTACACAATATTTCTTAGTACCCGAAACCTTAAATTCAGGATTTATTGGATTTACAGAAACTACATCTATAGGTATCCTTCATAGAGAACAATGGCCGGATTTAGACCTTAAAATAGATACCGATTATGCTTCTGTTAATACGTGGAGCGAAAGACTCAACAGCGGTTTCGGAATTAGTTTTTTAAACCAAAGAGAAAATGTAACCAATTACAATTTTTCGCAAATAAACGGTAGTTATGCCTATCGTGTGCGATTAAATGACGACTGGTACTTTAGACCGGCGATAGAAGCTGGATTAGGAATGAAATCTTTTGCATTTCAAAATTTATTACTTGAGGACCAAATCAACATTAGAACTGGAGCTATTAATACCAGTTCTATGGATCCAATGTTACTAAACAGAAAAACGACGTTTTTTGATATGTCTGCCGGAATGGTATTCAATACAGATCAAATCTGGATTGGATTATCAATGAAACATCTCAACAGACCCAATATTTCATTCAGTTCAGAAGGAAATGTACCTTTAAATACCTTTTTTTCGCTTAGTGCAGGATATGAATTTTTGGTTATTGATTACATAGATGTTGTACTCCTTCCATACGAAACCAAGTTTTTTGTAACCTCAAATTATATGCAGCAAGGACGCTATAACCGATTTGATCTTGGAGCTTCAGTTCTGTTCGAAAAAATATTTTTTGGAGCGACAGCAGTAACAAATCCAGCCAAAAACGGAATCAACGGTGATTTGCTTACATCTATCAATCTTTTAACTGGTTTGCAATACGAACACTTAAAACTGGGACTTTCTTACGATATAAACACAGCTAAAATAGGAAGAACCGGCGGTATATATGAAGTCTCATTATCTTACCAGTTTGATTTGACCAAGAAATGCTTTGGCTGTCCTAATTATTCAGGCAAATAACAGGTTTGCACTATATTTTTAACCCGACAGGTTTTTAAACTCTGTCGGGTTTATAATTTAAATTAATAAAGAAATCTCCTTTTCAATATTTCGTCTTGCTTGATCTTCATATAAACTCCTGAATTCATTGGTTTGAAAAATAAATTCATTTTCCAAAAAATGTTTCAAAGCTTTTGCACGACCAGGTTTGTAGAGAAAATCAGGATAAATGCGGTATTCTTTTCTAATCTGTTCAAAATAGATTTTATAGTCGTTCCAATCCTTCGCTAAGATTTTCAAATCAAAATCGATTAACCAATTGACATCTTCAGCCGAATTGTGCGCATGTAGCTGTGTCGCACAGATGGCATCAAAAATAAGCTGTTTATCAAGTTTTGCATTTTCAGGCAAAATAGACAAAGCAAATTCAGCGCTTTTCAGTTCATTATCCTTTTTTGAACTTGAATAAATAAAATCATGATAAAAAATTGAAAATAATATTTCATTCGGATTTTGAAGCCTTTCAGAATAGGTTTCGAAACATTCAATCATCTCTTCTAAATGAGTTAGATTGTGGTAATGCCTTGATTTTTTGGAATATGCCTTTTCTAAATCGGACCAGTTTTGCTGATTTTCCTTTTCGTTAAAACCAATATTTAGAAGTAAATCGCTGTAAATTTTCTTCAAATTCATCTTGTTTTTTCCTCAAATTTAAAATTCTTTTTTTACTGCGAAAAATAATTGCGCAGTAGGTTTGAAATCTTTGCTCAAGAAATAAAACAATAACCAATTGTCTAATTTTAAAAACCAGAAATTATGAAATTCAATTTTTTATCAAAAGAAAAAACTACTATAGTTAATCACGAAAATGCAAAAGCTTTTCCATTAACAGCAGAATATGAATTGTATGCAGCAGTTGTGACAACTAGTTTGAATGCTTCGTTTTATGAAAATGATACTACACGTTTGGAGCGAATAAAAACTTTGATCCAAAAATGCAATCCGGTATTTGTTGCCAAGCTTGCGGTTTATGCACGTAACGAAATGCACATGCGTTCGGTTCCGTTAGTTTTGGTAGTAGAATTGGCCAAAATATATTCAGGTGATTCGTTAATCAGCAAAATGATCACATACGTAATTCAGCGTGCCGATGAAATAACTGAACTTTTGGCTTATTACCAAATGGCGAATGACCGAAATGGTGTTAAGAAATTGAACCGTCTGTCTAAACAAATACAGAAAGGTTTGGCAGTTTCTTTTAATAAATTTGATGAATATCAGTTTGCAAAATACAACCGTGATGGTGCTGTTAAATTAAAAGATGCTTTGTTTTTGGTTCATCCAAAAGCAAAAGACGATGCACAGCAGGAATTGTTTAATAAAATAGTAAACGATACTTTGGAAACACCTTATACTTGGGAAACTGAGCTGTCACAATTGGGTCAGTTTAAATACTCGAATGAAGCGGAAAAACAAAAGGCATTCACTCAAAAATGGGAGGAATTGATCGACAGCAATAAAGTAGGCTATATGGCTTTGATGCGTAATCTGCGAAATATATTGGAAGCCAATGTTTCAGGTTTTCATCTAATGAAAGTTTGTGAGTATCTTTCGAATGAAAAAGCAGTTTTGAATTCAAAACAATTGCCTTTCCGATTTTTAGCAGCTTACCGTGAAGTGAAAGAATTGAACTTCAAGTATACTACTATGGTTTTAGATGCTTTGGAAGATGCCGTAATGATAAGCGCCCGAAACATAAAAGGTTTTGATATCAATACTTCGGTTGTGATTGCCTGTGACGTTTCTGGTTCAATGCAAAAAGCGATTTCGCCAAAAAGCAAAGTAATGCTTTACGATATCGGTTTGATGCTGGGTATGCTGATGCAAAACCGCTGTCAGAATGTGGTGAGCGGTATGTTTGGTGATACCTGGAAAATAATCAATATGTCAAAACGTAATGTATTGTCAAATGTAAACGAATACTACAAACGCGAAGGTGAAGTTGGTTATGCTACCAATGGTCATTTGGTTTTGGAAGATTTGATTAAACGAAAACAAATTACAGATAAAGTAATGCTGTTTACCGATGTTCAAATGTGGAACAGCAACCAGACTAATCATACTTTTAGCAAGTCTTGGGAGAATTACAAAAAAATAGCTCCGAATGCTAAATTGTATCTGTTTGATTTGGCTGGTTACGGTCAAGTGCCAATAAATATTCAGAAAAATGATGTTTATTTAATAGCCGGCTGGTCAGACAAAGTGTTTGATGTACTGCATGCTTTAGAAGATAAAGGCAGTGCTTTGAATTATATAAACCGAATAGAATTGTAAATTAAATACTGCTGCGCAGAATAATTGCGCAGCAGTATTTAAATCTTTGTAAAAAAATAAGCTCATTGAAAACAAAAAAATAAGTGCCGTAATTAAGTGTTACTTCGCCTTTTTAACGCCCAGGTCGGGAGTTCGAATCTCTCCATTTTTGTGTAATCATGAAAATGTAGCTCAGCGGTTAGAGCAGGAAATGTCACTTTTTGACTATTGCCTTATTTTTAAAATAAAAAAGAATGTCGTAAATAAGAGTTACTTCGTCTCAAATTTGGGGAGGAATAGCGAAGCTGTAAAAGCAGCAAGGTTATCCAGTTCGACTCTGGCAAGACAAGCCCCGTTTCTCTTATTGCTTTTTACTTCTTTTTAAAACTGAAAAATGTCGTGTGCCTAGAGTTACTTCGTTTAAGGAATCAAAAGCTCTTGCTAATTGTTACTTTTTCAAATTTATAAGATGCCGTTTATAAAGTGCTACTTCGTTGGTTGATTTTATTAGGTTCAAGTCCTAAATTGCCACTTATAAGCTATTGCTCTTAAAAAAAGAGTGTCGTCAGGAAATGGTTCCTTCGATCCAAATGAAATTTAAACCATTCTTAAATGTTACCTCTTATAATTATTTAATTAAAAAAAATGCCTTAAATGAAGACTTTCAAAGAAATAAAATATAAAGCTGAAAAAATATTTGAAAAGAAAAAACTTCAAAATGATTTTTATGGTTTTCAAATACAGCCAAATACTAAGTTTTTAAAAGGTATCAGTAGAAAAGAAATTGATAAATTAGAAACAATTTTTGGATTTGATTTTCCTTGGGATTACAGAGAAATGCTTTTAAATATTAGTGGATTAGATACAGAAGAAGTTTCTCTTGATCCAGACAGAGAAGATGAAATAAGATTTGACAATTTTTTCTATCAGTATTCCAGAGATATTGAAAAGTCAAAATGGCTTGTTGAAGACATAAATACATTCAAGATTTATGTGGAAGAAGCTTTAACTGAAGCTGGATTTGATGTTTCTCAAATAATTGGTTATATCCCAATTTACCATCATAGAGCTATAGTAGTTTTTAGAAATAAATATCTTTCACCCGTTATTTCAGTTATGGGGGCTGATATAATTGTATATGGTAATAATTTGATAGAATTTTTTAAAAATGATTTTTTAAGGTTTTAATTTATCTACGCAAAATAACTGCGCAGTGCTAAACAACCTTTGTACTATCAAAATGAGACAAACAATGAAAACACAAATAAACGGTACAGATATAATAGAATTAGGATTTCCTGAAGGAAAAATAATTGGGATTGCCTTAAAAATAAACAGTAAAAGAAACGGATTTACAAGAGACGAAATGATTACAAATTTTAAAAACGTCTTAGAAGCTCCGGAAAATTACATGGACGATAAAGTGTTCAGTAAATTGGCTGTTGCTTTAATCGAAAAATCAAATGAAAAACCGGAAGATTTCATTGCTTTAAATCAAAATCCGAATGCCTATTCGGCTTACGGATTAGATCATATTGAAGATGGTGCCAGAAAGCAGATGGAAGTTGCAATGAAACTGCCCGTTACCGTTGCCGGAGCTTTAATGCCCGATGCACATCAAGGTTACGGACTGCCGATAGGAGGTGTTTTGGCAACTAAAAACGCGATTATTCCGTATGGAGTTGGAGTCGATATTGGGTGCAGAATGGCTTTGTCGGTTTACGATATTCCAGAGGATTTTTACTTTGAAAATGAGGCTAAATTTAAAAGAGAATTAATCGCACATTCCAAGTTTGGGGCAGGTCATGGATTTCATGGTCAATACAAATCAGATCATGCGGTTTTGGAGAATGATATTTTTAATATGACCCCGTTTGTACAGAATTTAAAAGACAAAGCTTGGTCGCAATTAGGATCTTCCGGCGGGGGAAATCATTTTGTTGAGTTCGGAATTATGGAATTTGCAAAAGACGATACGATTTTAAATATCCCAAAAGGAAAATACGTGGCATTATTGACACACTCCGGTTCGCGCGGAATGGGGGCAACAATTGCAGGACATTATACCAAAATTGCTAAAGACGTTTGTAAACTTCCAGAAGCAGCTAGAAATTTAGCCTACTTGGATATGAACTCCCAATTAGGTCAGGAATATTGGATGGCGATGAATTTGGCTGGTGATTACGCCTCGGCTTGTCACGAGATTATTCACAACAAAATGGAGAAAGCTTTGGGTGTTGCGATTTTAGCTAAAGTAGAAAACCACCATAATTTTGCCTGGAAAGAAATCTGGAACGGTGAAGAAGTGATTGTACATAGAAAAGGTGCTACTCCAGCCGGAAAAGGCGTGATGGGAATCATTCCGGGAAGTATGACAGCTCCGGGATTTTTGGTGAGAGGAAAAGGCGAGGGGAATGCTATCAATTCAGCTTCGCATGGAGCAGGAAGACAAATGAGCCGTACGCAGGCGATTAAAAGCATTACCCAAACCGAAATGCAGACCATCTTGAATGATCACGGAGTTACTCTTATTGGTGCCGGTCTTGACGAAGCACCAATGGCATACAAAGATATCAATCAAGTGATGGAAGCACAGCAGGATTTGGTTGACGTAGTCGCCAAGTTTACGCCAAAAATGGTAAGAATGGCTGATGACGGGAGCAGGGAGGATTAAGTTAACCTAACAGGTTTCAAAAACCTGTTAGGTTTTTGAGTTAATTAGAAAAGTTCTAATTCCTAAGTAATCTTGGTAGTTTAAGTTGGGAAAACAGCTGGGTTTTTGAAAAAAAATAAGTAAGAGGTTTGTTTATTTTTCTTACTTTGCTAAAAAAACAAATCCATGAAGTTTATATCCAACAGAACTATAATCCTAAAGTCATTTATTGCAGCATTAGCCATATTGGGAATCAAAAATTTTATTTTCAAGCATCTTTCGCTTTGCGGGCAGGATTTTCATGACTTAATCGAACTTTCGGATATTACGATTATTTTTACGGGAGCGTTTTTTGTGTTCGGGTTATTATTGGCCGCAACGATGACTGATTTTAAGGAAAGTGAAAAAATACCGGGCGAAGTAGCTTCAAATCTGGAAGCGATCAAAGACTGGATTTACCTTGCTTTCAGAGCACCAAGAACAGGAACTACTGATTTGTGTAAAGAAGAATTAAACAGTACTTTGCTGCGTAAGGAAATGCTTGCGATTACCGATGGTATTATTTCATGGATTTATTCCAGTGGAAAAGATTCTACAGTGATTTTTCCGCTGATTCGTAAGTCCAATGAAATTGCCTATTATTTTGCCGAAAGAGGTGTCGATAAAGAAGCCATAAAAGGCATTCAGGAAAATACCAATGCCATGCGAAAACAGCTCACGCGTGCCTACTCGATTTCGAGAAACAACTTCATAAAGCCAGCGTACACTTTGCTCCAAAGCATTCTGTTTATAGTGATGTCGCTTTTGCTGATTACCAAATTCAAAAGCCCGTCTGCCGACTATCTAGTGACCTCGGCCATAACGTTTATATTTTGTTATCTGTATTTACTGATTAGCGGTCTGGATGATCCATTTGATATTTTCAATGGTGATACCAATGTTGATCTGAAACCCATTGACCGATTCAAACAGCGTTTGGTTTCGGATTTTTTTGGATAAAGTGGTAGAAAAAATGACTAGGACTGCTATGGGCTTTTTTGGAATTTAAAATTCTAAAAATTTAATATGAATTTACAGAAAAAACAGCTATGGAACAAGAAAATGAAGATTTCGAGATACTCACAGATTATATATTGTCAATTAAATTTATGCAACGATTTGATTTTGTCGAATTTATTGATTTTGATTCAATTGAAGATTGGGCAATACAATTAATCAATTTAGGATGTGAGAATGAAGCTCTTTATACCTTAGCTACTTTTTATAAGCCCATTAATCCTGATGAAATTATGCTTTATTTAAAGCGTACTTTTTTAGAACTAAATTTAAAAGAAAAGTATAATGATGAAGCTGAAATATGTTATGCACGGTATCATTTTAATAAAGTTGTAAAAGGAGAAGATGTGGAAACAAATTCATTCTATGCTTCAATATTCTGTGATGGAGATGGTCGAAAAACACATCCAGACGAAGAGCTTGATTTTGGTGTTCTTAGTGAAATTTGGCTTGATATGAAATATGATGCTGATTACTGGTATAGAGGAGTAAATATTAGTAATATTGAACAAAAAGTTATGGAAAAGGCTAAATGGTGGTTAACAAATAATCCTAGAAATTAAAATATTTAGGTCTCAATTGAAATAGAAAAATTTTATCAATGACAAATCTCAAAAACCGAGGAAAAGAAGCTAGCGATGACGCTTTGTTTGGAACTGAGAAAATGCAGTTCAAATTAAAAGAAGCTGTGACAGATATGCATTATTTTTTAAGCCGAGGTTATGGCGAAAAATCGACATTAGCATTAGTAGGAAACCGTTATCGTTTAAATGCTCGGCAGCAACAAGCGATTCGTGGAATGAGTGCTTCTCAAAAACAGATTGATGACCGAAAAGCAAAAGAAATTGAAAGTCAGGATCTGGAAGGAAAAGAGATTTGTTTTGATGGATTTAATGTTCTGATTTTACTTGAAAGTATTTTATCAAATGCCTATGTTTTTAAAGGACAAGACGGTTTTATCCGAGATTTGTCAAGTGTGTATGGAACTTATAAAAAAGTAAAACAAACTTCTGAGGCTATTGTATTGATTGGAGATTTTTTTAGAAATGAAAAAATTAAAAAGGCACTTTGGTTATTTGACAAACCTGTTTCAAACAGTGGAAAATTAAAACAAATGATAGAAGAAATTGCTTTAAACAATAATTTAAATTGGGAATTGCAATTAGTAAACAATCCCGATAAGGTAATAGCTGAAAGTAATTACATAGCGGTAACTTCAGACGCTTGGATTTTGGATAATGCTTCCGCCAACTTTAATTTGATGAAATATGTTTTGGTACAGTTAAATATACATGAAACCATAATCTCTTGTGAATAAAAATGAAAGAAAATAGCAATTATGCTTTTAGTGATGAAGAATGGAAAACTTGTGTAAAGGTTTTACTGACCTTAAAAGATAACCCGTTTAATAATCCGGATAATGATTTGTTTGCTGGATTGATTACGAAGATTCACAAAAATGCAAAAAAGAATATCCGAAGTACAAGTTATACTTCAAAAAAGGAGCAAGACTTTAAGGTAAACCTAAGTTCTTCATCAGTTTTCAGGGCATTAAACGGCGAAACGTTATTTGCAGAAAAAGAAAATCCGGACGAACAGCAGTTTACCGAATTAAATCTCCCAAAAAACTGTTACGCCTGTAATCGTTCATATAAACTGGCGCATAGTTTTTACACGCGACTCTGTCCAGAATGTGCCGAAGAAAATTATGAAAAACGTTTTCAGAATATTGATTTAGTGGGACGAAATGTAATTTTGACTGGAGGACGTGTAAAAGTAGGCTTTGCCACAGCTTTAAAATTAGTAAGAAATAAAGCCAATGTTGTATTGACAACCCGTTTTCCGGCACTTGCTCTGGAACAGTTTAAACAGGAAAATGATTTTGAGCAATGGAAAGACAGCCTGATTATTTACGGACTGGATTTACGAAATTTAAATGCCATAAATGAGTTTATATCGTTTTACAAATCCAAATTCGACACTTTGGATATTCTGATAAACAATGCGGCACAAACTATTAAATATCCAAATGAATATTACAGACCGTTAATCAGGAAAGAAGGAAAACTGTTAGTTAAGTTTTCACAAAATACAAAGCTGATCTCCAATAAAACACCTGTTGCATCAGAAGTAAAAGCTCTCGAATATGGATATGTAGAAAAGACAGAAATAGCGCTTTCCCGTTTCGGACAGCCCGTTGACAATCGTGAAAAAACAAGTTGGAATTCAACTCTTGAGGAAATCAGTATGTACGAACTCGTTGAGGTAAACCTAATTAATCAAATTGCGCCTTACTTTTTGATAAAAGAACTGAAACCGTTATTTTTAAATTCAAAGTTTAAAGAATGTTTTATTATAAATGTTACTTCATCTGAGGGTATATTTAGTTATACCAATAAAACGATTTTTCATCCGCATACAAATATGACCAAAGCAGCGCTGAATATGATGACATTAACTTCGGCAAAAGAATTTGCTATTGATTCTATTTTTATGACAAGTGTAGATGTTGGCTGGATTTCGACAGGAGCAAAAGAAAGTTTAAGAAAAAAACAATTTGAAGAAGGATATATTCCTCCATTGGATTCTGTTGATGGAGCCAGCAGGATTTTTGATCCGATAGTTCAGGGAATCAATGGAAAAAGTATCTTTGGGGTCTTATTGAAAAACTATAAAATCTCCTCTTGGTAAAATTTTGGATAGTAGTTTAATTGGAAAAACATTCCAACCACCGGAAAAGTTTTGGGTTCGAGTCCCAACTGTCCACTAGGGTGTTAGTTCAATTGGAAGAACAACAGTTTGCTAAACTGAAAGTGCAGGTTCGAGTCCAGGCACACCCTTTTATTAATGTTTATATTTGATTCTTGGACAGTTCCAATACTTAATTTTGGAGTGATATAAAACAAAAGTGGAAAAATTGCAGATCTTTTTAGGAGGAGGATTTATATTAGGAAAGCAGGAAACATGGAATATGATGATTTACTTGAAATGGCGGATAATTTAATCGCTTCCATCGAAAAGCAGTATCAAACTTCGACTTTGCCGGGAAAACCGGATGAAGAAAAAGCAATTCAGACTTTAATTAAAATCAGAGAAGAGTTATATTCATAAAAGCAGAATCTTCCCAAAAGGGAGATTTTTTTGTTATTGCCCAATTCAGTTTCAAGGAAATCTTAATTTTATTCAGGCGAAAACCAAAATGAGATGAATTATTTTTAGGATTTATACTGCAAAAACAGGTGTTTGTACGCAGTCTTTTCATTTTTTATAGTTCTAAATTTGAATTTCAATAGCAACAAGGGTATTGAACAATAATTCAGGTTTAGAAATGAAAAATCGCAATAAAATCATATGGGTCTGTTCTTTTTTACTCTTTAGGGCTTTGTTGTTTTCCCAAAACGAAAGATTAATCATCGGAAGAACAACAGGAAAATTGGAACTGGATAATACCGTTATCCAGGCTTTTGGTTTTGCCGATTCGCTTTCGGGACAAATTACTTTTCCGGGATCTTATATCGATATAAAAGAAGGCGATAGTATCCTTATTGATTTTTGGAATATCTCGCAGGGAAATCCTGTTTCATTATACTGTAAGGAAATTGAGTTTGTGCAGCATGATAAGGAAAACGAGGTCATGAAAGTAAAAGAAGCCGTTCATCATATGGAACACGGATTTTATTCCTTTCAGGCTAAAAAATCAGGAACCTATTTGTATTACAGTCCCGAAAATTATCCTTTCAATCTTCAGGCTGGGATGTTTGGTGTAATTGTTATTCGGCCTAAAGAAAATGAATATTCGTCTGTTAAACCTTCAAAAGAAGTAATGTGGTGCAGTAACGAACTAGATTCACAATGGCACACTGATACCATTATGGGAACCGAATATGATCCTTCAAACAAAGCTGTCATTCTTCCAAAATACAAGCCTGATTATTTTCTGATTAACGGAGAAACGTTCTCAAAAAATAAAGGTTTACAGTCATTGGCGCACAAAAAAGATACGCTTTTGCTCCGGTTAGTAAATGCAGGTTTGTATGAACACGAAATTGTGTTTCCGTCCCGGACCAAACTTCATTTACTGTATGGAAAAGATTTTAATATCAAAGCAGTATCAAAAGGATATCAGTTAAAACTGCATCCAGGCGAATGTTTCGAACTGCTGGCTTATTTAGGCGATACAGGAGAAACAGAAAAAATCAAATATCGTTTTATAAATCCCGCTTTAAAGAAAACAAGTTACAAAGCGGCAATTCCTGTCTTTTATTAATAATTTAAACTCATTTCTCATGAAAAAAAGACTACTTTACCTTATTCTTCTTCTTTCATTTTCTTTCGCTTTTGCACAAACCAAACCTACTTTTTGTGTTATAGGAAACGCAACAAACAAAGAAAGTGTGCAAAAAAACAAACGACTGGATATTTCTAAAATCAAAGTCGAAAATATTTCCAATCAGCCTATTTATCTGGTTTGGGAAACGGTATCGAATACTTTTCCTAAAGAATGGGATTGCTCGATGTGCCAGCACGGTGCCTGTCAGATCGGAATTCCCCAAGGTTCTGCTTTTAGAAAACTCAATGCAGATCAGCAGGGATTTATTGCAATTCATGTTATTCCATCCAATAAAACTGGAAACGGTACTGTAAAGTTTAAGATCTACGATAAAGCGAACCCTGATTATGCTCAAATTCTAACCTTTCAGGTAGAAGCTCTTTAATATCAATAAACAAATCATTATTAACCCAAAAACATACAAAATGGAAAAAAAAGTTACTTTATTCTTTATTATTTTGATTGCAGGTTTTTGCTTTGGTCAAAATAAAAACAATGTACAATATGTACGAAAAAATGCCAATACACCTGAAGCACAGGCAGATCTTGAAGCTATGAATGTTGCTTTCAAGAAAATGCGTGAAATGGGCTGCGAAAAAGGCCTGAGCTGGTACTATCAGGGAGCGATTCATAATATACCGGACGTTATTCAGGGACAGAACCAGCTTTGTTCAGCATACCAAACTTCTAAAGATAAATTGTGGGCGTGGGGAGATTGCACTCATAAAAAAACAGAAAGTGCTTCTTTGAATTTTTTGTTATGGCACAGAATGTACATTTGGTATCTGGAAAAAATTGTTCGCGATTTATCCGGTAAAAAAGATTTTGCTCTTCCATACTGGAATTATGGAAGTGTTGCAAACAAAGACAATATTATGCCTGAAAAAATAAGAGAAAAATCAGGTTCATTGTACATTGCATCGAGATACAGTATTTTGAATGATGGAAAAGAGATTCTTCCAGATCAGTTAAAACAAATTCAGTTGTCTCTGGAAGAATTAAAAACGAATCCTTCCTTTTCAGGATCTGCGGGATTCAGCAAAAATTTAGAAATCGCGCCTCACGGTTTTATGCATGATTTAATTGGCGGCGAATATGCAGATCCAGGTGAAACATTCTACAATGAAATTTACCAAAAGCAGAATTTCTCAGGTTTAATGGCCAATGTGCCTTCTGCTGGGTTTGATCCTGTTTTCTGGCTTCACCACAGTATGATTGATCGTATTTGGGAATCGTGGGATGTTTCGGCTTACGGACAGCGTCCGACTTTAGAACAGCTGAAAGCAAATCCATGGCCTTATGAGTTTATTGCGCCAAACGGAGATCATGTAACTTATACAATGGAAGAAATATATAATATTGTCTTCAATTTAGATTACAAATACGACAATTTGCTTTATGAATCAAAAGAACCTGTTTTAGCTGCGAAAAATGCAAAAACGAAAAAAGTAATTGCGTTTCAGGACTCAAAAGAAAAGATTATCTGGGAACAAAAAATTGGTAAACCGCTTGAGAGTACTAGCTTTACTCACAAAGTAACTTCAAACTTTGCTAAAAACACTAATAAAATTTTGAAAGCTGAAGTTAATTCAAAAATCGTATTGAATCTGGATGTAGTGGTTTACAAAGAACCAAAAGATTTTTACAGCGTTTATATTCGTTATCCTGGAAAAGCTGACCAATACGTGGGTACAATGACTTTCTTTGGCGTTGCCCATGATCACGGATTAGAAGGTACTCATGAAATAAGCGAAACTGGCGTAAAATTGAATTTCTCTTATTTTATTTCAGATGACTTATCGAATTCTGCTTCTGATTTTGAAATTATCATTAAAAAGACCGGAAGCGGAGATGCTAAAGTTACACTGGAAAAAATCAGCGTTGCCAAAGTAAATTAAACCCGTTTTTCTACCAATAAAAAGCCAAACCCTGCAAATCACCAATATTTGCGGGGTTTGGCTTTTTAATTTAATTTAAAATATTTATTGGTTCTGCCATTGATTCGCCGAACAGAGGACGTTTGTTCCCCCCAGATGATGATCCGAAATCAGCAGAGGTTATGTTTAAAGTTTTATTATTTGCTAAAGATGATGATATTCAGGACCCAATTATTTTAAGTCAGAATGATAAAACGTATGCTTAAAAAAGGGATGGACAGAAAAAAGAAATTTTAATTTCATAAAAATCTGTTAATTTAAGATATAAAGGACTACATTTGCGTCGAATTAAAATAAAAGAAATACATATGAGACTTTCAATAGAACAAAATTTTGACCATTTAGCAGGATATCTTCCGGCTAGGGATTCAGGATGTAATAGTATTTTTATGGAATTGAAGTGTAAAGTATAGTTTTAAACTCAACATAAATATAGAAGCGTCCTCAAAATGGGACGCTTTTTTTGTTTTATGACATTTAAATTTCGATAAATAGAATCAAAAAGCACTTAGATTTTGCTTTCTATGACACAAAAAAGGATAAAAATAAACGCTTAACTAAAAATAAACTAAAAAATAAACTAAAAAATAAATGATTAAATGTTTAATGCATAAACTAAATAACGAAATATAATCTTGAAAAGTAATCTAATGAGAGACAGTCATTTGATACAATTAAGGAATCTGCATCAGTATGCGGACAGGAATTTCTATTGATTTAATTAGAGCGTAAATAATTGATAATCAATAAAATAATTTAAAAAATAATTTGGATAATTGATTTTTTCGACTTTATCTTTGCCGAAGAAAATCATAAGAAAGATTTTCAGATAAAAATGATTTCAGAATATAATACAGCATATAAAATGAATTTCAATTTAAAAATATATAACACACAACTGCTAAACCCGAGAATGGATCTTGGATGTTTAACAATACAGGTGCATAGATACAGGCAATAGGATAGTTATGTCATATTGAATTTATAAAGCACCTTTAACCGGGTGCTTTTTTTATGCCCAAAAAATAATGATTTTGTAGCTCAGCTGGATAGAGCGTCTGCCTTCTAAGCAGATGGCCGAAGGTTCGAATCCTTCCAAAATCACTTGTTCTCTAGAAGGAACTGGCTCATTGGGGTTACTGGCTAACCTTCCCGACTGTCTCTCGGGAGAAACGGGTTCGACTCCCGTATGAGCCGCACACGGTGTTTTTAGTTTATTTGGTAAAGCCTCGGGCTGTGAATCCGAAGAACAGGGTTCGATCCCCGAAAACACCCAAAAAATAACTGGGAAGATAACGATTGGCAGTTTACCTGCTTTGGACGCAGGAGGCTGTAGGTTCTCCCGATAGCTATCGGGACTGTTTCTCAGACAAAATGGAAATACGCTAAAGCTGGAGAGTTAGGTCGGTCTGTAAAACCGCTGTCTTTTGACTGAGTAGGTTCGAATCCTACTATTTCCACAAATTTCAGGTTTGAATCCTGAGGATTAATTAAAAGCAGGAATGGTGAAATGGTAAACACGGCTGATTTAGGATCAGTTTTTTGAGGGTTCAAGTCTATCTTCCTGTACAAAAAGAAAAGTTTAATTAAAAAATAAACAATGAAAAAGATAAGTACATTATTTGCTAAAAACCCTGCTGATTTAGGAAGAGTAATTAATAAAATCAATATTGAAAACAATTGGGTTTTTGATGGACAAGCCATTGCGACCAGAAAATTTGACGGTACATCTGCAGCTATTATTGGAGGAGAAATATTTAAAAGATTCGATGCTAAAAAAGGAAGGACGATTCCGGCAGGAGCGATTCCGTGTCAGGAAGCAGATCCAATTTCAGGGCATCACCCGCACTGGTTAAAATGTGACCGTTCAAAATCGGAAGACAAACATTTCTTTGAAGCTTTCGATCGTTTAGAAAATAAAACAGACGGAACCTACGAATTGTGCGGCCCCAAAGTACAGGGAAATCCTGAAAAGTTTGACAAACATACTTTGGTAAAACACGGCAGTGAAATCCTTGATTTTGTAAGTCTTGAATTTGATGATTTGGAAACATTTTTGTCAGAAAATGATATTGAAGGAATTGTTTTCCACCACGTTTCAGATGGAAGGATGTGTAAATTGAGAAAAACAGATTTTGGAATTAAACGCCTGAAACTTGAAGCAGTATAAAAAATAAATACAAGTAACATTTAAAATTTAATAACGATGAAACAAAAATACAACCGTATAGCCCTTGTAGGAATTGAACAGGAAGAATATGATAGCATAAAAGCGCAATATTCCGGTCATATTATCTGGCACCAGTCAATACCAAAAATTGTGGTAAAAGATACTGTTTTGTATATGGAAAAATCGAATGGAATTGGAATGCTGCCTGTAGATAAAGTGGTTTACTACGGAATTTACGATAATGATTTTGATTTTATTTCAGGTCTTGCCATTTGGAATGGAGATTGTTATCCTAAAGCTTCTGCTATGCTGGACTGCCGATTTAAGATTCCTTGTCTGGTAAAAGCTTTATCTCTGTCAAGGTTTAGCGCACCGAGAGGTTTTGTAAGTGCCGGGGCTTCTGTAAGTACTGCGAATGATACAGTTGCAAAATGGGGCAACTGGCATTGCGGTGAAAACAAACACCGTTTTACAGGAGAGTGGGAAAGTGAGTTTACCGCTACCATTGAACCGTATTATGAAGGCGAAGCCGTTCGGATTATGATGATAGGAGATATCTACTGGCAGATTAAGTTAGAAGGAGACAATTGGCTGAAATCGATTCATCCTGATAATGCTGGTTTTATGCCTGTTGATGATGATCTGCTTGCTGATACACTTCATATTAAAGAAGCTTTGAAAATGGATATGATTGGAAATGATTACATCGTGGCAAAAGACGGCTCTAAATATTTATTAGAAGTGAATCATATTCCGAACATAACAAGGTTTGAAGAAGTCAGACAAGCTTATTTGTCGGCTGTAATTGAATGGATCAATTAATTTTTTTACACTGCGCAAAATAATTGCGCAGTGTAATTTGAATATTTGATTATGAATTTAAAGAAAAGAATAAGAGAAATCATTTGTGTAAAGAATGGTTTCAGTTTAAAAAATTAAAAAATGAATCAAAATATATTTTTTACGTCTGATCATCATTTTGGTCATACGAATATAATCAGGTTTAGTGAACGGCCGTTTGCTTCGGTAGAAGAAATGGATGCGGAACTCATTAAACGATGGAATGAAAAGGTGAGTCCGCGGGATATTGTCTATCACTTAGGGGATATTTCGCTGGCGAGACCAGAACGGACAAAAGAAATTTTGGACCAGTTAAATGGTTCTATTTTCCTGGTGAAAGGCAATCACGATAAATCAGCACTGAGTTATGCGAAACGATTTGAATGGATTAAGGATTACTACGAATTAAGTGTTACCGATGAAGACGCTTCAAACGGAAGACAAAAAATAATCCTATTTCACTACGCAATGAAAGTCTGGAGAAGTTCTTTTAGAGGTACTTGGCATTTATACGGCCACTCTCACGGCCATTTGTTTGATGACGAAACTTCCCGCTCTTTTGATGTTGGGGTTGACTGTCATAATTATGGACCGCTTTCTTATAATGAAGTGAAAGAACTCATTTTGAAGAAAGACTGGAAAGCTCCTTTTGGAGACAGAGAATTGTAAATTTTTTAAAAATTAGAAAAAATGAAAACTACAGATAAAATTATTATTATCGATTTAGAAGCCACATGCTGGCAGGGCACAGTTCCGCAGGGCCAGCAAAACGAAATTATTGAAATTGGCTTGGCCGTTCTGGATACAGAAACCGGCGTAATTTCTAAGAATAAAGGAATATTGATAAAACCGCAGCGTTCAGCGGTGAGTTCCTTTTGTACCGAACTGACCACAATTACCCAGGATTTACTGGATAAAAACGGAGTTAGTTTCGAAGATGCCGTCAATCAGCTGATTGATGAGTACAATCCGGATTTGTACACTTGGGCTAGTTACGGCCAGTACGATTTGAATATGCTTACAAAACAGTGTAAATTGTTTGGAGTTCCTTATCCGATGGGAGCAGAGCATATTAATGTAAAAGAGCTTTTTAAAGAGAAGTTTGGGTTAGTAAAACCAACTGGAATGAACGGCGCTCTGCATTTGCTTACTATTCCGTTAGAAGGAACTCATCATAGAGGCATTGATGACGCAAAAAACATCGCTAAAATTTTGCATTGGTGTCTGAAAAACTAGATTTTTTTAAAAGAAAATAGCTGCCGCCGATTAAGAGAGCTATAGAAGGAAACTGCAGTTATTTGGTATCTGCAGTTTCTATTTTCATTAGAGAATACAGCTTTTTTAATTATATAATTTTCAGCAAATGCCAGATTTAATGATATATTTGCTATTAAGCAGTTTAGCAGGAATATGTTTATTAAAGGGTTTTCTCTAATAAATAAATTTTTAATAGAAAGAAACATAATTTAGAATTATGAATGAAACGAAAATACCTTTTTTAGATACCATTTACCATCTTAGAACTATCGAACAGGTTATTTTGTATGATAAATTAATTACTATTTCAAAAAAAGAAGAAACAGAAACTATTTTGTTTTTAGAAATGGAATATGACAGGGAAATTTTAGAATACCCTGGAATCGTACCGGTTTTTAATCAAGAGGCTGCTTTGTGGGCTGCCAAAACGGTATATTTAGCTGCCCAGCTATTATTGAACAGAGCACATAAAATAAGTGATTTGGAACTGCTTTTGCCAAAATGGAAAGGACAGCAGGATGCTTCTGCAATTATTTCCGCTGATCTATGTCTGCGTTTTTTGCCACAGATTGCTGCTGAAATGAAAAGAATAGATCCAGAGGATTTAGTGATTCCTATTTTAGAAAAACATTTAATTCAGTTTCATTATTCCGCTATTGGATTTGATATTGATACTGAAAGTATAAACTACGATATTGTTTCGGTAAATGAATGTCTGCTGCAGCTTTATATTGATCGTATTGTACATAGAAAAGCAGTGAAATCTGCTCAATCTGATTTCATCAAAAAGCAATTAGAAATAGGATTTGGAGATTATAAAAAAATATTCTGGGCCCAGCTGTAAATTAATTAAACGAATAAAAATTAGAAGTAAATAAATGAATGCTACCGATAAATTAAATGCTGTTTTAAAGCATATAAAAGAAACTTTTGTTGGAAAAAATGAAATTATTGATCTGTTGGGGATTGGCTTATTAGCAAGAGAAAATGCTTTTTTACTTGGGCCTCCGGGAACTGCCAAAAGTGCGATTATCAGATCATTGTCCAAAGGAATTGAAGGAGATAAAAACTTCGAATATCTTTTAACCCGTTTTACAGAACCAAATGAAATTTTTGGACCTTTTGATATTCGCAAACTTAAAGAAGGCGAATTAATAACAAATACAGAAGGTATGATGCCAGAAGCTTCAATGGTTTTCCTTGATGAGATTTTCAATGCTAACTCGGCAATTTTGAACAGTTTGCTGATGGCACTTAACGAAAAAATATTTCGACGCGGTAAAGAAACTAAAAAATTACCAGCACTTATGTTTGTTGGTGCAAGTAACGTTTTGCCGGAAGATGAAGCATTGAACGCATTATTAGACCGTTTCTTAATTCGTATAAAATGTGACTATGTAGAACCAGATTTACTGCATCAGGTATTATTAGCAGGATGGAAATTAGAAAGTGCGGATTCAAAAGAAACACCGACAATTTCGGCTGATGAGGTTCGTGATCTGCAGCAGCTTTGCCGTAAAATTGATTTGACTGCTGTACGAAATGAATATGTTGATATAATTCACAGT
The DNA here is from genome assembly GCF_015351475.1 of Flavobacterium sp. HJJ. Taxonomy (GTDB): domain Bacteria; phylum Bacteroidota; class Bacteroidia; order Flavobacteriales; family Flavobacteriaceae; genus Flavobacterium; species Flavobacterium marginilacus. The sequence goes on along the minus strand of NZ_JADKPR010000001.1, from coordinate 67,736 downwards.
CTTAGAAATACAGGAATAAAAGTATCGGACAGACGTGCCGTAAAACTTCAGAATCTTATCGCTGCCAGTGCATTAATGTGCGGCAGAAATGAAGCGATTGTATCTGATTTTTGGGTGCTGAAATATATCTGGGACAATGAGGAACAAATTGAGATATTAGAAGGAATAATTAATAAAATTATTGAGAAAGATAATTCTGAATCAGCACATCCGCAGGCCTTGTACAATAAAACGCCTGACTCAGAAAGTGTGATGAAAGAAGTCTGTTTTTTAACCGAAAAATGGCAGGATGAGAATCTTTCTTTTGAGGAACAAAATGTGATTAAAGACAAACTGAGATATATTCAAACGCGCTGTGATTGGATTAAAGACGCAGAAAAGAAAAAATACATTCAGGATCATATAGAGTCTTTGTGGCAGAGAATTCTACAAACTATTTAATATGTATTTTTTAGAAATCAATAAAGAACACAAAGAGTTTTTAGGCACAATACGTCATTGGGAAAACCTTAAAACAGCTTATGAAACTAATACAATCTGGGTTAAAGATTTTTCTACCGAACAAATTAATTCGGTCGAAATACTGCAGATTCCGTATGCAAAAATATTTGTGTTAAAGGAGAATTTACTTTTTGAAAAAGATAAACTTTTACCAGTAAAAAAACTTCCTTCTGGATTATTGTGGACACCCATTTTGAGAGCTTTGCCTGTTTCTCTTCCAAAGTTTAATCATAACTTTTTTGGTATTGATCAAAAAATAAAAATGGTTTTAAAGCCTTCAGAAAATGTAAAAGAAGCTTATGCTTTATTGGCAGATTATGAGGAAGCGAAGTCATATATTTTAACAGCACCAAAATATAGGCTGGAGCCATTGCGCTGGGTTGTAATTGATAAAAAAGTATTGATTATCGGAACTCCTTTACTGCCCTTAAAAGGTGATTCGTATTGGTTTGATAACAATTTTTTAATTCCTTCCGGATATGATTTTGAATGGAATGTTTTGACAAAAATACTTCAGAAACAATTAAATCCTTTTGAAGAGAATATCATATTCTGGAACAAGGACAGCAGCTATTCTTCCATACTTAAAAATAATATTAAAGAACTGTCAATTAGTTCATTTCGCTTAACTTTTTCATAAAATAAAATGGAATTTCAAAGATATTTTCAATCATTTGCCGACTATTTCTGGGAATGGGACAATCAAATATTTTCTTCGGACAGCGTATTTGAGACGATTACAATTCCGAATGGACCGACTATTGCTTATGAAAAATTTGTCTTTGAAATTTTAGAGCATCTTTCTCAAAATAGTATTCCGCCGTTTGGAACCTTATTGCTGGCGATAATTGCGACCAATCATGACAGTGATCAGGCTATTGCTATGATCGATACATGGGCAAAAAGCAGAGAAATAAGCAAAACTTTTCCCGTTGAACATTCCTTTAGATTAGGAGCTGCGATTGGGTTTATGAAACAGCTTTCGGCTTTGCCTGATGACTATAAAAGCGGAGAAAAAAGATTAAAACTGTTTCAGACGATTTTTGAGGAATGTCATAACCGAATTTCTTCTGATAGAGCTGAGAAAATTCTGGATGAATATAAAAATCACAGGCATCATCTGGTAAGAGCATCAGTTAAAGAAGAATTTAATGAAGCTAATTTCATAAAGGACTTCAGAACGCTGGCTATGCTGAAAGTAAGGTTTCCAAAAGTACAGTCAATTTTAAATGCGATGGAAGGTGTGCCGTATGAGGACTTGAAAGATAAACTGGAAGAGGAAATTTTAGAAGAAAAGAATCTGTCAGATTCTGCTGATTTTGTCGAAGAACTTATTCAGGATGACCGTACGTTTCAGGTTGGAAGTCTTATTAGGAGATTATGGTCGGGATTGCATATTCCGCTGCATCATAATCATCCCAGTGAACAGCCAATGGGAGGGATTTCGGATTTAACCAATAAAGGAGATTTTGATAAATTGGTTATTTCTGAATTTGCTTATGATGATGATGTGTTTATGTCCCGAATTGCAAATAATGAAGCATTGTATATTCAAAGAGAAGTTCCGCCGGAAGCAGATAAGTTTGAGCGGATTTTGTTAATCGATGTATCTCTTAAGAATTGGGGAAACCCTAAGATTTTATCTTATGCTTCGGCCATTGCTATTGCAAGACATCCTAAAACAGATATAAAATGCAGAATTTTTGTGGTTGGACAGGATTTTAAACAAGTCTCTTTAGAAAATGTTCATGAGGTAATTAATGCGTTGGGCGAGCTTAGTATTAAACTGGACTGCTCAATAGGAATTAATTCTTTCTTTCAGCAAAATGAAATTAGCAGTAAAAATCAGGAAGTTTTTCTTTTTTCTTCAGAAGAAAGTTTAAAACTGGCTCCTATGCAAAAGGTTTTGAGTGAATATTTTTCTGAAATTAAGTACGTTTTCGAGATGGAGATGGAAAGTATCAAGATTTATAAAAATCAGAATAAAGGCAGGAAAATGCTCCTGCAGATTATAATGCCTTTGGATGAATTGTGGTACAAAGAAAAGAAGGATTTACCTCGAAAAACTCGAGATACATCAATAGATAAAATTCCGCTGCTATATCCGGTTGAAAGAAATTATAAAAATATTTTTCATGATGGTAAGGATTACTATATGTATATAAATAGAAGTTTATTTCTATTTACTGATACTGATTTTAACAAAGGATTAAAAAAAATAGCATCAAATCTTCCTTTTGGAGATGGTGTGTTGGCAATAAAAATAAATAGCAATGGACAAAAACTATTTTTATGTTTTTACCATGATCGTGAGCAGAATGTTAGTATAATGAATCTTGATACGCAAGAGTTAAAGAATGGTGTACTTTCTTATAGTGAACTGAGCGGTACAAAAATTACCGCATTTGAATTTAGCGGGGAGTTCTATTTAACTGATGATGTGTCATATTTGAAAATCCATGATGATTTAAAAACAGAGTATGCGGACAGGGATGTTGTAAAAGAAGCTTTTTTAAATTATACTCGAAAACGAACTTCCTTTATTGATAATTTTATGAAAAGTAAATTTAAATACAGTGTAATTAAAAGGATAAAAGGTTTTTCAATTGTAAACAATCGCATAGAAGTTAACGGATTCGATTTCGTTCATTTAGAATTTTCAAAGAAACATTACTATTATGCTGGCGAGTCTGGAGATGTCTCCATACGTTTTGATGAAAAGGTTAATCTTATTCTAAAAAACAGAGGAGAATCATTTTTGGATCTTGTTAAAGTAATAAAAGAAAATACGGGTCAGTCTTTGGTTAAAAGTAAAGAAATTGTTGAAGATGAACTTGGAGTTGTTTTAAATAATGTAACAAGGGAAAACGCTGAAGAACTAAAAAAAATTATAGAAAGCAAGGGAGCGGTTTGTTATATAGAAACATTGTTTTTTGAGTCTAAAGATGGAAGTAAAGTAACCAATAAAGACGGAATTCTGATTTTTGAAAGCAGCAATGACGAAATACCTAAATTTTATATTCCTTTTATAATTGACGGAAGAACCGTTATGGCGACAGAAATTGAGTATTCGGGGAATGATTATTTTATTTCTGATTCTGTTATGGAAAGCATAAAAGAAAAAGAGTTCATGGAAAAATATATAGAGCCATTTATACATAATATAAAACAGCATGGAACTTAAACTTAGAATAAATTCTAAAAATACATATCCGAAGGGAGGCATTTTAATTAAAAGTGCCTCAGCGGAAGTATGGCTTCGTGAAGTTCAAAATTTAGGGTTAACTCTTGACGCAGTAAAAATTTTCCCCGTTCCGGCTATTCGTGCTAATGAGTTATTTGGCTGTTTGATAGTATTTAATCAGGAGAAAAGTAAAATTGATGAGATTGGTAAAAATAATTTTTGTCAATTGATTGAAAATAAATTATTTATCCCTGAAAATGCAATCGTGACACCGCAATTGACAAAAACTGAATGGCATAACCTGTTTTCAGAAAACTATCATTTTTTGCATCCTGAAATTGGTTTGATTGAATTAAAAGAGGAAGTTTCGTGGATAGATATACTAGAAACACCAGTTGTAAGGAATACTGAAATACAGCAGCCATCAAAAACAATTGCCATACCTCAGTATATTTCGTCATTGCGTTATGAAGTAGATCCCGAAAAGGTTTTAGAGGTTATTGAACAGCCGTTTTCAGAAGAAGAAGCCATGAATGAGCTGCCTTTTGATCTGCGGGAGATTATGAAAGGAAACCAAGATGAGATGGATAAGTTCTTAAAATTTTTTGATGAAAATCCAGAATTAGCTTTAAAAATGGCAATTCCGCTCGATATATTAGGTTCAGCAAGAGGAGGTTATAATGGACAGTTTTCTTTTGAAGGAAATAATTCCGGCGGAGGCTCTTTTGCAGGAGGCAAAGAGAATATATTTAATAGATCAGGAAGCGAATCTTATGTAATTGTTTTTAGGATAATTTTTGTACTATTCATTCTATTTAATATCAGAGGATGTGATTTTAACAGTGTACATTTAGGTGCTAACCCAGTTGTAGTAATATTTATCGTCATTTTACTGCTCGCTTTAATTGTTGTAATGGCAATAAATAGCAGCTACTCTTCCAGTCCTTCTATAGACTATTCCCAATCTAAAAAATATTCGGGAGGAAGTTCTGCTTTAATTGATTCTGAAAGGTTTGCGACTATTCAAAGCCGGTATGAAAAACTGGCAGAGAAGTTTATTGAAAAGAAAGATTACATAAAAGCAGCACATATTTATATGAAACTGCTTAAAAATCATTCTAAGGCGGCGGAGGTACTTGAAAAAGGAGAATTGTATAGTGAAGCTGCTGCTATTTATTTAAAATACTTGAATAATAAACACAAATCTGCCGAATGTTATGAAAAAGGACATGTTTACAAACAGGCAATCGAACTATATATTGAACTTAACCAGCATGAAAAAGTAGGTGATTTGTATAGTATTTTGAAAAACAAAGAAGAGGCTGACAAGCATTATAGTATAGTTATAGAAAATTATAAAAGGAATAACCAATACGTGAAAGCTTCCTTTATTTACAAAGATAAAATCAATGATATAAACGAAGCACAGGAGATACTTTTGACAGGCTGGAAAAACAACAAAGATGCGGCCAATTGTTTAAACAACTATTTTGTAAACATCAAATCGACTGAAAAATTATCAGAATCCATAATATCAATTTACAATGCAGAGGTGTCGCCGGAGAATTCTGAAATGTTTCTGCAGGTAATGAAACATGAGTTTAAAAGGAATCAGAATTTAGAAGGAATAACTAAAAACATTGCCTATGAAATTGTAGCTGATAGAGTTAACAAAAGACCTGAAATTGTTTCTGAGTTAATTTATTTTAACAAAAAGAATAAATCTATCATCAAAGATGTAATGTATTATAAACTTAAAGTAAAAAGAAAATAAAAAAGTATTTGTTCCAAAAGTAAAAGGCTATAATAGACAGCCTTTTTACTTTTGGTTAAATTATTTCGATTAATAAAAGTCAGACAGAAGCTGTATTCTGATCAGTTTCCGGTCTTTTTACAAGTCTGGAATAAATCAGGTATTCAATAAAGGGAAGTGATAGAAAAAACACGAAAAATAGTAATTCATGTTTCAGGATTTCTTTAAAAACAAAATCAAGGACAGACTGCAGTTTATGTCCCATTTCAGATTGTAATGAAAGTTCAATTTTTTGAGGTTCTGCCTGATCTAATTTTTTTAAAAGAGATTTGAATTGAGCGTAATCAATGTTTTTTACGTTTTTCATATCTGCCTTATCATCCGCCACTTTCATGAAACCGTATACACAGGCGCTATAAACATCTGATTCGTATTTTTTGAGCAGATAGGAGGTCGAGGAATTCTTAAGTTTATCTACAGATGCAAAGCCACTGTTATTTTGTTTGATATAAACAGCCAGAGCTTGTGCCATGGATCTGCTGACACCTTCTGAAGAATTGGATATGTTTTGGAGGGAATGCAAAAAATCTTTTTTTTCTTTCTCTGATGAAAAAGCAGTCCCAATTGTATTCGAATAAATATGTGCTGCTATATTTTTATTTTCTTTTTCCATAATGGAATGCCCTCCGTACAGCAGACCAATCATACTGAAGAAATACAGAAAAACAATTATCAAATAAGGAATCCATAGTTTTACAATCCAGTTGTAATATTTTTTGTCACGGTCAAAAAAGTTTTTTCTGTACAAAACAATATTCAAAACGATGCTCAAAATTAGTCCGAGCATAACAAACAGTACTGTCCAAAATAGAAACAACCCGATATTTGGCAAAATAAATTGTTTGGAAAATTCCCAAACTTCCATCCAGTCAATGATTTCTGTGTATTGTTTCATAGTTTTTTGTAAATAGTAATAACAAGAAGTTTATTTATCTGCGTTCTTTCAAAAATAGAATTATTTAAAGAATTTCTGTTATTTCGAATTAAAAGTTTTGTTAAAAAAAAATCCCGACAGAAAACCGTCAGGACTTTATTTTTTAGTATGTCAAACTATTTACAGTGTATGCCCGTAAATTTTTTGATAAAGATCTTTGTAAATTTCTTTGATGATTTTACGCTTTAATTTTAGAGTAGGAGTGAGATGTCCGCCGTTTATTGACCAGACATCAGCAGTTAATTCAAAACGTTTGACCTGTTCCCAGTTTCCGAATTTTTCGTTTAGAGTATCAACTTCCTGCTGGATTCTTTCTATCACTTTTGGGTTGGAAATAATCTCCTGATTGGTTGTGCCTAATTGAACCGAATGTAATTTAGCCCATTCTTTGACAAATTCAAAACTCGGCTGTATGAATGCGCCAGGCATTTTTTCACCGTCACCAATTACCATAATCTGTTCGATAAAACGAGACTGTTTCATCGTGTTTTCAATAAGCTGCGGAGCAATATATTTTCCTCCAGAGGTTTTAAACATTTCTTTTTTGCGGTCAGTAATCGATAAAAATCCGTCTTTATCAACATTTCCGATATCTCCAGTATGAAAATAACCGTCAATTATGGCTTCGGCTGTTTTTTCAGGGTCTTTGTAATAGCCCATCATTACATTTGGACCTTTGCAGAGGATTTCGCCGTCTTCGGCAATTTTTACTTCTACATTATTTATGATTTTACCGGCAGTGCCAATTTTAAAGCCTTTGTTTCTAAAATCATTTACAGATATTACAGGAGAAGTTTCAGATAATCCGTAGCCTTCCATAATGTATATTTCTGCAGCGGCAAAAACTCTTGCTAATCTTGGCTGTAATGCAGCACTTCCGTTTACTATTAAATCTAATTTTCCGCCAAGTCCTTCTTTCCATTTGCTGAAAATCAGTTTTCGGGCTAGTTTTAACTGTAGCTCATACCAGAATCCGTTTACGCCATAAGGCTCATATTTCAAACCCACTTCAACAGCCCAAAAGAAAAGTTTCTTTTTGATTCCGGTCAGGTCAGCACCTTTGGCAATAATCTTTTCGTAAACTTTCTCAATAAGTCTTGGTACGCCAGTCATTACTGATGGTCTTACTTCTTTTATATTATCGGATATTTTTTCTATGGATTCGCCAAAATAAATAGAACAGCCATAAAACTGATAAATATAAGTTACCATTCGCTCATAAATATGGCAGATAGGAAGGAAACTCAAAGCACGGCTTACTCCTGGATCAAAAGGGATTCTGTCTGCACTGTCCAAAACATTGGAAACAATATTTTTATGAGAAAGCATTACGCCTTTAGGTCTTCCGGTTGTTCCCGAAGTATAAATGATTGTGGCTAAATCTTCTGGATTTACATTGTTTTTTATATCTTCTAAAATATTCTGATTGCTTTTGTCTTCGCCTGATTTCAGTAATTCATTCCAATTTTTGCATCCATCAATTTCATTAAAAGAATAAATCTCTTTTAGCGAAGGAACATTGGCTCTTATATTGTTTACTTTATTGAAAACTTCTATATCCGAAACGAATACATACACGGCCTCCGAATGATTCAGGATATATTCATAATCTTCTTCGGTAATGGTTGGATATATAGGGACATTTTGAGCGCCTGTCTGTAAAACACCAACATCCATAATATGCCATTCTGTTCTGTTATTGCTGGAAATGACTGCAATCTTATCATTTTTCTGTACGCCCATTCTTAGCAGTGCTCTCGAAACAGCATTTGCTTTATCTATATATTCCTGGGTTGAGGTTTTCTCCCAAACTCCGTTTTGCTTTGTCACCAAAGCATCTGATTTGTTGTAATTTTCTAGCTGATAGTAAGGAAAATCAAAGAGTCTGGTGATCTTTATCATTATGGCGATTATTAAATTGTATCGCAAATTAAATAAAAATTAATAATATTTTTTATTTTCTGCGGATTAATTACAGCGGATATAATTACAATATTGGTAATCAGCGAAATCGTTTTCTTAAAATTACCTCAAAAAACTGTTTCTCCCTCGTTTTTAATACGTTTCCTCTCGATTTGGAGAATAATTGCTTATTAGATTCGATTTGTAAAGAGAGTTCTTAATTGAGCTGGCCACTTTTTTCCATATTATTTTATTGAGTATTGCAAAAGAACCAACTTTTAGTAGGAAAAGAGTTGTCGAACTTAGTTTTACAATATTTAATATAATTTTTTCGGCTCTGTTTTTTACTGGTTTTTCATATCCGTTGATGAAATTTTCTGAGACTTTTGGCCAATTTCCACCACAGGAAAAAGTAGGTATCGGAAATGTATCTGGTGCTGCTTCGGGCTTGAAAATGGGGATAATCGGATAGCTTCTTTTTCCATCGGCACCTACAACTGCATATTTGCTTTTATCGACTCCGCTGTATCCTTCTGAAAATATTGGGTTTGCCAGCAGTGCCTCTTCTGGAATTGTAAAATACTTTCTCAAAAACATTTCACAATTGTATTTTCCTAAAAAGTAGTCATGAATTCTAAATTCTTTATTCAAAAAACCGCCAAATCCGCCCATTGTCCCACAAGCGATTGCTTTTTCTCCAAAAAAATCTTTGAACGTACCATCGATATCTTCTCTTTTTCGAGAAGGAGAAATTATAAATTGACTGGCATCATCCTGTTCCATTGCGCTGCGGTAATTTATTGGTTTTGCACGCATTTGGGCTGTCATTGCCGAAAAAGTTTCGGATATAATATTCGTTAGGTTTTGACTGTAATTAAAGTCTTCTGTTTTATCCAGACTAGGGAAAGGATCAATCATTAAAACCGTATTTTCAAAATTTTTGTAAAGTGAGTTAATCTCATTAAGGAATTCTTGTTTTTCATCCTTATTCAGAGTGTTATACTCGGAGTTTCTTTGCTTTATTGTAATTTCATCCAGCAGGTATCTCACTTTTTCAAAAGGCTCATTATTTATCATTCCTCCATCAACATTCAGTGTTTTTAGCGGATTTTCGGTAACTGGACTATTCTGGAAAATGTCTTTTAGCCACGGAATAGCATTTACATATGATGAGTCTCTTTCCAGAATTCTTGATTTTAGACCGACAGGAAATGCTCCAGTAGCCATTGCCGCATCTCGTGCAGTTTTTATAAAATCTCCGGTTTTGAAATTCAACGGCATCCAGCCCAATGTTAGAGGAGTTTGTGTATTTTCGTCAAAAAGTTCAAAACAAGCATAGTCATTATGGACTGCCATATTGTATTTTTCTTTTCGGATGCCTCCGTTAAAATCGGTATTGTAATTAAATCCGTTTAAGTTAGAAAGTGTAGTGAATACTTTCACAGGCATTTCAAAAAAGGGTGGTGCTGCTTTCCATTTTTTTATATCCGATTGTATCATTTTTACAGCGATATCATCTATGAAATTGGAGTTGAGAAGCGATACCACATTACCTGATGAAATGTCTGAGGGATCGAGCATTTTCAGAAACATATCTTTTTCTGTCAAGTCAACCCAGCTATGATAGAGTTTGTTTTCGGGATGTTCGTCCAGAAGATTTGCTTTGTTTGGTAAAGGAACTGGTTTGATTTCATTGTTTATTGTACTGGCTGTTAATAAAGATGTCATTCCGCCAGCCGAAGCTCCTCCCATTATTGGTATGACTACTTTATGGCTGGGTACATTTGGCTGTCCTTTTCTTTTTTCCCATTCGCTCAAAGCTTCCATTATATAATCCATTACGCCTGCAGTATAGGCACCTGCAGAGACTGCTCCTGCCATACATATTCCGATTCTAAAGGTTTTATTTGTCATACTTTTTGAGTTTTAAGTGTGTTTTAAAAATAAAGGCCGTTGTAAATGTAGTAATAATGCTTCAATAAAAAAATGAATTTTAATTTTAATGTATTGATTATTAATTAGTTATTTGTAATAAGCAAAAAAGCGTTCATTTTTAGATGAACGCTTTTTTAGTACTTATTTTAACAGCTTTTATCGATCCAGATTTTATCTCAAAATGATTATTTTTTCATTTTTCAGAATAATTGATTGAGTTAAAGAATAATTATTCAATATATTCTTTTACGCGTTCGCCTGAGATGAACATTTTCTTTTTGTCATAATGAATGGAAAACTGCTGCAGTATCCATTCGTTTTTATCATTTGACTTAGAATGTGCTGAAGTGTTTTTTTTGTACCAAAAAGAATATGTAGCACTATTGAATCCTTCCTTGAAAATAGGAATTCCTGCTTCGGAACATTCAATTCCCCAAATGATATTTTCTTTGGTTAAGTCTTCGTTTTGCATAATTCCAGTTCCGTCTTCGTTAAGAATTGTTGTAGGCGCAATTTGATTCACATAGGTGTAAATGCCGGTAATCGGGTAACCAATAACATTTGCCAGATAATGATCTTTTCCTTTGTCTTTGATTTTTGTAATTTTAATTTGGGCAAAAGAATTTGAGGCACTCAGTAGAAGCGCTGTAAGCAGTAATGTAAAATTTTTCATGGCTGTAGGTTAAATTATAGAAGAATTAAAGAGTAAAGGGCATCACTTTTTAATTTTTTGTTAAGTATTTATTCTTGAGTTTTGGCTAAGATACAAAGCAGGTTTTAGATAAAAAACTATAAATAGGTGTAATTATAAAGATATAAATAGCCTTCATTAAACTTCTTGCTTCCCTGCGGTGTATAAATGTAGCTTTTTACTTTTTTCTCAACTGCATTTCCGTTGGAATCAAGTTTGTAAGAGAAAACTGTTTCTTCATTTGGGTATTTTGTTGCATTGTCCGAATTAATGGTTACTATATTGGTAAGTCTGCTGTTGCGGTCGTATTTGTAAATATTTTTAGAAAATGGCATTCCAGATTTTGTAGTCAGAGATTCATTAATTAATCCATTGCTGTCGTAGCTGTATTTGGTAACTAAATCATTTGTCTGGTAATCTACTTGGAAAATTTGGTTGTCATCATTAAAATGGTAGAAGTATTCCTTTCGGGCTGTTACTTTTTTTGGCATTCCTTCTATATAATCTTCGCCTTTAAATAAAATATTTTTCTTTTGAACGTACTTATAATCTACTGCAGAAAAAACTGGATCTTTTTCAGCTGTATTGATGGTATCGGTATTGGTTGTGTCTTTTTGGTGTAATATAAGTGTTGTCTCAATATCGATATGAGAGACAAAACCTTTGTTAGTGTAACTGAAGAAGCTCTTTTTTGATTGCTGATTTCTCAGTGTTTCTTCAATTTCTTTTGTTAAACCATTTGTGTCAAACTTATATACATTACTTACTGATGCAGAATCGTTTGCCGTATGACCTTGGACATCTGTTGCAAATTTATGTTCCTGCATTTCTTTTACGTTTCCTTTTAATTTTAACAGCTGGGTGTTTACACCTAATTCAAGCAAAGGATTTATTCTCATTAATATATCAGCAGATTGTGCAGATACAGGATTGATAACGAGCAGTAAGCTTAAAACTAAAAATGTTTTTTTTAAAAAATTCATTGGGGGCTTTTTAAAAATTATTTTGTGATTTAGAACTAAAATTATTCATAAAAAAAAAGTCTCTGATATTGCAGGAGACAGGCTGTAAGGCAAATAAAATTTTAATTGCTAAAGTCTTATTTGATTGTAATGCCTTTTCTTTTTTTGGCGAATATAGTTCAAAATTTAATAGAAAAACAGAATAGAAATTATATCGCCGGACTTTTTTTGAACATTTTTTTATTCAGAATAATAAAATGAATTTTGATGATATTGTTGTAGATTTTTTTGAGAATTTACTAAAAAGACTTATAAAAAAATACTTGGTATTAGTTAAGCATAGGCATATAAAAATAGTTAGGCAAAAAAAAAAAACCGTCTCTAAAAAAATAAGAGACGGTTACTGGAAAATAAGATCTTAAATATTAAGAGAATTATTTGTTTGTATTGTCAATCCATTTTTTAGCATTGACAAAAGCTTCGTGCCAAGGCGTAACCTCGTCATTTCTGTCTTTTGGATAATTGGCCCAGTTCCATTGGAAAGTCGAACGCTCGATGTGAGGCATCATCACCAAGTGACGTCCTGTTGTATCACACATCATTGCAGTGTTGAAAGCTGAACCATTTGGGTTAGCAGGATATCCTTCATACCCGTATTTACCAACGATATTGTATTGGTCTTCTGCGTAAGGCAAATTGAATTTTCCTTCACCATGCGAAACCCAGACTCCAAGTGTGCTTCCCGCCAAAGTCGATAACATCACCGATTTGTTTTCCTGGATTTTTACCGAAGTAAAGATACTTTCGTGTTTATGGCTTTCATTATGAAGCATTTTTCCGTGAATTTCGTGTTCAGGATTGATTACTTCCAATTCCATGAACAATTGGCATCCATTACAGATTCCGACAGATAAAGTATCTTCTCTTTTGAAGAAGTTTTTTAATGCCGTATTTGCTTTTTCGTTGTATTTGAAAGCTCCTGCCCATCCTTTTGCAGAACCTAAAACATCTGAGTTAGAAAATCCACCAACCGCTCCGATGAACTGAATATCTTCCAGTGTTTCACGTCCCGAAATCAAATCGGTCATGTGAACGTCTTTTACATCAAATCCTGCCAAGTACATTGCATTTGCCATTTCACGCTCGGAATTACTTCCTTTTTCTCGGATAATCGCTGCTTTCGGTCTTGGTTTTGAAGCATCAATTACAGGTTTTTTTCCTGTAAAATGAGCTGGGAAATTATAATTTAAAACTTGATTTTTATAATTGTCGAAACGTGCTTGCGCAGTTCCGTTTTTGGCTTGTTTTTGATCTAATAGGAATGAAGTTTTAAACCAGATATCTCTGTATTTTGGAATGTCTAATTTACAAGGACCAAAATCTAAAGCAGCTTCAGAAGTTGCATTTCCTAATTTGAAGAAAGAAACATTATTCGCTTTCAATTTAGCTTCAACTGCTTCATCTGAATTCGCTTGGAAAACCACAGCAATGTTTTCTGAGAAAAGATATTTGATGATGTCTTTTTCTTCAAAAACGGAGAAGTCAATTTTTGCTCCCAAGTTCACATCAGCAAAACACATTTCTAATAAAGTCGTAATCAAACCGCCGCTTCCGATATCGTGTCCGGCTAAAATCTGATTGTCTAAAATCAATTCCTGAAGTGTATTGAAGGCGCTTTTGAAGAATGCAGCATCTTTGATTGTTGGCGCTTCATTTCCAATAGCGTTTAATGTCTGCGCCAATGAAGAACCTCCTAATTTGAAGTCATCCTGAGACAAATTGATATAATAAATAGAACCGCCGTCTTTTTGCAGAACAGGCTCTACTACTTTTCTAATATCTGTACAATTTCCTCCTGCAGAAATAATTACCGTTCCTGGTGCGATTACTTCGTCGTTTGGATATTTCTGTTTCATCGAAAGTGAATCTTTTCCTGTTGGAATATTGATTCCCAAGTCGATTGCAAAATTCGAACAAGCTTCAACAGCAGCATACAAACGGGCATCTTCACCTTCGTTTTTACAAGCCCACATCCAGTTCGCAGAAAGAGAAACACCTTTCAATCCGTCTTTTATTGGAGCCCAAACGATGTTAGATAAAGATTCAGCAATTGCAGTTCTTGTTCCTGCAATAGGATCAATCAAAGACGCGATAGGAGAGTGCCCAATAGAAGTTGCAATTCCTTCTTTTCCTTGGAAATCCAATGCCATCACACCAACATTATTCAATGGTAACTGCAATGGTCCTGCGCATTGCTGTTTGGCTACTCTTCCGCCAACGCAGCGGTCAACTTTGTTAGTCAGCCAGTCTTTAGAAGCAACCGCTTCTAGTTGTAAAACCTGCTCTAAGTATGTTGCTATATTTTTTACATCATAGTTTAAACTGCTATAGTTGTAATCAATAGTTTTGTCTGTCATTACTGTTTTTGGAGAACTTCCAAAGAAATCTTCCAAAGCATAATCCATTGGTTTTAGACCTGAAGTTTTAGATTCAAATGTAAAACGGTGGTCGCCAGTAACGTCACCAACCTGATACATTGGAGAACGCTCTCTGTCGGCGATTCTTTGTAAAGTATCAATATCTTTCTGGCCAATAACCAATCCCATTCTTTCCTGAGATTCGTTGCCAATAATTTCTTTTGCTGAAAGGGTAGGGTCACCAACAGGTAATTTGTCCAAATCAATCAATCCTCCAGTTTCTTCGACTAATTCTGAAAGACAGTTCAAGTGTCCGCCCGCACCGTGATCGTGAATAGAAACAATTGGGTTGCTGTCGCTTTCTACCAAACCACGAATAGCGTTAGCAGCACGTTTTTGCATTTCCGGGTTCGAACGCTGAATAGCATTTAACTCAATTCCCGAACCAAAAGCTCCAGTATCTGCAGAAGAAACCGCAGCACCGCCCATTCCAATTCTATAATTTTCTCCGCCAAGAATAACGATTTTATCGCCTTCCTGTGGTTTGTGTTTGATAGCTTGATCCAATTTACCGTAACCAATACCGCCCGCCTGCATGATTACTTTATCGTAACCAATTTTACGGTTGTTTTCCTGATGTTCGAAAGTCAAAACGGAACCAGTAATCAATGGCTGGCCAAATTTATTCCCAAAATCAGAAGCTCCGTTTGAAGCTTTGATTAAAATATCCATAGGAATTTGGTACAGCCATTTTCTTTCGGCTACAGCATCTTCCCAAGGTCTGTTTTCTTCTAATCTTGAATAAGAAGTCATATAAACTGCAGTCCCCGCCATTGGCAATGAACCTTGTCCTCCAGCCAAACGGTCACGAATTTCTCCTCCCGAACCTGTTGCAGCTCCGTTAAAAGGCTCTACAGTTGTTGGGAAGTTGTGTGTTTCTGCTTTTAAAGAGATAACCGAATCAAATTCTTTTATTTCGTAAAAATCAGGTTTGTCGGCAGTTTTTGGAGCAAATTGCTGTACTCTTGGGCCTTTTACAAAAGCCACGTTGTCTTTGTAAGCCGAAACAATATCGTTAGGATTTTCCTGAGATGTTTTTTTGATTAATTTGAAAAGAGAAGTTTCTTTTTCAACTCCGTCGATAACAAAAGTTCCGTTGAAAATCTTGTGACGACAGTGTTCTGAATTAGCCTGCGAGAAAGCGAAAATTTCTGAATCGGTTAATTTTCGGCCTAATTTGGCAGCCAGATTATCCAAATATTCTACTTCTTCCTGGCTCAAAGCCAAACCTTCTGCTTTGTTATATGTTGCTATATCATCGATTTCCAGAATGGGTTCCGGCTGTATGTGAATCGTGAAAATATCCTGATCTAATTGATTGAATTTTTGAGAAAGCATTGGGTCAAAATCTGTGAAATCTGCCGTGGCTGGATGAAATTCCTCAATTCTGATAATACCGGAAATTCCCATGTTTTGAGTAATTTCAACCGCATTGGTACTCCAAGGCGTAACCATAGTGGCACGAGGTCCAACAAAAAAATCCGTCAATGCGGATTTCTCTATTTTATTTGCGTCGGCAAAAAGCCAGTTAAGTTTTGAAATGTCTTGAGCTGAAATTTCGTTTTGCGTTTGTACTGCAAAAACAGTTTTGCTTTGGTTTTCAAAGAAATGGATCATTGTTGTGTAGTTTGTTGTATTTAACGGTGCAAATTTAGTTTAAATAAATAGTAAGAGCAAATGCGAAAAGCAAACTATTTGGTAAATAATAGAATTGAGAATAAAGACCGCAAATTCGTAAATTTTTTAGGAATTCTAAATGAATATAATTAGCGAATTCGCGGTTAATTAAACGGTTTACTCTGATAAGCTCCCAAATCTGGAGGAAGTGTTCTGGTAATACCCAAAATATCAAGCGGAATTAAATACGCAGAATTCCCTTTTGCGAAAGCGGGAGAGGTATTGTCAATATTGAAATTATTGATGTTCGGGTTAAAGAATTTTGGGTCTTTATTGAGGATAATGGCATTATAATGTACTGGATCTGTTTCAAACTGGTAATCAGAATTATTGTTTTTATTTGATTTAATCACACAATTGTTGAATTGATAATTAAAAAGTGCTTCTGGTTTTTTATCCAAAAGCATTTCATTCGAATAGGAACCGTAAATAATACAGTTGTTGAATGCTGCTTGAGTCAGATTTTTTGCTTCTGGGACAGCACCAGAAATGTAATTGCTGATGTAAACCGCTAACTGTCCCGGACTTGACCAGTTGTTGTTGAAAGTACAGTGCGTAAACTTGTAATTTCCTCCGTAAGTACAGGCAAGACTGGCTTGTCCTGTGTAGTTGATAACGATGTTTTCTCCCTCAATTATAGCATTTTTGCCTTGAATGCCGTAATGTGTACAGTTGTAAATCTGTGTGTTTTTTATAGATGCAGCCGTTCCGTTATTGCCTTCGGCCAATAGTCCGACTGTTGCATTTTTGACTGTCAGGTTTTGAATTTTATTGTTGGCACTTCCATTCTGCATCCAGATTGTGCCCCATTGCCCCGGAATATATGCAAAATCAGGCTGCTGGCGGTCACTGCTGAAAATGACTTCATTTTCCAGTTTGTCAGTGACAGATTTTGTTCCATTAACATTGATGGAGGAATTTTTGGAAACTATAAGTCCTGAATTGGCATGAAAATAAACTCTTGCGCCGGGGTCAAATGTTACGGTTTCTCCTTCGGGAACTGCTGCGTATCCGTAAATCACATAGGCTTTTTTGTTGGTAAAATGAAATTCATTACCATGAATGGGATCGTTTTTGTCTAAATAAAAGCCGTAAATTTTTTCGTTTCCGATAGGGAGTGTTTCAGTAGTTCCGTCAGTATTGCGTTTCGGATATAACAAAACAGCGTCCTGAACTAAAGTTACTAATTCTACTTTTTGAAGATTAGCGCCGCTGTCAAATTCAATTTGGTCGGTATTTAGAAATTCTTTTGGGGTTGAGGAGTCACTTTCTACAGTTGTTTCTATGAAGATATACAGGCTGTCTTTGGCCAATAATGTAACGTTCTCGAACATCTTGCCTTGATTTCCCTGCGCACCATCTACACTCATCCGGTATTTTGAGTTTAAGCCTTTGGCAAATTTTATCTGAGGAATATTGATGTCTTTTTTGGAATGGTTATAGACTTTTAGGGCAAAAGTGCTTGAACTCAAATTGGTGAAAACCGTATCCAGATATACCGTATCTTTTGAAAAAGTCAAATCACCTGTACTGGCAGTGGTTTCAAAATCACTCCGGCAGGAGCAGAATGAAAGCAGGATTCCGGTTAAAAGTAATAAGGTGATGCGAGGCATTTGGTTTTATTTTTTGTAAAAATAGGAATAAATTAGTTTTTTTGATTTGTTTATTGGTTTTATACCCAAAATATTTAGGGTCTGTTTAAACTTTATTTAGTGTTCTCAAATAAAGTTTGTACTATGTATTTTAGGGCATTCGCTTTTAGCTTCTGAAAAAAATATTCATTTTACACAGATTCACAGATTAAAATGATTTTGAAATCTGTAAATCTGTGGCAATTTCATGATTTTTTTGGAATCCAGCCTTGCATGCATTTAGCCTGTCACACAAATACTATGGACTTTCAATGCAGAGTGGTTTGTTTGATTTGTATTCAATTTGTTTTTTGAATTATCAAATTAGCGTATTTTTACAATCTTTAAAATTAAGATATGACTTTTGATAAAGATAAAACCCTCGAATTTTGCAATACCTTTTCCAAAAACACTTTGATGGAAACTCTGAATATCGAGTATATTGATGCCGGATCTGATTTTTTAACAGCAAAAATGCCTGTGAATTCTTCAGTACATCAGCCGATGGGACTGCTGCATGGCGGTGCTTCGGTGGCATTGGCAGAAAGCGTAGGAAGTGCGGCGTCGCATTTTTTTATTGATGCAAAAAGCCAGGAGGTGAGAGGAATCGAGATTTCGGCCAATCATTTAAAAAGTATTCGAGAAGGATTTGTCTTTGGAACAGCACGTATTATTCATAAAGGAAAGAGTCTGCATCTTTGGGAAATTAAAATCACGGACGAAGCTGGGAATTTGATTTCGCTATGCAAATTGACAAATATGGTTTTGACGAAAGAGAATAAATAATATGAATGATTTTTTTGAAAGAGTACAGCAGCAGCAGGAGAAAAACCTGCCGTATGTTTTGTACTGCAAGCCCAATTCAGATACAATAATCGGGATGTTTCAGCAGAATGATACGTTGTTTAATGTAACTGATTTTACCGAGAAAGGATTTGTTTTTGCTTCATTTGACGGAAACAGGATTCATTTAATCCCTGAAAATGAATCGGAAATAATAGGTGCTGTTAGAGAAAAAACAGCTGCTGATGTCGCAGGAAGTATACAGGGAATTCTTGATGAGTCGGATAAAAATGATTTTGAAAGCATTGTTGCTAAAGGAATTCGGGCGATAAATAAACAGGAGTTTAAGAAAGTTGTTCTTTCCCGAAAAGAAATAATAAAACTGGAAAAATTTGATTTAACTGCAGTTTTCGAAAACTTGGTACAATTGTATCCGACTACTTTTGTATATTGTTTTTTTCATCCGCAAGTTGGACTTTGGATGGGAGCGACACCAGAACAATTGGTAAAAGCCAATGTAAATGTGTTTGAAACAATGGCTTTGGCAGGAACACAGAAAGATTACGGCTCGGATGAAATTGTTTGGGAAAAGAAAGAAAGAGAAGAACAGCAGTATGTGACAGATTATATTGTAGACCAGCTGCAGGAAGCTGTACTGGAAGTTTCGGTAACCGAACCATATAATCTTAAAGCCGGCAGTATCTGGCATCTGAAAACGGATATTTGGGGAGTATTGAATACAGGTTATAATTTAAAGCAGGTCGTTAATTTACTGCATCCAACGCCAGCTGTCTGCGGACTGCCAAAAGAAGCTTCGAAAGCTTTTATTCTGGAAAATGAAAATTACGATCGGACTTTCTATACTGGTTTTTTGGGAGAATTGAATACGAGTTTTGCTGTAGACTCGGTTAGTTCAAATCTGTTTGTCAATTTAAGATGCATGGAAATTGAAATGTATTCCGGGACAAAAAATGTAAAAGTAAATTTGTTTATGGGCTGCGGTATCACGAAAGACAGCATTCCTGAAAAAGAGTGGGAGGAAAGCGTCAACAAATCAATGACAATGAAAAGAGTTTTAAACGGTTAAAAAAAGTTGATAGTTTATTTTTTAAGAACTTAACAATAAACTACAAACCAAAAACAATAAACAAAAAAAGATATGAAATTAGATATATTGGCTTTTGGGGCACATCCCGATGATGTAGAATTAGGATGTTCCGGAACAATCCTAAAAGAGATTTCTCTAGGTAAAATGGTCGGAATTATTGATTTGACCCGTGGAGAATTAGGTACACGCGGTTCTGCTGAAATTCGGGATGAAGAGGCAGCAGCAGCAGCGAAAATACTGGGGGTTTCTGTTCGGGAGAATTTGAATATGAGAGACGGTTTTTTTGTCAATGATGAAAAGCATCAGCTGGAAATTATAAAAATGATCCGTAAGTATCAGCCGGAAATCGTATTGTGCAATGCAATAGATGACAGGCACATCGATCATGGAAAAGGCAGTAAATTGGTTTCGGAGGCCTGTTTTTTGTCAGGTCTGATGAAGATTGAAACAATTTTGGACGGTGAAATCCAAAAAGCATGGAGACCCAAATTAGTATATCATTATATTCAATGGAAAAATATAGAGCCGGATTTTGTTGTGGATATTACAGGCTTCACAGATAAAAAAATTGAAGCAATTCTGGCTTACAGCTCCCAGTTTTATGATCCGGATTCGAAAGAACCGGAATCTCCTATATCGAGTAAAAACTTCTTGGAAAGCCTGAATTACCGTTCCAGAGATCTTGGGAGGCTTACTGGTGTGGAACATGCCGAAGGATTTACTGCTGAAAGGTATTTGGCAGTCAATAGCTTAGGAGATTTGAAGTAAAAATGTCAATTTTTTTTTGATTTTTTGTTTGCAGAAGCAAACATTTGTTCTATATTTGCAACCGCTAAGCGCAAATGGTGGTTGTAGCTCAGCTGGTTAGAGTAGCGGTTTGTGGTGCCGCGGGTCGCCGGTTCGAACCCGGTCAGCCACCCAGAATGAAAAGCCTTGAAGAAATTCAAGGCTTTTTTTGTGGAATAAACTTTCGGCTGAAAAATGTTATTTAAGTTGTTCTAGTTTTTGAATTCAGATTTAAGTTTTGTATTTTAGAAGGCGATATAATAATTTCAGATTTTAACTATTTATAAATTAATAACACTTAAACTTCTATGGGAACATTTTTGATTACTAAAAGAAAAAATGACGAATTTCAGTTTGTTTTGAAAGCAGGTAATGGTCAGGTTATTTTGGCTAGCGAAGGTTATACAACAAAAGCTTCTTGTGATAACGGAATTGAATCTGTTAAGAAAAATTCACAGGATGATGCTCGATTTGAGAGATTGGAAGCCAAAAACGGAAAGCCTTATTTCAATCTAAAAGCTTCTAATGGCCAGATTATTGGTACTAGTGAAATGTATGAATCAGCTGCAGCAAGAGATAATGGAATTGAGTCTGTCAAGAAAAATGCCCCAGATGCAGTTATAAAAGAAGAATTATAAACGATATTAGGAGTTTTCTGTCTGGGAAACTCCTATTGTTTTTTTATAGAATTTGTAAAATTTCCATTTATGACTTAATCATAATCCATTTTGTTTTATAGAAAAATTATTTCTAATTTGTTGGAACTAGTTATTGTCAAATCAAATTTTCTTAAAATTTTGTAATAGATGGATATTAAAAAAGAATACAAAAGTATAATAGATGATTATTCAGATTTTTTGCATGAATTCAAACAAATTGTTGAGAAAAGATTACTAAAACATAAAATACCAATTGCTTTTGGAATAAGTGGAAGGATTAAGACAATTGATTCTATTTTAGAGAAAAATTCATCTGAAAGATTTGTAATTAAAAAAACAATAACAGAACTTAATGATTTAATAGGGTTAAGAATTGTTTTGTTATTTCCAGAATATAAAACAAAAGTAGTGGAAATTCTTAGAACAGAATTTAAATCATATAATAATCCTATTATTTCAAATTTAAGTCCTGATAAATTTGGATATAGTTCAATTCATTTATTGCTTGGAATAAAAGATGATTGGGCAAAAACTCCAAATTGGGAAAATCATTCTCTTAAAAGAATAGA
This sequence comes from Flavobacterium sp. HJJ, assembly GCF_015351475.1. GTDB lineage: Bacteria > Bacteroidota > Bacteroidia > Flavobacteriales > Flavobacteriaceae > Flavobacterium > Flavobacterium marginilacus. The sequence goes on along the minus strand of NZ_JADKPR010000001.1, from coordinate 46,124 downwards.
AGTGCAAGTTAGAACGTTATCAGAGCATATATGGGCAGAAACTTCACATAGTCTTTTTTATAAAAGGGAAGAGAATATTCCAAAAATTATGAGTAGAGAATTGTCTAAGATGTCTGCTTTATTAGAAGTTGTAGATGATAAATTGCAAGAAATTAAAAACGCAGTTGAAGAACATTTTAAGTATATAGCAGAAGCGCAATATGATGAAATTTTAAAGCAAGATTTAAATTCAGAAACATTTAGAAGAATAATGCTAGAAAATTCAAAAGGGATTTATGATTTAAATGAATATAGAAATAAAATATTAAGTTCTAGGATTGAAAAAGATTATAATATTTTAAATTCTGATGCTTTGCATACTCTTATTTTTAATAAAATTGATTTATCAGATAACGATGCAGAAATATATATAGAAAAAGTATTTGAAATTCTCGATGAAGAAAAATTAAGAATTGATGAACAGCAAAAAGTGAAGTAATAATTGAATGTTTTTAAATATAGGCTTGAGTTAATTGAGGCTTTTTTGTTGCGTACATTCGTTTGCGTAATTATGAGAAAACCGGTTCTTTTTTAAAAGAAATAATAAAGGTTGTTCCTTCGTTGATTTTGCTTTCTACATCAATTTTACCGCCTAGGCTTGTGACGTGGTTGTTTACTAAATAAAGCCCGATTCCTTTACTGTCTATGTGGTTGTTGAACTTTTGGTGTAAACCAAATATTTTATCTTTTACGAGCTCCATATCGAAGCCAATACCATTGTCAGAAAAAATCAACTGATCAACTTCATCTGTTTTTCTGGAATGGATGGAAATAATTGGTGAACAGCCCGGGATAGCATATTTAATTGAATTAGTCAATAAATTTAGAAAAATGCTTTCAAGATAGGATTTGTTAAAATTAATCTTTTCGAGCTGTGAAAAGTTAATATTGATAACAGCATTTGACTTTTGTATTAAAGAATTTATAGAAAGAATGACAGTATTAAGAATTGTATCTAGGTCTATTTCTTCAATTTGTGCAATTGACTTATCCTCTAGGATTAAAATATCTACATAATTATTTAAAGTTTTCTTTAATGTTTCGGTAGCAGATTGAAGCATCTCAAGAAACTGCAGGGTTTCAGAATCTTCAATTTTGGTAACATCCAAGAGGCTGAAAATTGAAAGTAGGTTGTTTACAGGAGACCGCAGATCATGTGAGCTCGTGTAACTTATTTTTTTGAGGTCGTTATTGGTTTTTGTAAATTTAGTAAGCAGTAAATTCCGTTCCTCTTCCAGTTTTTTGTTGTGTGTGATGTTTTTTGCAATTGCATAAACTAATTTTTCGTCAGCTGCAGGCATTGATGTCCAGGAGAGCCATACAATTTCACCGCTTTTTGTAACGTATCTGTTTTCGAAATTTAAGAGTGGTTTATTTTTGTATAATTCATTCCTTGCTTTTGAAGTGTATATCTGGTCATCAATATGGATAAAATCGTTTATTGGTTTTGAAAACAATTCCTCATTTGTGTAGCCTAATAATTGAGAAACCGCTGGATTAATTCTTTTGAAAAAACCATCGAACCCAGTGATACAGAGTAAATCAGCGGATAGTTCAAAAAAATGCTCAAATAAGTATTTGCTGTCTGAATTTGGATTTACTGTCATTGTTGAATATTACAATTGTTATACTTCAATTCTTTTGATGCGATAAATAGGGAAGGGATAGTATGATCTCTTTCGTTTCTTCTTAATCTGCAAAAAAAGATATAATGCATCTCGTAAGCAATCTGAATATCTTTTAACTGAATTCCAAATATATTGATATTGTTTTGATTTCCTGTATGGTTTTTTGAAATATGCGTTAAAAAAAAAAGAGCTTCAAAAAAATTTGAAGCTCTTTTCTGTTAAATATTATTTTGCTTGTTTGTCAACTATAATTCTGTCAGGCCTGTTAGCTAAATCCCAGGCAATTGCAAATGCTAGCTGGGCTCTTTTTGCTAAAGCATCGAATTCAATTTTCTCTACTTCATCAGTCTTTTGGTGGTAATCGGCGTGTACACCATTAAAAAGAAATACGGCTGGAATACCAAATTTAGCAAAGTTATAATGGTCAGAACGCTCATAGAAATGATTTGGATCTTTTGGGTCATTGAATTTGAAATCCAAATCCAGTTTGGTGTATTTTTCGTTCTGTGCAACGGTAATGTTGTGTAAATCGCTGGATAACCTGTCTGCACCAATCACATATATATAATTATTAGTGTCAGGATGATCAAAATCACGGCGGCCAATCATATCGATATTAATATCTGCAATAGTATTTGCTATTGGAAATAATGGGTGTTCAGAGTAAAAACGTGAGCCGTGTAAACCGTGTTCTTCACCAGTTACATGAAGAAATAATATAGAACGTTTTGGACCATGTCCCTCTTTTTTCGCTTTTTGGAAAGCTTCGGCAATCTGCAGAATGGCTACTGTACCGGAACCATCATCATCAGCACCGTTATAAACATCTCCGTTTTTTACACCTACGTGGTCGTAATGTGCAGAAACGACTAAAACTTCGTCTGGTTTTTCAGATCCTTCAATGTATGCCCAAATATTCTCTGAATCAGGCAGGTTTTGATTGTACTTGGCATTTAAGTAAGAAGCAGGAATAGGCTGATAATAGCTCGCAGCTCCTTTTGGGTAGGATATTTTACTTTTTTTGTATTGCTCGATAAGGTATTTTCCAGCTTTTTTTTGTCCTTTGGATCCAGTATCGCGGCCTTCCATTTCATCAGAAGCAACAATGGTAAGTTTTGTTTTTAATTTTTCGGCGGTTATGGTATTCATAAACTTCGTCGGATCATCATTGTTAACCGCTTTCTTTTGTGCGAAACAATGAAACGCTGTTATAAATACAAATAGTGTTAGTACTTTTTTCATTTAAAATCTAGGGTGTTTATTTAATTTATTATTTTTTTAATACTTCGTTCAGGAACAGCTTGAAATGTTCGAAAGATCTTTTGGCGGCCACTTCATTGTATGCAGCTCCTTTAGAATTATCTGTTCCTGACTCAGGATTGGTAAAGGAATGTACGGCATTGGCATAATAAATCATTTGCCAGTCGGCTTTTGAGTCACGCATTTCCTGCTGAAAAGCGGTTATTTCTTCTTTTGATTCATAGGGATCATCTGCGCCATGACAAACTAATACTTTCGCCTTTATCGATTCTGTAGGTCTTGCAGCATCTTTGCCCAAACCGCCATGAAAGGAAACAATTCCTTTAACATTGAGGTGTCCCCGGGCTGCTTCAAGAGCTCCAGTTCCTCCAAAACAATAACCAATAATTACGATATTATCAGGATTTGCTCCAGCGTCAATAAGCTGTTGCAAGGCTAGTGAAATCCGTTTTTGATAAGCCAAAAAATCATTTTTGTAAAATCCTGCAATTTTTCCGGCTTCGGCATTGTCTTTAGGATAGTTTCCTTCTCCGTATATATCTGCTATGAAAGCATAATAACCCAATTTTGAAAGACTTTCCGCAGTATCTTTAGATAATTTGTCAATTCCTTTCCAGGCAGGTAAAATTAATATGCCGGGGTTTTGATTGCTTTTCTTCGTAGGATTGATTTTGAAACCATTCAAGACCTGATTCCCGTCTTTGTATTGTACTGGTTTTAATTGACCAAAAGCTTGGCATGTAATTAAAATCATTGCGAAAAATATAATTTTTAAGTTTTTCATGGTGCTATTTTTTGCAAATATCTAATAAATTATTGATATAAAAAAAACCTTGAAAAATGCTTCTTTCAAGGTTATTAGATCGTTAAGTTAGGATTTTATGTTTTTTCTTAACTATTTACAAACTGATGTTCCGTTTAAAGGCACAGCCCAATTCAATTAGGGATTCTGTCTTTGAAATGCCGGGAATAGAGTCGATTTTTTCATAAAGCAGCCTTCTCATGTGTTCATGATCTTTGGCTATCATTCTTATGTAAAGCGTAAAAGTGCCCGTGATGTAATAACATTCGGTTATTTCTGGAATCAGTTTTAGGGCTTCTATAACTTTTTCAGAATCCTGATCTTTCTTCAAAGTGATTCCGGTAAAAGTTCCCCAGTCGTATCCTATCTTTTTTTCGTTTAAAACGGGTCTGATCCCAGATATGATTCCCTGTTCTATTAATCGGTTGATGCGCTGGTGCACCATAGTATTTGAAATCTTGAGATTAGTCGCTATTGCAGAAAAAGCCATTCTTCCGTCTTTTTCCAATTCTTTTATGATATTGATGTCAAATTCATCTAAAATGTCCATATTTTCCTTTTTTAAAGTTAAAATCACTTTTATTTGGGATAAAAGTAATTGTTTTTTATTTGTTTTTTCCGATGCGGGTATCTGGATGCGTTAAAATAACAACATGACTTATTTTTGTTATAAATAAATGTTTATTTTTTAAAAATGATGTTATAAAAGTCAAATTTAGCTTTTTATTTGGTTGATAAAAAACATTTGTTACTTTTGTATGAATATTTTATAAAATTTTAGATAATGGAACATACAGCACAATCACTTTCTTTAAAATCGGAAGTTTTAATTGAAAAAGAGAATAAATACGGCGCACATAATTATCATCCGTTACCGGTTGTTCTGGAAAAAGGGGAGGGTGTTTTTGTATGGGATGTTGACGGGAAAAAATATTTTGATTTCTTATCTGCTTATTCTGCAGTAAATCAAGGCCACTGTCATCCAAAAATTGTTGGAGCAATGGTTGAACAGGCGCAAAAACTGACATTAACTTCGCGTGCCTTTTATAATGACCAATTGGGTGTTTATGAAGAGTATGTAACCAGATATTTTGGTTTTGATAAAGTGCTTCCAATGAACACTGGAGCCGAGGCTGTAGAAACTGCTTTGAAATTGTGCAGAAAATGGTCTTATGAAGTAAAAGGAATTCCCGAAAATCAGGCTCAGGTTATTGTATGCGAAGGAAATTTTCACGGAAGAACTACTACTATTATTTCTTTTTCAAATGATGAAAGCGCAAGAAAATCTTTCGGACCTTTTACCGAAGGTTTTATAAAAATACCGTATGATGACATTGAGGCTTTAGAAAAAGCATTGAAATCTTCAGCTAATATTGCTGGTTTTTTGGTAGAGCCTATTCAGGGCGAGGCTGGAGTTTATGTTCCAAGCGAAGGTTATTTGGCGAAAGCCAAAGCACTTTGCGAAGCGCATAATGTATTGTTTATTGCAGATGAAGTTCAGACAGGAATTGCCAGAACAGGTAAATTACTGGCAGTGCATCATGAAAATGTACAGCCGGATATTTTGATTTTAGGCAAAGCTATTTCTGGCGGTGTTTATCCGGTATCGGCGGTTTTGGCCAATAATGCGATAATGGATGTAATCAAGCCGGGACAGCATGGATCTACTTTTGGAGGAAATCCAATCGCAGCTGCCGTTGCCGTTGCTGCTCTTGAAGTGGTTCGTGAAGAAAATTTATCTGAAAACGCACAAAAATTAGGTTTGATTTTAAGAAAAGGACTGAATGAAATCGCGGAGCGTAATCCATTAATAGAATTGGTTCGAGGCAAAGGACTTCTTAATGCAATTGTGATTAACAGCAGTGAAGATTCTGATCTGGCTTGGGATATTTGTCTTCGTTTCAGAGATTATGGGTTATTGGCAAAACCAACTCACGGTAATAAAATACGTTTTGCACCGCCATTAGTAATTACAGAAGATCAAATTCACGAATGTCTTGCTATCATAGAGAAAGCACTGAACGATTTTAGATAATAATCTTATTAAAAATACAAAGAGAGGCAACCGAAAATTTTGGATAGCCTCTCTTTGTATTCTACAGTATAATGAATTTTATAAATATGTAATACTTTGAAATGATTATTGTCTTTTTTGCGGGTCATTTTTTGTCAAATAGTTAAAAGTAAATGCTTTTCGGAAAATAGAGAACATATTTTGTTTAAGCGTTATTTTTAATACTTATATTTGTGTACGTATTTTTACGTAGTTAATCAGAAGTTGAACTTTATACTTTGAATCATGAAAACGGCAGATAAACCAAAATTAACAATAGTAGGAGCAGGGCCTGGAGATGTAGAACTGATTACGCTAAAGGCAGTTAAAGCATTAGAAAGTGCCGATGTTGTTTTGTATGATGCATTGGTTAATGAAGAACTGCTGCAGTATGCTCCGCAGGCTGAAATTATATTTGTTGGAAAACGTTTTGGATGCCACGCTTATAGTCAGGACCAGATTAACGATTTAATTGTGTCGATGGCAAAAAGTAAAGGGCATGTTGTTCGTTTAAAAGGCGGTGATCCTTTTGTTTTTGGAAGAGGAAGCGAGGAAATTGATTTTGCCAGTCAATTTGGAATTGATACGGCAATTGTTCCCGGAATTTCATCAGCAATGGGAGTGCCTGCTTCCAATGGAATCAGCCTGACGCAAAGAAAAGTTGCTGAAAGTTTCTGGGTAATTACCGGAACAACTTCTGAACATAAATTGTCAAAAGATGTTGCTCTGGCTTCACAATCTTCGGCTACGGTTGTCATTTTGATGGGAATGAATAAACTGGATGAGATTGTCGCTTTGTACCAAAACAACAGAACCGATGATCTGCCTATTGCAATTATTCAAAACGGCACCAAAACGACTCAAAAAAAAGTAATTGGAACTGTCAGTACAATTACAGCATTAGTAAAAGAGAACGAAATCGCTTCTCCGGCGATTATCGTAATTGGTGAAGTAGTTAAAAATGCATCAAAACTAACTTCGTATATCGAAGAGGAAATGGTTTTTGATTCTTTTTGGGAAGAGGAATTTATATTGCAGAATCTTGATGAAATGATATGATTAGGATAAAGTATTTTGGTGCTCTTGCTGCGCGGACAAGACGCCGTGGTGAAAAAATTGATTTTTCGGATTTACCGTTAAGCAGATTATTGGCTGAGCTGGAAAAAAAATACCAACTCAAGCAGTTTCCTTTCAGCGTAGCAGTTAACCAAAAAATAATTCATAAATTTTCGAATCAGATTTTAAAAGACAACGATACCGTTGCTCTCCTTCCTCCTTTTATAGGAGTATAATTTAGTTTTTTTGAAGTATTCTTAAGGATTATAATTATTTAGTGTTTTTTCTATTTAAAAATTCGTATTTGCAGTATTGTTTTACAAATAAATAATATACTTTTGGTTTACTTAAGTGTCATTTATAAAAGTAAAAAAATGAAAAAAAGTATTGTAAGTATATTTGTTTTAGGTCTGTGTTTTGGTGTTCATGGGCAATCTATTGATAAGGTAATCACTTCCAATGAAGTTTCTCGTATAGAAAAAGTCTTATCTGCAGATGATATGCAGGGGAGAAGAACTTTTACTCCCGGAATTGATAAAGCATCAGCCTTTATAGAATCAGAATTCAAAAAAGCAGGACTGAAACCTTTTATGGGAGCGGCTAATTTTAGACAGGAATTTTCTATGACTGAGTCTAAAGCTGTTTCTTCCAAAATAATTATCGACGGAAAAGAAATTGACAACAACCAAGTAGTTGCTTTCTCTTATCAGCCACAGGTTTCTTTGACCGAGAAAAGCGATATCACAGTTGTCAAAATCAGTAAAGGAGATAATCTAGGAAAGAAATTCAATGAATATTACAAGAGTTCAAAGAGTTATCTGGTATTAGTTGATGCTTCTTTTAATAATGTGCTGCCAAATATTCAGCATATTGACAGAATCACTTCTGAACCTGGAACCAATACAGTTTTGTTTGTTTTTGAAGTTAATGAAGCTAACGTTTTTTCAGTTGAATTAACCAATACTATTTCCAAGAAAACATTGAATAATGTAGTTGGTATATTGCCAGGCAAAAGTAAGCCAGACGAATATGTTATTTTTTCCGGACATTATGATCATCTTGGAGTAGGTTCGCCGGAAGAAGGTGTGCCGCACCCTGCTAATGATTCTATTTATAACGGTGCCAATGATGATGCAGCGGGAAGTACAGCAGTGATTATGCTGGCTAATTATTTTAAAAAACTGAATAATAACGAACGCACTATCATTTTTACCACATTTGTTGCCGAAGAATTAGGCGGTTTTGGAGCCAAATATTTTTCAAAACAGCTTCCTGCGGACAAGGTAATTGCCATGTTCAATTTGGAAATGATTGGTACAGAATCTAAATGGGGAAAAAATTCAGCGTATATAACTGGATTCGAAAAATCAGATTTTGGAAAAATTCTGCAGAAAAATTTAGAAAAAACGACTTTTAAGTTTTATCCGGATCCGTATCCTGAGCAGCAGCTGTTTTATCGTTCCGATAATGCTACTTTGGCGAAACTAGGAGTACCTGCACATACTATTTCGACTTCAAAAATGGATAATGAGCCCTTTTATCACACTGCCGATGATGAATTTGAGACATTGGACATCGCCAATATGACCGAAATTATTAAATCTATAGCTTTAAGTTCTTCGTCCATTATCAGCGGGAAAGATACACCGTCAAGAGTTGATACTACTCAGTTAAGATAGAATTCAGAGATATAAAATATTTAAAAAGCAGCTCTATTTTGGAGCTGCTTTTGTTTATTTCATTAAAATTAATTTATTCATTCAGGAATGTAAAAGTGTAATCATTAATTTCTTTTCTCTGTTTTTTATTGGCACGATCATCCATATCATTATGAATGGTATTTGGGAGCTTAATGATTTTTATTCCAAATTTTTTCTGTTCTTCTGCAGTTGGTAAAACGCCTTCATCTGCTGTTAGGTCACTTGAGCGTAAGGAATACACTTTTGGATGATTTGTTCTTGGTAAAGCCATTCTTCGGTTATCCATAGCGATAATTTTATCAACTATATTTGGATATTTTTGAGGAAATAAAGCCGTCGTATCTGCTCCATTTGAGTGTCCAATTAGTGTAATATGTTTAAAATCTAAATTTGGATTGGACTTTTTCAATTCATTTATAACAAACATTATATTATCTGCTCCACTTTTCCAAAATGGCATTCTAACAATTTGTGGAATTCCAGTTTTAGGAATTAAACTATCCGTTGGTAACTCGTGCTGAATACTGGCAACAAAATATCCTTTTGAGGCAATAAAATTTGTTAAATAGGAATATTTTGTATTCGAATTCCCTTTGTTTTGATAGTAACCGTGGCTAAAAATTACAATTTTTTGTTTCTCAATTTTCGGGTCTGATTTTGGTTTGTAAATCATTACTGGAACTTTCCTGTCTCTGGAGGTATCAAACAAATCTATACTATCCAATACAACTTCAAATGTTTTGTTTTGAGTTGTAGCTGCTGAAGATTTTTTATTAGTAAGACAGCTTGTCAGAAGCGAACAGATTAGAATTTGGATGTAAATATTTTTGTTCATTTTCTGCTAATATTTTCTGATTTTGACACAGGAAACACTTTTCATTTTTAGTTCTCTGCCTACTTTTTTAAGTAATCCAGTTTTGGCATTTCGTTTAAAGACAAATACATTTCCGCTTATAGTATTCGTTACAATCAGAAATTTTCCGGTTTCATCAATAGCAAATACTCTGGGATGATTTCCCAAAGTAGATTGGTATCCGATCAATGTGAGTTTGCCATCATTTCCGATTGAATATATGGCGATATTATTTTTTTCGCCCCGGTTGGAAGCGTATAAAAAATGCCCGTCCGGAGAAATATGAATATCAGAACTTTCAAAATTGCCTTTGTAATCTTCGGGATGTGCTGCTATTCTTTGAATGCTGTCCAATTTTCCGTTTTCATAACGGTAAGCACTTATGTGACCTGCTATTTCTTCGATACAATAGGCAAATTTACCATTTGGATGAAAGGTAAAATGTCTAGGTCCGCTTCCTAAAGCGGTTTGGGTAAATGGATTTTCAGCAGTTACTAAAGGTTCTGTTTTATCTTCTTCAAATTTGTAGCATCTGATTTTATCTGAACCCAAGTCGGGTAAAAAGAGATAATCACAGTTAGGTGAAAAAACGGTGGAATGAATGTGCGAACGCTTTTGTCTTTCCGGGTCGATGCTTCCCTCAGAATATTGAAAGTTTTGAGCAATTGGATTTATGATTCCGTTGTCGGTAATTGGATAAACAGAAACGCTTCCTTCGGTGTAATTGCCGTTAATAAGCCATTTCCCGTTTTTATGAACCGTCATGTAAACTGGGTTTTCTCCGCCGCTGCTTTGACTGTTTATAAAAGTCAGTGTTTTATTTTCGGGGCTAAACTCAAAACTGCTCACTTTTCCTCCGTTTGGAGTTTTACTTTCTGTACAGGCAAAAACAAACTTCCCATTTGGCGACAAAGTAAGATAAGACGGGCTTACAATATCTTTTACTGCTGTGATTTTTGATAATTTTCCGCTGATAGTATCTAGCTGATATACATAAATGGCATCGGTAGTTTTATCTCTGTTAAATGAGCCGAAAAAGACATAGGTATTTTGCGAATACAGATTTATGCAGGCAAAAAATAGAATCAGAAATTGTGTTGTTTTTTTCAATGTTAAGATGTGTTTTGAGTGTGCTGAAGCAGATCGTTTTAATAAGGACAGAATACAATTGTGTTTTAATAACTGCTCGAAAATCACTTTTATTTTTTATAGATCATAGTAGGAGCCGATTGTGCTTTAGCATATATTGTTACATCGGCAATTGTTACACGATCTGGAGCATTGACAGCATAAGCAATAAAATCGGCTATATCTTCGGCTAATAACGGGTCGTAGCCTTCATATACTTTTTGGGCTCTTTCTGTGTCACCTTTGAATCGGACTTCTGAAAACTCAGTTGCAACGGCTCCTGGTGCAATATTTGTAATTTTAATCCCGTGCTGGGTTAAGTCAAGACGCATTCCTTCGCTGATGGCTTCCACCGCTTTTTTTGAGGCGCAGTACACGGCACCGTTCGCATAGGTTTGTTTTCCTGCAACTGAACTCAAATTGATAATATGGCCCTTTTTTCTTTCTACCATCTGCGGAATTATGGCTTTGGAAACATACAATAATCCTTTTACGTTTCCGTCAATCATTGCGTCCCAGTCTTCGATATCGCCATTGTCGATAGTAGAAAGTCCGTGAGCATTACCAGCACTGTTTACTAGAATGTCAATGTTTTTCCATTCATTTGGCAGAGAATTAAGCTGTAGTTCAACTTCTTTTCTATCGCGGACATCAAAGATTAAACTATGAACTTTTATGTTTTTGGGCAATGTACTTTTTAATTCTTCGAGTTTTTCGGCACGGCGTCCGCAGATGATTAAATCATATCCGTTTTCGGCCAATTTGATTGCTGTGGCTTTTCCTATTCCTGAAGTTGCGCCTGTTATTAAAGCTATTTTTGTCATTTTTTTAAATGCTGTTTTATGTAAATTGTTTTTCAAATGTCAGTCACTTTCGAAACCTTTAATTTTTGCACTAAGATAATAAAAGTGTGTGAACGAGTAGCTCAATTTAACAAACTGGCAGTTGCTTTATGCTTTTTTAGGCTGTGAAATTATATTAAGCAGACTTATTTTTTAATTTCATTTGTTATCATTTGTAAAGACGATTATTGAAGCGAATGTTGAGCAATTTCAATTTTATTAAACAGCATCCAGCACTCAATGTTTCCTGTAAATCACTTTAAATGGTCTTGATTCAGAAATATTTACACAGATTTAAAAAAAAATAATGATGAAATCTTTGATAATCTGTGTAATCAGTGGCGAAAAAAATACATGGTATTATTTGCGGACAGTCATAAAATATTAAGTGTTTTTGTTAGTTTCTCTACGTAGTTTATAAGTAATTGCTTTGTAATTATTTAATGTGCTTAAATGAGTGGACGTATGTAGTCTAAGTACGTTTTTACGTATGATTCGAGCAATAGTTATTAAAAATGATTCTATTTTAGAAAAAAATCTAAAAATAAGTATATAAATTAAGTATTTATACGTATGTTTGCGTAGTAATACTTAATTAACAGATTATGATTAATGTGATAGTAGTCGGAAACGGCATGGTAGGTTATAAATTTTGCGAGAAATTCATTTCGAAATCTGGGCAAGAGAATTATCAAATTACAGTATTTGGAGAAGAACCAAGACGCGCTTATGACAGGGTTCACCTAAGTGAATACTTTGCAGGGAAAAGCGCTGAAGACCTGTCTCTTTCAACGGGATCATGGTATAAGGAGAATAACATCATATTAAACACTTCGGAGTTAATTACAGATATCAATAGAGAACAAAAAACGATACACACACATTTAGAAAAAACATATCAGTATGATTACTTAGTTTTGGCTACTGGGTCTGCTGCATTTGTACCGCCAATTGACGGTGTGGAAAAAGAAGGGGTTTTTGTTTACAGAACCATTGAAGATCTTGATGCTATTATGGCTTACGCTAAAAAAATAAAAGCCAATGGGTCTACTGAAGCAGCGGTTCTTGGAGGTGGTTTATTAGGGCTTGAGGCAGCAAAAGCTGTTCGCGATTTAGGATTAAATCCTCATGTAGTAGAATTTGCTCCGCGATTGATGCCAAGACAATTGGATCAAGGCGCAAGTGATATGCTTCAATCTAAAATAGAAGAATTAAATATAGGTATTCATCTAAATAAAGCAACTCAATATATAGATGGAGAAGAGAGTATAAAAGGAATGATGTTTGCCAATGACGATTTGTTAAAAGTTGATATGTTGGTTATATCAGCCGGAATTAAACCCCGCGACGAACTGGGAAGAGTTTCCGGACTTGAGGTAGGCGTTAGAGGCGGTATTGTGGTAAACAATAAAATGCAGACATCAGATCCTAATATCTATGCTATAGGTGAGGCCGCTTTATACAATCAAATGATATATGGTCTTGTGGCTCCTGGGTACGAAATGGCCGATGTTGCTGCCGAACAAATCCTTAATGGGGATAAAACGATGAGAGAAACCATCGATATGTCAACTCAATTGAAACTGATTGGAGTTGAAGTTGCGAGCTTTGGTGATCCTTTTATTGAAAACGAAGATGTTACTGCAATTGTTTATGAAAACAAATTCAGCGGTATTTACAAAAGAATCAATGTTACCAAAGACGGAAAAACATTATTGGGCGGAATCCTTGTAGGAGATTCATCAGATTACAACGGTCTGTTCCAAATTTATGCCAATGCAATGACCTTGCCTGCAAACCCGGAAGATTTAATTCTTGGTTCGCGCGGTGGAGAAGGATCTACACTTGGCAGTGCATCTGACCTGCCTGATACAGCGGTTATCTGCTCTTGCGAAAACGTGACCAAAGGCGCTATCTGCTGTTCAATAACTGACGGAACTTGTGAAACTTTTTCAGATGTTGTTAAGCTTACCAAAGCTACTTCAGGTTGCGGAGGCTGTAAACCAATGGTAGCTGACTTAGTAAAAGCAGCTCAAAAATCAATAGGAAGAGAAGTAAAAGAAAGTATCTGTGAGCACTTTAGTTATACAAGACAAGAATTATTTGACCTTGTAAAAATCAATAAATACACTAATTATTACGAAGTAATTGATCATCATGGAAAAGGTGACGGATGCGAAATCTGTAAACCGGTTGTAGCTTCAATTTTCTCCAGTATTTATAATGACACTGCTAATAAGCACGTAACTACACAGGATACCAACGATAGGTATTTAGCAAACATTCAAAGAAACGGAACTTATTCTGTTGTGCCAAGAATTGCTGGTGGTGAAATCACTCCTGAAAAATTGATTGTAATTGGGGAAGTTGCCAAACAATTTGATTTATATACTAAAATAACTGGAGCACAGCGTGTCGATTTATTTGGTGCACAATTAGATGATTTGCCAAAAATCTGGAAAGTATTAATTGACAATGGTTTTGAAAGCGGACATGCTTACGGAAAATCATTAAGAGCAGTAAAAAGCTGTGTGGGTAATACGTGGTGCCGATATGGAATGGATGACAGTACAACTTTTGCCATCGAATTAGAAAACCGTTACAGAGGAATTCGTTCTCCTCATAAATTAAAAGGAGGAGTTTCTGCCTGTATCAGAGAATGCGCCGAAGCAAGAGGAAAAGATTTTGGAGTAATTGCTGTTGAAGGTGGCTGGAATCTTTACATCTGTGGTAATGGCGGGGCTAATCCAAAACACGCTGTTTTATTGGCTGAACAAATAAATAAAGAAACTGTTTTCAAATATATGGATCGTTTCCTTATGTATTATATCCGTACTGCAGGACCATTAGTCAGAACATCTACTTGGTTAGAAAAACTGGAAGGCGGTTTGGATTACCTAAAAGAAGTTATTATTCATGACCGTTTAGGTATTTGCGAAACATTGGAAACTGAGATGGAATCACTAGTTGGAACTTTCGAATGTGAGTGGAAACAAGTACTTGAAAAACCAAGATTGATGAAGCGTTTCAGTCACTTTGTGAATACGGATGAGAAAGATGATAACATTGAATACGTGCCGTTAAGAGATCAAAAAATGCCAAGACCTTGGTAGATATTAATTGCTCGATAATACAAATTTAAATATAATTATTTCACAAAGATTCACAAAGAATACAAAGAGATTCGCGAAAATTTAAAATAAAAAAACAACAGCAAAGACAACTACAAACAGAAAATTATCTTCTCGTGTCTTTGGGTTCATATTGTGAATCTTTGCGAAATAGCAACTTAATAAAAATACTTTTCCGCTCTCGGTTCTGCTAATCCTCATGGCGGGGCCGGGATCTGAAAACAAAAAACTAAATCCCATGGAAGATCTATTAAGCCAATACAAAACGGTAAACACAAGCGAAGTGAAAATTTGGTTCAAAGCTGGAAACATTAAAGATTTTCCAAGTAACAGAGGCGGATGCATCAAGTATAAAAACAAACAGATTGCCATTTTTAATTTCGAAAGAAGAAACGCTTGGTACGCCTGTCAAAATGCCTGTCCTCACAAAATGGAAATGGTTTTATCCAGAGGAATGACCGGTTCTGCTGATGATGTTCCAAAAATTGCATGTCCAATGCACAAAAAAACATTCTCATTGGTTGATGGTTCTAATTTAAATGGTGAAGACTATTCAATCGCAACTTATCCTGTGAAAGTAGAAGGTGATGAAGTATTCGTTGGGTTTTTAGAATAATGTATGTATCTTTGAATATATACACTATTCCAAAATGAAAACTATTCCCTTCTTAAACGCCAGTGCGTGGATTGATGCAGAAAACGAAGCCGATCCAAATAATGAAATATACCAAGAAATAACCTATCCGAAAGAATTATTGTATTCGGACAGAATGTATGAAAGGCTGATGGATTTTCAGCCCAATGCTTCAGAAGCAGTTCAGATAGCAGCTAAGGCACAGCACATCTGCCGCTGGAAAATGCCAAGAGAATCGTATCCGATGGACCGTGTCGGCTATTTGAAATGGAGAGAAGATTTAAAAAAATTCCATGCCAAAACGACTGCTGAAATATTGAAAAAAGCAGGATATGAAGATACTTTTATCGACCGTGTATCTTTCCTGATTGAAAAAAAACTGCTTAAAAAAGACGAAGAAACACAACTTCTTGAGGATGTTATCTGTTTAGTGTTTTTAGAATTTTATCTGGATCCTTTTGTCCAAAAACACGATACCGAAAAACTGAAAAACATCATTCTGAAAACCTGGAATAAAATGTCTGAGAAAGGACATCAGGAAGCTTTGAAAATTAGTTACACACCAGAAAATCTTCAGTTAATAAAAGATTCTTTAGGATTGTAATTGGATTGTTGTTTAAAAGAATAAGGCTGTAGATTAAAAAGATTTTCATAGATTAGTTTATTAAAAACTATAAAAATCTTTTTAATCTTTGGCAGAAAAAAAGGTACGGTCTTCATGAAAAAAAAATCCAAAGTATCATACGACAAAATGACTTTCAAAAAATTAAGGCGAATGTATATATTCGCCTTAATTACCATTGCCGTCACTGTACTTTTGAGTCAATTGCTTATCCAATATAATCTTTACAGTCAGCTCAGCGATTCCAAAATAATAAACATTTCGGGGAAGCAGAGAATGCTGAGCCAGAAACTGACTAAAGAAATCCTGATCCTTAATTTTATAACTGATTCTTTACAGGAAAAGAAACAGATAAATACCATTTCAAATACTATTTCTCAGTGGAAATTTAATCATTATTCTCTCGTAAACGGAAATAATAAGTTAGGTTTTCCAAGAGAAAAAAATCCTATTCTCAATAAGGATTTCGAGAATCTGAAACCAAATTTTGATATCATAATTAAAGCCGGCAGTACTTTTTTGGAAAACAAAAAGGAAAACAAAAATCAGCAGGAAAATCAAAAACTGGTACAAACCATACTCGAAAACGAATCGGTTTTTCTTTCGAAAATGAACCAGATTGTAACTGAATACGATAGAGAGGCTCTTGAAAAAGTAACCCTGCAGCGCAAAACCGAATATGGTATTCTAGCTTTTACATTATTGGTTTTACTGCTGGAATTTATATTTATTTTTAAACCGACCAACAAAAGTGTAGAACTGCTTATTTCTACTTTACTGTCATCGGAAAAAAAGGCGTTAAAACTGGCGCAGAACTCCGAAATCATCAGCGAAGCCAAAGAAAACTCGGTAAAAGAACTAAAATCTCTCAATTATGCGATGGAGAATACACTGCTTTACTGCAGAATTGCGACCGACGGCACCATCATTCATATTGGAGAGAAATTTTCAAAACTACTTCAGTACAATCCTTTTCTTTCAGACAAAAAATTTGGGCAGGTACTTACTCCAATTGAAAAGGAACAGCTTTTTATAGACCGCATTATACTGGAAAACCACCGCAGAGGCTGGCAGGGAGAATTAAATATCACTACCAGAAACGAACAATCGCTTTGGCTGGACTTATCGATGGTGCCTGTTACGATAAGAAAAGACGAATCGGAGCTTTTAATTATCTGTTTTGATATTACCGAACGTAAAAAAGCGGTTCAGGAAGTTGAGCGTTTGAATACGGCAAATATTGAAAATAAGCTGAATCAGCAAAAAATAATTTCAAGTAAAATTGTCGAAAATCAAGAGAATGAGCAAAATAGAATTGCTCGGGAAATTCATGATGGAATAGGACAGATGCTTACAGGGTTAAAATTCAGTCTCGAAAGTATAAATCTAGAAGATAAAGAAAAAGCGGCTGTAAAAATAGACTATCTGAAAAAACTGTCTCTTGACATCATAAAAGGAGTCCGTACGGCTACTTTCAATTTAATGCCTCCTGAATTAAGTGACCACGGAATTAATCCAGCGCTTTCAAAACTTACTGCAGAACTTTCAAAACTAACAGGAAAGAATATTTTATTTTACAACAAAACCGATTTCAACGCTCGATTGGATTCTTTAATCGAGATAAATATTTATCGATTAACCCAAGAAGCTATTAATAACGCTATAAAATACGCCGATTCAACTCATATTATCGTGCAGCTTTCACATAGTGCCACACTTTTAAGCATTACTGTTGATGATAACGGAAAAGGATTTGATATTAATGCTGTGGAGAAAAAGAGAAACAGCGAATCTGGAATGGGTATGCTTTTCATGAAAGAACGCATTCAATACATCAATGGCCGTGTTTTCTTCAATTCAATACCAAACGAAGGAACGAGGATTACTTTTAATATTCCTATTTAAATTTCAATAGCTATTTGAATTTCAATGCGATTGGTATTGCTATTAAAATTCGATATTGCAATTGTAATTGATTTTTTTAATTAAAAACTCAAAAAATACGTATCTTAGCATGCAAATTAGATGAATCTACGTAAAAACGTAAGATGATTAATAAGTATAGTATGAGTGATAAAATTCAAGTAGTCCTTGCAGATGATCATGTTTTTGTAAGAGACGGCATAAAATCTTTATTAGAAAACGAAGCCAATATTACTGTTATAGGCGAAGCGACAGATGGTCTCGAAGCACTGACGGCAATAGATGAACTAAAACCAGACTTGTTGATTCTTGATATCAGAATGCCCAATCTTACAGGGATAGAAGTTGTCGAACAATTAAGAAGCAAAAATAATTTTGTAAAAATCATAATGCTTTCTATGCATGAGTCCGAAGAATACGTATTAAAATCTATTCAAGCGGGAGCAGATGGTTACTTACTTAAAGGTTCAAGTAAAGAAGAATTTTTAAAAGCAGTTCATACTGTTTCCAACGGGGGAAAATATTTTAGCGGTGATATCTCTTCTATATTAATTGGGCAGCTTACCAATCCGTCACTTATTGCAGAGCCAAAACAATCATTGGGAGAAGATCAGGTAATTACCAAAAGAGAAAAAGAAATTTTAAAACTTTTGCTCAGCGGAAAAGGTAATAAGGAAATAGCCGAAGCATTAGATATCAGCAAAAGAACTGCCGAGGTACACCGTTTTAACCTAATGAAAAAATTAAAAGTAAAAAACCTGATGGAGCTTTCTAACAAAGCAACAGAATATTCGTTACTATAACGAAAAACTTAATTGTAAGGATTTCTAATCCTACTGTTTAACATCCATTTTAGGATAACATCCAAAACCAGATTGTTAATAAAAAAGAATTAATTGCTAAAGGAATTACCCGAATCCAGTTTGATGCTAATATGTGGGGGTGTATCTTATTTTGATAATACTCATCGGTATTATATGGGGAATAGGTACTGCAGCGATAAATATTCTAGAATGTTTCCCAGCTCAGATAGGCATTGTAGGCGGAATTGTAGGCTGTTTAGGACTTGGAGGTTTTTTTGGTTCCATCATCTTTAGTTATTTATTGGCAACAACAAGAATATGGTCTAGTTCATGGCTTTTTATTCTTATATTTTTAAGCATCTGCTTAATTTGGATGCATTACACCATCAGCAGAATCATGAATGAAAAACAGCCGGTTTTATCTAAAACAATAGACCGCAAAAATTAAAATAATAGAAAAACCAATGTTTTAAAATCTTATAAAGCTGTTAGAATCATTTCTGACAGCTTTTTTTTGCCTGATGCATAATACTTAGCTGTTTATTATTATAAAAAATTATCCCCAGAATTCCTGATAAATAAATGAACTGCTTAATTTTTTTTGTAAAAATAAGTATAAATACTTAATTGTTTTTATAAAACTGCGTTTTGGCAGGTTTCAAACTCAGTATACTACTTAGATTTGTGTAAGAAATATGTAGTATGTCAATAACAAATTCACTTTCACTTTCACACCGAATTTTATTTTTAAATGCATTAGCTTTTAGGGTGTGTTTTGCCTGCTGGATACTAAATGGAGTAATGATTACTTATTTAGTGACAGCCTGTTTAATCTGGATGCACTTGACAATGACCAAAATGATGAATGAAAAGCAGCCAGTTTTTCCAAAGAAATGGACCGAAAAAATAATGCCTATTTAGTTACTTGTGTATAGCTGCCCTGCAAAACTCTTATCTGGAGAGCAGTTTTTATTTTAAAAACCAACCAGTCTTACGAATACAAATACTGATAAAATTTTTATCTAACTCAACTATTAACTGCCAAAATCAAAAGACCATGAGAAAATCTGCCTCAAAATTAATTGCCCTTTTGGTAATAGTGTTTACTGTTACCGCTTTTAAAAGTCCAAGTTCGATCAATCCTATTTTAAAAAAGAAAACTGTACATGGACGCAAGCGTGCTGATGACGAAAATCCTCCAAAAACAAAAAAGCTGCCTGTAGAAAAAGCCATTTTAAATATTGGTTTTATTAAACTTACGGATATGGCACCTTTAGCAATTGCAAAATTCTTAGGATATTTTGAAGATGAAGGACTTACTGTAAATTTAGAAGCGCAAGCAAATTGGAAGGAAATTCTAGATAAAGTAATTGAAAATCAGCTTGACGGAGCTCAGATGCTTGCCGGACAGCCTATAGCGGCGGCAGTAGGATGCGGAAGACAGGCACAGCTGGTTACTTCTTATTCTATGGATTTAAACGGAAATGCTATTACGGTATCAAACGAGGCTTGGGCAAAAATAAAAGACAGTATCCCACAGGAATATGGAAAACCTGTTCATCCTATTCCATCGTATGCATTAAAACCAGTTTTAAATTTTTATAAAAAAACAAATAAACCTTTTACATTTGGTATTGTAGGTGCCTATTCAACACACAATTATCAGCTGCGCTACTGGCTGGCTGCAGGCGGAATAAATCCTGGATTTTATTCCAATAATAACATTCAGGGGAGTAAAGGAAACAGCGGTGCTGATGTGCAATTGAATATTACTGCGCCTCCGCAAATGCCCGAAACACTAAAAGCAGGAATCATCAACGGCTATTGTGTTGGTGAACCATGGAATCAGCAGGCAGTTGAAGAAAGTATTGGTGTTCCAATTGTTACAAGTAAGGAAATCTGGAAGAATCATCCCGAAAAAGTGTTTGTAATGACAAAAGAGTTTGTTACCAAATATCCAAATACGGCTACTGCGATTACTAAAGCATTGATTAAAGCTGGAAAATGGCTGGATAATCCTGAAAACAGAAAAGAAGCTACCCGCATTTTATCCAAATCGGCTTATGTGGACGGAAGTAAACGAGTGATTGATAATTCGATGTTAGGAACTTTTGAATTCGAAAAAGGAGACGTGCGTTTAGTGCCTGATTTTAATGTTTTCTTCAAATACAATGCGACTTATCCTTATTATTCAGACGGAATTTGGTTTATGACACAAATGAAACGATGGGGACAAATAGCTGAACCTAAAACAAATGATTGGTATATCAGCAAAATCAAAGAAGTTTATAAACCGGAAATTTGGTTTCAGGCTGCAAAATTATTACTGGAAGAAGGTTTTATTATCGAATCTGATATTCCGGTTACCGATGGATTCAAGCCGGAAACAAACGAATTCATTGATGATAAGAATTATGACGGACGAAAACCAGTAGAATATATCAACAGTTTTAAAATTGGTTTGAAAAACTAGTTTAGATTTCAGAAACAAAGAGAAAATACCGCCAAAAACAGATTTCAATCCTTAAAAAACTGATGCTTCTCATCTGATGCATCAGTTTTTTTTTAGAACTAATTTATGAAAATTGATGTTCTTTAAATATTTAATGAAATGGTTATGGTTTGCGTGAATGATGGCAGTGGAGCTCTTTTTTCATTTCAATTGCCATGGTTTTAAACCTGTGGCAATTGAAATGAAAAAAAGCGGGAACGAACAGCATGACCCGAAGTTTTTCACGAAGGGGTACGCCCAAAGGAAGATTTTGGATTAAAATTTATTATTTAGGGCTGAAGATTCTGGTTGTCAATTTACTGCTTTCTCTTTTTTGTCAAACTTGCAAAACATCAATTATTATTCTTCAGGAGTGGTCAATTCTTCTAATAATTCAAAATATTGAACCTATTTTTAGCATTCTAATTATATTGATTGCAAAGAGTGAAATAAAACTAGTTTAATACGTATTAATACGTAATTATTACTTATTTTTGTCTCTGTACAGTGTACAAATGATCCTAAGATGATTACTTTATAAATCAAAGATATACATAATGCAAAATACAGAAATCAAAACTACGTGTTCCTATTGTGGAGTAGGATGCGGAATTATTGTAAAAAATGATTCTAAAAATGGAGTGACGGTTACAGGCGATAAAGATCATCCGGTAAACAGAGGAATGCTTTGTTCAAAAGGTATGAACTTACATTATGTTGTCAATGATACTTCGGACAGGATTTTGTATCCCGAAATGAGATGGAGTAAATCACATCCAAAAGAAAGAGTAAGCTGGGACGCAGCTCTTGACCGTGCAGCAGCTGTTTTTTCTTCTATCATAAAAAAACACGGACCGGACAGTGTTGGTTTTTATATCTCCGGACAATGCTTGACCGAAGAATATTATCTGGTTAACAAATTAGTAAAAGGCTTTCTAAAAACTAATAATATTGACACAAACTCCAGACTCTGTATGAGTTCGGCAGTTGCTGGCTACAAAAAAACATTTGGTGAAGACTCAGTTCCAATCGCTTATGCAGATATTGAACTGGCTGATACTTTCATGATAACGGGGGCAAATCCAGCTTTTTGCCATCCAATTCTTTTTAGAAGACTGGAACAGCATAAAGAAAAAAATCCTAAAGTAAAAATAATCGTTGTCGATCCAAGAAAAACGGATTCGGCGCTGACTGCCGATTTACATTTGCAGATTCTTCCTGGTACTGATATTGTTTTATACCATGCCATTGGAAAACGATTAATCGAGAAAGGATATGTCGATTCGGATTTTGTGAAAAATCATACCGAAAACTTTCAGCTGTACAAAGACCTTGTAAATAGCAGTTCTTATGAAAATGCATCCAAAATTTGCGGCGTTACCGTAAATGATATTCACTTAGCTGCAGAAATGATTGGCAAAGCCAGAGGATTTATTTCTATGTGGGCTATGGGGCTTAATCAAAGTGCTATTGGTGTTGATAAAAATACCGCTTTATTAAACCTGTCATTGCTTACTGGTCAAATAGGAAAACCAGGATCGGGACCATTCTCATTAACAGGACAACCCAATGCAATGGGAGGGCGAGAAGTGGGAGGGATGGCTAATTTATTGGCAGTTCATAAAGAATTAGGAAACCCTGATCACCGTAAAGAAGTTGCTGATTTTTGGGGTGTAGAATCTATTTCAGAAAAACCTGGATTGACAGCAACTGAAATGTTTGATGCTTTAGAATCTGGAAAAATGAAAGCGGTTTGGATTATCTGCACCAATCCGATGGTAAGTTTACCAGATTCCCGCAGAGTTGAAAAAGCACTGCAAAATGCCAAATTTGTTGTCGTTCAGGATATTTCTCATAGTGCAGACACGGCAAAATTTGCCGATTTATTACTGCCTGCTGCAGGCTGGCTTGAAAAAGAAGGTACGATGACCAACTCCGAGCGCCGTATATCATATCTGCCAAAAGGAATTAACCCTCCCGGTGAAGCATTATCTGATGTTGAAATCTTGTTGAATTTTGCCAAAAAAATGAAATTCTCAGGTTTTAATTTTGAAAATACTGAAGCTGTTTACAAAGAATACTGTCTGATGACAAAAGGCACCAACATAGATGTTTCGTATTTAAATTATTCAAGGCTGAAAAACGAAGGGACTTTTCAATGGCCGGTTCCAGATTATGGACATTCGGGAACACCGCGTTTATTTTCGGATAAAAAATTCTTTACGCCTACAAAAAAAGCGATCTTCAATATTCCGGCCAGCATTAAGAATACTTCAGAAGAACCATCAGAACAATATCCGTTTATATTAACCACAGGCCGAATTCGTGATCAATGGCACACTATGACCAAAACTGGAAAAGTGTCCCGATTAATGACACATACTCCAAGTCCTGTGCTTGAAATAAATCCTATTGATGCTTACAAGTCAAGAATCAAAAACGGGGATATTGTTGTGGTTTCCAGCAAGAATGGTGAAGTACGCGTTAAAGCTAAAATAACTGATACTATAAAAGAAGGTGTTCTGTTTTTGCCGATGCACTGGGGAAAACAATTGGATAATGATTTGAACAGAACTAACAATCTGACTAATACGCTCGTTGATCCAATCTCCAAAGAACCCGATTTTAAATTCACCACGGTATGCGTAACAAAATACGTTAAGCCTTTCCAAAAGATTGCTGTAATTGGCGCTGGGGCTGCTGCTTTCCGTTTCATTCAGAATTATCGGGAAATTAATAATACCGATGAAATTATTGTTTTCTCAAACGAGGAAAATCCATTTTATAACCGCGTTTTATTACCGGAATATGTTACTGCAGAATTGTCTTGGGAAAGTCTTTTGAAAATAAAAGATGATGCTTTAGGACAATTAAACATTACAATGAAATCGGGCGTTGCTATTGAAAACGTAAACGCAGCCGATAAAATTATAACAGACAGTCAAGGCATAAAACATCAGTTTGATACCTTGATTATGGCAACGGGAAGCCGTCCTTTCATTCCCGAAAATGCACAGCTTCATCTGCCAGGCCGTTTTACCATTAGAAAGAAAAATGATGCCGACCGATTAAAAGACTACCTAGACGGAACCATGCTTCCAGCCGAAGAACAGCATGTAGTCATTGTAGGCGGCGGTCTGTTAGGGCTGGAATTAGCAGCGGCGCTTAAACATAAAAAAGTCAAAATAACAATTATACAAAGAGCTTCCAGATTAATGGAACGTCAGCTGGATCGTATTTCCAGTAAACTATTGGCTGAAGAAGTACAGTTAAGAGATATTCAGATTTATTTTGATAATGAGGTAAGTACCGTATTCGAAACCGAAAATGCAAACGAAATAGAAATCGCTCTAAAAAGCGGGCGAATCTTAACCGCAAATGCTATTGTTTATACGATTGGAACAATTCCGAATATTGAATTGGCTAAAGAAACAGGATTAGCCTGCGGACGCGGTGTAAAAGTAAATCAGTATTTACAAACTTCCAATCCTGATGTGTTTGCGATAGGCGAAATTGCCGAATTCAATAACCAATTATTCGGAATCACTTCTGCTGCCGAAGAACAAGCCGACATTTTAGCTAATTTTATTGGAGGCGACATCAGCAGTTTTTACAAAGGATCTGTGCTGATGAATATTCTGAAACTAGAAGACATTAATCTGTGTTCTATTGGTGAAATTGAAGTGCCTGAAAATGATGATTCCTATGAAGAAATTGTTTTTGCTGATTTAGGAAAACGTTATTATAAAAAATGCATCGTAAAAAATGATTTACTCGTAGGTGCTATCCTGATGGGTGATAAAAACGAATTTGCCGAATTCAAAACAATGATTGAAAGCAAAATCGAATTGGCCGACAAGCGCAACACTTTATTAAGAGGAAGCGGATCAGAAGCTAAACCTGTGATAGGGAAATTAGTTTGTTCCTGCAGTCAGGTTGGACATGGTAACATTGAAGAAACCATTAAAAGCGGTGTAACCAATTTTACAGAATTATGCAGAACTACTGGTGCAGGATTAGGCTGTGGCAGCTGTAAAACTGAAGTTAAAGAAATATTGGCTAAATGTAAATAAGTTTATTGTTTGTTGTTAATAGTTTGTTGTGAGCAGCTATAAACAAAAAACTATAAACCATAAACAAAAAAAAAATGGAATTAACGAGACTCATTGTAAAAGGCGGAGTAATATCTCCGGGGGAATTACGAGAAATTGTAAATATGGGGCTGGAGCAAGGACTTGACGCCATCTCTTTTGGATCAAGACAGGACATCATATTTCCAAAAGGGTTCCAAAGCAATACTGCCGAAAAAATTGGAAAACATCATTTTGTATATCCCAATGAAAAAAGCGGTAACAATATCGTTTCGTCTTACGTAGCGACCGATATTTTGAGTAATACACCTTGGCTTACAGGAAATAAATTCCTTTATATCCTTGAGCAGTTCAAGGAAAATCCAAAACTTAAGGTCAATATAACCGATCCCAAGCAGCAAATCGTTCCGCTGTTTACAGGGCACATTAACTTTATAGCCTCACATCACGAAGACTATTGGTTTTTGTACATACGTCTCCCAAAATGGGACAAAATGGAACTTTTTCCAGTATTGATCTACAGCTGGGACATTGGAAAAGTCTACTACGAAATAGAAAAAATTCTTCAGGAAGAACCGGATACAATTGATATGATTTTCCAGCTCGTTAGTGAATTGGACACCAATAACAGAACAATTGATCAGCCGTTGAACATTTCGTTTTATCCTTTCCCGTATTACGAAGGCATGAACAGACTCGGAATCGATCAGTACTGGCTTGGACTTTACTGGCGCAACAACCTGTATGATCTGCAGTTCCTAAAAGAAATGTGTGATTTATGTTTTGACTGCAAGATTGGAAAAATATGCATCACTCCTTGGAAATCCTTTATCGTAAAAGGAATCCCAAAAGAGCGAAAACTTGACTGGGAAAAGTTCTTAGGCAAAAAAGGAATCAATGTGCGCCACTCCCTTCTTGAGCTTAACTGGCATTTGCCTGTAGCGATGGAATGGGCATTGAATCTAAAAACGTTCCTAGTACGCACACTGGATCAGTTTGACATCAGTACCTATGGTCTTACCTTCGGACTGTCAGATTATAACCGTGACGGGCATTATTTTACCTCAATAGTAATTGAAAAAAACGATCCGCCAAAAGATCTCGAATCGATTAAAATACGGGATACTTTCAATGTGCTGCATGCCAAAAATTTCGACCCAAACACCCGAGAATACGTCGTACACGCACAAGATGTTGACAAACTGGAATTACCCAATATTCTTATCGAATTGAGTAAAAAATATTTTGAAGAATTAGGTACCAGCGTATTGGAATTTCAAAATGCCAAAGCTAAAAAAGAAACCAAAACACTAGATATTCATCAATGTCAGGAGTGTTTAACCGTATATAATTCCGAATATGGCGATGTCATTCAAGGCATCGAAAAAGGAATTCTTTTCAAAGATTTACCAGAGGACTATTGCTGTTCTTTGTGTGAAGCACCAAAAAACAGTTTCATCCCTTTGATAGAAGCCAAAGTATAGCCAAAATAGTCTGCTGCATTTTATTTGGACGTGTCACCATAAAGCAAAAGGGCCAAATCATCATTGCGGTGATTCGGCCCTTTTGCTTTATGCTGTCGGGCTGTCCGCGTTACTTCGGTAACTTGCTCCCATTCCTCACGCGTTACTGCTCAAAAGAAAGTTGAGCGGTTAAATAATCCAGAGTACTTAAATTTATCGTATCAGTTTTAAATTTGCCTCAAAATGAAGACAGAATAAATAAAGTTTTTGATCATTGGATAAGAAGATGGAGGAACTTTACAGGTACGGTTGTAAAACAAAGTGATTTAAGACAATTGTCAAAGACTGAATTGTTTTTGAAAGGGAATAATAAAATCAATATTTACAAAACAAATTCTCCTTTTAATACCGTTACCGCTTCAACCGAAATAAAAACCTTGTCATCAATTATTTCGGTACTCATTATTTTTTCATTAGTAAATGAATCAACAATATAGGTTTTTATTTTAAGTTTTTATAAGGGTTAGGTGAAAAAAAATATAGAGTTACTGAGTATTATGATTTCTCCACCAAGTGTCTATTATTGAGTGGTTAGAATCAAATAATTCACCTATTTTTGGTAAACAATAATTAAGATTTTTAGAAACTGCTTCTTGAACAAAACGCTCCGCAGGTTCAGTCCATGTATGCTGTGCCAAAGCAAAACCAGCCCAATGCACCGGCATCATGTTTTTTACATTAGCATCTATGGAGGCTTGTATGCTTTCTTCGGGATACATGTGAATCTGGTGCCAGTTTTCATTGTATTGGCCACATTCCATAAAAGCAAAATCAAATGGTCCCAAGCGAGTGCCTATTTCTTTGAAATGTCTGCCGTAACCGCTGTCACCACTGAACCAAATATTTTCTTTTTCCGTTTTTAATGCCCAGCCACCCCAAAGAGATTTTGCTCTATCAGTCAGTCCTCTTCCTGAAAAATGACGGGTCGGGGTAAAAGTTATTTGGATTTCATCAAATGAATTTTCATCCCACCAATCGAATTCAGTGATTGTATTTTCGGGTATTCCCCAGGAAACTAAATGTCTTTTGACTCCCAGAGCCGCGTAAAACTGTTTGGTTTTGCTTCTGAGTTTTTGAATGCTGTCATAATCCAAGTGGTCGTAATGGTCATGGGATAGGAGTACTAAATCTATTTCTGGAAATTCCTCTATGAGATCCAATGTGTTTTGGCTGAATCTTTGAACAGCAAAAGGAGCAATAGGTGCCGCATTGGAACCAAACATTGGGTCAATAAGAATTGTTTTGCCGGCTAACCGCATCAATACTGCCGAATGTCCATACCAAATGCTTCGCATTGACGGATGAGGTTCAAGAAACAGTTCTTTATTAAATGGGACAATGGGTAGAGCATTCTGAGGTTCTCTGCTTTCTTTTTTACAAAATTGTTTGTATAATAATTTGGGCAGCGTCTGAATGCTGATATTCATTTTGGTAATTTCTAAATTTTCGAAGATTTTTCCATTCCAGTACTTTGACTCAGCATATTTTTCAATATCAGATTTTTTAGGTTTTGCACCAAATTGTTTTCTCATCGCATTTCAATTTTGTCTTTTTTAGTATTTATAAAGGTAATTTTCTATTCATTAAACTCGCCAATATGCCAAAGAATACCAGACGGATCATGAATAAAACATTCTCTGCCCCAAGGCATTTCTCGAATGGGCACTAATTTTACATTTTCATATTTGACAGTTAAATTCAGTTCCAAAAGCTTAATCCAAAATTGTTTGACATCATCGACTTCTAAAAAAAGCATTGTATTGTCAATCCAGTCTTTGACATAGGCATCCTGCAGATAGAATCCAATTCCCTTGGTTTCAAAATAAGAAAAATTAGGTGCCAATATAATTTCATTAAAACCTAAGTCCTGATAAAAACTTCGTGAAATTTCAAAGTTTTTGGAACCTATAAACGGTCGGATTGATTTGGCATTGTGCATTTTTTTAGTTTCTAAGTTTCTGAGATGCTAAGATACTAAGTAATTGTCAGTTCCAGGAGATTTTTAGAAAATGGGAAAAGTTTTTTTGAAAATTATATTAAGAACTGACGTTAAGTAAAATAGTTTTAAAAAATCTTAGAAACTTAGCATCTCAGTAACTTAGAGTCTTTTCTCAATATCTTAGAAATTTAGCTCTTCAGCAACTTAGAATCTTTTCGAGCTTCATTCTCTTTCACCCTAAAAATAACAATTTGTTCAATCAGCCAGTAAGGAATGGGATGGTCAACAGGAAACTGAACGGAACCTTTTCCTTGTTTGTAATTAGAAAGCTCATTAGAAAATTCTTTGTGTCCCGTTGGCGTGGCATAAAATCCGATGTGGTTTTTATAGCCTGCAAAATAGACCAAGGGCTTTCCATAAATTTTATAGGCAGGCATTCCATAGGAAATGCTTTCAGCGGCTTCCGGCGCATTTTTTGTAATGGCGTTGCGAACATTTTCCAGAAGAACCTGAATGTCTTTTGGGAATGTCTGAATGTATTCGTCAACGGATTTAAAATTAATTTTCATGGTTAATTTTATTTTTAATCAATGAATATAACGCTTAACGAAGTTACAAATAAAAAAGCAGATCTGCTGAATTCAGAATTATTCTAAACTAAGATTTTGAAGTGTAACTATAATTTTTATCTATAGAAAAAAAAATTAGGATAAAAATAATTTTGGTAAATTAGTCTAAGTTTTTAAAAATCATTACATTATGGAAAATAATACAAATCATGAATCCTCAAGTGTCAATCCGGTCAGCGGTGAAGGCAAATGTCCATTTTCGGGAGCAGGCACACAGCAAAATGCCACTCCAAAACCAAGAAATCATAACTGGTGGCCTGATCAGTTAAATTTAAATGTTCTGCGTCAGCACTCTTCGCATTCCAATCCGATGGGTGAAGATTTCAATTATGCCGAAGAGTTTAAAAGCCTTGATCTGGCTGCTGTAAAAAAAGATCTTTTTGCATTAATGACTGATTCGCAGGACTGGTGGCCGGCTGATTATGGTCATTATGGACCTTTCTTTATCCGTATGGCGTGGCACAGTGCGGGTACGTACCGTATTGCTGACGGACGTGGCGGAGGCGGAGCAGGAACACAGCGTTTTGCTCCGCTCAACAGCTGGCCGGATAATGTCAATCTGGATAAAGCGCGCCTGCTGTTGTGGCCGATTAAACAGAAGTATGGCAAAAAAATTTCTTGGGCAGACCTGATGATTCTTGCCGGAAATTGTGCACTGGAATCAATGGGTTTAAAAACTTTCGGTTTTGGCGGGGGGCGTGCCGATGTTTGGGAACCAAATATTGATATTTACTGGGGTTCCGAAGGAGAGTGGCTTGGAGATAAACGTTACAGTGGTGAGCGTGAACTGGAAAATCCATTGGCAGCAGTACAGATGGGATTAATTTATGTAAATCCAGAAGGACCAAATGGAAATCCTGATCCTGTTGCGGCTGCAAAAGATATTCGGGAAACCTTCGCCCGTATGGCAATGAATGATGAGGAAACCGTGGCACTTATTGCTGGAGGACATACTTTTGGTAAAACGCATGGTGCGGCAGACCCAAATGAATATGTAGGACCGGAACCGGCGGGAGCAATCATTGAAGAGCAGGGGCTTGGATGGAAAAACAGTTTTGGATCGGGACATGGTGAGCATACGATAAGCAGCGGACTGGAAGGTGCCTGGACAACAACACCTACTAAATGGAGTAATAACTTTTTTTGGAATCTATTTGGCTACGAATGGGAATTATCCAAAAGTCCAGCCGGAGCGCACCAATGGAAGCCTAAACACGGAATGGGAGCAGACTCTGTTCCTGATGCGCATAACCCAGCATTACGCCACGCGCCAACAATGCTTACGACCGATCTTGCCTTGAGATTTGATCCTATTTACGAGCCTATTGCTAGACGTTTTCATGAAAACCCAGATGTGTTTGCGGATGCGTTTGCCCGTGCATGGTTTAAATTAACCCACCGTGATATGGGACCAATTGCCCGTTATCTAGGCCCGGAAGTGCCTGCGGAAGTACTTATTTGGCAAGACCCAATACCAACTCGTAACTACCAATTAATTGACGAAAATGACGTCACATTGTTAAAAACGAAAATAGCCGATTTAGGATTGTCTGTCTCACAACTGGTTTCCACAGCCTGGGCTTCGGCTTCAACGTTCCGAGGTTCTGACAAAAGGGGAGGAGCCAATGGTGCCCGTATTCGTCTCGCTCCGCAAAAGGATTGGAAAGTAAACAATCCTGAGCAGTTAGCAAAAGTTTTGGAAAAACTTGAAGGTCTTAAAAATGAATTCAACACTGCCCAATCTGACGGAAGACAGGTTTCGATAGCCGATTTAATCGTTCTGGCAGGTAATGTCGGAATTGAGAAAGCAATTCAAAAAGCGGGACAAAGTGTAACAGTGCCTTTTACACATGGAAGAACTGATGCGTCACAAGATCAGACAGACATAGAATCATTTGCGGTTTTAGAACCGGAAGCAGATGGATTCCGTAACTATTTGAAAACGCAGTATACGTTTTTGGCAGAGGAACTTTTAATTGACAAAGCACAGCTGCTGACACTAACCCCGCCTGAATTGACAGTACTTTTGGGAGGTCTTCGTGTTCTTGATATTAACTTTGACCAATCCAAAAATGGAGTGTTTACAACCCGTCCGGAAACATTGACCAATGATTTCTTCGTGAACCTGCTTGATTTGGGCAATATTTGGAAGAAATCTGCTGATGCAGCAGATGTATTCGAAGGTTTTGACCGCAAGTCGGGAGCTTTGAAATGGACAGGAACGCGTGCCGATTTAATATTTGGTTCCAATTCTGAGCTTCGTGCGCTTGCTGAGGTTTATGGTAGCGGGGATTCTCAGGAAAAGTTTATACAGGATTTTGTGAGCGCCTGGACCAAAGTAATGAATTTGGACCGCTTCGACTTAGTCTAATGGCTAAATTTATAAATACTGAAAAAGGTGACCTGAAAACTGGTCACCTTTTTGTTTTTTAAAGCATTGAGATTTTTTTAAGTTCCGTCATTCGTGTACCAGCAAGCTAAACGGGTATTTTTTCAATTATAATTTCAGAGCCTGATTTATCAAAATAAGTGCAGGTCATTTCGATTATGTCCACTCTCCATTTTGCAATACCGCATTGTCCCGCGTGACTGCAAAACGTTAAATAATCGGTCTGTCCGTCTTGGTGCATCGCTAAAAATTCGATGAAACGTTCTTTATTGGCTGAGGAAGCAACTTCTATTTCATCATATTTTTCATCCGAAGTAACGTTGTAATTATTAACGCCAAAATATTGCACGTGTCCGTCATTTACAAAAGTATCATATCCTTTTACCCCCAAAATAATTAAATCCTGTATGTAATTTGGGAAATCAGCACCGCTTTTTACTTTAGAATGAGCTTCTTTTATTTGTTCAATTGTAAACATATTTCGTTGGTTTTAAAATTAATCATAAACTCAAAATTTGATTGTTGTTTTTTTGGAGCAGAAGGATTTGTTATTTTTAGAAACATCGTCCCGCTATCCGTTACACACAAGCGATAGCGAACTGACGAAGTAATCTTATAAGTCAAACCCCGGCTTATAAGGATTTCTACTTTTATAGGGGCTAAAAAACAGCTTTTTGCAATTATCCTAAAACCAAAAATACAAGAATTTACCTTATAAATTTACAAAATCAGCAGTTTTAGGAAAAACGCCCATAGCTTCGACAACAATCTGCGGCGTCGGACTGGCCAGTTTTCTGAGTTTTGTGTCCATCCAGGCGCCTTCTACCGTAATGACTGCGCACAAAACATCCTCTCTATACAATTCGTGCACAATAGACCAGCGCGAAGCATCGGCTTTCAATTTTGCCATTTTGGTCTGCATAATGATCTCATCCGAAATATTGATTTCTTTTCGGAACACACACTCTTCTCTGAATAAGATTGGTCCAATGTGTTCCTTTTGCATCACTTTTAATGTCAGTCCCAACTGATTCAGGATTTCAACACGATGCTGTGCCCCAAAATCATAATAAGCACTGTGGCGCAGGTGAAAATTGGGATCTAAATCAGACCAGCGAAAGGAAAGCTGTTTGCTAAATGTAGCCATGTATAAGTAAATTTATGTTTTTTTATGGGCTAAGATAGTAAGGATTTTTAATGTGCAGGTATAACTTTTTCCCAAAATTATTAATAAAAATAGGCGGGTTTAGTTTTAAATTTTGGTAATTTGTATTTATAATTAGTACCTTCATTATTGTATTGAAGAACCATTAAAAGAACCAATTTTGAATCTGCAGCTCAAACATAACTCTGAGGATTATGACCAATTTATTTTTTGCCTTGAAGGTGTACCAGATGTTGAGGTAATGACTATTACTGACGCAGTCAAAAATCTTGAACAGCTGGCGCTCGAACAGGGTATTGCAAGTATCTATAAGACTTGTGATACTATTGAAGGACTGGAAGAAAGCTTAGGTACGCTGCTTTATGATGATCACAATTTCAAGGATTATGTAATTATTTATTTGGTCATGGAAGGCAGAAGAAATACGATCTGCCTCAATAATTATTACTACAGTTTTGAAGAAATTGCCGAAATTTTTGAAGGTAAAATGAAAGGTAAAATTCTGCATTTTGCCAATACTAAAGTACTTGACCTAAAAGAGGAAGAAGCACAATATTTTCTGGATATTACTGGCGCGCTCGCTGTTTCGGGTTATGGTGTGGCTGATAAAAGTATGAACAGTAATTTATTAGACAAGGCATTCTTTAGTTTATGCCAGGAACTGGATGATGTTGTTGAAATAGTAGAAGAATTGCATCAAAAGCATTATGCGATGTGTAAATTACTTGATTTTAGATTGTATTATTAAATGGTACGAAATTAAAATGGGCAGTTTTACAGTCTTGCTTTTTGCGATACAACTGCTAAATTATTTATTATTTTCCATTCATTATCAGTATCCAGCACTAAGGTATTGTATGAAATAAAATGATTTTCTGCACTTTCTAAACGAAGTTTAACCGAAGCAATTGTTTCGCTCACATCAATGTTTTCAATTGTCATTATTCTAGGCAGTCCGCCAAAAACTCCGTCTCTGACATTTGCCAGATATTTTTCTCTTTCTATTATAGTCACGCCTGGAGTTCCCATAAAATGATTACTGGTTACACGAAAATCTTTATGCAGGACTTTGTTTAACAGTTTTGTGTCGCTGTTATCGCCTCCTTTTACAAAATCGGTGATGGCTTGTTTTATTTTGTCAGTCATTGCTGTTTTTGTTTGTTTTGTAAAATGTGTTATTGTTATTAAACATATAAGTTTTTAATTTGAATAAAATTGAGTAAAATCAATAGGTCATTTAAGTTAAATCATTTAAAACTAACAAAAGAGCACGGCATTCGCTTTTAAAAGTTTCTGACACGAATTACACTAATTTGCACGAATTAAGATTACTATTGAATTACACAAAATATTCGAAATTGTAAAAACTTGTAAAATTTGGTTTCAATTTTGATAAGAATTAGTGTTAATTAGTGAAATTCGTGTTTAGCTTTTTTTAAATGCGAATGCTGTGACAAAAGAACAAGTTTACCTTATATTAACTTTTAAAAACTTATATGACTTATATGTTGAAGAATATTAAATTTTGAATTCAGCCAGTTTCTGAACGATTTTCTCTCTTTGGTACCAGTCATTGTAGACTAACTCTAATGTACTGATTTTTGAAGTTCCAAAATCATGATTTCTGTATTTTTCTATGCAGTTTATAAATTGGCTTGTATCGTTTAATTTTTGTCTGAATCTCAGTGCGGTTATATGTGCTGTTGTCAGTGGATACCTGCTGTCGATGCTTTTTTGTAAGCTCGATTTTCCAAAATTGTTTCTAAGATTTTCTCTAATTTGATTTAAGGTTTCTGTTTTTGGATACCCCTGAATCATAATGGCAGCGTCGGAAGCGGTTATTCCTTTGAATTCAATTTCAAATTCACTTAATGATTCTAAACTTTTTGTTATGATTTCAGAATAATCATTAACATTGATAGCGGCTAAATTAAATTCCTCGTAACAAGAGATAATTGACAGCGCGGTTATATGTAAATCTGGGTTTGAATAGTAATATTGTTCTGGTTCGGTTTTCTTTAATTCGTTCAGGAAATCCTGAATCTTATTTTTGGTTTCAATTTCTGGTCTGATGACCAAAGTTATTCCGAATCTCTTGTCTGCAGGATTATCAATATTTAAATCGACGGCATAATCATCATTTAAAATTTTTTGGCTGGACTGATTATATAAATCATCGTAGAGTTTATGTAAGTTCTTGATATGCATATTGAGTTTAACGGAAAAATGGGTCAAAAATATGTTGACCGTAGCAGTCAATGAAAAAGCTGAGATTATATTTTCAAATATAGGACGTTTTTTTGCAGATGACCAAAAGACTTCTCAATTTTATGCTGCTGTTTATTTTTGAAATCAATGAGCCCAGATGGAAGCGGTATCCTTTTTATCCCGATTTTTTTCGGGATAAAAAGATACAAGCGTACAGCTGGATAAAGCTCCTAAAAAATAAGCTGTCAGGAATCAGTGCATTTTTAATTTTTAATGTTCTCCGCATTGATTTCGCTGGTTTCATCTGTAATATTTCGTTTTGTTCAATTAGGACAGTATTTGTTTTTATTTTTTTAAATACGCCTTTCAAGATGTATATTTGTTTCCGAAAATGTAATTTTGCAGACAAAAATTAGCGACAAAATTGAATGTAATGAGTGATAAATTTACTGTTGGCAGTTTATATGCTGGTATTGGCGGAATATGTCTTGGTTTTAAAAAATCAGGATTTGATATAAAATGGGCCAATGAATTTGATAAAAACGCCTGTATCACTTACAGAAATAATTTTCCGCACCAGCTCATTGAAGGCGATGTTCTGCAGTTAGATATTGATGCTATTCCAAAAATAGATATACTCACCGCTGGTTTTCCCTGTCAGCCATTTTCGGTAGCCGGCTATAGAAAAGGATTTGATGACAATAGAGGTAACCACTTTTTCCGAATACTGGATTTTGTGGATACCATGAGGCCTAAAGTGGTGTTTTTGGAAAATGTCAAAAACCTTTATACTCATGATCACGGCAAAACTATGAAAGTCATCGAGCAGTCCTTAAGAGACAGAAATTATTCCTTTCAGGCCAAGGTTTTGAATACCAAAGATTATGGAAATATTCCTCATAACAGAGAGCGGATATTTATGGTTGCATTTGATAAAGATGAATATCCTGATGCCGAAAATACTTTTGCATTTCCAGAGAAAGAGGAACTTACAAAGACCATAAAAGATGTTATCAGTAAAGAAAAAGTTGACGACAATTTCTATTATGGAGCAGATAAATATATGTTTAATATGCTCAAAGATACCATGAAGTCTGAAGATACTGTTTATCAGTTCAGACGCCAGTATGTGAGGGAAAACAAATCGAATGTCTGTCCGACTTTGACAGCAAATATGGGAACCGGAGGGCATAACGTACCGCTTATTAAAACAGAATTCGGTTTCAGAAAACTAACTCCACGAGAATGTCTTCGCTTTCAAGGTTTTCCGGATACGTTCAAAATACCGGAAAAAATTGCCAATTCAAGTGTTTATAAACAAGCAGGAAATTCTGTAAGCGTGCCCGTTATTCAGGCAGTTTCAAAAAATATACTGAAGGTTTTAAAAGGGACTAAATAGTTTTCAATTCCTGAACGAAATTTTTAATGGGTTTCATGTCACCGCTTTGTATGTAATAATTGCCCGCATCCATTTTGGTGTATTGGTTCAGTATTGCGTTTTGAGGTAAAACATGCTCATTTTTTATTGCTGCAATTATATCGGAATTGGTGCTGTAACCTGCAATATCAAAATACCAGGTGTTTGCAGAAAGTATATTGTCAATAGTTTTTCGGTCTATTTCATTGTTTAAAAACAATCGTTCCGTTTTAAAAAGTTTTTTGATGTCAGGCTGAATTCTGACTAAAACAAAATAATCATATGAAACTGAAGTACCATTATTGAGCAGAATGTTTGGGATATACTGCGCCTGATGATTCCAGTCCTTTGTTTCCAGCAGCAGTAAATTAGACTGAGAAGCAGCCGATTTTACATTGATTTTTTTGCCCTGAATCTCTAAATCCGAATCATCCCAAATGCCTTTTGGGTAAATGCCAAAATCGGGCTCTTTTAGTTCCAGACCTTCCGATTTTAAATAATTATAAAGAACAGCTTCGGCTAATTTTCCTTGGAATGTATTGCAGAATTTTTCGCCTCCTTTTCGGTCATACTGCCCGCCGGTTCTGCAGTCCCGATGATGTCCTGTTCCAAAACACATTTCATAGGCAAAGACAGTAACTTTTTCTATGGTTTCTTTTGAAATTAGTATTCCTGCAAATGCTCTTTTATTATTGATATTATAATTGTTTGAACCCGCTGGGCTGTCTAATTTCATCATCTGTTTGCTTATTATTCTTAGTGTTAGGTTTTTACTATTTATAAATGTAAATCTAATTTTCTGATTTAAATAGGTTTTTATTATAAAACTGGTGACAATTATGTTTAATTTCTTTCTTATTTAAAATATTCAATGACAAATGAGTAAACTTCTGCTTACATTTAAAAGCGCTGGCTGTACGTTTTAAACGCTGATAACACGATTCCTCAAATAACAAATACTTTTAGATTCAAATATTAATCCTTACTTTTGAACCTCATAAAAAAAATAAATTATATGGCGACTATAACATTAGGAGGAAATCCAATACACACTTCAGGTGAATTACCAAAAGTTGGTTCAAAACTGGCTGATTTTAAATTGGTTAAAAACGATTTGTCAATAGCTGATTTAAGCTCTTTTGCAGGGAAGAAATTAGTTTTGAATATTTTTCCAAGTATTGATACTGGAACTTGTGCGACATCTGTTAGAAAATTTAATGAAAGTGCCGGCAGTTTAGCAAATACTGCTGTTTTGTGTATTTCAAGAGATCTTCCATTTGCACAAAAACGTTTTTGCGGTGCAGAAGGTCTTGAAAATGTTGTAAACTTATCTGATTTTCAGGAAGGCACTTTTGGTAAAAACAATGGTTTAGATATTGTTGACGGACCATTAGCTGGTTTACATTCCCGTGTAATCATCGTTACTGATGAAAACGGAGTGGTAACACACACAGAGCAAGTTGCCGAAATTGCAAACGAACCTAATTATGAAGCTGCTTTAGCAGTACTTTAAAAGTTTATATGGAATTTCAAAAAGACAATACCTTACTTACGGGCCGATTGAAAAGCGTGAAATACGCTTTTCTTGGTGCCGTAAAATTAATAACTACCGAGCACAGCATCATGGTTCAGTTTTCTATTGGAATCCTTATGACCATTGCAGGTTTTTATTATCATATTTCTACAACTGAGTGGCTTTTTCAGACTATGGCTGTCGGTTTAGTAATGAGTATAGAAGGATTGAATACCGCAGTTGAAAAAATTGCCGATTTTATTCATCCTAATTATCATGAAAGAATTGGTTTTATTAAAGATATTGCAGCTGGAGCCGTATTTTTTGCAGCATTAACAGCAATTGCAGTTGGTCTTATTATTTATATCCCAAAATTTTTATAGGCTCAATTAAATTCAAGAATGGCAAAATCTACAAAAAAAGAAACTTTAGATAAAAAGAGTGAATCAGAATCTAAGGGAATAAAGTCATGGAAATTAACCAAACAGCATCGTATTGTTTTTGGGGCTCTTCTGGTTTTATTTTCAGTAGCATTATTGGCTGCGTTTGTTTCCTTTTTCATTTATGGGCAGATAGATCAAAGTGCTGTTTCTGAATTGACAGACCGTAAAGAAGAAGTTCAGAACTGGCTCGGAAAATTCGGAGCCTATCTTGCGGATTTAATTATTTACCGCGGTTTTGGTATTGCTTCTTTTCTGTTTGTACGCTTATTTTTCCTTACCGGAATGTATTTGGTTTTGGGACTTTCTGTCAAAAAACTGAAGGGAACCTGGTTTTGGGATTTATTTGCCATAATAATTATATCTGTTTTATTTGGATTTTTTGCAACCTCAGTGCCTGTATTGGGCGGAACTATCGGATATGAACTGAATTTGTTTATTCAGGATTATATTGGAAAAACGGGGACATTATTAGCTCTTATTTTCGGTTTGATTATTTATTTGATTTTTAAAATACAGGTGTCTCCTGAAAAGGTGCAGTCGTTTTTTGAAAGTACTAAGAAAGAAATCAGCGAAGACAGGGCTGAAAGTGCCATGGCAGTTACAGCCAATGAGCCTAGTTATAATCTGGAGGAATTTGCAGTAGAAGAACCTGTCGAGGAAGAAGATGAGGAACTGCTGGATAACATTCATTTAAAAACAGTTAATTCCCAATTTGAAATTAATAAAGAGGCTTTGAAGCCTACAATTTCAAGTGCTTCTGAAATTAATCTGGAGCCGACGCTCAAACCGCTTCCAATGGATATTCTGCCTCCAAAAGAAGAACCTGTAAAAGATGAAGCTTTTGTAATAGAAAAAGCGGTTGAAGAAGATATTATCGAAGATAATCTGGCATCTCGCCTCGTTTCAGATTTTGGGCTGTTTGATCCTACTTTGGATCTGTCCAATTACAAATACCCGACTATTGATTTATTAAAAGAGTATTCATCGGGCGGTATTACTATCAATCAGGAGGAATTAGAGGAAAATAAAAATAGAATTGTAGAAACGCTCCGCAATTACAAAATCGAAATTGCGCAAATCAAAGCAACCGTTGGTCCATCGGTGACTTTATATGAAATTGTTCCTGAAGCCGGTATCCGTATTTCAAAAATCAAGAGTCTGGAAGACGATATTGCCCTGTCACTTTCGGCATTGGGAATCCGTATTATCGCTCCGATTCCTGGAAAAGGGACTATTGGTATTGAGGTTCCAAACAAGAATCCGACAATGGTTTCTATGAAAAGTGTGATTGGCTCTGCCAAATTTCAGGAAGCAGAAATGGAACTGCCTATTGCTTTGGGTAAAACCATTTCGAATGAAACTTTTGTAGTTGATCTGGCGAAAATGCCTCACTTATTGATGGCGGGTGCTACAGGACAGGGAAAATCGGTTGGACTGAATGCAGTAATTACTTCGCTGCTTTATAAAAAACATCCTGCCGAGATTAAATTTGTTATGGTTGACCCTAAGAAAGTCGA
Source organism: Flavobacterium sp. HJJ (assembly GCF_015351475.1). Taxonomy (GTDB): domain Bacteria; phylum Bacteroidota; class Bacteroidia; order Flavobacteriales; family Flavobacteriaceae; genus Flavobacterium; species Flavobacterium marginilacus. The sequence goes on along the minus strand of NZ_JADKPR010000001.1, from coordinate 6,325 downwards.
GCTGACACTTTTTAATAAAATCGAAAGACATTATCTGGCCAAACTTCCGGATACTGATGATGCAATTATCACTGATAATGCAAAAGTGGTCAATACTTTGAATTCGCTTTGTGTGGAAATGGATAACCGTTACAATCTGCTGAAAGATGCGATGGTTCGAAACATAAAAGAATACAATGAAAAATTCAAGTCCCGAAAATTAAATCCTGAAAACGGACATCGCTTTCTGCCTTATATCGTTTTGGTAGTCGATGAGTTTGCCGATTTGATTATGACCGCAGGAAAAGAAGTCGAAATGCCTATTGCGAGATTGGCGCAGTTAGCCAGAGCAATTGGTATTCATTTAATTATTGCTACACAAAGACCATCTGTGAATGTAATTACAGGTCTGATAAAAGCCAACTTTCCGGCTAGAATTGCGTTTAGGGTTTCCTCTAAAATTGATTCACGGACTATTCTCGACACACAGGGAGCCGATCAGTTAATAGGACGCGGAGATTTATTGTATTCAAACGGGAATGATGTAGTAAGGGTGCAGTGTGCCTTTGTTGATACTCCGGAAGTTGAAAAAATAGTAGATTTTGTTGGTTCTCAAAAAGCGTATGCAACCGCTTATTTACTTCCTGAATTTGTTGGAGAAGACGGCGGTGTTAATCTGGAAATGGATATATCAGAAAGAGATACTCTGTTTAGAGAAGCAGCTGAAGTGATTGTAAATGCACAGCAGGGATCGGCTTCATTATTACAGCGAAAACTGAAATTAGGTTACAATAGGGCCGGCAGGTTAATTGATCAATTGGAAGCTGCAGGTATTGTAGGTCCTTTTGAAGGCAGTAAAGCCAGAAGCGTGAACATACAGGATATGGCTAGTCTGGATCAGTTTTTTAATAATGAGAATTAGATTTTTAGATTCTTGGGTTTTTGAAGTTTGGACTTTGAAATAGATCTGATAGTAGAAATTTATCTTTTTTTTAATGCTTTTAACTTTATTGCTTTTTATTTTTGCATCAAATTTCTCGTTACTTGGATCTGCGTGAGGGATAGAGAAGTCAAAGTTATTAAGTTAAGATTTCTTGATGGAGTTTCTAAGCATAATTCTCGCAAAGGCACTAAGACGCAAAGTAATGATCTGATTTCTTTGCGTCTTAGCGCCTTTGCGAGAGTGAATAAAGCTTAAAACTTAATGACATTGGGAGAAGTAACCAGCATGCTTGCAGGAGCAATAGCGGACTGACGAATTAAATAATTAGAAAATACTAAGCACAACAAAATACATAACAATGACACTACAGAATAAAATAGGAATGAAAACAATTTTGGGACTTTTGACGTTTTTTTTGATGGGATTTTCAGCTCAGGCTCAGGATGCTAAAGCAAAAGCTTTGCTGGATAAAGTTACTGCCAAAGTAAAAAGTTATGACAATATTACGATTGATTTTAAATATTCCCTGAATAATGCCAAAGAGAATATCAATCAGGACAGTAAGGGAACGGTGGTAATGAAGGGAAATCAATATGTTCTGAATTTTATGGGAATTACCAAACTTTTTGATGGTAAAAAGATTTATACAATTGTTCCTGAAGATGAGGAAATTACGGTTTCGGGTCTTAATGACAAAGATGAATCAGCTGTTACCCCTTCAAAAATGCTGACATTTTTTAATAAAGGCTATAAATTTTCGATGGATATTGTTCAGAATGCCGGCGGTAAAAAAATTCAGTACATCAAATTGGTTCCGACTAACGCTAAAGACCAAAGGAAAGAAATCTTGGTAGGAGTGGACTCTAAAACAAATAATGTCTACAACATAATCGAAATTGACAGAAAAGGTACAAAAACAACGTTGACTGTGAATTCTTTTAAAACAAATCAAGCATTGCCAAAAAATCAATTTACCTTTGCCGCAAGTAAATATCCCAATTATTACATCAATAAATTAGACTGATTATTTAGGTGAAGATTTTAGACAGATACTTATTAAAAACATTTCTCGGTACATTTGCTACGGTATTTGTTATCCTTTTTTTTGTGTTCATACTGCAGACGGTCTGGCTTTTTATAGCGGAATTGGCGGGTAAAGATTTAGATTTAATAATGGTTATTAAGTTTTTAGCTTTTTCGATGCCTCGGATTGTACCTTTGGTACTACCTCTTTCAATATTATTGGCTTCGATAATGTCTTTCGGGAGTTTGTCGGAGCATTATGAGTTTGCGGCAATGAAATCTTCCGGAATTTCACTGCAGAGAGCAATGAGGAGCTTGGTAATTGCTATTGCCATATTGAGTTTTATCGCTTTTTTATTTGCAAATAATGTGATTCCGTATGCCGAATTTAAGTTTATCAATTTCCGAAAGAATATTGCACAGGCGAAACCGGCGCTGGCTATTACCGAAGGACAGTTTAGCAATATTGGAAAATACAATATTAAGGTAAATAAAAAATCAGGACAGAACGGCAATCATCTGACGGGGATTACTATTCATGAAAAATCTCAAAATGGAGACGGCAGTAAAACGGTAATCCGTGCCACTGACGGTGAATTAGTAAGTAATGAAAAAACCAATCTTCTCCAGCTGGTTTTGAACAACGGGAACTATTATCAGGATATAGTGCCTAAAAAATTTGAGGACAGAGATAAACTGCCTTTTGCTAAAAGCTCGTTTAAAAAATACCGTATTAATATAGATTTATCCAAACTGAATAAGGTGGATACCAAAGATGAGTCGGTGTCCAATACAAACAATATGCTTAATGTTAGTGATCTGAAGTATACTTTGGATTCTTTGAATAAAAACAGAGATGCAGAGATTATTAATTTTGCAGAAAACAGTAATACTAGGGTAGCTTCGTTAAACAGTAATAATGCTCCGGTGGTGACTAAAAAGAAGCCTTTGGAGAAAAATCTGTTATCTCTTTTTGACAATAAGAAAAAAGGAGAGATTTTAGCATCAGCCAATAGTAATGTTCAGAGCATGATGTATAATATTGATGCTGCTAAAACTGAACTTGATCTTAAAAAGAAAAAAATAAACAGTCATATTTTGTCATTATACGACAAGTTTGTGATTGTATACGCCTGTTTCCTAATGTTTTTTATAGGAGCTCCGCTGGGTGCCATTATCAGAAAAGGCGGTGTTGGTTTACCAATCGTATTTGCGGTATTAATTTTCATATCTTTTCACTTTATCAATACTTTTGGTAAAAGAATTTCGCAGGAAGACGGCTTAGCTCCTTTCTTTGGTTCTTGGATGTCTTCTATGATCCTGACACCATTGGCCGTTTTACTGACCTATCGAGCAACAAATGATATTGGCTTAATCAATTTAGATGTCATATTTACGCCAATTCAAAAAGTTTTTCAAAAAGTTTTTCAAAAAATAATTCCATCTCAAAATAAAGAATAAATGTCTGCTACAAAAATACAGCTCAACACTATAGAAGAAGCCATCGAAGACATCCGTCAGGGTAAAGTAATTATTGTTGTTGATGATGAAGACCGCGAAAATGAGGGTGATTTTCTAGCCGCTGCTGATAAAGTAACTCCTGAAATGATCAACTTTATGGCTACACACGGCCGTGGTTTGATATGTGCTCCATTAACAGAAAGCCGTTGCAAGGAATTAGGGCTTAATGTTATGGTAAGTAATAATACCGATCCTATGGAAACTGCTTTTACCGTTTCGGTAGATTTGAGAGGTAAAGGAGTGACAACCGGTATATCAGCTGCCGATAGGGCCAAAACGGTACTTTCATTAGTTGATCCTGCTACTAAGCTGCATGATCTGGCACGTCCAGGGCATATTTTTCCATTGATTGCTAAACAGGGCGGCGTTTTGAGAAGAACAGGCCATACAGAAGCAGCAATTGATTTTGCACGATTGGCAGGATTTAAGCCGGCCGGAGTGATTGTAGAAATAATGAATGAAGACGGTTCTATGGCCCGTCTGCCTCAATTAGCTGAAGTGGCGAAAAAGTTCAATCTAAAATTAGTTTCTATAGAAGCATTAGTTGCTTATAGAATGCAGCACGACAGCCTGATTATTAAAAAAGAAGATTTTGATATCAATACCCGTTTTGGAACTTTCCGCCTGAGAGCCTACGAGCAGATTACAAACAAGCAGATTCATATTGCATTGACTAAAGGGACATGGAATCTTGGCGAGGCTATATTGACCAGAATACATTCATCGCAGGTTAATAACGACTTATTAGGGACACTGACCAATAATGTTGATCAGCAGCTGGATGATATGTTTAAAATTATTAATGACAATGGTAAAGGCGCTGTAGTATTTATCAATCAGGATATGTCGGCTGTAAATTTACTGAACCGCATTACTGAATTGAAAGCACTTCAGGCTGACGGTACTATGAAAGCTCCGAAAGTTGTTATTGATACGAAAGATTATGGTATTGGAGCTCAGATACTGCATGATATTGATATTTCTAAAATCCGTTTGGTGTCGAATACTGAACAAAGTAAAAGAGTAGGAATGATTGGATATGGCTTAGAAATTACTGAATATGTAAAGTATTAGTAGTCTTTAAAAAAAAGAACAAACCAATTAACTGTCATAAAATAAAGTACTTAAAAAAGGTGTAAAAAAAACAGTAGTTTTTTTACATAAAAATGTTTTGTCATCTAGAAAAACTCCTTATATTTGCACTCGCAATCAGGAATTGATGGCAACATACTGGAGAAATGGCAGAGCGGTCGAATGCGGCAGTCTTGAAAACTGTTGACTGTAACAGGTCCGGGGGTTCGAATCCCTCTTTCTCCGCCAGTAGAGAATACAAATTGAATTAAAACCCTTAAAATCGTATGATTTTAAGGGTTTTTTCCTTTTATCAATAGTCAAATTATTCATTCATACGTGAACCTAAAGGGATAAAATCGGTTACCCTAAAAAAATCCAAATCTTGGGTAACCGATTTTTCTCTTAGACTAGAATCTGCAAGGGTTCACAGCAATTGAACAACCAGTTCAATCATTGTACATCTTGTGGATTAGTCCGATTGAAGTTAAATTAATAACAACTAAAAAAGGTTACCACGATGAAAACAAAAGTATCTATTCTCTTTTATGCGAAGAAAGCTAAAGCCAGCACTAACGGACTTGTGCCTATTTACAGCAGAATTACAATCAACGGCAAACGAATTGAATTAAGCACTAATCGTTTTGTAGAAATATCTAAATGGTCAACAGAGGCAGGTAAAATGAAGGGCAACTCAGAGGAAGCCCGTTCAATAAATAGTCATCTCAATATGCTTAAAATTCAAATTGTTGATGCTGAAATGGAATTAATTCATAAAAAAATACCTGTAACAGCAGAAAGTTTAAAGAACAAAATACTCGGAGTTGATGAAAGAATAAGAATGCTTGTTCCTATATTTCAAGACCACAACAATAAAATTAAAGAGTTAGTCGGTAAAGAATATGCTCACGGAACATTAGAGAGATATACCACATCTTTAAAACATACTATTGAATTTTTGGAATGGAAATTCAATGTTTCGGATATTGATATTTCAAAAATTAATCACGCATTTATTACTGACTATGAATTTTATTTAAGAAGTGTTAGAAATTGTTCAAATAATACAGCTGTAAAGTATATTAAGAATTTCAGTAAAATAGTTAAGATTTGTTTAGCAAATGATTGGTTAGAGAAAAACCCATTTGCAAACTATAAGGCAAAAGTAAAAGAAGTTGAACGGGTTTATTTAACAGAGAAAGAAGTCCAAGATATTATTGAAAAAGATTTAGAAAATGATAGACTTTCACTTGTGCGTGATATTTTCCTTTTTAGCTGTTTTACTGGCTTGGCATATATTGATGTCAAAAATTTGACAAAGTCTCATATAAGTCTTGGAATTGATGGAGAGAAATGGATTTTTACCCATCGTCAGAAAACAGAAAGTGCTTCAAAGATTCCAATTTTACCTGTTACGCAAATGATAATTGATAAGTATGAAAACCATTCACAATGTATTTCTAATGAAAAATTACTACCTATCCTGTCAAATCAAAAAATTAATGCATATTTAAAAGAAATTGCTGGTATCTGTAAAATTGATAAAGAGTTGACTTTCCATATTGCGCGACATACTTTTGCAACAACCGTAACATTGACTAATGGAGTTCCAATTGAAAGCGTGAGCAAAATGTTAGGACACAAAAACTTGAGAACAACACAGCATTACGCAAAAGTATTGGATAGAAAAGTAAGTGATGATATGAAATTATTAAAAATGAAACTTCAAAATCCATTAGAAATGTCTGCAAAAAGCAGTTAATTATTAAATTATTTATATTAAATTTA